>NZ_JARKMS010000002.1:359983-701275 GCF_029350945.1 Maribacter huludaoensis | reverse complement strand
TTGTAGTCCGTAGGGGAATCGAACCCCTGTTACCAGGATGAAAACCTGGCGTCCTAACCCCTAGACGAACGGACCATTATGTCAATACTTGGAAATACATCCAAATTGTTATTTTGTAGTCCGTAGGGGAATCGAACCCCTGTTACCAGGATGAAAACCTGGCGTCCTAACCCCTAGACGAACGGACCATACTTTGCGCAATTGCGGATGCAAAAATACAAATATTTTTCACTATCGCAACACCTCTTTATATTTTTTTGAAAAAATTAATACGCTTTAGCAAATAATACTCTTTTATTAGAAGGTTTACCGGTTACCATACAAGTACCTTCTTCCTGTTTTGCATCAATGGGAATACAACGTATTGTTGCCTTTGTCTCGTTTTTAACTCGTTCTTCTGTTTCCTTACTACCGTCCCAATGTGCAGAAATAAATCCGCCTTTTTCTTTTAAAACTTTTTTAAATTCTTCATAAGAATCCACTTCAGTAATATGGCTATTTCTATAATCAAGTGCTTTCTGGTACATATTCTTTTGAATATCGTCCATTAAAAATTCAATTTTGGCAACAACATCAGTGGCGGCTACGGTCTCTTTTTGCAACGTATCTCTTCTCGCCAATTCATACGTGCCATTTTCAAGATCTCTTGGTCCTATGGCCAACCTTACCGGCACTCCACGCAATTCGTATTCATTGAACTTAAAACCGGGCTTGTGCGTATCTCTATTATCAAATTTTACGGATATACCTTTAGTACGCAATTCTTTTACAAGAGGATTAACCGTTTCTGAAATTTTGTCCAATTGATCCAATCCTTTATAAATAGGTACGATGACCACTTGAATGGGTGCCAATTTTGGTGGAATCACTAATCCATTATCATCACTATGCGTCATGATCAACGCCCCCATCAATCTTGTTGATACTCCCCAAGAAGTTGCCCAAACATGTTCTTTACCCCCTTCTTTTGTCGCAAATTTCACATCAAAGGCTTTTGCAAAATTTTGGCCCAAAAAGTGAGAAGTACCAGCTTGTAAAGCCTTACCATCTTGCATTAAAGCCTCAATACAATACGTTTCAATTGCACCCGCAAAACGTTCACTTTCTGTCTTGGTACCTTTTATGACAGGTACCGCCATATGGTTTTCGGCAAAATCCGCATAAACGTTCATCATTTGTTCGGCCTCTGCAATTGCCTCTTTTTCCGTGGCATGTGCCGTATGCCCTTCTTGCCATAAAAACTCTGCAGTTCTTAAAAACAATCTAGTACGCATTTCCCAGCGCACAACATTTGCCCATTGATTAATAAGTAACGGTAAATCCCTGTAAGACTGTATCCACTTTTTATAAGTATCCCAAATAATAGTTTCAGAAGTTGGCCTAACAATTAGCTCCTCCTCCAATTTTGCTTCTGGATCTACTATAATTCCGCTTCCGTCTTCCGCGTTTTTCAATCTATAGTGCGTTACAACCGCACATTCTTTGGCAAATCCTTCAACATGGCTTGCCTCTTTACTTAAATATGATTTTGGTATAAATAATGGAAAGTAGGCATTTTCATGACCAGTCTCTTTAAACATTTTATCTAAACCAGCTTGCATTTTCTCCCAAATTCCGTAGCCATACGGCTTAATAACCATACAACCCCTTACACCAGAGTTTTCGGCTAAGTCTGCCTTAACTACTAATTCATTATACCATTTGGAATAATCCTCGCTTCTCTTCGTCAAATTTTTACTCATTATCTGGACTTTGGCACAAATATTGTGAATATTACTATATAATAATTGAGTAAAACTAGTTATTTTTAATATGTTCAACAATATAATTTTAATCCGATGATATATTCGCTACCCCACAACAAACTTCGCAACATTTCAATGTTGGTGACCCTGGCCGTTTTCATAACTTCCTGTGGATCATACCAGCAATCTTCTTATTATGACAATGATGGTATTTATTCTGATGAAGTACCAGCTACCGTAGAAAGAAGACCAGAACAAAGAAAGAATACAGAAGTAAGTTCTGAATCTGACACCTATACCAATTATTTTGGCGAAAAAGCCAGTCAGTATGGTGAAATTTTAGATGATGAAATATTTACCGATGTAGATTCTTATTCCAGCAACAATCTTGATGCCGAAGTTCAAGAAGACCAATTGACAGACTATTATGCCAATGCAAATGACTATGAAGGCTATGGTAGCTGGGGCAGTAACAATTCTGACGTGAGTATTTACATTCATAATAATGGTTGGAACAATTGGGGTTATGGCAATCTTTATGGATGGGGCTGGAACAATGTAGGTTATCCCGGATTTTATGGAGCAGGATGGGGACAACCTTGGGGCTGGAACAGATGGAACAACTGGGGTTATGGCGGATTCGGTTTTGGATGGAACAACTGGGGCTATGGTGGTTTTGGATGGAACAACTGGGGATACGGTTGGAACAGGCCTTTTTATGGTAACAACTTCGGATATGCGTATGGTTATGGTAACAGATATTTTCGCAATAACAATAGATATTCCAATAGACGGTATGCCGTTAACAATTCCAGAAGAGGCAATTACACAAGACAGACCGTTAACAATACCGGACTTTCTTCTACAGCGGCAAGAGGCCGTTCCAATATAAACACAAGAGGTAATTCGTCTAGGTATAGAACTACGACCGGCAGATCAACAACAGCCAGAAGTTCTGCCAATACACGTAGCTCAAGAACGTATTCCGGCAATTCTACAAGCAGAAGAACTGTTGGTGTTGACCAAAATAGAGCATATAGAACCAGTAGAAGTACTAGAGCTACCCCTAGGTACAGCAGTAGTTCTTCAAGAAATTATAGTAGCAGATATAGTACCAGCCCTAGAACATCAAGTTCTAGCAGTAGGGTCGCGGTACCAAGAACCTCAACTTACAGAAACTCTGGCAGCAGCTCTAGGAGTTATTCTTCTGGCAGAAGCTCAACCGGTTCAAGCGGTAGGTCTTACCGTAGTTCAGGTAGTAGTTCTAGAAGTAGCAATTACAGCTCTGGCAGAAGTAGTTCTAGAAGCAGCAGCTATAGCTCTGGCAGAAGTAGCTCTGGTAGTAGTTCATATAGAAGTTCGGGAGGCAGCTCAAGAAGTTCAAGTAGCGGGTCTTCATCTAGATCTTCTGGATCCTCAAGAAGTGGCGGTAGAAGAAACTAAAATTGAACATTTATTGTAATTGAAATATTGATATGAAAAACTATATAACTTTCGTAGCCTTAATAGTATGTACCATTGGTAGCGCACAGAACATAAATGAAGTTTTACGTTACGGTACAGAAAACCTTCAAGGTACGGCCCGATTTCAAGCAATGGGCGGAGCGTTTGGCGCCCTTGGCGGAGACCTATCGTCCTTAAACATTAACCCTGCTGGTTCAGCGGTATTCAATAATAGTCTTTTCACCATTTCAGGATCAAATTACCATACATATAATGATGCCCGGTACTTTGGCGATGCCTTAATAACCAAGAATAATGACATTGAGCTAAATCAAATAGGTGGTGCATTTGTTTTTAAAAACACCGATAGTAATTCTGACTGGAAGAAATTTACTTTAGCTTTCAATTATGATTTGTTGAACAATTTCGATAACGAATATTATGTTTCAGGAAGTGCAACAGAAGGTATTGATACCTATTTTCTAGAATATGCAGGCGGCACACCATTTGGGTCTATTTTATTACAAGATGGTGAATTTTTAGAAGAAGCATATCGTGATATTGGAGCAGTTCAAGGATTTGGAGACCAGCAAGCATTCTTAGGTTATTATGGAGGTATTCTAGACCCTGAGACCGAAGATGATAATAACACCAGCTATATCAGTAATTCCATTTATGATTTTGTTAATCAAGATTTTTCAAAAAGAACTACTGGTTATAACAGTAAATTTACAATTAACGCTGCCTCTCAATATAGGGACAATCTATATATAGGTGCTTCTTTAAATTTTCATAGTATATTCTATAGCCAGTTTGATCAGTTTACTGAATATGGCTATGAGAATGAATCTGAAATAAAAAGAACAACGTTTGATAATTACCTAGAAACAGAAGGAAACGGCTTCTCATTTTCATTAGGAGCAATTGCAAAACTTAATGACAATGTACGTTTAGGCGGTAGCTACCAATCACCCACATGGTACAGATTAGAGGACAACACTTCTCAACGTATTAATTCTGATTTGGCAGATGAAGATATTAACTTCATAAACTTCAACATAATAAATCTTTTTGAAGAGTACACTGTTAAAACACCAAGTAAATTGACAGGTAGCTTAGCCGTAATTTTTGCGAAAGACGGTTTATTAAGTTTCGATTATGGGTATCAAGATTTTTCACAATCGGAATTACGCCCAACAAATGATCCTAGCTTTCAAACTGTAAACTCAGAAATTGCCAGTAGCCTTGGCGCCGTATCTACTTTTAGAATTGGTGGCGAGTACAGAATTCAGCAAGTAAGTTTAAGAGCGGGCTATCGTTTTGAACAGAGCCCTTATGCTAATGACAACACGATTGGTGATTTAGATGCTATTTCTGGTGGAATTGGTTATAATTTTGGTGGTAGTAAATTAGATTTTTCTCTTAGTCGTTCTGAACAAGATTTCAGCGAAAGATTTTTTAACGCAGGTATCACAACACCTACTATGATCGATAGAACAATCACCAACGCCACTTTAAGCTATACGATCAATTTTTAAGAAATAAAAAAATTACATAAAAAAAAGGGAGCATGAAGCTCCCTTTTTTCGTTTATCTTTTTAATGAAAAATGTGTTTTTCGCGTTTTAGCCACTACCATATCATCCTCCCTTTCACCATACTCAAACCTGAACCAATAATCTGTAGATGGCATTTGCTGTCCGTTAAAATTACCGTCCCACGTATCCGTAGGTCCTAATTGCTTTAAAAGTTTACCGTATCTATCAAAAATAAATACAACAGGATCAATCAAAGTCTCTATACCTAGAATATTCCATGTATCGTTTATATTATCACCGTTAGGGGTAAAAAACTTTGGATACCCTACTACCAAAAATTCAATTGGTTCCGTTATTCCACATCCGTTCTTATCATTTATGATTACCGTATTCAATCCCGGAGGTACATTTCTAAAAACGGAACTATCTTGAAACTCACCGTTATTTATAGCATATTCATAATCACCGTCTCCCTGTACAAAAAACTCAATATTATTTTGATCTGGATCAATAGAAAGATTGGTATCCAATGTTTCTACGCGTTCTAGAATTGGTATTCCAAAAAATGTTATTAAAACTCCGCTTTCATCTGCCACAGTTGGAGGCGAACCACTTGTTGTGGTAATGGAAGCAAAATAGCGACCTGTATTTGGGCTTTCAACTACCAATTCCGCACCAAAATCACCGGTACCCGTAAGCGTATCGTCAACTATGCCGTCATCTTCATAATCCACAGTCCATTCCACACTTGCAATATCTGCTCCAGCAGGTGAATTCAACGCACTAATAGTAATAGGATCATCACCTTCACAAGCTACAATATCCAAACCTAAAAATTCATCTCTTAAAGTACAATCCAAAGCTGTATCTTGATCATCATTTACAGAACTACCTGTAAAGGTCAGCATAAAAGGCTCAGGATCACCCGTAAAGTTATCTGCAAAATTATTTATTAAGATGTAATAAATCTCTCCGGGTTGAACATCCAAATACGCATCATATGTATTTTGACTACCCGTTAACGGTGCACGCCCCTCTTCCCCATTTTGCGGGTTTACGCCAAGCCCTGTAAAATTTGTATCGTTTACTTCATAATTACAACGTATTGGCTGTGCCGTACCGTTGCTGATATCCACACAATCAACATCTGGTCCATAAACGGCAAAATCCCATTCAGCAGTTGGTGTAGATCCTGATGAAGGCAAAGCTTCAATATCAAAACCGACCTGACCACCCGTACCTGCCCTAAAGACAAACCAAGAAGTATTAAATTCAATATTCGCGGAAGAAAGACTACCCTTTTCAAGACACCCGGTTTGTAGTATTACCTCTGGGTCAAAATCATCTACATCACCAGTTCCACCCGCCAGACCCATTATAGGTTGATCGGCACAAACGGGAATTGCCGTTCTACAATCGGCCGAATTCTGCGCGGTTACATTCCAATAGAAAAGAAATAAACAGCATATAGAACAAAAAAGTGTTCTCATAAAAGTGTAACTAAGTTAGTATACGTGATGTATATTATAACTACACATGACTTGCTTTAGTATCTTACAACGGATATTCTTGCGTTTAATCGATAAAATGCACTCTTCAAACCTAAAAAGCAGGGTTAGCGCTTTAATGTAAAATGATTATTTATGAACGAAGCACTGGTATCCTCTCCAAGAGAATTGGTATAGGTAAGCTTGAACCAATAGTCAGACTCGGGCAATAATGTGCCATTAAAAGTACCGTCCCAACCAGGGGAATTTTCGACTATTCTATAAAGCAACTTGCCATATCGATCAAAAATAGTAATTACAGGATTATCTAAAACCGATAATCCGTCTACTTCCCAGGTATCATTTACATTATCACCGTTGGGCGTAAAAAACTTAGGAAAACCAACAACTACAAAATCTCTAGTATCAGAACCACAACCATTTACATCACGTACGGTAACGGTATGCTCCCCAGGGAACAGATTATTAAAAACCCCGCTGTACTGAGGTATTCCATTATCAACTTGAAACTCAAAATCACCGTTTTCCTCTAAACTGACATTAACTACGTTAGAGGCATCATCTTCGTACTCTACAGTAATATCTGAAATTACAGGCGGACTAGAAAATACAACAGTAACGGAACGTACGGTAATACACTGAATTAACCCTTCTTTGTTCGTTACCGATAAAGTGTAAACACCGGGCTCTGAAACCGTAATCAATGAAGATGTGTGGCCGGAGCTCCATTCATACATAAAATCATTATCTGGAATTCGCTGCCCAATAGTTACAATTGGCTCATTACCACATATGAACACTTCTGTTTCAAAATCTAAAACAGGCAATTCAATTCCATTTACCACAAAAGTTTCAGAAGCATCAAAACACATAGAGTTTTCTATTGATGTAGTTCTTACATATATTGTTTGGGCAACTTCTGTAGGTATAAATTCTTTTGAAAGTGCATTGGCACCATCAAAAGCATCTTCAAAACTTTCATGATAAGATACCCTAAAATCTAGCGAACTCTGAGCACCTAAGGCCTCTGCATCTTTTGCATTAAAATCTATAGCCGTACCATCTAAACAAGCAGTTTCATCTTCTAAAGGAAAGGTTTCTGGAGAAGGCGCATAGGCCACTTGGGTTTCGCTAATTAAATTATTTTCCAATGGTCTAACTACCAAAACACGGTACATCCCAGAAACTGCTGTAGAAAGTTGCGCATTAGTTTCACCTGGTATAAGTTGATAGCCTGTGCCAGCATCTAAATACCATTCATAGTCTTCTGCATCAACAGTTGTAGCATCTAAGACTACAGTTTCATTATCACAAGCAATAACAGGAGGTCCCAATAGATTATCTATTATATTACAATCTAAGGCAGTATTAGGGAATTCAACAAATATGTTACCTGAAAACTGAATTGAAAATCCTGAGTTATTGTTACTAAAGTTATTGATCATTAAGAGGTATTCCTCTCCTGGCCCTACATCTAACCAATCATCATATTGTATATTGGCAATACCTGTAGGGTCCTCACCTACCCCTATAAAACGACTATCATCAGAATTATCAAAATAATTACATCTAATAGGCTCACCTAATGAAGTACAGTCACTTGTTCTGTATAAGGCAAAATCCCAATCTTCACTAGAATCAAAACCTATATTGAAGCCAAGTTGACCTATTTCACCAACTTTAAATTTATACCAAGCAGAATTTGTTTCAATAGTGCCGCTACCTTGGGTTATACAGCCAGAAATAGTAGCACCGTTAAAATCATCTATTCCGTACCCATTTGTACCTCCATTTACCGGAGTGTTGTAACAAATAGGTACGGCATTGGCACAGTCTGCCGCTACTTGGGCAAAGCAAGTGAATATGCCAAAAAAACATATAAACAAGAAAGATATACCGTACTTGGCCATAGGGAACTTCTGATTTGAAAAAATAAAATTAACCAGACCATCACGTTATGGCTAATTTATGTTGTGTAATGCCCGTAATGAGTTATAAAGTGGCACATATTGTATATCTTTGCAGCTTCTAAAAGATTGATAAAATGAAAATTGAGGATACACTGGAAGATCAATTTGATGAATTGGGAAATGATCATATTTCTACATCAGAAGACACTCCATTACGTTCAGATGCTTTTGATCTGGATGATGCCGAAAAGATTGAACGCATTCGCGAAAATGTACGCGATATCATGCTTACGCTAGGTTTGGATTTAACCGATGACAGCCTAAAAGGAACTCCTAACAGAGTTGCTAAAATGTATGTCAACGAAATATTCGGTGGCTTAAACCCTGCAAGGAAGCCCAAAGCTTCTACATTTGACAACAAGTACAAGTACGGTGAAATGTTGGTTGAGAAGAACATCACATTATATTCTACTTGCGAACATCATTTACTACCAATTGTAGGTCGCGCCCATGTTGCATATATATCTAACGGTACCGTAGTAGGCTTGTCCAAAATGAACCGTATAGTTGATTATTACGCTAAACGTCCTCAGGTTCAAGAAAGATTGAACATTCAAATCGTAAGAGAATTACAAAAAGCTTTAGGTACAGAAGATGTTGCCTGTGTTATAGATGCAAAACATCTTTGTGTAAATTCTAGAGGAATTCGCGATATTGACAGTAGCACCGTAACCGCAGAATATGGCGGGAAATTCAAAGAAGAATTGGTACGTCGCGAGTTTTTGAACTACCTTAATTTAGATACCCATTTTTAATAGCATATAGCTTCATGCAATTGTACGAAAGTCAAGAAATAAAAGTATATAATTCCCTAACCGGAAAGAAAGAAGTTTTTAAACCCATAAACGAGGGCCATATAGGCATGTATGTTTGTGGACCAACCGTGTATAGCAATGTACATTTAGGAAACTGCCGAACTTTCATGTCTTTTGATATGATTTTCAGATACTTTAGACATCTTGGTTATAAAGTAAGATACGTACGTAACATTACAGACGCAGGTCATTTAGTAGATGACGCCGAAGATGGTGAGGATAAAATTGCAAAAAAGGCACGTTTAGAAAAATTGGAGCCTATGGAGGTGGTACAGCGTTATACTGTAGATTTCCATAATATCTTGGAGAAATTTAATTTCTTACCTCCAAGTATTGAGCCTACGGCAACCGGTCATATTATAGAACAGATTGAAATTATTAAGGATATTCTTGAGAAAGGATTTGCCTATGAAACCAATGGCTCTGTATATTTTGATGTTGCAAAGTTTAACCAAGAACATGAGTACGGTAAATTAAGCGGGCGAAAGCTTGAAGATATGATCGCCAATACACGTGATCTTACCGCGCAAGATGACAAACATAATCCGCAAGATTTTGCTTTGTGGAAGAAAGCGGAACCACAGCATATTATGCGTTGGCCATCACCTTGGGGCGATGGATTTCCTGGGTGGCACTTAGAGTGTACTGCCATGAGCACAAAATATTTAGGCGAAACATTTGATATTCACGGAGGCGGAATGGACCTTAAATTTCCCCACCATGAATGTGAAATTGCACAGGCGGAGGCTTGCAATGGTCAAAGTCCTGTAAATTATTGGCTACATGCCAATATGCTAACATTGAACGGAAGAAAAATGGCTAAATCTACCGGAAACAGTATTCTTCCAGGAGAAATATTTTCTGGTGAAAACGAAATATTAAGTAAGCCCTTCTCTCCTTCAATGGTTCGTTTCTTTATGATGCAGGCACATTACACCAGTATATTAGATATGAGTAATGATGCCTTATTGGCATCTGAAAAAGGTTTCAACAAATTGATGGAAGCCATCAACTCCCTTAAATCTTTGAGCACCGGCAAAACTACCGATTTTGATGTTGCAGCTTGGAAAGCTTCGTGTTATATTGCCATGAACGATGATTTTAATTCGCCTATTTTAATTGCGAAATTATTTGATGCCGTTAAACACATTAATCTTATCAAAGAAGGTAGTGAATCTATTACCGCAGAAGACAAACTAGAGTTAGAAAACACATTACATGGTTTCGTTTTTGACGTTTTAGGTCTAGAAAACAAAAGTAGTTCTGATGCCGATACCGAAAAGCTAGGTGGAGTTGTTGAATTGTTAATCGAGTTGCGCAAAGCAGCAAGAGAGAATAGAGATTTTGCTACATCCGATCAAATACGTGATCAATTGGCAGCGCTGGGTATTCAATTAAAAGACGGTAAAGAAGGGACTACATATAGCCTTTAATCCAAAAATTTAGATTTGTGAATTTTAGACTGGTATTCACCAGGTGCTAGATGTTGTCTAGTTTTAAATACTCTATTGAAGTAAGACCTACTTTCAAACCCGCAATCTAGATATACATCTTTAATACTACGTTTAGGATCTTGCAATAAGCCTACCGCTAATTTTATACGTTCATTATTTATAAATTCTACCGGAGATATACCAAGTTCCAGCTTAAAGGTTCTATAAAAATGCGACGGACTCATACAGGCTATTTTACTAAGACTATCTACACTTAAGGATTTATGTAAATTATCCCTAATAAAACGGATAACCTCGGTAAGCCTACTTTCCTTCTTTATAGTTAATGTTGCGTTACTATAAATTTTACGCTCGTTTGTCTGTAAAATGCGAATAATTAGCTCGCGCAACATATTATCCACAAATAGATCTTTGGATGGATGGTCTTCAGAAAAAAGAAACAAAAGACGTTGTATAATTTGATAGATACCCCTGTCGTTTACAAAGTGAAAATTATAGTCCATTAATCCCCACGCCTCTCTCGTACTTTTTGGCATATTTTCATTCATGAACTGTAGCACCTTGTTGATCTTATCTTCAGAAATAGCCATTGCCAGACATCTGGTAGGATTCTTTGCCATAGCTTCAGGAAAATCTATACACATTCCTTCATTTGCGGGCAAAACCAAAGACTCACCAGGTAAAAAATCGAAAGATTCATAATCCCTTAGGTGCATAATTTTCTTTCCCTGTATCATACTTGCCAAAACAGGTTGCTCAAATTGTAATAATACACTTGCCGCTTTCTCATGTGTTTCAAAAACGTGCATAGCGGCATTGTTCAACGTATAAGAGGTCTGGTTCTCCACCATAGTCTCCAGTCGCCTTCCATTAAAAAAATTATCAGTTAACCGAATCACAATACTATGCCTTTAATTTTAAGGAATTTACAAAATTATATGCTTAAAAAAATCATAAAATCAATTATTGATAGAATAGTTCACATTATTCGTAGTATCCGTCAGATGATTTGAAATGATGAGAAGTACATTTAGAATATCGTATTTACAAACCAAAAGCGATTAGACTTCTATTATTAACTTAAATCCTATATTATGAGCACAACAGCAACTGTAGAAAAAGATGTACTTCAAAAACCCAAGTTTAAAAACCAGTATGAAAATTTTATTGGAGGTAAATGGGTTGCACCAAGCAAGGGTGAATATTTTGAAAATATCTCTCCCGTAGACGGTAAATCTTTTACAAAAATACCAAGATCAACAGCTGAAGATATAGAAAAGGCTATTGATGCGGCTTGGGAAGCGGCACCATCATGGAATTCTTCCTCAGCAACAGAAAGAAGCAATATGCTTTTAAAAATTGCCGACAAAATAGAGCAAAATCTAGAAGTTCTTGCCAGGGCTAAAACTTGGGACAACGGTAAGGCCATACGCGAAACACGTGCCGCAGATTTACCTTTGGCAGTAGACCATTTTAGATATTTTGCAGGTGTTATCAGGGCAGAAGAAGGCTCGGTCAGTGAATTGGATTCTAATACCGTGGCATTGAACGTTACGGAGCCATTAGGCGTCGTTGGTCAAATAATTCCTTGGAACTTCCCTTTACTAATGGCAACCTGGAAACTAGCTCCTGCTTTGGCCGCAGGTAATTGTGTAGTATTAAAACCAGCAGAACAGACGCCGGTAGGAATATTAATTTTAATGGAAATCATTGAAGGAATTTTACCTGACGGAGTGCTAAATATTGTAAACGGTTTTGGTGCAGAAGCTGGTAAACCATTGGCATCTAGCCCTAGAATAGACAAAATAGCCTTTACCGGTGAAACAACCACCGGGCAATTGATAATGCAATATGCCTCTAAAAACATTACACCCGTTACGCTTGAGCTAGGTGGTAAATCTCCCAACATATTCTTTGAAAGTATCATGGATGCCGATGATGAATTCTTTGACAAATGTCTGGAAGGCGCAAATATGTTCGCCTTGAACCAAGGCGAGGTTTGTACCTGCCCCTCTAGGATGCTGGTTCAAGAAAGCATATATGATAAATTTATAGAACGCGTAATAGAGAGAACCAAGGCTATTAAAATGGGACACCCGTTAGACCCAAACACCATGATGGGCGCTCAAGCATCTAACGATCAGTTCGAAAAAATTCTTAGTTATATTAAAATAGGCAAAGAAGAGGGTTGCGAAGTGCTTACTGGTGGTTCTCAGGCATATAATGAAGGTTTGGAAGGCGGTTATTACGTAGAGCCGACCATATTAAAAGGAAATAATAAAATGAGGGTCTTTCAAGAAGAAATTTTTGGTCCCGTTCTTTGTGTTACCACCTTTAAAGATGAAGCCGAAGCTATAGAAATTGCGAATGATACGCTGTATGGTCTTGGCGCAGGCGTTTGGACCCGTGACACCCACCAAGCCTACAAGATTTCAAGAGCTATCAAGGCAGGAAGGGTTTGGGTAAATTGCTACCACTTATATCCTGCCCATGCACCTTTTGGCGGTTATAAAAAATCTGGTATCGGTAGAGAAAACCATAAAATGATGTTGGCACATTACCGTCAAACCAAAAACATGCTTATTTCTTACGATAAGAAAAAAATGGGATTCTTTTAAAAACGAATTACGATGAAAACAAAGAGAGTATTGGTAACCGAAAAAGCGGCTAAAATTATTGCTCAATTGAAAGATAAGCATGGCGAACTTATGTTTCACCAAAGTGGTGGTTGTTGTGATGGCTCCTCGCCCATGTGTTTTGAAAAGGGTGATTTAATGCTCGATGATAACGATGTTTGGCTAGGCACTATTGAAGGTTGCGATTTTCATATGTCCAGAGATCAGTTTGAATATTGGAAACATACCCAATTGACTGTAGATGTCGTTCCGGGAATTGGATCAAGCTTTTCCTTGGAAATTCCTTTAGGACTTCGGTTTTTAATAAAATCCAGAATATACTCCGAAGAAGAGGCCGAACAGCTAGAACCCATAAGAATAGGTGCCTAAACAGAAACCATTTTTGTTGGAAGTCCGGATGCAATGCATCCGGACTTCTTAATTTATGCAGTTCGCCGTTTTATAGTAAATTTGTAAGAATCAATATTTTAATAATAAGATCACGTTGAAAAAAATTCTTATTGCTCCCTTCATATTTTTAATCCGGTTTTATCAAACGGCAATTTCCCCGTATACGCCGGCTACCTGTAGATACTCTCCTACTTGCTCGCATTATACGGTTGAGGCACTAAAAAAACATGGGCTATTTAAAGGTGGATGGATGGCTACCAAACGAATTTTTAGCTGCAATCCTTGGGGAGGTAAAGGTTATGATCCTGTTCCCTAATTCAAGTTCAAACACAAACTCAAACACAAAATTCAAGTTCAAGTTCAAGTTCAAAAATCAATCGCAAACTCAAACAAAAAGCTAATTAAATTTAAAAGTTCAGTTGATAATAACATTGACATAGTCAAATAACCAAGTTTTTCTCTTTTCTAGCATCTATTCTATATTCTATTATCTCTTTTCTATATTCTATTTTTAACCAAAAGCAAAACCGATTTCCCAATTCTAAAGCCTAGGTAGATTTCTATTTTATTATCTTAGCCTTTCAAAATTCAACACATGCATTTCTTAGGAATTACTTGGAATCCGAACGAGACACTTTTCAACATAGGGTTCATACAAATTAAGTATTACAACCTACTTTGGATAACCGCCTTTGCTTTAGGTTGGTTTATTATGAAAAAGATATTCCTCAACGAAAAAAAATCTGTAGAGCAACTAGACTCGCTTTTCATTTATACGGTTTTAAGTACCATGTTAGGGGCTAGATTAGGGCATGTATTTTTTTATGACTGGGCATATTACTCCAATCACCTTATAGAAATTTTGGTCCCTGTTCGCGAAAGTGATACAGGTAGTTTACTTTTTGGTTTAATTAATGGTTATGAATTTACAGGTTTTGCCGGTTTGGCAAGCCATGGGGCAACCATAGGTATTATAATTGGTACATACCTTTACACCAGAAAATTCCCTGAGTTTAATATGCTTTGGATATTCGACAGAATGACAATACCTGTAGCAATAGGCTGTTTCTGCGTACGTTTAGGTAACTTTTTCAACTCTGAAATAAATGGTAAAGTGGTAGATGAAAATTTCATATTCGCTACTAAATTTATTCGCGATTCAGACGATTTACATCCATCAAAGGCACTGGGTATTACACAGGAAAAAACTGTAAATGCCGCTTATGCAGCTATAGAGAACAACCCGCAATTTTCTCAATATTTAGCTGAGATACCCTACCGTCATCCGGCACAGTTATACGAAGGTATAGGCTATCTTTTAATCTTCGTACTGCTATATTTTCTCTACTGGAAAACTGATAAAAAGAATAAACCCGGTTACCTGTTCGGTCTATTTTTTGTGTTGTTATGGACTGTTCGTTTCTTAGCTGAATTTGTAAAGAAAAGTCAAGGTGGGTTTGAAGAATCTTTAGGGCTATTGTCAACCGGTCAATGGTTGAGCATACCATTTATTTTCATTGGTTTTTATTTCATGTTCAAAAAAACTAAAACTGCATAATGTTGAAAACTATCTACAAAAGTACAGTTATCATAATGGCAACAATATTACTGGTCTGCTCCTGTAAAGAAGAACCAAAAAAAACGATTGCTACAGAGAGTATAGATTTTACACATGAAGGAGATTTAACCATCTTTTTAAATACGACCGATACCATTAAGGGTCAGTTTAATATAGAGTTTGCAGAAACAGATTACGAAACACAGACGGGACTCATGTACCGCAAAGGAATGGATAAAGATCAAGGGATGTTATTTATATTCCCAGACCAGAGAATGCATTCCTTTTATATGAAAAATACAGAGTTTCCTCTAGATATTATTTACATAAAGGATGATTTAAAAATTGCTAGTTTCCAAGAAAATGCACAGCCACTTAACGAAACCGGTCTATCATCACAGGTTCCTATCAAATATGTTCTGGAAATAAATGGTGGCCTAGCACAAGAATTGGGGCTTTCTATTGGTGACAGCATCAGTTTTAGCAGAAAGTAATTTCGACTTTCTTATTTAATATCGTTTAATGCCAAAGTACGTATTATTCAATGAAGAATCTGAACGCTTACTTTTTAAAGAAGTAACACCATTGGATTTTGAAAATTGGCTACCCTTTCACGAAGAACCTTTAAGTAGCCAATATTGGGCAGGATTACCAAAAGATCCAATTGCAGCTTGCCAACAACAATTTGACAGAATATTTGAGCGCTATAATGACAACTTAGGTGGTATGAACGCGCTATTTTTAAAAGGTTCCAATACGTTAGTGGGTCTTTGTGGAGTACTCATACAAGAAGTAGATGATAAAAAGGAATTTGAAATAGGCTATTCCATACTGCCAGAATACTGGCGGCAAGGCTTTGCATTTGAAGCCGCTGAGAAGTGTAAGAAAATTACCTTTCAAAAAGAATGGACCAAAAGTTTAATTTCAATTATACAGATTGATAATATACCCTCACAAAAAACTGCTTTAAAAAACGGAATGTTTTTAGACTTTACAACCACCTACCATAACAACAAAGTTCATATTTTTAGAATAAATGCATAAATGAATCATTGGGTAATATATTTAGATAATAATTCTGACAAAAAAGGCTTCATCAATGATTTTCAACACAGAAGAATACCTTTGGCCTTAGAAGAGTTTAAACCTAAAAATGGACGGCTATTTTCCGCCTTAACTTTAGACAAGCTTATAGAAGATGAAGATAGGTATGACAAGAAAATTCTTAGCTCTGAGCACCAAAAATTAGAAACTATGTCTAGTGGGGAGCAGAAAAGAGCACTACTTCATTATTTACTGTTAGAAAAACCTGATTATATAATTCTTGACAATCCATTTGAAAATTTAGACTTTGCTTTTCAAGAAGAATTAAAATCGATATTGAAAAAACATGCAAAAGACATTACCTTCATTCAATTGGCAAGTAGAAAAGAAGATACACTTCCCTTTATTAACAACTTTGGCTATTTAGAAAAAAATGATTTTTTAATAATTGAAGATTCGGTCCTTGATGAAAGTGACATCCCAGAAACTTTCAACTTCATCAACATTCCCGCATCTACCACATCTTTTACCAATTTAAAGGATACCTTAATAGACTTCAAGGACGTAAGTGTCTCCTATGGTGAGAAGCCTATATTGAACAACATTAATTGGACAGTAAATAAGGGTGATTTCTGGCAGCTTTCTGGTGCAAACGGTAGTGGTAAATCTACTATGCTTTCCATGATATTCGGTGACAACCCAAAAGCATACGGTCAGGAAATCTATTTGTTCGGAAACAAAAAAGGAAGTGGAGAAAGTGTTTGGGACATTAAAGAGAAAATAGGCTACTACGCACCTGCAATGACTCTTAAATTTCATGGTAGGCAATCTGTACAGCACATGCTCATTTCTGGTTTAACAGACTCCGTAGGGCTATATACCGTACCTACAGATGTTCAAAAAAAAATCATTGATCAATGGCTGAACCTTTTAGGTTTACAAGATGTAAAAAATAAATATTTTAACGCTTTATCCATGGGTCAACAACGGTTGGTAATGACGGCGCGTGCCATGGTCAAAAGACCTCCAATTTTAATTTTGGATGAACCAACGGCAGATATGGACGATAAATCCGCTAGGTTATTGGTTGCGTTGGTCAATAAATTTGCCAATGAAACAGATACCGCAATCATTTTTGTTTCCCATAGACAAGAAAAAGGACTACATCCTAAAAAGATTTTAAAACTTATACCCGGTGACCATGGCTCAGCAGGTATAATTCACTAGCAAAAGAAGCCTTATGAAATAAAAAAAGCCGTTCATTTCTGAACGGCTTTTTCTATTTGAGTTAGTTAGACTATTATTCTACTTCAGTAGAAGGCTTAGCATTGCCCGAAGTAATTTTCTTGCTCAATGCATCGAACATTACCGGAGTTGCAATAAATACAGATGAATATGTACCTACAAGAACACCTACGATCATTGCGAACATAAATCCTCTTAATGACTCACCTCCAAAAATAAAGATTGCCAATAATACTACCAATGTAGTCAAAGATGTATTCAATGTTCTACTTAACGTGGTATTAATAGCATAGTTAATGTTAGAACCACCTTTCCAGCCACGTTCGGCCAAAGTTTCACGAATACGGTCAAATACTACCACGGTATCATTCAGCGAGTAACCAATTACGGTCAGGATCGCCGCAATGAACGCTTGGTCAATTTCCATGTTAAATGGCATTAGTTTACCAAAAATTGAGAATACACCAAGTACAATCAATACATCATGGAATACTGCAGTTACAGCACCCAATGAGAATTGCCATCTTCTAAATCTTATTAAGATATATAGGAACACTACAAGTAATGACCCTAAAATAGCCAAGAATGCGTTTTTCTGAATATCATCTGCAATTGTAGGACCAACCTTTACAGATGCCAAAATACCAACTGCTTCATCATCAACACCGCCCAATACGAAGGCTTCTTTACTAAACCCGTCCGGCAAATACTTCTGAAGGGAAGTGTAAAGTTTATCCTGAATTTCAGTATCCACTTCTATACCCTCTACATCTACTTTATAAGGCGTGGTAATTTTCACTTGGTTAGACTCGCCATATGTTTTCACATTTGTTCCGCTACCAAATACGGTATTCAATTCTGATGTTATTTCAGAAGGATTTACAGGATTCTCAAAACGAACAGTATATGAACGTCCTCCTATAAAATCTACACCCTTTTGTAATCCCGGTCCTGCTAACAATGAGAATAAACCAACTGCTATTAAAATTCCTGATATTATGTAAGCAATCTTTCTTTTCTTCAAGAAATCAACATTAATTCCTTTGAAAAGGTTTTTAGTGATGCCAGTGGAGAAATCCAAACTTCTACCTTTTCCACTAATATACCAGTCGATTAACAAACGAGTGATGAATATTGCAGTAAATAAAGATGTAATAATACCAATAAGTAAGGTAGTTGCGAAACCTTTAATTGGACCTGATCCAAAAATAAATAAGATAACCGCAGTTAAACCTGTAGTAATGTTCGCATCTAAAATTGAAGACAATGCATTACCAAAACCATCTGCAACAGCTTGGCTCTTACCTTTACCTTTTGCCAACTCTTCCTTAATACGTTCAAAGATCAGTACGTTAGCATCAACAGACATACCAAGCGTTAAAACAATACCGGCAATACCAGGTAAAGTCAATACCGCATTTAAACTAGTTAAGACACCAAATATTAATAAGATGTTCAACATTAAAGCGATATCCGCAAATACACCTGCTTTACCGTAATAACCGATCATCCATAAAAGAACGATTATAAAAGCGATCAAGAATGACATAAAACCACTATCAATAGCTTCTTGACCTAATGAAGGACCAACAATTTCCGATTGAATGATTTCTGCAGAAGCAGGAAGTTTACCAGCTCTAAGCACATTAGAAATATCTTTAGTCTCGTTTACGGTAAAGTCGCCCGTAATCTCTGAACGACCACCGGAGATTGGACCAGAAGAAACACCAGGAGCAGTATATACCTTGTTATCCAGAACAATTGCAATACCGGTCTGGTTGGTGTAAGCATCACCGGTTAATTTTTCCCATTCCTTGGCTCCTTTCGTATTCATGGTCATAGAAACGGCAGGCTTACTGAACTGATCAAAATCTGCTCTAGCATCACTAACAACATCACCACTAATTCTTGGTGTACCCTCGCGGTTAGACTTCAATGCGTATAAATCAATAACCTCAGTATCTTCTGATGAAGGTCTTTCCCAAACAAATTTTGTAAACTGTATATCAGCAGGCAATAATCTTCTGATTTCCGGCATTCTTAAATAAGAACCAATAGTTGCCGTATCTTTTATTGCGGCACGGAACATTGCATTTGATCCTGGATTAGCAGGAATCAATAATTCGTATAAAGGATTTACCTGTGTCGCTAAATCTAAAGAATCAGCGGAAACATCAGATAATAATGAATCTAATTCAGACTCCTCTTTAACCTGTTCTGGCTGCTTAACGTCAACAATTGTTTTTAATTTCTCGTTCGCTTGAATAAGGAACGTACTGAAGCTGGTATTACTTTGCTTGTACGTTTCCCAAAATTCTAATTGAGCAGTACTTGATAAAAGATCTTGTGCTCTAGCGATATCTCTAGCACCTGGCAATTCTACCAAAATACGACCAGAGTTACCTTCTCTTTGAATGTTTGGTTGTGTAACACCAAAACCATCTATACGTTCTCTTAGTACCTCAAAGGCAGAAACGATGGACTCATCTATTTTTCTACGGATGATAGGCTTAACCTCATCATCGGACATTTGAAAGTTGATCTCATCACTAAGACCTTTATTGGCGAAGATATCTGGTGAAGCTAATTTAGTATCACCTTTAATATTATCGAAAGCTTCAAAAAACAAATCGATATACGTGTCATCACTATTACTAGCAGCAGCATCTGCATCAGCTAGTGCTTTATTGAATATTGGGCTCTTGGTATTATTAGCCAACCCTTTAAGGATATCCTTAATAGAAATCTGTAAGGTAACGTTAATACCACCTTTAAGGTCAAGACCTTTATTTAGTTCTTTCTTTTTAGCTTCATTATAGTTGGTATACCCAAAAACAGGGTTGTTACCAATAGAATCAAGATAGCTAGCAGCTGCAGCCTCTCTTTTTGCTATATAGCCTTCTTCAGATTCAGAAATACGGCTAGCAGCGAAAGTGTTCGCTTCTTTTTCTACTTTACTAGTTACGAAAGTATAGGATAGCTGGTAAATACTGACTAACCCAAATAATAAAGCAAACAGCTTTATAAGTCCTTTGTTTTGCATTTTAATAGTTTATTTAATTTATGTTGATTAAGATTTTGTGTATGTTAAAAACCAAGGCAACAGACTTTTACGTTAAAAGTTATTACGCTCCTTAGTGTTCGTATATGTTATCGGAAATTAACTATTTCCACATGTGCAAGGCCCTGCCCTTACTTCTGGAATTATTTGTGAAGTATTATCTATTGCTATTGCAATAGTTCTATTAATCTTAAAAGCCGTACTTACAAGAACATCTTGTTCTAATGCTACAGCATTACAAAACGGTAATAATACCGGATCGGTTATTGTTTTGGTACTCTGCTTTTGAACAGCAACGATAGTTGCATTTAAAGTCACTCCATGTTCAGCTTGCTGATGAAGATCGGATACAACTAGGTTATACGTTTCAGGAAGTTCCTCTGATGGATAATCCGAAGGAAACCCTTCTTCGTGGGAAAGTGCCCGTTCATTTTCTTCGGACAAGAACTTTTTTACACTAATTGCATCAACATCACTATAGTAACGTATACTTAACTGAGCACCGTTATTCTCTATAATTTCAACGCTATTAACCCCTAGAATCTCAAGCTTGGTGGTAATTGCCTCCAAAATATCATCATGGGCGGATTCCGAAGCTAATTCTACATCTTCAAATTGCAGTACAATTTGTTGATTAGAAGCTTTAGTTTGCTCTTGACTTAGCCCCAATAAGGCTAGAATAATAAATAAAGTACTTACGCACCATTTTGCATTCATGCGGCAAATATAAAAAGAAAGATTATTCTAAGTAGTATATTTTTTACATATATACCACCAAGGTATCCCTAATAAAATAAACAAAGTCCTTATAGTTAGACTATAAGGACTCTGTTCTATTGTTAAGCGTAGTTAAACTATAACTCTAAAAGGCCATTGGTCTTTGTTACACCGGCAGCACTTTCTTGCATTTTTGCTTTCTCTGCATCACTTAATGGAATATCCACTATTTTCTCGATACCATCTTTACCCAAGATTACAGGAACACCTATACAGATATCCTTTAAACCGTATTCTCCATCTAACATTGTAGAACAAGGGAACATTTTCTTTTGATCACAAGCAATTGCCTGAACCATTGAAGAAACTGCCGCACCAGGGGCATACCAAGCACTAGTTCCTAATAATTTGGTCAATGTAGCACCACCAACCTTAGTATCAGCAGCAACTTGCTCCAATCTTTCATCAGACAAGAATTCAGATACACGAATACTATTTCTAGTTGCGTGAGAAGTTAAAGGAACCATACCGGTGTCACTATGGCCACCAATTACCATACCGTCAATATCAGAAATAGGAGCTTCCATTGCTTCTGCCAAACGATACTTAAAACGTGCGCTATCCAAAGCACCGCCCATACCAATAATTCTATTTTTAGGTAAACCAGTAGTTTTATGGACCAAATAAGTCATGGTATCCATAGGGTTACTTACCACTATGATAATAACATTAGGTGAGTGCTCTAAAAGATTACTTGAAACCGTTTTAACGATACCGGCATTGATACCGATCAATTCTTCCCTAGTCATACCAGGTTTTCTTGGTATACCAGAAGTAATTACGGCAACATGACTATCAGCTGTCTTAGCGTAATCGTTAGTACTGCCCGTTATCTTTGTATCAAATCCGTTTAAAGAGGCCGTTTGCATTAAATCCATCGCCTTTCCTTCAGCATAACCTTCTTTAATGTCCAAAATAACCACTTCCGATGCAAAATCCTTAATGGCAATGTACTCTGCACAACTAGCACCTACCGCACCAGCACCTACAACTGTAACTTTCATTTATTTTTATTTTATGAATTATTATATATAAAATGGAATGTCCATTTTATGATTATTGAATTTCCTTTCCAAAAATAGGTATTTATTGATGAATTATCGTACTGACCTATTGATTTTATTACCCTTACAAGACATTAAAAACATCGATAAAATGCACATTTTGTTAATTTTTTTTGCGCTTTAACGAAGAAATCGTCAAAAAGCGACCATACATCGAATTAAAATAATAACACAAAATTACTCACGTTAATTACTGTGGATCCCAAATCCAAAATTAAATTAACCTACTTATGACTAAGAAGTTCCTCTCTTTGTTGGCCATATGTGCCATAGTATTTCTTGCAAACTGTTCTCGTATAGAAGAGAACAACGATCCTATAATAGGATTATGGTCTCAATCTGAGCTAATCGTGACAGAGAGCTCTTCAAAACAAACAATTCGTAAAGAATGGATTTTTAACGATGTCTACCTAGGAAGATATCAAGAGATAGACGGTTCTACGATTATCCTAAAAACAGATTTCAACTGGTCCAAAAAAGACGATGTATATACTGTAGAGTATAAAGGTCTTAAAGATAAACCCAATAATGTTATCACTATCAAAGCAACGGATGAGGGCTCTTACCTTCAAAAGAAGGATGGTGCAACATTGGCCATAAGGGAATAAACGATTTTAACAGGGCCATGGGAAAAAGGCTGTCCGGAGGGATCTGGGCAGTCTTTTTTATACCCATAGTTGTTCTAGATCAGCTTTTTAAAAGTATTACCTACACTTTTTAAAGTACAAAAAAAAGGTCCGACGGAATTAGAGATAATTCCTATCGGACCTTTTAAATTTAAAACCTTTATTTATCTAAAACCAAAGTTGACCCCAACCGTTGCCGTATTGAACTCTCCTAGATTATATTCAGCATTCAGCCTAAAGAAACCTAATTTAAGTTTGGTACCTAAAGTACCGGTTACACCATCTACCTTCTTTGTAATAGAAAATGGATCCTCATACGTTTCAGAAGCAAAAGGGCCTCTGGTAACCCTATACGTTCCCAACACATCAGTTACAGATTTACCTGTAATATAATTTACCCCTCCATAAAAATTAATGATCGGCAGTTTGGTAGAAACGACCGCTCCAAACGCCCAACTACTAATTTGAGCTTCTATACGTTGATTTTCACCATCTATTAAATCTGCATTTGCCAAATCATAGTCACCACTAATGTTGGTATAACCTACAACGGCGGAAATTGCTACAGGTAGTATCTTATCTGCCGGTAATAGTTTTGTGAAATCATGCTGAAGTCCAACACCGAACAATCCAATAGATGCATCTTCGTATTCTATTTTAGGAAGAAATCTTGCTTTTAGCTCCGTTCCTTTTATCAACCCTACACTACCCTGCAAATATCCTGAAGGAACAAAATCAATATCTTCTCCTGCCAAGCCCGAAGGTAGTTCAAAAGTCTCACGAACCGTTACACCCAAAACTTCACCTTCTACAAACACTTCTGTACCTGAAATATCCCCTAATGCGGTAGACACTTCTCTTGCAACTCCCGGGTTGTCCACAAAATCTAAATTCTGATAATCACTAGGATCCAAGATGAAGGTCTTTTTATCCTCTTTATTCTTAAAGCCGGTAATGTTACCTATGATCGAGATTTCAAAACCGCCCAACGGTTTTGCATCGGCAGTATTGTACCACCCGGTAGACATGCTATACACCACACTTTCTGAAAGAGGCGACATATAATCCGTCGTAAATCGTTCTGCATCTTCAACTCCTGCCGAAAGAACATTATTAAAATCTGCCTGAGCTGAAGCAGTCAAGCATGTTCCAACAATAATACATGTAAGTAGATTTTTCATAATTAAAATTTTATTAAAACTAAAAAACCTGCGCTGTAGACGCAGGTTTTTGTTGTGTAAGTATTAGATTCTATGTGTCAATGTTTGCATAAACGGCATTTTTCTCAATAAACTCTCTTCGTGGCGGCACTTCGTCACCCATTAGCATTGAGAAAACACGATCGGTTTCCGTGGCGTTGTCTATTTGTATTTGACGTAAGGTCCTAAACTCTGGGTTCATAGTGGTATCCCATAATTGTTCAGCGTTCATTTCACCAAGACCTTTGTAACGTTGTATACTAACACCACCGCTATAACTATCTGCAATTTCATCACGTTCTTTATCACTCCAGGCGTATTGCTTTTTCTGACCCTTCTTAACCAAGTATAAAGGCGGTGTAGCAATGTAAATATGACCTTGCTCTACCAATTCTCTCATATAACGGAAGAAGAACGTTAAAATCAATGTTTCAATATGACTACCATCAACATCGGCATCACACATGATGACTACCTTATGATATCTCAGTTTCTCAAGGTTTAATGCCTTACTATCCTCTTCGGTACCTATGGTAACACCCAAAGCAGTATACATATTTTTAATTTCTTCGTTTTCAAAAACTTTATGTTGCATAGCTTTTTCAACGTTCAAAATCTTACCTCGTAACGGTAGGATCGCCTGGAAATTACGATCACGTCCCATTTTGGCAGTACCACCCGCCGAATCTCCCTCAACAAGGAATATTTCGCATTTTTCAGGATCTTGTTCAGAACAATCCGATAGTTTACCAGGTAGTCCACCACCGCTCATAACATTCTTACGCTGTACCATTTCACGAGCCTTAGAAGCTGCATGTCTAGCCTGTGCCGCAAGGATAACTTTTTGAACAATGGTCTTTGCATCATCTGGATGCTCTTCAAGATAATTGGTCAGCATTTCGGAAACCGCCTGACTAACAGCTGCAGAAACCTCTCTGTTCCCTAATTTTGTCTTTGTCTGGCCTTCAAATTGAGGCTCAGAAACTTTTACGGACACAATTGCCGTAAGACCCTCACGGAAATCATCACCTTGAATTTCAAACTTTAATTTATCCAACATTCCAGAGGCATCCGCATATTTCTTAAGCGTAGAGGTCAAACCTCTTCTAAACCCTGATAAATGCGTACCACCTTCGTGTGTATTAATATTGTTTACATAAGAATGAAGGTTCTCCGTATAACTTGTATTATAGATCATGGCCACTTCTACGGGAATATCATTTTTTTCCCCTTCCATAGCAATAACCCCTTGTATTAAAGACTCACGGTTACCATCTAAAAACTTTACAAATTCCTTAAGACCTTCGTTAGAGAAAAACGTTTCACTAACAAATTCTCCTTTTTCATCTTTTTGGCGCTTGTCCGTAATACTTATAGTTACTCCTTTGTTCAAGAAAGAAAGCTCTCGCATTCTATTGGCCAAAGTTTCATAGCTATATTCTATAGTTTGGGTAAAAATGGTGTTATCTGGGTGAAAAGTAACCTCGGTACCTCTCTCTTCCGTCTCCCCTATTCTTTTTACAGGATATAATGCTTTACCACGCTCATACTCTTGTTGCCAAATTACACCGTCCCTGAATACCGTTGCCGTCAAATGATCGGATAATGCGTTTACACAAGAAACACCAACACCGTGCAGACCACCAGAAACTTTATAAGAATCTTTATCGAATTTACCACCGGCACCAATTTTGGTCATAACCACCTCTAGTGCAGAAACACCTTCTTTTTTATGAAGGTCTACCGGGATACCCCTACCATTATCTCTTGTTGTTATAGAATTGTCCTCGTTTATGATTACGCTTATGCTGTCACAATGACCACCCATAGCTTCATCAATAGAGTTATCCACTACTTCATATACCAAATGGTGCAAACCACGGACCCCAACATCACCTATATACATGGACGGACGCATACGTACGTGCTCCATTCCCTCCAAGGCCTGAATACTATCTGCCGAATAATTTTTCTTATTTGCTTCTTCGCTCATAAAATTAAGGTTGTTTTACTTCAAATTTTGCAATCTTACAAATATACGCAATACCCCATGAAATATAGCCTTTCTAGCTATTGGACAAAAGCAAGTTATCAACAATAATTGTGGAAAATTACCCCCTTACGCTTAAATGACGCTAAATTTCCAAATTCAACCTTCTACCGCTACCAAGAAGTTCAATTTCATAAAAAAACAACGTTTAAAATTCATGGAAAAACCTAAAACATGAATCAACATCTTAATGAACCTTTGACCAATGTTAACAATTACAGTAGAAATTAACGGTATACATTTGATTGTTTGCGTTATCCAATTCCTACCCAAAATATTAAGATTTACTTTACATATGGATGTTAACTTAGAGGTATAATCTTAAAACAATCTATTATGAACGAAGAACAATTTAAAGGTAAGTGGAATATAGCAAAAGGAAAACTTAAACAAAAGTATGGAGACCTAACAGATGACGACCTTACTTATGCCGAAGGTAAATCTGATGAGCTATTGGGACGTATTCAAGAAAAGACCGGAGAGTCAAAGGAGAAACTAAAAGAGATGATCGATAGCTTCTAAAAGTTAAAATTATACTTATTATAAAAAAGCAAACCCCGCCTACAAAGTAGACGGGGTTTTTACAATAGATATAATGACTAATTCAAACCCTATTGTTTAACATAAGCTTCGTCATGTACGTTAGCTATAGCCCTACCTGAAGGATCGTTCATATTTTTGAACGCCTCGTCCCACTCCAATGCCGTTGCGGTACTACAAGCTACACTTGCTTCTTGTGGTACACTTAAGGCTGCGGCATCACTAGGAAAATGCCCTTCAAAAATAGTTCTATAGTAATACTCTTCTTTGTTCAATGGCGTGTTGATCGGAAAGCGGAACGCCGCATTTTCAATTTGCTCATCTGTTATTTCCTTATCTACCAGTTCTTTTAAGGTATCTATCCAGCTATAACCAACACCATCGCTAAATTGCTCTTTTTGTCTCCAAGCTACGCTTTCAGGTATCATATCCTCAAAAGCTTTACGAACTACCCACTTCTCCATACGTTCTCCGTTGATCATTTTATCTTCTGGGTTAATACGCATAGCTACATCCATAAACTCTTTATCCAAAAATGGCACACGACCTTCAATACCCCAAGCGGCCAAACTTTTGTTTGCCCTTAAGCAATCGTACATGTGCAACTTATCTAATTTACGAACGGTCTCTTCATGAAACTCCCTAGCATTTGGTGCTTTATGAAAGTATAGATAACCTCCAAAAATCTCATCTGCACCTTCACCGGACAATACCATTTTTATACCCATGGACTTAATAACACGAGCCATTAAATACATTGGTGTAGATGAACGAATGGTAGTAATATCATATGTTTCAATATTATAGATAACATCTTTAATTGCATCTAAACCTTCTTGAATGGTAAATTTAATTTCATGATGTACCGTACCAATGTGGTCCGCTACTTTTTGTGCGGCCGCCAAATCTGGAGACCCCTCCAGACCAACGGAAAAAGAGTGTAACTGTGGGTACCAAGCATCTGCCGTATCACCACTCTCAATTCTTTTCTGTGCATACTTTTTAGCAACGGCAGAAGTAACAGATGAATCCAAACCACCGGACAACAATACGCCATAAGGCACATCTGACATCAATTGTCTATGAACTGCTGCCTCTAAAGCCTCTTTTACTTCTTGTATACTAGTTTCGTTATCCTTTACGGCATCATACTCCATCCAATCTCTAGAGTACCATCTTTTCAATTCGCCGTCAGCACTATGTAAATAATGTCCTGGAGGAAATAATTCTATCTTGGTACATGTACCTTCCAAAGCCTTTAACTCTGATGCTACATAGAAAGTACCGTTTTTATCCCAACCCATGTATAGAGGAATAATGCCCATATGGTCACGAGCAACAAAATATTCATCTTTATCGGCATCGTAAATGGTAAAACCAAAAATACCGTTCAATTCATCTAAAAACTTAACCCCTTTTTCCTGGTATAAAGCCAATATTACTTCACAGTCAGACTCGGTCTGAAAATCATATGTACCCTCAAACTGCTTACGTAATTCTCTATGATTATATATTTCGCCATTGGCAGCCAATATCAATTTACCATTAGGACTCAATAATGGTTGTTTTCCAGAAGCTGGATCAACTATAGCCAAACGCTCGTGAGCTAAAATGGCTTTATCATCAGCATAGATACCACTCCAATCCGGACCTCTATGTCTAATCTTTTTTGACATTTCTAAAAGTTGAGGCCTAAGTACCTCAGTACTTTCCTTAACATCAAATGCACATACTATTCCACACATAATCTAATTATTATATCATTTCGAATTCAAATATCAACTTATAGTTTCAATTAACAAACACATATATTAATTATGGTTACATATTGTAACAATAAAATGATTTATTAATTTAATTTGACATCTATTTAACATTTACATAGTTTAAAACATGACATAATGTAACTAACATAAAATTTAACTTCTTTTTATTAATCGGACTGTAAGGAACTGCTTAGTTTTATGGCCTAGAAACCTAAACAATTATTATGAAAAACGTATTTACACTAGCTACACTTATTTTTGCCTTAGTTTTTACCGCTTCTGCAACAGCCCAAGAATTTTCCGGAATAGATAAAAGTCCTATGGACATTGCCGCCTACCCTACAGATTACAAAGTTTCTGAAAAGGCCGTTCGTATCATTTACGGAAGACCACAATTAAAAGGCCGTTCAATGGAAGAATTGGCGCCTACCGGAAAAGTTTGGAGAACCGGTGCAAACGAAGCTCCAGAAATTACTTTCTACAAGGATGTTACTTTTGGTGGTAAAGCTGTTAAAGCTGGTACATACTCTTTATTCACCATACCAGGTGGAGACGAGTGGACGGTTATATTAAACAAAAACCTAAACCAATGGGGTTCATATTTTTATGATGAAGCCGCCGATGTTGCCCGCGTAACCGTACCAAACGGTTCTGATGCCGCATCATTAGAAGAATTTTCAATTGCATTTAAAGATGCCAATGATGGCGCCGAATTGGTTATGGGATGGGACAAAACAAGAGTTGCAGTTCCAATTACAATGTAATTAAAAACTTAATTTATTAAAAAAGCCTCGGTCATTGACCGAGGCTTTTTCTTTGACCTATATTATTTTATTTAACTATACCGTTTACAAATGTCTGTTCTGCACGAATTGTTGGTATTTCAGCAACAGGTACCGTCATCATATCCTTATCATAAATAACAAAATCCGCAAACTTGCCCGGCTCTATACTGCCCTTTTCATCTTCTTCAAAATTTGAATATGCCGCCCAAATGGTCATACCCTTTAATGTTTCTTCCCTAGACAAAGCTTCCTCCATTTGAAATCCTCCTTCTGGATATCCACTGGTATCCTGTCTTGCCACAGCAGCGTAAAACGTTAAAAACGGACTTACATCTTCTACAGGGAAATCTGTTCCTAATGCTATAGTACCTGCTTTGTTCAACAACGTTTTGTATGCATAAGCACCTTTTACTCTTTCTCCCAAACGTTCTTCTGCCCAATACATATCACTAGTAGCGTGCGTAGGTTGTACTGAAGGAATTATACCGTCCTCAAAATAATCGAAATCTCCTTCCGTAAGAACTTGTGCATGTTCAATTTTCCAACGTCTATCATCCTTACCTTTCAATACATTCTTGTACGCCCTTAATACAGCTATATTGGCCGAATCTCCTATAGCGTGCGTATTCATTTGATATTCCGAATTTGCAAGTTTCTCTGCAAGCGCCTCAATATCCGCAACAGGAGTAATCATTGCACCAAAATGTTTGGGTAAATCACTATACTCCTCTTTCAAGGCAGCCCCTCTAGAACCTAAAGCTCCGTCACCATATACTTTTACGGACCTTACATTTAATCGATCTGTCTTAATTGGCCCTTTTTCTATAAAATAATCAACATCGTCCTTATTATTGCTAACCATGGCATAGATTCTTATAGACAACTCGCCCGCCTGTTGTAAACTGTCTATAAGTTCAATGGTACTTCTATCCAGTCCGGCATCATTTACGGTTGTTAGACCGTGGTTAAAGCTAATTCTTTCCGCATCTTTCAACGCCGTAATTTTATCTTCCAAACTTGGCAGCGGCATTATACTATCTATAAGTGACATAGGGTTATCCACTAAAACACCGGTGATACCAGAATATCCGTTTTCCCACTTTCTTACTATTTCACCACCTTCAACTTTAGTGCTCCAATCAATACCGGCCATATCTAGCGCTTTTTGGTTCACCAAATATGCATGACCGTCTACACGTTCCAAAGCAACAGGTATGTCAGGGAATATGGTATCTAACTCTGCCTTGGTGGGGAATTCCTTAATTTCCCAATCGTTCTGGTCCCAACCTCTACCTCTTAAAAACGATTTTGGATTGGCCGCATGAAATGCTTTAACACGTTCCAAAACCTCTTCAAAACTTTTAGTGCCAACTAAATCTACTAATTGTTGATTAAGACCTAAACCATAAAAATGGCAGTGTGCATCTATTAGACCAGGGGTAATGGCCCTACCATCGGCATCTATCAATTGATCAGAGGTATATACATCCCTAATTTCTTCGGTGGTACCAACAGCTATGAATTTACCGTCTTGTACGGCAAATGCCTGTGCTTCTGAAAAAGAGTCGTCAACGGTATAAACCTTGGCGTTAAAAATTACCAGGTCAACTTTCTCTTTCATGAGTTCGCAACCAGATAATAATACAAGTAAAATGGGAAGTAATTTTTTCACAATAAAATAGTTAGTTATCAGAATAGCAAAAGTAAGCAGGGTTGACCTACTTCAAATAATATTGAAAACTAAGTATTTTTTCGGAAAGATTTAAATCTTTATTCTACAGGTAATGTGCGCTTAGCTAAAACTTCACTTGATCTATTCTCAGAATAACACTCGCCGATCATTTTATCGCCTTCTACCTCAAGTACAAAAGAAGTACGCTCTATACCTTCCATATTGATATTAAAATTGATCCTATTTTCTTCAACCTTAATATCCTGCCCATTAAGTGAGCCGGTCTTTAAACTGATTACAACATCATAAATTCCGTTTTTTTCCGAAATAAAAATACGCCCCTTTTTATAAGGAGCATCGGCATTGGGCATTAAAAAATTCCAAACACCCACAACAGGGCTATTATCAATTATTTGCTCATGTTTTAATTCCTCGTAAGATGAATTTACCTTTCGGTTTTCAACAAATGAATTAATGCATAAAACATTTACAAATAAGACAACTTTTATTAAAACATGGTTAGTGTTCATATTATAAAGTATTGTTTTATATTAAATAGTAACGATATTAAATTCATAATATTTTAACAAATGTAGGTCATTTACTACAATTTATTATTTTGTTCGGCAATCCAATGCGCTATTTTTTCTTCCAATAATACTAGAGGCAAACTACCGGAATTTAGGATTTGACTATGAAATTTTCTTATATCGAATCTTTCGCCCAAGCTAGTTTCTGCCCTAGTCCGTAGTTCCCTTATCTTTAACTGACCAATTTTATAGGACAGCGCTTGCCCCGGGGTGGCCATGTACCTTTCAATTTCAGCGATAATACCTTCTTCTGACTCAGCTTCGTTATCCAATGAATACTGTATAGCCTTTTCCCTACTCCATCCTTTTGCATGTAAACCCGTATCTACAACTAGCCTGATCGCCCTATGCATTTCCATGCTCAGCATGCCAAAATATTGATAAGGGTCTGTATAGACACCCAATTCTTTCCCCAAAGATTCTGCATATAATGCCCAACCTTCTACAAATACACCCATACTTTCAGGATGCAAGAATTCTGGAAGATTTTTATTCTCTTGCTGTAGACTTAATTGAAAATGATGGCCAGGTATGGCTTCATGCAAGAACAAAGCTTCATCATGAATAGTATTATATGATTTTACATTGGGTATCGGCACATAGAAAATACCACTTCTGGAACCATCTTTTGACCCGGGAACATATTCCGCACTTGCAGATGCTTCTCTAAACGCCTCGGTTCTTCGTACATGAAAACCGGCTTTGGGCGTTAATGCAAAAAGAGAATCAATTTTAAGAGCTATACGATCATTAATGTTATTAAAATTTTTAATTACTTCTTCAGGTTTTGAAAAAGGTGTCAATTCTTTTTTATTACGCAGAAATTTAAAAAATGATCTTAAATCGCCTTCAAACCCTATTTCATTTTTAACAATTTCCATTTCCTTTGAAATACGAGCCACTTCAGACAATCCCAATTCATGAATTTCATCTGCCGTCATGTTGGTGGTGGTATGCAATTTTATTAAATACTGATACGTCTCTTTACCATTTGGCAAGTCTAATAATCCATCAGTATCCCTAGAAACCAGCAAGTACTCGTCAGTTAAAAACCGATCTAATTCCACGTATTTAGGAATCAATCTCTCTTCTATAAAATCTTCATAGTTACTTTTTAAGATATCCATATCCACATCAGACAAGCCTTCTGGAAAATTTAAAATGGGCTTATAGAAAAGGTTCTCATCTAAGGGAACATCTATAAACGATCGTACTTGTGGTAGCATTTTAAGCGTAAGCTCTTTTGGCAGTACTATACCGCTATCCGCGCCAATTTTCATCTTTTCTATAGCGGTATCTAAAAAAGTCAAGTAATCTTCTAACCTGTTTAACCAATTATTATAATCTTCAATAGAATTAAAAGGCTGTACACTAGTACCACCGCCCAACTGCGCAATGTACAAATGCAAAGATTGTATTTGAAAAAGCGGCATAAGCTCAAAACTTGGCAAGTCATAAATTGGTGATGCAACCGTAACCAAAGGATTCATTAGCCCCTCTAACTTAACGTTACAATCCCATTCCATAACGCGCATACTCATATAATCCGTTGCGCTTACTTGGGTAGAATCATACTTGCCCAACTCCTCTAAAAAATAGGTGTAACGGTCTTTTAAGTGTAGAATGTAGTCATCAGAAATATAGTTGGCTATGGTATCATTATAAACCATATACCCCGCTTTGGTAGCTTCAATTGGATTTATGCTTTTTTTAAAATCATAAAATTCGGTAAAAACTTCGGCAATTGTTCTGGTATTGTTAAGCTGGTCATTTTTTGCCGTTTCTTTACAAGAACTAATGACAACAACAAATAAAAGTAGCCACAGTGTGCGGATCATAATAGTAGAATTTGTAAGGGAAAATACAAAACTATTATGATCGGTCAATTTCTGTTTAACGGAATATTTAAAAGAACTACTTCTTTGATTTGGAATTTGCCTTCTCCTTTATTTTAACGTAAATCAATTTTTTACGCCCTTTGGAATCTTCTCTTCGTTCAATTTCAAAATGAGGAATGGAATTTATAAGCGGAGTCAATTTTTGAAACCCGTAGTTACGAGAATCAAAATTTGGTTGTTTTTTTTGCAATAAACTGCCTACATCTCCTAAAAACGCCCATCCGTCATCATCAGCAACATCGTCAATAGTCGTTGAAATAAAACGTAACGCTTTTGGAGTAATCTTGTCTACCGTATTTTTTTCTGTAGGGGTCTTATTGGTAGCATCTGTAGTTTCTTCCTCTGATCTACTTTTTAAAATTTCAATATATATAAATTTGTCACAAGCTACTATAAACGGGTTAGGGGTTTTACGTTCACCAATACCGAACACCTGCATACCGGCTTCCCTTAACCTGGTTGCCAAACGTGTAAAATCACTATCACTACTAACAATACAAAAGCCATTTACCTTACCAGAATACAGAACATCCATAGCGTCTATGATCATAGCGGAATCTGTGGCATTTTTACCTTGTGTATAACCATATTGTTGAATAGGCGTAATGGCATTTTCCAGCAGTACATTTTTCCATTTTCCCAATCGGGGATTGGTCCAATCGCCATAAATACGCTTAATAGTAGGGTTACCATATTTGGCAATTTCTTCCATCATTTCTTTTACATATGCAGAAGGTATATTGTCCCCATCTATCAGTACCGCTAAATTTAAATCCATTTGTAGTGTTTTATGTAAAGATAGATTGATTTCTACTTGAACGGCAACAAGTTCATCAATAATGTTAATAATGATTTTAATAATGCATGTTATTATACAAACTTATCCACCCTGCCAAAAATGGGAAGCTAAGACAATAACTATTCTAGCTCGCTTAACACAAACTCTACACGCCGGTTTAAAAACCTACCCTTCTCCGTATGATTTGAAGCTATAGGTTTTAAACTTCCATAACCGTTCAGTGAAATTCTACTTTTCTGAATACCGCCTTTTATCAAGTAATCTACTACTTCTTCTGCTCGTTGTACAGACAATTTTTGATTGAAAGCATCAGAACCAACATCATCTGTATGCCCAAAAATTTGAATAGTAATAGCTGGATGAGCGGTTAAAAAGGAAAGTAAAGATTCCATTTCTTGTTTATGGTCTCCTCTAATTTTAGCTTTATTAGAATTGAAATGAACGTCTTTAAAAATATGTACCCTATCCAATTCATATTCTTTACCTAAGGCAACACCAGATTTTGACTTTACATTACTTACGGTTACCATATCTACATAATAATATGAGCCTTTGGTAATTTTTCTTTTGGTCTGGTATTTTTGGGTACGTTTATTGTTTTTAAAATTACCGATAATCATGTAGTTTTCCTTGCCAGTGGCTAAATATTCGGTTGTCAATTGCACCCATTTTATTTCATCGGAATAATATTTGGAATATGATATTTCCATAGCCGGTGATATTTCTCCCTTTAATTTAGAAAAGTGTAATCCAGATAATACCTTGCTCGTAGCCACGTTAACAGGAAGCTCGGTAAAACGGATACCAAATTCCTTGACCGCAAAATCTGACCGTTCTGCCAAACTCACATAAAAAGAAACCGTGTAATGTTCACCTTTCGTCAAGGTCGTGCTCAACTTTGCTTGAATATATTCTCTATAATCATTAGGGGCATACATGTAAAACCCCACATAGCCTGTTCCAAAATTTGCAGGCTGTTTTCCATTAAAATTCTCAGGGGTACCCATGGCAATGCTACACCCATTAAAGTAATCAGTAGAACCTAGACTGGGCATACTCCAATCCATTACATCTTTTTCCAAATTGCCCAATGCAACGGGACATTGCCTATAATCTTCAAAACTAGGGTTCACCACCAAATTCTGACTCGCTAAAAGAAATGGTATGCACAGCACAAGCAAAAGCAGAAGATTTAGATATGGTCTTATAGTTGACATGCGCATTAAATAGTTTCCCTAAAATACAGAAAAGATAAAATATGGCCGTTTTGCCAAATTTTTATACCTAAAAAACCCTTCTCTATGATGAGAAGGGTTCTTATAGTATTACATATTGTACTAATGCTATGTATTAAAAATCGAACTTATAGGTTGCCCCACCTAAAATCTGTATTCCTTGAACTTGAAAATTAGCCCATCTTTGGTAAGTATTATTAGACAGGTTTGCACCCTTTATAAAAAACGACCATTGATCTGTATAACGATACCCTACGTGTGCATTGGCATCAAAATAGCCATCTAAGGTAATTAGTGTAGCAGGAAAATCATTTGGTTGTGTATTTTGAACGACCGTGGAAGAAAAATCATCACGCTCACCAACATAGAACAAGTTAGCACCAGCGTACCACTTCTCTCCAATTTGGTAATCCATGAACAAAGAGGCTTGCAAATTTGGTAAGTTCCAAGCCGGGTTGCCGGTTTCCGTACTGTAATCATAGACCTCAACATTTGCACCTGCGGTAAAATTACGGTTCACATCTACATTCAACTCCCCAAAAATTCCCAAGGTCTTTATATCGTCATAGAACACACCGAACGAATTACCATAATAATACCCTTTATCATCTGACCTGAAATCGTTTCTAGGGTTCAATGTATACAATGGTCTGTTATTCTCCGCTGAATAAGAGCCTTTTACATTATAACTTAAATTGGGCAATAACTGACCTTTAAAACCTACATAAGCATTGTACTGGCTATCTGTTGGCGCAATATTTAACGTTGGCGAAACAAAAGGGTTACCCTCTACAAAATCATAATACGAGTTTTGCTTCAACTCACCAGTTACACCACCATAAGCAATTACGGTTTCATCTAACAACCTATACGAAGCCGTTACAGCCGGATAGATATAGAAATTACTTTCACTGTTCTCCAAATCCATTCCGTACACCAAATTCACTCCCAAATTCAAGGAAAGATCATCACGCAACATGGTTAATGACGGATTAATACCTGCTTGCAAATTACCATAGGAAATTCCGCTATCATTAGTGCTGCTATTTACATCCGCGTTCTCAAAAGTACCACCAACATAATCTACATTAATCTTGGCGTTAAAGGTCTCGTCATTTACGGGAAATACGAACGAAGAATTGAAAATAGCCCTATTCTCACCAGAACTTACGGCATCAAAAAATCTTCTATACTTTAAATCTGCCCTTTTAAAATAAGCATCTTCCACGTTTATGTGACCACTTACTTCGCCCATATAATAGTTTTGACGTTCATCTATACCGTTAAGGACGGTTTCACTGAACACACCAGGCTCAATACCGTACCAATTATATAGTTGATGTTGCAACCCAATGGCCGCACCCCAATCTAAATCCCTATCTCTTTTTGCATACGATGCATCTAACCTGGTATCATAAAAGGTATCGTTCAGCTCTACACCGTTGATTCCACCACGAGAAGACAAATGGTTGAAACCAATATCAAAATTTTCATCTCTATTTATTTTTCTACTGGTGTAAAATTCGCCAAGAACATTACCATACAATCCGGCGCCCAAAGAAGCATATGAATTATACAATATAGGCGGTGGCAACTTTTCTACTTTTGAAGCCGTTCCCTTGTTGGGGGTAAATGTAGATGCTACGGGAACAGAAAATATGCTGTAATTGATGGGTTTTTTCTGCAGAACAATAGAATCGTTCATGTTTGGTACCGATTTAATTTTAAAAGCATCTGAAACGGTTGGCGTGTAGGCTTTGGTCACCGTTACGGTTTCCGTACCCAAATCTTTCTCTTCCTCTTCTTGAGCAAAAGTAACTTGAAAGCCAAGCGTTAAAAATATAAGCGTAAATATATGTTTGTTGTACATAGGTGTTCTTTTACTGGTGTACGTGAATTTTTTAATTAGGATCTACAGATGAATTGCTCTTGGCCTCTTTTGACTTTATGATAGCCAGCTCCGCTCTAGCCTCGGCAACAATTTCCGGGTATTGCGTAAAGTTGGTTATTACGCTCTCTAAAATATAGGTTGCTTGGTAGGCATCGTTTAAGGCATAATAGTTTTTAGCCATTAACACCAAACCTTTACCGCCCCATTCCTTGTATGCGGCATAGTCTTTAGCCAATTTTTGGACAGCAATATTAGAATTCTCATATGAACCATCTAAATTCTCAAAGTAGGCATTGTAATACAAAGCTTCTGCAGCTGTTGCGCCTGAGGCTATTTTTAACACCTCTTCATAAGCGGATTTTGCTTTTACCTCATCATTTGTGGCAATGGCCGATCTAGCGATCATAACATGCGCATCGCTCTTTATTCTGTCGTCAATATTTGAAGTCGACAATACCTTATCCGCATATTCCAATGTCTTTGGGTAGTTCTTTTGCTTGTAATAACCTTTCATTAAATTGGAACGTGCAAATGTTCTGTTCTGCTGAATATTCGCCTGACTCTCCAATTTTAACAAATATGGCAATGCAATCTGGTAATCATTTTTAGAGATATAGACCTCGCAAACACGTGTTAATGCCTGTTCTGCATACTCGCTCGTGCTTCTATCCGCCACATATTTATAGTAAGGCAAAGCAGCTTCCTTATCTCCTTTTCCAAAGTATAATTGAGCTAAACTAAAGTTGGCATCTACGGCATGTAAACCTGTTGGGAACTGCTGAATGTAATTCTTATACCCTTTAATAGCGGCATCAACATTACCCTCCAAGTTCTGTTTTTGGGCAGCGTCAAAAGTAGTATTGTCCAATTCCGCATCGGTAACCTCAATAAAATCAAGGCCACGAACCCACTCGGCATATTCGTTCACTCGCCCCATATCCACATACACCAATTTTGCCGTGGCTACCGCTTGAATAGCCTCTTGTGTTTTTGGAAAATCGCGAACAACCGTTTTAAATTTCGCCAAAGCAGCTTCGTTTTTTGCGGCATTATAATTGACCAGTCCCTGTCTCATCAACGCCTGTGGCACCAACGAACTTCCTCTATATTCACTGATCAAACGATCATAGGCGGCAAGACCTTTGCTTTCTTGACCTTGGGCAACATAGGTATTCCCCAATTCAAACAAAGCATCATCTTTAAAACTTGACCTTGGGTATTGACTTACAAACTCCTCTAAATTTTCAATTTTGCTTTCTCCCCTATCCACGTATCCGTAGCTCATTGCTTTTTGGTAGAAGGCATAATCCTTTTCAGGTCCTGTCAATGCCAAAGCTTTATTGTAGGTTTCTATGGCAGGCCAATATTTACTGGTCGCATAATAGCTATCTCCCAAACGTAGGTAACCATCATTTAATTTTTCTACATCTGCATTTCCGTTAGACGTAAATGCGTTGAAATAGGTAATGGCATCATTATAATTTTTCTGCTTAAAATATCCGTAGGCCAAATTATAATCAACATCGGTATACATTTCTGTACTTTGTGCAGACGGGTTGTTCTTAAATGCCGTATACCCTTTTACCGCATCATCAAAACGGTTGGACAAATAATCGGACTCCGCTTTCCAATAATCGGCACGGGACTTGAACAGCATATCTTCCGCACTACCCAATGATTTGGAAAAATTCTCAGAAGCCGCATTATAATCGCCTTCCATAAAAAGCTCAATACCTCTATAATAAGCTACTTTTTGGTATACCGATTTGCTGGCGTAGTTTTTATTCTCCTCCAACAATTGCATGGCACCTTCAAAGTTCTTTGAGGTAATGTATGAATCCACCAATAGGGTCTGCATCTCTTCTTGATGCTCATCTTTAGGGTAGGTCTTCAAGTAATTTGTAATCACCTGCGGAACCGGTTCATAGGCATTACCGACTTCATAACTTAAACGTGCATAATTTAAGAATGCATCTTTCTGAATCTCGGCACTGTAGTCCATTTGCGATGCATTACGAAAGGCGTTCAGAGCTTCCTGCTTTTTATCCAACTTTAAATAACATTCTGCCAAATGGTAATATGCATTTTGCGAAACACTATTAGTACCACCTATAATTTTGTTGAATTGGGCAATGGCATTGGCATAATCACCACCTTTATAATAAGCATAGCCCAAATAGTAATAATCCGTATTGTTCCATTTACCACCTTTACCGTTGTATTCCGTTAAATAAGGTATGGCATTCTCGTATTGCTTAAGGTTAAAATAACTCTCCCCTATGATCTTGTTCAATTCGGACACTTCTCGTCTGTCTGCTTTTGGCAGTTGCTTTTTTGCCAATGCAATGGCCTCGTCAAACTTGCCCAGCTTAAAGTTCATGTCCGCCTGGTAATAACTAAGTTTTTCTTCTAATACATCTTGATCCGTAATTTGATCAAAACGCTGGTTTGCGGTTTCATAGTCATCTTGTTGATAAGAAATATACCCCAAGTAATATTTTGCCTGAGAACCGTATACCGGTGAATTGGCTACCTTCTCCAAGTATTTTTCAGCCTCTTTAGTTTTACGTGATGAAAACAAAGAGTAGCCATAATTAAAATTGAACTTATCCATCTCTCCACGAGAAAGAGAACTTTGGTCAACCTTATTGTACCATTTTAAAGCGTACGGATATTTTCCTGTTTGAAAATAGTACTCCGCCACATCGGCAAAGGCAGAATTACGTTTGGTAGATGTAGGATATTTTTCTACAAAATCTTCCATCAACCTATCGGCACCCATCTGGTTTAAGCGCACTGCCGCGTTGGCAGAATAATAGGCGCTATTGGCAGCGGTCTCCTCATCTTTTGTAGACACTTTTACCTTATCAAAAATGGTCTGTGCCGCTTGGTATTGTTCATTATTGTATAGCGCTAGCGCATCTTGAAAAGCTTTCTGTTCGTGGGTATAGATCTTAGTCTCTTGTGCATTGGCCAAAGTGACCAACCCGAATACCAATGGAATAAAAGCGGTGATTTTTTTAAGCATAGTGTTCTGTTACTATTTAGTAGTACCGTTATCACATGTGATAACGTCAAAAATTGTACCTAAGTATGTGCAATACCCTCTCAAAATAAAAGATTTTAAAAAAGGGTTCTCTAATATCAAATGGAACTTATTACTTTTATGACAACATTTGTGTTATGGAAGAGATTGTTTTAGAACTTAAAGATGCGGCTATCTTTCAAAAAGAGAGCTTGGTACTAAGTGAGGTTAATTTAAAGATTGCAAAAGGAGAGTTTGTATACCTCATTGGTAAGACCGGTAGCGGTAAAAGTAGCTTTATGAAGACCCTGTACGGCGATTTACCTTTGCAAAAAGGCGAAGGGCACGTGGTGGAGTTCAATCTTAAGACGCTAAAGGAAAAGGACATTCCATTTTTACGTAGAAAATTGGGTATTGTTTTTCAAGATTTTAAACTATTGCCAGACCGCAATATTAACCAGAACATGTTCTTTGTTCTGAAAGCGACCGGATGGAAGGATAAAGCCGAGATGGATGCAAGGGTAGCAAACGTACTAGAAAAAGTAGGTATGAAAACCAAGGGCTTTAAATTTCCGCACGAGCTTTCTGGTGGAGAACAACAACGTATTGCCATTGCACGTGCTTTATTGAACGACCCAGAGCTGATCATTGCCGATGAGCCAACCGGAAACCTTGATCCACAAACCAGTGTGGAGGTGATGAAGGTTCTACAGGAAATCAATAAATCCGGGAGAACCATTCTAATGGCCACTCATGATTACGCCTTAATATTAAAATTCCCTTCTAAAACTATCAAGTGCGATGCCAATAAGGTTTTTGAGGTGGTGCAAAGGGCAGTGTAAGCTAAAAGCATTAGTATTATAAGATAATGTATTCTTTTGATGCCTCCAGATTTTAATAATAACAATGCAAAAACTAATTCCTGACTATATTGACATTTCTGAATGGAATAAAATTCCTTACTCTAGTACTGGTGGAACAAGAGCTAAAAATATTTATGTTTTTCCAAAAGATGGTAAAGAATATTTCTTTAAAGGGTCAAAAAAATTAAAAGATGGTAGTTTCAAATATAGAACTGAATTTTGGAGTGAAATAGTATCATCCAAAATTGGACAAATGCTTGGTTTTAATTTACTTGACTATAATATTGGTTTTGATATAAACGATGAACAACAAATTGGATGTCTATCTAAATCAATGGTGGAACATTCAGAAAATAAATTATCAGAAGGAGTCGAGTTCTTAAGAGGCTTTGATTCAAAATACAATCCCAAAATTAATGAAGATAGATATACTTTAGATTTTATAAAAAAAACATTGAATTTTTTTGAATTATCAGAATTCGAGCCACAATTCGTTCAAATGTTGGTATTTGATTTGATAATAGGCAACTCTGATAGACATCAAGAAAATTGGGGGTTTATTTCAAAGTTTAAGGAGGCTATTCAACAAATTGATGATGAAATCGTTACAACCAAAGGGTTTTTAAGTAAAATCAATTTAAAGTTTATTAAATTATTAGCTAAGGGTACTCTAGAACAAAGAGAATTAATGAGACAAAAAAATGTTAGCCCCTCTAAGATTCTCTTAAAAACTCAAAGTAAAATTGTAGAAACAGTTTTTTCTCCAATTTACGACAGTGGATGCTGCCTGGGTAGAGAATTAGAAGATGACAGAATAAAACAAATGCTTAAAAATCCACAAATGATATCAGCTTACATCGATCGCGGACGTTCAGAAGTTCGTTATCTTCAAGGTGGTAAGCCAAAGCATTTTGAATTTATCCAAGAATTACAAAAGGAATATCCAAATGTATTTAAAGATATAATTAAAACTATTAAAACCAATTTCTATAAAGAGAATATAAAAACACTAATATTAGATATAGACCAAAAGTTACCAACTGAACTATCTCATTTTTCTTTACCTGAACACCGCAAATTATTAATGCACAAATTGGTAACTTTACGAACTGAAAAACTATTACAAATAATATGAGTAGGACTGGAAACATATATCTAGTATGGCGTAAAGGTCGAGGGTCCAGAAGAATCCCTGTGGGAGTCATTAAAACTAATGTCACTGAGGGTACTCGTTTTAAATACTTACAAAAAAATTTAATTAAAGCTTCTGAATACGGATTCTTGCCATTTACAGGGTTTCCTGAAACAGACAAGGAATATTCAGAAAATGTCCTAGACATATTATCACAAAGATTAGTGAAATTTGAAAGAAATGACTTATCGGATTTTTATTCTTTTTGGAAAGTTGATTTAAACAAAAGATTTGATCCTTTCTATATGCTAGTACAAACTCAAGGTCTTCTCCCTACCGATAATTTTGAATTTCTAGCTGATTTTAATCCAATTAAAGGACTAAATTTTATTTCTGAAATAGCAGGTCTTACTAAAATTAAAATCCCCGAAACATCAATAAGAATTGGTGATGTATTAGATTTTCAATTAGACTATGGAAATGCATATGACGATTATGCGGTTAAACTTTATAAAGAAAATTTATTTGTAGGTTATGTTAAATTAATACATTCCAGATTGTTTTATAAAGCAAAATATAAGATTCAGATTAAGGTTCATCATATTGAAAAGAAAGAAATATTGCAAAGAGTTTTTATTGATATTTCAATATAACTTTTTGCAATATTGCTTTTACACTAATTGTATTCAACATCTAATAGGTAAATCTAACTTTGTCGTTTTTACAATGTTACTTAAACTAATTTTAAGACTAAAAGTTCAAAATATTTATAATTGACCTTACAGAGTAAACTTCCATGAAAAACCCTGAAAAAATCCGCTTAGCCCAACAACAAAAAGAAGAAAAAGACTGGTTAAAATGGGGACCGTATTTAAGTGAACGCCAATGGGGAACGGTACGTGAAGATTATAGTGCCGGTGGCGATGCCTGGAACTATTTTCCGCATGACCATGCCAGAAGTCGCGCTTTTCGTTGGGGAGAAGATGGTATTGCAGGTATTAGCGACCGCTATTGCAACATGTGTTTTAGCATAGGTTTATGGAACGGTAAAGATCCCATTATAAAAGAACGCCTATTTGGGTTAACGGGTCCGCAAGGTAATCATGGCGAAGATGTAAAAGAGCTGTACTATTATTTAGAGAATACACCGTCTCACTCGTATATGAAGTACTTGTACAAGTATTCGCAGAAGGCGTATCCATACAACCAACTCATAACCGAGAACCAAAAACGGAATCGAAAAGAATTGGAATACGAACTATTGGATACTGGTATTTTTGACGACAACACCTATTTTGATGTCAGTACCGAATATGCAAAGGGAGACGAAACCGATATCCTCATAAAAATCACCATTACCAACAGAGGAAACCAAGCAGCGCCCATAACATTATTACCACAAATGGTTATGCGTAATCATTGGACATTTAAAGAAATGTCCAGAAAGCCTGTTATCACTAAAAAAGGGACCAAAACAAATCCTTTCGTACACATAGACCACCCTTATGTGGGCAGCTACAATCTGTATTTTCAAAAAGCGGCACAGTTGTTCTTTACCGAAAATGAAACCAACAGAAAAAAAGTATATAGCGATACAAACGACCATCCATTTAAAAAAGATTTATTTAATGATGCCGTTTGCAACAATGATTTTGAATTGGCCACAAAAAATAGCTCCGGGACCAAATTTGCACCGCTATACCAAGAAATTATAGGTGGTGGCGAATCTAAAACCTTTCAACTTCGTTTAACAGAAGAAACTCTGGATACACCTTTTTCAGATTTTGATGCCATTTTTAAAGCACGACAAGAAGAATGTGCCCAATTTTATGAAGAAATAGCTCCTAAAGCAACCGAAGACCGAAAGGCGATTTTAAAACAAGCCTTTGCTGGTTTACTATGGACAAAGCAATACTACAATTACGAGGTTGAAAAATGGCTTGAAGGCGATTACAAAACCACCCCACCGCCGGAGCAGCGTAAAAATGGAAGAAATAGCAATTGGAAAACATTGAGAAACCACGATGTACTTTCTATGCCCGATGCTTGGGAATATCCGTGGTACGCAGCGTGGGACTCTGCCTTTCACTGTGCCTCTTTTGCCTCTATAGATCCTGAATTTGCCAAGGATCAATTATTACTGTTCACCAAAGAATGGTATATGGCTCCTAATGGTCAAATTCCCGCATACGAATGGAATTTCAGTGATGTAAATCCGCCAGTACAGGCATGGGCAACATTACAGATTTACGGCACCGATAAGTCCATTACAGGTGTACCCGATATTAAGTTCCTAAAACGCATGTTCAACAAACTTTCGTTGAACTTCAATTGGTGGGTTAATCGTCAAGACAGAAATGACAATAATGTCTTTCAAGGCGGATTTTTAGGTTTGGATAATATTGGGGTCTTTGATCGTAGCCATGGTGTGCCCGGCGGTGGATTCTTGGATCAAGTTGACGGCACCGCTTGGATGGCCCTATATAGTTTAAACATGCTAGAAATAAGTCTTCGTATTGCGGAACATGACGATACCTATGAAGACATGGCGACAAAATATTTTGGGCATTTTGTATTCATAGCAGAAGCCCTGAACAAAATGGATACCGATAAGGCTAATGTTTGGGATGATGTAGAAGGTTTCTTCTATGATAGGTTGACCTTGCCCAATGGGCAATCTACCACCATTAAAGTACGCTCCATTGCAGGTATGTTGTCCTTAGCGGCAGTACTTACCATTAAGAAAAGTGTGTTGGATAAATTCCCTAAGTTTAAGGCCAGTGTTCTTTGGTTTAAAAAGTACCGCGCAGAAAACTTAAAATATGAAGTAATACAGCAATACGAAGCAGATGGTGACCTACTGCTTTCATTGGTACCTAAGGATAGAATGCAAAAACTGGTCACCGCACTTTTAGATGAGAAAGAATTTTTAAGTGAATATGGTATACGATCATTATCTAAAGTACATGAAAAAGCCTATCAAATTCATATTGACGGCATAGAATATTCCATTGATTATGAGCCGGCGGAATCTACCGTACCCTTGTTCGGTGGAAATTCTAACTGGCGCGGACCTATTTGGATGCCCATGAACTATCTGTTCATTCAAGCACTACGGGAATACCAGTGGTATGACGGTAATGACTTCCTTTTTGAATATCCAACCGGAAGCAACAAACTCCTGAACCTTAAACAAGTGAGCGATGAGTTGAGCAAACGCCTGATCCACATGTTCGAGAAAGATGAAAAAGGCAATAGGGCAATCAACAAGAACTACGAAAAATACTACCAAGACCCTCATTTTAAGGACTTAATATTATTCTACGAATATTTTCACGGAGAAAACGGTCGTGGTCTGGGAGCATCTCATCAAACAGGTTGGACAGCCTTAGTTGCCAACCTTATTGAGCAATTGGAAGAATAACAAGATCCTATTACATATCCGACTCAGAGAAACCCAAACCGTGTTTTTCGGTCGGATATAAAATTCCCTTTTCCAATTTAAAAATGGAATGATAGGGATCATCGATTATATCTAAATGACCATCTAAATCGGCATACTTAATATTAGGTCTAGATAGGGCAAAGTGCAAACCTGCGGCAATACCCAGTCCGCACTCATCTATACAACCCACCATAGCATCCAATTTAGCTGCCTTGGCTACGGAATTAATATGCATACCCACCCAAATACCGCCGACTTTCTGTAGCTTGATATTCACCATATCTACCCGTTCATTTTGTGCCAAACGAAATGCATCGGTCAATGTTTTTAGACTTTCATCTGCCATAATAGGCACATTTACCTGATCCATTACTTCGCCCAAGCGTTCTTCAGCCTCCACTTTGGTGGGTTGCTCAAAAATTTCTACCCCAATTGCTGCAGTAGCCTTCACAAATGCAACCGATTCTTTTACAGAATAGCCCTGGTTACCATCAAACCGTAATTCAATATTAGGGTACTTTTCGTGGATCATTCGCATTTTAGCAATATCCTCTTCAAGGTCAGAACCGCCTTTAACCTTTAAAATGCCAAATCCTTGCTTTACAAATTCACTAGCTTGAGCCAAGGTCTCGTCTACACCCATAATACCAATGGTAATACTGGTAGCAATTTGATTGCGATAGCCCCCTAAAAACTTGTATAAAGGCACCTCGGCTTTTTTAGACATGATATCAAATAATGCCAAATCTACCATAGCCAAAGCAGAAGACCTTTTGCCCAATACTTGTTTAAGTTCTAAAAGCAATAACGCGTAGGTAAATGGATCTTTGCCTTTTAAATAGGGTATAATAATGCTATCTATGGCATGTGCAACATCATCAGGAGTTTCATTGGTAACTACAGGATCTGGCGCTGCGCAACCATAACCTATAATTTTACCATCGGTCTCTACTTTTAATATAAAGTTACTGGTACGATCTATAGTCTCATAAGCGATCGTGTAAGGATCGGAGAGTTTTAAATCTAAGCGCTCAAAAGAAATGTTCGTTATTCTCATTTCAATTTTGACATCAAAATGGCTATTAAATCTTCTGCACCGTACTCCAACACATCAAAAGCCGGTAATTTAGTTTCAAGGGTAATTGCTTTGCAAATATCTAGAATTTCACTTTTCTCCATGCCTTCATGATTTACGGTAATGGCTATTACTTCTTTACCCGAAATCACTTGTATGGCTTTGATCTGCTCTTCCAATGAATGCATTTTATATCCCGGAAACCCATCATACTCCAAACGTTTTGGTGCATGTTGCAGAATAACATAGTCCGGTCTACCTGCAGCAAGAATTTCAAATCCGCCCGGGTAAGCAGGATTCATTAAGCTCCCCTGCCCTTCTATGACAATAACATCTGGATCTTCATTCTTGTAGGCACTGACCACGGCATGTTCAATTTCACCCGATACAAAATCATTGATACAACTATCCATCACCATACTATATTTAGCGCCTTGCATCCATCCGGTTTGTCCGGTACCTATCATTTCCGCCTTTTTACCGGCATTCCTAAATGCATGTACCAAAATCCAAGCAGTTGTACGTTTACCTAGGGCAGAATCCGTTCCTAAAACCGCTAATTTTAAACAGTCTACTTTTTCGATATCTCCCGTAAAAAAGTGCAATTGATCACGATCTGGTGTTTTTCTTATATCCCTGATCTTTACATTCTTTTCTTTGGCCAATGCCACCAATGCTGCATCGTTCGTTAAAAAATCATGCAAGCCACTGTCAACGTTCCAGCCTTGTTGCAACGCAGCTTTTATAGTGGCTTTTGCAACTTGTGGCAACCTACCACCATCTGGCGCAAGCCCTATTACCAAATAACTTGGCAAGTTGTTGCTGGCCGTTAATGCTATAATAGCAGCTTCCAGATCTTTAAAAACCGGTATTCCGTTTGGTCTGCCATCTAAAACATCACCGGCATCTCTACCGGCATATTTAGCATCTAGCACACCAACCACTTCATAACGTTCGGTAAAACGAACCAGCCCATGTGCCGTTTTACCGTTAGGCGTATTAAATGCTCCCTCACAATATACCAGTGCCTTACCGTCAATAACTTTTTTCATTTTTATATTTAATTTTTTGCAGTGAGCACCGCCACAAATCGGTCAGGCTCAAAATTCATTTTTTCGTCTAATTCTAAGAGTCCGATCAAACCCGCTGTCGATGCAGGTAAAATTCGGAACCCTTCCTTTTTATGTAAAAGAGAAGTCATCTCCTTTAGTTTTTTGTCGCTTATATTAAAGGCATGCCCTTCAGATTCCTTAAGTGCATACAATGCCTCTTCCCCATCAAAACTGTGCCAGTTGATCAATGGCTCATTGTATTTGGTTTCTTTTATTGCGGCAGGATTAAGATCCTTACAATGATCCAAACCTTGCAAATAGGATTCTACAATAGGGTTCTTATGCGAAGAAGAAGCCGCGATCATTTTAGGAATACGCGAGGTCTTCCCTCTTTTGTAAAGATTTACAAAGCCCCTATAAATACCTGCGAACAACGTTCCGTTAGAAACGGGTACCGCACAGTATTTTGGGGCGTCGCCCAAATCTTCAAAAATCTCTTGTGCGATCTGCGCATAGGCAGAAATCTGTAGCGGCGTATTGGCACCGCCCGGGTTTGCGTCATACCAGCCATGTTCTGCCGCCAACCTTGAGCTTTCCGTAACCACATCTTCATAACTACCGGGTATACGAATAATCTCTGCGCCTAGGCTTTCCATTTCAATCACTCGATCGGTATGGTAACTTTCCGGTATATAAATCTTACAAGCTACACCCGCCAAATCTGATGCCAACGCCATTGCCACACCGTAGTTACCGCAGGTAGCCAAGCTTACCACGCTAAACTCGCGACGTAGCGCATCATACAATTGTGCAAAAGCAATACGGTCTTTTTGGGTTCCGGTAGGGTTATCACCTTCGTATTTTAAATAAAGCTGACGAACATCGAACTCACGTTCTAAAGTCTTGGCACGGTGCAGACCGGTATCGCCTACTTCCAAACTTATAATATCTTCAAAGCACTCTAAGCGATCCACCAAAGATTTACCCTTATCCTTGACCAAATCACTAAGCCTTCGTGCCTCTGTAGACACCTTGTTCTCAGCCGTTTTTACGCCATCTTTAAGATTCATAAGTCTGTATAAATTCCATTTTTTAAGATACAGTTATTTTATTGAAATTAGATATAAATTTTTAACCCATTTGCCCTTCAAAAAAAGGGACGCATAGGTACTATTTAATCCGAAATTATTTTAAAAATTAACACCCTATTTTATGCGATATATGTCTTTATATTGATTTTACGGTGATTTTAAAAAATGCACTAACCAAAAAAATTAACATATGGCCAATGAGTGCTTTACCTAATTTTGACTACATTTTCAAATAAGCGAACGTCAATGAGATCAACCCCTGTAATTTTTCTTTTTTTCCTTCTATGCTGTGCCGCAGTACAAGCACAAAATGAGCTACCACTTCGTATGGACAATTCGAAGATCAAACCCCTGCAAAAATTGTTGGATAGTTCTCTGCAAACCAATTTAAGGGATGAACTGGCTTCTCACCAAGAATGGAACGATCTAATCGTGCAAAAGAAAATGGCAGTTGGACTAGTTGATTTGAGCAATCCGGAAAAGGTGAGATTTGCAAGGGTCAACGGCAACCATATGATGTATGCTGCCAGCCTGCCTAAAATTGCCATTCTATTGGCGGCCATGGTTGCTATTGAAAAAGGCGAACTAAAGGAAACTGCAGAAGTAAAGAAAGATATGCGTTTAATGATCAGTAAATCTGACAATGCCGCATCTACCAGAATGATCGATCGTGTGGGGTATGAAAAATTAGAATCGGTGATGTGTGATCCCAAGTATGCCTTTTATGATGAACAAAAAGGAGGCGGTCTTTGGGTAGGCAAACGTTACGGCAGTGGTGGTGAAACTAACAGAGAGCCCTTAAAAAATCTGAGTCACGCCGCATCTGTAACCCAAGTATGTAGATATTACTATCTATTGGCGAACGGTAAGTTGGTCAATGAAAAACGATCCAAGCAAATGCTAGATATTATGGAAGACCCGGAACTGCACCATAAGTTTGTAAATACGCTGGATAAGATCGCTCCCAATGCCAGGTTGTTCAGAAAATCGGGCTCTTGGCGTACCTATCATTCCGATTCCATATTGGTTTGGGGCGAAGACAGCAATAGAAGATACATTCTGGTTGCGTTGATAGATGATGCCAATGGAGAACAAATAATCAGAGATTTAGTAAAACCAATTGAAAAGGTGTTAAAAAAGCCAGTACTTTAGGTCTTGGAATACAGATGCCCATTTCTTGATGGTAGAAAGACTGATTAAAAAAATATTCGATGTACGTGAAGGCGAGTTTAAAGTATCTCTTTGGATGCTCGCCTACATTTTTTTGGTCATAGCCGTATTACTGATCATAAAACCTACGGTAAACGCTCTTTTTCTTTCTGAACTAGGTGTTGAACAATTGCCTTTTGCCTTTTTATTGGTTGCCGTTACGGCGGTAGCCACCTCCTATTTTTACTCAAAGGCGGTATCAAAATACCCGCTTAAAAAAGTAATTGAGATTACCCTGATCAGTTCCATTATTATCATGATCGGTTTAGGCATTCTATTGTCATTTGAGGTAGTGAGTGGCGTTCTGTTGTATTTCTTCTACATCTGGGTAGCCATTTATGCCGTTTTATCCGCCTCTCAGTTTTGGGTATTGGCAAATTTGGTGTTCAATATTCGTGAGGCTAAAAGACTGTTTGGCTTTATAGGATCGGGAGCCATTATTGGTGGAATTTTTGGTGGATACTTAACTTCTATTCTAGCCCCTATAATCGGCAATGAAAACTTAATGTTCGTAGCCGCCCTGCTTCTATTTTTTTGCATTCCCCTTCTGCGAAATATTTGGAACATCCGCGTTAAAAAAAATGGTAGTGTAAAAAAACATAAATCTGCGACCAACCTTAGTGAACCGCCTTTAAAACTCATACTAAAATCCAAACATCTCACCTATATTGCCAGCATTGTAGCCGTGAGTGTCGTAGTCGCTAAATTGGTAGATTATTTGTTCAGTGATTTTGCGTCGTCGTCTTTTACGGATGCCGATGAGCTTACCGCATTTTTTGCTTTTTGGTTTTCTACGTTTAATCTACTTTCACTAATAATTCAGCTATTTTTCACCCATAGAATTGTGGGCATTTGGGGTGTAGGGTTTTCACTCTTATTATTACCCATTGGTATATTTGGTGGTAGTATTTTGTTTTTAATGCTTCCTGAACTTTCTGCCGTTGTAGTCATTAAAGCGATGGATGGCGTATTGAAACAATCCATACACAAAAGTGCCTCTGAACTGTTGACCTTGCCCTTACCTTTTGAGCTAAAAAACAAGACCAAATCATTTATTGATGTGGTAGTGGATAGTTTGGCTACAGGAATTGCCGGATGCCTTTTAATATTCGTTGTACGTGGGCTTGACCTACCCTCTTTTTACATTGGCATCCTTATTATTGCCTTGGTATGTCTTTGGCTCTATTTTATTTATAAAGTACGTATTGAATATTACAAAACGTTTAGAAACAATTTAGAAGTACTGACCGACTCTTATAAGAAAACCAAGAAGGTCACGGACACCAAAGTATCTGTAGTTGCAGGCATGCGCACCGTTTTTAAGAAAGGTACAGAAGAGCAAATTCTATTTATGTTGGATAAATTGATGGAAATCAATGACAAGAGATTCGCAGATGATGTAGAGTTGCTGTTAGAGCACCCAAGTAATAAAGTGAAGTTATCGGCTATACAGAATCTATACTTTTTAAATTCTAAAAGTATGACGGCAGAGGTGTCCGAATTATTGAAAATAGAGGACCGTGAATTGACCATTGCCACTTTGGCCTATATTCTAAGTTTTGCCCATAAAGACAAATCTTTCATATTTGATGCGTATCTAGAACACTCAAACGAGCGTATTGCGACCGCTGCTCTATATTGCTTGGCTAGAGCGGCAAAAAACAACTATTCCTTAAAACAGCGCTACTCACTATTGGACCGTATTTCTTTGGCACTGAAAACCATAGCATCTGACCAAAAAGACCTGTCATACGTGGCATCTGTAATTGAAATATTGGGAGTAGCCAACCTGCCCATTTTCCACAACAGGTTGGTTGCATTTTTACAGCATGAAAATGAAGAAATCGTGAAAACCACCATAAAGGCTATAGGTACGGCAACCGATCCAGAAATGGTACAGCACATTATTCCCTTTTTGGCAGAAAAGGCATTTAGACCAACAGTTCTGGAAGCCTTTAATGTATATGGTCAGCAAATTTTGCCTATACTGAAGAACCATGTTGCCGAGCGCCGGCAACCTTTATCGGTATTACGATTTATACCGGCCGCAATGCAATCTTTCCATTCCAAGGAGGCCGTACATCAATTATTAGGCATTTTAAACCATGAAGACCTTACGGTTCGTTTAGAAGTAGTGAGGGCATTAAGTGCTATACGGGCAACGCACCCGCAATTAAAATTTAATAAGTACAAGGTGGTATCGGTCATTTTTGATGAATGCAAACTGCATCACCAAACCTTATCCGCCATGCACACGCAAATCATTATTTCATATCGAAATAGAAATAAATCCAAAAAGGAAATTGGTGATGCAGAAAGAGATGCGCGCACTAGTCTTTTAGAGCTATTGGAACGCAGACTGGATTCTGGATTAGAACGGATTTTTAAACTTTTGGGATTACGTTATCAACAAAAAGATGTAGCTATTGCCTATGAAGGTTTACTGAGTCAGAAACAAGAAGCGCAACATAATGCCATAGAGTTTTTGGACAATCTTTTAACCGGTGAGCTAAAACGTAGATTGCTACCCATCATTGAGGAATCTGCCCTGGATATTTCTTCTGAAGAGGAGCTTCAAAAAATCAAACATAAAATACCAACGGAATTAGAATGTTTTAAACTTCTTTTACAGGGCAATGACCTTAAGATCAAACTTGCCGTATTGTATCTTATTGCACAACAAAAAGAACCAAGATATCTACATATAGTAGCTCACTATCTTGATGACCCGGACCCTAAAATTAAGAGTTTTGCGCAAGGCGCACATCAATCTATTACTTCGGTCGGTTGACCTTTAACAACACAAAAGGGGCATTTAAATGCCCCTTTTGTGAATTTAACTATACTGAAAATCAACTATTTTGCTCCAGCTCCATAATTAAGTTGGCAATTAATGCTGTCCAACCTGTTTGGTGCGATGCTCCAAGACCTTTGCCAGAGTCGCCATCAAAGAACTCATAAAAGAAATGCTCGTTCTTAAAATGCTCATTCTTGGAGAATAATTGCTGTTCATCTTCTGAGTGGTAGACAAATTTTCCGTTCTCATTGGGCTCAAATAATTTAATAAGCCTTTTAGAAATCTCATTGGCAATCTCGTTCAAGTTCAGTTTTACTCCAGAACCCGTTGGAAATTCGTATAGATATTGTTTACCGTAATAAGAATAATATTTACGAAGCGATTGAATGATCATGTAATTCAAAGGCAACCAAATTGGCCCACGCCAATTAGAATTACCACCGAACATGTTAGATTGACTTTCCCCAGATTCGTATGAAATTTGATGATGTCCGTTGTGTTGGAAAACGTAGGGATGCTCTTCATGATATTTTGAAAGTGATCGTATACCGTAATCAGATAAGAATTCATTCTCATCCAATAAACGAAACAATAACTTCTCTAATCTAAACCCACGCATAATGGAGAACAGATAATTACCATCAGAGTTGAACTCTTCAATATTAGAAATTAAGGAAGCTAGATCAGGTCTTGTCCTAACTATTTCTGCCGCCCTAACTTTAAAATGCTTAAGCTCATCGAACAAATCTTTATGAATGATCTCTACCGCAAACATTGGTATGATCCCAACCAAAGATCTTACTTTTAGGCGATCCGTTTTTCCGTTGGCCATTTCTACAACATCATAATAGAAATTATCCTCGTCATCCCATAGTGAAATATCTTTTTGACCAATGTGGTGCATTGCCCAAGCAATATTCAAAAAGTGTCTAAAGAATTTAGCGACACTGTCCTCATAATTTGGGTTTATGGTCGCCATCTCCAATGACATACGCAACATGTTCAAGGTAAACATCGCCATCCAGCTGGTAGCATCTGCCTGTTGCATACGTGTAATACCTTCCGGCATGTGGTTACGATCAAAAACACCAATATTATCCAGCCCTAAGAAACCACCTTCAAAAAGGTTGGTTCCGCTTTTATCTTTTTGGTTGACCCACCACGTAAAATTGACCAATAGCTTTTGATATGCCTTTTCCAGAAAATTAAAATCACCCTTACCGGTTCGTTTTTTATCCTTTTCATACACCGTCCAGACGGCCCAAGAATGCACCGGTGGGTTTACATCGCTAAAATTCCATTCATAAGCGGGAATTTGTCCGTTAGGGTGCATGTAACTTTCTTTTAGCACCAAAAGCAGTTGTTCCTTTGCAAAATAGGGGTCTATTTCAACAAATGACGCCATGTGAAAAGCAAGGTCCCATGCAGCATACCAAGGATATTCCCATTTATCCGGCATTGAAATAACGTGCCTATTCGTCAAATGTTCCCATTGCTTATTACGAGAATCAATTCTATATGGCTTAGATTCTTCTGGCCCACCAAAGAGCCACTTATATACATCGTAGTAATAAAACTGCTTTGTCCAAAGTAATCCTGAAAAAGCCTTTTTTGCAATTTCCTGTTGCTGCGCAGGTAATTCTTTATTTAATATATTACCATAGAACTCTTCGCATTCTTGAATTCTCTTTTCAAAAATAGCATCGTAGCCGCCCCAAGGGTCGTCAAGTTTTTTCTTACTAAGGCGTACCTTGATTGTTTTTTCCTCCCCGGATTTCAATCTTAATTTATGCCAAACGGCAAATTTAGATCCTTTCTTATCCGGATTTATTGTTGGCTGCCCGTCTACTACGTAATTATTGATACCGTCCTTTACATATTCTACCTCATTGGGCACCCCATAGATACGTTGGTTGTTGGTTTCGTTCTCACAGAAAAGTTGCTCACCATCCTCATGATAGAAATAGTAACGCCCATTTCGTGTGCTACGGGATAGTACGGCACCATCTGAAATTGTTTTCATTTCAGGACGCTCAAACCTATTATTATGTTTCCAGAAATTACGGAACCATAAATGTGGTAAAACATGAATATTTGCAGCTCTTGGTCCTCTATTAATGACCGTAACCTTCATTAAAATATCGCCAACATCTTCTTTGGCATATTCAATAAAACAGTCAAAATATGTATTGTTCGCAAAAGCCTTGGTGTCTAAAATTTCAAATTCCGCTTCCTTACGATTTCTACTCTTATTCTTTTTTACCAGTTCTGAATAGGGAAACTTTTTATGCGGATACTTATATAAATATTTGGCATATGAGTGCGTGGGTGTAGAAACCTGATGAAAATATAGCTCCTTAACATCTTCACCATGGTTACCTTCATCATTGGTAAGACCAAATAAACGTTCTTTTAGAATGGCATCTTTACCGTTCCAAAAGGCAGGTGCCAAACATAGGATTTCTCTAGAATCACAAAAGCCACCAATACCTTCTTCTCCCCATCTATACGCATTACTTCTGGCTTTGTCATGACCTACAAAGCTCCAGGCATGACCCTCTGGGCTGTAATCTTCCCTTACCGTTCCCCATTGACGCTCAGCCAAATAAGGACCCCATCTTTTCCAGTTTTTATAATTATCCTCAACGGCTAATCTTTCTTCCTCTGCATTTTTATGGATCATAAAGTCTTTTTCAATTATTCATTTTTATTCAACTTCAAGTACCCAAGGGCAATCTAAAAAGTTTTACAAATGTAATATTCAACTTGAATATCATGTTAAAAATACTATTTGTAATAGTATAAGAATGATTAACGTTGACATCAATTGAATAGTATTACCTAATTGATACAATTAAAACAATATGACTGTTAACTTTCTAAATTTAACGTAGTTAAACTAGCAACATCGTAATTTAGAATTATGAAATCATGTGTACACGATATGACTACACAATAAAATGAAAGAATAAAATATGCCGATTACGAATTAATTAAAAATCTTATAATTTTTAAATTCGCCAAGGCGGATTCAACCTATTTTCGCCTGCATAATATAAAATAAGTTGATTACCGTCAAGATCCTTTAATCTTACCTCTCTCCAAAGCCATCTTTCGTCTCTAGGTTCTTGATCAAATTGCACGCCTTTATTCTGCAATGCCGCTACTTGCGCATCTAAATCTTCACATTCAAAATAAACATAGATACCATCACCTTCCGGTAATTTCTCTACCAGGTGTATGGAAAAAGTAGACATACCATTGGGGCACTCAAATCTTGCATAGTAAGGCAATGATCGTACAATTAACCTAAACCCTAAGGTTTCATAAAAAGCTATAGCTTTCTCCACATCTAAAGAAGGAACCGTAATTTGATTTAAGTTCATGACTGCAAGATAAAATTATCCTTTAATACCTAAGGCATTAAAATTTCTCCTTGACCAATTCCATATTAATAACGGCACCGACCATAGTACCGGATGCTACCGAGTTTGCCAATGAACGCATTTTTATACAATTATCGCCACAGGCGTACACTCCTTCAATTGTAGTCTTGTACATACTATCTACCTGAATATAACCTTCATCACTTAATTCGCAACCTAATAAAACCGGTATATCGCTATGTTGATCAAAAGGCAAAGCAGCGTAAAGGGCAGTATAATTCTCTTTGCTTCCGTCATCAAAAACAACATTTTTTACATGTCCGTTGTCATGTACTACCTCAACAATTTTCTTTTCTAAAATATCGATATTATGCGTTTTTAATTTACTTGATTGTTCCGTTGAAAACGAAGCAGGGCCATTGCTCAGAATACGAATATCCTTGGTAAGGTTATTTACCATTGGCGCTAAATGGTAAGCACGTTCGCCATTCGCAATAATGCCAGTTTTCTCATTTCTAATCTCATACCCGTGACAATATGGACAATGAACAACAGAAATACCCCAGCATTCAGCAAAACCCTTAATGGAGGGCATTAAATCTTTTATACCGGTTGCAAAAACCAATTTCCCGGAGGTATATGTTGCCCCCATTTGGGTACCAATTGAAAAAATACCTTCCTTTTTAAATCCGCTAATTGCTTTCTCATCCACAAAAGTTACGGTCTTATATGCTAAAACCTGAGACTTTGCTATTTCGCTGATTTCTTTAGGCGTTTTACCATCTTGTGTTAAAAAGTTATGTGAATGTGGGGTTTGCCTATTGCAAGGTTTACCGCTATCAATTATTAAAACGCTTCTTAAAGATCTACCCAAGGACATAGCCGCTGCCAAACCGGCGTAGCTGCCACCCAATATAATTACATCAAAATTGTTCGCTTTATGCATATTCCTGTATTAAAAATGATTTAATATGAAAATTATCTTTGATCTGCATTTTCATGTAAAAAATGAATTGACAAATTCTACACTAATGCAACATAGTTGCAATAATAGAATTTTTCAAATTAAAATGACCTCGCTTTGTGCAATACTTCATTAATTTCTTGATTGAAGAAGATTAAGATCAAGGCATACTTTCGTAGACTTAAAAATTACCAATGACCCAAAAAAGTGCCTAAACCAATTTTTAAAACTTATGATTACTAAATGTATACAGAAGAACAGTAAAAATATAAAGGCTTAGTTGACAGGTAAATAAATTACAAATGTAGACCCTTGGTCTTTTTTACCAATAGCATAAATATACCCGTTGTGTTTTTCAACTATCTTTTTACAAATGGACAGACCGATACCCGTACCAGAATATTCATTTTTTGAATGTAGTCTTTGAAAAACTTCAAATATATTACTTGCAAACTCCGGATCAAATCCGATACCATTATCCGTGAATGATATTTTAGAATAATACTCTGAAGTTTTACTAAAGTTTTCTTTGATCTCGGCACCACGCATTGTTTTAGAAACAATATGAATTTTGGGTGCAGTATCCGCTTTTCTATATTTTATGGAATTACTTATAAGATTAGTACATAACTGCTCTATCTTAAAAGGTATACCCAATATTACGGGTAGATTTTCATAAACAATTTCGGTATTGGTATCTTTAATAAGTTGAGACAATTCTTCTTCAACTTTAGCAATAGCATCGCCCAAAGAAATTTTTTCGAATTTTGAATTGACCTTATCAATTCTTGAATACGAAAGTAAGTTTTGTATTAATTCACGCATTCTAAAAGTGGCAGCCTTAATTTTATTGAAATATCCATGAACACCATTTGGCAAAGTATTTTCGGCCTCGGCTTCATCTTCTATACGTGATATAAACATTTGAATTTTACGCAAAGGCTCTTGCAGATCGTGACTAGCGACCCTATTAAAGGATTCCAGCTCCTCGTTGCTCAACTTTAATTTTTCGTAACTTTCAATTAACGCCCGATCCTTTTCTACACGGCCGGTAATATCCTGAACAATACCTACAGATACGGGCCTATTATCAATTTCAACATACTTCCCTTTTAAATCTAAATACTTTACCGCATTGGTTGTAGTAAATACCCGATAGGTAAAAACCGTAGACGCACCTTTTTCTATATCATTAATGCTTAAAGATTCAAATATGGCCTCATCATCTGGATGTACGTATTTTTTATACGCATTAAAGGTAACGTCAAAACTGTTGGGCTCAACCCCTAATATTCTATAGAAATTATCGGAAACGGTAGCGCTACCGTCATCTAAATACCAAATAAAACTACCTACACCCGCTACATTTTCAGCTTCCTTGAAAATTGTATTCTGAAGGCTTAGATCTTCATTGAGTTTTTGAAGGTTCTTTTCTGCTTCTTTAACCTTGGTAGTATCCCAAGCTGTGTTCGTTATACCGTTAGCAGATTTAACTATGGTGTTGTATATGTATTTTTTTTGCCCTTCAAAAGTATAGATGCTCTCATGTTCTTGGTTATCACCGCTTATGTAACACTTTTTCATTAAAGCAAAAAGTCCGTTATCCAAAACCATTGGGTACATCTCTAAAAGTGAGCCCCCTATGATATCATCTTGCTCTGAACCCGTTACTTTTTCAATGGCATTTGAAGTATATCTAAATTGAAAATCGATTATATTATTATTGACATCTTTAACCGGTTCAAAATGACTGATGACATTATTAGAGCTTTTATACACACCCTTTAAAAACTCTTCTGTTTCTTGTAATTTCTTGTTCTGAAGATGAACCTGGTTATTTACTTCCTGAATTTCACCTTTTTGCTTGTAGATACTTACAAAACCGATCAAGAATATACCAAAGGCCGTTAGCGCTACCAATAATGATGACATTGGTGTTAAAAATGATTGTGAGGTATACTCTTCTTTACGGGCCACCATTAAATAATTCTCTTCGGCCAGCATCCTATCCTTTATTACTTGAGATTCTGCCACTATTCTAGAAATACGCTGGTTTCGTTTGTAGGGCTGTTTTGAAAAATTGATTACAACACTATCCTTTGGCACCAAGCTATCTATTGCACCAATACTATCAACGCTAATTGTTGTATCTATTTCAATCTTTATTTTATCATGCAACAATTGTAAAGCCTTTACACGTTCTTGCTGAGCATCATTATCTTGGGTAAGATTTTTTAACCTAAGCAATGACTGCCCCATTTCCGTAACGGTAATGGCAGAAAGATTACTTTCTTCCTGTTCAAAAAGTTTTTTAAGCTGAATAGTTTCTACCTCTAAAAATTTGGCGGAAACCTCTACAATAGCACGCTGAACTTCAAGTGTATGCGAAACCAGGTCACCCGTTTTATGGAGTCTATTTACCTGCTTGTAACCCACACTAACGGTATAAAGTAATAAGGCCATAGCCAGAATCAAAAGAATTACATAGGTTTTTGCAGAACCTATAAGCAATTTTATCTTGATCATGATCCGACTAAAAAAAAGACTTTTCATTTACAGCAACAGGTTAAATAAGTTTTACCGATCCTTAAAATTTCAAGGATTGAATATACCTCATTTTATGTTCAACATATTGTTTAAAGTAAAGAAATATTCCAGAATACTTTTTAAAGTTAACATTTGCAGAAATTTAAGTTCCAATTTTTTTAATGTCCAAATCCGACGTATCAAAAAAAAGGTCCCACCTCGAATTGTAACGAAATGGAACCTAACTTTTACTTAAAAATTTCTACTAGTCATGTAGTGCCAAATAATGGCCATCATTGATCTTCGACTTTTGCTGTTCACTTACAATATCTTTTATAAACTCATCTATTTGCTCTTTGGTAACATTGGGCATACAGATCACATGCGTAATATCATCCGTAGCCAATTGCCACTTCTTTTTAATAGCATCTGATACTTTTGGTAATACTACGGTAATCGCCCCTTCGTTCATCCAAGCGTTGATTCCTATTTTTATCAATTCTTGCTTGCAATACTTTGCGGTCTCCAAACTATGACGGTAACGGGCCTCTAAGCCTTTAACTCCCATTTTCTTGATGGCATACCATAAAAACAGAGGACTGTGGCCATTTCTTGATCCGGTAATCGTTGTATCCAATGAACCAATATAAGATATTCCCCGAGCTATACGGTCCCTTAACGATCGCTTGGCTATAATGACACCAGATGGGAATGGCGAACCTATAAACTTGTGGCCACTGATGGAGATACTATCGGCGCCATCTTGAAAATCAAAAGGAATACGCGGCTCAATAAATTGACCATAAGACCCGGCTAAAGCGGCATCGCAATGTATGTAGTGATTTTGAATCGCCAACTTCTTCAATATTCTTTTTACCTCAGAAACATCATCCTTTGCCTCTGTCATTGTAGTTCCAAAGGTGGTCAATATAATAGCTGGCTTATCTCTATTTAATTGAAGGGTATTCTCCAAATCCTCATAATCTAACTCTCCATTCTCTTGCGCTCTAATGGTAATACTGGGCAAGTTCAACAAATGAATGTTCTTTTTAACACTGTAGTGCGTAGATTCTGAAAAATAGACCATTGCCTTTGGATGGGATTCCCTGGCCAAATAAAGACCGTATAGATTACTTTCAGAACCACCATTGGTTACATAGCCCCAAAAATCGTTTGGATCCGCTCTATACAATTTTGCAAAGAAATCAACCACTTCCCGTTCCATTTCATGAGTTTGAACCTTATAGGTATTATCCTCATAAGGATCACCTACATTATTAATGGGGTGTTTTAAAAATTCGTACAATCTTGAATAATCAAAATCCTTTGCTACCGGGTAACCTATAACTCTATCTTTCTCTTGAATTAATTTGGTTAACAGCTCATCTATCTGTTGTTCGTTATTCATGGTCGTTAAATTTCTATTCGTATTATAATACTGTAAAATTACAATTACTAATAAAATATTACTACATATAAAACAAATGCGGAATATGAAACTATTTTTATTAAAATAACAGTTTAAAATAACTAAATTCACCAAAAAGAATTTGAATACTAGAAAAATAAACTGGCATGGATACTATAGATGGTAAAATATTAATGCAGCTTCAAGAAAATGCAAAGCAAAACACCAAAGAAATTGCTTCTAAAGTAGGGTTAAGTGTTACCCCTACTTATGAAAGAATAAGAAAACTGGAACAGCAACAAATTATTAAGGCCTATGTTGCGCTATTGGATAGAACCAAAATAGAAAAGAAATTAATAGCCTACTGCCAAGTAACCTTGTCCAAACAACAGAAGAAATTAGCGGACAGCTTTAAAGAACAAATATTGCTGCTCCCCGATATAATGGAATGTCATCAAGTATCAGGTAACTTTGATTACTTATTGAAAATTGCGTTAGATGATATAGCGGCGTTCCATGAATTTATTAATGAAAAACTATCAATCATCGACGGAATTTCAACTATACACAGTTCGTTCGTTTTAAACTCAGTGAAAGATAGTACCGGTTATCATTTAGACTATTAAAATTTAGTAATTCGCCTTTAAGTACCAAGCTAGCAGCGGTCTTACCATTTTTTTTAAAATGTAAACGTATATCCTGTAGTAAGTGGAAAATACCGCTGATTCAACATCTAGCATTCAAGTATGTATGAAAGTGTATGCAGGCGCTTTTCGTATTTAGGCGTTTCATCCATTGAAGTAAATTACCTCTAGGTTCTTAAGTATTTGAAATACTGAACATCAGCAAATATTGTAGATTGCATTTGTATTTAATGCATACAAAATGATCCTATTACCTTTTCACTACCTAAGACAGCTTCTTTAATTCCGCTATAATCTCTTCTGGCTCTGAACGTGTTCTATAATCCACATTAACATAACTCCATTTAACAAGACCATCTTTTCCTAAAATAAATGTAGCCGGTATGGGCAGAATATTTCCATTACCATTATTTATGGTTTCTAGATCTAACCTACGATCTATCCGCATATGATCCAACAAAAACTCAGGTACATCCCAAGCTACCCCGTATTCGGCAGCTACTTTTGCATTTTGATCGGACAATACTATAAAATCCATTTCATTGATTTCACTTTTTGTCAAGGAGCCATCTGGTACTTGCGGACTTATAGCTACCAACGTAGCACTTAAAGCTTGTATTTCGGTCAATCTAGCCTGTAGCGCCCTCAATTGCAAATTGCAATATGGACACCAATCTCCGCGATAAAATGTAACCACTACCGCGCCTTGTTTTCTTAAATCGCTCAAAGATATTGTTTCTCCCACAGCATTGGGCAGCTCAAAATCAGGGGCTTTTTGCCCAATCTTTACCGCATTAGCGCCTTTTTCAAAGGATTTTGCTTCCGCTATTACTTCATCTACACCCTTCATGAATTCAGGTTTTGCCAATCTGCCAGAAGCAATTTTAGCATCGGTTTGTTCTTTTAAGCTTTTCATGATTTAAGTTTACTTGATATGAACAGTAAAGGTATTAATAGCCAGAGTTGGCAAAGAACTTTTGCTATTAATTTAACATAAGATTGTTAGTTGTTTTTTCCTGAATTTAAACACCGCCCAATTACACATTATTAGGATTTTCAATGTCTTCGTCATTACATTCAATTTTTAAAATCCAACGACCATATTTAGAGAACTCTATATAAATTACATCACCCACATTTACTTTTTCAAAATCTTTTTTCAACAGACCATATTTATCAATATCCGGGTTCTGTTCAAATTCTATTTCATAATGATAGAAGTTATCCAAATCTCTTCTTTTGTATTTTACTTTTAGCTCGGTAGGAAATTTAATTTTCGCATCTAAATCTTTCTCAGTTGGGCTTTTATAAAAGAAACGTAAGTATGGAATAAATGAAATAGCAAAAAAGAAACAAGCTAAAAATTCAATAAATCCAAAGCCTGGTTGTTTTAATAACCCTATAGCAATAACACCTAAAATTATATTAGCAATAAACCATGCCACATTAGATTTTTTGCTCTTAGAGGGAATAATTTTCAAGTCTTCTTCCGTAAATGGAGCTTCTAATTTTTAAACTGATTCAATTTTTGATGAAATGATTTGTAGTGGTTTTATTAGTATATATTAACCTCTTTTAAGCTTAAAGATTATATTATTTGAAAATTTGTTTTTTGTGGTACGGCTACGTGTAGTGAGGCAAAGAAACTTTTTGTTTCCGATTTCTGACGTAGTTAAAACTTATTATTTTAAAATATTTTTTCTTATCTAAAGCTAAATCCATAAGATTTAGCGGTCGTCGCAAAATACACAAACCCACTGGCAAAGCCCGAAGCCCATATTATTTATAGGTTGTGTTGTGTTTAGTTATTTTTCTTCGCCTCCAATTTTTTAATCAATTTGTCAACGGTTTTAGTGTCCATTCGCGTTACGATTTTATCGCTAATATTTTCTATCCGTTCGTTGTCAAATTCATACAAGTCCTTTTCAATTCGCTCAGATAATGATTGTATAAATTTCATAGAGCTATCCTCAACTCTAGAATAGAAACTTAAGAGATCTCTGTAATTCAAGTTCTTTTTGTTTTGAAACTCTTTTATATTTTTCGTTTTATTATCCAGAATATTCATTGAATGTTTTATCGCATTGTTGAGATTTCTTAGGTCCCGCAGTTCTAAATAATTTGATAATTCCTTTGGACTTATTTTTTTAGATGTTAAAAAATCTTCAACATTTTCCCAACGAAATAATTGCCTTTCATTGATTTCGGATGAGTAGGAAGCCTTCAACAACCACTTCAAATGAGTTTCAAAATGTTTGTAACCATAAAGTATTTTCATTTCTGAAACCGCATAAAGTTCTTTGTCCAGAAAGTAAACCTTCATGTGTTTCATGTAGCCAGGTACTTTTATGTCAATCTCAATTTGAGATTTTAGCTCAACTACCTTTTTTTCGAGTTCTTTGATTAAGTTATTAGAAACAAAATCGTAGTGATTATTTTGAAGATTCGTAAAAAAGATTTGGAGTCCAATTCTCCTTTGTTCTCGTTTTTCTCGAAATATTTCTTGTTCTATCAAACTTTTTTATAATTAAACACAACGGACTTGTGTATGAAATATAGCGTGTAAAAAGACACTAACTTTACGGATTAACACAGAACCAAATTTTTAAAATTTCTTTGTTTTACCAATATCTAAATATAAAAATATGTCAGTATTTACGAATGGGTTCAAATCTGCAGAAAAACCTATGTTAACAATGCTACATGTAAATGGTCCTCCGTGATTTTTCAATCTACTATAAACACTTTTTCCATACCATTTTTTCCTTTTTGATAAATAAAATCTCCCTTCCTCTCAAAAACAAGATTTCCTTTTTCACCGGTTTTTTTATTAATCTCCCAATATTTATCACCCTCATAAATAAAAACAGCATTAGAGCCATTTTCTCCTTTGCTAAAATCGTATACTTTATCTCCTCTTTTTTCTAAAAACAAATCTTTAGAATCATTTTTTCCAACAGCGTAAAGTTTAGTTCCCTCAATAATAAAGATCTTCCCACCTTTTTCTCCTTTATTAATTTCATACACATCTTCTGAAATGATTTTTCCTGCCTCATCAGCCATTTTTTCAGTTATAGTTTTGTCAGGTGCTATTTCGTTTTTTCTATTTTCCGATTTGCAAGAAGTCAAAATAAAAGCCAACAATAAGATGGTAGTAATCTTTTTCATACATTTATTTTATTACACTAATAATTAATTTAATTCCAAATTATATTTAAGTTTTTAAACACAACATTTATCGGGTCTTTTTTGTAGCCAACATTTGAATAAAAATTCACTGTTAGAGCTTTAAGGACTGGAGGTGCATCAGATATTGGCTCGAGTTCAATATTGAACTTTACTGGAACATCTTTAAGTAATTTAGAAATTCTTACAACATTACCGAACATAACTTTATAAGAATTAATACCATTTCCTTTTGGGTCAAAAGCATTAGCTTTTTGACCTTGAATCGACCTCAAAACTCCATTATTTATCAAAATCCCCTCAATAATAATTTTCCCTGTATCTAAATCACCTTCTACATGATTAATTTTAAAGGAAACATCCTTTTCATCTTTAGATATTTTTGAATGGATTAAACTCAAAGTTTCTTTCAAATAATCTACTTCACCTTTAAGCTTAGAGATAGTTTTATTCTGAAGAGTTATATCTGCTTTGAGTTTCTGGTTTTCAGATACTAATTCTTTGCTATCTAATTGACCAAATGCACTTGAAATCAACGAAAGAGTTAGAATGCTTAAAAGTTGAAGTTTTTTCATAACTATTATTCCTTTTTTATTTAATAGAATTATTTCATTAAAAGAATGATATCGAATCATTCCGAGAAATATACGAAAAGCAATCAAAATTTGTAATATTATAATTACAAAAAGAAAAACATGGTTTCGTTTATCAAATTAATCATAGCAGAAATATTGTATAGAATACAACAAATAAAATTGTTAATTAAGCAGCATTATTAAAAAGTTAGTTGTTCGGTACCTAACCAATAAAAAAAGCCAGTATTTTAAAAATACTGGCTTTTTTATTTTAAAAGAAGTGTAATGCTACTCTTCCCCTAACTCGGTAATTTTCTTTTCGTACAGTTTTTTACTTTCTACAACGGCAACGTTCAATTCTTGCATAATACCGTCTACACGACCTTCTATACTTTTCATTTGATCATTGATATTATCGAAAGAATTTAGGGCAGCAGCTACTTCTAAGGCTTTTACGACCTCAACGGCATCTCCATGTAACAATCTTAATTTGTCGATCGCTTGCGAAGTGTTTGCCAATGTAGCGTTATACTTGGTCCTAGCTTTTTCAATAGCTCCCAAAAGCGTTTTCTTACTCCTTTCATCACTAAGACTATTGGTCTGTGTTTCCATCGCCGTAAATAGATTGGAAGCCTTTTCCTTTAAATCTTCGTACTCCTTATTCAAGTTATTGACACGACGATCCACTTTCTCCCAATCTCCATATACCTTGGCAAATTCCTTATCTTCATTCTTGGTATCTTCTAACGCACTTTTTAATGCATTTAAAGATTCTAGACCTTTGTTCACATTTTTATTGGCGGTTTCCTTTTTACTTTCAAAATCGTCTACCTGAGACTTAAATTTATCCTTTAAACGAATAAGGTCTTCCGGACTTTTATCTTTCCAACAAGAAGTTAAGGTAAGGGCAATTAGGGCAACAAATAGTGTTCTTTTAAACATGTAATACTTTCTTTAGTTAATGGTACTGCAAAGATACATATTCTAAGATGCATTTTATTTGAAAATGAAATAGTCAAATTATCTAGCTGTAGGTCACTAAAATATCTGCTGCCTTTTTTAAATCTGACGCTATAATTTCTGTTTTTGGAGCTAACGGATATTCTTGTTGCCCAGGTCTACTGATAAACGCTGCGCGCCACCCTGCCCAAAGTGCACCGGCAACATCCCATCCGTGGGCCGCTACAAGCATACACTCCTTTAATTCTACACACATTTGTTTTGCTCCCCACGCATAGGTATCGGTAAAAGGCTTGAACTTTCCTGTTGGTTCAACGCTTAGCATGTCATCAAAATACTCGGTCAAACCGGCATATTCAAATTGCTTTTTTAATCCGTCTTTAGATGAATTGGTGAAGGCTACCAATTTGTATCCGGCAGTTTTCAATTGTGTAAGTGCTTCTTTAACTTCTGGATGGGCAGGTAAACTACCCATCTCCTCAGAAATAGTTTTGCGTGCCTCTTCTTCCGGTAGGGGAATATCAACATTTGCCGCCACCATTTGTAATGCAGCGGCACCAATATGTCCAAAGGGTTTGTATTGACCACTTGCAGAAGTCACTAATGAATACTGTAACATGGTCGTAAACCAAAGAGTAACCAAATCTTCTCTTCCACCTAAAACCTCCCCTACTTTCTTTTGAACTTTTGTAAGATTTAAAAGCGTTTCGTTGACATCAAAGAACAATACTTTTGGTCGTATATTTTTGTTTACAATAGAAGTACCCATATTAAAATGCTCGTTATTCTGTTTTAATCTTTTTGCTAAAGACATAAGAAACTACCAATGACACCCAGGCAATAACAGCTGCCATCTGTTCACCATCACCTACCATTATGTGCGCAAAAAATGCCAAGGTAACCGCAAAGAAAAATGCGGAATATGCCCATTCTTTTATTAGATAAAATTTAGGATTCCAAATAGCGAACAACCCTAACAGCTTAGCCGTAGCGTACGGATATATTAAATAGGTTGGGTAGCCCAAACTGGTAAAAGCCGCTTTTACATATTCATGATTAAAAAAATACATACCTGCGGAAAATAACATTACCAATGTAAATATACCTGTGGCAACGTAATAAATAATTTTATTTGACCTGTTCATAATTTAAAAGTTTATTTGGTTTATTCGGAAATAAGTTCTCCAAGTATTTGCTTAAAAGTAGCGACAGGTTGCGCACCCATTACGGCACTTTTCATATTAAAGACTATTGTAGGTACAGAATTTACACCCATATTCTTCCATTGCCCTTGTTTATTTCTTACCTCGTATCTAGCTTCTTCATTACCTAACCTGGCCAATGCTTCATCTGCATTTAAACCAACATCTAGTAACGCTTGCTTTAAAACATCTTTATCAGATACATCTTTTCGCTCACCAAAAAACGAATTCATTAATCGCAATTTCAGTTCGGTCTGTTTGTCAAACTCTTTGGCATATTCCAATAGCACATGAGCATCAAAAGTGTTTGCCATACGCATACCTTCAAAATAGTCGAATTTAAATCCTAGTTCTTCTCCTATATCGGTCATGTTTTCACGCGATTGCTGTTGCTGTTCTAAGGTAGAACCATACTTTTCGGTAATATGTTCGGTCAGATCTTGACCTTCTGGCGGCATACCCGGATTCAGTTCAAACGGTTGCCATTCAATTTTTACTTGGTCTTCAATTCCCAGTTCTTCAATTGCTTTCTCTAAACGTTTATACCCAATGGCACACCAAGGGCAAACTACATCAGATACAATATCTATTTTCAATTTCTCTTTCATCACTTAAAATGTAATCAAATTACTAATTTGAATTTCACCTTGCACATTACTATAGTTCTTGACATCCGCTGCAAATGTTGCCGCATGCGGACCAAAGGCTGCTTGAAAAGAAGCCACATCGTCAAACTTAAATGTGCAATGGCTACATACGGCGCAGCTTTACCTGGTGCTCTACCACCAACACCCAAATCCAATTCCAATTCTTTCAATGCACTGCCCACTAATTTTTGAACCATTGGCAAGTGTGTGTTCTTATAATATTCCGTATCAAACTTTACGCCTTCGCTATTTGGATACATAACGGATACTTTTATCATGTTGTTTGTTATTTAAGTTAATAACTAAAGATAGCCAATCTTTTATGTCAAGATTAGCTACCTAATTAATTCAGTTTTCTGCCAAAATTTGACGTGTCATTTGATTGGTGAATCCCCATTCGTTATCGTACCAGGTCATCACTTTCAACAAATCGCCATCTACTACTCTGGTCATCCCCAAATCTACGGTAGATGCATGCGGATTCTTTACAATATCAGAAGAAACCAAAGGCCGATCTGTAGTATCCAAAATATCCTTATACCTATCGGTAGCCGCTTCTTCCTTAAAAATAGCATTTACTTCTTCAGGGGTTACTTCACGTTCGGTAACAAAAGTTAAGTCTGACATTGACCCAACAGGAATTGGCACACGTAGGGCAACACCATCAAACTTACCAGCAAATTCCGGTAATGCCTTTGTCGTTGCAATTGCCGCACCTGTAGATGTAGGTACAATATTAGCTGCACCTGCACGCCCCATTCTCAAATTCTTCTGTGAAGGTGCATCTACAATACCTTGAGAGGCAGTATAGGCATGCACGGTAGTCATTATGGCTTTTTTAATACCCACTCTACGCCCCAAGATTTCTACAACCGGGCTAATGTTATTGGTGGTACAACTGGCACAAGAGAAAATATTGGTTTCACCTGCATCTGTATTTACACCGTGTACAACCGTTGGTATATCTTCACTTTTAGTTGGTGCAGATATAATTACGGATTTAGCACCAGCTTTAATATGTTTTTTGGCATCTTCACTCTTGGTAAAGAAACCGGTACTTTCTATTACAACATCAATTTCGTGTTCTGCCCAAGGCAAATCTTCAGGATTGCGTTGTGAATTATATTGAATTTTTTTTCCATCAATGATCAAGTTGCTCTCATCATGCGAAACCTCTTTTTCATAAATTCCATAAACCGAATCATACTTTAATAAATAAGCTATGTTTTCTATGGATACGATGTCATTTACCGCTACCAAGTCTAACTCTGGAGTATCCAAAATTACTTTTAAAGAAGCGCGACCTATACGCCCCATTCCGTTTATTGCTATTTTTTTCATTTTCATGTATTTAGTTTATTAAAATTAAATAGCCCTCTGCCTTAAGACAGAAGGCTATCCACAATCAATCAACAAATGGTTTCGGGGAACTTGAAACCAAATTATTTAGACCATTCAAATTTCTTGAAAGCATCGTCTACCGGAGTATGTGCAATGTGGTTTGTGTAATTACTGATTACCTTTTGTGATAGTCCCAAGATAATTTCCAACACTTGTTGCTCACCATAACCTGCTGCGTAAAAAGTATCTAAATCCTCTTGTGTTACATTACCACGGTTGCGTACAATGGTCAAAGTCATTGTTCTTAAGGCCTCTAATTTTGCATCGGCCAAAGGTGTTTCGTTACGTAATGCTTCTGTAATGGCATCATCAACTTTCATCATTTTGGCAATACCAGTATGTGCCGGTACACAGTAGTGACATGCATGCTCTACGTTTATCGTTTGCCAAACCACGGTCAATTCTTCTTCATTGAAAGAAGTTTCAGTAAATAATTGGTGTAGCGTTTGGTATGCTTCCAAAATTTTTGGTGAAGCCGCCAATACTCCATGCAAACCAGGAATCATTCCATAAGCCTTTTGTGAATTCTCCAATAATGACTTACTACCTTCTGGTGCAGATTCAATGTTGTGTACTTTTAAAGTTGTCATACTCTTTCTAATTTTAATATTTATTATAGTTATGTTAAATCTAAGCAACCGCTTAGTTATTGTTCAAAAAAAAATGCTACAAGTGTAAAAACGTAATATTAATAATGCCCTTTAATTCCTCCTCACTAAATACTTTAGATGAAATTGACAAACCTAAAAGAGCATTCATTAAATAGTCTGCTTGCGCTTCTATTTCTTTTACATCCCTTTGGTCGTCTTGTTTTAGATTCCTTACAAACAATTTTCTAATATTTAATGAAAACCGTTTTAATGCGGCCATGATTACCGGATTAGTATCTTCTTTGATCTCATTTACCGTATTGGTTACCAAGCAACCTTTAAAAATGGCTCCTTCCCTTGAGAAATCTAGAAAATCCAAAAAATAATCTTTAATACCCTCTACCCCATTAGTAGAGTTTTCCAAGATATTTGTTATGGACTTGATTTTTGCATTATACAGTTTAATGCTCTCTAAAAAAACACCCTCTTTATTCTTAAAACTGGCATAAATGGAAAACTGATTAATTCCCATTTCTTTCTCCAACATACGAACGGAAGTGCTTTCATAGCCATTACGCCAGAACAGACGCATAGCCTTTTCTATGACCTCAGCTTCGTTATATTGTTTTTTACGTGCCATTAATTCTAATTACATTACAAAGCTAAGCAAGTGCTTTGTTATAAAAAAATATTTAACTTGGTTTTAGTACTTTGATAATTTAAAAAAAAAAAAAAAAATGAGCCAACCCGTAGGTTGACCCATTTAAGGAAAGTAAGCAAAACCACATATATTAAGACAAAACGCCTACTTCTTTTTCTCTCTTTTTACTTTTGGCACCGGCATCGAACTGGTTAGACGTATTCTTTTCGCCACCTGCTTTCAAAGCTTTATCGCCCGCAAAGAAAGATTTGTGATCGTCACCAAGATCAGACCCAGCCATTCTTTGATGTTTTACACAAGAAACACCTTTACGAATTTCTTGCCTTTGCACTCCCTTCACATATGCCAGCATACTTTCTTCACCAAAATAACCCTTGGTAAGATCACTCATATGTAAAGCCGTAGTATGATATGTTGGTAGTGTAATTAGGTGGTGAAAAATACCGGCATCTCTAGCCCCATCTACCTGAAAGCTTTTAATTTTACGATCTGCCCTGTAAGACAGCTCTGTATCATCATACTCCTCTGCCATTAAATTATTTCTTTCATATTCGGTCATGTTCTTACCTTCGGCAAGCATTTCATCATACGCTTGATTACGGAAATTCAATGTCCAGTTGAATGATGGAGAATTATTGTAAACCAATTTTGCATTAGGTACTACAGCTCTAATCCTGTTTACCATATGGGCAATCTGTTTTACATTAGGTGTTGGTGTCTCTATCCACAGTAAATCTGCACCATTTTGCAAACTGGTAATACAATCTAAAACTACCCTATCTATATTAGTATCATCTCTAAATTTATATAATCCGTTTGGTAAGCGAACCGGTCTTACCAATTTGCCGTCTCTTTTTAATAGCACATCATCTTCACGAGCCTCTGAAATCGCAATTTCCTCTGCCTCTACAAAAGCTAAATATTTTGAAGCTAAATCCCCAGGCTCTTGGCTTACCGGCAATTTCTGGGTAAGTCCCGCACCTTCAGAATCCGTTCTTGCTACGATCACCCCATCGTCAATTCCCAATTCAATAAAAGCATATCGTACTGCATTTAGTTTTGCTACGAAATCTTCATGAGGAACGGTTACCTTACCATCTTGATGCCCACATTGTTTGGCATCTGACACCTGATTTTCTATTTGAATGGCACATGCACCCGCTTGTATCATTTTTTTAGCCAATAAATAAGTAGCCTCTTCATTACCAAAACCGGCATCTATATCTGCAATGATCGGTACGATATGGGTTTCATAATTATCGATTTCATCTTGAACGTCTTCCCCATTCTCCAATCTTCTAAACAAATCGTTCAATTCAATAGCATCTGCCTGACGTAAAAAATCATAGATTTCCGCAATTAGACCAGAAACTGCAGTCTTCTCGTGCATAGATTGATCTGGTAATGGACCAAATTCTGAACGCAAGGCCGCCACCATCCATCCAGAAAGGTATAAGTATCTTTTACTCGTTGTTTTATGATGTTTCTTTACGGCAATCATTTTTTGCTGAGCCACAAAACCATGCCAGCAACCTAAAGATTGTGTATAGTTAGATGAATCTGCATCATAATCCGCCATGTCTTTTCTCATAATACCAGCTGTATATTTTGCAATATCCAAACCGGTTTTAAAACGGTTTTGAGCGACCATTCTAGCGGCATTTTCAGGGTTAATGTCATTCCAAGTATCCCCGTACTTTTGCTTTAGGTTTCTTACAGTCTCCAATGCCGAACTGTACATGCTTTGTTCTAAATTTTTCATAATTTTGAATTACGTTATTATTAATAATGAGATCCTGTACATTGTTGCCGCAATGGCAGGATCGTTTTTTTTTAAATGAATTTATAGGCAGGTAAGGTCAAGAATTCCTCGAAATCATCTGAAACCACCAGCTGATCAAATAATTCTATAGCCAACTCAAATTTGGTGTTCTTCATATTATTTTCACCAACCTCGGTAACAAGCTTTTCAACCTCATCATCGAATATCGTTGTAAATAAATCAGTATTTAATTGGCGCCCATCTTCAAGAATAACTTCATTCTTCAACCATTGCCATACTTGAGTTCTAGAAATTTCTGCCGTTGCGGCATCTTCCATTAAATTATATAGTGCCACTGCACCATGCCCCCTTAACCAAGCTTCGGTATACAAAATACCTACGTTTATATTTTTCCTTATTCCGGCTTCCGTAATAGTGCCTCTTGGGATCTCAACCAAATCCTCCTCCGTCACATTTACATCTTCACGTAAAACATGCATTTGGTTTGGTGTAGGCATGTGCTTATTAAATTCGCTCATAGCAACCTCTACCAGTGCAGGGTGTGCTACCCATGTACCATCATGACCATTTTGTACTTCGCGCTCCTTATCTTTTCGCACTTTCTCCAAAGCTTCCGCATTGGCTTTATCATTGTTCTTGATAGGAATTTGAGCCGCCATACCGCCAATAGCAAGTATGCCACGCTTATGACATCTTTGAACGACCAACTTTGCATAGGCATCCATAAACGGGGTAGTCATAGTAACCTGATCTCTATTGGGCACCACAAAACCAGCGTGGTTTCTAAACTTTTTAATGTAGGAGAAAATATAATCCCAACGACCACAATTCAACCCTACGATATGATCTTTTAATTCAAAAATGATTTCGTCCAATTGAAAACTAGCAGTAATGGTCTCTACCAAAACAGTTGCTTTAAATGTTCCTTTTGGCACGTTTAGATACTCTTGGGCATATTCAAAAACCTCATTCCACCAACGAGCTTCTGTATAGTGCTCTAATTTTGGAAGGTAGAAATAAGGTGCCGTTCCTTTTTCCATCATGGTCTTGGTGTTATGAAAAACGTACAACCCAAAATCTACCAAACTACCAGAAGCCTCTTCTTCATTAATCAACAAGTGTCTTTCATTTAAGTGCAAACCTCTTGGTCTCACTAAAAGCACAGCCGTTTCCTCATTTAATCGGTATGATTTCCCCCTCTTTGTATCTGTTAAACTAATGGTCTTTGTATTGGCGTCCATCAAATTCTGCTGCCCTTCAATACTGTTTTTCCAACTAGGAGAATTACTATCCTCCAAATCTGCCATAAAGGTTTTAGCTCCGGAATTTAGAGCATTAATAATCATCTTACGATCAACAGGACCGGTAATTTCTACTCTTCTATCCTGTAAATCTTCTGGTATACTTCCTGCAGTCCAAACTCCCTCACGAATAGTTTTCGTCTCTTTTGGAAACTGTGGAAACTTACCACTATCAAAGACTTTTTGCTGGACTTCACGTTTTTTAAGCAACTGTAATCTCTTCTCATTAAAGTTTTCATGGAGTGCCGTAAGAAACGCCAAAGCGTTGTCTGTTAAAATCTCAGGATAGTAATGCTGAACCTGATTCGCGAACTGAATTTTTGGATGTTTTAAAATCGTGTTTTCCATTATTAAAAGTTTTTGTTGACACAATGATAAAATAAAATATTTTACAAAACAAGCGAACGTTCGCTAAATAGATAAAATTCACTGTATTTCTGATGTACGCAAAATATAGTATCTTTAAAACCTCAATATGGAACAAGAATATATAAAACTCATTTTCGGCTTAAAACTTAAGCAGATACGAACAGAAAAGGATTTGTCATTATTTGGCTTATCTAAAATTTGCGGACTTTCTAAATCTTATCTTAATGAGATCGAGAAAGGAAAAAAATATCCCAAACCTGATAAGATCATCTTACTTTCTGAAAAATTAGAGGTACCCTACGATCAAATGGTTTCTTTAAAGCTAGATAAAAATCTTGCCCCTATCGGTGATTTATTACAGTCTAAAATTTTAAAAGAAATACCACTTGACCTGTTTGGCATTAAAGAAAGTGACTTAATTGATATTGTTGCTAACGCCCCGGCAAAAGTCAATGCATTTATAAGTACCATAATAGAAATTGCACAACATTATAGTTTTAGTAGAGAGAGTTTTTTCCTAGCATCTTTGCGTTCTTACCAAGAGGCGAACAACAACTATTTCGAAAATTTAGAGCAAGAGGTTCTCAAATTTGCAAAAGCGTATCATTTAGATTTATCAAAAAAACTTTCTTCAAAAGACTTAGAAGAAATACTAATAGAAGAATATGGATATAGTATTAACAATGGAGAATTAGAAAAATACGAGGCTTTGGAAAACCTAAGATCTCTTTTTGTTCCGGAAACTAAAACTTTACTGCTCTCTGCGGATATTAATGAAGCTCAACGTGCTTTTATTTATGCCAAAGAAATAGGTTATAACTTTTTAGCATATACAGATAGACTTTATTCTTTTCCTTGGATAAAATTTGAAAATTTTGACCAAGTACTGAATAATTTTTACGCTTCTTATTTTGCCGGCGCCCTATTAATACCCAAAACACAGGTGACTCCACAATTAGAAGAGGTATTTAAAGAAGGAAATTTTAATGCGGATAAGTTCTTGTCTATAATTGACAATTATAATGCATCGCCAGAATCTTTTTACCAGCGATTAACCAATATTCTACCTAATTTTTTTGCGATACAAAATCTCTTCTTTTTAAGGTTTACCCATAGATTGGGCAGCAAAAAATACCATCTAAAAAAAGAACTTCATCTTTCTCATCAACATTCGCCCAGAGCAAATGAAACCAATGAACATTATTGTCGTCGTTGGGTATCGTTAAAGGTCTTGAACGATATTAAAACGAGTCAAAAAAAGCATGAATTCGATATTCAAATATCTAATTACCAAGGCGAGGGCAACCAGTACATTGTATTATCATCTGCAACAAAAGATCCATTTAAGGACAATCAATACAGAAGTATCAGCATTGGACTTTTAATGAACAAACAACTTGCTAAAAAAGTGAAGTTTTTAAGCGATCCAAGTATTAAAACGCAGCAAGTTGGCGTTACTTGTGAGCGCTGCGCCATTAAAAACTGTAAGGAGCGTCAAAATTCTGCAATAGTTCTAGATAGAATTGATAAAAACAAAAAAGTAGCCACAATTGTAGAGGAACTACATACCAAGTTTAAATCTTAATATGTATTAGAAAACTGATTGATCGTAAATCTATTTTCTAATAATTTTATCAATATTACCCGCTAAATACATATGGTCACTGGCAGAGTTTTTACGAAGTACGTTTGTCATTAACACCACCATATACCTACAATTATCCGGATGCTCAACAATGATGACCGAGTTCATGAAATTGGTAACGTTGCCCATGTATTTTCCGCATGCCTCCCCATTACTTCTATCGCATTTGTACAAAGAGCCCGACTTAAAATATACAGCGGCTTCTTTCAATGCCGGTGACTGTGCGTAGCGAATTCTACGATCGGTCATATACATTAATCGTTTCATTTCTAAGCTTGATGCTTCATCTACCACCTTACCTTGTTCCAGTTGAACCAAGAATTTCATTAGACCCTGTGGCGAACCTATGCTACCGCCTTTATCGCCCACATAGGTATTTGCACCTCTAGTGAAGAAACTACCCAACCGCCATTCATCTGATGTAATGCCCAGTTCACGTAATGGCAAATTAACCACATCATTACTCAAATCTGTCAGCTCTTTTTTAGGAGTTTCTTTAAAGTAAGTATCCGCCTCTTCTTGTGTCAGCTCAGGATACTTTTCACCAAATGCTGCCATTAACAGCGCCTCTCTCCATACTATACTTGCCGCACCGTTGTTGCTCACAGACAACATGTGATCTGCCCATTCATATAAAGAGAATACATCGCTGGCAATTACTTGACGTTTTACCAAGGTATTCTTTTCAATATTATAGATAGGAATGGTATGTTCATCCGTTAAGCCCCAAACTCCGGCTTTAACAGATTTATTCTTTAGTAGCTCCGTTCTTTTTTCAAATGAATCTGGGTAAATTTTTTCCAACTGTGTGAATAAGCCCAATAACACAGCCAACTTACCTACAGAACCTGGCTGATAGCCTGCAGTCTCATTTCGTTCTGCGTAGCGAACATTTTCAGGGTCCGATATATCCAAAACCGATAACGAATAACTTTTATCCAAACCACGAAACAAGGCACTGATCTCATTTTGAAAATCTGCATCTACCTGCATTAGACCCATTGCGCTATCATTCTTTCTTGACAGCAAGTTCAATTGAATATCGTTGTACGATTTCATGGCACCAACAGGTAAAGCCGATGCATCTTTAATCTCTCCGCTCTTGATCAGCTCCAACCGTTTTAAGCGTTTAATGCCTGTGCGCTCGTAACCATCAATTGGGTAATATTTGTATGTTGTAAATGCGGATGCACTTAAAACAACAACTAATAAAACTATAATTTTCTTCATACTCATATTTAAACCAACTTTTAATAACTGTTGTATGTAACATCTGAATTACAACCCATAAAAACAAGAAAACACATGGCTAACAAATAAAACCAATTTCTGTTCATATCATATTTTTGTACTCAGCAAAATTTCTTTTGCCGTATTAATTTTTGGAGTGATGGATTCCAGATACCCAGAACTCAACGCTTTTTTATTTTCAACAAACGGTCTTATTTGAAACAACCATAATTCGTCTTCCTTAAAACCTAATTCCACATCATAAGCACCCTCATAATCCGAATTTGTTTCTTTTGGCATTGTTTCTCTAATGGTCTTTGCCAAGCTTTTAATATCTGCCATGTTCTTTTCATTCAAAACCCTGTGCTCAAAAGTGGCTATTTTTTTGCCCGTACCACCTGTGGCGGGAAGGGTATTATATAGGGGTTCACGCGCAGGCGCCAATAAGCTATATCCGTTATCACTATAAATAGTATATGTTTCCGCTGACTGCCCATCAACAGCACCGCCCGCACCTCTACTGAATGCAACGGTCAAGTCTTTTTCATTACCTGAATCAATCCCCTTTGTAATCAATACGCCCGAGTAGTCTACATCTACACTTGGGATCACCAAAATAGAAGGAAATACATTCTCTGGATTCAACAAATACACTTGGCGCCATTTAAAACTTCGCTCTGTATATGGCGATGCCCAAACATCTTTAATACCCTCAATAATCTTTTCTTTGTCCAACACGTTGAATAAAGTCAAGTTTAGTCCGGCACCGGTGAACTCCTTTAAATCTTCCATATTGGTATCACTACGCAAGAATACAGGAACCTTACCAAATTCAGCACCAAGAACCGATTTAAATTTAGTCTCCAATTGATCTTTAAAATCTTCTTTTAAAGGCATTTTTTTTATTGCCGTTCTTAGCGTCTCCAATTGTCGTAATTGATAATTTTCAACTTCGGGTTCAGGCACATCTGCACCTCTCATGCGTTCAGCCTCTTTAAACATGCTATTTAAGAACTCCCAATACGAAGTGTTTTCGCCAGGCATGGTTTGATCCATATGATCTTTAAAAATCCCGAAAGGTATTACCAACCCTTCTACCACTTGCTCTGGAAACATCTTTTTCAACTGACCAAGGTTAGCAGCTTTTGGTCCGCATAAGGCTCCAGAATCACTTGCATCAACATCTCGCATGTTCAGCACATCTGTAGTACCTAATTGAATTTTCTCAACTGGCACTTCTATCTTATCCGTATTTCGTTCTTTCTTTAGGAACAGTCCGCGTTCTTGATCTGTCATTTGCGCTTCTGGTTTTAAGATCACGTTTCCTTTATTTGAAACCGCATAAAATACACGGTCACCATCATACTTCTTTAAACTCTGAAGATTCTGATCAGATAGGGCGGCATTGGGTATACCTAAATTACGCGCCAATAATTGTACGTGCGATACCATATTACCTTCAGCCACAGTGGCTATACCTGCCACAGGTTTTAGGTCTGACGGAGAGCGCTGAAAAATATAAATTTTATCTGCCGATACCTCAATATCTTCAGATGAACCATCTACTACCACCAATTCACCAAAGGCATAACCAGGGTTCAACCCCCTGAAGGTACTTTGATTGGAAATATCCATAACCTTATTGGTCAAAGCGGATTCTTTAGATATAAAATCGCCCAACTGCCCCACACTTTGCCCTAAATGCAAAGCAACGGAACCCCTTATTCTATCATCTATAAATGCATATGATTTAGGCTCAAAAGCCGTGTACGTATTTACTACTTCTTGATAATTGGCTTTAACTGTCGCCGCGCTCCACTCCACGGCAGATCTTGCCGTTTCTAGCACTTGTGTCAATTCTGCCAATGTCAATTTACTTTCACCAAATTTACTGAGCGTACCAGAAATCTGCTCCCACTCCCACAATTCCAGATAGCCGGCACCCACAGATGCCGTGGTCAATGCACATATTTTTTCTAACTGACCACTAACCGTATCGGGCTCCCAATTAGGCGCGCTTTGAAATAGCAACTCTTCTAACTTCAAAGAAATATCCAATAACTGCAAACGTGCCAAAGACCGTTTTTCGGTTAACAGATCTTCCCTGATATCTAAAAGTAATTGAGCCGTTTCATTTACTACATACGGTGGATTGTCATTATCTGCCTTTGCATTTATAAAAGATTGTACTTTATCTCCCAATAAAGTTCCTTTAACCAGATTAGAAGTGTTTAGCAATGCCTGAACATCAACCGGTTTAAAAAACGTATTCATTGTAGTTAACAATCCGTCTAATTTTTTATTTAGATCGGTTGTCAATGTTTTTTGATGTTTCGTTTTAAAATCAGTTACTTTTTGAATATCGGCTTTTTCCGGCTGACTATGGATCTTGGTTCTAAGGTCCATAAACGGTGTGTACATATCCGAGATTACCTTAGATTGGCTTCGCATTAATTGTGCAATATTATCATCACCGTTATGGGGGATATCTTTTAAAGATTGGCGTATGAGATAAAAGTTATGGAGCAGAACTTTATCATCTGCCAAAATAGTTTTGTAAAAATCGATTCCCCAGGCTTCTTCGTCTTCTACCTGTACCGATCCTCTATAGTACTGTCCTTTTTGATTGATCCAGCCATTATCTACCAAACGCAAATACTTATCCAATTGATATTGTTTTAAGCGGGAGTGGTTATGACCGGCATCCCACAACTCATCAATATCCGTATATGCCAAAATTTGACCTAAATAGATATGATTGGTCTTACCCAAGGAGACCACTTCATCTTTGTAACGGGCATGTTGCACCCCAGGACCAATATTATCCAGGCAGGGATCTTTTGGTTGTCTAACACTACCGTCCGTACAGAACCAACGAATATCCTTATAAGGACCACGAAGATCATTTTTATACTTTTCAATATTGTTTTGAATAGCTTCAAAGGCTATTTTCTCTTGTGAAAAGCCAAAATTCAACGTCGTGAAAAACAGTAGAACAACAAGTATACCTATTTTTTGCAAGTTATAATTCTTCAATGTAGCAGTATTGATTAACAGAGTAAAGGTAGTATGTAATTTTTCTATTATATACTCTAAAGTACAATTATTTAATACTCCAGATTATAAAAATAGCCCACTGACCTACAGTTCTTTAGGAATAAAAAAAACTATCATAATAAAATGATAAAATTATTCGTTATTCAACTAATTAGATTTCATTTGTATCAACTTTTATCACCTTAAAAAAGTGCTGAAAACGGAACAAAAAAAATCTATAATTAACTTAACAAAAGAAAAATGAAATCACTTTTAATTGTATTGTTCGTTGCAGTTTCTTCTTTAACGACATTTGGTCAAGAAACCAGTACCATGAACGGTACTTATGAAGGCTATATTGATGGCGTTTATGTATTTACAGATGGCGAAGGTTACAGTACAGAGTTTACAAACGTAGTAGACGAAGTAACATCCAAGTATGATTTAAAGAGTCAAAAATTAGTGGGCAAACAGTTCTCTATTACCTTTACGGTAGATTCTGAATTAGACGAAGACGACGAAGAAATTCAAGTAAGTACAATTACGGGACTGCTTATGCCCGAATAACAAAAAATTAAAAGGACCTCTTAAAAGGTCCTTTTTTTATGTTATTATCTTTCAATTGTATAACACTAAAATTGCCCCAAATAATCTCACTTCAAAGAGCCGAAACTTTTTCGTTTCTTTGTAATTCATAACAAAATATAAAATGACTTTACTAGGTATTGATGTAGGTGGTTCTGGAATTAAAGGAGCGTTAGTTAATTCTGAAACCGGAGAAATGATCTCTGAACGTTTTAGAATACCCACTCCCATACCTAGAACACCAGAAGCAATGACCGATGTAATTGCCGAAATTGTATCACATTTTGACTACAAAGGCAAAGTGGGCTGCGGTTTCCCAACCATTATTAAAAACGGAGTCTGTAAAGCTACAGGAAATTTGGACAAAAGCTGGCTAGGTGTCAATGTTGAAAAATTATTGGAGAAAAAAACCGGATTGGATTTCACCGTAATCAACGATGCAGATGCCGCTGGTTACGCTACTATGAACTTTGGTACCGGTAAAGGGAAAAAAGGTTTTGTTGTTATGATTACCATAGGTACCGGTTTAGGAAGTGGCGCATTTTTGGACGGAAGATTGATCCCTAATTTTGAGTTAGGACAAATTCCTTATAAAAAATATAGCAAAATTGAGAAATGGGCAGCGGGATCAGCAAAAGACCGCGAAAAGTTGTCCTATAAAAAATGGGGGAAAAGATTCAATACGTTCTTAGAATATGTAGAATTGATCGTTTCACCAGACTTGATTATTCTTGGTGGCGGCGCTTCAAAAGATTTTGATGAGTTTAAATCCAAAATTAAGATCGATACCAAAGTAATACCAGCAAAGCTTCAAAATCACGCAGGTATTATTGGCGCGGCAGTGGCTACGCAATACAAATCACTTGATCATAAATAGAATTTACGCATTCATAGATTGCACTTTTAGTACGCTTTAAAACAAAGTGTACTATTTGTTGTTCAATATATTACTTAAACCAACCAAAACAACCAAAATGAAAAAAACACTTAGTTTACTTGTAATTATCTGCTGCCTTACCGCCACCAAAATCTTGGCTCAGAGAGCAAATTTAGATCGCGAATACTTTAAGACTTCCTATGTAGACCTCCCTAAAATACCTATCGTAGATGATTCAAAAAGAACATTTACCTCTAGTAGCCGTAATATTTTTTTAGAAGGATTTTCTAGAGTGGCAAAAAATGGTACGCTTGATTTTAGATTCAATTTTCATGGAACCGAAATAGGCGAAGTTGATATCAAAAAAAATAAACACGAGGATAAAGACAAAGAAGGAAATGTTCTTAAAACTACATATACGTATGACGTAATTTGTAGTTATTCTTCTTCGGCAACAGTTTCGATCAGCAACTCAGATTCTGGAGAAAATTCTTCTTTTACCCTAACTGAAGACGACAATTATGCCAGCACAGGCCATAAGACCTATTCTAAGGCCAGTGCTTTCTACAATAATAATCGCTACAGCATTAGAGATAAATATCGTAATAAGCATCGCAATAGCATGATCAACCAAACAAACAGCAAAATCAATTATAGATACGGTTATGTTCCTGTAACCTCTAACCAAGCACAACACTTTTGGATAATTGCAACCAAAAAACATCCAGAATTTGCCAATCACCAAGAGGCTTCTGAATCTTTAAAAGCGATATTTTCAAAAATGCAGTATGATTTACCTGTTGACGAACTATATACTGAAGCACAACCATGGATAGATTATTTCAATGATGTAGCAACTAGATATAATGAAGATGACAAACAGCATAAAAAAGTACGTTATGCCAGTTATTATAATATTGCAAAAATTTATTTAAACTTAGATTTACCTGAAAAGGTTAAAAAATATGCAGACCTAATTATTACCAACGATTACGACAAAAAAGATGGTAAGCGATTGAATAGAAATGCAGAAGAATTAATAAAGGACTTTACTATAAACGAAATTTCCACAAGGCATTTTGAGGTTGTTACCGAAGACCTTTCCAACGAGCCAGATGTAGAAATTGTATATGCCGATGATCCGGCGGAAGAATCTGAAAAAGCTGTAGCGTTTTTAATAACAGCAACCAACGACACCTTACAAACAACAGTAGCTGTGGAAGAATTGACAAAGGCGAGCGCAGCCATACAGATGCTAGACGAAAATAACACAGCTAAAGAAGTTGCCGCTACGGACAGTAAACAAATTGTATTGACTACTGGCGATATTTACGAGGTGATAAACTTTACATCATCAGTTGCGAGCGATAAAACCAATGCTCCAAAATTTGCAAAAGCAATTTACCAAGGAGACAAAATATCCTTATACGAACATATGGGCAAAGAATATGTTCTAAAATATAGCAACACTGAAAAAGGTGTCTCTACAATGAGCAAAGATTTTGTTTTTGGCTTCAACAAGAAACTAGCAGCTTTAAGTACGGAATGTGAAGCCGTTAAAGCTAAAATTATGGCCAACGAATACAAGAACTCCAAAGAAGGTCTTTTAGCTTACAGTCAAGCATATGATGCTTGCGCTTCCGAGTAAATTTTAAGCATAGTAAATATAAAGCGTGTATCTAAAAAGTATTTTAGATACACGCTTTTTTTAGTTGAAAAAAACTTGAATTTTAAAAGATATTACTCTAAAATTTTTGCACCTTCCGGGGCATCAAAAAAGTCTTTAGGCAAATCAGATTCAAAAGACACATCTGTAAAATCAATTTTAGTTATGTATTCTCCCGGCTGATCGTTCTTCACAGTCCAGTACGTCTTAAATCCTCCTGGCATGGTAATTCCGTCTACGGTTTGCTCACCAATAAACTCCGTGAATTTTTCTGGAGCGTGGCCACCGTCCTTAAAATATTCCGGATAAGAAACAATATATCTCATAACCGCAATCTTGTTACTTTCTTTATTTACATATAGAATATAGTAGTCATCCGGTGCATCGCCCGTGCCTGCATCAAAAGTTACTTTTACAACATTGTAGTCTTTATCCTTAAATGTAGTAGGTTGCAATAGCTCTAAGTTCACGCCCTCGCCACTTAATACAAACGGATGACCAACAAACCATAAAGGTGTCAATGCCCAAAATTTAGTATCATAGGCAAATGCAGTACTATCTTTTGCCATCACCCATGCCTTTTTACCTGTCCAACCAAATTTAGCCGTACTATCCGTAGCACTTGTGTGTACTGCCCGGTTGCTCCAAGTATCTACTGTTTGGTAACTGTCTCTGGCCGTTTTACCATCTAAAGGTTGGTAATTAAAACGAAATGTAAGTGGACCATTGGCAAACCAAGTATCCAATCCACCATGCGCCTCCATAGCATTCCAAATAACTTTTCCTGCCTCCGTGCCATTTAATCTTTCTTTAGCCTTAGAAACCCTTGAAGCCACCCAAGTATCAGGGTAAGTAATGACATCATTTTCAGTAACCACTTCCTTAGCGGTTTCAGTTGTATTTTTAGGTGTTTCTTTACAGGACACGATAACTGCAAGTACTAATAATAGGGATAGTTTGTAAAGTAATTTCATAATTGTTCGCCGTTTGTTGATTTCCCGGTGTAGATTATACGGCTTTATGATCTAAACTGGCCATTTTTCGTTCCTCGTAATTCTCGGCAACCTTTTTATCCAATTCTTCAGGTGCTTCAAAGTTCAAGGTATTTTCTTTGAGTCGTTCTTCCCCACCAAAAATTACTTGAATTTCTTTATTAAATAATCCTTCAAGCGAACGCTCTGCAACGTACTCCGGTGCATCCATCTTTCTACCTTTAAACTTCTGCATCATTTCCGTATCCGTAGCGGTAGGAAAAGCACAGGTTACGGACACTTTAAAAGGCGCCAATTCTCTTCTCATAGAATCTGAAAACTGGCGAATTGCAGCTTTGGTACTTCCGTAGACCGCATAGAAAGGCATACCTATCAATCCTAATCCTGATGAAATATTCAAGATGTAGGCATCTTCAGAAAACTTCAATAACGGAATACAGTATTTGGTCAACAACATGACCGCAGTCAAGTTAACGGCAACCTGATCGTACAAGTCTTCATCTTGAATATCCTCTAAAGGACCTGCAGCAACTATACCCGCATTATTGATCAATATATCAAGATGCCCCCATTTATCTTCTATACGTGCCGCAGCATCTCGTAATATCTGAATATTGGCAATATCACCGGCAATGCGAATGAAATTTACCGTTGGGTATTCTAATGATAGATTCTTTAGGTTCTGTTTGTCGCGGGCAATGACCGCAATATTGGTAACACCATTCTTAATTAAATGTTGAACCATACATTTACCAATACCCCGGGTTCCTCCGGTAATGAGCACATTTTTACCTGTTAGTTGCATATTATTAATTGTTTGAGTTGAATTTAATACCACTTTAAATTAGATAAAATTCTATGCAGAAACGAAGAAAAATGCAGGATGGACTTATTATTAAGAAAGTAGGAAAATCTATCTTAATTTTTTGCGTTTTTCGTAGTACAACGCTACTAATTGAGGTTATACCTAACCAATAAATGCACCATAAGGCTTATCTTAAAACAAGATGAAGTGCACTATAAACAAAAAACCACCTAAGTAGGTGGTTTCTATAGATTAAGAGCTAAAAAAAGCTCCTTTATCAAGGAGCTTTTTTATTTATGCAATTTTATTTCGCTTACGCTCATTTTCGGTCAAGTAGATTTTACGTAGACGTAAAAACTTAGGAGTAACCTCAACATACTCATCTTTTTGAATATATTCCAATGCTTCTTCTAGAGAAAACTTAATTGCAGGAACAATTTTTGCTTTATCATCAGCTCCAGAAGAACGAACGTTAGATAATTTTTTAGTCTTTGTAATGTTCACGGTCATATCATCTCCACGAGAGTTTTCACCAATTACCTGACCTTCATAAATATCTTCACCCGGATCAACAAAGAACTTACCACGATCTTGTAATTTATCAATGGAGTAAGGAATTGCTTTTCCAGTTTCCATAGAAACCAAAGAACCATTTTGTCTTTGTGGAATATCTCCTTTCATTGGTTGGTATTCCAAGAAACGGTGCGCCATTATAGCCTCACCAGCGGTAGCGGTCAATAATTGGTTACGTAGACCTATAATACCTCTAGAAGGAATTATAAACTCACAGATCATACGCTCACCTTTAGCTTCCATACTGGTCATTTCACCTTTACGCATAGAAACCATCTCAACAGCTTTTCCAGAAACAGCTTCTGGTAAATCTATAGTCAATGCTTCAACCGGCTCGCATTTAACACCATCGATCTCTTTGATGATAACTTGTGGCTGACCAATTTGTAATTCGTAACCTTCACGACGCATTGTTTCAATTAAAACTGAAAGGTGCAATACCCCACGGCCGAATACCAAGAATTTATCTGCACTATCTGTTTCGTTTACACGTAACGCCAAGTTCTTTTCCAATTCTTTTTGAAGTCTATCATTAATATGACGAGAAGTAACGAATTTACCATCCTTACCAAAGAACGGACTATCGTTAATGGTAAACAACATACTCATGGTAGGTTCATCTATTGCAATGGTCTTCAAAGCTTCTGGGTTTTCAATATCGGCAACGGTATCACCAATTTCAAAACCTTCAACACCAACCAAGGCACAAATATCACCAGTTTCAACCTCTTCTACTTTCTTACGACCTAGACCTTCAAAAACGTACAATTCTTTGATTTTTGATTTTACGATAGAACCATCGCGTTTTACCAAAGAAATTTGCTGATTTTCCTTTAAAGTTCCTCTTTGTAATCTACCGATAGCGATTCTACCTGTAAATGAAGAGAAATCTAAAGAAGTGATCAACATTTGAGTATTTCCTTCTTTTGGCTCAAAAGTAGGAATATGCTCAATTACCATATCCAATAAAGGCTCAATGTTTTCCGTTTCATTTTGCCAATCGGTACTCATCCAGTTGTTCTTAGCAGAACCATATACAGTAGGGAAATCTAACTGCCACTCTTCTGCACCCAGCTCGAACATCAAATCAAAAACTTTTTCATGCACTTCTTCTGGAGTACAGTTTTCTTTGTCTACTTTGTTGATTACCAAACAAGGCTTTAAACCAAGGTCGATCGCTTTTTGAAGTACAAAACGTGTTTGTGGCATAGGACCCTCAAAAGCATCTACCAACAACAAAACACCATCTGCCATATTCAATACACGCTCAACTTCACCACCAAAATCGGCGTGACCGGGAGTATCGATAATATTTATTTTAGTATCCTTATAAATAACGGAAACGTTCTTAGAAGTAATGGTAATACCACGTTCTCTTTCCAAGTCGTTATTATCCAAAATTAAATCGCCTGTATTCTCGTTTTCACGAAAAAGGCTACAGTGGTACATTATTTTGTCTACCAAGGTCGTTTTACCGTGGTCAACGTGCGCAATGATCGCAATATTCTTTGTTGTAGTGGACATAAAAGGTCTTATTTAAGCGTGCAAAGATACTTTAAATATTTATAGCTACACTTAAACTTATGTTATTTTTATCTTATTGATTTTGAGGTAGTTCCCTAATGGGTTACCTACTTTTTCCTACCACTTACAACCCAACCAAGTCTAAGGTCTATTAAAATACCCGCATCTGTATAAAAATCATCGACAAAAATACCCGGACCAAAAGCCAAGCCCCAATAGAATCCTTTTTTATAAGTACGCTGAATACCATATACTAAAGCACCGTTATAAAAATAATCCGAGGCGTATTCTAAATTACCGATTATTGGCTTGCCCAATTGAAGTTGATTTAAAAATGCAACATAATTACCAGAGTTGCCAGATATATTCTTTCCTTTATTTAATCTTCTATTAAAATTTACGTATTGCCTTACATCTGCCTCTAAACCTGGATACAGTCCAAAATTAGTTGACCTATCTGACCCTCCATTCAGTGCTAAACCTAAGAACGCCTCTAAATTCAAGGTAGTTTTATCAGCGACCCCCAGTTCATAAGATATCCCTGGTGCTAAGGCATTAACTTTAAAGAGTTTGTCTTCCACTAATTTCCCTGATTGTGCCTTAACGTAAAAAGAGGTTAACAGCATAGCGGATAAAAAAATAATCTTTTTCATATTATAATCTGGTTTGGTTTTATTCCGGATATGCATCAAATACCAGACCACATTAATCAAAAGTGGGCTTCCTAGATTTTCTTTTTGTAGCCACCCACCCAAAGGTAACATGAAGCAAAAAGCCATGACCACTATCTAAAGTTTTTGAATCAAAATAGCCATAACCCACTTCTGCATTTATATTGAAACCTTTTCTGTTGGTTCGCTGAACACCGTATACTCCACCATAGAATGCAAAGGCATAATCACTATTTCCGTCAGAGATATTATCTGTAAACTGTAATGGCTCCCAGAAAATGCTACGTGCAGGCCCAATGTAGTTGGCTGAGTTACCTATGATATTCTTATTTACATCTAAACGCTCTTGAAAATTATGGTAATATCTAATTCTGGTATGCCAAGCAAAACCCAAAGCATAACCCTCTTGATACCTAGCAAAAGCCGGTGTAAAACTGGTAGATGCACTTACGTTTTTAAAAAGACCTAGCTCATACCTAATTCCCGGTCCCAATAAGTTAATTGTAAATTGGTGTCGCTCTAGATTTATGAGTCCGTTGCCTTTTTCAGAAAAATCCCTGATTTGGGAATGTGCCGTTGTAATAGATAAGAATAGAAGAATCAGTGTAATTTTTTTCATGTAATTAGATTGATGTTGCAACTAAAACTACATGATTAAAAAAAAGTAACCACCTGATTTATAGAAATATTAAGAAAACACTTACGAGATTAACGACCTACACACCATCGCTTTTCACTGATGATAAATCCAATGCTTAAGTTTGCTACCGGATAAATGTCGCCCTCAAATTGCCCGTCATAATATGCAGCACCTACATCTACAGAAAAGTTAAAACCCGAATCAAAACTACGTTGTATACCTGTTACCAAACCGGCATAACCAAAAGCGCCTTCTACGTTTTCATTGGCAATGGTTCTTGAACCCGGAAAGAAAACGGCGACCGCAGGAGCCACATAATTGGCAGAATTACCATAAATCTGTTTTCTTTTACGCTGACGCTTTTCAAAATTATAGTAATAGCGGTATTGAGCGGCAACTGCAGGAAAAACGCCAAATTCACTATATACATCTGGCAACAATGGATCTAACGCTACTTGTATACCCGCTTTAATATCAAAAGTTGTATTGGTGCCCAAAGCCATTTCATATTCAAGACCAGGGTTAAGTAGATTGATCTTAACTTGTCGTAACTCACAATTTTTACCGAACTGAGCATGTGCATTAGCAGCAAAAACGAGAAATATTGTTGCTATAAAAAACTGTTTGATTTTCATTTCGATTTGGGATTTCGACAATCTTATCCTAATAGAACAGTAAGCTTCTTAAAATAGTATCTTTGTTCAAAAATATTCGACGAATGAACCTATCTCTTATACCCCAAATAAAACATACGGACAGTAATAACTTTTTTCTACTATCTGGACCCTGCGCCATTGAAGGTGAAGACATGGCAATGCGTATTGCAGAGCATATTGTTACTATAACCGACGAGCTTAAAATTCCTTATGTATTTAAAGGAAGTTTCAAAAAAGCTAACCGAAGTAGATTAGATTCATTTACGGGTATTGGAGATGAAAAGGCATTGAAGATTCTACGTAAAGTTTCTGAGACATTCAAAGTACCTACGGTTACTGATATACATACGGAACAAGATGCTGCCATGGCTGCAGAATATGTAGATGTATTGCAGATACCGGCATTTCTTGCCCGCCAGACTGATTTAGTAGTTGCCGCCGCAAAAACAGGTAAAACGGTCAACATAAAGAAGGGGCAATTTATGAGTCCTGAAAGTATGAAGCATGCCGTAAACAAAGTTACCGAAACGGGTAACGAGCAAGCTATTATTACTGATCGTGGCACCATGTTCGGTTACCAAGATATGATCGTAGATTTTAGGGGCGTACCAACCATGAAGCAATTTGCTCCCGTGGTATTAGATGTAACCCATTCTTTACAACAACCAAATCAATCTTCTGGTGTAACTGGTGGCAGACCAGCTTTGATCGGCACTATGGCACGTGCAGGTGTTGCTGCAGGCGTAGACGGACTATTCATTGAAACGCATTTTGACTGTGCCAATGCCAAGAGTGATGGTGCCAATATGTTAGACTTAGGATTAATGAAAAAGTTATTGACGGATTTAGTTGCGTTAAGAGCTGTTGTTAATGAGTTTTAGATAGTAGCGATTAACTTTGAAACAATTAAAAACTATAATCTTAATCATATTATTAATCGTAATTATAGTTGCGCTTGGAATATATATGTCGGATTGGGACTTAACTAATCAAAATCTTATTCCGTGGTTTAATGGCTTTTTTGCTCTAATTGTTATAATATTAATTGGGACATTACCGAAAAAGAATTGGCAAAAAATTCTAGTAATTGTTGGACTATTAGCTGTAACGACAGTCATTGGATTTAATCTAATATTTTTATCCTATTTCAAATGCGATGATAAAATTTCAACGACCTGGGAAATAGGTGAGTACAAAATTTCTTACGGTTACGCCGAGTGTTGGGCTGGCTCAGCTCAAGAAGCAAAATATAATTTAGATAAAAGAAAATTAGGTGGAATTTTAAATAAAAGGATTGATACTGTTTGGAAATCGGAAACTGAAAATTTAATCACTAACAAAACATTTTTAAGCAACAAGAACTGTGTTATAAAATTTTTGGACGGAAAATATAAATTTGACCTTTGCTCAGAAAAGATTATATCTAATTAATAAAACATAGCTGCTATTTTTTTTAGCTACGAAATATCCTTTTGCTTATAAAATCCATTTTTACGAACAGCATAGGCATCCAGTAAAACATCTACCAGAATATCGTTATCAATATCTTCAAGGGTACTATATCGCAATGAACGTACTACTTTTCTATTTTCAGAAACTAGTACGTTCAAATGCTTGGTAAGGTGAGCAGAATTCCAAAAAGCGATATCTACAAACTTCTTTTTGTGCGATGCATTCAAATAACAAATTGGTGATTTACCAATATAAAAACAGGGAATATTCCATTTAAATTTAAGCTCAACCTCAGGTAATGTGGTTTCAATCATCATTTGCAAATGCATTAAAATTGCCCTGTATGGTTCCGGTTGATTGAATATATAATCTTCTGCTGGTTTCATAAGCTTAAAAATACAAATAAAAGCATCATTTACCGTAAACTGCCAAAAGGTCTTTCATTAACAAAAAAATAGGTTTTTTCCTACAATAACTAGATTTATACATCGTTATTGAATAGATCCCAAATCGCTCATTATCATGAATTTAATTGCAACAAGAAGTTCTATATTTCAAAATAGAATTATTCAGCTTACGTCTTTGGCCGCAGTATTATTAGCCTATAGAATTTACGTTTCCGGTACCACAGATTTTCTCTTTATGTTCTGGAATTTATTCTTGGCAGCAATTCCCCTTTTTGTATCTAGGCAGTTAATGGCAAATGTGCGTTTGGGACAATCTAAAATATTGCGATATTGCCTATTCTTTCTTTGGGTATTGTTTTTACCAAATAGTCCGTATATCATCACAGACCTCATTCACTTAGACAACTCGGCAGCTACCATTTGGTTAGATATGCTTATGCTTTTCATTTTTGCTCTTAGCGGTTTATTGTTAGGCGTTTTATCTATGATGGACGTATTTTCTTATTTACGCAAACACAACCATCCTTTTCTTGCTAATATGATGTTACTGGGCGTTTCCCTTTTAAGTGGGTTCGGAATTTTTCTAGGTCGTTTTCTAAGATTCAATTCCTGGGATATTGTTGCCAGACCTCAGCTACTTATGCAATGTATGTTAAAATCGCTCTTACTATGGAACGCGTGGCTATGGATTATTGGGTTTGGAGCTTTCATCTGGATATCTTTTTGGGTCCTGAAACCATACTTAAGAGGTAGAGGATAAATTTATTAGTTGTATTGCTTAATGCCTATTTTTGTTATTTAAAGTAGATCACATGGGCAGGCAATTATTCATTCTCGGAATTTTATACACAACTTTTTTTCTAACATCCAATCTGGTTAGCGCTCAAGACGATCATGATCACAATTGGTATTTTAACAATAGTAAAAGTTTAAGTGAACTATGGGAATTAGATGACGAGCATCAACGAGGAACTTTTATTCTAACTTCATATAAACCCATATACATAACCGCGGCTAAATTTTCTACCAATCCTAATGAGTTTCCTCAGGCAGAAAATTCAGATAAGGTGTTAGATGAACCTAGTAGTCTTAATGCCGTAGAATCAAAATTTCAGATCAGCCTTAAAACCAAAATCTTTCACGGTATGTTCGATGGGCGTATGGATTTATGGATGGGCTATTCCCAGACCGCATACTGGCAGATATATAATTCTGAACGTTCAAGACCTTTTCGTGAATTAAATTATAAGCCAGAAATCATAGCCAACTTTCCCGTTAAGTTTCCAATATTGGGTTTTGAAACAAAAATGATAGGCGCGGCCATTATTCATGAATCTAACGGCCAATCAGATCCAATTTCCAGAAGTTGGAACCGTATTGCTTTTCATGCCGCCTTTGAAAAAAGAAACTGGCAGGTAATGCTAAAGCCATGGATACGCATTGGAAGTAAAATCGATGATAACGAAAACATATCTGATTTTATTGGTCGTGGTGAAGCTGACATAAGTTATGACTGGGGCAGACAACGCTTTAGAGCCATTGCAAGACATTCTTTAAATCTAGGAGATAAAAGTCGCGGTAGTATACAGCTGAACTGGTCTTTTCCTATTTTCGAGAATTTCAACGGCCATTTTCAATTGTTTGATGGTTATGGTGAAACCCTAATTGATTATAACCATAGGCAAACTACTTTTGGTATTGGGGTTTCCTTGATTAACTAAGTATTTTTAATATAGCTTATTTTATCAATTCACACATAAATATTTAAACAAAAAAGATAGCAAATTATATATTTTTCCAATCCTTTTAAAATACATTTTTCACGTAGTAACCAATACCAAGTTTTAAAAATAAATTAACATCTATTCCTTACCATCTACATAATCCTGCAAGTATGCATAACGTTTGGTCAGCTTTCCATTTTGGGTCATACGTGCACGCTCTAAAACGCCGTCTTTATCTTCGTTGAAGAAAGCAGGAATCACATTTTTTATGAAAGCCTCACCAAAACCTTCGCTGGCATCTCTAGGCAACTCGCACGGTAAATTATCTACCGCCATTACCGCAATGGCATCTGCATTGGTAAAATCTGTTTCAGACTCCGTTGTAGGGTCATAACCATAAATGGGATCGGCAATAGTTGATGGTTTAATGGTAGAAGCTACCGGTCCGTCAATATCACAGCTTATATCTGCAACCACTTTAATTTTAAAATCTTTATCCTTGGCATCTTCTCTGGTAAACAAATAAGGAGCACCTTGACCATAAAAATGACCTGCAATATAGAAATCGGTCACTTTGGCAAACCTAAAAAAGTTGGACTTGTATTCTTCTGGATGGGCAAAAAAATTAGCTTTATTGCCACGTACGCCGTCCTTACGCTTATTATATTCTCCCGCATCTATTTGGCAATATACTGGTTCATTAAATGTTTGCTCTAAATATTCGCTAACATTGACCCTACGCATACCCATGCCGTCCAACATTTCTCTAGAACCATTACCAACTCTACCTCTACCGGTAAGCAATACTTTAATATTAGGTAGCTTAAGTTTTTTAAGCTCGGCTATTAAAGTTTGTTGATCTGGTAGCTCATTTGCTTTTGGTAATTGAAAAATGTCGTATTTGAAACCGTACGTACGAAACCCGTTATAGGCTCCAACAATACCGGCATACCTACCAAAGGCAACAACGCGCTGTTCTTGTTTGTTAGTTATGACCTCATGATCATACATTTCTATATTCTTCTCTAAGATAGCACGAAGCAATTCTCTGTTATAAGGTTGCTTTTTTATGGTATGAGAAAAGAAAAAATATTTTTTACCTGGTATCAAAGACTCAATAGGCACCTCTTTAACACCCAGTAACACATCGCAATCATTCATTTTATCTGCAACTGTAATACCTAAATCTTGATAATCTGCATCCATATAAGCCCTAATTGGAGAAGGCTCCACTATAATTTCAGCTTTAGGATGGGTAGACAGGACTTTTTGACATGCTTTAGGCGATAGAACAACACGCTTGTCTGGTGGATTCTTACGTTCTCTTATGATTCCGAACTTCATATGGGTTTGGTATAAATATTGCACTAAATTATGCAATTAGTAACACTTGGCTTAGTGTCCAAATAAAAATTATAGTGGTTGCTAAAGTTTTGTTAGCTTTGCTGCCCGTTAATTATTAGCTTTTAATGTAAAGCTACAATTTAATACTAAAGTTCATTTACATATTGGGGCCGACCGGTTTTGACAGCGAGACCAGTTGGAATGTAAGCATGTCGAGCGCTGGGAAACAGCTCGTTAATCTCATTTTTCACACTTTTAATTGGCGAAAATAATTACGCTCTTGCCGCTTAATCTGAATTATAGTAAGATTAGCCTCGTCCCTACAAGGTAGGGAAGCGAGATGTTCCTGAATAGCCCTTGTTGATGGCGATTCTTATAGGAGCACCAGAAAAGTCAACATAAGGGTGTTCGCTCGCTTTGGCGACACCACCAAAATCTTAAGAAGATAAGTGTGTATTGGGCGGTTTCTGGTCAGGTGCACATCGAAAATTAATCAGATTCTAAGCATGTAGAAAGCATTTTAATTGCTTGTTTGGACGAGGGTTCGAATCCCTCCGGCTCCACAATTAAGCGCAAAAGGTTTGCGCTTTAGCACATAATTAGTCCGACAAGTTTACTTGATCGGGCTTTTTTTTTAAAATTTATTAGATGTTGTTTTAGGAGTGTCAAATGAATTTACGGAACGGTAAATATCAATATATGGTAAGACAACCTTTTTGTATTACAAGTAGCCTCTAAATAATTTTCTATATGCCTTATTTATATTTGGCAGTATAAATTAGACCTTTACCTTACTCATAGCAATAATATCGGTTAGGTTTTTGGCAATTAATGGCTTGGAAATAAAGTCACAAACTAATTCATAACTTTTTCCTTTATCAATTTCTGCTTGATCAAAATGAGAACTAACGATAAATACCTTAGGCTTTTTTTCAAAAATCATTTCTTGAAACTTATCTAGAAACTCCCATCCGTTCATTACAGGCATATTTAAATCCAATAAAATAATATCTGGCATTGGTTGACCATTTTTTAAATAGGATGTTAAATTGGTCAATGCTTCATAACCATCTTCAAAAACCATAATATTTTCACTAACAAAATTATTGTGATTTAAAAGAATTTTGGTGCCATATACACATATTGGGTCGTCATCTATAATACAAACGGTGTCTATTTTCATAGCAATTATTTTTAGGGAAACTTTCTAATTCTTTAATTACATTTATTTTAATAAGATAAAACTTACAAAATTTTAATAAAAAAAGCTAATCTGTTTAAGATAATTAATTAATACAAAACCTTTTTTATCTAAAGGACATATTTTATCATTAAAAACTATATAATTTTTAAAAAACTAAAAACAATTTAAGACCTAAGACAAATATTTAGCGAATATCACTATTTGAACAAATGATGTTCTTTACGTCTATATATAATATCTGTATCAGAAATAAATATACCTGAAGTTGTCACTTTTTATTGATTGTAAACAAATGTGAATATCGATGTTATTAACCCACTCATATCTATTTTGAGAAAAAAGGTGGTTGATCCACATTTTTATTTATTTTTGAAATCTACCAAACCACCAATGACCGAAAATATTAGACAAATGTTCAGTAAAATGAACGACGAAACCCGCGAAGAAGCTTTACAATTATTAAAGTCAGAGTTTAATTTGGAAAGCACCAAATTCGTAAAGAAAAACTGGATTATAGGAGGGCGTATACCTGAAAAAAATCAAGAAAAAATTGTACTTATTTTTCAGAACTTGTTAAGAGTTCAGGTTTTTAAAATCAAAGACATAAAAGTAACCTTATAGCCCTTTACTGGCGAATCCTTACTTTAACTTTTTTCAACAAAAAAAACCGATACACTATGAGGATGCATCGGTTTTTCAACTAACTCAAACTTATTCTAAACTCGCTGCAAAGATGCATTCATTTATTAGGAATAAGTTTAACTAAACATCAAGTAAACTTTAAATTCGTTTTACACTGGTGTAACCTACAATGGAAATAAATGAACAACCAACCTCTTTAAAATAAACTCAAAACCACAACACCGCTACGGTAATTCATATTTCGTTAATCATTTTGTACATCTTGTTTAGTTTAATTCTTAATATTAAAACTTTAAAAATGAAAAAAATACCTATAACTGGGTATTGTTCAGGCACCTAACTTCCGATAGTTTTACCCAGTAATCAATCAGATTTAAAAGAGGGTAGTTGTTAGTTGTAAAAATCCGTTCTCCCCACAAGAGGACGGATTTAACCTAAGTGAAATGCAAAGACAAAAAGAAGAACTTCAAATATTGGCCAGAATAGGAAAACGAAAAATAAAATCGTTAAAGAATAGCTACGAATTAACAGAAACTGAGCTTTTAACAATCATTAAACTACATTATAAATATAAAAATCGGAAAGAATTAGATTTTACTAAAACCTTGAATATATTTTAGACCAAGCCCTTCATGGAAATTGCCTATCGAAATCGGGGGAACTAGAAAAGCAACGAAAATGAAGGGCTTGGTTTTTTATTTTTCTAATAAAAAACATCTAAGCTACCATAATATATAAGCAAATTCATTAATAAATACACGTAAATTTGTTATTAACATAGGGTGTTAATAACATTTACGTGCATTTCATCGAATAAAATGAACTTTTCGTCGTTAATGAATAAAGTTTAAATATTTTCGAAACGCGTTAATAAAATAGCGAGATAATTTTTACCACCAACTACATGAAATTTTACCCTAACAAAGCCTTTTTCGTCCCTGTAGCAGCCATTGTATTTCTTTTAAGTTTATCCTCTTGTGGGAAAGACTATGATCTTGTTTCAGAGTACGTAGTAAGAGATAATGCAGAAAAAGTAATTACAAGCAATAATACTGAAAATCCTAATTACAGTGTTACCATTAGTAATGAGCTAAGTTTTTCTGACAAGAAATAAAACTTTTATATTTTTTTTAATAAATTATATTTGCCGATTTCTATAAATCGCTAAACGCTATTGTATTATAGCGATTTTCAAAATCCATCTACAACAAGTAATTCTTTTACTCAAGAAGTAAAATAGTAATAACTCTCATTTCCACTAATTAAATTTATTTGAACGCAATGTCTGTATAACATTGTACGCTGTTTCAATTCTAAACCTAAGAATAATACCATTTTATTATTGCATTTTCTACTAACTTTGCAGTACTAAATACATTCTTCTCTTTTTGTACACGATAATTGACATAGAAACTACCGGAAACGGTATAAAGGGTAATCGCATTACAGAAATTTCCGTATTCAAATATGACGGTCATGAAGTTATAGATGAGTTTACATCTTTAGTGAATCCGGAATGTGAAATACCTGCTTTTATCACCGGTCTTACAGGCATTGATAATGACATGGTACGAAATGCTCCGCTGTTAGAGGATATTATTCCACAGATTATTGACATCACCAAAGACACCATTTTTGTAGCGCACAGCGTAAATTTTGATTATAATGTCATAAAAAATGAATTTAAATTATTAGGTCATGATTTCTCTAGAAAGAAATTATGTACGGTTCGTTTATCAAGAAAATTATTACCGGGCTATAACTCCTATAGCCTTGGGAAATTGACCGCTGCATTAGGTATACCCTTAACGGATCGGCACCGCGCAAGAGGTGATGCTCATGCCACCGTTCTATTATTTCATAAATTATTAAGGGCTGAAAATGCAGAAACTGTTTTTAAGCAATTCTTAAATTCAAAATCACAAGAAGCTACTTTACCTCCGGGATTACCAAAAGAAGAATATCTAAAACTACCGACCACCGCTGGGGTCTATTATTTTAAAGATCAGAAAGGAAAAATTATCTACGTGGGAAAAGCCAAGAATATTAAGAAACGAGTTCTTGGACACTTTTACGACAAAAAAACCAAAGAAATCACTCTTTGTGCCGAAACGGCATCTCTAGATTTTGAAGAAACTGGTAATGAACTTATTGCTTTATTGAAAGAATCAGCTGAAATTAAACATCACTACCCTAAATACAATAGTGCACAAAAAAGATTTATTCAACAATATGGCATCTTCACTTACGAAGACCGAAACGGTATTATACATCTTGCATTCAACAAGATTAAAATGACACCAAATCCTATAGCTATTTGCTATAGCCCTACAGAAGCCAGACAATACTTAGAAACCCTGTGCAGCACTTTTGAGCTTTGCCCTAAGTATTGCCATCTTCAAGAAAATGTGGACGTATGTTCTCACTACAAAATAAAACAATGCCTTGGTATTTGTTCCGACCTAGAAATGGTAGCAGCATACAACCAAAGGGTTCAAGAAGCTTTACAAAGTATAAAAGACGTTGCCACTACTATGATTATAAAAACCAATGGCAGAACTTTAGATGAAAACGGATTTGTGGTTATTAGAGAGAACAATTATGCCGGTTACGGATTTGCTCCTGCCGAAGTAGCCATTGAAGATATGGCGGACTTAGAGATGTTCATTACACCACAAAAAAATACGCTAGAAACCCAGCGTATTGTTGAAAGCTATCTAAGAAAAAATCCTACAGCTGTATTTGCATTATAACCTAAGCGATTATAGTGTTGTTGGACAAACGTAATCTGTCTTCTCTAAATCTTCATTTTTAAGTGCTCCATAACCTCCTTTAACATCGATCAGATTATGAATACCACGACTTTTTAAAATAGAAGATGCTATAACAGAACGGTAACCACCTGCACAATGCACCAAAAATTCTCCCTTTTCAGGAAATTTGGACAAATGTTTATTCAATTCACTTAAGGGAGTATGAACTGCACCTACCAAATGCTCGCTTAAATACTCGCCATCTTTACGCACATCAAAAACGGCATTACCTTCATCTACTAAAGCTTTTGCTTCAGGTGCCGTAATAGAAGTTATTTGATCCACTTCCTTCCCTGCCGCTTTCCAAGCTTCTATTCCACCTTTTAAATATCCGATGGCAGCATCAAATCCTACTCGGGACAATCTAGTAATAGCCTCTTCTTCTTTACCTTCAGGAATTACCAATAGTAAAGGCTGTTTGGTATCGGCAATTAAATCGCCCACCCAAGGAGCAAAATCACCGTTCAATCCTATAAATATGGACCTTGGTATATGACCTTTTACAAATTCATCTTGGTGTCTAACATCTAACACCAAAGCCTCGGTATCATTAGCTGCTTTTTCAAATGCATCCGGCGATAATTCAACATTACCACGATCAAGCACATCGTCTATATCTTCATACCCCTCCTTATTCATTTTTACGTTTAAAGGAAAATATTTAGGCGGAGGCAATAGACCATCGGTTACTTCTTTAATGAATTCTTCCTTGGTCATATCCGCTCTAAGAGCATAATTCATTTTTTTCTGATTACCCAAGGTATCTACCGTTTCTTTCATCATGTTCTTACCACATGCAGAACCGGCACCATGTGCAGGATATACGGTAACATCATCAGCCAAAGGTATTATTTTAGTACGCAAACTATCAAACAAGGTGCCTGCCAATTGTTCTTGGGTCATATCAGCAGATTTCTGAGCTAGATCAGGTCTACCCACATCACCTAAGAACAAGGTGTCACCAGAGAAAATTGCATGATCTTTACCATTTTCATCACGCAACAAATAAGTAGTACTTTCCATAGTATGCCCCGGTGTGTGAAGCACTTTAAAAGTAAGTTTGCCCAACTTAAATTCTTGACCGTCTTCGGCAATGATAGCGTCAAAAGTAGGGTTAGCGGTGGGACCGTAAATAATTGGAGCTCCTGTTTCTTTTGAAAGCGTTACGTGCCCGCTGACAAAATCTGCATGAAAATGGGTTTCAAATATATACTTGATCTTGGCATTGTCATTTTCAGCCCTTTGAATATAAGGCGTTACCTCACGTAACGGATCAATAATGGCAACTTCCCCATCACTCTCAATATAATATGCTCCTTGAGCCAAACAACCTGTATATATCTGTTCTATATTCATACTAAACTACTTTATATTATAACAATCACTTCACCTTTAAGGTACAAGATTTTTTTAATTTATATTTCTTTTGGTCTTGGCCATTCTACTATTTTCATAGGCTACTTTCGCTGCCAATAAGGAAATCTCATTGGGATCATCAAAGAAATCGACAGCTTCTTTTGTTTTTACGAACAAAAATTCTCGCTGTAATTCCTTGATAATACCTGTACTAAAAATAATATCCCTTGTTGGTCCAATGGCGCCTGCAATGTAAAATTGCAGTTCACGTTCCCTAATATCATGTATTAATTTAGTCAACATATCCGCAGCGGTGGCATCAATGTAATTTATGGATTCTGCATTCAAAATAATTCCTTTGAGTGCCGGACCTTTTGCCTTTATATGCTTAAGCAATTGTTTTTTAAAATAAACTGAATTACCAAAATACAACTGAGAATCGAACCTAACGATTAACAAATCATTACGCACCACCACTTCATCGGCAAAACGAATAACATTTTTATAATAGTCGGAATTGCCAATATTACCAATCTCTACAAAATGGGGTTTAGAAGTCCTATAGACCATTAGCAATAAAGAACATAGAACACCTATTAATATACCTTGTGTAATACCGATGAACAAAGTGATCAAAAAAGTCACCAGCATCACAAAAAATTCATCTTTTCTGTTTGACCATAAATATTTAAAGTACTTAATATCTATAAGTTTTACTACGGATACCATAATGATACTTGCCAAAATAGCATTCGGCAAAAACTTAAACAAAGGTGTTAAAAAAAGTAAGGTCAACACCACCAAAATAACACTGAAAACAGCACTTAAATTGGTTTTAGTACCAGCATCAAAACTAATTGCCGATCTAGAAAAACTTGCTGTCACTGGATACCCTTGAAAAAAAGAACCCACAATATTCGATGATCCTAAAGCAATTAACTCTTGATTTGCCTTTATGGTATCTTCCCCTGTTTTATCTTCAATGGCCTTACCTATAGAAATAGCTTCTAAATAGCCCACCAATGCCAATGCTATAGCAATTGGCGCCAGTTGCTTAATATCTTCAATATTCAATGTAGGCATTATAAAAGATGGCAATCCACTAGGTACGTTTCCTACCAATTTAATTCCGTAAGTTTCTAGCTGAAAAAGGTAAACCGCCACAATCCCCAACACTACGATAATTAATATACCGGGAATATTTTTGGCCCACTTTTTAAACCCTAGCAATAAGGCTATACCAACCAGACCGATTGAGAAATCCACATAATTTATTTCTCCTAGCTTATAAAAAATATTGATTACGGTCTTGTAGATTCTGTTACTGCCTACTACGGAAATACCCAACAAATGTTTCATTTGGCTAAAAACAATAATAATAGCCGCGGCAGATGTAAAACCACTAATTACCGGTTTTGAAAGAAAATTGACCAAGAAGCCCATGCGCAAAACCCCCAACAAAAACTGAATAACACCTACCATTAAAGCAAGTACCACCACCATTTTTATATAGTTTTCTACCCCGGTTATAGCCAAGGTACCCAATCCTACAGCCACCAAAAGCGAATCCATGGCCACAGGACCAACCGCTATTTTTCTTGAGGTGCCTAAAAGTGCATAAACAAGGACAGGAAATAAAGAAGCATAAAGACCATGTACGGGTGGCAAACCAGCTATCATTGCATATGCCATACCTTGTGGCACCAATACGATACCCACGGTAAGACCAGCCAACAAATCTTTTATGAAGTAAGCTTTTTTATAGGTTGAAACCCATTCCAAAAAAGGGAATATGTTTTTCACTCTGTAAATTTAATCATTTCATAGAGCATGAAAGCCTATTTGACAGCCAAGATCATGTATTTAAAAGTGTATTAAACTCCAAAGCTTTCGCCACCCAAAAATCCAGGTCACTTTCATTATCGAACCCATCAGGTCCAACAAACAAAAAACCACGTGAAGGCTTACCCGTAAAATCCATTGGGCTACTACCCGGTTTATTTAGCAATTCTTCATAATTGAGTTTTCCCACTCGTACCATTAACTTGTCTTCTTCGGTTTTTTAATCTAACATAATACCAATGCACATTTTCCCAATGACCATAAAAACGAGCACGCCCATCATTTTCTTCTCCTCTACAAACCCTTTTCCCTTTAATCTTGGTCTTACCCTATCTGCCAAATAATCACTGTATGCCATTTTCTAAAAGTCCAATCCGTTAGTTTCAAGTTCCATGTATTTTACCTCATCGGCAATTGAAGCGGTATTGCCTACATAATTTTTACCTCGAAGCTTACCCACGGTATGCGCCTCTAATTCCACCTTGTCATTTCTGTTCAATAATTCTTTCAACTCCTTTTCAAAATCCGAATGTGAGGAAAGCCATTGCTCTTCCAAATCATCGGATAGTATTAATGGCATGCGGGGTTCTTTTAATTTTGGGTTATTATGAATTTTAGCCATTATGTCATTACCAACAGTGGTTACAATTGAAAAAGAATGGATAGTACCACCATGTTCAGGGTGTATCCATTCAGACCATAATGCAGCCAAAGCTAATGGTTCATTATTTTTTCGGTGGATGAAAAATGGATAAGTGTTATTTTTAAAATGATGATGCTCATAAAACCCGTCCACGTAAAGTATACAACGTTTCTCATTGGCTGCATCCCTAAAGGCGGGTTTATCAAAAATGGTTTCTACCCTAGCATTCAAGGTGCTGTTCCAAATTTTCTTTTGTTGTTCAACGTTATTTACCCAGTGCGGAATTAAACCCCAAGTAGCTACTATGGGATAAAAACGATCTTGATTAGTGTAAATCAATACTTCTGGATGTGAAAACCCCGATGCATGATGAAGCGGTAGATCGGTCAACGGCCCTAATTTTTCAACAATTTCTTCAATTGCCTTTAAATCTTGATTACGTTTCGCCCTTTTTAGCTGCGCTTCCAAACTGGTTTTTACATCATAACACATACATCTGTACTTAACGGTAATTTTTGACTACAATGGTTTTAAACTTACCTTAAAAATGGCAGGCTCATCTTTTAGCACCATAAATCCTTCCGCTAAATTCTGTTGTGCCACAGCATACGGATAAAAGGTAATCGGCTCTATACAAACCATATTTGGCACCTCTGTCCAAAGCATAAAATGGCTAAATCCTTCAGATGTTATTTGAATGGATTTCTCATCTTTTAAGATAATGGTATCCGTTTTAGGCACTTGTAGTGCCCTACTACCCACCGCCATTACTTCTGGAATAGTAATATCTTGATTGCCCGTTGAGATTACGGCATTTTCTGAATGTAGCATAAATGCCGGATGATAACCCAACATAAAAGGCATACCTTCTTCTCCAGAAATAGAAAACGTAACTTCTAAAGTATTGTTCACCAATTCAAGTGTTTTTACGAACTCAAAATCATAAGGCCAACTCAACTTTTCTGCAGTTGATTTTGCTGGATATTTAGAGTTTAAAATCTCCGTATTCGCGCTATATTTTTTAGAAAATACGGCTTTACTATCGGTGCTATCCGTAAGTACATATTCCATTTCACGCAATAGTCCATGTTGATCTTGGGTAGCAAATCCTTTTGGAGTATTTACCTTAAAGTCCGCTTCATTGGTAGGGCCGATCAACGGAAACATTTCAGTATCTACACTTCGCCAACCAGGGTTCCCTTTTTGATGCATAAACTCATGACCAGAAACTTGGTAGCCTACCAATTCTCCAGCTTCAATTTTAACCTGATGTTCTCCTACTTTTAATGTTGTTATATTACTCATTTATCAATCTATAAATTAATAATGCCGTTCTTTTTGTTAATGCTTCTATCGTATTCAAGTTCACGGTTTCCTCAGGAGTATGGGCAGCATTTCCCATGGTACCCAACCCGTCCAAACAATCTACATATTCCGCTACAAAAGAAGTATCTGCCGCACCTCTTTTACCGGGATCATATGCAATTACCTCACCTTGTTTCAAATCAAGGCTTACTTGATTTAGCTTTGCCAACAAAGCCTTATTTCCTTCTGTAGGTTGCATTGCCGGATAACTATCTTTGAAAGTCACCTTTGCCGATGTATGTGGTAAATTGTTGGCAACAACCGCTCTCATATTGTCACGGGCACGTTCTTTTTGTTCTTCGGATATAAAACGCAATCCGCCACGCACCTCTGCTTTTTGGGCTACTACATTAGTCTTACCGAACACACTACCCTTACTGGTCATTTCATCAAATTCAACAAACGTTCCTCCCACTAAAGTTCCAGGGTTAAAGGTCAATAAATCTTCTCCCTTAACATCGGTATAAAAACCGTTCAATATTCTTGACATTTCAAAAATGGCACCTGCACCCGTGTCTTCACTAAAAATACCCGATGAATGCGCTCTTTTACCCTCCACTTCAACTTTCCAACCAGATGATCCTCTACGGGCAACGGTAGCATAATTGAACCCTGTAGAAGTTTCAAAACCCAGACCAATATCACTTCTTTTTGCTGCTTCAATTAAATCTTGCCTACTTTTTTCCAATGGATTACCAGTACTTTCTTCATCTCCGGTAAAAGCGACTATAATCTGGGCATTATCTAGCAATCCGTTTTCCCGTAATGCTTTTAATGCATAAAGCACAATGACATCGCCACCTTTCATATCATTACCTCCCGGCGCATGGGCAATAGAATCGTTCACCATTTTAAATGTTTGAAACGGACTATCTTCTTCAAAAACCGTATCTAAATGACCTATTAATAATAATTTCTTTCCTTTGGTCCCTTTGATCTCCGCAAATAAATGTCCTGCTCTATTCATTTCTTTAGGCATAGGAATCCACTTACTTTCAAAACCAATTTCAGTAAAAGCAGTAGCAAACTCTTTTCCTACCATTTCTACCCCTTTAAGGTTTAAAGTTCCGCTATTGATATTGACGACTTTCTCCAAGAATGAAATTGCCTGGGCATTATTTTTTTCGATGGTTTTTACAACCTTCTTTTCGTTCTTAGAAAGCTTTTGCGCATTGCTAGTGGTCACTAACAACAATGTAACTAGTGTAAAAAGTAACTTTTGATGCATGTGGTCTGTTTTACACCAAATTTACCAAAAACGCTCAAGTTAATGCTAGAATAAACCACTAACTGTGTTAAGTTTAGACCCATGCATAATGTGGTGCAAATAATTACTATATTGCACCATAATCTCTTTTTTATGGCAACAATACGAAAATCTATAACCTTTACTGATCAGCAAGATAATTGGATAAAGTTAAAAGTAGAGAGTGGCGATTACACTAATGACAGTGAATATATACGTGATTTGGTTAGAAAAGACCAACAAGAAAATATGAAATTGGCAGAATTAAAAAATGCCATTGATGAAGGTTTACAGAGCGGAAGAAGCTCGTTAAAAATCACTGATATTATTGAGCAAGTAGATAATGGCAAACTATAATTTATCTACAAAAGCACAACAAGATTTAATTGCTATTTATAAATATGGTATTAAATTTTTTGGACAATCGCCAGCAACAATTTACCTACAGGAGTTAGAAAATTTTCTATTGGAATTATCTGACAGACCTAGCTTAGCCAAAAATGCATCACCAATTGCAAATGGATTAAAGTTCTATAATTTCAAAGCTCATGTTATATTTTACCAATTTGAAAACAAGAACGAAATCTTTGTGGTAAGAGTTCTAGGAAAACGAATGAACTTTGTAGAACATCTATAATTCAAACTTCTACTACTCAAATCGGATCGCTTTTACCGGCGTAATTCTGGTTATTATATATGATGGAATCAGTAACATCAACAAACATAACAACAAGACACCCGCATTTAAAAGAAGAATAGTCCACAGATCTATACTTACGGGTATGTACTCAATATAATACTCCTTTGGGTTTGGAAATTTAAATACCCTAAACTGATCCTGAATAAAGATAATACCCAAACCAATAAGGTTGCCCCAAAACAAACCTACCGCAATCAAATAAGCTGCATTATATAAAAAGACCTTTCTAATACTCCAATTTGTGGTACCTAATGCCTTTAATATACCGATCATGGGCGTTCGTTCTAAAATAAGTACCAACAATGCAGTAATCATATTAATACCGCCAACTATGATCATAATGCCTATGATCAGGGCAATATTAAAATCAAAAAGTCCGATCCATTCAAAGATTTTATAGTACTTATCTTTTATGGTCTTGGTATCTAAACTAGCAACCGTTTTTCCGTAAATCTCATTTGCTTTTTGATCAATATCATCAAAACTGTTCAAGAATATCTCAAAATTACCAACTTCGGTATCTTCCCACTTATTCATGCGTTGAATATGCCTTATGTCGGTAAAAATATAGAGTCCGTCAATCTCTTCAAATCCGCTATCAAAAATACCGGTAATGGTGAACTTCCGTTGATTGGGTATTTTATCCGCTGCATCATCTCGTAAAAAAAAGGTGAAAAACGAGTCGCCCACTTTAAAATTGAGTCGGTTTGCCATTATCCTGGAAATCAGCACATCTGAATTTAACTCTCCGGAATAATCAGGTAGAACACCCTCAATCAAAAACTCTTCAAACGGTTTCCAATTGTAATCTTTACCAACACCTTTGGCAATAATACCTTCAAAAGTATCTTCCGTTCTTATAATACCCGCCTTGGTGGCCACCGCCTGAATATGTTGCACCCCATCTACCATTTTAAAATCCGGATAGAACTCCTGTTCCGTACTCACAGGTACCACAGATACTTCAGAATTATTATTGTCGTAATTGTAGATTTGTACGTGACCGTTAAAAGCGGTCACTTTTTCACGGATTTTTTCTTTTAAACCCAACCCCGTAGCAATAGCGATCAACATCATAACCACCCCAATAGCAATTGCGGCAATAGCTATTTTTATTATTGGTGCGGATATACTAATTTTATGCTCCTTACCCTTTATAAGCCGTTTGGCGATAAAATATTCTAGATTCAAATGATGTTATTTTTATCCAATTTCAAAAGTACAGTTTTATTATGGTTTTTGGTATTGGCTACTTGCGGAAACGATTCCGAAAATGTAGCCGAGCGCACGCAAAGCCAAACCGAGCCACAAATAGTACAAGAGAAAAAAGAAATAGTTGTATCCGCTAACCGTACGGAAGCCTATCTACCAATTTTAAAAGGAAAAAAAATAGCCGTTGTCGCCAACCAGACCAGTGTCATTTTTAAACCAGAAGGTCACACCCATTTGGTTGATAGCCTACTATCTTTAGGTGTGGACATTAAACACGTTTTTGCCCCAGAACACGGATTTAGGGGGAATTTTGATGCAGGCGAACACGTAAACAATAGCAAAGACATAAAGACAGGGCTAGAACTGATATCCTTACACGGTAAAAACAGAAAACCAAACCAGGATCAATTAGAGGGATTAGACTTAGTACTGTTCGATATACAAGATGTGGGCGTTCGTTTTTACACCTATATTTCTACCATGCAATTAGTGATGGAGGCTTGTGCAGAAAAAGGTATTCCCGTTTTGGTATTGGATAGACCAAACCCGAACGCACATTATGTAGATGGGCCAACGATGGAGGCAGAACACACTTCTTTTCTTGGCATGACCCAAATACCTTTAGTGTATGGTATGACCATTGGTGAATATGCAAATATGATCAATGAAGAAATGTGGCTTGAAGGAAATAAAAAAGTAAATCTTACAGTAATTCCGCTAGAAAACTGGACGCATGACATGTTCTACAGTTTACCCATTAGACCTTCGCCAAACTTGCCTAACGATACTTCAATTACCCTATACCCGAGTTTAGGAATGTTAGAAGGCACCAATATCAATGCCGGGCGTGGAACGGAGTTTCAGTTTCAACGTTATGGAGCGTCATTTTTAGATTCAAAAGTGTATGATTTCACCTATACTCCCAAACCAAATTTTGGTTCTAAATACCCAAAGGAAGAGGGGAAACTTTGTTACGGCAAAGATTTATCGAGAACCGAACGAATGAACGAAGTAACAATGGATTTTATTATTGACGCCTATACCAATACCTTGGACAAAAGTAAATTCTTTTTAACGAGCGGATTTACCAAACACGCAGGCAATAATAGACTTCAAAAACAAATTGAAGCTGGTGCCACTAATGCCGAAATTAAAGCAACTTGGCAAAAAGACATTGAAAAGTTTAAAAAAATAAGGACAAAGTATCTACTTTACTAAAGGCTGTTCATTAACCACATCCGCTAGGTTACTACCATCTGTAGTAGGTTTCCTATACCCCACAAATGGATATTTCAACAATGAGCTAATTTGACCGTTGGCCACCTCATCTGGGAAAGTGTCTACGCCGTAGATAATTTTCTCTCGATCTAAATGCATGTAGGTACCGAACAAACGATCCCACCAAGAAAAGATATTACCGTAATTAGAATCTGTATATGGTAACACGTAGTGATGATGTACTTTATGCATATCTGGAGAAATCAACACCCAACTAATAGCTTTGTCCACACTTTTTGGCAATTTAATATTGGCATGATTGAACTGTGATAATACTACCGAAAGACTTTGGTACAACATAATTATGCCTACAGGAGCACCAACTACAAATACACCCACCAAAGTAAAAATATAACGAATTAAACTCTCTAAAGGATGATGTCTATTTGCTGTGGTAGTATCAACATTATGATCCGTATGGTGCACCAAATGAACCATCCACAACGGTTTTACACGGTGCTCTACCAAGTGCGCCAAATATGCCCCTATAAGGTCAAGCAAGGCAACACCTAAAAATACATAAGCCCATAAAGGCATTTCCGGTAACCAATTAATGATACCGAATTCATTGGCAACTGCCCAATCTGATGTTTTTAGCAACAAAAACGCTAATGGGAAATTGATAACTATCGTAGTAAGTGTAAAAAAGAAATTAGGAACCGAGTGTTTCCATTTGTTATAGCTACCGTTAAATAGTGGTACTATGCCCTCTAGTATCCAAAAAAATGTAATTCCACCAACCAAAATAAGTGATCTGTGCGCTGCAGGGATTGATTCAAAATATGTTATAATCTGTTCCATGAAATGAGTGAGTCGTTTAAGTTATGAGCCACAAATAAACTTTCTAACACACAATTATTGTATCGTCAATAAAAAATATGAATTATGATAAATTCGCAACTAACCACCCAATATAATAAACTTTTGTTGATTTTAAATTGTAAAATTTGATTTTAAGAAATAATCAGTCAATTACGCAAAAAGCATAAAATATTACAAAAGGGTAAATTTTATTGAATCCATCACCCTCCAGGTATCTTGTATTTTATATACTTTTTTCAAAACAATCAGAAAGTTCTTGTCCTTATTTGAACACGCTAAGGTTATACTTCCCCTTTCAATAGGCAAATTATTTTCAGGATTACTCTTAAAACTTACTTTTTCTAAAATGATATCTTTCCACAACACCCCAAAAGAGCTACCTCTTTCACTTATTTTTCTAAAGTTTTCAATAGCTTTATTTTCAAAGTTTAAGATTATAACATCTACAGACGGAATATTTTCATTAGGCTGAGCATTTTTGACCATTGGAATCAAATACTCCACTTCGTTTTTAGTAGGTAAAATTTTTAAAAATTCCTTTTCACTCTGAGTTTTCAGGGCATTAAAAACAGTATTTACAACCTCAGTGTTTCTAAAATCTTCTTGCGCAACGGAAGTATAGGTTACCAATAAGGAAATCATCAATAAAGAAAAATAAAGGGTACGTTTCATCAATAAAGTTTTGGTTGAATAGTATATCTGGGGTAGATAAAAAACTATTAGCTAATCTAATTCAAAAACAACATTTCTTTCGGTATTTGTCTTATACCTGATTTTGGGAGCAATCTCTAAACTAGCACCGTAGCGATAATTTTTATTACTTGGGTTTAGCATATAATCAAGTTGATGTTCGATCATTTTTTCAAACGGGACTAGGAAGTCCGCCGTATCACATTGTTCAATCGTTCCTTTATTCAACAAGTTTAAAACGGTGTAGACCGATTCTATGGTACTAAGACAAAGTGCTTCTGGTTGTTGTTTGATGATGAATTTTGATGCTATGCTATTATCAAAACTAACCCTATTTAACTTATGCAGGTTCTTACTCAATTTAAGCATCTTTCTAGCACAGGGCCAGGTACCATCAAGAATGAAGATATTTGCACCATATCCGATAAAATTATGCATTTCAGCACTACTTCTTTGAGATAGGTTAAAACTGTTTTTACCCGGGTAAAGTAAAAATGAATTTTCATTACTGTCCAGTAATTCATTTACACGAGTATTATCACTAAAATCTACGCCCACTATTATTTCAGAATTTTCAAGTTGAAGATTCGTCATGTAGCCTGTACCGTTCCTTTCCTTTTTATACTCCTTAGGGTGCATTAATATAATAAAACGTGTTTTTGTTTTTATGGCACTAATATGTTCACAAATACAGGTACTTGAAGGTCTCATGCATTGGTAACATTTTACTCTTGGATTAATTATATCAACCAGCAATCTTAATTTATTTTGAAAATTCTACTTACTTCATCAACTTCTTCATCTCCTCTACAATATTATAAGCAGCAGGACAAATAGCCACATTTTTTAAGGTAAGATTACTAATTTGCTGAAACTTCTTTCTATCCGTATGCGGAAATTCTCGACATGCCTTGGGACGTACATCATAGATAGAACAGTAATTATCCGCTCCCAAAAAAGTACAGGGTAATTGCTGTAACACATAATCGTTCTCCTCATCTATACGCAAATAGCTTTCAATGAACTTCTGTGGTTTCATTCGGAAAGATTTTGAAATTCGTTCCACATCCGTATTGGTAAACAATGGCCCCGTAGTTTTACAGCAATTGGCACAGGTTAGGCAATCGGTACGATCAAATTCCGCCTCATGCAGTTCTTGCATGGTATAGTCCAAATCTTTTGGCGGTTTTTTCCCTAGTTTGGCAAAGAACTTTTTATTTTCATTATGTTTTTCCCTTGCCTTTTTGGGCAATTGACGTAAAACCTCTTCCATGTATCAAATTAATTCTTCAAAACTAGGAAAGTAGTACCAAAAATCGAGACTTTTGCAGACAGAAATACTAGAATTTTGGACAAGGACATTTTAGGAACGGCACTTTTAGATTATCAAAACGGTAACTACACCGAAGATATTACCACACATTCATCGCTTCAAGAAGAAGATGTTTTGCCACTGCCCTATATGTTCAGGACATTTGAAGAAATGCCGGAATTGGAGCAAAAGGCATTACAATTGTGCAAAGGCGAAGTACTTGATATAGGTTGTGGTGCCGGTAGCCATAGTCTGTATTTACAAGAAAAAGGATTTTCCGTTATTGGGCTAGATGCTTCTAAAGGTGCTACCGAAGTTAGTGCTATACGCGGACTCAAAAATATTGCACACACTGAACTTCTTAATTACGAAGGTGATAAATTCGATACTATTTTAATCTTAATGAACGGCGTAGGCTTGGCAGGCACATTGGCAGGACTTGACCAATTTTTTACAAAATTAAAATCCCTCTTAAAAGACAACGGACAAATTCTTCTCGATTCCAGCGATATTATCTACATGTTTGAAAATGATGAGGATGGCGGCTATTGGATTCCCGATAATGTTAATTATTACGGCGAGGTAAACTTTAGTATGGAATATAAAAACGAAAAAAGCGAATTGTTTCCATGGCTATATGTAGACTATAATACCCTGCAAAGAGCGGCAAATTATAATAATTTAACATGCGAACTTGTAATGGAAGGTGAACATTACGACTATTTAGCTAGATTAACGCATATGAAGTAATAGGTTACCTATTTTATCGTTATGCTATGTAGAGAAAATAATTGGCATGTATAAGTTAAGAAGAATTTTGTTTTTAGGTATTTTGGCAGTTGCCATATCATGCTCCAAAAACTCATCTGACGATGAAAGTCAAGAAACCAGAGTTGACAAAAGTGCTAATTTATTGGCAACGGGAGATTCAGCAAAAGATATTCTTTCTAACGAAAACTTTGATAAACTCTTAATTGAAATAGCCTATGTTACCGGTTTTAAACCTACCGATGAGGCAATGGCAGATTTTACCGAATACCTTAAAGAACACACTTTTAAGGAGGATATTGAACTGGTATATAATGAATTATCCAGTCCGTCAGAAGATGAACTTACTTTACAAGAAATTGCAGATTTAGAAATTTCCAATAGAACGGCTTTTAACACTGGCAGAACTTTGGCTATCTATATTTACTTTGCAGATTCCCCTGCTGAAGGTGATGACCTTGATGGTGGTTTGGTAACGTTAGGTTCTGTTTACCGTAACACTTCAATGATTATTCATGAAGTAACGGTTAGGGATTTGGCCGCCCTAAGTACTTCCATTAGCGAAGCAGATGTAGAGACCACGACCTTGAACCATGAATTTGGACATCTATTCGGTTTGGTAGACCTAGGAACTAAAATGGTCAACGACCACCAATCTGAATCCGAAAATGAAGATGGGCAATTAGTACCTGACAACCATTGCAACCAAGCCGGTTGCTTAATGCGCGCCGAATTGCAATTTGGCAGATCTTCAGGAAAATCTTCAACAGCAAATTCCCTTTCCCAATATGAAGCCGGTGTAAAATCTGGTTGTAGATTAACTGGACATTCGGTTCTAGACCTGCTACAACAAAATACCGGAAAGACCACCAACACAGTAGCCTTGGATGCTGAATGTATATTGGACATTCAAGCTAATGGAGGCCGTTAACGAGTAAATCCTATTTTAAGGAATATTTAAATACTTATGGGTCTGTAATGACACTTTCCATTTTGGGTTGTTCATTACATAGTCAACAATCATAGGAACTACTTTATCACGTACACTCCACTCTGGCTGTAAGTACAAAATACAATTGGCATTCGTTTTAGCAGCCTGTTCTTCTGCAAAAATTAAATCATGCTTGTTATAGACAATCACTTTTAGCTCATGTGCTTCATCATAGATACGGCCTTCCGGTAATTTATTCTTTTTGGGCGAAAGACAGATCCAATCCCAATCACCGGATAGTTCATAGGCGCCAGAAGTTTCTATATGGGTTTTTAAGCCCTTTTCCTTTAAGGCTTTTGTAATCGGGCTCATATCCCACATTAAGGGCTCACCACCTGTAATAACAATAGTATCTGAATATTTGGCGGCATTATCCACAATTTGCTCTATAGCCGTTGGCGGATGAGTCTCTGCATTCCAGCTCTCTTTTACATCGCACCAATGGCAACCAACATCACACCCACCTACACGAATAAAGTAGGCCGCGGTCCCTTTATGGAAACCTTCGCCCTGTATGGTGTAGAACTCTTCCATTAATGGTAAATACACCCCTTTATTCACTTTCTCAAGTACCTCCGCATTTTTCATTCGGCAAAGATACGTTTTAGTTCATTAATTCTATAAGAAGTCGGCATCGGTAAATTCTGTACTCAGGCACGTACAGTTCGCACATCAAATGTTAAAAAGTAGTGATATTTAAGGCTGGTCTAGTCTTTTGGTTTGGTTAAAAATCCCCTATTTTTATCGAAAATATATAACATGGCCGGTACCGAAGATTTTTTTGACCATATAGAAAAAGGATATTCCACAAAAGGAGACTATATAAATATGGGTGCAGCAATGCTAAATGGCGAAGCTGTAAAAGACGCTTTTGTAAAAATTCCGTTGAAAACATTAAACAGACACGGACTTATTGCAGGTGCTACAGGTACAGGTAAAACAAAAACGCTGCAGGTATTGGCAGAAAATTTATCTGACAAAGGTATTCCTGTAATGCTGATGGATTTAAAGGGGGATTTAAGTGGTTTGGCACAACCAAGCCCCGGTCATGCAAAAATTGATGAACGCCACGCCAAAATTGGTTTCCCTTTTGAGGCAAGTAGCTTTCCTGTTGAAATTCTTTCATTATCTGAGCAAGATGGCGTAAAATTGAGAGCTACGGTCTCTGAATTTGGTCCTGTACTGTTATCTCGTATTCTTGACCTTTCAGATACGCAATCAGGTATTGTATCGGTAGTATTCAAATACTGCGACGACCAAAAAATGCCGTTGTTAGATTTAAAAGATTTTAAAAAGGTTCTACAATATGCTACCGGAGCAGGTAAAGCTGATTTTACCAAAGAATATGGTAGAATCTCTACAAGTTCAACCGGTGCAATTCTTAGAAAAATTATTGAACTAGAACAGCAAGGAGCAGAATTGTTCTTTGGCGAAAAATCTTTTGATGTAAACGACCTTACCCGTATTAACGAAGAAGGCAAAGGCTATATTAACATCTTAAGATTGACCGATATTCAAGATAGACCTAAATTATTCTCGACATTTATGTTGAGCTTACTGGCAGAAATATATGATACCTTCCCAGAACAGGGCGATAGCGACAAGCCAGAATTGATTCTATTTATTGATGAGGCGCATTTAATTTTCAAAGAAGCTTCAAAAGCGTTGTTAGATCAAATTGAAAGTATTGTAAAACTGATTCGTTCAAAAGGAATCGGTTTGTATTTTGTGACCCAAAACCCTACCGACGTACCAAACGATGTATTGTCTCAACTAGGTTTAAAAGTACAACATGCGTTAAGGGCTTTTACCGCCAGAGATAGAAAAGCAATTAAATTGACTGCAGAAAACTATCCTGAGTCCGAGTATTATGACACCAAAGAAGTGCTTACCTCATTAGGTATAGGTGAAGCTCTAATTTCTGCTTTGGATGAAAAAGGTAGACCAACTCCACTAGCTGCAACATTATTGCGCGCGCCAATGAGCCGTATGGATGTTTTGACCAAAAAAGAATTGGCAGAAGTTATCGACAGCTCTTCATTGGTTAAAAAATATGGAGAGGTAATTGATCGTGAAAGTGCCTATGAAATCTTGAACGAAAAAATTGAGAAAGCAGAAAAATTAGCGAAAAAGGAAAAGAACAAACCGGCTGCCAGAAAAACATCCAGTAGAGCTAGCACGAGACAAAACCCCGTAATTAAGGTATTAACAAGCGCAACATTTATTAGAGGTGTTCTTGGAGTATTAAAAAAAGTGATGAGATAGGATATGAGATTTAAAAACACCCTTTTATTAATTTTATGCTGCGGAATTCTTGTTAATTGCGCAGGGGAAACAAATACTGATTTTTTAATATCCGGTGACCAAGTAGGCAAATTATCAAAAGAAAGTTTAGCACGTGATGTTGAATTAATATTTGAGAAAGATTCCGTCGTTCAAGATACCGTTAAACTTAAAATTGGCAGCGGAGCAAGTAAAATCAAAATTTTTGAAAGAGGTGCCGGTGCATTGTTGCTTACCCTTACCCCCAATAACGATAGTATTGCCACCATACAGAATGTGTTGATCAATGATGAAAGATTTAAGACCTCTAAAGGTATTTCAAAACTGAGCACTTTTAAAGAAATACGGGAAAACTACCCGATAAAAAAGATTATTACATCTTTAAATAATGTAGTGGTGCTACTAAAGGATAGTGATATTTATTTTACCATTGACAAAAAGGAGCTTCCAGAAAGTCTTAGATATAATGCTAATAATAACATTGAAGAAGTTCAGATACCGGATGCGGCCAAAGTGAAATATATGATGGTAGGCTGGGATTGATCAATTAAAATTCCACACTTCTCATATCCTCAAGGAGAATAATGTAATATATTTTAAATTTTAGCAGGTGCCGGTATTTCTACAAAAACTCATCCCTAAATTAATAGGTTTTTACCTCAACGTTCTTGTTTGGCTTTCGCCAAAGAAAGCTGCTAAAAAAGCTTTTTTAGTCTTTATAAAAGTTAGAAAAGGACGCGTACTGCCCAATCAAAAGACATTTCTTGATAATGCCAAATTAGAGGTGTTATCGTTGGACAAAAATGATATTCAAGTATACAATTGGCACGGAAACAAAGAAACCGTTTTACTGGTACACGGTTGGGAAAGTAACACTTGGCGTTGGCATAAACTTATAGCCAAATTACAAAAGGTAGGCTACAACATTGTAGCATTTGACGCCCCTGCACATGGATATTCTTCTGGAAGCAATCTTCATGTTCCCTTATATGCAGATACTGTACAACACATGTTAACCAAATACAGACCAAAAACAGTTATAGGGCATTCTATGGGCGGCATGACTGTTTTATATAATGAATCTTTAAACCCCAATAAAACGATTGAAAAAATAGTTACCATTGGTTCTCCATCAGAGTTTCATGAGATACTTGCACATTATAAGAACTTACTAGGTTTCAACGACAAGGTTTTAAAAGCATTGAAAAACTTAGTATACAATAAATTTAAATTTACAGTAGAAGAATTTTCAAGCTCCAAGTTTGTGGAGAACAACCAAAAGAAAGGTTTACTTTTTCATGACAAATTTGATAAGATCGCACCTTATCACGCCTCTGTTAATGTACATAAACATTGGAAAGGGAGTGAATTAGTTAGTTCAGAAGGTTTTGGGCATTCTATGCACCAAGATGGGGTAAACGAAAAGATTATATCTTTTTTAGAAGGATAATTTCTTATTCTATACAGCACTCCCAAAAGTCACTTTTTATATAATTTTAAATAAAAATGGCAAAGTCGAACAACATACCTCAGATAGAGAACGAAGAACAATACCAGGCATTGGTAGACAAGGGCTACAGTAAAGAAAAAGCTGCACGTATTGCTAATACCAAAGATGCGGGAAAGAAAGGCGGTAAAGCTTCTACCTATGAAGAAAGAACTAAAAAGGAACTTTATGACCAAGCTAAAGAAATTGGTATTGACGGACGTTCCAAAATGAGCAAAAAAGAGTTAATTTCAGCCTTAAGAAATAACTGATTATGCAAAACGTAACACCTTTCCACATTGCCATTCCTGTACACAACTTAGCGGAATGTAGAACTTTTTATAGAGAAATATTGAATTGCGAAGAAGGCCGTAGTAGCGACCACTGGGTAGATTTCAATTTATTTGGACATCAATTGGTGATACACTACAAGCCTAAATCCGAAACCGAAACCGTACATCACAACCCCGTTGACGGTCATGACGTACCCGTACCGCATTACGGAGTAGTTTTACCTTGGGATACTTTTCAGAGCTTTTCAGAAGAACTAAAATCCAAAGGTGTACAATTCGTCATAGAGCCTTATGTGCGTTTTGCAGGTAAAGTAGGTGAACAGGCTACCATGTTTTTCTATGATCCAGCTGGCAATGCTTTAGAATTTAAAGCTTTTAAAGATATGGGGCAGTTGTTTGCAAAGTAAGAAACAAGTTTAATCTGCGTTTTTTAATCGTTTATTAAACCAGGATATGACTAAATAATCCAGCTCTTTTCTTTTATTTGAGAAAAAGTGATCTGTTATAAATTCTTGATATTCAAAATCATAGTTCAAGTCTGATAATTTGTCTGCGAATTTAGTTGTAGAATCTTGATTTGCTCTTTTATCATTTTTACCGGAGATAATTAATAAACTACTACGTTTATTTAGTTTTTCTGCCCAATATAAAGCGGAACGTTTTTGTAATTCTACTTCTTTATTCTGATAATAATTTGGAATACATTCAGCTAAAACCGCTGTTTCCATTTTAGGTCTATCTTTTATCAATTGAAACAAGTCCGTAACCCCATTACCTACAATAGCAGTTTTAATTTTATATGACTCTTTTAAGCTTAAGTATGTCATTATACCTCCTCTTGACCACCCGAACATACCAATACAATTTACATCGGCTTTTTCAATTTCCTTAACCGTTTCCGTCAAATTCAAAACATCATTCAATTCTTTGCCACCAAACTCATCTTTTTCTCGATAATTACTTCCTATTATAACATACCCTTGTTCAGCCAATTTTGAAGTATAATTAATTATAGTTGATAAGTTTAGCGGAGCAAAATCTCTATTTCCACCACGATTAAAAATTATAACAGGATAGACTCCTTCTATCTTAGGTTCAACCAGAATACCTTGTATTTTCAGAGAATCACTTTGATAAGTTATAGAGAAGAAATCTAATTTTTCTAAATGAATAAAATCAGGTTTCAAAGCATTATTTTCAGAAACCCTATTCCAAACTGGCGTATTGGTAATATCAATAACTTCTTTAGAAATCAATTTTCCGTTTTGGGCAAATCCGATATTAATAATGGTTAAGTTTAATATGAAGTAGAATATATCTTTCATTAGATTGCTAAACAAATTACTACTGCGACCAAGAAGTAGGCACTCTATCCCAACGGTGCTTTAATAATTCTTTGTACAATTCGTTAGATAACAATTTACCATCACTTGTTGCAGTATTCGCCAAGACATTACGTTGTTTACGCATACCTGGTATGGTAGTACCAACATTATCATTCATCAAAATAAAACGCAGTGCCATTTCCGCCATGGTCATACCTTCAGGAATTAGCGGTCTTAAAGCATCGGCATGCTCTACCGAAGAAATTAAATTCTCTGGCACAAAATAGGTGCCACGCCAATCCCCTTCAGGGAATGTAGTTTCTTTCGTCATAGTTCCTGTCAATGTACCTTCATCAAAAGGCACACGTGCAATGGTTGCGATATCTAGCTCTTTACATAGCGGAAATAAATTATCTACTGGCGCTTGATCGAATATGTTATAAATAACCTGTACGGCGTCTAATAATCCTGTTTTTAAAGCTTTTATTCCATTTTCTGGCTCCCAACGGTTCATACTAATACCCATTGCTGCAACCTTACCTGAAGTTTTTAAATCTTCAATAGCGCGTTGCCATTCTTCTCTGCCGCTCCAACCATCATCCCAGGTATGAAATTGCATAAGGTCTATTTGCTCCAACCCTAAATTCCTTAAAGTCTTATGGGTGTATTCCATTATATGCGCTGTAGGATAAGATTCTTCAAAAGCATATTCTGGCTTTGCTGGCCACTGAAAATTTTTAGGTGGAATTTTACTAGCCGTGTATAATTTCTTGGAAGGATGGCTTTTTACCAACTCGCCCAACAGCTCCTCACTATGACCTTCCCCGTATCCCCAAGCGGTATCAAAGAAATTGACACCGTTGTCAACTGCCAAATCCAAAGATTTTGCAGATTGGGCATCGTCACTGGCCGTCCAACCGGCCATTCCCCACATTCCATATCCTACTTCACTTACTTGCCAATCTGTTCTTCCGAATCTTCTGTATTTCATTACATCTTTACACTATAGTTATTATACATATTTTAAATAGCGACAAGCATCTTTGTATATTGAAACGCTTCTCGATACTAATTTTTCGTACCTCAAAATTCACTCGAAGTAACATCCTTATTTTGATTTAACAATTAAATCTACTTATACCTCCAACTTGTTAAATCGGCATATTTTGGCGCACTTTTCTCAATACGCTCCATAATCTTTGGCACATACATACTATTGTAACGTAAGCGTGTTATGGCATTGGGTTGATCAGGATCACCGTTCCAGCAATGTTCATCTCGGTCGCCGTATTTTACCTCGCCTTCATAATACGGGTCTGTAGTGCTTTCAAGAAAATCCTCCATTAGGTAGACAGCATTATTTAAGTAGTAATTATCCATATCACCACAATAAATATGAATTTTACCTTTTAAGTTATCGCCCAGTTTATCCCAATCACGTTCAAGAATATGTCTTAAATCGAAATTCTCTTTCCAATACTCAGCAACCTCATGGTCTATATCTCCAGTCATTTTATCCCAAATTCTTTCAGGATAGCCATCTTTGCCTTGTGGGGAATAAGTTGCTTCCCAAATATCCCATTGTTGACCTGACCTAGATTTATCGCCTAACACCAACTCTAAGTGATTTCCTTGTCTTAGTGTAGATTGAATTTGCCCTAAGTAATTTCTATGTGAGGGCACTTCTAATTTTTTATGCGCGCTTGGATAATAATATGCATTTTCATCTTCGTATATGTTTGTCAACGTATATGCTCTAAAATCAATAGGATCGGGGCATGCCGCAAAACAACCATTGTATTCATCTGGATATTTGACCTGTACCGCCAAAGCTTCCCAACCGCCGGTAGAGCCACCGTAAAGAAAACGAGACCACCCCTCTCCCATGCCCCTGAACTGTTTTTCTATTTCCGGAATAAGCTCATAGGTAATAGCATCTCCATAAGGACCTTGACTAGCAGAATTCACTGCATATGAATCATCATAATATGGGGTTGGATGTTGAATTTCAATAATTAAAAAGCGAGGAAAATCGGGCTCGTTCCATCGTTTATAAAAATCGTAGGCTTCTTGCTGTTGAATAATATTATACCCTTCTAAACTAAAACGCTCAGAATACTCTGGCTTTAAATTAGGGTCTGGTGGTGTAGTTCTAAATCCGCCAAAATCCGAAGGAAAATGACCGTGAAAAACCATCAGAGGGTATTTGGCCTCCGGATACTCGTTAAATCCCTTAGGCAACAATACATGAGCTCCTAAATAGATATCCCTCCCCCAGAATTCGGATAATTTTTCAGATTTCACCTTTATATGCTTGATCCACTCGGTATCTTTTGGTTCTTCAATGGGCGGAATCACCTGATCTAGTTCTACAGACACATTCTCAAACCCGTTGCTAGCAACCCTTATCTTAAAAGGCTTGCTATATAAATTACCTGGTGATTTATTCCATTGTTGTCCCTCGCCATTATCCATAGGCAACTTTACGGTATGCCCGGTAGAAAGGTTAAACGTTTCATACACATTAAGAAGTGCCTGCACATTATACTCCCCTGGCGGTACATCTTTTAAACTTTCATAAGGGTAACCAAACACAGATTCATTGAAAGTCAACACTGAATCCTTAGCCCAATTCTCCACATTCATACCAAAAATGAGCTGGGTGTTTAGTCCGTCATTAATTTGAAAACGGGGTTCATCACTATCATCCGAAGAAAGCATTAGCAGCAAACGTCCATCTTTTGCCAAAGAATCTACCTCAGCAGAATAACTAACCTTTATTGAAAATTTGCGCTCTAATTTAGGTGGCTGTGTGCAACTTGTTACACAAGCGATAATAGCTAACAACAAAAGATTTTTTTTCATAAGGACAAATGTTTCACAAAAGGTACAGTATTCTCTTTTGACATCAAATACCAAGATTAAATTTTCAACGTTTTAAATACATGACATTTTAGTAGTACTCCCTAAATCTATGTTATGAAAAAAATTCTGTACACCATACTGATTACCATTTCAATAACCGTATTGGCAAGTTGCGATTATGATGATAGTAACGATATTGACATCTTAGTACCTAACGACACTACCGAAACCGGTGTAACCGTCAAGAAACTACCGGCATAAAAAAAAGCCCCACAATAGTTTGCAAGGCTTTTAATATATTTTATACTGTTCTAGTTTCTACTTCTATGTCTTTCACGAGCTAACAATGTGTTTTTTAGTAACATTGCTATGGTCATAGGACCAACCCCACCAGGTACAGGTGTAATATAGGATGCTTTTTTACTTACATTCTCAAAATCAACATCACCCGTAATATAATAACCCTTTTCCTTTGTATCATCTGGTACTCTGGTGATACCAACATCAATGACAACAGCATCGTCTTTTACCATTTCCGCTTTTAAGAATTTAGGAACTCCTAAAGCAGAAATTACAATATCTGCTTGAGATATAATTTGAGTAATATTCTTTGTATGACTATGGGTAAGTGTTACGGTAGAGTTACCTGGCCACCCTTTTCTACCCATTAAAATACTCATTGGCCTACCCACAATATGGCTACGGCCAATAACTACGGTATGTTTACCTTTTGTATCTACTTTATAACGCTCCAATAATTCAAGAATACCAAACGGCGTTGCAGGGATGAACGTACTCATATCCAAAGCCATTTTACCAAAATTGGTAGGGTGAAAACCGTCAACATCCTTATCTGGATCTACAGCCATAATTACCTTTTGGGTATCTATCTGCTCTGGCAACGGTAATTGAACAATAAAACCGTCAATATCATCATCAACGTTCAATTCTTTGATCTTGTTCAATAATTCTTGCTCAGAAGTAGTACTTGGCATTTGAATTAAGGTAGATTCAAAACCAATACGTTCACAAGAACGAACTTTACTGCCTACGTAGGTTAAACTAGCACCATCACTACCTACAATAATTGCCGCCAAATGCGGTACTTTTTCACCACGCTCTTTCATCTTGGCAACCTCTGCCTTGATTTCCTCTTTAATTTCGTTGGATACTTTTTTACCATCCAATAATTCCATATCCGCTTTACTTTAAGTTGTTTTGTTAGGTTGTATTATTCGGTCTTTATTTCATTCCTTTCATGGCACCCATCATCTGCATCATCTTCTTACCGCCACCGCCTTGCATCATTTTCATCATCTTGCTCATTTGATCGAACTGCTTTAATAGCTGATTGATTTCTTGAACTTCCCTACCTGAACCTTTTGCAATGCGTTTTTTTCTACTTGCATTTAATTTAGATGGCGTAGAACGCTCATCTGGTGTCATTGAATAAATAATTGCTTCTATATGTTTGAAAGCATCATCATCTATATCCAAACCTTTTAGGGCTTTACCTGCACCAGGTATCATCCCCATAAGATCTTTCATATTACCCATCTTCTTAATTTGCTGAATTTGGCTCAGGAAATCATCGAATCCGAATTTATTTTTAGCAATCTTCTTTTGAATTTTTCTGGCCTCTTCTTCATCAAACTGTTCTTGAGCCCTTTCTACAAGTGATATTACATCACCCATACCCAAGATACGATCTGCCATACGTGACGGATAGAAAACATCTATAGCTTCCATCTTCTCACCGGTACCAATAAATTTAATTGGCTTATCTACCACAGATTTAATAGAAATAGCAGCACCACCACGGGTATCACCATCTAATTTGGTTAAGATAACACCATCAAAATTCAAGATATCGTTGAATGCCTTTGCCGTATTTACAGCATCTTGACCAGTCATAGAATCTACTACAAACAAAGTCTCTTGAGGTTGTATCGCTTTATGAATATTGGATATTTCATTCATCATAGCCTCATCAACAGCTAAACGACCAGCGGTATCAATGATGACCACATTATGTCCGTTTGCCTTTGCATGTGCTATACCAGCTTTAGAAATAGCTACTGGGTCTGTATTTTCCCTATCTGAATATACCTCAACACCTATCTGTTCCCCAACTACGTGCAACTGATCAATTGCAGCAGGACGGTATACATCACAAGCCACCAATAATGGCTTTTTAGTTTTCTTTGTTTTTAGGAAATTGGCAAGTTTACCAGAAAAGGTAGTTTTACCAGAACCCTGTAAACCAGACATTAAAATAACCGATGGATTACCTGAAAGGTTAATACCTTCTGACTCACCGCCCATTAATTGGGTTAGCTCATCTTTTACAATCTTGACCATTAACTGGCCAGGCTGCAAGGTGGTCAATACATCTTGCCCCAATGCCTTTTCTTTTACCCTATTGGTAAATTCTTTGGCTATTTTAAAGTTAACATCCGCATCCAATAAGGCTCGGCGTACTTCTTTGGTAGTCTCTGCAACATTAATTTCTGTAATCTGACCATGTCCTTTTAGTACATGTAATGCCTTGTCTAGCTTATCGCTTAAATTATCGAACATTCTTTTCTTTTTTAAGGGGTTACAAATTTAATAATATCAATGTAAAATTCGTAGCAAGTGCCAGAAAATAAACAAAACAAAAGAGCATCCACTATAAATGGATGCTCTAAAGTTGCTTGTGGGGCAAAAAAGGAATTCTATTTTCATAAACTCCTCCACAAAAACATCTATCAATATCATAGGCGAGGCCCAACTCTTTACTGCCAATGAAATACTTTTAGATGTTTTTCCTAAAACTTTTTTAACGGATTTCTTTTAAATAGTATTTACCCGATTAAACCAATTTGGTACGGGTATTAATGCAACGTTCAAGAAATTCTGATTATATATACGGGAGAATGGGATTCTTAGACTTTGAAAGCTTAAGTATTCGACAAATTGCAATGATACTAGAGCATACAATACCATAGTACCTTGCCATGAACATACGGGTTAAAAAATAAAATAGAAGCTCCTACTACTAATTACATACGTTCCGGAACCGATACGCCCAACAAAGCAAATGCATCTTGTATAACCTCCGAAACCTTCTTGGACAATTGAACACGTAATGCCTTTTTAGCATCATCGGTTTCACCTAAAATAGAGACTTGCTGATAGAAAGAATTAAACTCTTTAACCAAGTCATATGTATAGTTTGCAATCAAAGCCGGACTATAATTATCCGCAGCTAATTGTATAGTGACAGGGAACAATTGTAATTGCTTGATCAACTCCTTTTCCTTGCTATGAAGCGCTGTAACCTTAGCTTCGTTAGCAGTGTCGATTCCCATACTTTCTGCCTTTCTTAAAATAGACTGAATACGTGCATAGGTATATTGAATAAACGGACCCGTATTTCCTTGAAAATCTACCGACTCTTCCGGATCAAACAAAATACGTTTTTTAGGATCTACTTTTAATATGTAATATTTTAAAGCCCCTAAACCGATCATTTTATAAAGTGCTTGCTTTTCTTCTTCGTTATAGTCATCTAGCTTACCTAACTCTTCTGAAATATTTGCAGCAGTTTGGGTCATATCTGCCATAAGATCATCGGCATCTACAACAGTACCTTCCCTACTTTTCATTTTTCCGCTAGGTAGATCTACCATTCCGTAGCTTAAGTGATGAAGTTTGTTAGACCAAGAAAAACCAAGTTTTTGTAAAATCAGAAACAATACCTTAAAGTGGTAATCTTGCTCATTACCTACGGTATACACCATACCATTTACATCTGGGTGATCTTTTACACGTTGTATTGCTGTACCAATATCTTGGGTCATATATACCGCTGTTCCATCTGAACGAAGTACAATTTTTTCATCCAAACCATCTTCGGTCAAATCTATCCAAACACTACCGTCTTCTTTTTTAAAGAATACGCCTTTTTTTAATCCTTCGGCAACAACATCTTTTCCTAAAAGATACGTGTCACTTTCATAATAAAGGGTATCAAAATCAACTCCAAGATTTTTATAAGTAACCTCAAAACCTTTATATACCCAACCGTTCATGGTTTTCCAAAGTGCAACGGTTTCTTCGTCTCCAGACTCCCATTTTAAAAGCATTTCTTGTGCTTCCAATAATATTGGCGCTTCTTTTTCCGCAACTTTCTGTTCCGTACCTTTAGCAACCAACTCCGCTATTTGCTCTTTGTAGGCTTTATCAAAAGCCACATAATAATTACCAACTAACTTATCTCCTTTTAACCCTGTTGACTCTGGCGTTACTCCATTTCCAAACTTCTGCCATGCCACCATACTCTTGCAAATATGAATACCACGGTCATTGATAATTTGAGTTTTATAAACCTTCTTACCAGATGCCTTTAAAATTTCTGCAACAGAATATCCTAATAAGTTATTACGAATATGCCCTAGGTGTAATGGCTTATTGGTATTTGGTGAAGAATATTCTACCATCACTGCATCATCAGATTCTTTTACATATCCGTAATTTTTGGTAGCAATAATAGAATTGAAAAAATCTAGATAAAATCCATCATTGATAACAATGTTCAAAAATCCTTTAATCACGTTAAAGCCGGCAACAGCAGTAACATGCTCTTCTAAATAAGCACCAATTTGCTCACCAATTTGAACAGGGTTTCCCTTTACCACACGCAACATTGGGAAAACCACAATTGTGATATCTCCTTCAAAATCTTTACGGGTAGGCTGAAACTCTACATTTGGCAATTCTTTGTCAAAAATAGATTTTACCGCCTCTTTTACTTTATCTGATAGTACCTCTTGAATATTCACCAAAACGTTTAATTAAGGCTGCAAAATTAAACATTTTTTATGCTTTAAGATGAACAGATGCGGCATTGATTCGGCATTTCGTTAACTTTAATGAAAACTGCGCAACAATTTTACCATGCTCGTAAACGTAACTTATAATAACAAAGAGATTTCAAGAAAAATTGACACTGAAGTGGGCAAACCTTTTACTTTGAAAGAAAGATGGTCTTTGAACGGTATAGGTTCTCCAAAATTAATAATTACGGAAACGAGTATTGAAATTAGAAATTTATTGATTTTAGATAATAATAGAGATACGTGCAATATAGAAATGAGACCAAAAGGAATCATAGTAGGGTTCCGATCATTGTTAGAATCATATGCATTGGTGGTCCCTTATTACAAACTTTCTATATATAAAGGTGAAGCATCTGTTTATTCTATCTATAAAGACCATCATTTTATAAAAGTAGCATCTGATACCAAAGCCGTTCAGAAATTCTTCAAAAAAATATTGGACTATAAGGCCGATAATGCACCAACATCAATAGAAGACCTATAATATGTTCGCAAATCTGCCTAAAATAGCTATAAATCTTACAAAAAATCAACAAAGCTTGATTTTCGCCGGGTGGATAATACTAGCTTTAAATTTACTAGTCATTGCAATTTTTTATGCTGATTTACCCGAAACTATTCCTTCACATTTTAATTACAGAGGAGACGTTGACGGGTATGGCAAGAAAAATACTATTTGGACACTACCTTTGATAATGTGTTTTACTTACACACTACTTTATCTAATTATAAAAAAAGTAAAACCTTGGAACATGAATTATCCGGTTAAGGTAACAGAAAAGAATGCTCCACAAGTTTACAACATGTCATTACAAATGTTGATATTAATGAACTTGTTAATAGCAATTATAGCTACTCCTGTAATTATAGAAACCATATTGCAAGCTTATAAAATAGACATAGGGTTTAAAATCTCAAGCCTATCATTAATAATTGTGGCAGTTGTGACCTTACTACCAATTTATTACATCTTTATGATGTTCAAAATACCTAAATAATGAAGATACTACTCACCGGTGCCAATGGTTATATAGGTATGCGACTTCTACCGCAGCTTTTAGAAATGGGACATGAAATTGTTTGTGCGGTACGTGATGAAACTAGACTTTCGGTAGACAAAGAAACAAGAAATCTGATAGAAGTCATTGAGATTGATTTTTTAGAGGAGCCTAAAGAAAATGTAGTCCCAAAAGATATAGACGCCGCTTATTTTTTAATTCACTCTATGAGTTCTTCTACACAGGACTTTGATGAAATGGAGGCGAAAACTGCTGAGAATTTTAACAAGTATGTTTCCAAAACTCAAATTAAGCAAGTAGTTTATTTAAGTGGAATTGTCAATGATAAAAATCTTTCAAAACATTTACAGTCACGAAAAAATGTGGAGGATATACTTTACCAAGGCAATTTTAACCTAACAGTTTTAAGAGCCGGAATTATTGTAGGTTCCGGAAGTTCCTCTTTTGAGATCATTCGGGATTTATGTGAAAAATTACCGGTAATGATTACTCCCAAATGGGTATTGACAAAAACGCAACCCATTGCCATACGTGACGTTATTACCTTTTTAACAGGAGTATTGGGTAATGACAAAACCTACAACGAGTCTTTTGACATTGCAGGACCAAACGTTCTTACCTATAAGGAAATGCTCCATAAGTATGCAGAAGTAAGAGGTTTTAAAAACTGGATTTGGACAGTACCGGTCATGACACCTAAACTATCATCATATTGGCTATACTTTGTAACCTCAACATCATACAAGCTTGCATTAAACTTGGTAGACAGCATGAAGATAGAAGTAGTAGCAAAGGACACACGTTTGCAAGACATACTTGGCATTACGCCTCATACATACAAAGATGCTATTGATTTGGCCTTTAAAAAAATAGAACAGAACTTAGTGATCAGTAGTTGGAAAGACAGTATGATCAGTGGTCGTTTTGTGGACAATTTGGAAAAACACATACAGGTGCCTAAATATGGCATTCTTAAAGATTACAAACAACTTAAAATTTCAAATCCTGATGAGGTTCTAGAGCGCATTTGGAGTATTGGCGGTGAAACCGGATGGTACTACGGAAATTGGCTCTGGAAAATAAGGGGCTTTATAGACAAGCTTTCTGGTGGAGTTGGACTACGACGTGGCAGAACACATGCACATAAAATTTTTGCAGGTGACTCATTGGATTTTTGGCGGGTATTACTAGCGGATAAAAAAGCCAAACGATTATTACTATTTGCCGAAATGAAACTACCCGGCGAAGCATGGCTAGAGTTTAAGATTGACGAAAACAATATTCTTCATCAAACCGCAACATTTAGACCACGAGGATTAAGAGGTAGATTATATTGGTACAGTATAGTACCTTTTCACTATTTTATCTTTGGCGGAATGATCAAGAATATTGCCAATCAAAAAAATGCCAACTGATATAACACCCTTACCTTAAACCGTCTTAGATAATTTTAAGGGCAACTCCGTTAATCTTTCTCCAGTTAAGCGTCTAACAGCATTTGCTATTGCTGCACCAATTGGTCCTAGAGGTGGCTCCCCTACCGCACCAGGCGTATCTTTACCCTGTAGTAGAACCACATCAATTTCTTTAGGGGCGTTTTTCATTAAAGCCATTTGATATGGACCGTAAATGGTCGGGGTCAATTCTCCATTTTCTACAAACATTTCTTCATAGAGCACTGCACTTATCCCCATGATCACACAACCTTCGCATTGTGCACGTATTTGATCCGGATTTACCGCCAAACCTGGATCCATAGCTACGGTTACCTTATGTACAACTATTTCATTATCTACAATAGAGACCTCGGCTACTTGGGCGCAAGGTGTATTAGCATCTATGGAAGCAGCAAAGCCCATTGCACGGCCATTTATGACTTCTTCATGATAATTTGCTTTTTTAGCTGCTGCTTTAATTACATTTTTTAACCTAACATCAATAGGCGACTCGCCAATTTGGCCTATTCTAAATTCTACAGCATTCTTTTTTGCCTTAATTGCCATTTCATCTATAAAGCTTTCCATAGCAAAAGTGTTGGCCAATAAACCTAAACTACGCCACCAACTAGTTGCAAAAGGCAAAACTACATGCCAATAAACCGCCCTAAAGTTAGGAATAGCAGTGTATTGAATAAATCCGCCACGAATAGCGCCTACATCTGCCCCTAAAAAGTTAGTCAAAAAATTGGGTATTAAAGCTGAATCTGTAGCCACATCACCACTTACAAACTCATGTTCCAGCGTATCTAAAAAACCTTCACTGTTTAATTTCCCCTTAATAATATGATGTGTTGGCGGGCGAAACATATCATGCTGAAACTCCTCTTTTCTACTAAAAAAATATTTCACAGGTTTACCTACAGCTTTAGACATTACAGCTGCCTGTACAGCATGTGGCGTATGCAACCTTCTACCAAAACCACCACCTAGATAAGTAGGCACAATATTCACTTTTTCGGTATCTAAACCTAAGCGTTTTGCAACTTCTTTTCTAGTTATACTTACAACTTGTGTTGAAATTTTTATGGTAGCGCTGTCACCATCTACAGAAGCCACAACACCATTAGGTTCAATTTGCGCATGTGCCCCAATAGGACTTCTAAATTCTAATATTTCAAAATCATCATCCTCACCAAAAGCATTACCATTTTTCTGTATGGTGGTAGAATTACCGTTACCAACGGTCATCATATTTTTAATGGCTGCAGTATCTAAATCCCCATAGTTTCCCCATGTAACGTTTATGGCATTTTTGGCATGCTCAGCTTCCATCATAGAATTGGCGACTACGCCAACAAAATCATCTTCAACTATTATTTTTACTACACCCGGCATGTGCTCTGCTGCCGAGATATCCGCGCTTACAAAAGTTGACCCAATTTTTGAAGGCCTTACAACTGCACCGTAGAGCATTCCCGGCATTTCTGCATCCATCCCAAAAATGGGATTGCCATATACCTTAGCATCCAAATCTACCCTCGGCACCGGCTTACCTATAAATTTATAATCTTTTATATCTTTCAAAGCAGGAACATCAGGTATCTCCCAATTTTCAACACCCTCTGCCGCAAGTGCATACGTTAAACTTTTTCCCTTAGCCGATATGATACCGTTTTCTACTGAAAGTTCATCAATACCGACATTCATCTTACGAGCAGCTTCCTTTATAAGCATAACCCTAAGCATGGCAGCGAGTTCCCTTAAAGGTTCCCATAATCCTGAAATTGAAGTACTACCGCCTGTTGCAAAGCTATCAACATTACCGGTAGATGAAGCGGCATGGACAACCTTTATCTGATCCATGGAAACCGACAGTTCATCTGCGGCCATTTGGGCAATTCCAGTAAATGTCCCCTGCCCCATTTCCATTTTAGGAGAATGCAACAGAATTTCGTTGATCTTGGTCACTTCAAACCACATCATGGGTTTATCGGTATTATCCGTGTAAGGAGCTTCAAGTGAATTTGCAAATCCTAATAATTCTCTACGAATTGGATTCCTAAAAATGTATGCACCAATTGCAACTACACCAACAGTTCCCAAACCACCTTTAATCAAGAATTTACGTCTAGAAGTTTTTTTTGAATCATTTCCTTTATCAGCCATCTATTATAACTCTTTAGATTCATAAATTTCTTTCTTCGAATGCAACTCTGCAGCTTTATGTATAGCTTTTCGCATTCGATAATAGGTACCACATCGACATACATTTATAATATTATTATCAATATCCTCATCGGTAGGTTTGGACACTTTATTTAAAAGGGCAGCTGTAGCCATCATAAAACCAGGCTGGCAATAGCCACATTGAGGCACAACTTCATCTATCCAAGCTTGTTGAACTGGATGCGGATTTTCTCTATCTCCTAAACCTTCAATAGTAGTCACATCTTTACCTTCCGCAAATTTTACCGGATAAGAGCATGAACGCACCGCTTCACCATCTACATGCAAGGTACAAGCGCCACACGCTGCCTTTCCACAGCCAAATTTAGTTCCCTTTAAACCTAAAGTGTCTCTTACGACCCATAGTAAAGGGGTGTTTTCATCTGCTATAGAAACGGTTTTATGCATACCGTTAACAGTCATAGAAATTTCCATAAAATTTATTATTTAGATGGGATTATTGCCCCGTTGGCAAACCAATTTTCAACCGCCTCCTTAAATTCTTCTTTAGAAACAGGTGGTAAAGATCGTTGCTTACCATTGGCATCTATACCTGGTTCCCATGCCCAAAGTACAAGATCATCCTCTGTCATGTGTTTAACTAGATCTTCATGACTTCTATTGCCATTCATGGTCATATCCAACAATCGTTCTGCAATTTCCTTCCTTGTCAGTCCTTCCCAAGCCATGGAAGCCGGAGCCAATGCCCAATGTGGTGCACCGGGAACTCCAGAATTTAAATTATTTTCTGATTGATGACAGGTGTTACAATTAGTAGCTTCAAAACCATGATCATCTTCTCCCCTGGCCATACCAAAATAATGAGGATGACTTTCATCTCCCTGCTTAGGAATATCATCACTAGGATGACAATTCATACAACGTTGATGGGTAAGTACATCCATCATCTTATCATAATCTTGGTTAGAACTTTTAGATGTTAGCTCTACCGGTCCGTATTTAGAAATCTTGGGCGTATTTGCCCAAACGAACAGATAGCCGAAGACAGATAATACTAAAACAACGCAAAATGGTTTTGACTTCATAGTGATATAAATATGTAAAACACCTAACCCCTATGAAGATAGCGAATACTTTACAAAAAAGTTACCCCATTAAAATATATAATTTCAACAGGGTAACTATTCAATTTAGTTCTTTGGAAGAAACACTTCTGCCATCATACAGCGGGCACTACCACCTCCACAAGTTTCAATAGTATGTAAAGAACTGTGCAGTATACCACAGTGATTCTCAATTTGCGCAACTTGCTCTGGTCGTAAACTATGATAAGCAGCAGAACTCATAACCATATATCTTTTATCATCGCTACCTAGTACTTGAAGCATATTTCCTGCAAAATGATGCATTTGTTGTTCGGTAATAGCGATTACTTCCTTTCCATCTTTTTTAAGATGGTCCAACACATTTTTACGTTCTTTCTTGTCATCAATGGTATCTGCACATATAACTACAAAATTTTCCGCCAGAGCCATCATTACATTGGTGTGGTAGATGGGCAATCTTTTACCGTCTACAGACTGGTTAGCCGTAAATATAACCGGAAAGAAATCAAAATCTTCACAAAATTCAATGAACAAATCTTCATCCGCCCGTTCAGAGAGTGCGCAATATGCTTTTTTGTTTACCCTATCCAATAATATACTACCAGTACCCTCAAGATACAGTTCTTCATCTTCGGCAGAAGTATAATCTATAACATCATTAATTTTAAAACCGTTCTCTTCCAATATCTCAAAAACATCTTCTCTTCTTTCATTTCTTCTATTTTCTGCAAACATTGGGTATACACCTACCGTACCGTTGGCATGGAAAGAAATCCAGTTATTGGGAAAAATACTATCTGGTGTATCTGGCTCTTTGGTATCTTGAACTACTATAACATTAACTCCTTTATCTTTTAATACGGATACAAAAGCATCAAACTCCTCTTGGGCTTTCTTGTTTATTTCTTGATTCTTCATATCAATATCTTCCATGAAGTAGTTGTTCACAGCGGTCTGCTCGTTCATCCTAAAGGATACCGGGCGGATCATCAATATTGTATTTGTTATTTGCATAGGGGTACTAATTAAATTGTTTGTTGTTTTATGAATTATGATCTGATCAAGGGTAATGTACTACAACGCAACAACCCTTCTTGTTTTGATATTTCTGCGTACGGTATTTCCTCTACCGTAAAGCCTTGCTCTCGCAACCAATTGTTTAAACGTGTAAAGTTTTTTTCAGAAACGACTACATCTGGCGATATAGAAAAAACATTACTATACATATGGTACATTTCATTTGCATCTATCTCAAAAATATTTTCCTTACCAAAAAAATCAACCAGCCACTGGTACTCTTCCTCTATCAAGAACCCGTTTTTATGTATAATAGCTTTTCCGTTACCCAAAGGCTGAAAACAACAATCTAAATGCAGCGCATTCTCTTTAGCTACTGTGTTAGATTTTCTAAGTTCGAATGATTTAACCGTTTTATGCGGAAATTGTTTTTTCAAGTAATCAACAGCTGCCTTATTTGTTCTTGCTGTAATAAAAGAACGATAATCTTTTGCGGTATAGGTACCTACAAAAATATAATCGTTCCAAGGCATTACATCACCTCCTTCAACATGAACATCTTCTGGCGGAGTTAATATATTATTGTCATCAATTTTATCCAAAACATGTAATATTGCCTCAACCTCTTGTTCTCGATCAGGCAGTATATTGGCTTTTATTAATTTATCTTCTATTACAAAAGCTATATCCCTAGTAAATATTTGATTACAATCTTCAAGAACTTCAGGTCTAAAGACCTTAACATCATACTTCTCAAAAACCTTTCTAAAAGCTTCCATTTCTGCAATCATATCAGCTTCAACGGGGTATGTACCCGCTTTAATATGTTCTGCAGATTTTGGATCATAAGCCTCTTCCAAAGTTGGTGTTGGTCCAGAACTTTTGGCTATTCCTAAAACAACGGCTTTCAAAGGTGAAATTTCGTCGTTAATATTTAACTGTAACATTTGTATTTATTTAAATCTGAATTAAAACTGGCACAAAAAAAAAGCCCCTTTAAAAATTAAAAGAGCTTTTTGTTTTTTTATTAACGGTAGCAATCTACCTTTTATCAAGTTCGACAAAAGGTCTTAAATTTTCACCAACATAAACTTGTCTTGGCCTACCGATAGGTTCACCGTTCAACCTCATTTCTCTCCACTGAGCGATCCACCCTGGCAATCTACCAAGAGCGAACATTACCGTAAACATTTCTGTTGGTATACCTAAAGCTCTATATATAATACCTGAATAGAAATCCACATTCGGGTATAATTTTCTATCTACAAAATACTGATCTTCAAGCGCTTCTTTTTCCAGGCCTTTTGCAATATCCAAAATAGGATCATCTATTCCTAGATCAGCTAACACCTCATCTGCAGCAACTTTAATAATTTTGGCACGGGGATCAAAGTTTTTGTATACTCTATGACCGAAGCCCATTAATCTGAACGGGTCAGATTTATCCTTAGCTTTAGCCATATACTTTTTAGTATCGCCACCATCAGCTTCAATAGCCTCAAGCATTTCTAATACCGCTTGGTTGGCACCACCGTGCAATGGTCCCCAAAGAGCAGAAATACCGGCAGATAAAGATGCGAACAAACCGGCATGTGAAGACCCAACGATACGAACTGTACTAGTAGAACAGTTTTGCTCATGATCCGCATGCAAAATCAATAATTTGTCCAATGCCTCTATGACAACCTTGTTTTGTTTATAATCTTGGTTAGGACGCTTGAACATCATTTTATGAATGTTCTCTACATAGCCTAAACTATCATCTCCATAATCTAAAGGAAGTCCTTTCTTTTTACGCAAAGTCCAAGCTACAAGAACTGGGAATTTCGCTAAAATACGTACAATGGCATGGTACATATCTTCATCTGAACTTACATCTACCGTAGATGGGTTAAATGCAATCAACGCACTGGTTAACGATGACAGAACACCCATTGGGTGAGCAGATTTTGGAAAACCATCCAATATCTTTTTCATTTCTTCATCTACATGAGATTCGTCTTTAATATCCTTATGAAATTTAGACAGCTCTTCTTTATTTGGTAAATTTCCAAATATTAATGCATAAGCAACTTCCAAGAAATCCGCTTTCTCAGCTAATTCTTCTATTGAGTACCCTCTGTAACGTAAAATACCTTTCTCGCCATCTAAAAAAGTAATTGCACTTTCACACGATCCTGTGTTTTTATAACCTGGATCAATAGTTATAATTCCTTTGGTTACCGAACGCAATGATTTGATATCTATTGCAAGTTCATTTTCGGTTCCTTTAATAATAGGAAACTCGAATTTTTCACCATTATATTCTAAAATAGCTTTGTCTGACATTTTTATTTTTACGTTTTATATACTTCTCGTAAAGTTAACAAAACAGGATTGGTCTACCAATTTCACAAATCTGTTTTGGGTAAAATTAACAATAAGTACTATGAAAGGCTTTCATTACAACAGATATAATGACTCGTAATAGGCATCTAATGATTTTTCCCAAGTGAAACGAACTTTTTTAGCGTTGGCCTTAATTTTTTTCCAAGTAGTTTTATCATTTTCCCAAATAGTCAAGGCTTCATCAAAACTCTTAACCATATTGGTAATTTGCTCATCATAGGTGTCACCGCTAAAAGCAAAGCCTGTTTTTAAATGTTCCACGGTATCTTTAAGACCGCCTGTATGATGTACCAAACATGGATTACCATTTCTCATTGCCAACATTTGGCTAATACCGCATGGCTCAAACAAACTAGGCATAAAATATAAATCTGTCTCTAAATACATAGAGTCTATTAAATCTTCAGATTGCCCATTCGTGAATACGAAATTTTTATGATGATAACTCATATGACGAAAAAACTCTTCGTAATCTGGGTCACCTGTACCCAATAATATGAATATGCCATCTATATCATTTAATCTTGAGAGCATTTTCTCAAAAGCTTCCGGAGATCGTTTTAAAAAATAAAATTTTTGTTCCGTAAGCCTAGCCACACTAGACACAATAAATTTTGGTCTATTGTCCACCAACTGCATAATTTTTTCACCGGTATGGGCAAGAAAATCAGCTTTATATTTTTTTGAGTTTTCTTGAAGCCATCTAAAAATTGCCTTTACCGTATTTCTATATAACAATCCCTTTTCCGCTTCTCTAATATTGCCATAGTTACTTGCATTTAAAATGCCAAAAAGTCTACCTTCATTGTTTGCATTGATCAAATCCTGTTCTAAACTTTCTCCTCCTATAAACTCCGGTCTTCTACTAGGCAAAAGAACATCTTCTTTGTAAGATGGTGAAACTGTATGTACCGCATCGGCAAAACGAATGCCAACAGCCATTAAATTAATGCAATCTTGGTAGCGAGGATCCATCAAAGTCCTGTGATCCAATTGAATTTCAGGAAACCAATTGTTGACAGATGCGTAATTGTTATAAAAAGGACGTATCCCTTGTATCGCTAAATTGTGGATAGTGTATACATATCTAACCTTTTTCAAATCTTGGTACTGCGGATGATATCTTTTTATAAACAAAAGCGCCGCAGAATGCCAATCGTGCATATGCACAATATCCAAATCACCAAATGCCTTTATTTTAATAGCCTCGGCCGTAGCGGTACAAAATATAATGAACTTTATAAAATCATTAAAAAAAGGCTCTGTTGGATCATCATGATAAATATGCGCTATACCTCCTTCTGTAATTTCAGGATGATGTATAACATAATGTGTTATATTCTTATCTACTCTCTTTGGAATAACTTCATATAATTCGGCAGAATATGGTACACCCCTAAGACTAAATTCAAGTTTTGTTTTAAAGATCCCGTTTTTATGTAGTCTAGAATAAGAAGGCACAACTACATGAACCCTATCATCTCGCTTTGATATTTCCCTAGGAACATCCCTGACAACGTCACCCATTCCACCAGCTTTACAATCAGGAATGGCGTCATTCTCTGCGGAAACAAAAAGAAAATTATTCATACGCTAACAAAGAGAGATTAATATTGATTTATTCTCAAAAGGTAGTTAAAGTTTTGAAGTATGCCAAAAAAAAAGCCTTTCTAGAAAGAAAGGCTTAATTAATTATTATTCTTAAAAATTAACCTAATTTAAAAGCCTTTTCTTGAGGGTAGTAAGCCGTACTTCCTAATTCTTCCTCAATACGAAGTAGTTGGTTATACTTGGCCATACGGTCAGATCTTGAAGCTGAACCAGTTTTTATTTGACCTGTATTTAAGGCAACCGCTAAATCTGCTATAGTATTATCTTCCGTTTCACCGGAACGGTGTGACATTACTGAAGTATAACCCGCATTCTTTGCCATATTAACAGCTGCAATTGTCTCTGTCAAGGTACCAATTTGATTTACTTTTATCAAAATTGAATTTGCAATACCTTTTTCTATACCTGTAGATAAACGCTCTACATTGGTTACGAATAAATCATCACCAACTAATTGAACCTTATCACCAATTTTGTCAGTCAAGGATTTCCAACCATCCCAATCATTCTCATCCATACCGTCCTCAATAGAGATAATAGGATACTTGGCGCTTAGATCGGCCAAATACTGTGCCTGCTCTTCAGATGTTCTAATTACACCAGATTCACCTTCAAATTTAGTATAGTCATATTTACCATCCACAAAAAATTCTGCCGCAGCACAATCCAATGCGATCATAACATCATCACCTAAGGTATAACCCGCGTTTTTGACAGCTTTTGCAATAGTATCCAAAGCATCTTCAGTACCACCGGCAAGGTTTGGTGCAAAACCACCTTCATCACCTACTGCGGTACTAAGTCCACGGTCATGTAAAACCTTTTTAAGATTATGGAAAATTTCCGTCCCCATTTGCATGGCGTGCGAAAAACTTTTTGCCTTAACAGGCATAACCATAAATTCTTGGAATGCGATAGGTGCATCTGAATGAGAACCACCGTTTATAATGTTCATCATTGGTACCGGTAGCGTATTTGCGCTAACACCACCAATATATCTAAAAAGTGAAAGTCCCAATTCGTTTGCAGCAGCCTTGGCAGCAGCAAGAGAAACCCCTAATATTGCGTTAGCTCCTAATTTAGATTTATTAGGCGTACCATCTAAATCTATCATAGTTTGATCTAATAGGTTTTGATCGAACACGCTCATTCCTAAAATTTCTTCAGCAATAACACTATTTACATTATCTACAGCTTTCATGACACCTTTGCCCATGAAAGTTTCACCTCCATCACGTAACTCAACAGCTTCATGCTCACCAGTAGAAGCACCAGAAGGAACCGCCGCTCTACCCATTACACCATTTTCTGTAACTACATCTACTTCAACAGTAGGATTACCTCTAGAATCCAATATCTGTCTTGCGTGAACATTTAAAATAATACTCATTTTTAATCTTTTTATTTGTTGTTTGTTTGAAAAAGTAAAGATACGAAACGGGAAAATCAATGGGTTTATTTACACATTAGATTTCCCAATAATTTAATGTTTATTTAAACTATTTCGTTATGTTTTGCACTTTTCTCAATTAATTTAAAAAAATCATCAAAAAGATAGTCAGCATCATGTGGTCCTGGACTTGCCTCTGGATGATATTGAACTGAAAACACATCTTTATTTTTCATACGAATACCAGCTACAGTTTGATCATTAAGGTGTGTATGCGTAATTTCCAAATTATCGTTGGCTTCCGTTTCTTCCCTATTTATTGCAAAACCATGATTTTGAGAAGTAATTTCTCCTTTTCCTGTTAGTAGGTTTAAAATAGGGTGATTTATTCCCCTATGCCCATTATGCATTTTATAAGTAGAGACCCCGTTTGCCAATGCCAAAACTTGATGCCCTAGACAAATACCAAATAAAGGTTTATCAGTTTGAATCATTTTTTTAACTGCGGCAATGGCATCCACCAATGGTTCCGGATCACCAGGTCCATTTGAAATAAAAAAAGCATCCGGATTCCAAGAAGACATTTCTTCAAAGCTACTATTGTAAGGAAACACCTTAACATATGCTCCACGCTTCACAAGGTTTCTTAGTATGTTTTTCTTAATACCTATATCCAGTGCAGCAATTTTAAAAGTTGCATTCTCATCACCAACAAAATAGGGTTCTTTAGTTGAAACTTTAGATGCAAGCTCCAAACCTTCCATACTAGGCACCTCCTTAAGGCGATTTTTCAATTCCTCAATATTCTCAACGTCAGTAGAAATTACGGCATTCATTGCCCCGTTATCCCTTATGTAGCTAACTAAGGCACGCGTATCTACATCAGAAATGGCAAACAACTCATTTTTTTCTAAAAAACCTTGCAAACTATCATCTGCCAAAGGCCTTGAATATTCATAACTGAAATTTCTACAAACTAATCCAGAAATCTTTATGGATTCTGATTCTACTTCCTCTGCATTAACTCCATAATTACCTATATGAGCATTAGTGGTAACCATAATTTGCCCAAAATAAGAAGGGTCGGTAAATATCTCTTGATATCCTGTCATTCCGGTATTGAAACATACTTCTCCAAAAGCGGTACCTTCCTTATCTCCCACAGATTTTCCATAAAAGATAGTACCATCTGCAAGTAATATAATAGCTTTTCTCTTTGCCTGATATTTCATTTTAGTCTTATAATTTATTCGTTCACAAAAAAACATAAAAAAAGGGATAAGCCAGAAAGCTTATCCCTTTTCATTATTAATATTTATTGACAATTTTATTCCTTAGAATCATCTGTCTTAGCTTCTGTTTCAGTTTGAGCTTCTTCTACTTTGGTTTCTTTCTCAGAAGAAACGGCAGCAGCATCGCTTCCACTTGATCTTCTACTTCTTCTTGTAGATTTCTTCTTAGGTTTGCCAGCGTTGTACAATTCGTTGAAATCAACCAATTCTATCATTGCCATATCAGCGTTATCACCTAAACGATTACCTAATTTTATAATTCTAGTATAACCACCTGGTCTATCTGCAACCTTTTCAGATACTACACTGAACAATTCTGTAACAGCGTTCTTATCACGTAGGTTTTTAAAAACGATACGTCTGTTGTGCGTACCTTTCTCAGCACTAACATTATTTTCAGCTTTTGACTTAGTGATCAAAGGCTCTACAAATTGTTTTAAAGCTTTAGCTTTAGCAACTGTAGTGTTAATTCTTTTATGCTCGATCAAAGAACAAGCCATGTTAGCTAACATTGCCTTTCTATGGGCAGTTTTTCTACCTAAGTGGTTAATTTTTTTACCGTGTCTCATGTTTTTATTTTATCATCTTGCTACCAAACTCGTTAGACCGAGGAGCAAAATATGATTAATTAATCTTTATCTAATTTATATTTTGATAAATCCATACCAAAACTTAAACCCTTGTTAATTACAAGCTCTTCAAGTTCAGTCAAAGATTTCTTACCGAAGTTTCTGAACTTCATTAAATCATTCTTATTAAAAGAAACTAAATCACCTAAAGTATCAACTTCAGCCGCTTTTAAACAGTTTAGAGCACGAACAGAAAGATCCATGTCCACTAATTTAGTTTTTAATAACTGTCTCATGTGTAAAGACTCTTCATCATAAGTCTCAGTTTGAGCAATTTCATCAGCTTCTAATGTAATACGCTCGTCAGAGAATAACATGAAGTGATGAATAAGAACTTTTGCAGCTTCCGTTAAAGCATCTTTTGGATGTATTGATCCATCAGAAGATATTTCAAAGACTAACTTTTCATAATCCGTCTTTTGCTCTACACGAAAATTTTCTATACTATACTTTACGTTTTTAATAGGTGTAAAAATAGAATCTACAGCAATAGTACCTAATGGTGCGCCAGATTTTTTATTTTCCTCTGCAGGAACATAACCTCTGCCTTTTTCAATAGTAATTTCCATATTGATGCTAACTTTGTCATCCATATTACAAAGCACTAAATCTGGATTCAACACTTGATAACCAGAAATAAACTTTTGAAAATCACCGGCAGTTAATTGGTTCTTACCGCTAACAGAAATTGAAACGACTTCAGCTTCTGAATCTTCTATTTGCTTTTTGAAACGAACTTGTTTCAAGTTTAATATAATCTCTGTTACATCTTCAACAACGCCAGGTATGGTAGAAAACTCATGCTCTACCTTATCAATCCTAACCGAAGTAATTGCATGACCTTCTAAAGAAGAAAGCAATACTCGTCTTAATGCATTCCCAACAGTTAATCCATAACCAGGTTCCAAAGGGCGAAATTCGAATTTACCTTCGAAATCAGAGGAATCGATCATTATTACTTTATCGGGTTTCTGAAAATTAAATAATGCCATAATTGGATCGGTATTGTTTATTTAGAGTATAACTCCACGATTAATTGTTCTTTGATATTTTCTGGAATCTGTAATCTTTCAGGAACGGTAACATAAGTACCTTCTTTCTTTTCACTGTTCCAAGAAATCCACTCATAGACTGCACTACTGGCAGCTAATGAATCTTGTATACTTTGTAATGATTTAGATTTCTCCCTAACACCAACAACATCTCCTGCTTTCAATGAATAAGAAGGTATGTTTACCAACTCTCCATTTACCGTAATGTGTCTATGAGATACTAATTGTCTTGCACCACTTCTTGTTGGAGAAATACCCATTCTATAAACCACGTTATCTAAACGAGACTCACATAATTGAAGTAAAATTTCACCTGCAACACCTTCTTTTCTCTTTGCAGTCTGGAAAAGGTTTCTAAACTGCTTCTCTAAAATACCATAGGTATATTTAGCTTTTTGCTTTTCCATCAACTGAACAGAATATTCGGATTTCTTTCCTCTTCTTCTGTTATTACCGTGTTGTCCTGGAGGGTAATTCTTTTTTTCGAAAGATTTATCATCTCCGAAAATTGCTTCGCCAAACTTACGAGCGATTTTTGATTTTGGTCCTGTATATCTTGCCATTTTCTTTAAATTAGAAAGTGAGATTATGAATTAAGGCTTATCCTTCGATAATCGTAATTACACTTTCGGTGAAATATTACTAGTTAATTAAACTCTTCTTCTTTTTGGAGGTCTACATCCGTTATGCGGCATTGGAGTAACATCAATGATTTCCGTTACTTCGATACCGGCATTATGTAAAGATCTTATTGCTGATTCTCTTCCATTACCAGGACCTTTTACATATACCTTAACTTTTCTTAAACCTGCTTCGTGAGCAACTTTAGAACAATCTTCTGCAGCAACCTGTGCAGCATAAGGTGTATTTTTCTTAGAACCTCTAAAACCTAATTTACCGGCAGATGACCAAGAAATAACATCTCCCTTTTTATTTGTTAAAGAGATAATGATGTTGTTAAAAGAAGCACTAATATGAGCCTCTCCAACAGAATCTACTATAACTTTACGTTTCTTGGTAACTTTAGTATTTGCCTTTGCCATACCTAATTATTATTTAGTTGCTTTCTTCTTGTTAGCAACTGTTTTACGCTTTCCTTTTCTAGTTCTAGAATTATTCTTGGTTCGTTGACCTCTTAAAGGCAAACCTGACCTGTGACGAATTCCTCTATAACAGCCAATATCCATTAAACGCTTAATGTTCAACTGAGTCTCTGAACGTAATTCACCTTCAATTACAAATTCAGAAACAGCTTCCCTGATACGACCTATTTCATCATCATTCCAATCAGAAACCTTAGTATCTTCGCTAACTTGGGCTTTACTTAATATTTCTTGTGACCTACTTCTTCCAATTCCGAAAATATAGGTTAAGGCGATTACACCTCTTTTTTGTTTTGGTATATCTATACCTGCGATTCTTGCCATAACTACCCTTGTCTTTGTTTAAATCTAGGATTCTTTTTGTTGATTACGTACAACCTGCCTTTTCTGCGAACAATCTTGCAGTCGGCACTTCTCTTCTTAACTGATGCTCTTACTTTCATCTTGTATCTTAGTATCTATATGTAATTCTTGCTTTAGTAAGGTCATAAGGACTCATCTCCAATTTAACCTTGTCTCCAGGTAAAAGCTTAATATAGTGCATACGCATCTTACCTGATATATGTGCTGTTACCACATGTCCATTTTCCAATTCTACACGAAACATTGCATTTGATAATGCCTCGATAATAGATCCATCTTGTTCTATTGCTGCCTGCTTAGCCATAAATTATGCTACTTTTCTATTTTTACCGGTTTTCATTAAACCATCATAATGTCTATTCAACAAATATGAATTTACCTGTTGCACTGTATCAATAGCGACACCAACCATAATTAAAAGAGAGGTACCACCATAAAATAACGCCCATCCAGCTTGAACATCCATCAATTTTACCACTATCGCCGGTAAAATAGCCAGCAAAGCTAAGAAAATAGATCCAGGTAACGTTATTAAAGACATAATCTTATCTAAATAATCTCCAGTTTCTTTTCCGGGACGTATTCCGGGAATAAAACCACCGCTTCTTTTTAGGTCATCTGCCATCTTATTGGTAGGGACTGTAATTGCAGTATAGAAATATGTAAATATTATAATCAAGATTGCAAACAATAAATTATAAGCCCATCCAAAAATATCACTGAACTGAACCTGCATCCATTGTCCAAATGAAGTATCATCAAAAGCTCCACCTATCATTCCCGGTACAAACATAATTGCCTGTGCGAAAATTATTGGCATAACTCCAGAAGCGTTTAACTTTAAAGGTATGTACTGTCTAGAACCCATAATGTTTTTCTCATAACCGCCAGAAGCAGTTCTTCTTGCATATTGAACAGGAATTTGTCTTGTAGCCATAACTAAAAGAATACAGGCCAATATTACCAAGAACCAAACAATCACCTCAATCAATATAAACATTAGTCCACCATTATTATTAGTTGTTCTTGAAATAAATTCTTGAACAAAGGACTGTGGCATTGTAGCAATAATACCGATCATTATTAATAACGAAATACCGTTACCAATACCTTTATCGGTAATTTTCTCACCTAACCACATGGCAAATACAGTACCGGTAACCAAAATAATCACGGCCGGCACCATAAAATCAAGTCCTTTCCCTAATAAAAAAGCACTATCCCTAACACCGAAAGCCTCTAAACCATACAAATAGGCTGGAGCTTGAACAATACAAATACCAATAGTCAACCATCTAGTAATTTGATTAATGGTCTTACGACCACTCTCCCCTTCCTTTTGCAACTTCTGAAGATAAGGAATTGCAATACCCATCAACTGGACTACGATAGATGCAGATATGTATGGCATGATACCTAATGCAAAAACAGAAGCGTTAGCAAAAGCTCCTCCTGTAAATGCATTTAAAAGACCAAATATACCTTGGTCAGTACTATCCGTTAAACCACCTAGCTGCGTTGAATCTATACCTGGAAGTACGATTTGACAACCAAAACGATAAACCAACAAAAGACCTAAAGTAATAAGAATTCTATTTCTTAGCTCTTCTATTTTCCAAATATTGGATATTGTATCAATAAAATTCTTCATGCTCTCGTTTATGCTTACAAACTTATTGCTTCACCACCTGCTGCTTCAATTGCTGCTTTGGCAGATGCTGTAAATTTATGTACTGAAACTTTAAGAGTAGCCTTCAACTCGCCATTTCCTAAAATTTTCACTAAATCATTTTTACCAACTAAACCATTCTCAATTAAAATGTCCAAAGTTACCTCGTTGGCAATAACTTTATTATCAACAAGCTCCTGTAACTTCTCTAAGTTGATACCTTGGTAATTTTTACGATTGATATTCGTAAAACCAAACTTAGGTACACGACGTTGCAAAGGCATTTGACCACCTTCAAAACCAATTTTCTTAGAATAACCAGATCTTGATTTTGCTCCTTTATGACCTCTTGCAGCAGTTCCTCCTTTACCAGAACCCTGACCTCTTCCAAGGCGTTTTCCGTCTCTATTAACTGAACCTTCTGCAGGCTGTAGACTATGTAAACCCATTTTATCCTATATTTAAGCTTCCTCTGTAGAAACTAAATGTTTAACTTTATTTATCATTCCAAGAATGTTAGGAGTATCATCATGCTCTACTACCTGACCAATTCTTTTTAAACCAAGAGCCTCTAAAGTTCTTTTTTGATTTTGAGGTTTCTTAATTCCACTTTTTACCTGTGTAACTTTAATCTTTGCCATAATTTTCCTCTTAGCCTTTAAATACTTTTTCTAAAGAAACACCTCTTTGTGTTGCAATGGTTTTTGCATCTCTAAGTTGCAATAAAGCATCAAAAGTAGCTTTCACAACATTATGCGGGTTTGAAGACCCTTGAGACTTAGACAATACATCATGAACACCAACCGATTCAAGTACCGATCTTACGGCACCACCGGCAATTACACCGGTACCATGAGATGCAGGCTGAATATATACTCTAGCCCCACCGAATTTACCTTTTTGCTCATGCGGCAAAGTACCCTTGTTCAAAGGTATACGTACTAAATTCTTTTTACCATCTTCAATTGCTTTAGCAATTGCAGTAGCAACTTCCTTAGATTTACCTAAACCGTGACCTACAACACCATTTTCATCACCTACAACAACAATTGCAGAAAAACCGAATGCTCTACCACCTTTTGTTACCTTAGTTACACGTTGAATACCAACTAATTTATCTTTTAAATCTAAACCACCTGGCTTAACAGTTTCTACGTTTTTATATTTTTGGAACATACTAGTATATTAGAATTTTAGACCTGCTTCTCTTGCACCTTCAGCCAGAGACTTAACTCTACCATGATACAAATTACCCCCTCTATCAAAAGCTACTTTATCCAAACCAGCTTTTACAGATTTCTCAGCGATTGTTTTACCAACCAAAGCAGCAATCTCGGTTTTATTTCCTTTTACTTTTGCAATATCCTTATCTCTTGAAGAAGCAGATACCAAAGTGACTCCTTTAACGTCGTCTATAACTTGAGCGTAAATTTCGCTATTACTTCTGAATACAGATAACCTTGGTCTAGCTGCAGTTCCAGAAGAAACCTTACGAATTCTACGACGGATTCTTAATTTTCTTTGTGTTTTTGATAATCCCATAATATCCTATTATTAAGCTGACTTACCAGCTTTTCTTCTTAATATTTCACCTACAAACTTGATACCTTTCCCTTTGTATGGCTCTGGCTTACGAAAAGATCTGATTTTCGCTGCTATATGACCAACTAATTGTTTATCATATGAAGTCAGCTTTACGATAGGATTCTTACCCTTTTCTGATATAGTCTCAACTTTTACCTCTGGTGCCAAGTCAAAAACAATGTTGTGTGAAAAACCTAAAGCCAAATCAAGTTTTTGTCCTTGATTACTTGCTCTATAACCTACACCAACTAGTTCTAATTCTTTGGTCCATCCTTTAGAAACACCTTCTACCATATTGGTGATAAGTGATCTATAAAGACCATGCTTTGCTTTATGCTCCTTCGAATCAGAAGGCCTTGTTACAAAAACCTGTCCGTCTTCTACTTTTATCGATACTCCCGAGAACTCTTGAGTCAACTCACCTAACTTTCCTTTCACAGAAATGATGTTGTCGTTGATTTCAACTGTAACCCCTTCAGGAATTGCGACTGGATTATTACCTATTCTAGACATTTTCTAAATCTTTTATCAATTAATAAACGTAGCATAAAACTTCACCACCAACTTTCTCTGCCTTTGCCTGCTTGCTAGTCATTACACCATGAGATGTAGAAACGATTGCAATACCTAAACCATTCAATACACGAGGCAAATCTTCGCTTCCTGCATATTTTCTAAGACCAGGCTTACTAATACGCTGTATTTTCTTGATAACAGGTTCTTTTGTAAGCTTATCATATTTCAAGGCTATTTTAATAGAACCCTGAACTTTACTTTCTTCGAACTTGTAACTTAAAATATATCCTTGATCGAATAATATTTTAGTAATTTCTTTCTTTAGATTCGACGCAGGGATTTCAACAACCCTATGTCCCGCTCTACTCGCGTTTCTAACTCTCGTTAGGTAATCTGCAATAGTATCTGTTACCATATAAATATAATTCGGAAACGGTTTTTGGCAATTTCACCAAACCTGAATCCATTAATAATTCTTTACTTACCAGCTAGCTTTCTTAACCCCTGGTATTAAACCAGCGTTAGCCATCTCTCTGAATTTTACTCTTGAAATACCAAAAGTTCTCATGTAACCTTTAGGTCTTCCAGTTAATTTACATCTGTTATGCAAACGTACCGGAGATGCATTTTTAGGTAATCTTTGTAGTGCTTCGTAATCTCCAGCTTCTTTCAAAGCTTTACGTTTCTCAGCAAAATTTGCTACAGTCTTTTCCCTTTTTCTTTCACGGGCTTTCATTGATTCCTTAGCCATACTAATTCTTTTTAAAAGGTAAACCTAATTCTGTTAATAATGATTTCGCTTCTTTATCCGTATTTGCAGATGTTACAAATGTAATATCCATACCATTTATTCTATTGATCTTATCAATATTAACTTCTGGAAATATAATTTGCTCTGTTACACCTAGGTTGTAATTTCCACGACCATCAAAACCGGTAGCTTTGATACCTTGAAAATCCCTAACTCGTGGTAAAGCAGAAGTAACCAAACGATCCAAAAACTCATACATGCGCTCACCTCTTAGTGTAACTTTTGCACCAATAGGCATACCTTTTCTTAACTTAAAGGCAGCAACATCTTTCTTTGACATGGTAGCAACGGCCTTTTGACCAGTTATCATTGTCATTTCATCAATTGCATGGTCAATAAGTTTTTTGTCAGCAACAGCAGCTCCTACACCTCTACTCATTACTATTTTTTCTAACTTAGGAACCTGCATTACATTACTGTAACCAAACTCTTCGGTAAGGGCAGCAACAATTCGCTCCTTATACTCTTTCTTTAATCTTGCAACGTATGCCATAACTAAATTACTTCATTGGATTTTTTGGAAACCCTAACTTTTTTACCATCCCTCATCTCATAACCTACTCTTGTTACTTCGCCAGTTTTACTGTCGATCAAGGCCAAGTTAGAAATATGGATTAAAGCTTCTTTTTTTACAATACCACCTTGAGGATTCTTAGCACTTGGCTTCTCATGTTTAGATACCATATTGGCACCTTCTACGATGGCTTTATTTTTCTCAAGATTAACGCGTAAAACTTTACCTTCGGTACCTTTATGATCACCAGCAGTAATTCTTACCGTATCTCCTGTTTTGATTTTTAACTTTTTCATCTTGTCCGTTATATTATAATACCTCTGGGGCCAATGATACAATCTTCATGAACTGCTTATCCCTAAGCTCTCTTGCTACAGGTCCAAAAACACGAGTTCCTCTCATTTCTCCGGCAGGATTCAATAACACACAAGCGTTATCATCAAATCTGATATAAGACCCATCTGGTCTTCTAACCTCTTTCTTTGTACGAACTACAACAGCAGTTGAAACCGCACCTTTCTTGATACCTCCGTTTGGAGTTGCCTCTTTTACAGTAACAACAATTTTGTCACCTATTGAAGCATACCTTCTTTTGGTACCACCAAGAACACGGATAGTTAAAACTTCCTTTGCCCCTGTGTTATCCGCTACTTTTAGTCTAGATTCTTGCTGTAACATAACTTATTTAGCTCTTTCTAAGATTTCTACTAATCTCCAACATTTGGTTTTACTCATAGGTCTAGTTTCCATGATCTTTACAGTATCACCAATGTTACAATCGTTCTTTTCGTCATGCGCAACATATTTCTTTGTCTTCAAAACGAATTTACCGTACATAGGATGTTTTACTCTTTTCACTTCCGCAATAACAATAGATTTCTCCATTTTATTACTAGTGACAACTCCTACTCTTTCCTTTCTTAAATTTCTTTTCTCCATAAAGCCCACCAGTTATTGGTTCTCCCTATTAGTTAATTCAGTAGCTAATCTCGCTACCGTTCTCCTTACTTTTCTAATCTGAAGCGGATTTTCTAACGGAGTTACAAAATGTGCCATTTTCAAATCTGCATGCTGCTTCTTGTACTCGGCCAATTTCTCCGTAAGTCCTTCCACAGACATTTCTTTAATCTCTTGTTTTTTCATTATTACTTACGTTTAATTTCCAGCCTCGTAATCACGAGCTACAATGAATTTTGTTTTTACAGGAAGTTTCTGAGCCGCTAATCTTAAAGCTTCTTTTGCTACTTCCATAGGAACTCCGGCCACTTCGAACATAATTCTACCAGGTTTAACCACAGCTACAAAATATTCTGGAGCACCTTTACCTTTACCCATACGTACTTCTAATGGCTTTTTGGTAATAGGCTTATCCGGAAATATTTTAATCCACAATTGACCTTCTCTTTTCATAAATCTAGTAGCAGCGATACGCGCAGCTTCTATTTGGCGTGAAGTTAAAAATGCAGCATCATCAACATTTTTTATACCGAACATACCATTTGAAAGTTGGTGTCCTCTTCCAGCAAGACCTTTCATACGGCCTTTCTGCATCTTACGGAACTTCGTTCTTTTCGGTTGTAACATTACTTTAGTTCTTTAAAAAATTACTTTCTACGACGTTGTTTTCTTCCACCTTCTTGCTTACCACCCTTAGAAGAATCTTTTTGCATTCCTACTAACGGGGATAAATCTCTTTTACCATATACCTCACCCTTCATAATCCAAACTTTTATACCAAGTTTACCATACGTAGTTTGAGCTTCCTGTAAAGCATAATCAATATCCGCTCTAAAGGTAGATAATGGAATTCTACCATCTTTATAAGATTCGGAACGAGCCATTTCAGCACCGTTTAATCTACCAGAGATTTGAATCTTTATTCCTTCGGCATTCATACGCATTGCTGCAGCGATTGCCATTTTTATAGCTCTTCTAAAAGAAATTCTACTTTCAATTTGACGAGCAACACTTGCCGCTACTAAATTAGCATCAAGCTCTGGTCTCTTTATTTCAAAAATGTTGATCTGAACCTCCTTATTAGTGATTTTTTTCAACTCCTCTTTCAACTTATCAACTTCCTGACCACCTTTACCGATAATAATACCAGGTCTTGCAGTAGTTACAGTAACAGTGATCAACTTAAGAGTACGTTCAATTATAACTCTTGAAACACTAGCCTTAGAAAGTCTTGCATGAATATACTTACGTATTTTATCATCCTCAGCCAATTTATCTCCGTAATCGTTACCACCATACCAGTTAGATTCCCAACCTCTAATGATTCCTAGACGATTTCCTATTGGATTTGTTTTCTGTCCCATTCTAGTTTTCTGTTATGTTTTTTGACCCCAAAACCAATGTAACATGGTTTGAACGTTTTCTAATTCTATGTGCTCTACCTTGTGGAGCAGGACGCAATCTCTTTAACATTGCACCACTATCTACTCTAATCTCAGCTACGATTAAATCAGCATCCTCTAAACTAGCCTCTTCATTCTTCGCTTGCCAATTTGCCAAAGCAGAAAGCAACAATTTCTCCAACTTTCTAGATGCTTCCTTAGGATTGAATCTTAATATCGCCAAAGCTTGCTCTACTTTTACACCGCGAATTAAATCTGCGACCAAACGCATTTTCCTAGGTGAAGTAGGACAGTTGTTCAACTTAGCGAAAGCTACCATCTTTTTCTCAGCCTTTATTCTTTCGGCCATCTGTTTTTTACGAACTCCCATAGCTTACTTTTTTCCTTTGTTTTTCGCACCTGCATGACCTCTAAAAGATCTAGTTGGTGAAAATTCCCCAAGTTTATGTCCTACCATGTTTTCTGTTACAAAAACAGGTACAAATTGTTTTCCGTTGTGCACAGCTATAGTCATCCCAACAAAATCAGGAGTGATCATAGATGCCCTAGACCAAGTTTTAATTACCGCTTTCTTACCGGATGATACACTTTGCTGGATTTTCTTTTCCAAACTATAGTGAACGTAAGGTCCTTTTTTTAGTGAACGTGCCATTTCTTTCTACTTTTTTATTTCTTTCTACGTTCGATTATATACTTGTTGGTACTCTTGGTCTTAGAACGGGTCCTGAATCCTTTAGCAGGTATTCCGTTTCTCGATCTTGGATGACCACCTGAAGCTCTACCTTCACCACCACCCATTGGATGATCGACAGGGTTCATAGCTACCGGTCTAGTTCTAGGCCTTCTACCCAACCACCTACTTCTACCAGCCTTACCTGATACCAATAATTGATGATCTGAGTTAGATACGGCACCAATAGTTGCCATACAACCTGAAAGAATTAATCTAGTTTCACCAGACGGCATTTTAACAGTAACGAACTTACCGTCTTTTGCCATTAATTGAGCAAAGGTACCTGCACTACGAGCCATAACAGCCCCTTGACCAGGTCTTAACTCAATACACGAAATTATAGTACCCAATGGAATCTCACTCAATGGCAACGCATTACCGATCTCAGGAGCTACAGTAGCACCGGCAGAAACCTGCTGATCAACCTGTAAACCGTTTTGAGCGATTACATAACGCTTTTCACCGTCCGCATATTCCAAAAGAGCAATAAATGCAGTTCTATTTGGATCGTACTCTATAGTTTTAACGGTTGCAGCAACATCCTGCTTATCCCTTTTAAAATCTATTACACGATACCTTCTCTTATGACCACCACCTTTTTGGCGTATAGTCATTTTTCCTTGACTGTTTCTACCTCCGGACTTTTTTAACGGAGCAAGCAAGCTCTTCTCCGGCTTATCAGCAGTAATGGCGTCAAATCCATTTACTACTCTAAAACGCTGTCCTGGAGTGATTGGTTTTAATTTTCTAACTGACATTTCTTGTCTTTATAGATTACTGTAAAAATCGATAATATCACCTTCTACAACATCAACGATGGCTTTTTTAATAGCGTTCGTCTTACCATGTTGCACACCAGTTTTTGTATATCTGGATTTTCTTGAAGGACCGTAATTCATTGTACGAACCTTCTTCACAGAAACACCATAAGTAGCTTCAACCGCATCTTTAATCTGCAATTTATTAGCCTTAGGGTCAACTACGAATCCATAACGGTTGTTCAACTCGCTATCAGCAGTCATTTTTTCCGTTATAATTGGCTTTATCAACACACTCATGATATTATTGTTTATTTAAATTCGATTCAATTCCTTCTAAAGAGCTTTCTAACAACACCACACTATTTGCATGAAGAATTTTATAAGTACTTAATTCTGAGTTAGTTATAACTTCTGAGCCCTTAAAATTACGCGAAGACAAATATACACCTTTATTTGAATCACCCAACACTATTAAAGACTTTTTATTCTCAAGACCTAAAGTCTTTAAAACCTGAATAAAATCTTTAGTTTTTGGAGTATCAAAATCAAAGTCCTCAACTACCAAAATCGCATTTTCTTTAGACTTTAAAGTCAATGCAGATTTTCTTGCCAAACGCTTTAAGTTTTTATTTAACTTTTGACTATAATCCCTAGGTCTTGGTCCAAATATTCTACCACCACCTCTAAAAACTGGTGATTTAATACTACCTGCTCTTGCAGTACCTGTACCTTTTTGTTTCTTAATTTTTCTTGTACTACCAGCGATCTCAGCTCTTTCCTTTGCTTTGTGAGTACCTTGTCTTTGATGAGCTAAATACTGCTTTACATCTAGGTAAACCGCGTGATCATTAGGCTCTATAGCAAAAACATCATCAGAAAGGTCTGCCTTTCTACCTGTGTCTTTTCCTTTAATATCTAAAACTGCTATCTTCATTACATCTACCTTTGTATGGTTACATAAGCATTCTTATGGCCCGGAACACAACCTTTTACTACTAAAAGATTTTTTTCAGGAACTACTTTTAAAACTCTAAGGTTCTGAACTGTTACACGATCAGTACCCATTCTACCGGCCATTTTCATACCTTTAAATACTCTTGCCGGATATGATGCCGCACCAATAGAACCAGGAGCTCTAAGTCTATTATGCTGACCATGTGTTGCTTGACCAACACCACCGAATCCATGACGTTTTACAACACCCTGAAAACCTTTACCTTTAGACGTACCAATAACATCTACAAACTGTCCTTCAGCAAAAACATCAACACCTACGGTGTCACCTAATTTAAATTCACCTTCAAAATCTCGGAACTCAACGACTTTTTTCTTAGGAGAAGCACCTGCTTTTTTAAAATGGCCTAATTCAGCCTTAATAGCACGACTTTCTGCCTTGTCATCGAAACCAAGTTGAAGGGCACTATACCCGTCGACCTCTTCGGTTCTGACTTGGGTAACTACACATGGTCCAGCTTGAATAACGGTACATGGAATGTTTTTTCCATTCTCGTCAAAAATACTGGTCATGCCTACTTTCTTTCCTATTAACCCAGACATACTTATTTATATTAATTATTACTTATTAAATTCAACTCAAAAAAATAGGGTCAAAATAATTTAACCCTAAATTATTTTTATCCGTTTTTCCCTCGCACGCAGCTTAGGACATGTCACCCAACCCTTTACAAGGTCAGGTATTGCATTACACCTTAATCTCTACTTCAACACCACTAGGAAGCTCTAACTTCATAAGTGCATCAATAGTTTTAGACGAAGAACTATAAATATCCAATAATCTCTTATAAGAACTCAATTGGAACTGCTCTCTAGACTTTTTATTTACGTGCGGTGAACGCAAAACTGTAAATATCTTCTTGTGTGTTGGCAAAGGAATTGGTCCTGTTACAACAGCACCGGTAGTCTTTACCGTTTTTACAATCTTTTCAGCAGACTTATCTACCAAATTGTGATCGTAAGATTTTAGTTTTATTCTAATTTTCTGACTCATGTCCTAAATTTATGCTGTTATACCTTTTGCTGCTTTAATAACTTCTTCCGAAATATTAGAAGGAGTTTCTGCATAGTGCGAAAATTCCATTGTTGAAGTTGCACGACCAGAAGACAATGTTCTCAAAGAAGTTACATATCCGAACATTTCAGATAATGGAACTGTACCTTTAACCACTTTTGCCCCAGCTCTATCACTCATATCACCAATGGTACCTCTACGTCTATTTAAATCTCCAACGATATCACCCATGTTTTCTTCAGGGGTAATAACTTCTAACTTCATGATTGGCTCCATAATAACGGCACCTGCTGCTTTACCGGCAGCTTTGTAACCCATCTTTGCAGCCAGTTCAAAAGAAAGCGCATCAGAATCTACAGGGTGAAAAGAACCATCCTTAAGCACAACTTTCATTGAATCCATTTCATAACCGGCCAAAGGACCATTTTGCATAGCAACAGTAAATCCTTTTTCTACAGATGGAATAAATTCTTTTGGAATACGACCACCCTTGATTTCATCAACGAATTGCAATCCTTCACCATCAAAATCCTCATCCGCAGGACCCATTTCAAATACAATGTCACCAAATTTACCACGTCCACCAGATTGTTTCTTATAAGTCTCTCTGTGTGAAGCTGTTTTAGTTAAAGCCTCTTTGTATTCTACCTGAGGCTCACCTTGACTTACCTCTACTTTAAATTCTCTTTTTAAACGGTCAACAATAATATCCAAGTGAAGCTCACCCATACCAGATATAATCGTTTGTCCAGAAGCTTCATCAGTTCTTACGGTAAACGTAGGATCTTCTTCAGCTAACTTACCTAAAGCCATACCTAATTTATCAACATCAGCTTTGGTCTTTGGCTCCACAGCAATACCAATTACCGGCTCTGGGAAGTCCATACTCTCCAATACTATCGGATGCTTTTCATCAGACATCGTATCACCAGTCTTAATATCCTTGAAACCTACAGCAGCACCAATATCACCTGCTTCGATAAAATCGATAGCATTTTGTTTATTTGAATGCATCTGATAAATACGTGAAATACGCTCCTTTTTACCTGAACGGTTATTCAATATATAAGACCCGGCATCTAAACGACCAGAATATGTTCTAAAAAATGCCAATCTACCTACAAAAGGATCGGTAGCAATCTTAAATGCTAAAGCCGAAAAAGGCTCTTTCACATTTGGCTTACGTTTTTCAACAGCACCTGTATCAGGGTTTGTTCCTTCAATATCATCCTTATCCACAGGAGAAGGCAAATATCTACAAACAGCATCCAATAAAAACTGAACACCTTTATTCTTAAATGAAGAACCACAAATCATAGGAATGATTGCACGATCCATAACCGCAGCTCTTAATGCAGCATGCACCTCTTCTTCTGTGATAGAATCCTCGTCCTCAAAGAACTTCTCCATCAACTCTTCATCATATTCAGCAACAGCTTCAATCAAGGCAGCTCTGTACTCCTTAACTTCAGCTTTCATTTCTTCAGGAATATCAATTACATCAAATGTAGAACCGAATCCTTCATCATGCCAAACAATTGCTCTATTCTTTGCCAAATCAACAATACCTCTAAAATCAGCTTCATCACCGATAGGAAGTACAATTGGCACAGCATTTGAACCTAACATCTCCTTAACTTGCTTACAAACCATAAGGAAATTAGAACCTTGACGATCCATTTTGTTCACGAAACCTATCCTAGGAACCTTATAGTTATCAGCCAATCTCCAGTTAGTCTCTGATTGAGGCTCAACACCATCAACAGCACTAAACAAAAAGACCAAACCATCCAATACACGTAAAGAACGATTTACCTCTACGGTAAAATCAACGTGACCAGGAGTATCTATTATATTAAAGTGATAATCCTTGGTGTCAGGCAATTCTTTTGCATTCTCCAAAGGAAATTTCCAGGTACAAGTAGTTGCAGCAGACGTAATTGTAATACCTCTTTCCTGCTCTTGCTCCATCCAGTCCATAGTAGCAGCACCATCATGAACCTCACCTATTTTATGACTTACACCCGTATAAAAAAGTATACGTTCAGTCGTAGTAGTTTTACCAGCATCAATATGCGCAGCAATACCTATGTTTCTTGTATATTTTAAATCTCTTGCCATGTCTATTTAGAATCTAAAGTGCGAAAATGCTTTGTTTGCCTCAGCCATCTTGTGCGTATCGACTCTTTTCTTAACCGCCGCACCTTCTTCTTTTGCAGCAGCTAAAATTTCACCAGCCAATTTTTGGGCCATACCTTTTTCATTACGCTTTCTAGCATAACTAATCAACCACTTCATAGCTGTTGATATCTTACGGTCTGGTCTAATTTGCATTGGAATCTGAAATGTTGCACCACCAACTCTTCTACTTCTAACCTCTACGTGAGGCATTACATTACTTAACGCATCTTTCCAAAGCTCTAAAGCTGTCTTCTCATCATCGGTCTTTTTAGCATCTACGATATCAATTGCATCGTAAAAAACACCAAAAGCAACTGATTTTTTACCATCCCACATCATCATATTGACGAAACGTGTCACCAACTGATCATTAAATCTTGGATCCGGTAAAAGTGGTCTTTTCTTTGCCTGTCTTTTTCTCATTACTTCTTTTTAAACAAGTTTAATTACTTCTTAGGTCGCTTTGCACCATACTTAGATCTACGTTGTGTTCTACCGGCCACACCTGCTGTGTCCAATGCACCACGTACAATATGATACCTTACCCCTGGTAAATCTTTAACTCTTCCGCCTCTTACTAATACTATCGAGTGCTCTTGAAGATTGTGACCCTCTCCCGGAATGTAAGCATTCACTTCCTTACCATTCGTCAACCTAACCCTAGCTACTTTTCTCATAGCTGAATTTGGCTTCTTAGGCGTGGTAGTATAAACACGTGTACAAACACCCCTTCTCTGAGGACACGAATCCAAAGCAGCCGATTTACTCTTCTTAGTAATCGTCTCTCTTCCTATTCGTACTAATTGTGATATTGTTGGCATACTATATAATATATAAAAATTACCCCTACTTTAAGGGTCGGCAAATGTAGTCATATTTCAGTAAAATTCAAATCATTATGAATTTATTTTTATTTTTTTTCAAAGTCTGGATTTTCGCACCTAAAAATACTTGCAAAAACCATCTTAAAAATTAAAACAAAACGCATCTAAACACATACAAATTTTGATTTGAATAAAATGCAGAAAATTTTGAGTTTTTGTGAAGAATTGCGAATATGATAAAATAAAGGGTGTCGAATTATTTAACTTTAAATATGGATCGTGTTTTATCTGTAACTTCTGATTTTATATAACAATCTTAAAGTTTTATTAAAATTATCTTGCATTATTAACACATTATTGTGAAGTTTGTCGCTAGCTAATTCAAATAATTTAAAAATGAGAACAAAACTAAATGGATTGTTAACGCTACTATTGGCGTTAGTTGTGCATATTTCTTTTGCACAGCAAAAAACGGTATCCGGTACGGTTACCGATCAAGGAGGGCTTCCTTTGCCCGGGGTTAACATCGTAGTTGAGGGCACCACAACAGGTACCCAAACAGATTTCGATGGTAACTATTCAATTATGGCCTCAGAAGGGGAAACATTACTTTTTACCTATATAGGGCAGAAAGCACAAAGAGCCACTGTTGGTTCAAGCTCAACCATTAGCATTTCAATGGAAGAAGACGCTCAAGCACTTGATGAGGTGGTTGTAACGGCCCTTGGTATTAAAAGAGAACAAAAATCTCTTGGTTATGCGGTTAGTAAAGTTGGAAAAGAGGAATTGGAGCAAAAATCCGAAGGTGATTTAGGTCGTCTTTTACAAGGTAAAGCACCAGGTGTTAACATTACTGCATCTAATGGTTTAAGCGGATCTTCTTCAAATATTGTTATTAGAGGTAATACTTCTATTACAGGTAACAACCAAGCTCTTTTTGTAATTGACGGTATACCTTTTGATAGTGGTGCAAATCAACAAAGTGATTTCTTTGATAACGTTACAGAGTCTAACCGTTCGTTAGACATTGACCCAAACAATATTGAAGATATCAGTATACTTAAAGGTTTAAGTGCAACAGCTCTATATGGTAACAGAGGTAGAAATGGTGTAATCTTAATTACAACAAAATCTGGTTCAGGCTCTAACAAACAAGGAAGCTCTAAACTATCTATCACCCAATCTGTATTTCAAAGTACACCACACTTACCAACCTACCAAGATGAGTATGCTGGAGGTTTCAACAATGGTTTTGGATGGTTTTTTAGTAACTGGGGACCAAGATTCAAAGACCCTACAGCATCTTATGGTGATTATTTCATAAGATCAGGAGAAGACGGAACAGTATTTGTAACTCACCCGTTCGCAACAAATGTAAACCAAGCGTTCATTGAAGGTTATGAAGATTTAGCAGCATCGGAATATGAGTTGAAACCATATGATAGTGTTAAGAATTTTTTCAGAACAGGATTCAATACAACTACCAATATTAATTTATCTGGTGGAAATAGTGATTTTGGATACAATGTAGGATATACAAAACTAGACGATGAAGGGTTTACACCTGGTAATGAATTATCGCGTAACAGTTATACTTTAGGCGGTAACGGTACTTTAGGAAAATTAAGAGTTAATGCCTCTATGAACGTAGCGGTAACCGACTACAAATCCCCTCCAATTGCAGCCTCAAGAGGTAGTGGTGTTATCGGTGGTGGTGCATCTATCTTTAGTGATTTATTTTACACGCCTAGAAACGTTGATTTAGTAAATATTCCTTTTGAAAGATTAGACGGAGGATCTCTTTACTACAGAGAAACAAATGGTATACAACACCCTTTTTGGACAGTTAAAAACAATAGAACAGGTCAAAAGACTACAAACATTTTTACAAGTTTCAGTTCGGTATACCAGTTTAACGATAATTTGTCCGCAGCATACAGATTTGGTTTTAATACATATACTGAAAACGGATTTTATGCACAAAACAAAGGTGGTATAGACGGTAATCCATTAGGTCTTTTGAGGACTACAAGTATTGTAAGCTCAAATTTTGATCATAACTTCTCTATAAATTATGATAAAGATATTTCAGACAAGGTAAACTTTAAAGGTATTTTAGGTTTTAATTCTAACCGTCAAGAATTTGACAGAGATGGTGTTGAGAGCACAAACCAAGTAGTATTTGGTGTATTAAGACACTTTAACTTTACAAACCAGTCTACAATTAATTCATTCAGCGGAAATTCAATTCAAAGGCAAACAAGACAGAATACATTTGGTGCTTTTGCAGATTTAACGTTAAGCTATGAAGATTATTTATACCTGAACGCGCAGGGTCGTAATGACTGGACATCGACATTAGAAACGGGTAATAACACTATATTCTATCCATCTGCAAGTTTATCCTTTATACCTACTGCAGCTATTGAAGGTTTACAAGGTAAAGCGCTCAACTATTTAAAGTTAAGATTCGGATATGGTTCATCAGCTGGTTTCCCTCCTGTATACACTACAAGAACTACATTGGCTTTGAACGGTAACTTGTTCGTAAATCAAGACGGAACCAACCTTTCTGGTAATGACACAGATGGTTTATTAGGTAATGCAGATTTAACACCTGAACTTATCAATGAAATTGAATTTGGTATCGATTCAAAACTTTGGGATAATAGAATTGGTCTTAATGCCAGTGTTTTCAAAAGAAAAACTACAGATTTGATTACGTTTAGAGATTTACCTCCTAGTGAAGGTTTCACGGAAACGTATATTAATGCAGGTGATTTAGAAAACGAAGGTATTGAAGTTGGTTTAACATTAGACTTATTAAGAAACCCTGAAGGTCTTAATTTAGATTTCGGTCTTACTTTTTATGCTGATGAGCCAGTTATTACAAAACTACCTGACGGAGTAGACAATATTACCATTGGTGGTTCAGCAACAACTGCTGATGCAAGAAACGCTGCAGTAGTTGGGCAACCTTACGGTGTATTCTTAGGCTCAACAGTAGATACCGATGACGACGGCAACTTCTTAGTTGGTGACGATGGTAACTATGTTGCTACAGCTGATATAGATAATGTTATTGGTGATCCAAATGCTGATTACACTGCTAACTTTAGAACTAATATTGGCTATAAAACGTTGAGATTAGGAGTTGATTTGGCTTACAGACATGGCGGTGATGTTTATTCAAGAACAATATCTACATTACAAAATAGAGGTGTGATTGAATTCCCTTTCTCTAGAGAAGGAACTTATATCTTACCAGGAGTAAATCAAACAACAGGTGAACCAAACAATGTTCAAATCAATGCAACTGATATTGCTTTTAGCAACTGGCTTTTTGGACCTTCTAATTTTAAGGTTTATGATGGTAGTATGCTTCGTTTAAATGAGGTAAGCCTATCATATGATTTTACTGAAAAAATGTTGAAAAATACACCTTTCTCAAAAATCAATGTTACACTACTTGGGTCTAACCTATGGTATAGATCATTCAATACACCTAAGGATGCTAACTTTGATGTTAATGTTAACAGTACTGGTGTTGGTAACAACCAAGGTCTAGATTTCTTTTCTGGTCCAAGTGCTGCTAGATATGGCTTTAGTCTGAAGGTTGAATTTTAAAAAAAATAAAAATGAAAAAAATAAATCATAAATCATTATTAAAAATATTCGCTACTGGCCTACTATTGTTGGGCACAGCATGCGAGACTATAGAGTTAGATCTATTAGATGATCCCAATGCAATTTCCTTATCACAGGCCGATTTGAATTTTTTCCTTAATTCAAACCAAGTAACCTTAGCAGAATTCTTTGAGGGTACTAGCGCCAGTGGCGGTAATGGTGGAATGTCTAACCCAGGTATGGAAGTAACAAGACTTGGACATATGAACGGTCTTGTTTATCAAAACTCCTATACTGCGAACGAATTTAATTTTGAGTGGGAACAGGTTTACTCAACCATAATCTCAAACAACAGAGCCCTTGAACCTTTAGCAATAGAACAGGAAGCTTTTCAACATTTAGGAATAGCTCAGATTATTGAAGCTTATGCCGTAACTACGCTTGTAGACTTTATGGGAGACATTCCTTACTCTGAAGCTGTTGCCGGTGTTTCAAATCCGAGCAGAGACCCAGGAGATCAAACCTACGGGGCAATGTTAGACTTGTTAGATGAAGCTATAGCAAATTTAAATGCAACATCTGCTGTAACTTACACATCAGACTTATTTTATGGAGGTGATAGCGATAAATGGATAAAACTTGCAAATACTTTAAAATTAAAGTTATATCTACAATCTAGATTATTATCATCTGGCGATTCTGAATTTGTAAATAGCACTATTTCAACAAGTGGTATAAATGCTATTATTGCTTCAGGAGATTATATTTCTTCTCCAGCAGATGACTTTCAATTTAATTGGTCATCTACGGATAATAATCCAGACAGTAGACATCCTAGTTTTGCAGGTGAGTTTGACTCTCCCGGTATTATTGGAGATTACATGTCCAATCATTTAATGAACGAATTAAATGCAGGTGTCAATGATAAAACTGTTGTTGATCCAAGATTACGCTACTATTTTTACAGACAGCTAGATAGAAATGCAGAAAATACGGTAGAACAGGATTGCTTTGGTGCACTACCTCCTGCACACTACGGATTTTCAATACCATTTTGTACTACAGATTTTCCTGGCTACTGGGGTAGAGATCATGGAGATAATTCTGGTATACCACCAGATACTGGATCAAGGGCTACTTTTGGGGTTTACCCAGTTGGTGGAGTATTTGATGACAGTTCATTTGAACCAATAGTAAGTAGAAGTATTGGTACACAAGGACAAGGTATCTCTCCAATAATGCTTTCGTCATACGTAAATTTCATGCTAGCAGAATCTGCTTTGACTTTAAATACTACAGGAGACGCTTTAACCTACTTGACCCAAGGTATTACACAGTCAATCAATAAAGTAATTGCCTTTGGTGCCGACCAAGCAGCTGGATCAGGTTTTGAACCAACAGAGACTGAAATTTCAGACTATATTGATCAAATAACTACCAACTACATGAACGCAACGTCAGATGCCGAAAGAATGAATATTATAGGTACAGAATATCATATTGCTCTTTATGGTAACGGTGTAGAGGCTTACAACACGTATAGAAGAACAGGTACGCCAAATGACTTACAGCCAATTAGAGCTGGTGCAGTAGATAATTTTATTAGATCATTTTTCTACCCAACAGTTAGTGTTTCTAACAACTCAAATTCTGATCAAAAAGATAACGTAACGGAACAAGTATTTTGGGATACTAACCCAGCTACAGGTTTCATTAACTAAAAAAAATAAAAATGAAAAACTTAAGAAAATTACTTTACGGCTCATTGAGCCTACTAGTATTCACCACTTCTTGTGAGTACAATGAAACTCCTTTAGATGAGGATATCGTGGCTGCCAACGAAGGTGCTGTTCTTACTACCGTATCCACAGTTGGCGGTACAATAAACAAATTAGATCCAGCTCAATCGACTTTGGAGAATACAGTTTTATTCAACGATTTTGATGAAAATGACACTGTAGAATCTATAGATTTATATCTTCTATTTGCAGATACAACCCCTGTAAATAATGAAGTTATAACAGTAGACGAAGCATTCATAGAGAACGTACCAGGTTCAGCGTTTGCCATAGGAGATTCTGGTTTTCCAGAACATACCTATTCTTTATCTGGGGATACAATGCTAGATTTAGTTGGATTGACAGCTGATGATATTGACGGTGGAGATCTTTTTATATTGAGATATGTTTTAAACCTTACGGATGGTAGATCATTTTCTGCTGCCGATACAGGTGTAAATGTTAGAACTACATCTCATTCAACACCATTTAGATACTCCTCAGTTGTTGTATGTTTTAAAACACCGGAACCTGGTGATTACACTTTGACAATGGAAGATGTTTACGGTGATGGTTGGAACGGTGGTTTCATAACTATTTCAATAGATGGTGTAGAAACAACACATGCTACATCTGGTCCTTTAAAAGTAGAAACTATTACAGTACCTGCAGGTACCTCAAGGTTTTTATTCACATATACCGCTGGTGATTGGGAAGGTGAAAATCTTTACACTTTTGCTGATCCAAACGGTGTAATACTTCTTGAAGATGGTATTGGTGACGGTAATAGAGCCGATGGACCTGCCGAAGGAGAACAATTTAATACATGTGATTAAATATTTATAAAAACATATTTTTTAAAGGCTGTCTTTTAGACAGCCTTTTTTTTATATTAAAGATTAATTAAATTAATTTAGCTGATATGAAAAACTATTCTAAGCTCAAGTTATTTTTAGCATTTATAAGCATAACATTAATTTCATGCAATAGTGATGATAACGTACCTGTAAGCACCATTGATTTTCCAACCAAGGAAGGCTTAGAAGTATTCAACGCCGCTGGGGTATATGACGGTCTTGTATTGGTAAACGATGCATCTGCCAACAGGGTTTATTTAATGGATAAAAGAACCGATATTAAACACGAATGGAACTTAAACGGAAAACGTTTAGGTAACGATGCCAAATTATTGGATGACGGAAGACTATTAAGTATGTTTGAATCTCTTAATCCAGAAATTACCCTAGGGGGATTTGGAGGCTTAATATCTATGTTGGATAAAAATGGTAACGTTGACTGGAGTTATGAATATTCCAATGAAAATCATATAGCACATCATGATACAGAAGTTTTACCAAATGGGAACATTCTATTTTTATCTTGGGAAAAAAAATCTATTGAAGATGCAAACGAAATTGGTTTCTCACAAGAAACAGAAATTATATATGATGCTATTTTGGAGATTGACCCCAAAACGAATGAAATAGTTTGGGAATGGCATATGTGGGACCATATTATTCAGGATTTTGACGAAACCAGACTAAATTTTGGCGACGTACAATCAAATCCAAACAAAATTGACATAAATTATTTAGAAGTTAAAAATGAATTTGGCGATGTAAGTCATGCAAATGGCATAGACTACGACGCCGACAAAGACCTAATATTTTTAAGTGTAAATTACTATAGCGAAATTTGGATTATTGACCACAGTACAACCACGGCACAAGCTAAAACTAGCAGAGGAGGAAACTATAATTTAGGCGGAGACTTAATTTATAGATTTGGAAATCCTAGTGCGTATAAAAATCAAAATGGAACAAGATTATTTAACCGCAATCACCATCCGAATTTATTAGAGGGAGAAAAAAAAGGAAATATTTTAATCTATTCTAATGGAATAAATACAGACCAATCTACCGTATATGAACTTAAAATTCCAGAAAATCTTAATTTAGAATCAAACCAAAATAATGAACCGGAGGTAGTATGGAGCTTCACGGATCCCGATCTTTTTGCCGGCAGGGTATCTGGTGCAGATATTTTACCGAACGGCAACGTACTTATAACTGAAGGAGATTTTGGTTTTTGGGAAGTTTCAAACAATGGCGAAATACTGTGGCGTTACAATACACTCGGTTTTTTCTGGAGAGGCTATCACTTTGACTATACCGATAGTGCCATAATAAACCTAGACCTACCAACCAACTAAGACAATTAACCTTATTATTTAAAACCGCCCAACAAAAGTTGGGCGGTTTTTATTTACCTTTGCCCCATGCAAAAAACCACTCAAATTTATGGCTTGAGAGCCATTATAGAAGCTGTCAATTCAAATGAAGAGATAGACAAGGTATTTCTACAAAAAGGTCTTAAAGGCGACCTTATGAAAGAACTTGAAGGTTTGTTGCGCCGTAATGAGATCAATATGGTCTATGTGCCTATTGAAAAGTTGAACAGACTTACAAAAAACAACCACCAGGGCGCTGTTGCCAACATCTCCCCTATCGCATTTCATACCCTTGAAGATTTGGTAGAAAGGGTTAACGAAAAAGAAGGGCCTGCTTTATTTTTATTATTGGACCAACTATCCGACGTACGTAATTTTGGTGCTATTATTAGAACTGCCGAATGTACAGGCGTGAATGGTATTATTGTTCAAAAGAAAGGTGCCGCTCCTGTAACCGCAGATACGATCAAAACCTCCGCAGGTGCCGCTTATAGAGTTCCCATTGCAAAGGTAGACCATTTAAAAGATGCCGTTTTCTATTTACAGGCTTCAGGAATTAAAGTTGTATCCGCTACTGAAAAAACAGATGATTCAGTTTATGATGTTCCTTTCACTGATTCCATAGCTATTGTTATGGGCGCAGAGGATCGTGGTATTACTCCTTCAATTTTAAAAGCATCTGATTATAGGGCTAAACTTCCTTTACTTGGAGAAATTCAATCGTTAAACGTTTCCGTTGCTTGTGCCGTATTCTTATACGAAGCTGTCCGCCAACGTATGTAACTACAGATCATTTATCTGAATCAGTTTTAGGGCTCTTCTTGAAGATATAGTTGTATTTAAAACCTTCATCATCTTCAAATTCTTCTTCCATGGGTAGTTCCCTGAAATTTCCGTTTTCATCAAAATGCCGTAAGAATAAATCATCTTCTTCTCTAAAATCTTCCTTTTCCCAATCGTATTTTTTGGCAGGCGGAATTCTAGCTTTAATCATTTTGGCAAGTAACAATCCCGTAATAAAACCAGCTAAATGTCCCTCCCAAGACATTCCTTCCTTAACTGGAAATATATACCAAAGCATGCTTCCATATATAAAGACGACAATTAAAGAAAGTGCTACTAGCCTAAAATGGGAACTAAATATTCCTTTAAAAAAAATAAAACTTGCCAAGACATAAATGAGTCCGCTTGCACCAATATGGTAAGATGTTCTACCAATTAGCCAAGTCATTAACCCTGATAATAGTATACCATACAAAACTACTTTCCAGGCAACATCCTTATAAAAGTACCAAAGTGCCGTAAGCAATACGCCTAAAGGAATTGTATTGTTATATAAATGTTTTAAAGAACCGTGAATAAACGGGCTAAACACTACGCCGCGCAATCCCAATAATGTTCTTGGCATTACCCCCATTTCATTAAAGTTCACGCCCAAAATCAATTCCACCCAATACACGCACCATATGGTAATCATGGCAAATAGAGGAATAGCCAGCACTTTATTAGAAAACTTAAAATGTCCAATTTCTGACATGAACTTACTTTTATATCTAGCTAACAATTATATTACCAACGTTTACAAATTGGTCATATTGTCACTACTAAACTTACTTAACATTCAATTGGCAACATACTTTTCTCTTCTCATTTAAGATTATCATATTTTTGTATTATGAACGAACCTTTAGCAGAACGTGTACGTCCTAAAACATTAGACGAGTATATTAGTCAACATCATTTAGTGGGTGAAAAGGGCTCGCTAACAAATCAAATCAAAAAAGGCATTATTCCTTCATTAATTCTTTGGGGACCACCGGGAACGGGAAAAACAACTTTGGCAAATATTATAGCAGAACAAAGTAAAAGACCATTCTACGTGCTCAGTGCAATTAATAGTGGGGTTAAAGATATTAGAGAAGTAATAGATAAGGCAAAACAAGCAGGCGGATTGTTCACGGCTAAAAACCCTATACTATTTATTGATGAAATACACCGCTTTAGTAAATCTCAACAAGATTCACTTTTGGCCGCTGTTGAAAAAGGGTGGGTAACCTTAATTGGGGCAACTACGGAAAACCCAAGCTTTGAAGTAATCCCCGCACTTCTATCCCGTTGTCAAGTCTATATATTAAATGCCTTTGGAAAAGCAGATTTAGAAAACTTGATTAAAAGGGCAATAGAAAAGGACTCATTGCTAAGATCAAAAACAATAGAACTTAAAGAAACCGAAGCATTATTACGGATATCTGGAGGAGATGGCAGAAAATTATTGAACGTTTTTGAATTGGTCGTTAATTCTGAGGAGAGTGATACTATAGTTATTACAGACGAGTTAGTGCTTTCTAAAGTTCAAAAAAATACAGTTCTCTATGATAAAACCGGTGAACAGCATTATGACATTGTTTCTGCCTTTATTAAATCAATAAGAGGTAGTGATCCTAACGGAGCGGTGTATTGGTTGGCAAGAATGATCGAAGGTGGTGAAGATGTAAAATTCATTGCACGTAGAATGCTAATTTCTGCGTCCGAGGATATTGGATTGGCAAACCCTACTGCATTGGTAATGGCAAACACCACATTTCAAGCAGTAACTTCAATAGGATATCCTGAAGCGCGAATTGTACTTAGTCAATGTGCAATTTACCTAGCAACCTCAGCAAAGAGCAATGCAAGTTATATGGCGATAGGAAAAGCACAGCAGGCAGTAAAACAAACAGGGAATTTGACGGTACCGCTTCCATTAAGAAATGCACCTACCAAATTAATGAAAGACCTGGGTTACGGACAAGAATATAAATATGCCCACGACTACCAAAATAACTTTGTAGATGCCGAGTTTTTACCCGATGAAATTAAAGGGACCACATTTTACAAACCAGGAAACAATGCCCGGGAAAAAGCGCTTAGTGATTTTATAAAAAATAGATGGAAATCGAAATATGATTTTTAGAATTTGATATTCAGTTCCTCTTGAACCAGTTTATCGTTCTCATAATATTCAAACACCCATTTACCCTCATTTTGGTAGACCATACCATTTTTTGTATCTGTCTTAGCCATAAAAACATTATCCGCAGAACTTTTCATTAAGGTCATTCTAATTTTTGGAGAGCTATCTACCAATTGATACCCTGTTTCAGTTGCTTGCGCATACCAAATATCTTGCACCACCGGCTTATTAACCTCTACGTTTTTTAAAACAGGTGTCACCGGTGCAGCTTTCTTAATATTAGATGTTACGGGTGTACGATCGTTAAAATATTGAGTTTGCTCGGTTTGTTCAGAAATTACGGCTGTCCTTTTAGTCGCTGTTTCTTCTTCCTTTGCTTTTTCTGTTTTTAAAATAGCGGCTGTTTTAGATTCGTCTAATTTTTTGACATCATTTCTAAAATTTACGGTCACAGGCCCCTCTTTTTCATTTTTAGCACTATAGGTATAGTTCATACCATTAAACGAGCGCATAGATTCTCTAATTGCTTCGCTATACGCTTCTTTATATTGTTTTTTCTTGCTAATACCTTTCATGGTACTAAAAACAACGTTATCATTACAATCTATAAGATTGATTATTGTCTTGGTAGAAAACATACTACTATCATCTTGCAAATCTGCAACAACCCCTAGACATCTATTAAATTTTAAATCTTCCGGCAATTGATCGTCATAGACCGTTGTAAAGCCCTTTCCGGTAAATAAAAATTTTACCAACGTACTTGTTTGATGCTCATTTACATTCTTAAAGGCATCGAACTTTTTTGGAACAATAATGTATTTGTAATCATCTAAGTTAGCTTGCGCATATGAGGAAAAACCTATAAAAGTAAATAGTAATGCAATAACTGTTTTCAAAACGACATAATTTTAAATTCATGGTAAGATATGAAAAAAGCATGCCAAAAAAATAAAAAGAAGCGAAGAAGGTATACTACTATTTACGCCCCCATGAAATAATATTCAACCCAAATTGAAAAGAGGCATAATTGGTAGCCGCTATATTGTTATAGGATAATAAGTTATCGGCCATGGCATAAAAATTAAATGGACCTGCCTGCAAATTCATCCCTAACCCTACATTTGTCTTACTAAACTTATCTATGGTATAAGTTCCTTTAAGTGCTAAAGCATTACCAATTCTGCGCGTGTAAAATCCTGTCAATGCCAATTGTGGACCTCTAGGTCTATTGATCATATATAATTGACCTCCATAAGAATTTCTGTACTTGGTTCGTAACGGCCCCCCATCGTAAGAGCCGGCGGTACAATCACAATTTTGAGAGCTGCCATTACCTACCGGTTCTCCAAAATCATTTCTTATAGAAGCATATAGCTTTGTAGGCCTAAAAGAGATATAGCCTTTGGTGTCAGTATCAAAAGGCACAATTTGTTCAATTTCATCGACTAATTCTTGCCAAAAATCCCTATCTAAACTTGCAAAATTTTCCAACACATCTATTTCTATACCTTCAACAGTTGCGTTACCATTAAGGCTATAACTCTTAGCATCACCGGAATGATATATAAATCCTACATCCAATAAACTGCCTGTTATTGTTGTACGTTCAGATAAATGATAGGTAAACCCAACATCAACTCCCAAACCTAAATCACCACCAAAAAGTGCCCTCCCAATAATTTCATTTGAAAGTGAATCATCATTATTGGCATTTCTTAAAGATCGTAGACCAGATGTGCGCAAAAGTAAATCGGCATTCAAATTTGTGGCAATTCTATTATTTTGTCCTTCTACATTTCTTAAATGCCCGTTATTGGTAGAAGAACTATAATCCGCAATAGCCGAATACAACTTACCTCTTGCACCTAGGGTTAAACTGCGGTCTACTTTTTTATTGATACCAAAATGAAACACATTGACCATAGATCCGCGTACTTTTAAATCTCCCAAATCATATCTTCTGCCCAACTGGCCTGCATTTCCATCATATAACAAGTAGGCATAGTCCTGCGGCCAGTAACCTATATTATCAAATTCAACATAACCACCAAATGAATAAAATATATTTGGATCATTGCTTCTAAATCCGCCATTCAAGTATTCCAGTTGTATTGTTGTGCTTAGCTCATCTTTAGGAGTAAGCACATTTAAGGCGCGCTCTCTAAACTTTATATTGATATCTACTCCGTCATTGGCAAAAATATCGTTGATAGAAATTGCGTTAGACCCACCATAAGCAGAAATACCGGACAACAATGGAACACCTGCATACCATTCAAAATCGGCTTCAACACCAGGGTTAATAGAAAGGGATTGTGGTATTTCATTAAAATCATACAGAATTTGCTTATTCTGTGCCGTGAGGCCCAAAGTAAGCAATATGCCAGCTATTAAAAGGCAGTGCCTTATTCTCATTTTAATTCTAAAGTAAATTGAGCGCTAGAACGTAGCACTATTGCAGGATCTTGTATAGTAGACTCACTAGTATTATCACCTAAGTTAATAGCGGTCAATCTTATTTCAGAAGTAGTTTTGATGATGTCCAAACTTTTACCGGTAGCCCCATATGCAACATCTCGCTGCAATATGGCCGTAGGTGCGGCATCCATACTAAATATTTCGGTATCTAAAACATTTTCTGCCTGATCTAAAAATTCTAGTCTTATTTCTATTGGTTTACTCGTGGTATTCTCTAACTCGTAAGTTATTACTCCGGCCAACACTCTTTTGGTAAAAAAAGGTTCTTCAAAAGCATCAAAATTGAAATCTTGAGTAAAGAAATTGAGTCCCTCAACCCTATTGATCAAGGTTTCTTGTGCTTTTACATAGAAAATACTGGTTTCATAGCTTGGAGCAATTGCCAAATCATCTATCTGATCAAAATCTTGCTCTTCAGAACAAGATGTAACCAGATGAAAACCTACCAAAACCAAAACTAGAATACGTAGCGCTTTAATCACCTTTTTAAAGTTTTTAACAGATAGACAAACGTCTATAATTATAATAACTCTACAAAAAGGATTTTATTTCTTGCAAATCATAAATAATTGGGGCTACATCATGACTTTTTTCCTTGTGAGCATTAAAATGAATGGTATAAAAACCTAGAGATTTAGCCCCGATAATATCTGCCTCTAAACTATCACCGATCATTACTGATTTCTCCGGCAGTACTTTAGCCTTATCCAAAGCCAAATTAAAAATGATAGGGTTTGGCTTTTTTGCCCCCGCCATTTCAGAATCTATGATTTGATCAAAGTATTTATAAATACCTGAGTTTTTTAGTTTTTTTTCTTGTACCTCTTGAAAACCGTTGGTAATAATATGCAGTCTGTAGTTAGATTTTAAATAATCTAAAATTTCTATAGTGTTTGGAAATAGGGTATTGAACGAAGATAAATGACTGATATATTCTTCTGATAACGTATGAATTAAATCATCGCTAGCGGGGTAGCCTAAAGTATCAAAAACCGATTTTAAACGTTGGTACCGCAATTCTGACTTCGTTATTTTATCTTCTCTAAACAATCGCCAAAACTTCAAGTTAGCAGGCACATAAACCTTCAAAAAATCTTCTAAGCTTAAATCAACTTTTTGCTCTTTAAATATCTTCTTGAACGTAAGCGCCGAATTTTGGTCAAAATCCCAAAGCGTATGGTCCAAATCGAAAAAAACATCTGTTACCTTATCTTTAAACATACTGTTGTTTTATTACTTCTGAATAGACATTCATCCAATTCCTATCCTCCCTATTTCCCAAAACCTCATTTGAAAACATTGCGATCAATGTACCATTTACCTTTTTAACCTCGTTCGTAATCAATTGTACTTGATGAAATAAATCTTGGTCCTTTTTAATTTTTGAAAGCGATATATCATGTATAGCGAACGGATGTACTTTTATTGGCTGCTTTACTTCTAACGGAATATCGTAGAACTGAAATGGAGTACAGGTACCTGCCCTAAAACCCAGTTCAAACGTATACCCCATTGTAAAATCATTGGTAAATTCCGTTGCAATCAAATTTCGATAAGTTTGCGGTATATCTACTCTATTATACCTCATCTTACAATTGTTCACCGGTCTATTAATTACCACCTCTAAGTTTGCCTTTTCTTTTTTCAAAAGCTCTAGATCGGAAAACGAACTGTAACTAGCCGCTAACGACACTGGCATATAATCTGCCACATGTTTTATGAGCGACTTAAACTTTATACTATTGGTAGAGACATTTTTATCATACTTGGAATAATCTGCGAACTGAAAAAAGAAGTTACATTTTATCCCATATTTTTTGTGCAGGGCTATAATTTCGGCATAATTATCATAGGGATCCTTTTGTCTGTTGAAACCTACGGCAATACGCTCAACTACTCGTTTTAGTTTAAATGTGCCCAGATCCATTAACATACCAACGATACCACGCACTATACCTCGGTTAGCGTAACAATGAGAGGTGGCAACATCGATAAGGGAAATAAATTCGTATGTTTTGGTTTTATACTCTAAATCTTCAAAACGCTTTTTGAGCGCTTGCAATACTTTGTATGCCCAAATATCGACTACAGGTTTTTGTAGAAAACCGTTTTGAAAAGCAATACTGTCCTTTGGCGAAAACCTTCCATGTATATCTTTTACATGCGGCAAATACTCTTCATACCGAGAAAGCATAAAAAAACTAGCTGCAAAAATATCAAAAGGTATTGTGCTTCTTTCCCCAGCTTGAAAAAAGCAGGGTGTGCCATCCCAATCTCCTATATTCAATTGAATATCATTAATGCCCTGTTCAAACAACAATTCATTGCTACGAATAAAAAATTCATTCTGTAACGGTTGTTTTGTGTAGGTAATTTTAGGTCCCGTATGTTTTATAAACTCTTCTACTTTAGTAGTAAAATCTAGCTCAATACCCAAGATATTCACGAAAATATGCCTCATTACATAGGTAAGACGTGGCGTAATTTTATGCGTATAAATCAATAACATCTATAAAATTTTTTCGTCGGCAAAGCTATAGTAACTTTTTTGGGTAATGATCAAATGATCTAACACTTTAATATCTAAAGTTTCGCTCGCAATTTTTAATTTTTGAGTAATCTGCTTATCGGCCGTACTAGGTCTTAACGTACCCGAAGGGTGGTTATGCGCAAGAATAATTGCTACTGCCCCTAACTCTAAGGCCTGTTTCATAACAATGCGAACATCTACCAAAGTACCCGTTATTCCTCCTTTACTTAACTGTGCCTTGTGCAGTACCTTATTGGAGTTGTTAAGAAAAAGGATCCAAAATTCTTCATGCTCCAAATCGCCAAGCAGCGGTTGTAATATTTCAAATACATCTTTGCTACTTCCTATTTTCTCTATTTTAGCGGCGTCTTCCCCTCTACGCCTTCTTCCTACTTCCAATGCTGCCGCAATACTTACCGCCTTTGCCTCTCCTATTCCTTTAAAAGCCATTAATTGCTTAATGGAAAGTCTGCCCAATTCATTAAGATTGTTATCTACCGATGATAAAATACGCTTAGACAATTCTACCGCACTTTCAGACCTACTGCCCGAGCCTATTAAAATAGCGATCAACTCAGCATCTGAAAGTACGGAACGCCCCTTTTGTACCAGTTTTTCTCTAGGCTTATCGTCATCTGACCAATTTTTAATGGAAAATGAAGTGGATTTATCGTGCATTGGCTAAAGATACAGAACTAATTATTTTATGGTAAATTTATGCATCATTTAAAAAACGATCATGAAATCATTATTAACGGAAGATGGTTACCAAGATATAACATCCAGAATTGAAAAGCTCTCTGAAAATTCTAAAAAAGGTTGGGGCAAAATGACCGTAGGGCAGATGGCCTGGCATTGCCAATATCCATTACAATTGGCCATAACCAATAAGCCGAATTCCTCTAAAGGCAATTGGTTCGTTAGAACATTTTTTAAAAAATCGCTTTACAACGAAAAGCCTTGGAGAAAAAACTTACCGACCTCATCTCTAATGAAAACAGCCGATGAGAAGGACTTCAAAAAAGAAATAGCGAAATTAAAATCGTTGATAGATGATTTCTATGCGGTTCGTACCAGAGATAAATGGTACCCTCACCCTGCTTTTGGAGTTTTTACACCTGAACAATGGGGACAACTGGAATACAAACATTTAGACCACCACTTAAAACAGTTTGGAGTATAATTTAGTTGTTGGTTGTTGGTTGTTGGAAAAAATAAAAGTCCAAGTTCAATAGCAAAAAAGCTTGTTACTTTTTACCCAATTTTCCAGTCTCTATTTTCTCTATACAAACTCTTTGCTTAATACTTAATATTTTGTACTATTCACTTTGCCCTCTACACAAAGCTGTTTACTCTATTCTTATCTTTTACTTTCTAATTATATGCTAATCCCCTAGACAACTATTTAAGATAATTTGGAATCTAATAAAATAATCATGTCATGTATATTCAGTTTTTAGCAAAAAAAACCCTTGCAAAAATTACAAGGGCTTACAAACTGTTATTTAATGAAGGCTATTCAACAGGCTTAGCAACCTTTTCAATTTCTTCCGCCTTTTGTTTAACCTTTTCTCTGTTCTTTTTAATTACTTCTTCTAACTCGTCAAGCTTTTTTTCTGCATTTGAGATTTTCTCTTCTTTCTCCTTAAGTACTTGATCATTTGACCCCTTAACTTCTCTCTCCTTTGCTACTTTTTCTTTAGCAGTTTTGACCTTAGCCCTACCATTTTTAAGAATCTCTTCTTTATTGTTAAGCTCTTTTTCAGTCTCTTTAACTTGCTCTTTCGCAATTGAAGCTCTGTAATTTCCAAATTCCTTACCACTCATTTCGCCCTTATCCCTACCATAAGCATTGCCATTGTTAGACTTTTCTGATTTAGACTTTTTTTCTTTCTGTTCCGTCTTAACTTCATCATCATCATCATCATCATCATCATCATCATCATCATCATCATCATCATCAAGACCCTTTTTTTCTTTAGCCTTTTTACCTTTCTGCTTCATTTCTTCAGCTTTACCTTTTTGGCGATTGGCTTCGTTTTCAATAGATGCTTCTACTTCCCCTTTTTTGCCCTTTCCTTTTTCTTTAATTTTATCCTGGCCTTTCTGTTTCATGTTTTTGGCTTTATCTTTTTGCAACTCGGCCTCATCTTCAACAGACTTTTGAAATTTTTCTTTTTTCTCTTTACCCTTACCCTTTCCTTCAGAATTTCCCTGAGAATAACCAGCAGCTGTTGCAAGTGTAAAAATGACTAATACTAATCCTATTTTTTTTAAAATAACTTTCATACCTTTTTTATTAAATGCTATCTAATTCAGATAATGCAGATTCTACCTCTTTTGCTTTACTTTCTACTTCTTTTGAAGTTTCTTTTAAATCTTCTTCAACGGCTTCTATTTTATCTAACGTTGCATCTAATTCTTCTTGTTCTTTTGCGGTATCTCTACATGAGAAAGCACATAATAAAATAAAGAATACTACTGGAATGTTCAATTTTTTCATAATTTACATGTAATGATTAGTGAAAATGAAACGAAAAACACATCAATTTATTGTCTCACTATTAATTACTTACGATTATGTTTCGTAATTCTTCCAAATTTAGCCCACCATAATTTCCCGAACTCATTAACAATAAAGTGGAATTTGAGTATTTTTTGTTTTTCACAAACTCATGAAAAGACATGGCGTCCGTAAATATGTTTAAATCCTCTCTTTGAAAGGCTTCAGATATTTGTGTTGGTGTAACGGCTTCAAGTTTTTTAATGGCCACAGATTCTGGCAAAAAGAAAATAACCGCTTCATCGGCAGCAGCAAGAGCACCTTTATATTCCTTTAAGAATTCCGGATTAAAACTACTGTACGTATGCAACTCTAAACAAGCAATCAATTTTCTATTTGGGTATTGTTCCTTTACGGCTTTTGTAGTAGCGGCTACTTTACTTGGGGAGTGTGCAAAATCTTTATAAGCTATACTTGTATTCCCTTCGGCTATTTTCTCTAAACGTTTAGACGCTCCTTTAAAAGTAGCAATAGCTTCGTAAAAATCATCTTCATCAACACCCATGTTTTGGCAAATCCACTTTGCACCTGCCAAATTACTTAGATTATGCTTACCAAAAACTTCTATAGGCATAGGGCCTTCGTTAGTCTCTAACAAAGTTTCACCATCTTCAACGTTGTATTCAGGTGTAGTATAAGGCAATTTTCTAATGGCATTTTCAGAAGCTTCAACTACCTCTTTTACTATCTCATCTTCAACATTATATGTAATAGACCCGCCATTTACAATACTGTCTACAAATATTTTAAATTGCTCAACATAGTTCTCAAAAGTTGGGAATACATTGATATGATCCCATGCTATTCCACTTAGCAAGGCAATATTTGGCTGGTATAAATGAAATTTAGGTCTACGGTCTATAGGCGAAGACAAATACTCATCGCCCTCTAAAACTATAAAATCGTTATCCTCGGTCAGGTGTACCATTCTATCAAAGCCATCTAACTGCGCACCTACCATATAATCTACTTCAATATCATGAAAATTAAGTACATGAAGAATCATAGATGTAATGGTCGTTTTACCGTGACTACCACCAATGACCACTCTAGTTTTATTTTTAGATTGCTCATATAAGAACTCTGGATAAGAATAAATGGTGATTCCCAGTTCTTGCGCTTTTAACAATTCTGGATTATCAGCTTTGGCATGCATACCTAGAACGATTGCATCAAGTTCCTCCGTTATTTTTTCAGGAAACCAACCAAATTCTAGGGGCAATAAACCTTTTGCCGCCAATCTTGATTTAGAAGGTTCAAAAATGACGTCGTCACTACCGGTAATTACATATCCTTTATGTTCCAAGGCCAGTGCCAAATTGTGCATGGCACTCCCCCCTATTGCAATAAAATGTATTTGCATTCCTAAAATTTAGGACATAAAGATACGTATTGTGCAATTAAAACTTAGCAATTCTTACAAACCTAAGACGACATAAACATGTAAGAAAATCAATATATTATCGATGAATTACATTAAATTTTAACACTTCCTATCATTATTAATAGTATTCACCCTACATTTTTAACATTTCACAACATATAATTTCTTACAAAGAATTTGGCAAATACTTTTAACCTCCAATATTGTTTTCAACAACCAACCCCCTATTAATGAATAAATTAAAAATTAGGTTCTTAGCCATACTGTTCTTTACGTTTGGTTTCACCACCATGGTACAAGCGCAATGTGCAGGAAATGATGCCAGTGTTGTAGTTTGCGAAAAGGATGCGGACGACACCAATAGAAACTTTGCATTATTCCCAAGATTAGGCGGCTCACCTACTGCTGGCGGCACATGGTCCACCACAAATCCAGAAAATTTCTACGCTTTAAATCAAAGTACGGGAATCGTTGATCTCTGGCGCATTAATAATTATGGCACACATTCCTTTGTATATACAAATACTGATTGTAATGAAACGGCTACCGTATCCATAACCTTAGGCGGTTACCCTGGAGAAGATAATATTGATGGTAGTGCCAATGCCTGCGGAGATGACCCTAACGTTAACCTTCATGGTTTTCTTGGCAGCAATGTAGACGGAAAAGTTCAAGATTTTAATGGTCTTTGGCAAGAAGACCCTAGCACATTTACGGGTCAGTTAGAGGATAATTTTTTCAATGCCCAACAAGCAGGTCCAGGTATTTACACTTTTACCTATACCGTACCGAACGTTGATAGTTGTTTAGGTAGAACGTCTACCGTAATTCTAGAAGTGCACCCACCGCCAAACGCAGGTTTTGCTCCAGTATTAACTTTTTGTGCCGGTGATGATCTATCAGCATATACGGCATTTAACCTTAGTGAACATTTAATAGGTGAGGACCCTAATGGAACATGGACAGAAAATGGAACCGATCAATTAAGTGACCTAAACGATTCTGTCATTAACATTCAAGAAATGTACGATAATTTTGGGTATGCCGATTTTACCTTCAATTACACCGTTTTCCCAAGTCACCCAGTGTGTGAAAAACGAATTTCAGAGGTTAGCATTAGAATATTGCCCAAATTAAATGGCACAGTAGAAACCGTTGACATCTGTGTTGGGTCGGCATATGTCGTTGATCTTGAGTATGACGACACACTCCTGTTCAATGGCGATTTTTTGCTACAATATCTCGTTAACAACTCTTTTGGGGAATCCCCAACAACACTATTAGACGGAAATGGGAGTTTTGTAATAGACCAAGGCCTAGTACCTTTAAATGAAGAGGTTACCTTAGAAGTCATTGGTATTAGAAGCGTAACACCTCCCCGAGATGTTTGCCCTAGGGTCATTGTACCAACAACCACTTTTTTAGTGACCAGTTCAGATATTACTGCCAATGATATATGTGTACAGACAGACAATACTATTCAAATAACTGATATCCTAGATGAGGACGGCAATTTTGCAAGCGGATATTTCACAACAACATATTCCTTAACAACCCCTAGTGGTAGCATCTTAGATTCTGATCCTTTTGAGCTTGAATTTACAGATGGGAACGCTTCGTTCACGGTACCTGCAACTAATTTCAGCTTAGAAGGCGAGTACAGTATAAGACCTACAATAACAGATATTTATGAAACAAGTTGCCCATTAGTAGAGACTTTTACCGTAATTCCTTTACCAGATGCTATTCAGCTAGACCTTATTGTTGACAATAATTGCGATGCCACACAAATAGATGTTTTGGTAGATGCGCCTATTTTACCAGATGGCACCTATACCATAACATATGATGTTACAGAATTAGGTTCCAATACCGTGTTGACCACTAACACCATTAATTTTACAGGGGGTACGGCAGCATATCAAATAGATGTAGACGCGCTACCTATTGGTAATTATACAGCCAATGTACGTAGCATTCAAGATGACACTACACCTTGTCGTTTAGATTTTGAATTCGAGGAAAATGAAAATTTCTCTCGTGGCGGAATGCCAGAAGCTCCTGTGGCAAATGCCATACAAACCTTCTGTTTAAGTGATTTTACCGTTACACCAACTTTGATGGATATTCAAGTTACCGCAGAAGGAGATGTCTTGTTTTATGAAACTGCAACAGACAATGATATTTTACCTATTTCAACGCCACTTGAAAATGGTGAAGATTATTTTGTTACCAATAGTGACCCTCTTACCAATTGCGAAGGTACCGATCGTGTTCAGATAACGGTCAATTTCAGCAATCCTAATGCACCAACCATTACTAATATTAACCCATTGTTCTGCGCAGAAACGAACCCTACTTTAGCGAATGTTATGGTAGATGTTGCCGCAGGCAGTTCCGTTACTTGGTTTAATGCAGCTACAGGTGGTAGCGAAATAGAGGCATCAACAGTATTGGTAAACGGTCAATCTTATTTTGCGGCTACCAACACCGGTGGCTGTAATAGCCAAGAACGTATAGAAATATCACCAACAGTAATTTCTGTAGCTCCAACTACCCTATCATCAGACATGTTGACCGTTTGTGGTCTGGATGACCCTACCGTTGTAGCATTACGGACTTTAGAAAACGAAACAGCAAATGAAGTATTCTGGTTTATAACCGAAACTGGCAGTACAGCGCTAACAGATGACACTCCGTTACTTAAAGACACCGTGTATTATGCTGAAAATTATAATTCCGTTACCGGATGTTCTTCTGCAACACGTGTTCCCGTAACTATAGACTTTAGCAATTGTGATCCTGAAAATTATGATTTCTTTATTCCGGACGGATTCTCACCTAATGATGATGGCAGAAACGACACCTTTTTTGTTCCGAATATAGAAACCATTTTCCCTGATTTCACCTTAGAAATATTGAACAGATACGGTACTTCATTATTTAAGGGCGACATTAACAATCCTGCTTGGGATGGTAGAAATGGTTCTGCCACGGCACCAAACGGAGTTTACTTTTATATCATCAATTATAACAAAGACAATTCAGAGCCTATTCAAGGGCGCTTATACTTAAACAGATAACCCATGCATAAAAAAATAACAAACACCACTTGGGGCATCTGCATAGTAATGCTTTTGTTCTTGATACAACTGCAAGGTCAGCAAGACCCGCAGTACACGCAATACATGTACAATATGAACGTGGTCAACCCAGCGTATACCACTAACGATCCAGGTATGCTTAATTTTGGCACGCTATATAGAACCCAGTGGGAAAATGCTGTTGGCGCACCAAAAACATTGACCTTTTTCGCCCATACTCCGTTATCGGAAAAAATTGAAATGGGAGCTTCTATTATCTCTGATGATATTGGCGACGGTTCTTTAAAAGAAAATAACATTTATGTTGATTTCGCCTATATTTTAAAATTGGACGAGCAAAGTAATTTAAACTTGGGCCTTAAAGGAGGTGTCACTACTTTTGAAACTAACTTCAATGGCTTTAGGCTCCCAGAAATACAAGACGATCCAGCATTCAATGAAAATATGAACAACACCTTCCCTAATGTGGGTATTGGTGCATTCTATAACAGGGACAAATTTTATGCAGGGCTATCCATACCCAATTTATTGACATCTAAACATTTAGAAAATAGAGATGGCATAAACCGTATTGGATCAGAAGCCATTCACCTTTTTGGTATGGCGGGTTATGTTTTTGATGTGAATTCAAATTTAAAGCTAAAGCCATCAGTATTGACAAAAATGGTGTCCGGAGCGCCAATAACGGCAGATGTTTCGCTCAACGCTTTATTCAACAAACGTTTTGAAGGCGGCATATCTTACAGGTTAGATGACTCTGTCAATGCCATGTTCAATATTGCGGTACTACCGTCTTTACGTATTGGCTATGCTTATGACTACACGTTGTCTAATTTAGGTGCATTCAATGATGGATCCCATGAAATTTTTGTATTGTTCAACCTAGACCTTTGGGGACTTAAAAAAGGCTATGATAAATCACCTAGATTCTACTAAAATGAAAAAAATACAATTATACGTTATCATACTCCTAGGGGTTTTTCAATCCGCCTGGGCACAAGAAGAATTAAAACGTGCCAACAACCTTTTTGAAAAGAAATACTATGCAGATGCCATTGCTTTATATGAAGCGGCATTGCCCAACAACAAAAGCAGTTTGGTCATTAAAAATTTAGCAGATAGCTACTACCACACCTTTGACCTTAATGCATCGGCACGTTGGTACCATTACCTAATTTCTAATTATGGCGACACCGTAGATGAGCAGTATTATTTTAAGCTGAATCAATCTTTAAAAGCTATTGGCGAATATGAAGAAGCAAATAATGTTCTCATAGACTATCACACCAAAGAAGGTAATATGGCGCAACTACAGCAACTAAAAGAAGGGATTACATATCTAGAAAATGTAAGTGCCATAGGGAATCGTTTCACTATTGAAAACAGTGAACTGAATACCACCACTTCAGAATTTGGTGCAATGCAGGTTGGCGATGCACTTTGGTATACCGCTTCGCATAAAAAATCGACCTCAAAAAACTATCGCTGGAACAATCAACATTATTTGGATATTTACACCCACGCCATAGACAAAATACAAATGGGAGATAGTCTTAGCATCAGTTTATCTAACCATGTAAACACCAAATTACATGAAGGATCATTTACCATTGCACCCAACGGTACAACCATGTATTTTACAAGAAACAATTACAACAATGGCAAGCGCAAAACAGATGACAAAAAGGTTTCAAACCTAAAGATTTATAGTGCAAATTTAGTGGACGGGGAATGGAAGAATGTTACGGAGCTATCCTTTAATAGTGATGATTTTTCTAACGAGCACCCTGCTTTGAATACCGATGGCACAAAACTATATTTCTCTTCGGACCGTCCGGGAGGATTCGGGTCTTTTGATATTTATGTAACAAGCTTACAAGCAGATAACACATTTAGTACTCCCGTTAATTTAGGTAGTGTAATCAACACGGACAAGAAAGAGCAATTTCCATTTATAGCTTCTGATAATTCACTTTATTTTTCATCGAACGGTCACCCGGGATTTGGTCTTTTAGATGTTTTTATTTCCAAAGACCAGAATGGAACATTTCAAAAACCTGATAATTTAGGCCTTCCCGTAAACAGCGGTTATGATGATTTCTCCTATGTATTGAATAGTGATAATGCATCAGGATATTTTGCAAGTAATAGACCATCCGGTAAAGGCAGCGATGATATCTATAGTTTTAGCGTAACCAAGGATCTGACGATTGAAAATTGTGCACAATTTATTACTGGTATCATAACCGACCGTACCACTGCACTACCATTGGCAAGTGCAACGGTAACGTTATTGGATGAAAATAATGAAGTAATAGGCACATGTTTAACCAAAGAAAATGGTGCGTTCGATTTTAATATTGTCTGTGCAACATACTACGAGGTCAAGGCAGAGAAAAATGGGTATGAGGGTAATGCCAAGAACATCCGTAGTACAAAAGAAAGAAATGTGGAACATGATGCTTCCATGTCTTTATATTCCATCCTAGAAAAACAAAAAACAGAAGCACTAGCATTGCAAGAAAAGCAAGAATCTGAAAGACTACGCACAGAACAAATGGCTGCTAAAAAGTTGGAAGCAGATAAAAAAGCTGCACTATTAGCAGAAAAACAACGTATTGAAGAAGCAGAACGTTTAACACAAAAACGCATTGCAGAAAAAGCAAAAGCGGAGAAGGCATTGGCAAAGAAAATAGAAGATGCCATAAAAACTCAAAATGCACTTGTTAAAGAAGCTGACCGTACCATAATACAAACCGAAGAGATCCATTTTGATTATAGTTTGTGGTACCTGCGCAGAGAGTCTAGGGAGCGTTTACAAACGGTCATAGATATTATGAAGAAAAACCCGGGTATGGTCATTGAAATTGGTACGCATACAGATATACGTGGCAATAGAGGATATAATAAAGACCTCTCTCAAAAACGTGCAGATTCTGCCAAAGATTACTTGGTGAAAAACGGAATTGAATCTGATAGAGTGGTATCCAAAGGATACGGAGAGTCTAAACCTATAGTGGTCTGTGCAACGGAAGACGCCTGTTCAGAGGAAGACCATGAGTGGAACCGTCGTTGTGAATTTGTAGTTCTTAGTTGGGAATACAGCAATTAATAAGATTGCGTTGTTCTGCAAACAACATTATAAATTTATTATAGATTCCATTATCTTTAGTTCTTAAAACCAAAGAACAATGAATTACAATCTTTCTACAATTCCTTCAAAGGAAATTATGCCCGGTCTTCATGGCAAATTGGTACATTCCAAAAATATGAGCATGGCATTTTGGGAGGTAGAAAAAGGCGCTACGGTACCTGAACATGCACACATGAACGAGCAGATTATGCATGTTATGGAGGGTGATTTTGAATTTACTGTAGATGGTAATACCAAAGTCTACCATAAAGGCGATATTGTAGTGATCGCCCCGCATTTAAAACATAGCGGTCTTGCTTTGACCCCTTGTAAATTATTGGATGTCTTTAGTCCTACAAGAGAAGAGTACCGCTAATTGTCACTTGTTTGTATGTCTGTAACTTCGGTTACGCCCACTTACCGTTTTTAAAACAAATTTGAGAAATGAATATATCCCTAAAAAATAAAAAAGCATTGGTTGGCGGCAGTAGTGGCGGCATAGGCAAAGCAATTGCCGTTCAACTGGCAGCTAGCGGCGCAAGTGTAACCTTAATGTCCCATAGCGAGGAGAAATTGCACCATATCGTCAATGAACTATCTACTGACCAAGGGCAACAACATCAATATCTGGCCGTAGATTTTAATAATTTCAATGACTACCAAAAAGTGATCTCCAAGTATTTTGAAGACAACAGCGTAGATATCTTAGTGAACAACACCCAAGGTCCGTCTGCCGGTAGTGCCATAGAAAAAAAAGTAAACGACTATCAAGAAGCATTTGACCTTCTCTTTAAAACTGTTGTTTTCACTACTGAATTGGCTTTGAAATCAATGACAAAAAACAATTGGGGACGCATTATTAATGTAGCATCCGTATCGGTAAAAGAGCCGCTTTCATATTTAGCATTATCCAATTCTATCAGAGCTGCAGTGGTAACATGGGCAAAGTCATTGGCAACGGATGTAGGCAAGCATAACATAACCGTTAACAGTGTTCTTACCGGTTATTTTGACACCGACAGAATTACCCAGCTAAATGCAAAAAAAGCCGAACAATTAGGTATTGAAGCTAGCCAGGTTAGAAAAGAAATGGAATCTAGAGTGGCAGTACAACGTATTGGCAAACCGGAAGAATATGGGTATTTAGCAGCTTTCTTGGCATCTGACAATGCCGCTTATATCACAGGAACCAATATTCCCATTGATGGAGGCCTTTTAAAATCCTTGTAGTTATTTTGGTTATAGCCCAATTAGTAGAATTATATATCCAAATTCTTTTCTAGTTTAAATTGGCAAAGGTTAACTTGTTTATGAAGATGGATATTTTGGGGCGTAAAAAGCAATAAAAGTAACTATAGCTACGCCAAAAGCGAACTCCTAATTTAATCCGATAGATCTGTGTACATTTACAAGGACCCTAATCTTAAAGTTTTGATCTTGTATCAAGATAAAAGTAAAAATGCTATTTCTGGAACGCTAATGATACACCAACATACTATAATCACAATTAAATATTTATCATGAGAGTATGAAAAATTCAATTTTATCTTTATTTATTTTAGTCTCTACATCGGTATTTTCCCAAAGTACGGATTACAATGTGTCTTCCTATTTAACCGAGGGAACAAAAGCACTTAACACCCACTACATAGGCGAAGCTTGGCTTAATGCAATTATACACGATGATGAGGAATTGGGCTATAATATTACAAAAGCGACATTTAAGGCCAACTCAACACTAGATTGGCATAAACATGGTACCGCCCAAGTGCTAATAATTGTTGATGGAGAAGCTTATTATCAAGAAAAAGGAAATGACCCTATAATTTTAAAACAAGGCGATGTAATTAAGTGTAAGAAAGACATAGAACATTGGCATTCTTCTACAAAATTTAGTGACGTTACCTATTTAGCTTTATATGGGGGAGGTCAACCAACTTCATGGACCGAAGTAGTTACGCAAGAGTATTATGATATGATAGCCCAAAAACTAAAACACAATTAAAATTGGGGATTTCAAAGCAAACACCTTATAATTTAATGAGAATTAGAATTTTGACAAAAGAAAAATAATTAGTTGTATTGCTTTTGTAAGATACTTGGATCAACCATTTAAAAACCAGAACAATTGTTTTAATATATGTAATGGAAGAAGATGAACCCAAAAGAAAATCTTAAAAAATTAAACCTTGAACTTCCAGAAGTTTCAACCCCAGGAGGAAGTTATGTTTCCGTAAACATTAGAAAAAACATAGCTTATATAGCAATTCAATTTCCAATATTAAACCAACAATACCATTATCAAGGACGGTTAGGCAAAGAAATTTCAACAGAAGAAGGCTACAAAGCAATGGAATTGTGTGCCTTAAATGTTTTAAGCCAAGTAGAAAATAAAGTTGGATTTGATAATATTATTGGGCTTAATCACATTGATGCGTATTTTCAATCAGAACCTGATTGGGACGATTCGCCAATTGTTGTCAACGGCGCATCAGATCTGTTCGTTAAGGTTCTAGGGGAAAAAGGAAAACATTCAAGAGCAATATTCGGTGTTGAGAAATTACCAAGAAATTTTAGTGTTGGGCTGACCGCTACATTTACAATTAAGGAAAAATAAAAAGTATATAATCTAGGTACTTCATCTATAGATTTTAAAAACCTGCAAATTAATAGGACACCTAATAAATTTCATACAAACCTAAATAATTGGCATTGTACAGTAATAGACCTTACAACAGATCTTCACCAAATAGTTCTACAATTATTAGCCGTAATACATAAATCAATTTACCTTAGGCTTTAAGAAAACACCTTTAATGAAAAAAATAGCTATTGGTTGCGGAATATTTTTAGTATTGGTCATAGGTACGGTAACGCTATTGTTCTATATACTTACAAGACCTAAGTACAGAGACGTATCAAAAGAAAAACCTTTTGTAGAGATTTTAAGCAAACCCATAATCACTAAAAGACCCACCCTAATTTTAAATGAAGATTTACCGAGACATGAAGACTACAGCTATCATTTAGAAGATGGTAATGGTTTTGGCATGAACTCTGATTTAGAAATTGTAGCCGAGATACCTACCGGCACAGAAGTACACATAGATAAAATAGAGATACATACGAATTGGGTAAGTGGAACATCTAGCGTTTATCTTTTTGGAAAAGTCTTTAATAAAGAAAAACAACAAAACTATCCTTTTCAATATACATGGGGCAATTACCACACTATTTATGAAGACAACCCATATTGGACATTTGAGCTTGCTTTTTGGCAAGATGAGCCGTTAACCGAAAAGTATTATATAGATGTTCCATAAAAGCTATTTTCTTAGCTAACCTTTACCAGGAATTAATAAGAATTGCTATTGTTATTTTTGTATTAGTGCTATTATTCAACCAAACCACAGAACAATAATCATTATTATGAAAATTATTCCATCAGAAAAATTAGAATTGACCACCTCTCTTTCTATGGCGGAATTAGAAGGGCACCTAAGAGAAAACATACAAAAACACCGCAGTTATAGCATCGGATCAATAAAAAAGTCTAACAAGTATTTTGTAGGCACCGTTTTCCCTGACCATTTTAAATGCAAAAAATTTACCTACCAACGAAATTCGTTTCTACCTCAGGTAACCGGTATATTTCAGGAAGAGCCAAAAGGCACCAAAATAGTGATAACCTTAAAAGTGGACTCATTTGTTAGTATATTTTTAATCTTGTTTTACGCTTTTATTATCTGTGCACTTTTTGCCTTCGTATATTTAGTATCATACCAACAAATTGAACCGTATTATATTCTAGTCCCTATTGCGTTATTGTTGCTTGTTTTTGGAATACCACATCTAGGGTTTCATCTAGAAAAGGAAAGTACCATTACAGAACTAAAAAAAATATTGACCGTATAGCCAAAGACAGAACTTCCCTAAAAGCAATTAAACTACTACCAATAGTCACCTAACTACTGTATGTTGTTTACATAAACGACTTCAACTGAAAAGTACAATTAATGATAGAAACCATACTTTCAATTTTAGTAGATTTCGGTTTAATACGAGAAGATTATTTACACCAAAAGAGAGTACGCAAAAAGGAAAAACATGATGGCAAAAAACGCCCTATTCAGAAATATCTATTTCAACCAAGTCTAATAATATTCTATATTTTAATATTGTTAACTGGCATTGGTTCAGCTTTATTTTCTATTTATCATAGAACCACAATTATTCCAAAAAACACACAAAATGAAATTCTTGAAATAAGCGAAAGAATTGAGAATTACAAAGAGACGCTTGGTTATTACCCTAAAGAATTAAATGATTTAATTCGCAATAATCCTTTAAGACAAAAATGGAAAACAGATGGTTGGAATAGACCGTATTCCTATATCGTTACAAGAAATGGAAATAATTTTTTGATAACATCTTTAGGACCTGATGGTAAACTAGGTACTAAAGACGACATACAATCAAAGTAGTCTTCTCAAAACTAAAAAACGCCAAATAGTAGTATTTGGCGTTTTCATTTTTTAGATATTCTCTGGAATCAATTGTAAACATTTATTTCATCTCATAAATTGCAATGGTACTGGACACTTCATGCGTTGCGATCATTAAATAATTTCCTGTTGGGCTATCGCTCTTATCTACCACTATTAAGCCCTCTGGTGAGATATCAGTGGCATCATAGATCCAAGTAACAAAAACTGGGTTATATGGATTGGTTACGTTGTAAGCCAATATTCCACTCGTTCTTTCCAGTCCTACAAATAATAACGTCTCTTCACCAACTTTTAACGTTTTTACGGCTTCTGGCTCGGCACCTTTATCATCTGACCTACCATCTACTTCGCCCTCATCCTGGTTAAATATAGCTGGAGCCACTGCCAATGTTCTTCTAGCTATTTCAGAACCGGAATCGTACACCAATTGTCCGTTCGTATCCCAAATAGAGAAAGAACGAGCACCGTATGAATATATCTGCTCATATAACCCATCGTTATCTTCGTCCCCGTTTGCAATAGTTGTTTTTAATCTACCTAGATTTTCATCTTCTTGCAAAACTTCAAAATCAGGATAAAAAGCGGGGTCCAAATTTAGATCTTTGACCCGTACCTCTTCAGAATATCCATCATAGTCCCTTGAATCGCCCTCGTTGGCTGAAACGATAAAACCGTTTCCATTGGCCGTGAAATAGTCTATTGCATCTGGCATATAAAAACCTAAAACATTCCAATTTTTTAAATCACCTGCTATTCCGTCTTGATTAGATGCATCAATTTCATTTCCTGATACATTATGATTTTTTGTTCCCAAACCTACCAGACCGGTAATGGTTTTGGTAGTAAGGTCAACTATTGCCATTCCGTTATTCTCCTGTAAACCAATATATGCAGTACTAGAATCGTCTGAAATGGTAACATATTCCGGTTCCACGTCTTGTACAAATGAGGAAGCACCGTCATTACCAAAAACTCTAAATCCGTTACCAGGATTCATCTGCCCTGCAAAAGAAATTTGCGTTGCGGTTTCGGTAGCCATTTCAATTACAGTTATTGAACCTTCTGGATCTACCGTATAATCATCATTTGGCTCACCTTCATTTGCAGCAACGATATACTCCCCATCAGGAGAGAAAGCAACCATATCAGGCAACGCACCTGCTACATAAGACTTGATCAAAACTTGCGTATCGGTGTCATAAGTATCAACAGTACCGTTCAATTGTTTATCGCTATTTTCAACAGCAATGGCTAAAATACCATTATGAACGGCAACAGAATTAGGACTACCGGTTAAAGGAATTGAAGCCCCTTTGATAGGGTTTGTTGCATCGGTCAAATCCAAAACAGAAATTTCATCTTCCTCTGGGTTTACTATGAACAACTTTTTGGTAACGGCATCAAAAGCAGAAATTTCTGCGAAGGCTTCGTCATTACCATTGGTAAAAGTTCCTATTTTAGTAAAACTAAGTTGATCAATAGTTATTGGGAATTCGGCATCCATACCATCGGCGCCGTCAGAGCCGTTGGCACCGTCCGTTCCATCTACTCCATCTACACCATCTTTACCGTCGATACCATCAATACCATCATCGGCACATGATGTAAACATTAGCGAAATTCCAAGAATTCCAATACAAAAAGGTCTTAATACATTTTTCATTTTAATACAGTTTGGTTTTAAGTATCAAAACAAATAGATCAATGTAAAGTTGGGGTTAACCGTGTTGCAAATAATTATTACGAAGGTATTAAGTTCTTGTAAACAACTGCTTAATGCGTGGTAAGACTATAAATAGAAATGGTGTTTAAAACAATTAGATTCAGCGTTGAAAATCAAAATTCGTTCCGATCCTAAAATTATTTTAAGTAAGGATTATTCATATACCCTACAGCTAACCTTTTAAATCTATTGCTTTTTTTTTACAAAAACTTAACCACAAAACATGACTAATTGACTCATAATCAATTAATTTTAGGTAATTGACTACAAGTTAAAAAATCTTACTACCGTGAAAAAATTGATGCTTTTTATCTGTCTTACAACCCTGTGCACAATACAAATTTTAGCACAGGAAAAATGGAATATAAATTATGATGGAGATATTAAAATCTACACGCCCAAAGATTTAAAGAGCAATAAAACGTTTGACGTTTACACCTACGGACCTATAGAAACTTTAACCCAAGATTTAAAAAATTGGGTGTCTGAAACTGCAAAAGATAAACAAAAGGAATTAGGCCAACCTCTTAAAAAATGGGTAGTAAAATCTGAAAAAGAAGATTATGCAATTACCAATAGTTACGTTGACGGCAATGGTGTAACCATGCAAGTTGCCTACCAAGGTGGCAAATTAGAAGATGGTCGTAATTTCTTTATAAGACTTATAACATCTACCGACCTTGTGATTGTTTTAAAATACGGTACCAGATTTGACGATTTAGTGAAAAATATAAAAGCAGACATGTTGACTAAAAAAACTACCAAGGCAGCTACAAAGAGTAAGGCATCTAACCTAACAGCTACCACACCAACTGTTACTACCGCTGTTGAGACATCTAATGAGGCTTTATCGCCGGGTAATGCTCCCAAAGGTTTTTTGGTACTTAGAGGTGTGCTAAAAAGAGGTTTTTCAAATGGTATGCTCACTACCACCAGCGGTGTCATTGCCCTTTTTAAAGATGGTACCTATACTAGCGATATAGGACGCACTTTTTCTAAAGGTATTGCGGCATCTAAAAGTGAAAAACCAAATAGATGGGGACATTGGCGTATGCGAAACAATGAGCTAGAATTAAAAGCACATGGTAAAACAGAGTATAAAGATGCAAGAGACTGGCTTACGCAGCCAGCTAAAGAAAATTTAAAACTTAACAGTTGCTACGGCAATATTACATCAAGAAGTACCGAAGGCTATGGTGGTGGCGGCACCGTAGGTAATGCCAGTTCATGGTGTTTTAAGAACAACGGTCGTTTTGCCCATTCTAAAACAGGTTTTGCTAACGCAACCGGTGGAGTAAGGGGATCAACATCTTCCAGTAACAAAACGGGCGGTAGATATTACCTTTCAGATTATGTAGCTAAGTTTGTTTACGATGATGGTACCGAAGTTACTACCTCTTTCTGTTTTCTGAATGAAAAGAAAACGCATATCGCCATTAACGGAAAGCGATTAATGGGCAAGTAAAAAATAGCTTTAAAATTTAAAAACACATCTACACAACAATTAAATTTCCTCTCTCTATAACCGACTATACTACCCAAATACTTCTACAATACTAGTTCCTTGGTCCAGTAATTATCTTCGCCATTAACTTAGAACAATCATAATTACTAACCGAAAAGTAAGTTTCACTCATTTTTGATTGTATATAAAATTACCTTGGCACAGTTTTGTATTGTAATTTTACTATGATGAAAAAGCTACATTTAATTCTTATTCTGTTTATGTCCGTACACTTTGGTAATGCCCAAGAGCCTGATTCATATGATTTATTATGGAATGAAGTTATCGATTTAGAGAAGGAAAACTTAAGTAAATCTGCTTTAAAGCAGACCAAAGCCATCTTTACAAAAGCTAAAAAAGAAGGTAATAAAATACAACTGATCAAAGCCCTGCTCTATAAGTCCAGTTTCATCAAATTACTTGAAGAAGATGCTGAATTAGCCATCGTTAAAGATTTTAAATCTGAAATTGAAGTAGCAGATGAACCAACCAAACAAATACTACACAGTCATTTAGCGACCTTATATTGGCAGTATTTTCAACATAATAGATTTCGTTTTTACAATAGAACTAGAACAGGTAAAAAAATAGACCCAGTAGACTTTAGAACTTGGGATCTTGACACTCTTTTAGAAGAAATTGACTACCATTTTACCGCCTCTTTACAAAACGCTAGCGCTACGCAGAAATTACCTATTTCCAATTTTGATGATATTTTATATGAAGATAAAACGAATAGAAATTTTAGACCTACGTTATTTGATCTTTTAGCACATACGTCACTTAAATTTTACACCACCAGTGAGCATAGCATCAACCAACCTGCAACAGTTTTTGAAATCGATGATAAAGCTGTTTTATGCGAAGCTTACACCGCCAACTTTTTAAATATTAATCATAACAAGAACATTTCCTTCAAATCTAAAGCCCTTACTATATACCAGCAACTAGTAGCATTTCATTTTACCAATCCAGATATTAGCCCACTTGTTCTGGTCGATATTGAACGCTTACGCTTTATTCACAAGAACGCCATATTTGACAATAAGGACGATTTGTATTTGGAAGTACTTAAAAATTCTGCAGAGCATATTAAGCATAGCCCCCTTTCTGGCCTATACACCTATGAAATAGCCTTGCAACACCAACAAGAAGGACGTACTTATACATCTGAAGGCAATGCAGAAGAACAATGGGAACTAGTAAAGGCCGTCTCTTTATGTGACGAAATCATAGCCAGGTTTCCAAAAAGTTTGGCCGCAAAAAAATGCGAAGTCCTAAAGAAAGAGATTCAAGATTACAACGTTCAGTTGACAGCTGAGAAGTACATTCCAAAAAATACTATCAGCAGACTTTTGGTAACCTATACAAATGTTGAGCGCTTACACTTAAAAGCCTATAAAATAAACCGGAATCAACTTTTAAAACTAGAAAAAACTTATCCGGACATTGAAAGAAAAACGATTATTAAAAAATTACCCATTGCTAAAACGTGGTCCACAGATTTAAAGAACGAAAAAGATTATCAGCGTCATAATACAGAAGTTATAGTGCCTGCACTAGAAAACGGAAGTTATATTTTAACCGCAGAATCAAGTGATGAAAAAAAAGATGTGTTCAGCTATACCAATATACAGGTAACGAATATTGCCGTAGTAGAATCTAATATGAGCTCACAGCAGCAATACCAAATTATAGACCGAAACAACGGTAATCCAATTTCTGATGCAGAGGTCAATTTAAATTATCGTATAAATTATAAAGACGGTCAAAAACAATCCACGTATAGAACAAACAAAACTGGTTTTGTAACTGTTCAAAACAAGCAAGAAAATTGGAACAACATTAATATAACCGTTAAGACCAAAAATGATAAAGCTAATTTTGGCGAATACTACGTAGACCGGAATTATTCCCAAAACGATAAAGGAATTAATTATACTTGCTTTCTATTTACAGACCGTAGCATCTATAGACCGGGGCAGCCTGTTTATTTTAAAGGTATTGCCATTAGTCAAGAAAATGATGTATCCAAAGTCTTAACGAATACCCCTGTCAATGTAATCTTACGAGATGTAAACGGACAACAAATTGAAACACTTACATTGGTATCAAACGAATACGGTTCGGTTTCAGGTGAATTTATACTGCCAAATTCTGGGCTAACAGGGCAATTTTCCATTCACGCAACTTCAGAGACATACGCTTTAAACGGATACGCTTCAATCTCGGTAGAAGAATATAAAAGACCCAAGTTCGAAACAAATTTTGAACCTATAACAGATACCTACAAGGTAAACGATAGTGTAACGGTCACCGGTAAAGCAACCGCATATGCCGGTAGTAACATTTCTAATGCCAAGGTAGTGTACCGTGTAAAAAGAATGGTAAGCGTACCAAGATGGCATTATTGGATCAAACCATATTTTAATGGTTCATCACAAGAAATTGTTCATGGAGAAACAGAAACGGATGCAACAGGGAATTATAAAATTTCCTTTAAGTCCATTCCTGACCATACTGTTGATAAAGAGAACATGCCCACTTTTACCTATGAAGTTACGGCAGATGTGACCGATATTAATGGAGAAACACGCAGTACCACTACCACGGTCAAGGTTGGCTATCACGCATTAAATGTAAGATTGATAGTACCAGAGATCTTGGACAAATCATTGAAAAACACAAGCTTTAATATTATTAGCAATAATTTAAACGGGCAGTCTGTTGCCGCCACGGGAGACGTAAAATTATACAAACTACAAGCACCGGACTATGTTATTAGACCAAGGCCATGGGCAGCACCAGATTATGCCGGTTTTTCTAAAGAAGAATTCAAAAAATTATATCCGCATGATGCTTATGAAAATGAAGACAATTCTTCTAATTGGAAAAAGGGTAAAATGGTTTGGCAATCTACATTTGATACTGAAAAATCTAATGAATTCGGTTTTGGCAAAACAAAAAATTGGACATCCGGCAAATACCGGATGGAACTCTTTTCTAAAGATAAATTTGGACAAGAAGTAAAAGATATTGCCATTTTTTCAATTACGGGCAATGAGCGTAGCTTAGCCGATAACCAATTGTTCCATGTAAAAACGGATAAGGAACAGTACGCAATTGGAGACATGGCCAAGATTACCTTTTTTTCAAGTGCAAAAAATTTAAACATTACCGTACACATTGAAAAAAACCATAAAATTTTTGAAGAAAAAATTATTACGTTAAATAACAATTCCCAAGCAATTACAGTACCTATAACCAAAAATGATTTGGGTGGTTTTGCTATTACGTACAGTTTTTCATTCGCCAATCATTTTAAGGAGAGTACACTTAATTTAATGGTACCCTACCCGTCAAACAAGTTACAAATAGAGACAACAACGTTCAGGGATAAAATAGCACCTGGTATTGATGAAACCTGGTCTTTTAAAGTCAAAGGACCTGCAGGTGATAAAGTGAGTGCAGAGCTATTGGCAAGCATGTATGATGCCTCTTTAGATCAATTTAAACCACACTCATGGTATTTTAATCCTATCAACCAGCATTACTATTATTCTCGTAGAAGAACTAGCGCATATAAAAGTTTTGCTACGGTTGATTTTAGAACATTTTCTCACAATATCAATTTGGACTACCCAAGCCTTGGCTTCGACACTTTTAATTTATTTAATCTAGATTTTAATTCACCTGCATGGCGTCAATCTCGGTCTAGGTACCAAAAATCAAGTACATTAATGAGCAATGCCATGGTGGCAGATGATGCTCTTTTAGAAGAAGTAGTTACCGTTGGTTATGGAACTACCAAAAAAGAAAGTGAGTTATCCGATGCTGTTGCAGGTGTTGAAACTAACGAAACGTTACCTGAACCCGATACAGATAAGTTAGATTTTGGGTCGGTCACTATACGCAAGAACCTACAGGAAACAGCATTTTTCTTCCCTACGCTAAAAACAGATAAAGAAGGAAACGTTTCTTTCAACTTCACTACACCCGAGGCTTTGACCAGATGGAATGTACAGCTCCTGGCGCATACCAAAGGACTGGAGAGCACAATTACCGATTTAACTACGACAACCCAGAAAGAGTTGATGGTAACACCAAATGCACCACGCTTCTTAAGACAAGGAGATGAAATAACCATAAGTAGCAAAATTGCCAACCTTACAGAAAAACTACTTTCCGGGCATGCAAAATTAGAACTGACCGATGCGGTAACAGGTAAGGATATTTCAAAACAGCTATTGATGGCTGCCGATGCAGTAGGCACCAATTCTTTTGAAGTTGATGCCATGGGTAACACACAAGTATCCTGGGCACTAAAAATTCCTGACGGCTTGCAATCCGTTCAGTACAAAATTATTGCAAAAGCCGGTGATTTCTCCGATGGCGAACAAAATATGTTACCGGTACTAATGAATAGAACTTTAGTAACGGAAACATTACCCATGTGGATTGGTAGTAACCAGACCAAAACCTTTACGTTAGATAAATTGAAGAACACCTCATCGTCAACGTTAAATCATCATAAGTTAACTTTAGAGATGACTTCTAACCCTGCTTGGTACGCGGTTCAGGCACTACCCTATTTAATGGAGTATCCGTATGATTGTAACGAACAGACCTTCTCTAGATATTACGCGTATACCTTGGCAAGCCACATTGCCAACAGTACCCCAAGAATTCGTGAAGTATTCGATCAATGGGCAAATTCAGATGCTTTGATGAGCAATTTAGAAAAGAACGAAGAACTGAAATCCCTATTAATTCAAGAAACGCCCTGGTTAAGAGACGCCCAGTCAGAAACCGAACAAAAGAAAAGAATTGGTTTATTGTTCAATTTAAACAAGATGAAAAATGAGCAGCAATCAGCATTGAACAAACTTGTGCAAAATCAGAATGCAAACGGAGCTTGGTCATGGTTCAATGGCGGACCGGACAACCGTTTCATTACCCAACACATTATTACTGGAATGGGACATTTGAACAAATTAACAGATTCAGACGATAGTGACCCTAATGATATATCAATTTTATTCAATTCCAAATCTGTAGCGATTGAGAATGCCATTGATTTTTTGGATAGGGAATTTGTAGCTGAATACGAACAAATGAAGAAATACACTTCTAATATCAATAATGATAATTTAAGTACTCATCAAGTACACTACCTATACATGCGCAGCTTTTTTAAGGATATTAAAACCTCTAAAAAAGTAGATGAGATAACCGAGTATTATATAAAGCAAGCGCAGAAATATTGGACAAAGAGAAGCTTGTATGCACAAGGAATGTTAGCATTGGTTCTACATAGAAATAATGATGCAAACACATCTACCAAGATTCTACGTGCTTTAGAAGAAAATAGTATTACTAGTGATGAATTGGGCATGTACTGGAAAAGCAATACCAGCTCATGGTTTTGGTACCAAGCGCCCATTGAAACACAAGCGCTATTAATTGAAGCATTTTCCGAAATTCGCCCTACGGATGTTGAAACCATAGACAACCTTAAGATTTGGTTGCTTAAAAACAAACAGACCAACCAATGGAGCACTACTAAAGCTACCACAGAAGCAGTATATGCGTTACTACTTCAGGGTAGTGAATGGCTATCCGTTACAGATGCTGTAGATGTTCTAATTGGAGGAGAAAAGATAGACCCTTCCAGTTTAGAGGATGTAAAGGTCGAAGCTGGTACAGGTTACTTTAAAACGTCATGGAATACTGCTGAGATTTCTCCTAAAATGGGTGATGTGCAAATCAGTAAAAAAGGCAACGGTATTGCCTGGGGAGCTTTGTACTGGCAGTATTTTGAGGACTTAGACAAAATTACAAGCGCTGAGACCCCATTAAATCTAAAGAAGAAAATCTTCTTAAAAAAGAATACCGATAGTGGCGAGGAAATTTCTGTAATAACGGATAAAACTACTTTAAAGGTGGGAGATTTGGTTAAAATAAGAATAGAATTAAGAGCGGATAGAGACATGGAGTTTGTACATATGAAAGATATGCGAGCTGCCGGTTTTGAGCCAATAAACGTAATTTCCAGATACAAATGGCAAGACGGACTTGGGTATTACGAAAGCACAAAAGATGCTAGCACCAATTTCTTCTTTGACTATTTACGTAAAGGAGTTTATGTATTTGAATATGATGTTCGTGTAAATAATGCTGGCGATTTTAGCAATGGTATTACTACAATTGAAAGTATGTATGCACCGGAGTTTAGTAGTCATAGTGAAGGAGTTCGTGTTTCGGTGAGCAACTAATTTAATTACGAACAGCGTGAAGTAATCTGTTTATGAACTGACTAAAACTTACTCCTTACCAATAACACACAGATTGCTTCGTCGCGAAAAATGCTCCTCGTAAGGACGAAATAGCACAAAAAAAGGCGCTACAATGTAGCGCCTTTTCCGTCTTTTACTAAAAAATTAGCTTACCAAATATGAACTCTCTTTTCAGGAGCTAGGTACATATCATCACCTTCTTTGATATCAAAAGCATCATAAAACGCTTGAATATTTAATAAAGGTTGTGTAGCCCTAACCATACCAGGAGAATGCGGATCGGTTTTGATCTGTGTTCTTAAAGCCTCATCTCTACTTTTGGTTCTCCAAACCGTAGCCCAAGACATAAAGAAACGTTGCTCTGCCGTAAAACCATCAATATCTTCAGGACGTCCATTTTCAGCATAGTATTTCTGTAATCCGTCATAAGCACCTAGCAATCCGCCTAAGTCACCGATGTTTTCACCTAAGGTGAATTTACCATTTACATATACTTCTGGTAATACCATTACGCTATCGTACTGTACCGCCAAAGCATCAGCTCTTTCAGTAAAAGCGGCCAAATCAGCATCTGTCCACCAGTTCTTAAGATTTCCGTCGGCATCAAAACGAGAACCACTATCATCAAAAGCATGGGAAATCTCGTGTCCTATAACTGCACCAATACCACCATAATTTACAGCTTCATCAGCCGTATAGTTATAAAAAGGAGGTTGTAATATAGCTGCAGGAAAAACGATTTCATTGTTCAACGGATTAAAATATGCATTCACAGTCTGTGGAGACATTCCCCATTCTGTTTTGTCTACAGGCTCACCAATTTCAGAATAGTTCTTTAACTCTCCCCATTTGTTAACCGCAGTCATATTATCAAAATAAGACTTATCGGCAGAAACTTCCATGGTAGAATAATCTTCCCATTTGTCCGGGTACGCAATCTTAACGGTGAACTTGTCCAACTTTTCTATCGCCTTTGTTTTTGTAGAATCGCTCATCCAATCTAAAACAGAAATACGTTCCTTAAAAGCATCGATTACATTCGCGATCATCAATTCAGCTTTAGCCTTTGCTTCTGGCGGAAATTTAGCGTCTACGTATAGCTGCCCTAAAGCTTCACCAACAGTACCGTTTACCGTTGCCAATGCACGCTCGTCCGCTGGGCGTTGTTCTTTAGCCCCTCTAAGATATTTACTGTAAAATTCCCAGTTTGCAGTTTCAATTTCAGTAGTCAATTTACCCGCGGCACTATTGAACGTATCCCATCTAACCAAAGTTTTAATATCCTCTATGGGTGTAGATTTCAAGAACTTGTCCAAGGCCTCCGTATATCTTAATTGAGTAACCAACAGGGTGTCAAATTTTTTAGTAATACCTAAATCAGCGATAAGTTTTTTCATATCTATAGTAGACATCATCTTATCAACCTCATCAATCGTCCTAGGGTTGTTATAATTTCTAGCATCCCTACGTTCCACTTTGTTCAAACGAGGTTCCGCCAATTGAGTTTCCAAAGCCAAAATTTTGTCAGCAGCCTTTGTTGCATCAGCTTCGGAATCACCTAATTTCTGCAACATTTTAGAAATATGCTTCTTGTACTCTTCACGTATTTCAATAGACTTTTCATCTTCCTCCAAATAGAAATCACGATCCGGCAATCCTAATCCGTTTGCACCTAAATACACGGCATTCATGCTGCTATTATTCAAATCTGCACCGGCACCAATATTAAGAAAAGGAGAAGACACAGCTGCATTTGTAGCCAATACCGTTTGTAGATCATTTAGATTCTTTACACCTGCTATAGCTTCAAAAGCTGAATTTAAAGGCGTAATACCAGCTTTGTTCCTAGCAGTAGTATCTAATTTTGAATCAAAAATTGCCAAAGCTTTCGCTTGGTCCGTATCTGCCGCGTAGTTTCCGCTTTCTTTGGCAGTTGCCAATATTTTCAACACATCGTCATCGGTAGACTTACGAAGTACGCTGAAACCGCCCCAACTGGTTCTATCATCAGGTATTTCGGTAAACTTCATCCAGTTACCGTTTACATAATTATAGAAATCTGACTTAGGGTTTTGGGTAGTATCCATATTCGCAAGAACAATACCGGGAATTTTTTCTACTTCAGCAGTAGGTTTAGCCTCTTCTTTACATGAAGCCAGGGCTACCAAACCGGCAGCGAATAAATAAACTTTTTTCATTTGTGAGTTAGTTTTAAACGTATTGCCCTATAGGACGCCCGTTTTGAGTTTTGTTACAAAAATAACAGGATTTTATTTTCAATAGGTTTATTTCACTATCAATTTACAAGATTAACATTTGACAATAAGCTATTTACAACTCCTAAAATCATAACAAAATCTTGTTGACTCATTGAAAGTAGCACTTTACTCATTCTCTATTTTATACAACTGGTATCCGTAATACTTTAGAACCATAAATATAAAACCATAACAATATGAGAAGCACATTAACAATTTCCGTAAAAGAACCTTGCAAAGAAAAATTTAGTAATTTTAGTAAAACCGAAAAGGGAGGTTTTTGCAAAAGCTGTGAAAAGGAAGTAATTGATTTCACCAATTTCTCTGATAACGAGCTTATCAATTATTTAAACCATGGTAACAAAAAAGCCTGCGGTATGTTCAAGGCATCACAATTAAAAACATATGAAACCAATTCTTTACACACTATGAACAATTCTATATTTCCCAAAGGAATGGCAATGATGGGTTTTTCTTTGTTGGCACTGTGTGCCACTGACGTAAAGGGTCAAGAAACCGCAAGTTTAGACCCACCAATTGAATTAGTGTCTTCATTGGAAGGTGTTGTAGGCAAAGTACAAGTAGCACAAGAAAAATACACATTAACAGGCACCATTGTTGATGAGGCAAATGAACCTTTACCTGGCGTAAACGTAGTTTTAAAAGGCACTACCATTGGTACACAAACAGATTTTGATGGTAAGTTTGAATTTCCACAACAACTAGAAGTAAATGATATTTTGGTGTTTAGCTTTATAGGATATGAAACCAAAACCTACCAAGTAGCGGCAAGCACAGATTCTAACATAGACATTAGCCTAGCGTTTGACACTTATGATGTTGAACTAATGGGCGAAATTGTAATCGTTGGTGCCTATAAAAGCAAAAGAAACATCTTTCAGAAAATAGGGGACATCTTTAAAAAATGAGAATTTCCTTTTTTACGATTTTGTTCTTTTTTTATATAACAAGCTTTGCCCAACGTGAAGATTTTCAAGAAATAGATTTTATACAGGCCGATAGCATTGCTGATTATTATAAAGATGCAAGCCTTAAAAATTTACCGGTGCTCACCCATAATTTAACAGCCTCATTAAAGACCGATGTTGAAAAATTCAGGGCAATTTATACCTGGATCTGCGCTAACATTACCAATGATTATTCTTCATACTTAAAAATTAGCAACAAAAGAAAAAGACTTGCTAAAGATCGTGTAGCTTTTTTAGATTGGAATATGAGTGTTACACCTAAAATGTTCAAAAGCTTATTAAAAGACCGAAAAACGGCTTGTACGGGCTATGCCTACTTGGTAAAAGAAATGGCGAACCTTGCAGGCTTTGAATGTGATATTATTGATGGCTATGGACGTACACCTACTTTAGTATTGAAAGAAGATAGTACACCAAATCATTCTTGGAATAGGATAAAAATAAATGACAAATGGTATCTGTGCGATGCTACTTGGTCTGCAGGAGAAACTATTGTTGTAAACGGCACACCGTACTTTCAACCAGACTATTTCGATGGTTATTTTTTAGCTGACCCAGAGTTATTTGCAAAAAATCATTTCCCTTTGAAAAAAGAAAATGAACAATATCTAAAAACTGAAGCATTTAAGACCTACTTGGCAGGACCGGTGGTTTATAAAGAAGCATTTTTAGCTCCTATAATTCCCATTTCACCAACTAAAATGCTTCATAATATAGAAAAAGGAACATCATTAACATTTACCATTAAAGTACCAACAGAATTTTACGGAGAAGTTCAGTTATTATTAAATAGAGGAGGTAATCAAAGAAAAGCTGATCCAGTTGTGAATAGAAAAGCAAATGAAATAAGTCTGGTACAACTCTTTGAAAAGAAAGGTTTATACGATGTTCATATTTCGGTCAACGAACAACTGATCGCTACCTATGTCATTAAAGTAAAATAATATTATTCTGGCGGGTACTTACTAAATATCTTATCAACAACTGCCTGTAGCTTTTCCGATTTTTCTTGAGGTGTATCTCCTTCACGAAACGGACTTTCGCTAATGGCTTGCCAGATAAGCATATCTTTGTTACTGTCAACAAAATCTATCTGTAGCTGCCTTGTCATTTTTGGACCGCCTACGGGAATACCAATGGACACTCCCCCACCAATACCACGGTTACCACCACCAAGTCCCACACCAACATTACTACCACTAGCCTGGTCTCTGTAAACAGAGCTTTTAATGTTAATGAACATATCCGGTTCTTCTGCGAACATAAAACCTTTTTCGCCTAAGGTAGCATCTAAGGCATCCATCAATCTTTTTTCGTCCAATTCACTTAGCCCGGTCTCCATATCACTAAAATAGTTATATGTAGCATAAGACGTAAAATCGGTTTGGTCATCATAATCATAATTGACCCTTGCCGCACCGCAAGAAGCCAAAACGATCAAGACCATACTAAAAAGAAAAGTTCTCATGAAAATGTATTTTCTTAAAATTAAAGAAATTAAAAGATTATTATATGATTTTATAAAGGTATTCGACTAAATGTGAACCCAAAACATGCCTTAGTGACCTTATCTCTACAAAAAATGTTATTCATCTTCCTTTATATCTACGGATTTTGTTAAGGCAGAAGAAATAATTCCTGTAGGAATAGCTACGATACCTAGACCGATCATGAGAATAAAGAACGTAAATACCTTACCGCCCACCGTAATAGGGTAAACATCTCCATACCCCACAGTTGTAAGTGTTATTATTGCCCACCAAAGACTGTCAAAAATTGAAGAAAAATTTTCCGGTTGCACTTCATTTTCAAAATAGTAGATACCAACGGCAGAAAAGTAAATTAAAATCAGCGTGACTATTAGGAACAGTAATATCTCTTCTTTTGCCAATGCTATAGCCTTTGTAAAATGGTTAATGGCCCTATTGTACCGCATTAGTTTTAAAATACGGAACAATCTTAAAAACCTAAGTGCCCTTAATGATCTTAAATCTATACCCAACGCCAAATAAAAAGGGAGTATGGCCAATAAATCAATAATACCATAAAAGCTGAATACAAACTTTAATTTGTGATCGGCCACATAAATTCTCAGTAAATATTCTATTGAAAAAACGAGTACACAAAAAACCTCTATTATCCTCAATATTTTTCGGGTCGAGGTATCTAAATCTGGAATAGTCTCATAAGAAAAGGAGATAATAGAAATAAATATTAAAGCTTGTATAAAATAGGCAAATACCCTGCTCTTTCTATTATCATTAATTTCAACAATATTTTTGAGATACTGTTTCATTAACCATTATTCTGCATTAAGCATTGCCCAAAGCTTATCCTTTAATTCTTGGATTCCCATTTGCGCAACAGATGATATAAACATGAACGGAGTTCCGTTTAACTCTTTGTTGAGTTCTTCTCGCATTTCATCCATTAATTCGTCATCTAGCATATCGCTTTTAGAAATGCAGATAAGACGTTCCTTATCTAACAACTCTGGATTGTAACGGCGCAATTCATCCAATAAAATTTCGTATTCCTTACTGATATCCTTACTATCTGCAGGAATTAAAAACAATAAATTGGCATTACGTTCTATATGTCTTAAAAAATAATGGCCCAAACCTTTACCTTCTGCGGCACCTTCAATAATACCAGGTATATCTGCCATTACAAAACTTTTGAAATCACGGTACTCCACAATCCCCAAGTTTGGCTTTAAGGTGGTAAACTCGTAATCGGCAATTTTGGGTTTTGCAGAAGTAATAACGGATAATAAAGTAGACTTCCCAGCATTTGGGAAACCAACCAGACCAACATCTGCCAAAACTTTAAGCTCTAACAAAAACTCACCCTCAAGACCGTCCATACCAGGTTGTGCATATCTTGGTGTTTGATTGGTAGATGTTCTAAAATGCCAATTACCACGACCACCCATACCACCTTTAAGTAGAATTCTTTCTTCACCATGCTCGGTGATTTCAAAAAGCACTTCTTTGGTCTCAAAATCTTTAACTACAGTACCTAACGGCACATCTAAATACACATCTTCACCATCTGCCCCGGTACTACGGCTTTTACTACCGTGAGCACCATGACCAGCTTTAAAATGCTTTTTGTATTTAAAATTGATCAAGGTCCACAAGTTTTCGTTTCCACGAACAATTATATGTCCGCCACGACCACCATCACCACCATCAGGACCACCTTTGGTAATAAATTTTTCACGATGCAAATGCACAGATCCCTTGCCCCCTTTACCAGAAGTCAAACCCACTTTTACGTAGTCTACAAAATTACCTTCGGTCATTTTAATTCTTTCAGTTCAACCAATTACATCAAACAAATTGATATAAAAAATCGATATTATTTTAAGCCTTCGATTACATCGGTAAGGCGTTCGGTAATTTCGGCAATAGTACCAATACCGTTAACACTATGAAACTTGTTTTGCGCCTCATAAAATTCCTTTACAGGCGTAGTTTTAGCATTATACTCGTCAAAACGATTTCTAATCTTGGCCACATCTTGATCATCTGTTCTTCCACTAACCTTACCTCTCTCTAAAAGACGATCAATTAAAATTTCGTCATTGGCCTCTAAAGCAATAGTTGCGTTGATACCCATGTCTTTGGACTCCAAGAAATTATCCAAAGCTTCTGCTTGTGCAGCCGTTCTTGGAAAACCGTCAAAAATAAAGCCGTCTGCATCTGCATTTTTCTCTACCTCTTCTTGCAACATTTTAATAGTTACCTCATCTGGCACTAGCTCTCCCTTATCAATATATGATTTGGCCAAAGTACCTAACTCGGTTCCGTTTTTGATATTGAATCTAAAAACATCTCCCGTAGAAATATGCTTTAAATTATATTTCTCTTTTAAGAATTGTGCTTGTGTGCCCTTGCCGGCTCCTGGCTTACCAAAGAGTACAAGATTAATCATATGTTTCTGGTTTAATTGGTATACTTCTTTTAAATTTCTTCCCTGTTCCTTATAATCCAGACCGTAACCGACAATAAAATTATCAGGAATGGCCAAGCCAAAATAATCTATGGCATATTCGCCCTTGTACACATCTGGTTTATAAAAAAGACTGGCTATTTTAAATTCTTTGACCTTTGTTTTTGAAAATAAATGCACCAATTTCTGCAAGGTACGCCCTGTATCAATAATATCTTCTAAAATAATGACGCTGCGCCCTTCAATATTTTCAGGTACATCCAACAATGTTTCAACGATACCCGTAGATGTTAGACCTTGGTAAGAACTAAGCCTAACAAATGAAACTTCGCACGGGTGCTGGTAGGCTTTCATTAAGTCTGACACAAACATAAAAGACCCGTTCAACACACCAACAAAAATGGGTGTTTCATCTTTATAATCTACAGCAATCTTATCGGCAACCGTTTTTACCGCCTGCAAAATTTCAGATTCGCTGAGATAAGGTTTAAAAAACTTGTCGTGAATTTGTATCAATTTTCATAAATTATCAAGGTTTGCAAAGATAAGCTTTTGCCTTGTGTTTTTGAATAGAAAGGAATTGGTTTCTAAGATTTAACCGTATTTTTGTAGTACTTAAGGCATTTTTCATCTGCCAAAAGCAACAATTATATGGATTATTTTTCTTCAGGTTTTAAATTAGGCATTTTAGGTGGTGGGCAACTAGGTAAAATGATGTTGTACGAAACCCGTAAATGGGATATTTACACTAAAGTTTTAGACGGTTCTTCTGAAGCACCAAGTAGAATGGCCTGTAACGAGTTTGTTCAAGGAAGTCTATTGGATTTTGATACCGTTTACAATTTTGGTAAAGATGTAGATGTGTTGACCATTGAAATTGAAAACGTAAACCTTGATGCGCTAGAGAAGTTAGAGGATGAGGGCGTAAAAGTATTTCCACAGCCAAAGGCCTTGCGTATTATACAGAACAAAGCGAAACAAAAATTATTCTACGTAGACAATGAAATACCTACCGCAGATTTTAATCGTTTTGCCTACTCAAGCGAAATAAAGGATAGTATAACCAATGGCGGATTAGAATTTCCTTTTGTTTGGAAAGTAGCACAGTTTGGTTATGACGGTCAAGGGGTTAAAGTAATCAGAAGCATGGCCGACCTTGAAGGGTTGCCGGCCGGTGAATGCATTGCCGAAAGCATGATTCCATTTAAAAATGAGTTGGCGGTAATCGTATCTAGAAATGCAAAAGGGGAAATTAAGACCTACCCTGTGGTAGAGATGGAATTTCACCCAGAGGCCAATCAGGTAGAATATGTAATCTGCCCCGCTCGTATTAAAGATGAAGTAGCTGAAAAAGCAAGGGCCTTAGCGTTAAAAGTAGCGGATAAAATAGGACTTACCGGGTTGTTGGCCGTAGAAATGTTCCAAACTGAAGATGATGATATATTGGTAAACGAAGTAGCACCAAGACCGCATAACAGCGGCCACTATAGCATAGAAGCCAGTTACACCAACCAATTTGAGCAACATATTAGAAGTATTTTAGGGCTACCGCTAGGTAACACTGACAGCAAAGTTGCGGGTGTCATGGTAAATCTAGTTGGTGCAGAAAATCACACAGGTGATGTGGTTTATAAAAATATAGAAGAAATTTTAGCGATGGAAAATGTTACTCCACATATATACGGAAAGGCACAAACAAGGCCATTTCGAAAAATGGGCCATGTTACCATTGTAAATAATGATTTGGGCAAAGCGAGAGCGATAGCCGAAAAGGTAAAGTCAACAATTCAAGTGATTTCAAAATAAAAAACATGAGTAAAGTAGCCGTAGTAATGGGTAGCACTAGTGATATGCCCGTAATGCAAGACGCCATAGATATTTTAAAAGGTTTTGATATAGAGGTAGATGTAGATATCGTATCTGCGCATAGAACACCGGAAAAACTGTTCGATTTCAGTAAGAATGCACATACTAACGGATATTCTGTAATTATCGCAGGTGCCGGTGGCGCAGCACATTTACCTGGTATGGTAGCTTCAATGTCACCCTTACCAGTTATCGGCGTGCCCGTAAAAAGTAGTAATTCAATAGATGGATGGGACTCTGTACTATCTATATTACAAATGCCAGGTGGCGTACCAGTTGCTACCGTTGCTCTTAACGGCGCAAAGAATGCCGGAATTTTGGCAGCACAAATTATAGGCAGTTCAGACAAATGTGTTTTAGACAAGATTATTTTATACAAAGAAGGTTTAAAGCAAAAAGTAATAGATGGCGCAAAGGCTGTAAACGGTAAATAGTTAGTAAACAACCTGGGAACAAGCCGCGAAGCATTGAATTGAAAATTTTATTTAGATTTCGACTGAAACGTCGGAGCATTTAAATCTCGATTATCGAGTTAAACTAATTTTAATTTATTTGAGTGGTCTTGAATTTGACACTTGAAATTGAATTTGACATATGAATCCATTATTATCTCCATTTGATACCGCTCCTTTTTCACAAATAAAAAACGAGCACTTTAAACCTGCATTTTTACAATCAATAGAAGATGCAAGAGCAGAAATAGATACCATTACACAAAATACAGATGCCGCAACATTTGAAAATACCATTGAAGCCTTAGAATTTTCGGGTCAGCAATTAGACCGAATTTCAAGTGTATTTTTCAATCTAAATTCCGCTGAAACAAATGAGGAAATTCAGAAAATAGCACAGGAAATTTCTCCGCTACTTTCAGAATTCGGTAATGACATTACTTTAAATGAAGATTTGTTCAAGAGAGTAAAAGCAGTTTATGACCAGAAGGATGATTTGGACCTTACGGTTGAGCAAAACACTCTTTTAGATAAGAAATACAAGAGTTTTAGCCGAAACGGCGCTAATTTATCAGAAGAGAAAAAGAAACGACTACGTGAAATAGATGCCAAACTGGCTAAATTGAAATTGACTTTTGGCGAAAACGTACTTGCCGAAACCAATAAATACCAATTGCATCTTACAGATGAGTCTGACTTGGACGGTTTACCAGAAGGAGCAAAAGAAGCTGCCGCACAGCTAGCACTATCTAAAGGAAAAGAAGATGGCTGGATGATTACTTTAGATTACCCCAGTTATATTCCGTTTATGAAGTATGCCAAAAACCGTGCGTTACGCAAAGAACTTTCATTGGCTTTTGGTAGCAAAGGTTTTCATAATGATGAATTGGACAATCAAGAAAACGTACTAGAAATTGCCAAATTACGCTTTGAGAGAGCCAACTTATTAGGTTATAAAACACATGCCAATTTTGTTTTGGAAGAGCGAATGGCAGAGACGCCAGAAAAAGTACATTCATTTCTAAACGAATTGCTTGAAAAAGCGAAACCAGCTGCAGAACGTGAGTTCAAGCAATTAGAAGACTTCGCTAAAAAATTAGACGGAATAGACAAGTTACAGAAATGGGACAGTAGTTATTATTCAGAAAAACTAAAGCAAGAGTTATTCAACTTAGATGATGAAAAACTGAAACCCTATTTCAAATTAGAAAATGTTATAAACGGTGTTTTTAAAGTAGCGGAAAACTTATTCGATTTACAGTTTGAAGAAGTTAACGACATTGAAAAATATCATGACGAGGTTAAAACCTATAAAGTTTATGATGCCGATAAAAACTTCATTTCATTATTTTATGCAGATTTTCACCCTAGAGCAGGAAAACGTGGTGGAGCTTGGATGACTTCCTTTAAAAGCCAATGGAAGCGAAATGGAGAAAATGTGCGTCCGCATATATCCAACGTATGCAACTTTACTCCGTCAACAAAGAGCAAACCATCTTTATTGACTTTTAATGAGGTTACTACTTTGTTCCATGAGTTTGGACACGGTTTGCACGGCATGTTGGCAAACACCACCTACCCTAGCCTATCTGGAACATCTGTTTTTTGGGATTTTGTAGAATTACCTAGTCAGGTTTTAGAAAATTGGTGTTACGAAAAAGAAGCATTAGAACTGTTTGCAAAGCATTACGAAACCGGAGAAACCATACCAATGGAACTGGTTAAAAAAATAAAGGAATCGGCAACTTTCCAAGAAGGTATGCAGACACTGCGACAGTTAAGTTTTGGATTATTGGATATGTCTTGGCACGGTATTGACCCAACAGGCATTACCAACGTAAAAGCACACGAAGACGAAGCATTTAAAGACACCAGTCTTTACCCAGCAACACCAGAAACGTGCATGAGTACCGCATTCTCACATATTTTTCAAGGTGGATATTCATCTGGCTACTACAGCTACAAATGGGCTGAAGTGTTAGATGCAGATGCCTTTGCCTACTTTAAAGAAGAAGGAATTTTCAATAAGGAAGTCGCCACGAAATTTAAGGACAATGTACTTTCTCAAGGTGGTACAGAAAACCCAATGACACTTTACAAAAGGTTTAGAGGAGCAGAACCAAAAGTAGAAGCATTATTAGAGAGAGCAGGCTTATTACAATCTTAATATTTTACTTATAAACTAAAAAAGGGAGTCGATTTACATCGACTCCCTTTTTAATTATTAGTGGTAATTGTATATATAAAATCAATACAGATAATTGCTGTCAATAAACTTCGTAACAATATTTAAACGTTCTAAATATTCTGGTCTAGAACCTAATATTATTTTTTCTTTGGCCTCAAAAATAACTATGCTGTCAATATCGAATACTTCTGTTTTTACATATTCATTGTCTTTGGTAAGTTTAACATACTTTACCCTGTTATTATAATCATTTGTAGTTAACAATATAGTGCCCGATAATAATTTTCCCATTTTTAAATTGGCCTTAAACTCTTGGTTACCTTTTTCATCATATCTAATTACATCACCATCTATATAATTGTTTTTTGACCGGTACTTAAGCCTTATAAAATCTGATTCGGGATAAAAAGAAAGAGTCTCATCTTCTATTCCATTTACATATGTAGTTACATTTTTACCATTTTCACCATAGGTTATACGTTTTACCAAGACACCTTTTTCGTAAGACTCTTCGTTAGCACCACGTTTAGAGTATGTATTTAGAAGTATTGTACCATTGTAAGGCTTGCCATTCTTGTATTCAACTTTAGAAATCAATTTACCTTCGTCGTTATAGTAAACTACATCTCCATCTAATATGTCATTCTTATAATTTTCAGTTTTCTTTAAAGCTTCATTATAACTATAATAATTAAACGCGCCTTCTCTTTTATCATTTACAAATTTACCTTGTTCTTTTATTTTACCGGAATAATCATACTTAACATATTCACCATTGCGTTTACCTTGATTTATTACAAACTTGGTTCTATCTGCGGTATTATAAGCTGTTCCTTTCCAAGGTTTGTTGTTTACATATTCAACACGGCCAAGTAACTCTCCTGTCTCATCGCTATAAAACGATTCACAACAAGTAATATCAACATCATGTATTAAAATAGGTTTGCTTATGTTATAATCTACATTTCTCTGCATCTCATATCTTTTTGATGCTACCAGTCTGCCATTCTCATAACTTTCTATTAATTGTATTTCATTGGTATCAACAAAGAATTTATACATTTTTCCTTCTTTGCTTTCATAATCAAAAACACCTAATTGTTCACCTTGGTCATTAAAAAACACACCTTTCACCTCCTTGTATTTAGAAAAAGTTATATCACTTTGCATTTTTCCATTACTATAAAAACGAACCTCCCTTGTTTTATCATAACCGTTGTCACCGTATTCTTCAATTTTCTTAAAGGTCTTGTAAGTATCTTTGTCCACAAGACGTTTTCTATAATCAGTTCGCTTAACCAACACCCCTTCTTTATACTCACTTATACCTAAAACCTCACCCTTTTCTGCGCCTAAGGTAAACCGTTGTCCCTGCCAAGGAGTGCTATATCCGTTTTCAAACTTAATGTTTAGCTCGCCCAAAATATTGCCGTCAAAGTCATAATAAACCTCTTTAGTCTTATTCAACTTCTTTTGAGGCTTCTTGGTATCTCGGTAAAAAAAGACCTCTTCTACCAAATCTCCATTTTCATAAACTATAGTATGATAATTAGTAGTCTCTACACCATGAAAAGGTAAACCGTTTTTAAAGACCATTCTATGGATTTCCTTCCCGTTATCGTCAAAATTTACTTGCAAGGACTTGACGCCGTTTTCAAATTGGGCAGACCTAGTTTTTTTATTAGCGGCATTAAAAATTTCTTCTAGTTGAATTCCCCCATCAGAATAGGTAGTTATAGAACCTATTGCCCCACTGTAATCTTTAGTTTCACTTAATTGAAATTTTATTAGCGTACCGTTCATTGGGCGTAAATAATCACCGTCTAGAGTATATTCTATTTTACCTAATAATGCCCCTTTTTCAGAATAATACTCTTTTGACCATTTATCATTGGTATTTACCTTTTCGCGTATTTGACCGTTACCATAGTATGTTGCAGATGCTAGTTCTTGACCATATGGCAAATATCTTATTTGCCGAACTCTCATAGGATCGTAATAATAAAACACCTCAATCCCTTTAACATAACCATTTGATAGTAGCGTACGGTCACCAATCAACGCCCCATCATCACCATAATACCTAGAATAATAATTTCCTTTTATTGAAGTGCTAAAATTCTCATACCTAATTCCTTTTCTATCATTATCATAATACACTTGCAGCAATGTGTCTCCTTTTTTTTCTTGAAAAAAATGGCCTTCACCATAATCAGAAACCATTGCACCTGAATTGAAATACCCGTTTACATAATTGGCAACCAATTTTTCATTTTCACTATAGCTTATAAACTTACCATGCAACCTATTATTTACATACGTACCCTGCCTGTAAGGTGTACCATCTTCATTATACCAAATAACCTCGCCTTCCCAAATATCTTTTTCTGCGCTTGAGGACATACCCCGCATTTGAACATTACCATTTATGTAATAATCTTCAATTTTATACAAAGCACCCACCTTTTTAACTTTGGGCCTAAAAAAAGAAGCATCCTCTTTAGGAACCACTTTCCACTTGGCGTTAAAGAAAATAGTATCGTTTTGTGAATAAGCCAAGTGTAAATTGCTGATTAAAAAAACACTTAACAGCAGTAGATGTTTAGAATTTAGAATTGAAAAAACACTTAGAACCCTTTTAAATTTATACATGGAATAGTTTAGAGAAAATTAATTGAACAACAAGATGACTAAATTAATTGTTTGTACTAGAATACAAAGTACAACCTATATAATAGTTACAGCAATTAAAGCTACAACCACATAAATCAGATAAAATTTAAAAAAGTGATGTTATTTAAATTCCAAAAAATTAAAAACTTGCTGTGTGCCAAATATTTAATAATTATCTTGTAGCCATATAGCTACAAATCTATTCTTTTTCGATTATTGCTTTTATTAGAGATTTTGTAGACAATCACCTAATACTTTAATAATGAGTAAAGAGGACGCTCTTTCGCCTGCAATACAAATTACAGAAACTTCCCGGAAAGTATCTCAACCAGGTATGTTCCAAATCAATTTAAAAACCAACACGGTTGATTGGAACAGCACCTTAAAGAAACTTCATGAAGTTTCTATGGATCATGTTCCAAATATTACAAACTGCTATGGCAAGTGTAAAGCTGTTGATTCAAAAAATAAAATCTTACAATTACATAAACAAGCTATAGAAAACGGCACTCCATTTGAACTGGATTACGAAATTATAACTGCCAAAGGAAATTCTCGCCCTTTACACCTATCTGCACAACCGGTAATAATTGATGGAGAATGCACGAGTGTATATGGAGTGGTTGAAGATAGGAGCGAGAATGACCATACACACAGTAAAAATCTGCAAATAAAACATCAACTGAACTATGCTGAAAAATTAGCAAAATCCGGATCTTGGAATTTGAATGTCGTTACCGGTGAATTGACTTGGTCAGATAATTTTTACGCTATTTTCAACCATAACAAAAACAACCCCATTTCTTATGAGATATATATTGGTTATGTTCATAAAGACGATAAACAGGCAGTAAGGGCTAAGTTTGATTTAGCGCTGAAAACCAAACAATTTCCAGAATTAAATTATAGAATTCAATTAAAAGATGGTACCGTTAAAACATTATGCTCTACCGGTAAAGTTATTTGCAATGAACAAGGAGAGGTTATCTCCATGCTGGGAACTTGCCAAGACATTTCAGAAAAGATTGCCATAAAGGAAAAAATTTCACAGACCAGCCATCAATTAAAATTAACGGAAAATATAAACGAAGCGGGTTCTTGGCAGTTAGATTTAAAAAAAGAAGAATTCAGGTGGACCGATAATCTCTATAGAATTTTTGAAATAGAGATTGGTACAAAAATGACTTTTGAGACATTACAAAACTATACGCATCCAGATGACTTAGAGCATCTCAAAGAAAAGTTCAATGAAATTCTGCTCAACAAAAAATCTCACAAGTTCTTACATAGAATTATTTTAGAAAATGGTTCGGTAAAAACGGTTCAGGTAGTATCAGATGCGGTTACCGATACCAGCGGTCAGGTCATACAACTTATTGGTACTACCCAAGACATTTCCCATAAAGTCAATAAAGACCTAGAGTTGATACAAACACACCATCAACTAAGCCTAACGGAAGAAACCTCAAAAGCCGGCACATGGTCATGGAACCCATCTTCAGGCAAGTTTAAATGGTCAGAAAATCTATATGAAATTATGGATTTTAACAAAAACACCCTCATAAATTTCGCTCTTTTGTATACACGCATACATCCTGAAGACAAGGACATTGTTAAAAAATCAATGCAATTTGTACAGGACACAAATACAAAATGTAAGTTCGTTCATAGAATTATAATCAAAGACGGTAGTGTTAGAACGCTAGAAATAGTTGCCGATATTATCTCTAATGACATAAACAAGGAGAGGGAATTGATAGGTACTACTCGTGATATTACCAATACTATAGATATAGAACATGAATTAGTTCAAAAAGACCAATTGCTAGATTTTGCAGAGCACCTGACAACTATGGGTTATTGGAGATATAAACCTAGTGAAAACAGTGTTTTTTGGTCAAAGAATTTGTTTCAGATCTTTGAACAACCCATCATAGATAATCTGACGTTTGAAACATATTTTAACAAAGTCCACCCAAAAGATAAAGCCTTTGTCAAGAAAAAAGTAGCTCAATCTATAAATGACAACAAATTCTACAACTTTACCCATAGAATCCTTCTTAAAAACGGGACAACAAAAGTAATTCAGATTATTGGAAAGGTAACCGTTAACAAAACAGATGGCACACAAGAATTGTTGGGTACATGCTTAGATATTACAGAAGGCAACACAAAAGATTTAGAACTATCAGAAAAGAATTATCGTTTAAACGTTGCCGAAAAAATGGCTATGATCGGTTATTGGCAATGGAACACGCCAACCAACGAGGTTATTTGGTCAAATAACTTACATTCCATTTACGGCCACAAAAAAGATGCCCCGCTAACTTTTGAGACTTATATCAATTATATTCATGAAGAAGATCGAGAGCAGATCGTCTCTAAACTGACGAGTGCCATGAAAGGGGGTGAATTTCCAAATTCAACGTATAGAATTCAATTAAATGACGGTACCATTAAAATTATAAAATCATTAGGGAAAATTATACGTGATAGTGAAGGCCAAGTTTTGGAAATGACCGGTGTTTGTCAAGATATTACAGAAACAAAAACCAAAGAGTTAGAGTTATTGCAAAAAAACCAACAATTGAACATGGCAGAGCAAATGGCAATGCTTGGTTCTTGGGAATGGAAACCAAAAAAGAATATATACAAATGGTCTGATAACCTTTATAGAATATATGGGTTTGAATTAGGGTCAGAAATCAACATTGAACGTGCATTGGCCAGTGTTTATCCTCCAGACCTGGAAGATGTTAAAACATTGATCAAAGAAATTTTTGAAGGTAAAGAACACAAACATAGCTACTACCGTATTTTGCTACATACCGGAGAAATAAAAACTTTGGAAGTTAGACGGGAAATTACAAAAGATAATGAAGGCAATATAGAAATTATTGGTTCTACACAGGACATTACCGATCAGATCAAGGCAAAACAACTTATTCAAGAAAAAAACCATTTATTATCGGTATCTGAAGAAATGGCAACAATGGGCTCTTGGAAGTGGAACCCTACTACCGGCGTTTCTACTTGGTCAGATAACCTTTATAAAATTTATGGCATTGAACTGAACACCCCAATGACTTTCGAAAAGTTTTTATCTAAAGTACATCCAGAAGATATAGATAGAACATATCAACATATTAACAACATTCTTGAAACGCATGAAAGCGGAAAAATTTTATCATTTCGTATTATAAAAAATGATAATACAGTACGTTCTTTAGAATTGGTATCTGAAATCATAGAAAATCAAAACGGAGATATTGCCGAATTAATTGGTACAACACGTGATGTTACCGAAAAAATTGAGGCCAAGGAGAAAATTAAAGAAAAAAACCAATTACTATCTTATGCAGAAGAAATTGCCAAAATGGGTTCTTGGCATTTTGATCTACGTACAAATGAATTAAAATGGTCAGATAATCTTTATAAGATTTATAATCTAGAGGTGAGTTCACCAATGGATATGAATATTTTCTATTCTAAAATACATCCAGACGATTTGGAATATGTAAAAGACCGGGTTAAAAGATATACAGAGGGAGACGAAAGTACAAAACCAATCCTTTTTCGCATAGTCTTACATAATGGCAACGTTCTTTCTATAGAATCAATAGCCGGTATTACCAAAAACCATAGCGGAGAAGTAGTCGTAATAGCAGGAACTGCACAAGACATTACAGAACGTTTAAAAATAGAAAAGGATTTACTAGAAAAAAATCAACTGTTGAATTTTGCCGAACAATTATCTAGTATAGGTCATTGGAAATGGGATATTGTAAAAGATGTAATGAACAAATCTGAAAATTTATTGAAAATTTTAGATTTTGAACAGGGGACAAAACCAGATTTTAGTACATATTTACAGAAAGTGCATCCCGCCGATCGCGAGAAGGTTATTGAAATGAGTCAAAAAATTATTGAGACCAAAAAGTTCAATACCTTCCATCACAGAATTATAAAGAACGACAACTCTATAAGAACCATTAAAATAATTGGTGAGGTTATACTAGATATTGATGATAATGTTATTGAGCTAATAGGATCAAGCCAAGATATAACGGAACAGATTGAGGCACAACAAAAAATACTGGACACGAATAGAAGTTTAGAAAAATCCACTATCATCTTAACTTCAAAAAATAAGCAGCTTGCCGAATTCAACCATATTACCTCACATAATCTGCGTTCACCGGTAAGTAATTTAAATGCCCTATTGGCACTGTACAAAAAAACCAAGAACGAGCAAACAAAACAAGAGGTCTTTGAAAAGTTTGAAATTGTAATTGAACACTTGTCAGAAACATTAAATGCACTAATAGAGACTATTACCATTAAGCATAATGCAGCAGCAGTAACAGAAGAAATCTCATTTGAACAAATGCTACTTAAAACCAAAAATGTTTTAGCGGCAGAAATGATAGAAACAGGTGCCAAAATTACAAGTGATTTTACAAATGCCGAAAATGTAAAATACAATTCTATCTATTTAGAAAGTATTTTTCTTAATTTAGTTAGTAATTCTCTAAAGTACAGATCACTAGAAAGAGTTCCCGAAATTTTTATATCATCAAAAAAAGTGAATGGCAGAGTACTTTTAGAATTTAAGGATAATGGATCAGGTATAGATATGAACATGCACGGGAGCAAAATTTTTGGACTTAATAAAGTTTTTCATAAACATCCCGAAGCAAAAGGTGTAGGTCTATTTTTGACAAAAGCACAGATAACATCTATGGGAGGTTCTATCTCTGTAGATAGTAAGGTAAATATTGGAACAACATTTTATATCACTTTAAACTAAACTAAAATGGATCATAGTATTAAGGTATGCGTAATAGATGATGATGAAGTTTTTCAATACACTATATTTCATACGTTGAACGCACACAGGTCAGTAAGTGAGATCATACCATTTACGGATGGTGCAGAAGCAATGAGCTTTTTCTCCAAAAACATAAATAACCATAACCAATTGCCCGATGTTGTTTTTTTGGATGTTAATATGCCGGTTATGGACGGTTATCGGTTTATGGACGAGTACATAAAATTACTACCTAAAACCAGCAAAAAAATTACCATTTACATCTTATCATCTTCTGTAGACCTGGTAGATTTTGAAAAAACAAAAAATATAAAAGAAGTAACGGACTACATCGTTAAACCGATAAGGGACAACCAATTGACTAAAATTTTAGCAGAGTTGTAGTTTTTCCCAACCTACTCTTCTTGCAAATAAGCATCGTAACCACCTTCTAGATTAATTACGTTTTTAAAGCCTAACTCCTCTAACCTGGCTTGAGCTTTTAAGCTTCTACCACCTTTTTTACAATACACATAAATTATTTTGTTTTTATCTATGGATTGTACTTGCTGATTAAAGTCATGGGAAAACCAATCAATATTTACAGCACCTTCTATTGCCCCCTCTTCAAATTCTACAGGAGTCCTAACATCTATTAAAACTTCTGAAGATTGTTGATAACCTGCAAATTCCACAATTGGCTTAGACACTAACTGGCCGATCACAAATTGGGCGCTCATCAACAATACACAAAACAGTAAAATCCTCATAATAACAGTGTTTATACCCAAAAATAAATATAATAACCAAAATTCAATTACTTTTGAAGTGCAGAATATAAAATGGAAACAAACAACCTAAATCCAGACAAGTGGGTGGATCTCTATGCAGATTACCTGTTTAATTATGCCATTACAAGGGTAAGCGATGCCGAAATTGCTAAAGATCTTGTTCAAGATACTTTTATCGCAGGTCTAAAATCGGCTAAAAATTTTAAGGGTGATGCAGCCGAACGTACTTGGTTAATAGCAATTCTAAAACGCAAGGTCATAGACCACTACCGCAAAATAAATTCAAAAAAAGGCAAAGCGGAAGTACGTATGAGCTATAGTTCACAGACCGATGCAGAAGGTGATTGGTTAGAAGAACGTATTGCGGACCCCAACAGTAATTTTGAAAACGATGCTATTGAAAACGAAGAATTAGGCCTGGCCATACAACTTTGTATTTCTAAATTACCAAAAAAGCAAGCCCAAGTTTTTACCATGAAAACTATTGAAGGAATGGAAACTGAAGATATTTGTAATGCTTTAGGTATTAATGCGTCTAACCTTTGGGTAATGATACATAGAGCCAGAACGGGCTTAATGGGTTGTTTAAATCAAAATTGGTTTTAGTTATGATGATTTCATGTGAAAAGGCGGCAAATATTTGCGACAAAGCTCAATACGAAGAAGCTTCGGGTTGGGATAAATTAAAATTAAAGTTTCACTTACTTATTTGTAAAACCTGTGCCAAGCACAGCAAAGACAATACAAAATTAACTTCTCTATGTAATCAGGCAAGATTAGCTGTTTTAACAGATGAAGAGAAAAAGAAGATGAAAGAAAATTTTACGAAAGCTAAATAATATACTTCTTGCTAAGTAAAAAAACCAACCACCAAAATAATGGAATTGCTTCTACCCAAAAAGATGAAAAATATCTTTTTTGATCTAATTCTGTTTTATACAGCATTACCATTAAAATAATAAATACAATCGTTTTAACCGCTATGTAATTTAAATCTACATCTAATTTTAAGAATGTAAGGGTATAGAAGAAAATTGCCCACAAATATCCGATTACTATTGTTCTTTTAAACCCTACCCTTTGGGGCAATGTTTTAAGTGCCACATTATCATACTTTAGATCCCTAATTTCAAAAGGCACCAGTAACACCAATACAAAGAAAAATCGTTGTAACGTTTCTACTTTTATATTCCAAGAAATTTCATTTAACACAGAAATACTTGGCAAAACTACTGTAGCACCAGCCCAAACTGCCGCAACTATTAATATTTTTAATCCACTAAAGCTTCTAAAATTTTTATGCCTGGGCAGTACGGGCAACGCATAAAGACCAGTAATCGCAGCCAAAACAAATAATGAAATCAAAACCTTTTCCGACAGAAAAAATAATTGATACGCTGCTACCAAAAGGCATCCTAGACTAAAAAATTGAATATTTTTTTGATACGTATTGGCAACAAGAATATACTTTTCTGCCTCTACACCAAATTTTATAAAATTATAACAGCTAATAGACCCAAAAAAGATAAAACAGTAAAGTTCAAAAGGTACGTTAATGTTTAAGGTAAGGGCCGTAACATGAACCAAGCTAAATATCGCCAAAGCGACATGAATACTAGCGTCAAGGTAAAAATCAAAAATCTTTTTGATCATGGTCATTAAACAAAAGTAGTTAAAGTGTTTATAACCTTTTGTTTTGGTTAAAAACTTTCAGAATATGGACATCTTACGACACTAAATTAAACACATAAAAGTGGTAATTTTACAAGATATATAACAATAGTATCTATGAAGACTGACGTGTTTGCTTTGCGCCATATCGGCATTAGGGAAGAAGATTTAAATACCATGTACAACACGGTTGGTGTTGAAAATCTGGAACAACTTATTTTTGAGACCATACCAGAACATATAAGACTTAAAGAACCCCTAAAATTAGACCCACCAATGAGTGAGCATAAATTTCTTGCTCATACAGAAGCTTTATCCAGAAAAAATAAAGTTTTTAGAACCTATATTGGATTAGGGTATCATGAAAGCTTAACACCGTCAGTAATAAAAAGGAACATTCTTGAAAACCCAGGATGGTATACTGCATATACGCCTTACCAAGCTGAAATAGCCCAGGGTAGATTAGAAGCTTTATTAAATTTTCAAACTATTGTTTCCGACCTAACTGGCATGACTTTGGCCAATGCTTCTTTACTTGATGAAAGTACGGCAGCCGCAGAAGCCATGACCATGTTATTTGATGTTAGAAGTCGTGAACAAAAAAAGAATTCTATTTCTAAATTCTTTGTTTCAGAAGAAATATTACCACAAACGTTGTCACTACTAAAAACACGTTCTATTCCATTAGGAATTGAATTGGTAATAGGAAACCATGAGGAATTCAATTTCAGCTCTGATTTTTATGGTGCACTTTTACAATATCCCGGTAAACACGGTCAAGTTTACGACTATGCCGCATTTGTAGCTAAAGCAAAAGACAATGATATTAAGGTAGCCGTAGCCGCGGATATTATGAGCTTAGTTTTATTGACACCACCTGGAGAAATTGGAGTGGATGTTGTTGTGGGCACAACACAACGTTTTGGTATTCCACTTGGCTATGGTGGGCCCCATGCAGCATTCTTTGCCACAAAGGAAGAGTTTAAAAGAAACATCCCCGGCAGAATTATAGGGGTAACCAAGGATACCGATGGTAAGCCTGCTTTAAGAATGGCCTTACAGACCAGAGAGCAACATATTAAAAGGGACAAAGCAACTTCTAATATTTGTACCGCACAGGTATTGCTTGCCGTAATGGCAGGAATGTACGGAGTATATCATGGTCCTAAGGGATTAAAATACATAGCATCAAAAATTCATGCTACCGCAGTTACTTTGGTAGATGCCCTTGAAAATTTAGGTATTTACCAAACAAACTCAGCCTATTTCGATACCATAACGGTAAAAGCAGATGCTAAAAAAGTTCGCCCAATTGCAGAAGCAAATGAAGTGAATTTCTACTATGTTGACAATGACACTATTTCTATTGCGATCAATGAAGCTACTTCATTAAACGACCTAAATCAGATTGTATCCATATTCGCTGAAGCACTTGGTAAAACCTCGTCAGAAATAACAAGTTTATTAAGCACTACTTCAATTCCAAGTAATGTACAGCGCACAAGTTCTTTTATGGAAAACAAGGTATTTAATTCATATCATTCAGAGACTGAATTAATGCGTTACATCAAGAAACTTGAACGTAAAGATCTAGCGTTAAACCACAGTATGATTTCTTTAGGAAGTTGTACTATGAAATTAAATGCCGCCAGTGAAATGCTTCCTCTAAGTTCATCTAACTGGGGCAATATTCACCCATTTGTACCAGTAGAACAAGCTGAAGGGTACCAAACAATATTAAGAGAACTTGCAAAAGACCTTTCGGTTATTACAGGTTTTGCAGATACTTCATTGCAACCTAACTCTGGTGCACAAGGTGAATATGCAGGGTTGATGGTCATTAGGGCATACCACGAAGCTAGAGGAGACTCCGAAAGAAACATATGCTTGATCCCTTCTTCCGCGCATGGTACCAATCCGGCTTCCGCTGTAATGGCAGGAATGAAAGTTGTTGTAACCAAAACAGATGAAAAAGGAAATATTGATGTTGCAGATCTTGAGGAAAAAGCAAAATTACACTCAGATAAATTAGCTGCTTTGATGGTAACATACCCATCTACACATGGTGTATTTGAATCATCGATCAAACAGATTACAAAATTAATCCATGACCACGGCGGACAAGTCTATATGGATGGCGCAAATATGAACGCACAAGTAGGTTTAACAAACCCTGCAACTATTGGTGCAGACGTTTGTCACCTAAACCTTCACAAGACATTTGCCATTCCACACGGTGGTGGTGGCCCTGGCGTTGGCCCAATATGCGTTGCACCACAACTAGTACCGTTCTTACCAAGCCACCCGGTAATAAAAACGGGTGGCACAAATGCTATCACGGGCATATCAGCAGCACCTTGGGGAAGCTCATTGGTCTGCCTAATTTCTTATGGTTATATTAAAATGCTAGGAGAACAAGGTCTAACCCAATCTACAAAGATTGCAATTTTGAACGCCAATTACATTAAACATAAATTAGAAGGCAAGTTTGATGTTCTTTATACCGGTGAAAAAGGAAGAGCTGCCCATGAAATGATTCTGGACTGCAGACCATTCAAGAAAAATGGAATTGAAGTTACGGACATTGCAAAACGACTAATGGATTATGGTTTTCACGCACCAACAGTTTCTTTTCCCGTAGCAGGGACCGTTATGATAGAACCTACAGAAAGTGAAAATCTTGCAGAATTAGACAGATTCTGTGAAGCAATGATCTCTATTAGGGAAGAAATAGATGAATCTAATGCAGACGAGCCAAACAATGTTCTAAAAAACGCTCCACATACTTTAGAAATGGCCACTACAGATGATTGGCAATTTCCATACTCAAGACAAAAAGCAACTTTTCCGTTGCCGTACATAGCAGAAAACAAATTTTGGCCTTCTGTCCGTAGAGTTGATGATGCATATGGAGACCGTAATTTAATTTGTACTTGCGCACCTATTGAAGCGTATATGGAAACAGAATAATGGCAGAAACCCCATATATCAAAGCCTTTTCGACATTTCGAAAAGGCTTTTTTCATTTCTCCCTTTAAAATAAAATAGCTTGACCATCGTAAAATTAATTATGCATGCATAGAATATTTTTACAATTTGATTAAATTTCGGTTACAATTCAAAATTTAAAAATGAGCATTTCAATTACAGGAACAGGAAGTTATATTCCTGATTTAAAAATTTCTAACAAAGATTTTAATAAGCATAATTTTTTAAATTTAGACGGCACTTCTTTCAAACATAACAACGAAGTTATAATTGAGAAATTTAAGGCCATTACAGGTATTGAGGAAAGGCGATATGCCCCCAAAGAACATACGACTTCTAATTTGGCTTTTTTTGCCGCAGAGAAGGCTATCAAAAATGCTAATGTAGATAAAGAGACTATAGACTATATTATTGTAGCCCATAATTTTGGAGACCTAAAAGATGGCTATATACAAGGAGACACTTTACCAAGCCTGGCTACCAGGGTAAAACATCAATTACAGATAAAGAATCCTAAATGTGTTGCTTATGATTTAATTTTTGGCTGCCCAGGTTGGCTAGAAGGCATGATCCAGGCCAACGCGTTTATAAAAAGTGGCATAGCTAAAAAATGTTTGGTAATAGGTGCCGAAACCTTATCGAGAATCGTAGATGATTTTGATCGTGATTCTATGATCTATTCAGATGGCGCAGGTGCGGCAATTGTAGAAGAATCAAGTGACGGAGGCGAAATTATAGCACACGAGTCTGCTACGTTTGCGAACGACGAAGCAAACTTTCTGTTTTTTGGCAAATCCTATAACAAAGAGGACGATAAAAAAGCGTATTACATAAAAATGTTCGGTAGAAAAATATATGAATTTGCCGTTACCAATGTACCGCCCGCTATGGCTTCATGCCTAGATAAAAGTGGCGTTAAAATTGATGAAGTAAAGAAGATATTTATTCACCAAGCAAATGAAAAGATGGATGAGGCGATAGTAAAACGCTTCTACAAAATATATGGTAAAGAAATGCCCAAAGGCGTTATGCCAATGAGTATATCCAAGTTGGGCAACAGCTCTGTTGCAACCATACCTACATTATTTGACCTAGTAAAGGACGGTAAATTGGAAAATCAGGAAGTTAAAAAGGGAGATGTTGTTATCTTTGCTAGTGTTGGCGCCGGAATGAACGTCAATGCAATGGTATACAGAATCTAATCATGTACGAGAACACTTTTCCGAACAAACGCTATAAGCATACATTACAATTTTTACGTAAACATATAAACACTAATGAGTCTATTTTAGATTTAGGAGTGGAAAATCCGTTTACAAAAATAATGCGGCAATATGGTTACCAAGTAACCAATACCAACGGAGAAGATTTGGATTTTGATTTTAGTGCCGTAACAACTACGGACGCAGAAGTAATAACGGCATTTGAAATATTTGAACATCTATTAGCTCCGCTTCACCTTTTATCCAACACAAAATCTAAAAAGCTTGTAGCAAGTATTCCATTGAAACTTTGGTTTTCGCCCGCTTACAGAAGCAAAACCGATAAGTGGGATAGGCACTATCATGAATTTGAAGATTGGCAATTTAATTGGCTTCTGGAGAAAGCTGGTTGGGAGATACAAGATTCAATGAAATGGACAAATCCCGTAAAGCAAATTGGCTTTAGACCAATTTTAAGATTATTTACCCCTAGATATTATATTGTTTACGCGACCAGAAAATAAGAGACCACATTTAAAATGGATTACTACATAGTTATTCCTATACACAATGAAGAGGCTTTTCTAAAAAGTACTCTAGACTCTATTTTACAACAGACATTAGCCCCTAAAAAAGTTGTTCTAGTTAATGATAATTCTACAGACGACACTGAAAACATCATAAACTACTACTGTACAACAAACAGTCTGTTTCAAAAGCTGAACACAACTTCGTCTACACAACACATGCCGGGCAGCAAAGTCATTAATGCGTTTAATAAGGGATTAGAGTTATTAGATGACCATTATGATGTTATCGTAAAACTAGATGCAGATGTTATTTTACCTTCTAATTATTTTAAAGTAATATGTTCGCATTATCAACAAAATAAGAATTTAGGTATTTGTGGCGGATTCATTTATGAGCAAAATAATGCTGGAGAATGGATGCTGAACCACCCAATGGATAAAGACCATGTACGAGGAGCCATTAAAGCCTATTCTAAAGCTTGTTTTAAAGCCATAGGAGGACTGAAGAACGCAATGGGATGGGATACTGTAGATGAGCTCTTAGCAAGGTTTCATGGCTTTTCTATATATACCGAAGAAAACCTTCATGTAAAGCATTTAAGACCTACTGGAAAAGGATATAACGCAAGAGCAAAAAAACTACAAGGAAAGGCAATGTATGCTATGCGATATGGATTTGCAATTACATGTATAGCTTCCTTAAAAATGGCGATGAAAAATAAATCCATAAAGTCTTTTTGGAACAATATGCTTGGTTATACACAGGCCTTATTGAACGGCAGGGCATATTTAGTTACAAAAGAAGAGGGTAAATTTATAAGAAACCTACGATGGACGAATATCAAGAGAAAAATAATTGCATAAAAAAAGCCATCTGATAGATGGCTTTTTTTTATAATATGAGGTATCTATTAGAAACCTAATTGTTTTTTAACATCTGCCAAAAGGTCTTTTCCTTTCGCAACGATCAAACCACCACCAGCTTGTGCATCGATAACGTAATCAAATCCTTGCGCCGCTGCAACTTGTTCTATTGCCGCTTTAGCTTTTTCAGAAATTGGAGCGAACAACTCAGCTTGTTTCTTTTGAAATTCTTGTTGCGCTCTTTGCTGAGCTTCACCAATATTCTTCTCGTAACCTTGTAACTCTACCGCTCTTTTTTCGTTTTCTTCTTTAGATTTCGTAGCAGCTTCATTTTGGTATTGTGTGTACTTATTACGCAATTCCGTCATTGAACCTTCGATATCCGCATTGTACGTTTCTTGTAACTTTTTAAGCTCTGCTTCTGCAGCTTTCATCTCTGGCATTGCAGATAATAATTGAGTAACATCAATATGAGCTACTTTACTTTGGGCATTTACAAAACTTGTCGTTGCTACGAACAACAATAAGGCTACCACAATTTGTTTTACTTGTTTCATGAGTGTAATTTTAATTCAATTTTGAGTGTTAATTTACGGTCTATAGACCTATTTAAATAGTACCGTTATCATCTTTTTCGGTATCGCTATTTTCTTCTTTTTTATTTTCGCTTCTGTCTTTTAACTTTTCCTGTCTCTTGGCTTCTCTTTCCTCCAATAACTTTTTTCTTCTTTCTTCGTAAGCCCTCTTTCTTTCCTCGCGCAACTTTAGTTGCTCCGCTTTGGCATCAGCTGCACTTTTCTCCCTTGTCTCAGCAGCTTGTGCCGCTTTATCCAAACGCTCTTGTAAAGCCACGCTTACCACTTCTTCTTCCTCTTCACCTTCAAAATCATCTAATCTACTACGATCATCCGACTTTTTGGTGGGTTTACTAATTTTTCTTGTTCTAGCAATACCTCTTAGCACCAAATCACTAATATCGTGTCTTTTTTCGGAATACAACATTACAACATCCGCAGATTTATCAAAAATAAAATCATACTTTTTATTCGTGCCAATTTTCTGAACCTCATTGAACACTTGATCTTGTATAGGCTGTATCAACCTTCTTTTTTGCAACACTAAATCTCCTTGTGGTCCAAAACGATCTTGTTGGTATTCGATCATCTCACGTTCCAAAATTTGAATCTCCTCTTCGCGCTCCGCTATAAGTTCTGGAGTTAACAGTACTTTCTCCGCCATCAAATCTTTCTTCATCTGCTCTACCACACTTTGCTTCTGCTCCACTTCAACCTTCCAACGTTGTACTTTAGTTTCTAATTGCTGCGTAGCTTCTCTATACTCATCTACATTCTGTAATATGTAATCCATATCTACATATGCCATTCTTACCCCTCTTTGGGCAAAACCCTGAACAGTCATGAAGATGACCGAAACTATAAATAGAACTCTTGTTTTTGTACTCATTGTTAATGTCGTTTAATCCTATAGAAAATATCGTGCCAAAATTACTAAATCTATCATAATTAAAGGATTAGCATAAAGCACGAGTATAATAATTCAATGAAAATTAAAACTGTTGACCAATAATGAAGTGAGTTTGCCATCCGCTAGGTCCTTGTCCTATAGACTGTGGTCTAAGATCCTCATCGAACCCATAACCAAAATCAATACCCAACAAACCAAATGCTGGCATAAAGATTCGCAGCCCCACACCGGCCGATCGTTTTAATTCAAACGGATTAAAGTTCTGAAAATTGTTGAAAGAATTACCACCTTCTAAAAATGCAAGTCCATAAATAGACGCAGAAGGCTTTAATGTTAATGGATATCTTAACTCTAATGAGAATTTATTATAAATCAATGCCCCATCTACAGACCCATCATCGGAGTAAGGAGTAATTGCTTGGTTTTCATAACCTCTTAGCTGTACTACATCTCTACCATCAAGCGTAAAATTACCTAAACCATCTCCACCAACGTAAAATCTTTCAAAAGGCACATCACCAACAGCACTGTTATAGTTCCCTAAAAAGCCAAATTCGGCGTTACTACGTAATACTAGTTTATCAACAAGAGTAGTATACCAATCACCTTTGAACTTCACTTTATAATACTCTAACCATCTAAAGCGCTCTTGATCAATTTCTTCAAGCTTTGACTGTTCGGCACTAGTTCTATTGGCCGTTGCAATATCCTCAATTTCATTTGCCTGATTTTGCAATGATCTATAATCCTTATCACTGAACAATGACCATGGCGGAGTAAACTTAGCACTTATTTCAAAGTTAGAGCCACCTCTTGGGAATATACGACCACCTTGTGTAGCATTCCTAGAAATACCAAAAGTATACGCCAATGAATTTGCCCTACCGTCACCAAAGTTAAAAAGACCTATATTATAATTTCTGAAATCATACAACTGGTAACTAAGGGAGTGAGAAATGGTAAAGAAATCATCTGGCCATTGTACACGTTTTGCCAGACCTGCAGTTATACCTGTAATAGAAAACTGTTGATCTTTTCTTACATCAATATCACCGCTATTATCAAAAGAAGCTGCAAATTGTTGCGTTCTGGACATACTTAAATTGAAACGTACCGGCTTTTTACCTCCTAACCATGGCTCTGCAAAATTTAAGCTATAAACCCGGTAAGTTTGACTGGCCTGCAAACGTAATGCAAAGGTTTGACCGTCTCCCATTGGCACAGGCTTATATTTTTCACCCTTAAACAAGTTCTGAATAGAGAAGTTACTAAACGATAGACCTAAAGTACCGATGAAACCACCGCCACCATAACCACCTTGCAACTCTATTTGACTAGAACCAGACTCAACTAAATTCCATGCCAAATCCACAGTTCCTTCATTAGGGTTTGCGTTCAATACATCTGGTGTTATCTGTTCTGCATCAAAAAAGCCAAGTTGACCTAATTCACGAATGGTTCTGATAATATCGGCCTTGTTATACTTTTGACCAGGTCTAGTACGTAGCTCACGATAGATTACGTGATCATTGGTTTTATCGTTACCGGAAACGGTAACATGATCCAAGAAAGTCTCTTTACCTTCTATAATCCTAATTTCAAAATCAATAGTGTCATTTGCAGCTGATATCTCAACAGGGTTAATGGTAGAAAACAAGTATCCATTATTTTGATATAAACTGGTAACATCACTTGGATCAGGCTTAGAATTGTCCGCTATTCTTTCACGTAACAAAACACCGTTATAGGTATCACCCTTTTTAATACCTAAGACTTGATTTAATTGACGATCGGTATACACTGTATTACCAACAAAATCAATATTACCAAAGTAATACTTATCTCCCTCTTCAACTTTTATCTTTAAATCAATATTATTTTCATCGACCTTTATAATAGAGTCTGATAATACACGTGCATCACGGTATCCATTTTCAGCAAACTTATCTATTAACAGACCTAGGTCCTCCTCGTAATCCTCTTCAATATATTTTGACTTTTTCCAGAAACGACCTAATTTCTTCTTTTTAGTGTTCTTTAAGGCTTTACGTAACTTTTTGTCTGACAACTGTTCGTTACCTTCAAATATGATATCTCTAATTTTTACTTTATCACCTTTATTAACATTTACAACCATGTTACGGGTGTTAGTATCAAGCGTATCTTTAGAAGTGGCAATAGTAACATCGGCATTTAGATAGCCTTGTTTTTTATACTTATTGGCAATATAATTTTTAGAGTTAGAGATTAAACTTTCGGTAATTTTCTTTCCTTTTTTAAGATCTGTATCCTTAACTAAACCTTCAACTTTCCCTTTTTTAACTCCGTAAAACTTAACATTGGATAAGGTTGGACGCTCAATTATGTTCAATTCCAAAAAGACCGTGTTCTCTTCTATATTGGTTATAAAGATATCTATCTCGCTAAAAAGCTCTAGACCCCATAATTTTTTAATGACTTCACTAATCTGCTCCCCGGGCAATGTTATAGGCTGACCAACCCTTAGACCGGTATACGTTTTTACGGTTTGCTCATTATAACTTTGCAGTCCCGTAACATCTAAACCTCCTAAAATATAACTTTTACCATCCTCATAGGAAGGATCCTGTGCGGCGGCAATAAAAGTGATCAAAAATAAAAGGGTAGTTAAAAAGTGGTTCAATGATATGAACCTGGCCATATCTTTAAGTGAGTTGTTCGCTTGTTTTTCCAAATCTTCGTTCTCTGTTCTGGTAATTTTTTATGGCCTCAACTAAATGATGCTCTCTAAAATCAGGCCAATATACATCAATAAAATATAACTCTGCATACGCTATTTGCCATAATAAAAAATTGCTGATCCGATGTTCTCCACTAGTACGGATTAGCAAGTCTACGTCTGGCAAATCATGCGTGTAAAGATGGTTATTTATAATTTCTTGGTCAATGTTTTCAACTGAAATTATATTATTTTTAACTTTGGTACTTATCTCTTTCACCATAGATTGCAACTCTTCACGAGCTCCATAGCTTAACGCCAAAGTCAACGTCATGCCTGTATTTTGTTTGGTTTGATCCATAACCTCTACCAACTCTTTATAAGCTTTTGCAGGTAGTGCATCTATGTTGCCTATAGTATTTAGGCGTACATTATTTTTGTTAAAAGTTTTAAGTTCTTTCTTTAATGAAGACACCAATAAGCGCATAAGCGTCTGCACTTCTATCTTTGGCCTGTTCCAATTTTCTGTAGAAAATGTATACAAGGTAAGATATTCAACTTTTAGCTGAACACATTGTTCCACAACAATTCTAACGGTTTTTACCCCATGTTCGTGACCAAAAACTCTTAGTTTACCACGTTCTTTTGCCCATCTACCATTACCATCCATAATGATAGCAAGATGCTTAGGAACATTTAGTTTATCTATATCGTTTATATCACTCATCGTATAATTTACTCAAAACAATCCATACAAGGTTTCCTTCCAAAAGTGTAGGTTAAAGTTAAACCAGAAAACACATACCAGTCATCACTAAATATATTACCAAATTGGAATTCTTCAAAGTTAGAACCTTCAGGGTTACTACCATCCAAGTTATCCGTAAAAGTGTACCTAGCACCAATTTCGCCCCCAAAAATAAGAAACTGATTGATACGATACTTAAAACCTATGGTCATTGGCACAGCAAAACTTCCTTCTTTTTGGTTTATATCCTGTAATACACCACCATTAAAATACTGATAATCATACCTAAAATAGGTAAGTCCAGTATATAAATAAGGTGTAAAAGCAGGCCCAAGTTTATGTAAATTATATTCTACGAAATTAAATTCCAAACCTACAGAACCCTCAAAGATCGAGTTATCTATTACATAACCTCTTTGCTGTCTTGCCGTGGAACTAGATTTAGTATCATCTGCAGTAAACTTACCATAGGTTAAACTACCACGCCATGCATATCTTTTACTGATATTCCATTTAAACAAGCCGCCAAAAGCAATATTAGAAGGCAGCAAATAATCTGTTCTACCAACATCACTAATTGTATTGGCACCACCTGCAAAAATACCCACCTCATAAGTCTGCGCATGCAAACCTGACAATGAAAAAAGTAATATTAACAACGTTATATAACGCATAAAATAAATTTTACGATTATTGCAGATTTAATAATTAATACTGAAAATGCAATAAGTTTAAGTTCTCAAAAGATAAACAGCGATTAAGGACAATTATTGTTTAAATGTTTGGTCAATTTCGCCTATCCTCGCCCCATAGAAGCTTATTCCTTAAGGTCTTTAAAAAACTTTCTGAAGTATATTCTATCATTTTTATTGTGTAAGGAGCTTTACTAATAGTAATCTCCTCCCCATTTTCTAATGAAGCTATTCTTGAATCTAAAGAAACCAAGTGGTTTTCTTCCCTACCGGACACTTTTAAACGTATTACGGTATCATCTGAAATGACCAAAGGCCGCGCATTTAAATTATGTGGAGCAATTGGGGTCAACACCAAAGATTTAGCTGTAGGCACTATTACAGGACCACCACAACTTAAAGAATACCCAGTAGATCCCGTTGGGGTAGAAATAATTAAACCGTCTGCCCAATAAGATGTCAAATACTCATTATTTAAATAGGTCTCGACCGTTATCATAGAAGTAGTTTCTTTTCTACTTACGGTAATTTCGTTCAATGCAAAATTTAAATCACCAAACTCGGCATCCAATTTTTCAGTATTCAACTGAACCAAACTACGTTCTACTACCGTATATGCGCCTTGCTTGAATTCTTGAACAACTTTTCTAACATCTTCTTTTTTAAAGGTAGAAAGAAAACCTAGCCTCCCTGTATTGACACCTACAATAGGAATACCAAGGTCTTTTACAAAAGTAGTAGCTCTTAATATAGTACCGTCACCTCCAAAACTAACGAACATGTCAAAAGAAGCATTTAAACCTTCTGTCATTGTAAATACAGGAAAGTCTTGCGCATTACCCTTGGATTTATACAAATCGTAGAATTCCTTTTCTATATGAACAACCGCAGAAACCGTTTGTAACTCATCTAAAAGCTCTACGAGATATTCAATGGCATTATCTTGATAAGTTTGACCGTAAACTGCTACTTTCATATTATACATTAAGGTATTTATCCAAGTAATCCGATCTATTTTTTAGGTCCTCTAAAAACTCATCATCACTGTTGCCAAAAATAATATGGTAATTGTAACGCCTAAAGGTCTGCACCACTTTATTGTAATTATTGGCGGTAATTTTCAAGGTTACCTGAATAATGTCATTTTGCGTGTCTGTTATGAAACCACCATAAAGCTTAGCGTTGTTACTTTCTACTATCTGAGCAATTTCACTGAACGAATAATCCTTAAAACCTTTTGCAACCACCAAAATACTACCGGGATCGGTAAAGAAAGGCGTGTCAATAAACTCGGCAACAACATGTGTTAAGCAATAATAACCGGCTACCTCTTGTTTTTCATTAAGAACAGGAAGCAAATTGGCCTCGTTTCTAGCAAAAACCTCTAACACATCTAACCAATTGGTATCTCTACGGGCAAAAAAGTTTTGCAGCTCATACCTGAATTCATCAATTTTAGCATCAGCTAATAATCCATCGGCATCTATTTCAGAAAAAAGGCCCAAGAACCTCCCGTCTTCCAGAATAGCAATATGTGAATACGTTGTATCATGAAAAAACTGCAAGAGTTTCTCAACGGTATCGTTAATATCGAATACCGGTAAATTCGTAATGATATGTTCTTGAATATTCATAGACCTTTATATAACGCAAAATAACAATTAATAATATCAAAAGGCGTGCCTTATTTGTATTTTTGATACTCTTAAAAGGTAAATAAGACATAATGACAAAACTTAGCGTTAACGTAAACAAAATTGCAACTCTTAGAAATGCCCGTGGCGGCAATGTTCCAGATTTACTTAAGGTCTCTAAAGATTTAGAAAGTTTTGGAGCCCAAGGCATCACCATTCATCCCAGACCGGACGAACGCCATATTAGATACCAAGACGCCAGAGATTTAAAAAAAACCGTAACTACAGAATTCAATATCGAAGGCAATCCGGTTCCTAAATTCATTGAATTGGTTTTAGAGGTAAAACCAGAACAGGTTACACTAGTACCCGATGCTGTAGACGCCATTACTTCTAATGCTGGCTGGGACACGGTTAAAAACAAAGCATTTTTGACCGACGTTATCAAAACCTTTAAAGATGCAGGTATTCGCACTTCGATCTTTGTTGATCCAGACCCAAAAATGATAGAGGGCGCAAAAGCGGTTGGCACAGATAGAATAGAATTATACACAGAAAGTTACGCAACAGATTACGATAACAATAAAGAAGAAGCTATAAAACCATTCATTGAAGCCGCCATACGTGTCAACGAACTAGGCCTGGGCATTAACGCAGGTCATGACCTTAGCCTGAACAATATTCAATATTTTGCCAAAAATATTCCTAACTTACTAGAAGTATCTATTGGCCACGCTCTTATAAGCGAAGCACTGTATTTAGGCTTGGACAACGTAGTAAACATGTACTTACATAGGTTAAAATGAAACAGATATTACATTCGGTAATTTTAGGAGAAGGAAAACCACTGTGCATACTACACGGGTTTTTAGGCATGCTGGACAATTGGAAAACACTTGGCACATTGTATGCAGAAAATGGGTTTTGCGTACATTTGATCGACCAAAGAAATCATGGTAAAAGTTTTCATTCGCCAGATTTTGATTACGACATACTTGCAAATGATTTTCTAAATTATTTAGACGAACACAACATAGAAAATACCGCCTTAATTGGTCATTCTATGGGTGGCAAGACTGCAATGCAATTTGCATGCACTTACCCAGAGCGAGTAAATAAATTAATCATTGCGGATATAGCACCAAAGTATTACCCACCACATCATCAAGAAATAATTAACGGTTTAAACGCTATAGATACCACCAATTTAAAATCAAGAAAAGATGCCGATGAACAGTTAAAAAAACATCTTTCCAACCCGGGCATCAGACAATTTCTATTGAAAAATCTTCAAAGAAACGAAGACAAAAAACTTTGCTTTAAATTTAATTTAAAAGTACTGAGCAATAAGATGGAGGAAATTGGCGACAACATCAATAGCACGGATAGCTTTAATGGGCAGACCTTATTTTTAAGAGGAGATAAATCTGAATATGTTGCCAATAACGATTTTGAAATTATACATCGTCATTTCCCTAAAGCAACCGTTGAAACTATTGAAAATGCAGGACACTGGTTACATGCAGAAAATCCCAAACAATTCTTTGAAAAAACAATTACCTTTTTAAACCAAGAATAAAATATAACCATATAATACGATAAGCCATGAAATTAATTTTGAGAATTCTATTAAGCGCAGTAGCCGTAATCATTTTAGCCAACGTTTTGCCAAATGTTTCTGTAGACGGCTTTATTACCGCGGTAATCGTTGCAGTTGTTTTAAGTATTTTAAACTTGCTGGTAAAACCTATTTTGGTGATTTTAACGCTACCCGTAACCGTAATTACCTTCGGTCTTTTTCTATTGATCATTAACGCTATAATCATATTATTGGCAGACAAACTTATTGATGGGTTTGCGGTCGGCAACATTTGGTGGGCATTGATTTTTAGCCTCTTGCTCTCATTTTTGCAATCAATCTTTTTTACACTGTTAAAAGATGACAAGTCATAGTTGCTTGTGATTTGAAATTCAATACTTTAAAAAATTGGTGGACTTTGCAAAATATAGTATTTTTGCATCCCATTTTACACATGCAAATAGATATTAAGGAATGAATATTACGAAAGAGCAGATAGACGATTTAAATGCAGTAGTTAAAGTTGCTATCACGAAAGAAGATTACCAAGATAAGGTAGACACCATTTTAAAGGATTATAAGAAGCAAGCTAATATTCCTGGTTTTAGAAAAGGCCAAGTTCCTATGGGCCTTATCAAAAAGCAATATGGCAAGGCCGTATTGGTAGACGAAGTAAATAAATTGTTACAAGACAATCTTAACAAATACCTGACCGAAGAAAAGTTGGACGTTTTAGGTAACCCGTTACCAAAACAACAAGATAATTTTGATTGGGACCAAGATGAATTGGCTTTTGAGTTTGAATTAGGTTTAGCTCCTGATTTTGAAGTTTCTTTAAAAACTAAAAAAGCAATTACTCAATACAAAATTGTTGCAGACAAGAAAATGATCGATGAGCAAGTAGAACGTATTCAAAAACAATACGGTAAACTTGTAAGCAAAGATGTTGTTAGCAAGAACGATGAAGTAAGCGGAACTTTTACCAATGAAGCCGAAGAGATCGACAGCACAACAATGATCGAGACCAGCAAGTTGAAAAGCAAAAAAGCTTTAGACGCTTTAAAAGGCAAAAAAGTTGGTGATGTTGTTACTTTAAAGACCAAAGGTCTTTTCAATGAAGACCACATGCTATCTAGCGCTTTGGGTATTGATAAGCAAAAAGCAGAATCTCTTGATACCGAAGTTACGTTTACCATTACTGAAATTAACGAAAGAGAAGCAGCTGAGCTAAACCAAGAATTATTTGATAAGCTATTTGGCCCTGACAGCGTAAAATCTGAAAAGGAATTAAAAGAGCGTATCAAAGAAGATTCAGAAAAACAATTTGAGCAGCAGTCCGATCAAAAGTTATTAAATGACGTTACCGAGTATTTTATTGAAAATACAAAATTTGAATTACCAACCGGTTTCTTGACAAAGTGGATTCAAATGACCGGTGAAGAGCCATTGTCAGAAGAGCAAGCTGTTGAAGAATATGCCAAATCTGAAAAAGGATTACGTTACCAACTTATTGAAGGTAAAATAATTCGTGACAATGACCTTCAAGTTCAATTTGATGAGTTGAAAGAATTTTCCAAAGGATTTATTCGTTCTCAAATGGCACAATTTGGCCAACTTGACCCTAAAGAGGAAGAGTTAGATTCTATAGCCGCTAGGGTTCTTGGCAACCAAGATGAAGTAAAAAGACTGTCGGAACAATTGATGAGTCAGAAACTATTGAATCTTTACAAGGAAAAAGCGAACCTTAAGACAAAGGAAGTTACCTATGAAAATTTCGTGAAAGAAGTTTACGGATAAATTCCAAACAATAAATTAAGTATCTTTACGGTGCCGGAAATGAAATTTTCGGCACCTTTTTTTACTCTAAAATATAGACATACAATTTATGGATTACGGAAAAGAATTCAAGAATTTCGCTATAAACGACCAAGGTATTAGCAGCACTTATTACGATTCTATTATGAGCAGCATGTACCCAACGAACATGACGCCCAATATTATTGAAGAGCGCTCTATGAACATAGTTGCAATGGACGTTTATTCGCGTTTAATGATGGACCGCATCATTTTTATGGGTACTGGCATTAACGACCAAGTAGCCAACATTATACAAGCACAATTATTGTTTTTAGCAAGTGTTGATGCTAAAAAAGACATACAAATTTACATCAATTCACCAGGCGGCAGTGTATATGCAGGTTTAGGCATTTATGACACCATGCAATTTATTACTCCTGATGTTGCTACTATCTGTACAGGTATGGCCGCTTCTATGGGCGCTGTACTATTATGCGCAGGTGAAAAAGGTAAACGTAGTGGCTTGCAACACTCTCGTGTTATGATTCACCAACCACTTGGTGGCGCACAAGGTCAAGCTAGTGATATTGAAATTACAGCTAGAGAGATTTTGAAACTGAAAGACGAACTTTACCAAATTATTGCTGAACACTCAGGTACTGATATTGAAAAAGTACGTGATGATAGTGACCGTGATTACTGGATGAAAGCTGATGAAGCTTTAAAATACGGTATGATTGATGAAATATTGGTAAGGGAGAAAAAATAATTTCGGACTGATTGAATCAAATAATTTAATGACATTTAAACCAAAAACGATTTTTGATCGTTAAGGAATAGAATAGAGAAGATAGATAATGGCAAAGGAAAATTTAGAATGTTCATTTTGCGGTAGAAAAAAGCCTGAAACAAACTTGTTGATCGCCGGTCTAGACGCACACATCTGCGACCGTTGTATAGAACAAGCCCATGGCATTGTTGCAGAAGAGTCAAAACAGACAAAGACCAACGATCTTTCTTCTGAACTTGTTCTGAAAAAACCGCAGGAAATAAAGGAATTTTTAGACACTTTTATCATAGGACAAGAGCGCACCAAAAAGGTAATGTCCGTTGCAGTTTACAATCACTACAAAAGATTACTACAACCATCTTCTCAAGAAGATGATGTGGAAATTCAAAAAAGTAACATAATAATGGTCGGTCAAACCGGTACAGGTAAGACTTTAATGGCCAAAACCATTGCAAAATTACTTAATGTACCATTGGCAATTGTTGACGCAACCGTACTTACCGAGGCTGGTTACGTAGGCGAAGATGTAGAAAGTATATTGACCCGCCTTTTGCAAGCTGCGGACTACAATTTGGAAAAAGCGGAAAGAGGTATCGTTTTTATTGATGAAATCGATAAAATTGCCCGCAAGAGCGACAATCCTTCAATTACAAGAGATGTTTCTGGAGAGGGAGTACAACAAGGACTTTTAAAGTTATTGGAAGGTACTTCGGTAAACGTTCCACCTAAAGGAGGAAGAAAGCATCCCGATCAAAAATTCATTGAAGTAAATACAGAAAATATTCTATTTATAGCCGGTGGAGCTTTTGACGGTATTGAGCGTGCAATAACAAAGCGTTTAAATATGCAAGCGGTAGGCTATAGCGCTTCTAAATCTGACAGCTTCTTAGATGATAGCAACTTATTGCAATACATCATACCTAAAGATTTAAAAGATTTTGGACTTATACCAGAAATTATTGGAAGGCTTCCTGTTCTTACACATATGAATCCTTTAGATAAAAAAACGTTAAGAGCTATTTTGACCGAACCAAAAAATGCTATTATCAAGCAATATGAAAAGCTGTTTGCTATGGACGATATTAAATTTACCATAACAGACCAAGCTTTAGACTATATAGTAGATAAAGCCATTGAATATAAACTTGGAGCTAGAGGTTTAAGATCTCTTTGTGAAGCTATTTTTACAGATGCAATGTTTGAAATGCCAAGTTCAGGAGATAGTAATTTTAAAGTAACAAAGCCCTATGCCGAAGAAATGTTATCTCACGATACCATTAAAAAACTAAAAGCGGTTTCTTAAAATTTCAATTATTCTTAGATATAAAAAAAAGCGAAGATTTAAATCTTCGCTTTTTTTATGCTTTATAATCATATATTTTTTCAAACCACTTTCTTCACCTGTGGCGTAATTTTAGTAACTTCTTGGAGCAAGTCCATACAAACCTTTTGTATAATTTTCTCATCGGTATATAGTGTATGACCGTAATTTGGTAAAACCTCCATTTCAATACCTAGTTTATCAGCCCATTCTTCACTTGGTCTAAATGCATCGTTAGCACCGTAAACCAATTGAAAAGGAATATTTGGCCTATCGTTCTTCTTACGTATTCTAGTAGGAGAAACGCCATATAAAGATTTAACCGGCAAACCTTTCTTAGCAGCTTCCCAAACAATACTAGCACCAGTACTAAAAGCTAGATAGTAACAAGGCTCCGTTTCTTTTTTAAGTAAATGAGATACCGCAGTGTCAATGCCTCCTTCTAAAAAAGCATTATGCACGTTCTCTTCGGTCTGTATAAGTATATCTAAATTGGCAAGTTGTTGACTATCATAAAAAGTAATATCAAAATATTGTTGAAGATACCCTAAGTACGATGTAATCCATAGTCCTTTCTTAGCACCCCACATATCGGAAACAATCACTAATCTCTCTGCCATAATAATAGTATTTATAGTTTTGGTTAAGTTTTACTTAAGCAAGTTGGAATAATAACTCCATTAACACCCATTTAATTGTTTACACGCTTAAAATTATCGTTGTAGTCCAATTTATAGGAAAAACTATCCCAGAAATTAACTACAACAAACGCGTAATCTATTAACTACATTTTAGAAGACAAATGTAAATTAAGTATTGAAAAAATATAAAACTTTGTTGTGATTAGGTCAAAATCTAGTGTGAATGGAGCACATTATTTATTCATTCGCAAAAGTTCTTCTAAATAGTCTCTTTTATTAGAAAGTCTTGGAATCTTATGTTGCCCGCCAAGCTTATCATTTTTCTTTAACCAGTCATAAAATAAGTTTTTGCGCGCCTTGTGAACTTTTGGTGCAGTAAGGGTAATGTTATTTAATCTTTTTGCTTCATAGTCAGAATTAAGCGATTTTAAAGCATTGTCAAATATCTCTATAAAAGCATCAAAATCTTTAGGCAAAGTTCTAAACTCCATAACCCATTCATGGGCTCCTTTTTCTTTTCCTACCATAAAAACAGGACCTGCCGTATAATCCATTATCTCAGCCTCGGTTTTTGCACAGGCTATTTTTAATGCTTCTTCGGCATTCTCAATAATTAATTCTTCACCAAATACATTAATATGGTGCTTGGTACGACCGGTAACCTTTATTCTATACGGATTTTTAGAAGTAAAACGTACCGTATCCCCAATTTTATAGCGCCATAATCCTGAATTGGTGGTAATTACTATGGCATAATTTTTACCTAATTCAATTTCCCACAAGGGTATTGCCTCTTCGTCAAAAGAACCATAAACATCCATTGGAATAAATTCATAGAAAATTCCGTAGTCCAGCATCAACAATAAATCATCTGCTCCGTTTCTATCCTGAATAGCGAAGAAGCCTTCAGAAGCATTATAGATTTCATAATATCTGAAATTTCTCTTTGGCAATATCTTTTTATACTGCTCTTTGTAAGGATTAAAATTTACCCCACCGTGAAAATATACCTCCAAGTTTTCCCAAACTTGAAATAGATTTTCTTTACCGGTTTCTTCCAATACCTTATTCATTAAAACCAGCATCCAACTAGGCACGCCCGCCAAACTGGTTACATTCTCTTGAACGCTTTCGTGAATGATAGCCATTAGCTTACTCTCCCACTCGCTCATTAAGGACACCTTATTACTTGGCGTACTACTATACTCTGCCCACAAGGGCATGTTGTCTATTAAAATAGCGGACAAGTCACCAAATAAAGAACCATTATCTTCATAAAGCTCTTTACTACCCCCTAGGCGCAAACTCTTACCCGTAAATAATTGGGAATTTTCATTGTTGTTCAAATAAAGACATAACAAATCTTTACTTGATTTATAATGACAGTCTTCTAACGCCTCTGCACTAACAGGTATAAATTTGCTTTTGGCATCTGTAGTACCACTACTTTTGGCGAACAACTTTACCTTGGTAGGCCAAAATAAATTCTGCTCACCTTTTCTAGTGCGTTCTATAATAGGCTGCACCTCTTCATACGACACAATAGGCAGTCGCTCCCTGAAGATTCTATAAGATTCAATAGATTCAAAATCGTAAGCTCTACCAACCTCTGTATCTTCTGCAAATTCAAGCAACTGCAATAAAACCTCTTCTTGAACCTCATTAGGATATTTCAAAAAAAGTTCTATCTGATGATATCGTTTCTTCAGTAACCATGAGGCTATTGAATTAAATAAGGTTATTGGCATTTATAGGTATCTTTGTATTGTTAAAAGTAGCGTATCTCACTATCATTTTCAAATAGATAATTCAATAAGCCAAATTTACATGCAATACGAAGGTGTACTAAAAAAAATGCAGACAGAAATTGGAAGTCCTATTCAATATTATATGTTGTTCGAATCCGACTTTTTAAACGTAAACCAAGTTTTGGACAGAACACTAAAAATAGAATTCATAAAACACCAATGCCTGAACTGCGGTAATGACCGACCTATTTACAGACAAGGATTTTGCCGTACTTGCTTTTTTGAAATACCATCTGCAGGAGATTGGATTATGAGACCAGAACTTAGCAAAGCGCATTTAGACCAAGAGGACAGAGATTTGGCTTATGAGAAAAAAGTACAGTTACAACCTCATATTGTTTACTTGGCCAACTCAAGCAATGTAAAAGTAGGGGTTACTAGAAAAGGGCAAATACCTACACGCTGGATTGACCAAGGTGCTCATGAAGCGATAGAAATTGTAGAGGTACCGAATAGGTATTTAGCCGGTATTACAGAAGTTGCGCTAAAAGACTATGTTGGTGACAAAACGAATTGGCGCACTATGCTTACCAATAACGTAGTGGACGAAAATCTTCAAGAATGGCGAGATAAATTAAAGCAGTATATACCAGAAGAGGCAATACCCTATTTCTTAGAATCTAACTCAGAAACAGAAATGCAGTTTCCTGTATTGCAATACCCCACTAAAGTAAAAAGCCTTAATTTGACCAAAACACCTAATTTTGAAGGCAAGTTAAAGGGAATTAAAGGCCAATATCTCATCTTTGAAGATAACACCGTATTCAATGTAAGAGGTAGCGAAGGTTATTATGTAGGGTTAACAATTAGTTAGTACTGTCTTTTTTCTTTTTACCGAATAAGCCACCTAAGATATCTTTCGCTTTTTCTTTTACAGCTTCTTCCGTTTTAACAGGTGTAGAATCTTTCTTTACCGTGTTAGCATTTGCGGTATCTTTCTTAGTTGACAATATACCCCCTAGAATATCTTTTGCCGCTGTTTTAGTACTAGTGGATTTTTGACCGGTAGAATCTGTAGAAGTTTTATCTCCACTGATCAAACCACCTATAAGGTCTTTGGCCTTATCCGTACCCTTAGTTATCAACTTTTGTTTTTCAACTTCTATCAACTTCGTAGTTAATTGCTTTACACCGGTGGTCATATCCGTAGACACTTTGGGACTATTATAAAGTCCGCCAATATTTGCAACAACAGGTATCGTAAGGTCATTGAGCGAAGGGTCATCAATTTTTGCAATCAATTTGGTAATATCCGAACCTAAATATTTTGCAGGTACCTGTAAGGTAGCCTTATAATCTAATTTTTGGTCAAATGAATGGCTTCCATCTACATTAATTGCAATGTCCTTATAGTTTAGGGTAAAAGGTTTCACCACCACAATTCCATCTTTAAATGACAATGAAGTCTTCAAATCTTTTAAATTCAATTGTTTTAAATCTATAAAGTTTAAGTTAGAAACCAAAGAATTTAATACAGGTGCCTCTTCGGTATTTACTTCTTCAGTCATTAGATCTGCAAACAACTCACCTGTTAATGATAATAAATTTGGCATTAGATCATCGGTCAAATTACCGGACAAAGAAATATCCGAAGTTAATTTACCATTCAACATTTTAGCTATTGGCGCAATACTTTGGAACAAATCTACTGAAGCAAAAGTTTCTTGAATACCTAGTTGGTTCAAATCTAACTTCATATTAAAAGTGGGAGTCTCATTTTTAGTAGACACATCACCATTAAAAGCAACTTTACCACCAAACATACCGGCTGTCATGTTATTGAGCGTAGCAGTTTCATCTTTAATTTTTAAAACTCCCTTGACATCACTTAAAACAATATCATCATAAATTACCTTTTTGGCATCTGCATTGATTGTAGCGTCTAAGAAAGAAGGTATTTTGATTTTTTCTTCTACAACGGTTCCTTCATCAGATGTACTACCCTTGCCCGCAGACGAAGGGACCTCAGCTTCGGCAACCATAAAATCGCTTATAGCAAAAGAGTTAGATTTTAGATTAAAGTTCCCTTCAACTTTTTCATCGTTGAACATAAACCCTAACAGATTATTAATTGTACCGGTTGCATCAAAATCCGTTGTACCCGTAGTACCGTTTAAATTATTTAAAGTAACCGTTTTAGGGTTAAAAGTTAAACGTGCCGCTTTAAATTTTACAGGATTTGCAAGCTCATCAGAATTGTACTCAAAATCAGTCAAGCTTAAATCTCCAATCGTATTTGTTTTGTCATACTGCTCTTTCTCTACGGACTGCATGTCAAAAGCAGTGGAAATATCGGCCTTCAACATACCTCTTAAATCATACTCTGCCGGCACTGGGTAAGCTTTTGAAATATTGGCCAAATTCATATCCCCATCAACATGCGCTTTAACCTTAGTATTGCCCATTAATTCCGTTATGTGCGAGGTAAGATTGAACTTATCTTCATCGATCATAAAAGAAGCCTTGTTTACATCAACATAAGTATCTTCGGCAATTCCCGTTTTATTATTTAATTGAATATCAAAAAACACGTTACGTACAGCCTTTGGTAGATCAGGATACTTAAATGATGCATTATTTGACATTAGGTCAATATGAAATTTGGGAATATGTGTCTCATCAACAACACCGTTAAAATTACCATTAACGGCAAAATCACCTGTAGTAGTAACATTCTCTATATTTTTAGAATACACCTCTGGTATCAACCCTAAAAAGTTTTTAAAATCCGAAGATGGCGTTTTAAACGTTAAATCAATTTCTTGACTGTTCTCGTTCAATTTAATAAAACCGTCAAAGACCAATGGTAATTGATTGATCAACGCCTCATTCTTTAAGAAAGAATATTTATTTTCATTTAAATCAATACCTATAAGCGCATCTAACTTTATGGTGTTCTTGTTTAAATAGTTAACACTATCCATCTCCAAAGAAATCAAAGCATCTGTATGCGTATCTAGCTCAGAACTTGCCAATGACAGATCCCCGGTACCTTTATGTTGAAAATCATCTAATTTAAATACTATACCCGTTGAATTATCTGTATAATAAATTCTTGTATTCCTAATTTCATACGACTGCAAATCTAAGTTGAAACCATCTGTAGTACTAGTCTCCTCTTCTACCGTAGCAGAAGTGTCAGACGCCAAAGCTATGTCATAGTTTGCATTCTCTTCTTTATCTACCACTACATTAATAAATGCACCATCTAAATTTATATTATTAATTGCTATGGCATCACCCTCGCTTTTAAACAATTGCATAATACCCATTGTTAAATCCAAATTCTTGGCCTTAAACAAGGTATCGCCTTCAAAAGGAGCCTTATTCAATAAAACAACATCTTTAAAATCTACTTCTGCATTGGGAAAACTACTGACCAAACTTAAATTAGCCTCTGAAAAATCTAAAGTGGCATTTACATTCTGGTTGACATTATTTTTTATAATCTCTCCTATTTTTGCTTCCAGAAAGAAAGGAGCTGCAATTAAAACAACAATAATCAACACTAATAATACCCCTACAATTTTTAATATTTTCTTACCCATAGTATAATTTTATACTGTTTTTCTTTAAAGTTCTTATTCTAAAACATCTAAATCCAATTCTTCATTTGGCTTCAGATTAAAACGCTTTCTCATAATATATACGAAGAAATAGAGAAAAGGGGTGTCTAGAAATGCTATAAAAATCTTAAAAATAAATCCGCTGACAACAAGACCGAAAAAAAGATCCCACGGTAGTACTTTGAAGACACATAACAACCCCACAACGGTAAACGTATCAAGAAATTGTGATAGAAATGTTGAAAAATTGTTACGTATCCATAAATACTTCCCTTTGGTCAACCTTTTCCAAAAATGATATATGGCCACATCAACGTATTGCGCTAACAAATAAGCGATCATCGAAGCCAAAACCGCAATTGGTGATAGGGCAAAAACCTGTGTAAAAGTTTCATCATTTATAGGTGAAGAAGGAATTGCAGGTGCTACTTCTGCCAACAAAATAATACCCATAGAAAAGAAAGAAGCAAATATACCGGCGGTAACAATCTGGTTCGCCATTTTTCTACCGTATATCTCCGATATTAGATCAGTAATAAGAAAGGTTATAGGGTAAGGTAAAATACCTACGGAAACTTCAAAAAGCGAAACCCCATAAAGAGTGAAATCCCCGAAGGGATTCCAATAAAAAAATTTTTGAAATATAAGGTTGGAAACCACTAGAGAAGTGATGAACAAAGCCCCCAAATACAGATATATACGCTGTGCTAGTTTTCTATCCTTTAAGGTCATATATTACTTAATATCTAATGCAAACGGCATTCTTGCCTGTATACCTTTTTGCTCTTTAAAAGATTGTAGCTCTTTAAGCACTTTATAAGCATCATCCCCTATTTCATCTTTTAACAAGTTCTGCTTTACTAGCATACTTGCTCCTTCCAAATCTTCCATAAAGCGTTCAAATCCGCTTTTGTATTTTGGAAATTTCTTGATACCATAAGAACTAAGTTCGGCCATCTCCGCTGCAGCATCAATAGCATCATCTAAATTACCAAGTTCATCTACTAAACCAACCTGCAAGGCTTCAGTACCGCTCCAAACCCTACCTTGGGCAACACTATCAACTTGTGCCATAGTCATATTTCTACCTTCTGATACTCTTTGTAAAAATGTACGGTATGTTTCTTCAATACTTTCTTGAACCTGATTTTTAAAGCTTTCCTGCATAGGCTCAAAAAGCGAATACTCCACAGCATTTTTATTTGTACCCACCTGCTCTGCATTAATACCAACATTATCTGCCAGTTCCGTCATATTCGGCACAGTTCCAAATACACCGATCGACCCCGTTATTGTAGTAGGCTCGGCAAAGATCTTATTGGCGCCGGCCGCAATGTAATACCCACCGGATGCCGCAACATTACCCATAGAAACAATTACGGGTTTCACTTTTTTGGCAAGCTCTACCTCTCTCCAAATAATATCTGAGGTCAAGGCACTACCACCGGGTGAATTTACACGCAAAACAATGGCCTTTACATTGTCATCTTCACGAGCTTTTATAAGTGCTTCGTTAATAATACCTTGCCCAATTATATTTGGTCCGCCCTCACCGTACAATATTTCACCTTGTGCAAATACAATAGCAATTTTATCATCTCCTGATTTCAATTTCTTTTTATTCGAATACTTTACATAGTCATCTAATTTGCTATAATTGATATCCTCATCCTTTTTAAGCATTAGCGCATTTGCCAGTTTACCTTCGTACTCATCATAAAAAACTACATCATCAATTAAACCTGATCGCTTAGCATATGCAGGAGTTCTTCCTCCTAAGGTATCTGCAATGACATTTAGATCAGATTCAGAAATAGAACGTGTTTTTGAAATATCTACAATCATAGAATTCCAAAGAGATTGCAATAAAGAAGTTAATTGGCTTCTATTGGCTTCACTCATGTTGTTCTCTAAATATGGTTCAACGGCACTTTTATATTTTCCATGACGAATAACCTCCATCTTAATTCCAGATTTCTCTTGAAGTTCTTTATAATAAAGTACTTCTGTGGACAAACCCTTAAAGTCCAAAACCCCTACGGGATTAATAAAAATTGAATCTGCCACACTTGCCAAATAATAATCTCGCTGCATAAAAAAATCCGCATAGGCATAAATGAATTTACCTTCAGCTTTAAAATCTTCTAATGACCTTCTAATAGCCTGAGTTTGCGCCAACCCGGCCATGATAAAATTATTGTTGATACTGATACCCTTTATGCGATCGTCATTTTTAGCAACCTCAATTGCTTGTATTATTTCATCTAACCCTTGAGACTCATTAAAAATACCAGCAAATGGATCCAATTCATTGTTACCTGTATAATCTGAAATCTGTCTCTGCAATTGCAATTCCAGAATAGAGTTGTCCTTAACGGTAACAGTGTCTTCACCGCTACTGACCAAGCTTACAAAAATTAAAAACATTACAAACATGATCCCAAATGCAAACAGGCACCCCAATATAGAAGCAAGAAAATTTCTTAAAAAATTCATTTAAATCTTTATTTTAATACTTAACAAAGATAACTAATGTGAATATGTTTTAGTTATTTTGCCCTAATATTATGGGAGTATACAAAACAGCATTTTTATCTATTGGCAGTAATTTAGGCAATCGTCGACTGTTATTGCAAAAAGCCATTTTCCAAATCGGCAAAATTGCCGGTGAAATCAGGCAGGTTTCCGCTGTTTATGAAACTCCGTCCTGGGGTTTTGAGGGCGAAGATTTTTTGAATGCCTGTTTAGAACTACAGACATTACTGACCGCCGAAGAATTATTAGCAAAATTATTAAGTATAGAAACTGAATTTGGTAGGGAAAGAAACGAAAGTGGCAGTTACCAAAGCAGAACTTTGGACATTGACATTATCTATTACGAGAAAGAAATTATCAACACAAAGAACTTAACGGTTCCACACCCAAAATTGCAGGACAGAAAATTTATCCTGAAACCACTTGCCGACATTACTCCGCAATTTTACCATCCTATTTTCAATAAAGACACCAGAAATTTATTACAGGAATGTAAGGACAAAAGCACTATAACAAAGCAAATAAAAAGACTTTTTAAGAACAGACACACATTTTTTGCCAGTATACAGTACCTTGCCATAGAGGGTAACATTGGCGCGGGAAAAACTACATTGGCCACAAAAATTTCAGAAGACTTCAATGCTAAATTAATATTAGAGCGGTTTGCCGAAAACCCGTTCTTGCCAAATTTTTACCAAGACCAAGCCAGATATGCATTCCCGTTAGAAATGTCTTTTCTAGCAGATCGTTACCAACAATTTACGGAAGACACCAGTCAATTAGATTTATTCAAAAGTTTTATGGTGAGCGACTATGACATTTTTAAGTCGCTGATTTTTGCAAAGGTAACGCTACAACAAAATGAATTTGATCTTTACAGAAGGGTGTTTAATTTTATGTACAAAGAGGTTAAAAAGCCTAAAGTTTACGTTTACCTGTACCAAACCACGGAAAGATTATTACAACAAATAAAACTACGCGGCAGGGATTATGAACAGAATATTGAACTAGCATATCTAGAAAAGATCAACCGCGGATATTTTGACTTTCTAAAGACATATCCTAAAGAAAACCAGCTCATTATAGATGTTAGCGAACTAGATTTTGTAAAAAACCAAGATGATTATCAGGCTATTTTAACGAAGATAGAAGACTTTGCCCTAGCCAACTTATAACCATTATAAATTGGTTAAATTCTTGCGTAAATGAAAAGAAAATCTTTTATTGTGAAGGCATACGTGCAACTAACTAACTCAAACTATACTAAAAAACCTGGTCCAAGACCAGGTTTTTTTATGCATTTAATTTACTCCAGCAATCCCAAACAACAACACCTACACTTACAGAAATATTCAAAGAATGCTTAGTGCCGAACTGGGGAATTTCCAAAACCTCATCACTGGCGGAAACTACATTCTGGGCAACGCCCTTTACCTCATTCCCAAAAATGAGCACCTGCTTTTTATTTTTCGCAGGTGCATAGTCATTTAATTGCGTTGCCTTTTCTGCCTGTTCTACAGAAACAATATGGCATCCATCTTTTCTTAACTTATCAACCAATGTAACGGTATCTTCAACATGCTCCCAGTCTACACTATCCGTAGCACCTAAAGCAGTTTTGTGAATATCCTTATGCGGCGGTTTAGCGGTAATACCGCACAAGTATATTTTTTCGATCAAAAAGGCATCGGCAGTTCTAAAGACAGAACCTATATTATTTAAGCTCCTTATATTATCAAGAACGATTATTATAGGAGATTTTCCAGCTAGTTTGTACGCCTCAACATCAATCCTATCCAGCTCGTCATTTCTTAATTTCCTCATACGTTACAATTCAGTTTCATTGGTATAAATGGATATAAACTTATCCTGAAATATCAACAATAATTAAATTTCAAAAGATTAAACCATACTTTCGTGAAGGAGCAAAATTAATGAGATAAAAGATAAAGTGGCGGATAAAAGCAAGACAAAAAAGGTAACTCCTTTAATGAAACAATATAATACCATCAAGACCAAGTATCCTGATGCCCTATTATTGTTTCGTGTAGGCGATTTTTATGAAACTTTTGGTGAAGATGCAGTAAAAGCTTCACGTATTTTAGGAATTATATTAACCAATAGAAATAACGGTGGCGAAAGGACAGAGTTAGCAGGTTTTCCGCACCACTCTTTAAACACCTACTTACCTAAATTGGTGAAAGCAGGTCAGCGAGTTGCTATCTGTGACCAATTGGAAGACCCCAAGCAGACCAAAACAATCGTTAAACGTGGCGTTACCGAGTTGGTTACTCCTGGCGTTGCAATGAACGATGACATACTTAACTCTAAAACCAATAATTTTCTTTGTGCCGTTCATTTCGGAAGAAAGAAAATAGGAATTTCGTTCGTAGATATTTCTACCGGTGAGTTTTTGACATCTGAAGGTAGCGAAGAACAAATAGACAAACTATTACAGAATTTCTCACCCAACGAAGTATTACTATCCAAAGCGAATAAAAAAGAATTCTTAGAGGTATTTGGAAAAAATCATCATCTATTTTATCTAGAGGATTGGGTCTTTCAAGAAGATTATGCTTTAGAAAACCTTACCTCACACTTTAACACCAAGACCTTAAAAGGTTTTGGAGTGGACCACTTAGCTTGCGGCATCATAGCTTCTGGTGTGGTTTTGCATTACTTAGGAGAAACACAACATCGCCAATTACAGCATATATCAAAACTACAACGTATAGCAGAGGATGATTATATATGGATGGACCGATTTACTATTAAAAATCTGGAACTGTACCATTCTACCAATATCAATGCAGTAACACTTTTAGATATCATAGACAAAACTATCTCACCAATGGGTGGGCGTATGATCAAAAGGTGGCTTGCCCTACCTCTTAAAAATCTGGAAAAGATAAAAAGGAGGCAGCAGATTGTTTCTTTTCTATATGATGATGAAATAATATTGGAAAAGTTTCAACATCATATTAAACAAATGGGCGATTTGGAACGATTAATTTCCAAGGTGGCAACTGGCAAAGTCAATCCTAAGGAAGTAGTACAATTAAAAAATTCTTTAGAAGCTCTAATACCTATAAAGCAATTGGCAACCGCTTCTAAAAACGAGTCGCTCGCTTTAACGGGAGACCAAATTCAATCCTGCGATTTGCTTAGGGCGAAGATAAAGGAAATGCTTAGCGAAGAAGCGCCTGTTAATATTTTGAAAGGCAGCACAATTGCGGAAGGCTTTTCAGAAGAACTTGATGAACTTAGAGGGTTGGCAACATCTGGCAAAAATTACTTGAACAACATGCTAGAAAGGGAGACTGCCGCAACAGGTATAACTTCCCTAAAAATAGCTTCCAATAATGTTTTTGGGTACTATATAGAAGTTAGAAATACACACAAGGACAAAGTGCCTGAAAGTTGGACACGCAAACAGACCTTGGTAAATGCCGAACGTTACATTACAGATGAGCTTAAAGAATATGAGGCAAAAATATTAGGAGCAGAAGATCGCATCACCACCTTGGAACAACAACTATTCTCCCAATTGGTAGTTTGGATGCAAGAATATATTTCCCCGGTACAGAATAATGCCTATTTAATTGCACAATTAGATTGCCTTTGTGGTTTTGCCCAACTAGCCAAAGAAAATGCCTACAACTGTCCGTCCTTGAACGACTCTACGGATTTGGAGATAACAGATGGTAGACATCCGGTGATAGAAAAGCAACTTCCTTTAGGCGAGCAATATATTACCAATGATTTACAATTAGACCGCTCCAATCAGCAATTTATAATGATTACCGGTCCTAATATGAGTGGTAAATCTGCACTGTTAAGGCAAACCGCCTTAATAGTATTACTGGCACAAATGGGTAGTTTTGTACCTGCGGAAACGGCTAAAATTGGTGTAGTAGATAAAATATTTACAAGAGTTGGCGCCAGTGATAATATTTCAATGGGCGAATCTACTTTTATGGTAGAAATGAACGAAACGGCATCTATTCTAAACAATCTTTCTGAACGTAGCCTTGTGCTACTGGATGAAATAGGGAGAGGTACCAGTACCTATGACGGTATTTCTATTGCATGGGCAATTTCAGAATACCTGCATGAGCACCCGGCAAGGGCAAAAACAATGTTTGCCACACATTATCATGAGCTCAATGAAATGACCAATACCTTTAATCGCATTAAGAATTATAATGTTGCCATTAAAGAGCTAAAAGACACTGTCTTATTTCTAAGAAAATTGGTTCCAGGTGGTAGTGAGCACAGTTTTGGTATTCATGTGGCCAAAATGGCGGGCATGCCCCAACAAGTAATTCAGAAAGCAAACAAGATTTTGAAAAAGTTGGAAAACAAACATGTTAGCGAAGATGTTGGCGATAAACTTAAAAGTGACGCTGATGAAATGCAACTCAGCTTTTTTAATTTAGATGACCCGTTATTGGAAGAAATCAAGGAAGAAATTACGCATTTAGACATAGATACGCTTACACCGGTAGAAGCTTTAATGAAATTAAATGAGATTAAAAGGCTGTTAACCAAGGACAAAAAAGCAACTTCGTAATTATTTTAATTCTTTTGCACATTTTTACTTTGGTTTTTACAGAATTGTATTAAATTTGCACCCGCATCTTTTAAGAGATGCACGTTCTTTTAAATTTGCGAAAGTAGCTCAGGGGTAGAGCATCACCTTGCCAAGGTGGAGGTCGCGGGTTCGAATCCCGTTTTTCGCTCAAAGAAATGTTGCCCGTCAACATTTTTTTAATGCTAAGTTTGCTCGAGTGGTGGAATTGGTAGACACGCCGGACTTAAAATCCTGTGCTCTTTGGGGCGTGCGGGTTCAAGTCCCGCCTCGAGTACCACAAACCCCTGAAATCATTTGATTTCAGGGGTTTTTTTATTTTATAGGGCAACCTTTAGGGCAACCGGATCCCAAAAAGAATTTTTAATAATTTAAATCATGTAGTTATTCATTAACTTTAGTTACGATATAGATTACATGCTAAAAAAAATATTAAAAATATCCGGCTTATTACTATTAGCATTAATAATAATGATTTTGATCTGCAATATTATTATCTCAAGCACTGCAGAAGAAAGAACGTACTCAGATATATCTTTAATTCCAACTAATCGCGTCGGACTAGTTTTAGGCACCTCTAACAGATTAACTGACGGATCCCCAAACCCATACTACACGTATCGCATTAACGCTACCAAAGCACTCTATAATGCAGGTAAAATCAAATTTATTCTTGTTAGTGGAGATAATGGTAGCATCTACTATAATGAACCGGATACATTTAAAAAAGATTTGGTAAAAGCGGGCATCCCAGAAAAAGTGATTTTCTTGGACTATGCAGGTTTTCGTACATTAGATTCCATGTTCAGGGCAAAATTTATTTTCGGCCTGGACAACGTTACGGTAATCTCACAAAAGTTTCATAATGAAAGAGCTATTTATATAGCCAAACAAAAGGGCTTGAACGCTATAGGCTTCAATGCCAAAGATGTTTCTACCAGCCAAGGACTAAAAGTGCAAATAAGGGAATACCTTGCCCGGGTCAAAGTATTCATAGATATGATATTGAATACACAACCCAAATTTTACGGCACTACTATAGAAATTAAATAAATAATATTAAATAGAGTAAATTTAAGAGCACCAACCAAACCGTTTATAATGCTCGATTTTAAAACAATTCTAAAAAATTTAGGTCCCGGACTTTTGTTTGCTAGTATGGCCATTGGCACATCTCATCTAGTTTTATCTACCAAGGCAGGAGCACAATATGGCTGGGTAATGGTCATACCTATTATTCTGGCAAACATTTTAAAATACCCTTTCTTTGAATTCGGTGTTCGCTATACAAATGTTACTAACAAGACTTTAATAGAAGGCTATTTAAACCGCGGCAAGGACTATCTATGGTTTTATGCCATAATTACTTTAGTAACTACCTTTACCATCCTAGCGGCCTTGTATACGGTTACCGCAGGGCTTTTTATGAATCTATTTGGTATTGGCCATAGTTCAATAGCCATGATAGCATTGATCTTATTTTTAATTATAAGCGCGTTACTCATTTTTGGAAAATATAAGTTTTTGGAAATCAGTTTAAAATTCGTTGTCAGCATACTGTTCGTTGCTCTATTGGTGACCACCATTTTAGTACTGGTGAAAGGACCGGTTGCACATGCCCCAAGCTTTGAACCTTTACCCATATTCAACGAAATGGGAATATTATTTTTAATAGGACTCATTGGATGGATGCCAACCAGTGTAGAAGCCTCTAGTTGGATTAGTTTATGGAGTATAGAAAAATGGAAAACTCAAAGTAAGCCTAGCCTAAAAGAGTCTTTACAGGAATTTAATATAGGATATACCATTACGGCTATATTGGCTATTTTCTTCATGACTATAGGATGGTTTACCCTCTATGGCACAAATATGCAACTAAGTAACAATGCGGTAAGTTTTGCCGATCAAGTAGTTAAATTATTTACCCAACATATTGGATCATGGGCCTATCTCTTTATCGCCATTTCGGCTTTCGCCACTATGTTCAGTACTTGTATGACCGCACATGACGCTTTAGCTAGAGTTAGTTTGGATATTATCTCTCTATTAAGACCAAAAAATAAATGGTACATTACCAAAACAGCTTTCGCTATTGCAGTATTGGTCTTGACCATTATCAATTTTGTAGTTATAGCAGCATTTAGCGCCAATATGGGTAATTTGGTAGCCCTGGCAACCTTTGTTTCTTTTGTCGTAGCCCCCATCATAGGATACATGAATCTTAAAAATGTGACCAGTAACGATATAGACCCAAAATTACGACCCGGTAGAAGATTAAAAATACTTACCTACGCCGGTATTTTATTTCTCTCGTGCTTTGCACTTTATTATTTCTACATTATTGTAATCTAAACAACATAAAAATGAACATCATCATTCTACGACAAATAACGTACGTTCATTCTGTTTGTGAAGAAAATCCAGGCAATAGGCACCATTAACACAATTGTTTACAATGTTTTCTTCACCATAACCAGTTGCCTCGATAATATTGTTCGAGTTCAATCCATTACTCAGAAGATAGTTTTTAATTTCATCGGCCCTAGCCTGTGATAATCTTTTGTTGGATGAACTACTTCCCCTAGTATCCGTATAAGACTGTATTCTTAGTCTCATTTGAGGAAAACGTTCAACGGCATCTATTACCTTCTTCAATTCACTTTCCACCTGAGCGTTTATTACCGACTTACCTTTATCGAAATAGAATTTGTTAAGTTTTATAACCGTTTTATCTTCTTTTTGTGTCACCAAATCTTCCATTCTTGCAAGACCCATATTAAAAGATGTATTCTGTATTTCTTCCATGCCCTCCTCAGAGTATGTCGTGGAGAATATAGAATACCCATCGTTCATAGCCTGTATGGTAACTTGAGATGTCCATGGTATCTCCAATCTAAAGCTACCGTTTTCACCAGCTATAACTTCTTTTAAAATATCGCCTTGTTGATTCAACAATCTTACCTGAGCACCTTTTAAACCAACCTTATTTCTTAGGTTGACCACTTTACCACCTAGAGCAAATGTTTTTAAACCAGGTGTATTTTTAAATTCGAAACCATAAAGGTCATCACCACCTTTACCGCCTTCTCTATTAGAAGCAAAGAAACCTGACAAGCCTGTATTCTCAACATTTCTAATAATAAATCCAAAATCATCAGCTTTAGAATTTATTCCCGCACCTAAATTAACGGGTATGGTATAAGAATCATTGGGCAACATATTGGCCTTGTATATGTCCATTCCACCAAGTCCATAGAATATATCAGAAGAAAAGTATAAACTACCGTCAAAAACGTACGGTGCAATTTCGTTACCAGGTGAGTTAATTCTAGGACCTAAATTAATTGGCGCAGACATAATTTGCCCGTTGTTAGTATACACATAATATAGATCTGTACCGCCATAGCTATCATCAAAATTAGCGGCAAAATACAAACGCTCGGTAGCATCGTCAAAGTAAGGGTAGTAAAAGGAAGTACTTAAATCCTTTAATATAAATCTAAATCTATTATTCTTTGCAAGTGTACCGATCGCCAGAGCATTTTTACCGTTCTCGTCATATCTAAGCTCGCCGTCTTCTTCGTTGGATAGAATATAAAAAAACGTTTCCAACTTTTCAGAATAGTAAGGTGTAGACTTATGAAATTCAGTTGCCGGAATTTCTTTGAAATTCTCAACTTCTACCAAGGTATTGTTTGCGCTTAATCTTGCAAAATAGATATCTAAATAAGATTCACCGGTAGGCTCATATACATTTTTACTGTTTCTACCTCTACTACTACTGAACAATATTCCGTTCTTATAAAAAGCAGGCGAGAAATCTCCTTGAGCACTGTTAATACCTAAATCACGCACAAGACTATTATCCATATTCGATGGAATATCCAATAAGCTGTAATTAAATTCGGCATTCTCCAAAAGTTCAGGAGACAATTTATCCGCTTTTGACTTCAAAAACATCTTAACCCTATCTTTTTCCGAATTTTTAGAAAGACTCTGCAACATTTTATTAAATCTGTTTACAGACATAATAGTATCGTTCCTATTTACCTTTAAATAAAGTTCAGAGGCATTATCAAACCTACCGGTACTGAAATAAGAATCTGCAAGATTTAACAATTGATGGTTGGTCAATGAATCTTTCTGCATTTCACTTTTGTACGCTTCAATAGCTTTTTCATATTGATAGCCATAAAAAAGATCGTCAGCTTTAGACTTTTTGTTTTGTGCCGTACCAAAAAATGGTACAAAAAGCAGTAATACTATGATTAATTTAAATTTCATTTACGTTCTCTTTAAAAGAATCTAGGCGAATCTACTTGTTTAGGCTTACCCTTGGCATTCTTATCACTACTACTCTTGCTTTTTGAAGGTCCCTTTCTACCTAAATAGAACTTAAGTATAATTTCGTGAGAGCCATTATTGAAATCTCCAAGCAAGTTTGTATTGTAATCATATGAATATCCTGCAAACAAGGTATTGGATATTTGAAAACCAGCCAAACCGCTAAAAGCATTATCCAATCGATAAGAAACCCCAGCGGTTACCACGTCGGATATCAAGAAATTACTTGATAGGTTAACGTTCACCGGTGAGCCGGATATGGTATTTATCAAGAAGGCAGGTTTGAACTTTAAATTGTCCGAAAGTTCAAAAACATAACCACCAATAAAGTTAAACTGAATTTTATCTTCCACTATAGACGCAATCTCATCATTATATATGCCTTCTGTCAAGAAGTTAGGTACCGAAGCACCTAGATACCAATCTTCTGAGTATAAGAACGCACCGGCGCCAACCGTTGGATAGAACTTGGTAAGCATTTCATCATTAAGATTTTCGCCTGGGTTTTCAAAAGTTCCCTTAGAAAAATCAACATTTAAGAACGAGCCTCCTGCATCGATACCAAACGATAATTTTGTCTCATCCGTAACCATAATTTGGTATGAATATGAAATATCCGCATAGGTCTGCGTTGCAGGCCCCAATTCATCATTTACGATATTTATTCCCAAACCTACTTTTTCATTTTTAAACGGCAAATTAGCACCAAAACGAAATGTTCTGGGTGCACCAGGTATATCTATCCATTGAGCCCTGTACAGACCTGAAAATTCAGGATTCTCAACCGTACCTACATAAGCCGGGTTAAAACTACCTATATTATACATGTACTGTGTATACTGTGGTTCTTTCTGCGCAATTGCCTTAAAGCTTAACAGAGAAAATAGCACTAAAGCAATAGTATAACTCGGTTTATAAAAGTTATAATCCATAATTTATTTTATCTAATAAGCTGTATCCAACCTTTTTCCATTACGGCAGGTTGATTATTAACACTATAGTTCATGATATAAAAATAAGTTCCCTTTGGTGATTCCTTACCTTCATAAGTACCGTCCCAAACATCGCTATCGTTTACTTTTTCTGTTTCAAAAACAAGGTTTCCGTAGCGATCGTAAATTTTTATTTTGTATTGCAAATTAACCTCTACCTGCACACCGGTGACTGGATCGGTCATAGTTCTATTGATACGAAGAACCTCATTCTGGTTATTCCCGTTAGGGGAGAATTGATTGTAAAGAAATCCTGGATCGGCAGGGCTTTTCTCTATTACCTCGACCGTTACCGTAGCTTCATTGTTTTCAGTATTACCATCTCTAGGCGTAGACCTAATAATGTTTGCGGTATTTGTAAACGATCCGGTGGCAGGAACCCTTGCTCTTATAATCAATGTTGCAGTCTCTTCCCTATTTAAAGTCGGAATATTCCAATTACCGGTTATCTCATCATATGTACCGTTAAAGTCTGACTCAGCAGAAACAAATTCAAATCCGTTTTCAATAGCAATTAAATCGCTGACAACGATGTCCGTTACCACATCAGATTCTGAAACATTGGTAACCCTAATAATAAATTCTACTTCATCACCAACCAATACCGTATCTGGACGAGCTTCTTTTTCAATTTTAAGATCAACGCCTTCTGGCGCTTCAGTACTTAATTCAACCGTAGCTTCATCATTCTCTGGGTTATTGTCCGAAGGAATAGATTCTAACAACACAGCTGTATTGGTATAAGGACCTTGCTCTGCAACTACTACGGTAATGGATAATTCTAAAGATATTCCTGCCGCTAGCTCTGAAATAGTCCAGTTACCAGATACCTCATCATACTCTGTAGCCTCAGGAGCATCTGCCGAAACAAAATCAAAACCTAATTCTAAAAGATCGCCAACAACAATAGCCCGTGCTGTTCTATCCGATAAGTTGGTAAGCAATATTTTAAATATAATGGTATCGCCAATTAGAGCATCAACATTATCAACAGATTTCAACACCTCTAAATCTATAGGATCATCGCAGTTGGGCGTTGCCACTGGATCACAAGGATCATCTGGATCAGAGCCATTGGTCTGTTCGTCCAAATCTGAAACCCCGTCACCATCCGTATCACAGCTACCGTTAAAACGGCTGGGAATACAAGGATTGTTATTTGCAGGATCTTGCTGGTCATTAACACCATCATTATCGGCATCTTCCGTATTCGAATCTAGCGCATCTATTATTCCATCACCATCTTCATCTAAAGGATTATCGATATTATCACCAACTTCATCACCATCATTAATACCGTCACCATCTGTATCTTCATTAGTAGAATCAGTACCAAGAACTACTTCCTGACCACCTAAAAGACCGTCATCATCATCATCGGTTTCACAATCGCTTACGTTTATAGTGACCTCTACGGTAAGGTTTTCACAAGGTGCCGTAGAATTAGTTGTTGTATAGCTAAATATATAAGCACCAGAAGTAGCACCTTCAAAATCTACAACATTGGTAGAACTGATATCAACATTTGTTTCAGGACCAGAAACAAAAATCCAAACTCCGGGATCAGCACCAGAAAGTCTTGAATCTAAATCAATAGTTGTAAGTCCATTCGCAGCTACATTACAAATAGAACCGTTTGTTGCTGTTCCGGTAGTTGCCTGTGAACCTATTCTTGCAACTACAGGCTGCCTTTCTGTAGTACATTCGTTCTCTGTAGCTTCAACGTAATAAGTAGCCGTAGCGTTCAATGAAGGAGTCGTAAACGTTTCACCCATTGCTATAGGCGTAACCGCATCTAAAGAATCATACCAATTTACAGAGGCACCATCAGTTGGCTCTACACTTAACAGCAATGTACCAGGACCACAACGTTCGTTATCGTTAATTTCGGTTAACTGTGGCAACACATTACGAACAATTTGCACCTCTATAGTTCCACTAGCACAATTATTGGCTTCATCATAGAAAAAACCATAATATGATGCAGGTAAATCAACATCTTGGGCCTCAGCAACCGTTAAGTGTGAATTGGTATTTAGCGGATTAGAAACCCTACTCCAAGTTAAAACCGTACCGGCAGGAGCCGTACTACTTGTAAAATCGAATAAGTTCGCAGAAAAATCATCCCCTGCCGCTTCTACGCAATAGATATTGGAAACCGAAGTATCTAAAGTAGGCGCCGCAACACAATTATCATCATCTTGTATAGTACCTATAGCAGAACCATTGCTTCCCCTTTGTACATTATTAGTCGGTATCCCTAATTGAACCGTAAATGTTTCCGTATTTTCTAAAATAGCATCATTGATAACCGGCACTGTAATCTGTTGTACTTCACCTGCATCTCCATCAAAAGTAAGCAAACCGCTGACCCCTGTGTAATCTTCACCTTCTGTAGCCGTATCATCAGCAAAGGAATAAGTTACGGTTGTACCACCTACAACTTCCAAATCCAAAACCACATCAAAAATCATTTCACCAACAGTAGCATCTTCATTTAACGATTCATCTGAAATTGTCAATGTAGCCTGATCATTATCGTCAATTTCAACAGTCGCCGTTCTCGTAGCCGCAGTTCCTAAATCATACCCCGTACCATTAATTAAAGTCAAGATAACAGTTTCGGTCCCCTCTTGAATGGCGTCGTTTATAGGAGAAATTTCAATTCCAACCTCTTGTTCACCAACTGGAATACTTACGGCATTATCACTTATTTCGTCATAATCAATATCATTTTCAGCTGTACCAGAAATGTTATAGTTAACTATTATTGGACCAGTAGTATTATTGGGAGCACTTAAACTTACGGTAAATTCTCCGGTTGAAACCGTTCCACTACTTTCTGCTGCAGTACCATCAGATGCGGTAATCTGGGCAACATTAGCATCGTCACTTACGATTACCACCGTAGCACTATCAGGACCGCCAACCGTATAATCAGGACCATCTACTAATGTTAAAACAACTGTTTCGTTTGTTTCAATATCCGTATCATTAATTGGCGTAAGTGTAATAACACCTGTACTTTCTCCTTCTTCAATTATGACCGTACCTGATAGAGCTGTAAAATCATCACCCTCATCTGCTGTACCATTTACTTCATATTCAATTTCAATTGGTGCTCCGGTCGCATTTATTTTATCTACATCAACCAAAAAAACACCTACGGTTAAAGGGCTTTCCCTAGCGGTAGCGGTTGTAGATTCTATAGAGGCTTCAAAAATATCATTATCTAGAATTGTAACCGTATCCGTATCTGGAGTACCAATTGAGTAAGAATCGCTATCAACACCAGTTATTGTCATAGTAACTGTTTCACCACCTTCTACTAAATCATCATCTACGGGATTAATCAACAGATTTGTGAATGATGCACCATCAGCAATAACCGCAGTACTAACCACAGAATAATCATCATCTTCTGTAGCTGTACCACCACTAAATTCATAATCAACCGTCACAGGACCACCTGTATTATTAGTCTCACTAAGGGTTATTCTAAAAAGGGCATACTCAGTATTAGTAGTAACACCCTCTAAAGTTTCACTTCTAGAAACATTTGGCACACTTAAAGTTACTTCACCAGTATCATCATCTTCAATATTTATAGTAACTTCACTATTTGCTCCAATAGTATAAACTTCATCATCATTCTCTATCAGCTCAATAATAACGGTCTCATTACCTTCTACAAAATTATCATTGACAGAAATTAAGTTTATAGTCTCACTACCAGAACCAAAAACAGAGTAATCAACATCGATTTCACCAGGCAAAGCAATATAATCATCACCTTCTGTAGCGGTACTAGAAACCAATACATTGTATTTTACAGTTATGGTATTTGGACCAGTACCAATAACGGTAATTCTAAATCTACCGGTCAACCCTCCTTCTTCAGCATCTCTAATCTTAGTAACATTTACCGTTTGTGCAAAGGAACTCTGTGAAAAAGCACCTAAAAAAAGGAATCCGAAAACGAAAAGGAATTTCTTAAAACTCCTTTTAAAACTAAGAGTCAAAAAACTATTATATACACTTATTTTCATAGCATTCTTTATCATACCCTGCAGTGTGATTGGAAAAGTTCTAAATCCGCAACCGAAAAGAGGGTCTCAATATTACAAAAAAATCAAGGTAAACCGCTCAGAAACAGTTGAAAAAAGGATTTATAGGTTAAATGGTAATATTAAAGAAACATTGGTTACTCTGCCAGCTCTGGGGCTTGTGTGGTAACACTTGGTTCAATTTTTCTTACCAAACCTTGTAATACCTTACCTGGACCTATTTCAGTGAAAACCGTAGCACCATCCTTTACCATTTGCTGAACACTCTGCGTCCATTTTACAGGTGCTGTCAATTGCAGCATTAAATTCTTTTTAATTTCCTCAGCATTGTTAACCGCGGTTGTCGGTACATTTTGATATATTGGACAGCTAGGTGTCGAGAACGTAGTATTAGCTATTGCAGCAGCTAATTCTTCTCTAGCAGGCTCCATCAATGGTGAGTGGAATGCTCCACCAACAGGAAGCATCAAGGCACGTCTAGCACCTGCTTCTTTTAGTTTTTCACAAGCTTCTTCAACTGCCGAAATTTCACCTGAAATCACCAATTGACCGGGACAATTATAATTTGCAGCAACAACAATTCCCGAAATATCCGCACAAACATTTTCAACAACAGCATCTTCCAAACCTAAAACCGCAGCCATAGTAGATGGTTTAAGTTCGCAAGCTTTCTGCATTGCCAAAGCACGTTGGGATACCAATCTTAAACCGTCTTCAAAACTTAATGTATTATTTGCCACCAAGGCAGAAAACTCACCAAGAGAATGACCCGCAACCATGTCTGGTTTAAATGCATCTCCCATTACTTTACTTAAAATAACGGAATGTAAAAATATTGCTGGCTGTGTAACCTTAGTTTCTTTTAATCCTTCGGCAGTGCCCCTGAACATTACTTCTGTAATGTCAAAGCCCAATATTTCATTTGCCTTTAAAAATAACTCCTTTGCAATAGGATATTTTTCATATAAATCTAAACCCATTCCAACAAATTGAGCACCTTGCCCAGGAAAAACATACGCGTTCATAACTTTTAGTTTTGGTGGCTCAAAAGTACATAATTTAGATAGATTGCAACAAGTAATTGGTTTTTTGGGTCAACCTTTACTCCTTAAACCAACCGGAATACATAGTATATGCCTCGGCAATTCTATTAATTTCCCCAGAACTTAATTCTGGACTAATGTCTTTTATTTTCTTAGCAGGCGTACCGGCAAAAATACTTCCAGACGGTACATGCGTTCCTTTTGTAAGCACAGCTCCGGCCGCAATTATACTATTACTCTCTACAACACAATCATCCATTATAATACTACCCATACCTACTAACACATTATCATGAACAGTGCATCCATGCACAATGGCATTATGCCCGATCGATACATTATTACCAATCGTAGTAGGAGATTTTAAATAGGTACAATGTATTACTGCGCCATCTTGCACGTTAACCTTATCACCCATTTTAATATAGTGAACATCGCCACGTAATACAGCATTGAACCACACGCTACATTGCTTACCCATACTCACCTCACCTACTATGGTTGCATTTTCTGCAATAAAACAATCTTCACCTATAATAGGTTCTTTTCCTCTAACCGCTTTTATCATTATAATTCGTTTAATTAAAATAAGATAGAAAATCTTTCTTTTTAGAAGCGGATACCATTACTTCTTTTCCGTTGGACATTACCACACTACCACCTTTTCCTTTTCTATACTTTACTACCTCGTTCACATTTACAAGAAAAGATTTATGTACCCGTGCAAAAGGATAATCGTTTAAGGCATCTTCAAAATACTTTAAAGTTTTGCTTACCAGTATTTTCTTATTTAAAAGATAAATTTCCGTGTAATTGTCATCTGCTTTGCAATATAATATTTCGGCAATATTCAATACTTGAAATCCGTCTTGCTGGGGCAATGTCAACTTCCCTTCTACTCCGTTAGATTTAGTACTTAAAACCTCTCCTTCTAAACTTGCTTCTTTCTCTCGTACACCTTCCACATACTCCACGGCATTTATCAACTCATCTATATTTATAGGTTTCGTTAAATAATAAGCGGCATGGTTATTCAATGCATCTTTAGCATAGTGATCATAAGCCGTGACAAAAACAGTTTCAAAAGTTCTATCTGGTAACTGATCTAGTAAATCAAATGCATTACCAAAAGGCATTTCCACATCTAAAAAAACCAGATCCAAGTCATTTTCCGCAATTAAGACCAGCGCTTCCTTAATGGACGAAGCCTCGCCTATTAAATTTACGCCAGGGCAATATTTGGCAATATAATTTCTTAATATCTCACGGCTGTTTGCCTCATCTTCTACTAAAATTGCATTTAAGCTCATTTTTCTCTTTTTAAAATGAACAGGACCTTAGTTCCTGTACCGTCTGACTGCAAATCTGAAATTTTGATATCTACTTTATCTGTGTACATATCGTTCAAAATAGCCACACGTTTTTTAATAATGCCCATTCCCTTAGACTTCTGCTTACGCTGGTTTTTGGTCTTGATCTCTGCAGATTTCTTTCTACCTATACCATTATCGGTTATTGTAATAATTATGGAATCTGCCGTATTCTCTTTTATGGTCACCAGTAATGCTCCTTTTTCTTCCCTATATCGCAATCCGTGCCAAATAGCATTTTCTATATAGGGTTGCAATAGCATGGGCGGAATTTGAAATTTGGAGACCTGTACGTTCTCATCAACATGTATTTGATAATCGAACTTATCTTCAAAACGAGAGTGCTCCAGTTTTATATACAGTTCCAGCTGATGTAATTCTTTTTCCAAGGGAATAAAATCTTCTTCGGAATTCTCAAGAACGGAACGCATTAACTTAGAGAAATCACTTAGATATCTATTTGCACTGCGTTCATCACTTTTTGAAATAAAATTATTTACTGAATTCAATGCATTGAATATAAAGTGCGGATTCATCTGCGACCTCAACGACTTTAGTGCCAATAAGTTATTTGCCAGTTTTTGTTGTTGATTGCTACGATAAAAGAAAAAAGCGGCCAACAAGGTCAATAGCAATCCAAATATTAATGAATAAATTACCAACTGTTGTCGCTTATTACTTTCTTTAACCAACTCTTGCTCAGTTAATGCAAGGTCATATTTACTTTGAGACAATTCTCGCTCCTGCTCTAGTCCGGTAAGTCTATTTTGTGCATTGGATATTTCCCTATTAAAACGATTTGCCCTAGAAATCTCCTGTTCCTTACGGACGTACAAAGAATCTACCAATGCCACATAGGTTTGGTAGGTATCTAAAGCTTTGGTAAAATCGCCTTTAACTTTGTACACCTCCGATAATTTTCTGGTAGCATCTTTCTGCACTACCAAATCATCATCTGAATCTGCTTCAACAATACTCTTCTCCAAAAATGGTATTGCCTCATTATACTTGTCTTGAGAAATATAGGCGTTTGCAATTTTGTAATTTATACGCTGAGAAGTTATAGTGTCCCCAAGTTCTAATTTCTTTACACCAGCATTTGGAGAACTAAGCTTTTTTAACTCTTGTAGACTGCTTTTACGCATATTAATTTCTTCATTGAACCTACTTTTGGTATTATAAAAATCCGCTACTTTTTCTTTCTCCTGCAAAGCCCTTTTTGGGGCGGATTGCGTTGCAAGCTCCAAAGAGTTATCGTAATAAGCTTCTGCTTCCATATTCCTGTCACCTAAAGAATATGTATCTGCTATCTTAGAATTTAAATCGATCATTTTAGAGGTAATCTGATTCTTATCTGCTATCAACAAACCTCTATTATAAAAATCTAAAGCTTCATTTGTCTTCCCCGCTCCTTTTTTGGCATCGCCCAATAGTTCATAAAGTACGGCACTTTGTTTTGGTGGCATAGATTTGAAATCCAATAATGGATAAAGCAAATCTATACTTTCATCATATCTTGAAGTTTGGTTAAGAGCTCTACCTAACAATAAAGATGTGGCAATGGTTTTATTATTTTCCAACGCGTCTTCGTAATTATCAATGGCCAGATCCAATTGTTTGTGGTACTGATAGATTTCGCCAAGTTTGGAAAGTGATCTTGCCAATTCTTTCTTTCTACCTCTTTTACCTAAAATAGAAATAGATTGCGCAACCAAATCTATACTCCGTTCTATATCTTTAGCCTTATATTCTTCTGCAGAATCTAACAATTGTTGATGTTTTACGGCTATGTCTGGCACAGACTTAGAACTGCTTCTTACAGATGATGAATCAAAATCTTCAACTAAAATTAAAACATCATCATTTTTCTGCACATCATACCTTAAAGTTTCAATATCATCATGTTGAATAATGAGTTGATCTCCAATTCTAGTATTAATCTCAAATTCTCCTAAACCGTTAGTTATTACATAGTCTCCTAAAGTATTGGATATAGAAACACCAGAAATTGGTTTCCCTGTATTTCTAACTTCTACCCTACCTTCAAGTTTAAATCGTAGGGCGTCATTTTGTAACTGGGCATGAAGCATATTCCATCCCAAAAGAAAACATAATAATATGTAAACACTATAATTTTTCATCTGCTATAACTACGGTAAACTTAGCTGATTATTGTGGCACTAAAAAATATCAAATACCCATATTAGTAGTTTTTACCCTATCAAAATATAGGTTTACAAACGCTGCAAACCACTTTACTAAGTGAAATGGTCCATTCCCTCATTATGGTTATTACAAGAAATACTTTGCCGTTAGTTTAGCTCTGAATTTAAAACGATAAGGATGAAAACAATTAAACAACTTGGATCAATTGGCATAGCATTATTAACACTATCTACCGTTTATGCCTGTAATATTACCGAAAAGAAAAAACCAATTGAACTAATTGCACATGCAACTGAACCTATAGAAACAAAAGAAGACAATATTGTTCAAATAGCTTTATTATTGGATACCAGTAATAGTATGGACGGCTTAATTAACCAGGCAAAATCTCAGCTTTGGGATATTGTGAACGAATTTAGCTATGCCAAATGTGGTAACGACTCTAGACCAAATTTACAAATAGCCCTATATCAATATGGAAACGACAATCTTTCCGCCAATGAAGGGTATATTCAGCAAGTACTTGGATTTAGTAGTGATCTGGACGAAATATCGGAAAAGTTGTTTTCATTGACTACCAACGGAGGTGAGGAATACTGTGGCAAGGTATTACAGACCTCTTTACACCAATTACCTTGGAACAAAAATCCTGATTTATTACGTATGATTTTTATTGCCGGTAACGAGCCTTTTAACCAGGGTAGGTATAATTACAGAACTGCATTGGCAAATGCCAAAGAAAAAAATGTAGTAGTAAATACCATTTTCTGCGGAAACTATGATTTAGGAGTGAATACCGATTGGAAAAATGGTGCCTCTATAACAGGTGGGGAATATATGGCCATTGACCATAACAAGAAAGTTGTTCATATTAATACACCGTATGACGACATTATCATTAAACTGAACTCTAAATTAAATACCACCTATATTTCCTTTGGTTCTATGGGCAAATCAAAAATTATTGCTCAAGAAGTACAAGACAGCAATGCTATGGAAATGGAAGAAGCCGTTGCAGTTAAAAGAGCGGTCAGCAAAAGTTCTAGACTCTACAATAATAAAAAATGGGATTTAGTTGATGCCTATGATGATGCCGAATTTGAAATTAGCTCAGTAGACAATAACGAACTACCCGAAGGGTTACAGGGCAAAAGCGAAAATGAGATCAAAATATATATTGAATCTAAAAAGACCGAAAGAGAAGAGATTCAAAAAGAAATACAAGCGTACAATAAGAAAAGATTAGCCTATATAGCAGAACATCAAAAAGATGAAAAATCAGGCGAGCTTGAGAACGCTATGATCAAGGCAATAAAAAAACAAGCCAAGTCCAAAAATTACAGCTGGGAATAATCAATTAAAGGTCTGCTCTACCAAAGGGCAGACTTTTACTAGTTGGCTGCAGGACAGTAACAATCATATTTACGCCCTGTTTGACCAAAATCATAACCTAAGGTTATTTGGTGAAAACCTCCATTGTCAAAACGGATATCTCCCATTTGATACGAATAGTTGTAAGAGACCATAAAATTATTAATGTTTGCACCAACTATAGGGGTAACCAATTGCAATCGCTGTTCACCAAAAGTGCCGTTGTCCTGAAACTGGGCACCATCGAAACTTCTTCTGTAGGAGATACCTCCCCAAATACGACCAAAATCTACATCTTTGTATACTTTGGCATTCATATCAATAGTCTTCTCCTTGGTAAATTCTGTCAATTGAAACAGTACTGAAGGTTCAAATTGCCATTCGCTTCTACCAAAAACATAACCGGTAGAGATTAAAAATCTTCTAATATTATCGATCACCAATTGATCTGGATTATCTTGCCTGTCCCTGTAATATACATTCCTTTTACTTCCTGTAAGTGCATTGGTAACCGCAAAGTGGGTGTAAAATTCTTGATAATTATAAGAAATACCAATATCCACATTTGTATAGGATGAACTAAGCTTAATTCCTGACACTGCCGGGTCTGGAGTAGTAGACCTAAACTCGGTCTCGTCCAAACTACTTTGTAAAATTGTGGCACTTAAACCAAAAGAAAGTTGATTTAAAACTCTAACGTCATTACTTCCCATTCTTAAATGGTGCGCATATGTTAATTTTAAACCTGTTTGAGAATGGTACCCATTGGCATCATTAAATACAATTGCCCCAATACCACTTGGCGAATCTCCTAACCTAAAATGAGCATTAATGGTCTGTAAACTCGGTGCATCGTCAACATCAAACCATTGTTTTCTAGCCGTAGCCCTAACTTTTCCTCCTTCGCTAATACCTGCCATAGATGGAAAAACCAGATAGTAATTATCTGATAAATAATCAAAATAAACAGGAATACCTTCTTGTGCGGTAGATTTAGAACCAACAAAAAGGAAAATCAATATCAATAAAAAGTTGTATTTCATCTTGGGATGTTAAAACTAGAATTAGTTTCGCTATTACAAAGTTAATAACGACTTAACCTGAACATTATTATGTGCTGCTAAACTAAGATTTCCTTTGTACTTTTGCTTAAAATTTTTGACGAAATGAAAGAGTATTCGATTACGGTTGTAAAGACCAATAACCCAAATATATTAAAGTTCGAAACTAATCATATTTTAGTACAACGAAAAAACTACGAATTCAAGAATATTGACGATGCTAAAAACTCACCTTTAGCGCAGCAATTGTTTCATTTACCTTTTATCAAAACAGTATATATCTCTGGAGATTTTATTGGCCTGGAGCGATATGACATTGTTCAATGGGAAGATGTAAAAGATGAAGTTGCACAACAATTAGTAGAATATTTAAACGCCGGCGAACCAATAGTAATAGAAGAGGATATGGATAAACCAGTACCTGTTACTGTTTATGCCGAGGTTACACCTAACCCTTCTACCATGAAATTTGTTGCCAGCAAAAAAATAGTAGGATCGGCATTTGAGTTTAAAAATATTGATGAGGCCAGAGATTCTAAATTGGCTATGGAGCTATTTCAATTCCCGTTTGTAAAGCAAGTTTTTATAGATGAGAACTACGTTTCCGTATCTAAATATGAAGTTGCGGAATGGAACGATATTACGGTTGAATTACGTGAAGTAATTAGAAATTTTATTGCGGAAGGCAAAGAGATTGTAGCGGACAATGCAAAAGCAATTGGCCAAGAAGCCCAAGTATCTGAAACTATAACTGCAGAAAACAATGTTGAACTAGACGAAACTTCTCAAGAAATAGTTGACATTTTAGAAGAATACGTAAAACCGGCAGTAGCTAGTGACGGTGGCAATATTATGTTCAAATCTTACGATGAAGAAAGTAAAACCGTAAACGTTATTTTACAAGGCGCCTGTAGTGGATGTCCTTCTTCTACCTTCACCCTTAAAAATGGTATTGAAACCATGTTAAAGAATATGATGGGCGATAAGGTAAATGAAGTGGTTGCGTTAAACGGCTAATTATTGAATCAATTGAATTAAACATTGCCATTAGTTTTTGTAACTTGTAGAAAATCTAAAAATTAATAATTATGGCAGTTTTAAAAGTAATTGAAATATTGGCAAATTCTGATAACGGATGGGAAGACGCAGCTAAAAAAGCAGTAGCAGAAGCATCTAAATCAGTAAAAAATATTAAATCAGTTTACATCAACGAGCAAAGTGCAACAGTTGAAGATGGTAAAATCAAAAATTATAGAGTAAACGTAAAAATCACTTTTGAAGTGAAATAGCAGTTGCTCAACAAGACCAAAAGCGCCAAAAGGCGCTTTTTTTTGTTTTCAAAATAAAATTAATCCCATGTCTACCTCAAAAAAATACACAAACAATCTTAGCAAAGAAAGTAGTCCTTATTTACTACAGCATGCGCATAACCCTGTAAATTGGGAAGCTTGGAACAATGAAGCACTACAAAAAGCCAAAGAAAAAAACAAGCTAATCCTCGTTAGTATAGGTTACGCCGCTTGCCATTGGTGCCATGTTATGGAACATGAGTGTTTTGAAGATGAAGAAGTGGCCGCAACCATGAACGCCCATTTCATCAATATAAAAGTAGATAGGGAAGAAAGACCAGATATTGACCATATTTACATGGATGCCTTACAAATGATGACCGGTAGTGGTGGCTGGCCATTGAATATTCTTGCATTGCCGGACGGAAGACCTTTTTGGGGCGCAACATTTGTAAAAAAACAAGAGTGGATACAGGTATTGAACCAATTACAACAACTTTATATCGACGACCCTAGTAAAATTATTGGATATGCCGAAAACATGGCGACAGGATTAAAGGAAATTAATGCGATTAGTACAGGCAAGGATGATGGTTTGGTAAAATCCTCTGAAATTGATGACATTGTTGAAAATTGGTCAAAATACTTCGATACATTTTTAGGCGGTTACAAACGGGCACCAAAATTTATGATGCCTACCAATCTCCATTTTTTAAAATATTATTCTCACGCCAAAAACAATGATGCGGTAAGTGAATACGTTGATACAACCTTGACCAGAATGGCTTGGGGAGGTATTTTTGATCATGTTGGTGGCGGATTCTCCAGATATTCCGTAGATACGAAGTGGCATGTACCCCATTTTGAAAAGATGCTTTATGATAACGGACTATTGATTAGCCTTTACGCCAATGCTTATGCCGCTACAAAAAACGAACTATATAAAAGCGTAGTTGAAAAAAGCATTGCCTTTTTAGAAGAAGAACTTTTGGATAAAAGTAACGGATTTTACTCTTCTTTAGACGCAGACAGCATAACCGATGACAACAAACTGGTAGAGGGTGCCTTTTATGTTTGGCAAGAAAAACAACTTCAACAACTACTAAAAGATGATTATCCAATTTTTTCCGATTATTACAATATAAACTCGTACGGATACTGGGAAGAAGATAACTATGTACTGATCAGGGATGGCGATGCTCTAGAAATTGCCATGAAGCACTCTATTACCAAAATAGAGTTACAAGAAATTATCGTTAAATGTTTGTCTTTATTGAAAAACGAAAGAGAAAAAAGAAATAGGCCAAGACTAGATGATAAAATTCTCACCTCTTGGAACGGACTGGCATTAAAAGGACTAACCGATGCCTATAGGTATTTAGAAGACGAGAAATATCTATCGCTAGCCGTTGACAACGCCAATTTCATTTTGCACAATATGCTTACCCAAGAAGGTGGTCTATACCGCAATTTTAAAAATGGTAAAAGTTCCATTCATGGTTTTCTTGAAGACTATGCTTCTGTTATAGACGGTTTCATTGGTTTATATGAAGTTTCTTTTGATGAAAAGTGGCTTAATTTAAGCTTGGACCTAACAAAATATGTTATTGATAACTTTTCAGATCCGGATACGGGTCTTTTCTATTTCACTAGCATTAACAATGACAACCTTATTAGAAAGACCTTGGAAGTAGCAGATAATGTAATTCCGTCATCCAACTCTATGATGGCACACAACCTACATAAGCTTTCAAAATATTTTCCAGAAGATAATTTTGATGTTCGCTTGCATAATATGATGCAAAGCATGAAATCATCAATTATTGAGAATCCACAAAATCATGCCAATTGGCTTCACTTATCACAGCTAATGAGCGAGGATTTCTATGAACTGGTCGTTATCGGTGAAAACTTTGAACTCATTTGCAGAACACTGTTAAAGAACTACTTGCCAAACGCTATATTTGCTGCATCTAATGCTAAAATTAGCAATTTACCTTTATTGATGAACAGATATGTTATGAACAAGACACTTATCTATGTTTGTAATCACGGTAGCTGTCAAATGCCCGTTGAAGAACCTAGTAAAGCTTTAAACCTTGTTACTTCTAATATATAACAATCGTAGAATAGACATGACATGTCCGGGTCATTCATTATTGGTCTGCTTGGCTGATTAAAAAATTAAACAAAAATGATGGATAAAATAATGAATCTGCAAGAACATGCAGATAATGCAATAGCATGGCTTTGGGACGTGTTGCCTAGTATATTATGGGCAATATTTCTATTGATTGCCGGAACCTATGTAATACGTTTTTTAAATAAAATGATACGTAAGTTCTTCGCCAATAAAGATTATGACCTAGCGCTAGAAACCTTTTTACAAAGCTTTATCAGTATAGCTTTAAAAATTATACTTTTTATACTCGTTATTACCCAATTGGGAGTTCAAACAAGTTCATTGGTCGCTATTTTAGCTTCTGCTGGTTTGGCCATTGGTCTAGCCCTTCAAGGTTCTTTAGCCAATTTTGCCGGCGGAGTATTAATATTACTTTTTAAACCTTTTAAAATTGGAGATTTTATATCTGCCCAAGGTGTGGATGGTACCGTTAAAGAAATATCGATATTCACTACAAAAGTAAGCACATTTGGAAATCAAATTGCAATTATACCCAATGGTCAGCTCTCTAACAATACCATTACCAATTACAATGCACAAGATACCAGAAGGGATAAAATAGATGTAGGTATAGGTTACACTTCTAACATTAAAGAAGCTAAAGAAATTCTTTTGGCCATCTGTAATGAAAGGGATACAATACATAAAACTCCCGCCCCTGAAGTTTACGTAGGTGAATTAGGTGATAGTTCGGTAAATCTTACCTTACGTTTTTGGGCGAACAACGCTGATTTTTGGGCCGCACATTTTTATGTAATGGAAGAAATAAAATATCGTTTTGATGCTGCAGGAATTGAAATTCCTTTCCCACAAAGAGTGGTTACACAGATGAAAGTGAACTAACCAATTTGTTGAATAAAAAAGCCCTTGATTACTCAAGGGCTTTTTTAATATTCAAATATTATGATTTTACTTTTTTAGTTTGAAGCACAAAGTCCTTTAAATAGTAAGGTTCAAAATACGCAACATCCTCAAAATCCTTAGCATAAAATTTATTCGATGAAATAGTAGCCATTTGCTTGGCCGAAGGCACTATTTCACAATGGAAGGTAATGGATTCTAAAGGAAAAAATTCTTTTATTTTTTCTGCACCACTTCCTAAAAAGTGAATATGTTTATCGTTTATATATTCCTGAAAAGAGTTTTCATCTATAATTTCCGCTCTTGTTTCCCTTAATTCATTGCCGTTTTCATCGAACGCACAGGAATAAACTTCCATACGTCTAGCATCCAAAACCGGTATCAAAACGGCATCGTTTTTAATTTTAATTTGCGATGCCATACTTTTTAAGGTAGAAACAGCTACCAAAGGAATGCCCAGAGCGTAGCACAGACCTTTTGCAGCAGAAACGCCTATTCGTAGACCCGTATACGAGCCCGGTCCTTTACTGACCGCTACAGCCTCTAAATCTTCCATTCTTAAAGAAGCCTCCAGCATTACTTCTTCTATGAAGATATGTAGCTTTTCTGCATGTGAATAGTTAGCGGAGTTCAATTCCCTTATTGCAAGAATTTCTCCATCTTTAGCAACGCACACAGAACAATTGGTGGATGATGTTTCTAGGTTTAATAATACTCCCATATTGCAAAGGTATTACATACTATAAAATGAAAAAGCCTGTATACATTAAAATGTTACAGGCTCATCAATTATAGTTTTGTTTATTCTATTCTAACGAAATAGGAATACCAAAATAGAATTCTAATATTTTTAATCTGAATATGTAATCGTATTTCGTTCTAATAACATCTGCCTTTGCATTGTCAATCCTTGATTGAGCCTGACTATATTCGAAAGCGTTCATTAAACCTACATCGAACCTTTCTTTTGAATATTCAAAAGCCAACGTTGTCGCTTCCAAAGTTTTTTCGGCTGCTTCATATGATTTTAAAAAGGTAGACACATTAACATATGCTTGCTGTATTTCTGCCTCCAAGGCAAGCTTATCTTGTTCTAATTGAAGCTTTGAACTTTCCAAATTAATCGCTGCACGTTTAATGTTATTCTTTACACTGAATCCATTGAAGACTGGTACATTAATTTGAAAACCATAAGAAATACCATCATTAAGATAAAACTGGTTAGTAATTGATTCTCTAGTTAAGAGAAGTGTGCCTTGATTATTGGGGTCAAACAAAAATTGCCCAGGATTATTAGGGTCTGGTACTGGCGCAAATTGATTTGTATAAAATGTATTATAATTAAAAAAAGCATTTATGGTAGGATAAAGTGCCCCTTTGGCAATTTGTTGATCTTTTTCAGCAATTGCGACGTTAGATTCTGAAACCTTGATATCGTTTCTAAACTCTAATGCTTTAGAAAAAATATCCTTTGCCGAGTTATTTAAAATGTCTGAAAGAGGTATATTAAACTCTTCATCTGCTATCTCAAAATTAGCATAATCCGTTATTTGTAGAATCTGAGCCAAACTAATCTTAGATATTAAAATTAGACCTTCATTATTGACTATTTGTTGTTCTTGGGTAGCTGCTGTAGCTTGTATTTCCAATAAATCTACTCTGGGCACAACTCCAGAATCCACTAACTCTTTAGTTCTTTTTAAATCCTGCTCAGTTACTGCGTATTGCGCTTTAGCTACCTCTAAAGCCTCTTTATTGGACAATATTTGCAAGTATGAATTAGCCACGCTAAGTCGAATATCATCTTTCAAATCATCCAAACGAAATTGACTTGCTATAGTATTTAATTTAGCTCTGTTTAATCTATGGATATTTTGAAGACCATCAAAAAGTGTAACGCCAGTGGTAATACCAGGAGTAACAGAAAATATAGTTCCAGAAACATTTGCATTACTATTAGGGTCAACAACTAAACCTGACCTTTCAGAAACTCCAGAACTTAAATTTAAATTAGGCAAAAATGCTCCGACCGCATCTGATTTATCTATTTTAACCGTTGCCAAATCCAATTCCAATTGTTCTATTGTCAGGTTATTTTCTACAGCATAAGCCACACACTCCTCTAAAGTCCATTTCTTTTGCTGCGCCATACCCATTACAACAGAACATAATAGTAGTAATCCCGTGATTTTTACTTTCATTTTATTCTTTTTTAAACCAACCTATACATAGGCTGCTCGATTCGTTTTTTGATTTGATTGATTATTTTTAATCCTCGTTCGGACCATTGTCTTCACTCTTAGCTTCTAACTTGTTCCAGATTTTTATTTTAGAATCTTCATCGATACCAGAAACAATTTCCACATCTATACCATCACTTACACCAAGCTCAAGTTCTCTTTTTTCAAATTCATTATCACCTGTCTCTACCTCAACGTATGGCTTATTGGTTTCTTTATCAAACTGCAACAATGCTTCTTTAATAGAAAGCACATCTTTCTTTTCTTCTAAGACAATTGCTGCATTTGCGCTATAACCAGCTCTAATATTAGTACTATCAGACACTACCAAATCACCTTCTATCTTAAACTGAACGGCACCTTCTTCTTCAACACCTTTAGGTGCTATGAACTTTAATTTGGCATTAAATTTTTCATCTTGTAAAGCACCCATGCTAATTTCTAATGGCATTCCTACTTTAAGTTTCCCCACTTCAGCTTCATCAACTTCGCCTTCAAAAATCATTTTAGACATATCTGCAATAAATGCAATCGTAGTACCGTCATTGAAATTATTACTTTCAATAACCTGATCACCTACCTCTACTGGGATTTCTAATAAAGTACCAGTTACCGTAGCCCTAATATTGGTATTGGCACTAGATGAGCCACCTGCAGAACCTACTCTAATTATCTGATAGTCTGCCTGAGCATTTTGCAGTTCTTGCGTAGCCTGATCAAAACGTAATTGCAACGCATTGAAATCTTGACTAGAAATCACTCCTTTATCGAATAGTGTTTTATTTCGGTCGTATTCAATCTTTGTATTACTTAAAGAAATTTTGGCATTGTTTACTCTACCACGAGCCTGATTTAAAGACTGTTCATTAGGTACAACTTTTATCGTAGCAATTAGATCACCCGCTTTAACTTGAACACCTTCTTCTAAATATACTTTTTGAATGATACCAGAAATTTGAGGTTTGATCTCAATTTCATCTTGTGGTATTACCTTACCGGTAACAACAACCTTGTTGGTAATATCTCTTTTTTCAACGGTCTCCGTTTCATATGTTTTTAAAGGAGTGCTGTTCTTTTTCATGAAATAGACTACTGCAGCCAGTATTCCAAAAACTACTAATCCTATTAATACGTACTTTACATACTTGTTCATGCTCAACTATTTGATTGTTATTTATTCTTTTGTTGTTTGGTCTGTTACTCTTCTCTTAAAGCGTCTATTGGTTTTATTCTAATGGCTCTATTCGCAGGTATCAATCCTATTAAAACACTAAGACCTACCATTAAAACAAAGGAACCTAAAAATTGTGGTATGCTGATCATAAGGTTATAAAAGGGTACATCACTATTCTCGCCGATCATATTATTCGCAATAGCTAGAAACCCGATTGCGATTGCAAAACCGACAAAACCTGCAAATACCGTAATTACGATAGACTCCAGTACAATTTGTCTCTTTACTACTTTAGGGGTTGCACCCAAGGCGCGTCTAATTCCTATTTCTTTTGTACGTTCTTTTACGGTAATTAAAAGAATATTACTAATAGCAATGACACCTGCCAATAAAGTCAAAATTCCAACAAAGAAAGAGACGCCTTGTAACACACCTGTAAATGCCGATACATTATTAAACACTTCAGACATGTCGAAACTACCAATGGCGCGTTCGTCTGTTGGGTTGATATCATATTTGTTCTTCAGCAAACGTTTTATCTGACTTTCCACTACAGGTACTTTGGTATCTGACTGAACCGAGATTGCCATCCATCCCATTCTATCTCCAGAACCAAATGCTTTTTGAAATGTTGAAAACGGAATATAAACCGAATTCTCTCCGTCAATATTTATGTTTTGGTTTGGCTTATAAATACCTACTATATTAAAAAACACTCCGTTAATACGAACATCTTCCCCTATAGCATTTTCACCTTTTTCAAATAATAGTTTATACGTTTCTTCTCCAATAACACACACCTTTTTAGACTCGGTCATGTCATTTTCATTTAGAAATCTACCTTCTACTAGCTTCTTCTTCATGATTTCATCGACATTAGGATAATCACCATAAACTGCCGAACCACTAGTCAAACCATTTCTATATACGGTAACCACTCCTCTATGACTACCAAGTTCTATTCTTGGGGCAAGAACTTCTATTTCTGGAATCTGTTCTTTTAAAATGGTAGCATCTTCCAATTTAAATTGAATTCTACGTCCTCTTTCAAATCCTTTATAAGGCTCTGATGTACTTTGACTCCATACAAACAGACTGTTAGATGCGGTACCTGCAAATATTTTTTGAAAACCATTACTCATTCCGTTTGCACCACCTAAAAGCAATACAAGAATTATCATAGCGATGATAACCCCTAACATGGTTAAGAATGTGCGAAACAAGTTCTTACCTAATGTGGCAAAAATCTCTGACCATAAATCTCTATCAAATATCCACATATTACTTATCGCTTAATGCTACAATTGGTTTTACTCTTGCCGCTTTCATTGCCGGAATCAACCCTGCAAGTACACCTGCCACAACCAAAATTATAGTTGCGGTTACCACCATGGACATACTTACAGAAGGATTTGCAAAAGCGCCCGTTTGAATATTAGGTCCTATAGCAGCCAATAATCCTGTTGCTATTCCCAGTCCTATAAAACCGGATAAAGCCGTAATAAAAACAGACTCGAACAACACTAATTTTATAATGGACCAAGGTTCGGCACCAAGTGCTTTACGTACGCCTATTTCTTTTGTTCGTTCTTTAATTATGAACACCATAATATTACCGATGCCAACAATACCAGATAACAAAATTAAAAGTCCCACAATAATAACGGCGATATCCAAACCACCAGTAAAATTGCTGATATCCTCAAAAACCTCTGCATAATTAAAGATTCGAATACCTGCTTGGTCCTGTGGGGCAATTTTAAACCTTCTTCTAAAAACATTTTCCAACCTATCAGAAAATGCAAGTGCTTCGGTTAAATCATAATTAGGGTTATAAGTCAAAGCAATTTGATCGATATGATCGGTTTGCCCATACATTTTTTGATAAGTAGTTGTTGGCGCATAGATATTTCTTTCTGCATTATCATCACCATCATCCGTAAATGTTCCTATGACCCTAAAGGGTAGACCGTTGAACTCAACAAACTTACCAATGGCATCTTCGCTCTTGAACAAATCCTCTTCAACCTTTCTACCTATTACCGCTACCTTAGAGGCATTGATCAAATCGTTGGTATTAATAAAGCGCCCCTTGTTGACTATGGTCTTTTCAATAGCCTGATGATCAGGGTGAACCGCTTGTATATTGTAACTACCCGTTTCGCTCTTATAACGTGCCGATGTATTTTGATATACCCTAGGACTTATATATTCTACATCATTAGGAAAACTTCTTTTAATATATTCAACATCATCGTTTGTCATTTGAATTCTTCGCCCAGCTTCAAATCCGCCATAAGCCAAAGAAGTTGTACCTGTTCTTACAAAAATGGAGTTGGTAGCGTCATCACTAAATTGAAGCGTAAAGCCGTTTTGCATTCCCTTTACAGAAGCCAAAAGCAATACCAAAATGAAAATACCCCAACCTACCGAAAATCCGGTTAGGAAAGTTCTAAGCTTGTTGTTGCTTATACTATGGTATATTTCTTGCCAAATGTCTCTATCAAACATATTGCTCGGCTCTTACTTGTTCTATTTTCTTATCCTCTATGATAACCCCATCCTTCAAATGCACAATACGCTTACACATATCAGCAATATCAGGCTCGTGGGTAACTATCAATATGGTATTCCCCGCATCGTTAATTTTCTGTATCAGGTCCATTACCTCGTAAGATGTCTTACTGTCCAATGCACCTGTAGGCTCATCGGCAAGTAATACCTTAGGCTCGGCCGCCAATGCCCTGGCAATGGCAACACGTTGTTTTTGACCACCGGAAAGTTCACTTGGCAAATGACCCGCCCATTCCTTAAGACCAACCTGTTCCAAATATTTTAAAGCTTTTTCTTGACGTTCTTTTCTTGGCACTTTTTGATAGTATAAAGGCAAGGCAACATTCTCTGCGGCACTTTTATAATTGATAAGATTGAACGACTGGAAAACAAAACCTAAAAATTTGTTTCTATATCTGGCAGCTTTGGTTTCGTTTAAATCTTTTATGGGAACATTATCTAATATATATTCTCCGGAATCAGAGCTATCCAACATTCCTAAAATATTCAATAAGGTAGATTTGCCCGAACCAGAAGAACCCATGATAGCTACTAGCTCACCTTCTTCAACATTAAAATTTATTCCTTTAAGAACGTGAAGTGAATTTTTGCCCATTTTATAGGACTTGTGAAGATCTTTAATTTGAATCATGTTGGTTGTTGTTTTGAACAATTTTTACACTGCCTATTCATTAGACTATGTAGTATAATATTTGTTACATGAATTGAATTAATTTTTTTTGGTTTTTAATTTTCGGCAAGCTCATCGGGCTTTACCTCGTTCCAAACCTTAATTTTATCGCCTTCGTTTATGCCAGAATTGATCTGTACATGAATACCATCACTTATACCCAACTCAATATCCCTTCTTTCAAACTCTTGGTCACCTGTTGCAATTTCTACGTATGGTTTTTTCGTTTTATCATCAAATTGCACCAAGGCCTCCTTCACGGCCAACACACTATCCGCCCTAGCCAAAATGATTGAGGCATTGGCACTTAAACCTGCCCTGATGAATACGGAATCTTGTTTTTTAAGTGTCCCTTTTATTTCAAACTGAATAGCGCCATTTTCCTCGTTTCCTTTTGGTGCAATATAATCCAGAACGGCATCGAACACCTTGTCCTCAATAGCACCAACCGTAATCTCTAGCGGAAGATTTTCTTTAATTTTTCCTACCTCGGATTCATCTACTTTACCCTCAAAAATCATTTTATCTACATCTGCAATTGCGGCTATGGTAGTACCTTCATTAAAATTGTTGCTTTCTATTACCTGATTTCCTACTTCTACCGGCACCTCTAATACCATACCACTAACCGTAGCCCGTATTTGGGTATTTGCCGCATTACCGTACCCAGAGGTGGTACCGGTCTTTACAATATCATAGCGTTTATTTGCGGCTGCATAGGTCTGTTTAGATTGGTCATAAGTTACTTGTGCACGCTCTAGGTCTACTTTAGAAATGACCCCTTTGGCAAACAGACCTTTTTGACGTTCCAAATTCCGCAATTGATCATCTAAATTTATTTTAGCTTCATCTATAGTATTTCTAGCATCGTTCAAAGCACTTAAGTTGGGGACCACTTTAATGGTACAAAGCAAATCACCAGATTTCACGTAATCACCGCCCTCTACAAAAATCTTATCGATAACCCCTGAAATATTTGGCTTGATAAGCACTTCCTCTAATGGAAGAATACTACCCGTAGCCATTGTTTTCTTAATTATGGTCTGCTTGCTAGGTTCTTCCGTATCATACACCACCGGATCCTCCGCATTCTTTGAGTACAAATAAAACATTGAGCCACCAAAGGCCAGTACTATAATTAATAAAATTACAATTGTTGTTGACTTTTTCATTTTGTGATCGATTATATTTTATTGATGAATTTATTCTGTTCTTAAAGCCTCAATAGGTCTTATTTTAATTGCGCTTTGTGCAGGTATGAAACCTGCCAACAGGCCAGAGAATATTAAAATGACCAAAGCACTTACTACCACGCCCAAACTTACACTAGGATTAACGAACATGTCCACGGGACCTACGGAATCTAAAACCGCATTTACGCCATAAATAAATATCGCCCCGAAAACGATTCCGATCATTCCCGAAATAATCGTCAAGAAAATAGACTCCATTAAAATTTGTTTTTTTATCGACCATGGCCCTTCACCCAATGCCCTACGTATTCCAATTTCTCTTGTTCGTTCCTTTATAACAATGAGCATTATATTACTTACCCCAATAATTCCCGATAATAAAACAAGTACCCCAACGAAATAAGCCACCCATCGTAACGCACCAAAAAGACTTTCCACCCTATTAAACTGCTCGTACAGATCAAAATAACCAACGGCACGTTTATCATCTGGGTGAATTTTTCTTTTTTCTTTGACCACCCCAACAATATCTTCTTTTAAATTTGAGATAGAATTTCCATCTTGAGCGGTAATCGCCATCCAACCCACATCATTGCCCATATTAAAAGCTTGTGAAAATGCCGTAAAGGGAACATAAATTTGTTTTTGCCCTTCTTCCCCACCTCCATCATCTTTTTTTTGATAGGTACCTACGACCATAAAGTTGACCCCCTGGATTTTTATATAAGTACCTAAAGCCGATTCGTCTTGATCATAAAGTTCATTTTTTACGCCGTTACCTATAATTGCTACCTTACGTTTATCTTGTATATCATTATGGTTAACGAACCTACCGGCCGTAATTGTCATAGGCTCTTGACGTATTATTTCAGGATAATCCCCATAGACATTGAAAGCCCCTGTTTTTAAACCACGAACCACATTGTTACCGCCACCAAAACCGCCTAATTGGTTTCGGGGGGATATGAACCTTAAATTAGGAACATTATCCCTTATGGCCTGCACATCTTCTAATTTAAAACTAAAGCGCCTGCCCTTTGGCAAACCTTTATATGACATGGTCGTATTACGGGACCACATGAACATGGTATTGGTAGCAATGTCCCCAAAATCTGCACGAATACCATTCTCCAGACCTTTACCCGCCGCTAACAGAATAATTAAAATGAATATACCCCACCCCACGCCAAAAGAGGTAGCCAATGTTCTAAATACATTGCTAGACAGCACTTCTAGAATTTCTTTCCACCGGTCTCTATTGAACATGATTACATGTTAGTTAGTTAATTAAGTTTTCTTTTTTTATTATTCGTCTCGCAATGCTTCTATTACATGAATTTTAGCTGCTCTCCAGGCAGGAAAAAATCCCGCAATAGCTCCTGCAAAAATCAAAACAAATACTGTGGTCAATGCTACGTTGAAATTTACGGAGGGATTTAAAACATAATCTACCTCTACATGTGGACCTACAATTTCCAAAAGACCCATACTCAATATAAGTCCCGTAAAACCTGCTATTGCCGTAATAAAAATTGCTTCATGTAAAATCATGCCCACAATAGACCATGGCTTTGCACCCAGAGCTTTACGAATACCAATTTCCCTTGTACGTTCTTTAACCACAATCAACATGATATTACTAACACCTACTATACCCGCAATTATGGTACATACCCCAACAAACCAAAAGAAAAATTTAATACCGCCCATTAAGGAATAAAAGCGTTTGGCTTCTTCCATTGGATTATAGACCTGTATCGCACTAGTATCTTCTGGTGCAACCATATGTGCATTTTGCAAATATGATTTCAATTCATTTTTAAATTTTATGGATTGTGCTACGGCAGTTTCAAAATCGTCTACCGGAGGCAATGTATAAGAGAGGTTGTTCAAATAATCCGCACCATTAAAAACTTGCTGTGCAGTGCTCACGGGAATATAAATACGATCCTCTTCGCGTTCACCTCCTATATCACCATAAACCCCAACAATCTTGAAAGGAATACCGGAAATATCTAAAAACTCCCCTATGGGAGTCTCCAACTCTTGAAACACTTCTCTATTGATCTTGTTGCTGATGATGGCCACTTTAGCTTTAGTATCGCCATCTTGCTGATTCAGAAATCTACCCAGCGTCATAAATTCATTTTCAATAAACTGAAATTGATGAGAGACGCCCTGCACGTTATATGCCAAAGCATCATTACCATAATTTACAAATACATCTCTAACAAATAACCTTGGAGATTTGTTCTCTATTTGATCTTCGAACAAAGTACCGGACATATCATAATTCTCATTCCTAAACTGAATAGGCCTACCAGGATTCATACCCTTATAACCAATAGTGGTTACACCGGGCCAAACCCAAACACTTGTGGCAGCGTCTTGCTCAAACTCTTTGGCAATACCATTTTGCATACCTTGACCAAAACCCAATAAAATAACTAGAATGAAAATTCCTGAAGCAACGGAAAGTCCTGTGAGAAATGTACGTAACTTATTCTTGCGAATAGTATCGAAAATTTCTTGCCAACGTTCTAAGTCGAACATAAGATGGATTGATTAGTTTGATTGATTGATGAGCGCGATTTAACTATCACACAATCATAAGACTAACCAAAGAAGATAATGTTACACTTTTTATGGAAAAAAATAAAAAAAAAGCTTAAGCCCTCATTTTTCTATATATAAAATAGAAAAGACCGGCCACCAAAACATAAGGGACGGCCATTAAGTAAACGATACCATTATTAATACCTTCAGCTGCTTTACCAGAAGACTCACTTTCTAAAACGGCTCTACACATAGCGCATTGCGCTTCTACATCAATTGGAATCAATAAAAGTGATACCACTATCAATAAGAAAAACTGTTTAGTACGCATAGTAAGGAGATATCATTAAATAAACCACTACACCGGTAACGGCAACATATAACCAAACAGGAAAAGTATACTTGGCCAAAACCCTGTGCTCTTCAAACTTTTTTAAATATGCCTTGGCATATGTCCTTAATACCAAAGGAATTAAAGCAATTGACAGCACTATGTGGGTAATCAATATAAAATAATACACATACTTAATTGCTCCCTCACCTCCATAGCTAGTAGAATCAGATGTCATATGATATGCTATATACATAACCAAAAACAGTAATGACAATACAATATTTGTTGTCATTAAATACTGATGTAGTTTTTCATTCCCATTTTTAATAGCCCAAACCGCTACCAACAATAAAACCGCTGTTAATCCATTAATTGTGGCGTATATAGGTGGCAAAAAGGACAGTGGCTCTACGTTTGGCAACTTGACTCCAAAAAGAATAGCCACTACAATTGGTATTATAATTGAAACTACAGTGATTAACCTATTAAATTTTTTCTCTTCTTTTGCATTAGTCTGCATAATCCTATTCCTCTAATAATTTTTGAATATCAACCTTTAAAATACCTATTTCTTCGGTTTCACCATGATCATTGACCCCTTTTTCCTCTAATATAGCTCCACGGTAATAAACAATTGGATTACCGTACTCGTCTATTCTTGATCTTAAATATCCCTCTTTATCAACCAGGGCAAATAGACCTGAGTGTTCAAAACCACCAGGTACATCTGGCATTTCAGCAGCAAAAATATTAAAACCTGCGTTTGCCAATTCATAAATACCTTCTTGATCACCGGTCATAAAATTCCAATTTTCACCGGTAACCCCATACTTCTCTTTATAAGCTTTTAATACTTGAGGTGTATCTACATCTGGAGTAATACTAAACGAAGCCAGTGCAAAATCATCAGCATTCTTAAAATGCTTTTGAACACCTACCAAATTAGTCGTCATTACAGGACAGATACTTGGACATCTGGTAAAAAAGAAATCTACCACATAGACCTTACCCAAATAATCCTTATCGGACACCAAAACGCTGTCCTGATTTATAAATTCAAAGGAAGGCACTTTTCTCCTTTTGCCATCTAACAAAATATAGGCCAATTCTTCATCATCACTATTTTTACCTTCTGAATTTAATCGGTCATTTTCAACGACCGAACCAGAGGACAGTCTATCTACAATTCTTGGTATTACTATAATCCCAAAAATTAGAACGATCAGTGAAACCCAAACGTAAGTATACTTTTTATTCATTATTTAGAACGTTCTGCGTTATTCTTTTTTAAGGCTAGACGATATTCTGCCAAAATTATCTTTACATCATCTACCATTTTGTTATTAAGATCAGATACCAATGTAGAATTGAAGCCATACTTTGTACCATCATCCTCATCATCTGACCTACCTCTTAGAGTTAAATCCTTATCAATAATAAATACATAAGGGGTACTATTATTTTTATCCAACTCAATATCGGTTTTAAGGCTAGAGAATAACTGTTTTATCTCCTCATCACTGGCATAAACAAATTTCCACTTATCATTGTCCGCCAAGGTAGCCAACTCTTTTTTAAGGGCGTTAACTTCCTCATTGGTATTATTAGAAACCATCATTACAAATTGAAAATCCGTAAACTCATAAAAACGCTTATATATCTTTTGGTTCAAGTTAAAGGCATTACCTTTTCTACCTTCCACATCAGCCCCTAAAAAACCCAAAACGGTAATCTTATCTTTAAATTTTGTTGAATCCGAAAACCCAAGCTCTGCAACATTTTTGGTCAATTGAGACAGCTTACCAAAATTAGTGACACCTGAAGCAAAGAATAAATAGGCCACTATTGGCAGCACAAATAAAACAACTAGAACAAAGGTCTTTTTCATAAATAAGGAAGACTGGTACACTGAAACACTTAAACGGTTACAACAGAGATAATCAATATATTACAAACTATACAAAAATAAAAAAGACGGCTATAAAACCGTCTTTTAATACTGTTAATTATAACTTAGAAGTTCCAACCTACGAAGCCTTCTTTATATACGTTATAGATATAATCTGCCTCTACAAGCAGTATAAATGTCAAATAAATAACCAAAAATATCGGTGTCCAAACTATTGCCCGTCTTAAAGCCGACTTCTCATCACGTAAATGCATAAAATCCCAAGCGATATAGTATGCTTTAACCAAAGTTAAAATAATAAAAACCCAGTTAATAAGCTTCATACCCAATACGTAAGTATCGGTCAACGATTCTGGTTTGATAATACCTAATACTACTTCTACAGCAGTTATAAGCGTTAAAAACGCTAAAACTCCCCAAATTTTCTGTGTATTGGATTTGAACTTTACAAGTCCTCTGAAAATTTCTAATTTATGTCCGTCTGCCATGTTACTTTAATCTAAAATTCTTTATACAGTAATGCTGATTGTTTCTATAAGGATTATACCAAGTAGAAGAAGGTAAATACGAATACCCAAACTAAATCTACAAAGTGCCAGTATAAACCAACTTTTTCTACCATTTCATAATGTCCTCTTCTTTCGTAAGTACCAAGAATAACATTAAACCAAATAATAATATTTATTACTACACCTGAGAATACGTGAAAACCGTGAAAACCTGTAATAAAGAAAAAGAAATCTGCAAATAATCTGCTACCATATTCATTATGAACCAAATTAGCACCTTCTACAACTTGTGTTGCATCTGCTAATTTAGCCAACGAAGCTTTTCTATCAAGTACGGTTTTCTTACCTTCTTCGTTAATAAGCTCTGTTCTAATCAATACATTAGGGTTTGCCTTAAAACCTTCAACTACCTCGTTAAGAGAAACACTAGTTCTAGTAGCCTCGTCATAAAACCAAACACCATTTTTTCTTTCATGAACGGTTCTTTCACTAGGAATAGAAGTTGCAAATTCAGATAACGCAACTCTTTTCTCATTATCAGTAGCATCTACAAACTGTAAGATTCTACCTCCCTTTGTCTCTAAAGCACCAAAATCACCTTTAATAAAAGTACCCCATTCCCAAGCTTGAGACCCAACGAATATAATACCGCCAATTACAGTAGCGAACATATACCAGGTAACGGCATTCTTTTTCATTTTATGCCCAGCATCTACCGCCAATACCATTGTTACCGATGACATGATCAAAATAAAAGTCATAAAGGCAACATATATCATAGGATAGTTACCATGAAAAAAAGGAACGTGTGTAAACACTTCGTCCGCTATGGGCCATGTTTCAATAAATTTAAATCTTGAAAAGCCGTATGCCGCTAAAAATCCAGAGAAAGTTAAGGCATCCGACACAAGGAAAAACCACATCATCATTTTTCCGTAGCTTGCTCCTAAAGGTTGATTGCCACCACCCCATACGCTTGTTTCCGTTCCCGTAGTCACCGTAGAATTCATATAATTAATTATAGTTTTAATAAAACTTTAGCAAATTTACATTTTTTTGAACTATTTAAAAACGCAATTTGACCCAAAACTTATTTTGATACACTTTTTATTTTACAAAGAACATAAATAACACCAAATAGACCCACAATAAATCTAAAAAATGCCAAAATGTTGCCCCTAAGGTAACACCTAAATAGTTCTCTTTACTATATTTTCCCTTGTTTTGATTGTACAAAACCACCAATAAAGAAATCATACCTGCCACAACGTGCACTACATGCACCATTGCAATCAAAAAGACATATGAAACTTTAATACTACTAGTTGGTCCGGTAAAGTAATACCCTTGTGCCACCATTTCCGAAAAACCCGAAAATTGCAAAAAGATAAAAAGTATACCTAGACCTAACGTAATCCAAAGCCATTTAGTACCGCTGGCATTTTCACCATCTTTAATAGCCTTTTTTGCCAACATATAACTTATACTACTAATAATGATAACGATTGTACTGTACAGAAAAGCATTTGGCAGTGAAACATCACTGGACCAATCTTCTCTTGAACTACTTACAATGTAAGCACTTGTCCATCCAGCAAAACCCATTAACAAGCTAATAATTCCAAACCACAGCATCATCTTCTTCGCCCTGGCGTTCTTCTCTGCCTCCGTACCTTGTGTTAAATCCATAATTAAGCTAAAAATTTATCTATTACGTAAACTATTTGCATCAGTGTTATGTAACTGACACTTGCCAACATTAATTTTCTTGCAGATACATTATCTCTCTTTCTATACAATTGAAATGCAAACGCCAACATTACCGCCCCCATTAAAAAGATAATTATGGCCGAAACTATTGATAGTTGCAACCTACCGGTAATTCCAAAAACAGGAATGATAGAAACCGCCATCATCCATATAGTGTACATAATTATTTGCAACACCGTAGCCGCATCTTTTTTACCTGTTGGCAGCATTTTAAATCCGCCAGCCCTATAATCGTCATCCAACATCCACCCAAGCGCCCAAAAATGTGGGAATTGCCAAAAAAACTGAATCATAAAAATAGTACCGGGCTCTATACCAAAATCATCTGTAGCTGCCACCCAACCCAACATAAAGGGAATTGCCCCTGGTATGGCACCAACAAAAACAGCTAATGGTGTTATTGTTTTTAAAGGAGTATAGACACTGGTGTACAAGAAAATGGAAATAGCCCCGAACATTGCTGTTTTCGGGTTCAAGAGATATAATGACACAATACCCAGTAATGTTAAAACAATGGCCAGTATCATGGCCGTGTTAACCGTCATACGACCAGCAGGAATAGGTCTATTTTTAGTACGCTTCATTAAAACGTCTAAATCTTTCTCAATAACTTGATTATAAGCATTACTTGCACCTACCATACAATAACCGCCAAATGCCAATAACAACACTTGCCCCCATAGTATTTCATTGGCCCCAAGGAAATAACCGGCAATAGAAGAAAAGACGACACTTACAGCTAATCTAGCCTTGGTAATCTCCTTAAAATCGGCAAAAATCAATGCAACAGCACTTTCATTTTCCGAACCAACAGCCATCTTCATATTTCTTTAAATAGGGGTGCAAAGATAACGCCCCAGTAATATTTCTGCAACCTAAATGCTTTATTTCTAGTATTATTGAAAGTGCCCTTCTGTATACCATTCTACAACGGAAGAAATAACAACACAAGACTTGTCTTTATAAAGACAACTGAGCTAAAAAAATGACAAAAAAAATCCCGAGCATTGTGCCCGGGATTTTATATGTATTGAAACAGTAACTAAATACTATTGTAATTTAAAATTGATAGGAATACTAAACGGAACACGTACAGCTCTACCTCTCTGCTTACCAGGGGTCATTTTTGGCAACTTACTAATAATTCTAGCTGCTTCTTTTTCTAGGTTTTTATCTGGACCACGCATTCTAACGTTACCAATACTACCATCTTTTTGTATAACGAACATTACACTAACCCTACCTTGAACACCCATTTCTTGAGCAATTTCTGGGTAACGGAAGTTCTTACCAATGTGTTTTTGTATCATTTTGTTGAAACAAGCCCTTTTATCGCTTTCATTTTCACAACCTGGGAATACAGGTACATCTTCAATAACTGCGAAAGGCACATCAACGTCTTCTTCGATTTCATCAACAACAACGTCCTCAACTTCAACGATTTCCTCTTCTTGACTAGTTTCAGTAGACTCGATTACAGTTTCCTCAACCTCTTCTTCATCTTCTACAACTTCAATAATTTCTGGTGCAGCTGGTGGCGGTGGTGGCGGTGGAGTTTTAATCTGTTCTGTCATTGGAACTTCTTCATCTAAAAGATCATCCACATTCATAGAAATATCATAATCATTCACCTCATCATACGTTTTCCATTCAAATGCTACATATGTAAATAGCATTACTGCGAACAAACCGATAACGAAATAAAGACTGCTGTTCTTTGTTAAATCCGCTTTAGGATTCTTTTTAGGTTCCATATATTTTCAATTTAGTGATTGCTAATTTAACTAATTAATCGATAAAAATGCAACTAAAATTTTCATTTTAACGAGGGCACTCGAAAAAACAGAAATCTAACGACCAACAATCCTACAAGAGCTCCGGTAGAATTTGCCAAAGCATCTAGCGGATCACCATGCCTGTCAGAAGTTGCCACATGTTGTAGTACTTCAATAATTATGCCGTAGACTATCGCGAATAAAACAATGTACCACAACAACTTAGCCCTACCTACCAATTGTTCTTTACTTTTGGGTATTGCCAAGTAACCCAGCACCACCATTACAGAATAGAAGGTAAAATGTACGATTTTGTCCATATGCGGAATATTGAAGCTAGAGGCACCAATTCCCGAAAAAGAAAATAAGCTGAAAAATGTTACAAACATCATCCAGCTTATGAAAAGTACTTTATAAATAGTGTTTTTAACCACCAATTATCTCTTTATATGCAGCATCGCTCAACAAATCATCTAATTCGCTAGCATTGCTAAATTTAATTTTTACCATCCAACCTTCACCGTATGGGTCACTATTTACTTTTTCCGGCTCATCTTCAAGTGCTTCATTAAACTCGATAATCTCACCAGATAAAGGAGAAAACAAGTCAGAAACAGTTTTTACAGCTTCAACTGTTCCAAAAATAGCTTCTCGTTCTAAAGTTTCATCAAGAGTATCTACTTCTACATAAACAATATCACCTAATTCACCTTGTGCGAAATCTGTAATACCTACAGTGGCAACATCACCATCGATCCTTACCCACTCGTGATCTTTTGTATATTTTAATTCGGCTGGTATATTCATTATAATCGTTTATTATTTTACTTCGGCAAATGTAAAGTTTTCAACTTAGGTTATCAAAACATTTATAAATGTTTAATAAGGCCTCATTTAATCTGTATTCAACTTTTATTAAGTTTCTAAATTAGTTGCCAAAATTGTAGCGAATTGTAAACCCGGTATTAATTGTTGTTTGCGGAAAAGCAGTGGAGACTGCAAATTGAGAGAATGAATGATCATAAAAGAACAATGCATTTAAATTCTTACTTAGGGCATAATCTGCAGTAAACTTCAACGACATTAGATTCTGACCAGAGGTTATTTGATTATTATTAATATCTAAATTTCTAATAATAGTAATGTTATCTCTTAAAGTTACATCCGCTTTCAGATTTAAATCACCTTTTAGCCTTGTTTTATTACCTCCAATATTGGTTACAAATTTTACATCTTTAAAACGATATCCTAAACCAACAGTATATTCTTTACCATTGATCTCGGTCATTAAATCATTATCAAAACTTAATGACAATGTTCTATCTGTTCTTACTTCCGCCAATACACTAACAGAATTCTTCATTTCAAAATCTACCCTTACCAATGGGTTAAATTGATCTGTAAGCACCACATTGTTTAAAATAAGATCGGGCAAAATATCTAGATTCTCTGCATTAATAGCATTTTCACCATCTTTGATCAATTGAACCTTTTCTAAATTCGTTTGGTATGAGTTTATACTATATGATGCGCGATACCCGTGGCTTAAAGAAAAACGCTTGAATTTCTTTTTAAACCATTTGCTCTTCATTAGACCCGTATATTTAATACTCCAGTTAGGAATAGGAATATCCCTAAACGTATCTAAGTTTACGCGTTCGGCATCTTGGCCCGTATATGCTGCAAAGAATGCCGGTAACAAAACATCTTGTTGCGTTTTACCATACAATTGTGGAAAACCATCTTCATCTAACTCACCTACAGGTTGTGAACGGTCAGAAATTAATCTATTAGCTATTGTAATCCTATTATCCTTAAACTGTTGAAAGGTACTTGAGTCAAACTCATCACTCTTACCAAATGCAGTACCGATCATCATAGTAGAGATACTAAAACTACCATAGTTATTGCCCAACTGAAGATTATATTCTTGATCAACAACATTAAAATTCTCTTGATAACTATCAGAATATTGTCTGTCCGCGACCAAATCTATAGTAATATCTTTGGTTGGTTGCGCAGTAGCGGTAATATTCAATTGTTTGTTTGTTCTTTGGATGAATTGCTCATTAAATTCTTGAAAACCGGTTAGCCAACCATTTCTAGCCGCTTCATAACGAACATCTGACTGACTACCGAACAAGAAACCAATAGTGGGTTTCGTAGTACCTACAAAGCCTACAGATTGTGTATACCCAGGAAGTACGGTACCATTGTTCTCACTGTAGTTGAAATTCAATCTTTTTACCATGGTAACAATATCCACTACGGTATTGAACAAATCACTTGTTTTACCTTTAATTTTTTCTTGATCTTCGGAGACAGCACCAGATTTATCCCTTCGTATAGGACCGGCAGTTGATGCTCTTGGAGCGGAACGCTTTTTAAGTCCGATAAGATCATAGAACTTTTGCATGGTCAAAGACGAAGTTATTGTATGTGTATTTGCATTTTGCACGGTGTTGATATATTCACCGGCAACCTCAAACAATGCATCACCACCCCTTTGCCAATCAAAATTACTGGTGTAAGAATATTGTGTACTAATAAAATCTAACGCAGGTATTTTAGAAAATGGCACCTCATAGTTCAATTGCATTTGCTGAGAATGTCTGTTTGGCTCACCTACATCAAAAAAGCCATCCCATAAACCTAATTCATTTCTAATTCTATCTATTGATTCTACAGGCTCATCTTCGTTCAAGTAATTTCTAACGATATTATTATTGGAACCTGTTAAGTTCAATCTAAGTGATTTGGTCAAATTATAATTGACCGCATACTGCCAATTAAATAAATAATTACGCTGCTGAAGCTCCGGCAATTCTATTCTGTCCTCACCATCGGTATAAACATCCCTAAAACGTTGTGCATTAAACTGTCTATTGATATTTGAGGTAACCCCAATATTTGACGGTAACAAGTTTAAGTTCAAATCTTTCAACCATTTCCAATATTTACCCGTTAAGAGCGAATCTTTTTTGGCGAAAGGTGCAATTTCAACCGGTTCAAAACTATGATTATATACAAAACCGGTATTTACATTCTGTTCTTTTAACTCAGCAATTTCAAAATCCCTATGGTCTGTTTCGTTATAACTATAGTTAAAGGTGAAGTTTTCAATATCGTAGAAATTAGCATCGGCCTCTTCACTACGGTCTTTACGCACACCAATTAAATTAATACTGGTACGTTTTGTATAGTCTTCTGCCTGCTCTAAAACCTCATCTTTACCTTCTTGGGTATCTTCGGCCGCTATTCTATCCGCTAGTTTTAAATCATCATATACAGGATCAAACTCCGGTGTGATCATCTGTTCTGATATTCCGTAATTAAACGGTAATTGAATACCCCATTTTTTAGGAAGCAATTGCCCAACATTAACATTGGTAACAACATCATATGAAACGGCATCTTCACGTGCACGCTCATTTGGCATTTGATCTATTGAACCAAAACCTGAAGTACTCTTACTACCCGTTGCACTAAAGTTGGCAAAATCTGCAATATTACCGTCTACTGCGGCAATTGCGGCCCAACCACCGTTATTATCCAATCCTGCAAGGCGTAGTTCATTAAACCATACTTCACCTCTTGCCGGTAAAATATCCTGGTTTTTAACCCCCACCATCATAGTACGTATACTACCTAAAGAAGGGTTACCTTTAATACCAATACGTATTCTACCTGGTGTACGAACATCAAACTCACCAACAGGTATTACTTCACCATTATCAATTTCAAAGAACCGAACATCACTAAGCTCACCATCTGCAATCCATTGCGACTTTACTTTTGTCAAATCGCTAAGCAAAATATTCATCTCGTTGTTCTCTGGCCAGATCTCATCATCTGAAACCGCCGTAAAAGGCGTAAACTCTAACGGTAATTCTATTTGATAGTAGTTTTGGGTAAAATCTGTACCCATACGCAAGAAACCTACCAAAGGTGTAGAGGTATCCGCATAATCACTATCTATAATTTTTTCGGCATGTATGAACATTTTCAATTTCTCATATTGACGAATATCAACGTTCAAATTTTTAAACACTCCGCGTGAATCTTCAGACTCTAAATTAGAAACTGTCAATGAAAGGGATTGCTCGTTCTGGCGAATAATGGTGTTGTTATTATTTAACTGTTCCCTAACCACACCCGGAGGCAATACGTACGGTATTGGGGTTCTACTACTATTTTCTTCTATGTTTACGGTATTTACATCTAAGGTAGTACCGTCGTCAGAGGGATCACTATCAATATTTTTATCTTGCAATGTACTTGTATAGGTACGCCAATCTCCCCTAACCAAATCTAAAGTTGCAAAACGCAAAACTGTAGGACTATTAAACCCTGTCATGTACATACGCATAAAACTGATAGACCTAAAATCTGTTATACCGCCTATGGCATCTGTAAAGTCGCTCAATGGAACTTTATATTGTATCCAACGGTAATTAACCTCATCTCCGTTTAATATTCTTGGTTCCCCACTTGCCGTACCTTCAATGATATCGGTTACATACTTATCGTTAATAGTAGTATTCGGCTTAATAGCAATACGGTACTCATAATAGCTATTTACGGTATTCATTGTTAAATCTCTATCTACATCTTCCACATCTGGTAATGTAGTAGAGCCCCTGTCCGTATTTGTTACCGAAACAGGCGAGTTCCCTTGTGGATTATTAAAGTCTTGATATCTTTCTAAAATACTACCTTCTCTATTTAAATAGTATACATAATTATCCAATGCAGGATCACTGCCCGGGTTACTGGTATATACATCTGCTTCACGCACATCATCCAAACCATCAAAACCGGTATCCTGCAAAACCCTATTATTTTCGTCAGCATCAAAAGCATAGACCAAAGATTGCGTTGCGGGCACTTCGCCCCAAGAGGTAGGCGAAACAAAATCGTTACTGTTTACACCGGGCAAACCGTTTTCATATTGCTTTTTACCATCGCGCAAAATATCCTCGGATATATTACCAAGGTTAAGCACCAATTCACCCGCACCATTGGCAATACCATCAACATATGGGTCCATTACCCAAAACTGAACAAACTCCACATTACTCTGCTCAAAATCCGTACTACTCAAAGAACGCATCATACCGCCCCATTTTTCCGACGGAGCTTCAGTTTCAAAATCCGGGTTGTTATTATACGGCCCTTTAGCATTTGGATAGTAGACCATATCCAAAGTGGTCTGTACTTGGGTTTGCCCTTGCGCCACATCTGTTTCTGGAAAAACTTCATCAATATAAACCCTACGGGTAGCGTTGATGGAAAGATCGTCATCACTAACAGAAGCCGGTCTTTGCGTAGTATAAAATATGGGATCAATAGTATACCAAGATAACTTAGCCCTACCGTAACCGTTCAATAAGTTATTTAAATCTTCCGGCGAACTACCAAACGGTTGATCATCGTTACCAAACTCCAAAGGCATACTCGCAAGAGACCACCCTAACGATGCCCTAATATCTATTAATGCCTGCGCACCTTCAAAATCATCCAAATACGTAGTTGTTTCCCCTTCAAAATCAGCATTTTTAGGAGAATTGGGTATCAAGGCCGCCATTTCTGCCCTTACCGATATATTGGAAGGCACATCTGTATCTATATTTGGCAGCTTGTTCACCATACGGGTCAAGAAAGGCACCTCTGTAGAAAAGTTAGTATTTAAACCAAAAATAGTATTGTTTACAGACTCTACACCATAGGTAGATTTCTGTGTTAACGGACGTTCGTTCATATTCAATAACGTACCGCCCAAAACAAATTTTTCATTGAATTGATGCTCTACGTTTACACCGGTAAAACGACGCGTTTGCTGACCGAACACAGCATTATTCTCTACCGATATGTTAATAGGCACATTAGAAGCCTCTAAACTCGGATCCAAAATTTGAACCGTACCAGATTGATAATTAACCGTGTAATCTATACCCTCTTGCAAAGTCCTACCATTTGCGGTCACCGTCACAGAACCTTGAGGTACGTTAAATGCACCTATAGAAATACCATTACTACCTTCAGATTTATAAGAGCCCTTTAGCAAAAATTTATTCTTCTCCGGATCTTGAAGTGCCGCAGTTTTTGTTAAAGCATACATATCCCTGAATACATATTGCTCTTGGTTGGCATTATAACCAGAAGTAACATCATACTGGCCACTGTTACCATTCTGTAGCTTTTCATACAAGAACTCTCCAAAAGGTTCTACTTTGGTAAAGATGATTCGGCCGTTTTGCACATCTATAGTCTGCCCGCTAATGAAATCGAAAAATCCGTCTCCACCAGGTTGTATATCGTTATAGACATTTAATCTATCCAAGTTAAATACATTTAATAGAATAGTCTCTTCTAAACCTTCTGGCCAACCAGAACCCGGACCTTCTTCTACCGGGGTTATATAATTTCTTGAAGTAGGATCAGAATATAAAATATTCATCTTAAAATCTTCCTGACTTAAACTATATGCACCTGTAGCGTAAATATTCTTCATCATCAAGTCCCAAATAGGATCAGAGATATTGGTGATATTACTTTTAAGAAGTTTAAGTATTAATGTATTATTCTCAATTACGGCACTAACGTCTTGTGTAACGGTAGTAGCTTCTATACCTCCATTTGCAAATTCACCTACTTGATAAACTTGACCTTGAAAGGTGTACTGATAGGCAACACCCAAAACTTCGTCGTTACTTAGGCGTTGATTTAAGGATATATAACCCAATTGTGAGTTGAAATCATAATCCCTACCCTGCTCTAATTTTCTTGCATTCTCTAGGTACGCATAATCAAAACCCTGGTTTGGAGAATATCCTCCGGCAAAACTACCCGCATTAAACCCACTTTCAACAGTTGCAATCTCCCTAATATTATCGTTTAAGGCACCACCTCCAGAAAGTATTAAAGCGGGGTCATAGTCATTAGCGTTATTTCTAGGTCTTACATCTGCCGGACCGTTGAAGAAGCCAACCCCACTACCATTATTCTGACCTACCCTGGTCTTGGCAATATTAGATTCACCTAAATCTTGAATTGCCACTACATTACGTACATTCAATGTTTGCTGAGTTCTGTTGGTAACCCATACTTCTATTCGGGTAATCTGTACTTGACTCTGTATATACGGATAGGCAGATAGGGCATCATCATAATTGTCCCTAAAATATTGTGCCAGGAAAAAGTGTCTATTTTCGTCATAGTCCAGGGCGGTCAACGTAAAATCATTTAAAGTACCCCCACCCTGAGCAACTACGGTATTATTTTGTGAACGTTGTTCAGAAAAAACAGCCGTCACAGAGGTTTTGCCAAACTGTAATTTTGTTTTTACACCAAATAAACTTTGGGCTCCCTGAATCAAAGAGCTATTAAGTGGCATATTCACGTTACCTACTTCTATAGACTGGATAATATCATCTTCAGTAGGCGTATAATCTAATTTTACAATGTTCTGAAAATCGAAAGTTGCCTCGGTATCATAATTAGCGGTCACTTGCAAGCGCTCACCGATCTTACCTAACATACTAAGACTTATACGTTGATCAAAATCAAACGAAAGGTTAGTTCTATTTCTAGGCGATAAAGAAGGGTTGTCATTTTTCTGCCAAATAACACCTAAATCCATTGCAACGGATCCTTGGGGAATTATCTCAATAGTATTACCTCCAAAAATTGTAGAGAAGAAATCATTATTTACATAGAAGTTGGGAAGTAAATTTTTACGTGCTTCTTCACTACCTTCTTTTTTACCCGAATAAGCATCGGATTTTTCTTTAAAATATGATTTAATTCCTTCTTCCCTGATCAATTTAAAATATTGATCCGGTGTAAGAATTATAGGATAACCAATATTAAAATCGCCCACACTCTCATTATAGATATAACGATCAAGTTTAGGGTCATAAATATATTTGGACACAATGCTTTCTGGATTCTCAATAAGAATTCTTCCCAGATTGTATCCTGTCTTTACCGAGTCTACCTGCTGTTCTTCTGTTCCTTGAGCTACAACACTGGTTATAGAACCCAAAAACATAAAGAATACAAAGACGTGCTTAAAAGAAATTTTAAGAAATTTAGTTACCCCGTTTTTCAAACTTTTTACAAATTTTTGAGCGCGAGTTTTATTATGCCCTCGACACTTAGCGAAGCATCTTGACCAAGCACTTTATCGACAACCCTCTCTGATTGTTTGCGTGCGAAGCCCAGAACTTCTAAAGCAGATAACGCTTCATCTTTATTTGTATTGTTTGTACTTAACGAAAGTTCGTCTATATCGTAAACTTTTAAGACCTTATCCCTAAGATCTAAAATTACACGTTGTGCCGTTTTGGCACCGATACCTTTTACTGCTTGAATAGAAGCAACATCCCCATTGGCAATGGCATCCCTGACCTGAGAGGGAGACATAGATGAAAGCATGGTTCTGGCTATACTTGACCCAATACCCGAGACAGATAACAATAACCTAAAAATTTCACGTTCAGATTTTTCCACAAACCCGAACAATGTGTGAGAATCTTCTTTCACTTGAAGGTGCGTAAAAACGGAAATATTTTCCTGCTCCGGCAACTTGGAAAAAGTATTTAAAGAAATATTTACAAAATACCCTACACCACCACATTCAATAATAACATGAGTTGGGTTTTTCTCTACTAGTTTTCCTTTTAAGTGATGTATCATGATCTATTTAAATTAAAAAGGGAAATAAGTATAGCTACCAATTTCCCTATTTCAGTTATTAATTACGTAAAAATTATTTTGAACCTTTAGCTTTTTTGCGCTTTTCGCGCTCTTGAGCATCAATTACCGCTACTGCCGCCATGTTAACTATCTCATCTACACTGGCACCCAATTGCATAATATGAACCGCTTTGCGCAAACCTACCATTATAGGTCCTATAGAATCTGCACTATTCAATTCTTTCAGTAATTTATAGGTAATGTTAGCCGATTCTAAATTTGGGAATATCAGGGTGTTTACTTTTCTGCCTGCAAGCTTAGAAAACGGGAATTTACTTTCATGAAGTTCTCTATTTAATGCAAAATCGGTTTGTATTTCCCCATCTACCACTAAATCTGGCTGAGTTTCATGAAGAATACGAACCGCTTCTCTAACCTTTTTAGCATTAGGATGTGTTGAGGAACCAAAGTTAGCATAGCTCAACATTGCCAAAACGGGATTAAAGCCAAAATTAGAGGCAACATTAGCTGTCATTTGTGCAATATCAGCCAATTCTTCTGCATTGGGCTCTATATTAATTGAAGTATCGGCCAAAAACAACGGCCCTCTATCGGTAATCATAATGTTTACCGTAGCCACTTTCTTAACCTGACTTGCTCTACCAACAACTTCTAAAATTGGTTTTACCACCGTAGGGTATGCCCTTGAATAACCAGAAATCATTCCATCCGCATCGCCTTCCATTACCATCATAGAGCCAAAATAATTACGCTCGCGCATTTTTATTTTTGCGCTGTAAAAGGTTACTCCGCTTCGCTTTCGACTTTCCCAGTATTTGGTAGCATAACGTATATGGCGTTCATCGAATTCTTCTGACATTGGATCAATAATGGCAAGGTCAGCATCAAACTCCAACTCTTTCTTTAATTCAAGAATGATATCTTTTCTACCTAACAGAATAGGAATTGCAATACCTTCTTCATAAACTATCTGGGCCGCTTTTAGAACATCTAGATGGTCAGCTTCGGCAAATACAATTTTCTTGGTATGGCTACGTGCCCTGGCATGAAGTTGACGTACCACTTTATTATCGTTGCCCGAGCGAAGCATCAACTCCTCTCTGTATTTATCCCAATCATCTATTGGTGCCTTAGCAACACCACTCTCCATTGCTGCCCTGGCTACGGCAGGTGGTATTTCATATATTAGTCTTTGATCAAAAGGTTTGGGAATAATATACTCTTTACCAAAAGTCAATCTTGTTTCGCCATAAGCAATATTTACTTGCTCTGGTACGGGCTGTCTAGTTAAATCTGCCAAAGCTTTTACGGCCGCCATTTTCATAGCTTCATTGATTGCTGTTGCCCGGACATCTAACGCACCTCTAAAAATAAATGGAAAACCAAGTACATTATTTACTTGGTTAGGATGATCGGATCTTCCCGTTGCCATAATTATATCCTTACGTGTAGCAATTGCTAGATCATAGGCAATCTCAGGGTCTGGATTTGCCATAGCGAACACAATAGGGTTTTCTGCCATAGATTTCAACATGGTCGGAGTAACAATATTGGCTATAGAAAGACCAACGAAAACATCGGCATCTACCATAGCCTCATCTAGCGTGTCTATTTTTCTATCGGTAGCAAATTCTTTCTTTGCAGGTGATAAATTATCGGCATCCTTTCTAATAACACCTTTACTATCAAGCATTACTATATTTTCAGCTTTAGCGCCAAACGCCTTATACAATTTAGTACATGATACTGCGGCAGCACCCGCACCACTGATAACAATGCGAACTTCTTCCATCTTTTTGTTGGAAAGCTCTAATGCGTTCAATAATGCAGCTGCAGAAATTATGGCCGTACCATGCTGGTCATCGTGCATAACAGGAATATCCAGCTCTTCTTTTAGCCTTCTTTCAATTTCAAAAGCTTCTGGAGCCTTAATATCCTCAAGATTTATGCCTCCAAATGTTGGGGCGATCATTTTAACGGTCTCAATAAACTTATCTACATCTTCAGTATCCACTTCAATATCAATACCGTCTATATCTGCAAAAATCTTAAAAAGAAGACCTTTACCTTCCATCACAGGTTTTGATGCCTCAGGACCAATATTTCCTAGTCCAAGGACAGCGGTACCATTAGAAATAATGGCAACCAAATTACCTTTAGATGTATATTTATAGGCGTTATCCTTATCCTTTGCTATTTCTAGACATGGCTCTGCAACACCAGGGGAGTATGCCAAAGCTAGATCACGTTGTGTACTATAAGGTTTAGTAGGAACTATTTTTATCTTACCTGGCTGTGGCTTGGCATGATAAATAAGTGCTTCTCTTCTTAGCTTTTCATTGCTCATACGCTTCTATTTAAAAAAACAAATTTAAAGGTATTCTGTAAGAAAGCATTACGAGGATACGTATTTATACAAACAAAATAAATACCACCGATCAAAAAAGCTTTTAGCTAAATATGATATCACTAATCAACCATACTTTCTTTACTCGAAACATTAAGTCTTAATGCCAGAAAACCAGATATCGCAAAAAAGGCTCCTGCAAACAACATGGCATTAATTGCATTATTACCAAGTAAGAATTTATAAATTGGACCAAAGGTAAGGGTCTCTATCCCCATAGGAATTACTATCATCATATTTAGGATTCCCATATATACGCCACGTCTTTCTTGAGGAACTACTTTTGATACCATCGTATAAGGTATACCCATCATAGCCGCCCAACCGATACCAAATAAAACCATTGGCACCAAAACCATTACGGGATCTGTGATATACGGAATAGTGAATAAAGAAATGGCAGTACCGAACAAGCTTAACGCATATACCTTTTTTCCACCAAACTTAAGTGTAAGCGGTACCAAGGCCAAAGCCACGACCATGGTGACAATATTGTACGTTAAACTCATTTGTGCGGATTGTGAAGCAGCTTCTCCCGTAGTATAACCCATAGTCAATTTAAACAATGGTGTAGTATACTGCCAATAAATGAATAAAGCATACCATTGAAACAAATAAACGGCACCTACCTTCCACATGAATTTTGGCATCTTCTTTATAGATTCTGCAATTTCCTTAAAGGGCAAGGCAATACGCTCCGTTAAAGGTTTGGCCTTTGCTTTGAGGATATCTGTCAGCTCTTCAGATGAAGGCGGAATTTCAGGAGTTTTTAAAACCGAAAAAAGAATAGTCGTAATAGAAAGAATGGCACCAATGTAGAATGAATAGTACAACCAAGTAGGAATTGTACCCGCAACCTCTACAGATTCGCCACCGAACAAATATTGAAACAGCACTATAGATCCGTTCGCCAAAAGAATACCGGCACCTACGAAAAGACTCTGCATCTGGTACCCTAAACTTAATTGATTGTCCGGCAATTTATCTCCAACAAATGCCCTGTAGGGCTCCATTGCCATATTATTGCCCACATCTAAAATCCATAACAAACCAACTGCAAACCATAGAACAGGGCTTGTTGGGAAAGCGAACAAACACAAACTGCCCAAAATTGCCCCGATCAAAAAATAAGGTTTTCTTCTACCCCAACGCTGAGACCAAGTTTTATCTGACATTGCACCTATGATTGGCTGTACGATCAAACCGGTTACAGGACCTGCAATATTTAAAATAGGAAGCATATCTTCTGGAGCACCCAGGTATAGGAAGATTGGGTTTATAGCTGTTTGTTGCAATCCAAAACTATACTGAATTCCTAAAAACCCAACATTCATATTGAATATTTGCCAAAAACTTAAACTTGGTTTGCTTATTTTCATAATATCCTATTATAACTAGCTTAACAAGATAGCATATTAAATAATTTAGAACATAAAATGTTGGTAAGAAATTTGAAATTCCCGGCACTATAACGTTATAGCAATTTAACTAACACGAATTCAATATAATGAATCTGTCTTATCATGGTTAGAATAGGTGATTTTTACATGTATTGATTTTAAGTCCAGGTACAATTCTGACCATTGCCTGTCATTTTCCCACCTAATGTTTAAAATAGAATTAGACGATTCCTTCAAAATAAACTCACCATTAAAAGAGGTATGTGTATTTCTTAAAATGATCAATTGTTTAAACTTTGCAAAGAAAGACGTCTCAACATATTCATTTATTTCATCTTGGGAATAGTAATGTCTATTAATGTCTCTACCCACATTAGTCTTGGCCAATAAGTCCATATCGTTTTCACCGGCAAAAAGTCCTACATAATAAACTTGAGGAATACCTGGAACAAAAAACTGAATGGCCCTTGCCGCTAAATATGCGTTCTCATCTTTACCTAGCGCTTCAAAATAAGTTGAATTTACTTGATACAAATCTAGATTTGAAGCAGCAGCTCCTGTTGCCTTTCTGCTTGTATTGCCACTATTTTCGTGCATACGTTCTACAATGGCATTTAAAGTTGCATCATCTATCAGCCCTTTCTCTCCATTTTCAGATGCTACATCCACTATACCAATACCGTCATGGGTATCTAAAACCGTAATTGCGTTTCTTGGACTTACGTTCAACCAATTTTTTAAATTCTCTGCACTGGCGTTAAATAGGGTATCCAAGACCAACACTGGTAAAGCAAAGTCATAAACAAAGTCAACTTTTTTTGCAATTTCTATTTGAGTTTTATAATATGAATGAATCTCTACCAATACAGCAATGCCCATTTTCTTGGCCTTTGTTGTAAGTTCATCTATAAAAGCAAAGGTTTCTTCTATCATAAAACTACTAGTACCTGCTTTTTTAATAGCATATCCGGCAGCATCTAGGCGAATCATGTTTACCCCAGACTTCTGAAACTCAACTAAAATACTCTCTAAATAATCCTTCCCTTTTTTAGAATGAACATCTATATCAATTTGATTTGTGGTAAAAGTGGTCCAAATAAGCCTTTCTTGACCGTTATCAAATTTTACTTTTGTAAATGGATATCCAGGTCGTGGCCTATAAATTTCTATTAAATCTTTTTCAGTAGCTCCGTTCGGAAAAACCGTATCAAAAGTCAAAAACAATTCTGCAAATTCAGAATCTTCCCCTTTTTTCAAAAAATCTTGAAATTCAGGTGATTTGGCGGACATATGGTTAACGATCAAATCTGCCATAACATCTACAGATGCACTTAACTCTTTAACATCGGCCCAGCTACCTAATCTCTTATCAATTTGTTTATGATCAATAGGATCAAACCCAGCGTCTTCTCCATCTATAGGATAATAAAAGGGAAGCATGTGAACACCACCGAACAAATCTTTGAATTGATTTTTCAACAAAAGGTCAAGCCCCTTAATGTCACTTTTACCCAACCTATCTACATAAGTAATTAATTGAACTTTATTCTTCATCTTAAATCTTTCTTTCTTTCGAATTTTCTTAAATGAGCACTTGCAAATGAAATAAGCTATAGTGCCATTTTGTTAAAACAGGAATCCAATATAGTACTTAAAAGCCTAAAATCAGGGACGAAATGAAGATTAGAGCCCCCTGGCAAAAACTCAAACGTTAGAGTATTAAAAATAATTTTCAGCAAGATGGAAACATACTAAAAACATATTAAGATTTCCAAAAAAGTGAACTATTCTTTTAAAAAATCAATGTTCCTTTTAAGTCCGTCATATTTCGTTCGCTTTACTGCAGATTTTTGAAATACCTTTCTAAACACATCTTCGGTAATTTCCTCCCAATCTTTTCTAGTCATGCTGAGCAATTCTGGATTAGGATTGAACAAAGGTTCATTATGCGGCTTTGAAAACCGGTTCCAAGGACAAACATCTTGGCAAACATCGCATCCAAACATCCAATCATCAAAAGAACCTTTCATTTCGTTTGGCAATTCGTTTTTTAACTCAATGGTAAAATATGAAATACACTTACTGCCATCAACTACATATGGCTCCACAATTGCCTGCGTAGGGCACGCATCTATACAAGCCGTACAGGTACCGCAATGATCTGTTACCGCATGGTCGTATTCCAGTTCTAAATCAACTATTAACTCTGCTATAAAGTAAAACGACCCCACCCGTTGGGTTAGCAGGTTACTATGCTTACCGATCCAACCCAAGCCACTTTTTGCAGCCCAAGCTTTGTCAAGCACAGGTGCAGAATCTACAAAGGCCCGCCCGTTGATTTCGCCTATTTCATCCGTTATAAATTCTTGTAATTGTCTGAGTTTTGTTTTAATTACATGATGGTAATCATGACCATATGCGTACTTGGAAATTTTGTATGAATCTTCATCTTGAGTTTCTTTAGGATAATAATTTAACAAAACGGAAATTACAGACTTTGACCCCTCTACTAGCTTTCTTGGATCCAATCTTTTATCGAAATGATTTGCCATATAGCTCATTTCGCCGTTCATATTATTATTGAGCCATCTCTCTAACCTAGGAGCTTCTTCTTCTAAAAAATCTGCTTTGGACACTCCACATGATAAAAAACCGAGGCGTTTGGCTTCGGTTTTAATACTATTGGTCCATTTATGTTTAATATTGATACTCAAAACAATCCAGGTTGAATTCCTCCTTTAATCCTTCCTAGGTGTTTGTATGCCAATTCTGTCACTTCTCTACCTCGTGGAGTTCTCATGATAAAACCCTGCTGAATTAAAAATGGCTCATACACCTCTTCAATAGTTTCTGCGCTTTCGGATACCGCCGTGGCCAAAGTGGTAATACCCACAGGACCGCCCTTAAATTTATCGATTATAGTGGTCAAAATCTTGTTATCCATTTCATCTAGACCATGGGCATCCACATTCAAGGCCTTCAGACTAAATTTTGAAATTTCCATATCAATAGAGCCATTCCCTTTGATCTCGGCAAAATCTCGCACTCTTCTCAGCAAAGCATTACATATTCTGGGCGTACCCCTACTTCTGCCAGCAATTTCAATTGCCGCATCTTGAGAAATTGGTACGCGTAGAATTTCTGCACTACGCTCCACGATAGTTGAAAGTAATTCGGTTGAATAGTATTGCAACCTACTTTGAATACCAAAACGGGCGCGCATAGGAGCGGTCAACAATCCTGACCTTGTAGTTGCACCGATCAACGTAAATGGATTTAAATTTATCTGAACAGATCTGGCATTTGGCCCAGATTCTAACATGATATCTATTTTATAATCTTCCATTGCAGAGTATAGATACTCTTCAACTATAGGGCTTAATCTATGAATTTCATCAATAAACAAAACATCACGTTCGTCTAGATTGGTAAGCAAACCCGCTAAATCTCCAGGTTTATCTAGAACAGGACCCGAAGTAATTTTAATAGAAACCCCTAGTTCATTGGCAAGAATATTCGCCAAAGTAGTCTTACCTAAACCTGGGGGACCGTGAAACAAGGTATGATCCAATGCCTCGCCCCTTCTATTCGCAGCTTCAACAAAAACCTTCAGGTTTTCAAGAACCTGGTCCTGACCGGTAAAATCATCAAAATTTACAGGTCTTAATGCTCTTTCAATATCAAGTTCCTCATTAGAGAAACCATCAGCAGATGGGTCTAAATACTCGTTCATACACTAACAAAGATAGACAAACACCAGATAACTTTAAACTTATACCGGTAGCTAATTCAATTTATTAAAATACCTAAATGACCGTTAAATACCTGTAAGAAATCTAACTAAAAATTGTAAATTCATGGCATGACAAAAGAAAATTACCCAGCACAAGTACTACAATATATTCCTATATTTTATATCATATGGTCAGACGATCTGTTATCGGCATCTGAAATAAATGTGGTTGAGAATGCCATTTCTCATGATGACACCTTGTCCACAGAGGATAAAAAACAGCTTAAAGCGTGGATGAACGTAAAAAATCCACCAAAGAACGAGACCTTTAAATACTGGAAACAATTAATCAATAACAGTGGTGTTAAGTTAGTGGAGCATGAAACGTATCCCTTAACAGCTTTTAGCCAAAAAGTAGCATCGCACTATCATGATAAAATTTCGTATAACGATCAAATAAAAAGTATTGAAATAAACTTGGGCATTCAACCCAATCATTACAATTATCTATTTGACGTGCATATTGATCTAGAAAATAAATCATCTCAATATTCGTCAAAAACCATAGACACAATTTTAAAGGGAAATCATGCGGAAGCGATAGATTCTTTTAGAACCGTATTAAAAGACCCTATTTTCTCTTGGGAAGTAAGACGAAACAAAGAGGATTTTCGTAATCATGTTTTAGAACAAGTTGAATTTTTGGCAGATAAAGGATACGGAGCAATGGCCTACCCAGATGCCTATGGCGGCACCAATGATATGGAAGGTTATGCATACATCTTTGAAAATATGATGTGGGCGGACGGAAGTCTTTCTATAAAATTTGGAGTTCAATTTGGGTTGTTCGGCGGAAGTATTCAGAAACTTGGAACAAAAAAACACCATGACAAGTATTTAAAAGACACCGGTAAAGCTGAATTATTAGGATGTTTTGCCATGACGGAAACCGGGCACGGATCCAATGTACGAGGAATTAAAACCACAGCTACTTATAACAAAAACTCAGAAACCATTGTTATACACACCCCAGGAAAAAATGACAACAAAGAATATATAGGTAATGCCATACATTCTAAAATGGCATCTGTTTTTGCTCAACTTATTGTAAACGGAAAAAATGAAGGCGTACATGCTATTCTAGTACCCCTAAGAAACGAGAAACATGAATTACTACCTGGTGTAACAGTTGAAGATAATGGCTATAAATTAGGTCTTAACGGAGTTGATAATGGTAAAATTTGGTTCAATCAAGTTGAGGTGCCAAAAGAAAACCTATTGAACAAGTATGGTACTATTTTAGCGAATGGAGATTATTATTCAGAAATAAAGAATCCGAACAAACGATTCTTTACTATGTTGGGCACTTTAGTGGGCGGCAGAATTTGTGTAGCAAGAGCAGGCTTAGGCGGTGCAAAATTTGCACTGACCGTAGCTATAAAACATGCATTAAAAAGAAGGCAATTCAATGACAGTGTAAAAATACAGGAAGACCTGCTTATGGATTACCCATCGCACCAACTTCGTTTAACTCCATTAATTGCAAGCGCATATGTATACCACATTACCTTAGATAAAATGATGACAGTATATTGCGATGAAACGCAACCTGACAAGAGAAAAGTTGAAACACAAGTTGCAGGACTGAAATCCATTATTACATGGTATGCAAACGACACCATACAGGAATGCCGCGAAGCCTGTGGCGGTAAAGGGTATCTATTAGAAAACAGAATTGCGGATTTAAAAGGTGACGTTGATATATTTACCACGTTTGAGGGGGACAACAATGTATTATTACAATTGGCCGCCAAAGGCGTTCTGTCAGATTTTAAGGCTGAGTTTAATAGCGCAGGTTTTTCAACTGTTTTAAAATTATTGAGCTCTCAACTTAGCGATAAGCTATCAACTATTAATCCGCTATACACTAACAAGACCGACAAGGACCACTTGTACAACCCTAAATTTCATGTCCATGCCCTAGAACATAGAACTAGAAGATTGACCTATACCCTTGCAATGCGCATTAGGGGCTATATTAAAAAAGGTATTCCTTCATATCAGGCATTTTTAAAGGTACAAACACATTTAATGACACTTGGCAAAGCTTATAGCGCAGAACTGGCTTACAAATCGTTTATTGAACACATTAGGACTATTAAAGACCCAGCTTATAAGGAATTATTTGAAAAACTGGGTACGCTATATGCCCTGCATGAAATTAGAAAAAATGCTTCATGGTATTTAGAACAAGGATATATAAGCGGAACCAAATCTAAAGCTATACGACAACGAGTAGAACGACTATGTACAGAATTAAGACCACATCTTAATAGTTTGGTAGATGGTTTTGGCATACCCGATCATTTAATGACCGCTCCCATTGCAAATTAATTACGTTCTTTTTCCAATCTAGATGTATCCATAAAATCCAGGATAGTTATTTCTGCATCGCCATAAAGTTTGGTCCTAGCAGACCCCTTTGAGCTAAGTTGCAATGTGTTTAAGGCTCTTATTTCTATATCAGGTGAATCTTCAGCAACTACAAGTACATGATTCGCCTGAAGATCTGATGCTTTTAATGAGGTATTACCATATAATTTTGTCATTAAATATTCTGAAGTACCTTCCACTTTAGCCGATGCATTTTTATACATATATATATTATTGCTGGCACCCGTAGTGTATAATTTAACATCGATCCTATCTTTCAATGTAAGGTTTAATGAGTCGCTCGCTAAATTAAAATCACCAGAGCTAATTTCCTCCATATTAATATCCATAATATCAGCGGTAGCATTTAGTTCCAACCTAGAAGTACCATACGTTTGTACTTCAAGCCTATCAGTAGAAATGACATCCTTCATACTAATTTTTCCGTTCATCATTTTAATACTATTTAGCTCTTGAAAGAAAATTGTAATCACCAGTTTCTTTTTTCCGGTAATATTATAAAACGATGATATTTTTAACGTTCCATTATCTACCCTGAATTTAAGCACGTCTACCAAATTATCATCCAATTCTAGTGCATAACCTTCAGATGTAGCCTTTTGAATAACGATATCCAAATCATCAACTAATTCAATAGCATTAAAAGGTTCTAAATCCTCACGTACCTCAATGACATTTTTATTTCCTTTTATCTTGGGTTTACGTTGGGCGTAAGCATTAATAGAGATGACTAATACTGTAATCAATAGGGTGAACTTTCTCATAGTGTTTACTTATGTTTAATTATCTGAAGTTATCCAATTTTAAGTAAAATTAGAACAACTTAATAATATCTTAAGAATTTAACCAAAAAAAAAGCCCAACTATAGCTAGTTGGGCTTTATAAAACTTAAATATTTTTAATGATTCATTTCTTCTTCATTTTCCTGTAAAGGAATATGTTGTGGAACATAATCTTGACCTTCAATAATATAATCTCCGTTTTCATAAACCTTACTATAATCGTAAGCCCATCTATGAACTTCAGGAATAGGACCCGCCCAGTTACCATGAATATGTTCTTGCTCAGCAGTCCATTCCAAAGTATTTGATTTCCATGGATTCTTTGGACCAACCTTACCGTAAAATATACTGTAGAAGAAGTTAGCAACAAAAACCAATTGTGCAGCTGCTGCTATTATGGCAAATACAGTCATTAATACTTGAATATCAGTTAACTCATCAAACATTGGAAAAGCCGTATTCTCGTAATATCTTCTTGGAACACCAGCCATACCTACAAAGTGCATAGGAAAGAAAACACCATAGGCACAAATAGCTGTTACCCAAAAGTGAACATAACCCAAGTTCTTGTTCATTAATCTACCACCATACATTTTAGGGAACCAGTGATAAACACCAGCAAACAAACCGTAAAGTGCAGAGATACCCATTACCAAGTGGAAGTGAGCTACTACGAAATATGTATCGTGAACGTTAATATCCAACGTACTATCTCCTAAAACAATACCAGTTAATCCACCTGTAATAAATGTTGATACTAAACCAATTGAAAACAACATTGCCGGGTTCAATTGTAGGTTACCTTTCCATAACGTAGTTATATAGTTGAATGCTTTTACCGCAGATGGTATAGCAATCAATAACGTTGTAAATGTAAATACAGATCCTAAAAACGGATTCATACCTGAGATAAACATGTGGTGACCCCAAACAATTGTAGATAAAAATGCTATTGCTAAAATGGAAGCAATCATAGCACGATAACCAAAAATTGGTTTACGCGCATTTGTAGACATTACCTCAGAGGTGATACCCAATGCCGGTAACAATACAATATATACCTCCGGATGACCTAAGAACCAAAAAAGGTGCTCGTATAATACTGGTGACCCACCTTGATAATGTAGAACCTCACCCTGAATAAAAATATCTGACAGGAAGAAAGAAGTTCCAAAACTTCTATCCATTATTAATAATAATGCCGCAGATAATAAAACAGGGAATGAAATTACACCTATTATAGCTGTTACAAAGAATGCCCATATTGTTAAAGGCAATCTTGTCATTGACATACCTTTGGTTCTTAAATTAATAACCGTTACAATGTAGTTCAAAGAACCTAAAAGAGATGATGCAATAAATATTGCCATTGAGCTTAACCATAACGTCATACCCATTCCAGAACCTGGTTGAGCCATCGGCAAAGCACTTAACGGTGGATAAATTGTCCAACCAGCAGCTGCCGGACCTGCCTCTACGAATAAAGAAATTATCATAATTGCAGAGGCTATTGCAAACAACCAAAAGGATACCATATTCAAGAAACCAGATGCCATATCACGTGCACCGATCTGCAATGGAATCAATAAATTACTGAACGTACCACTTAAACCTGCAGTAAGTACAAAGAATACCATTATAGTACCGTGCATGGTAACCAATGCCAAATAAACATCGGCATCCATAACACCACCAGGTGCCCACTTGCCTAAAAGAGCTTCAAAAATTGGAAAAGACTCTCCTGGCCAAGCCAATTGCATTCTAAACAATAATGACATTGCAATACCTATAAAACCCATTACAAACACACCTAAAATAAGGTATTGTTTACCAATCATTTTATGGTCTTGGCTAAAGATATACTTTGTTACAAAAGTTTCTTTATGATGATGTCCATGATCGTCGTGTGCATGATCATCTACATGTGCATGTGCTGTTGCTGACATAATCGTAATCTTATTTATATTAATTTTCTAATTATAGCTATATTAATCTGAGAGTAAAATTACTCTGCTACTGAAACAGCACTAACCGTGTTAAAAGCAGGGTTAGTATCATCCTTCATAACCGTTTCGGCAAAAGTTGATTGTGATTTGATCCACTGATTATATTCCTCTTCGGTCTCTACAATAATCTTCATTTGCATGTTATAATGAGATTTACCACAAATCTTATTACAAAGCAAGATATAATCAAACTGCCAAGGATCTAGAGCCTCTCCTGTACTTGCAGATTTTTCTGCTCTAATCTTATTAGTTCTTTTAACCTTATCCATAACATCTGGATTGGTCCTCATTTCTTCTGTTGTATAAATAGGCGTAAAAGAAAATTCGGTAATCATACCAGGGACACAGTTCATTTGCGCTCTAAAATGAGGCATGTAAGCTGAGTGTAATACGTCTTGAGAACGCATTTTAAAATTCACCTTTCTACCTACCGGCAAGTGCAATTCTTTTACAATAATATCGTCATGTGCATAGGTATCGGCTTCATCCAAGCCTAAAACGTTTGCTTTGTCAATATCAATCATTCTAACATTGGCTCCACCTAAAACATTATCATCACCACCATATCTGGCTGTCCAATTAAATTGTTGTGCATAAAGTTCAACAATCAACGGATCATCCTCATCGTTTACATCCATAATAGTAGTCCAGGTATATAATCCCCAAAGAATAAGACCTGCCAATACAATTACCGGAATAATGGTCCAAATAAACTCTAAACGATCATTATCCGCATAAAACAACGCTTTTTGACCTTTTTTACCGGCATATTTATAACCAAAATAATGTAACAACGCTTGGGTCAAGGTTTGCACGATAAAGATAATAATGAAAGAAACCAACATTAAGCTATCATATTCCTCACCATGTGCCGATCCAGCTTCTGGTAAAAGAAACTTACCATAGTTCCAAAAACTGAATATGGTAATTCCGTAAATGAATACCAAAAATCCAAATAACATGTAACCGTTATTTTTATTATCGCTATCCGTTGCTATTTGGTGCTGCTCAGTTCTAAGCTGTGACAATTCAAAGATTTTAGTCAATTGCCAAATGGCAATGGCTACAAGAACAAGTACAGCTAAAGTTAATAATGTCGTCATTGTATATATAAATGTTATACTTTACTTAATTACTAGTAATGAAAGTGTCTACTTTCTTCAATAAAAGGATTTCTTTTTGGTTGTAGCGGCTGCGTTGAAAGTGCTCTAAAAATCCAGAATATAAATAATCCTGCAAAAAACAATACAGAACCTATCTCAGGAATACCAATGTACCAGTTCTTACCTACCGTAGAAGGCATAATAGCATTAAAGATATCCATATAATGCCCAGCAAGTATTACGATACCTGTTAAAACTACAAACCAATTAATTCTCTTATAATCACTATTCATTAAAAGAAGCACCGGGAACAAGAAGTTCATTGCTACCATACCGAAGAATGGTAATTTGTAATCTGCTATTCTAGTAACATAATATGTTACTTCTTCCGGTATGTTAGAATACCATATCAACATAAATTGAGAGAACCATAGGTATGTCCAAAATATACTGATACCGAACATGAACTTTGCTAAATCATGTATATGACTGTCGTTAACATCCGGTAAATGACCTTTGGACTTTAAATAGATGGTTACCATCGCTATAACCGTAATTCCTGAAACGAACATACTGGCAAAAATATACCAACCGAACAATGTACTGAACCAATGTGGTTCTACACTCATAATCCAATCCCAGGACATAATAGATTCACTAATAAGGTAAAATACCAAGAAACCAGCAGATATTCTAAAATTTAATTTAAAGTTAGAATTGTCATCCGAATCATCTTGCGCAATAGACAGTTTTCTAGAATACTCTCTATAACCAATCCAACCAGCTAAAAATATAGCTGCTCTTATTAAAAAGAAGGTAGGGTTCAAATACCCAGACTTACCCTGTAACAATGCATCCTGTGCTACAACATCGGCATCCATCCAAACAAATAGATGATTCATGTGTAAAACAGAAAGAAGCAATATTACAAATACAATAATTCCACCAGGAACCAAGTAAGACGTAATACCTTCCATTACTCTGAATAACAGTGGAGACCAACCTGCTTGCGCAGCACGTTGTATAGCATAAAAAGCCAATACCCCTAATGATATCATCATAAAAAAGAACGCCGCAACATATAAAGCCGCCCAAGGTCTATTTTTTAATTGATCCAATAAATGCTGATCATGAGAAGCATCATGTTCTTCACCATGAGATTCAGCAACCGCGTGATCACTTTCTTTTGTTGCATGTTCAGCTTCAGCTGCATGGGCGTCACCATGACCTCCGTCATGACTTGCTACCATTTCTTTTGCCTCTGCTATAGTTCCAGGAGCCATAACAAACCCACCAATGATTCCTAATGCACCTACTATCATTAGAACGATGGAAGCTATTTTGAGTCTATTTGAAAACGTATACATAGTATTGTTTACCTATTATTTGGTTAAATCTTGTTTCAATTTCATTACATATTCTGACACCTGCCACATTTCTTCAGTGTTCATCTGTGAAGCATAAGAACCCATTGAGTTCAATCCATAATGAATTGTATAGTATGTGGAACCTACATTAATGTTTCTTACTTCGTCAGCATAATTAGGCACACCTAGTATCTTTTCTCTTTTAACAAGAGTACCCTGACCATCGCCTTTATCCCCATGACAAATAGCACAATAAATGGTATACAACTGACCACCTTTAGCCAAATTTTTCTCAACATTCATTGTATCAAGCGGACTTGTTTGCAATCTTGATAATTCTTTACCTTCCGGGGAATTTTCAATTTCATATGGCAACCAACCCCTGTTTATCGTATTTGAAGGTGGAACCAAAGCCTCTGCTTCGTTTGGCAAAAAGTCTACCTCACTATAAGTCTCATAACCTACGGACTCATACATATTAGGCATATACTGATAGTTAGGTACGCTGTCATCTTTACAAGACGTTGCTACGATAGCCAACCCGAATATTATCGCTATTTTCTTAAAACTGTTCATATTTAATGACTGTTTTTTTCTGAAATATTAATTTCTACTGCACCAGTATTCATTAACAAATCTCTTAATTCTTGCTCGTTGTCATGGATTTCTATTTCCATCAAAAAATGATCGTCCGTAGTTCTTACATCAGGATTCTCGGCTTCTTTAAAAGGCCATAGTCTACTTCTTAAATAAAAAGTAATAACCATTAAGTGAGCCGCAAAGAACACCGTCAACTCGAACATAATAGGCACGAATGCAGGTAGGTTCTCCAAATAACTGAAGCTAGGCTTACCACCTATATCTTGCGGCCAATCTTCTATCATGATAAAATTCATCATAAGAGTTGCCACAGTTAAACCAACCAAACCATACAAGAAAGCTGTAATAGCCAATCTTGTAGGCGCTAAGCCCATAGCTTTGTCTAATCCGTGCACAGGGAAAGGACAATATACTTCGTCTATGTGAAGCTTTGCTGCCTTTACCTTTTTAACGGCAAGCATGAGCACATCGTCATCATCGTAAAAAGCGTGTATAACTTTAGATGCCATATTTATCTTTTGTTATTTAATAAAATTGCTGCTTGTCCTGCCCAGTCATCACGTTGTGCTCTACCTGGGAAAGACCCTGTAATAGAATCTAACAAATTATATTCGCTCTCTGTCATTCTAGCTACTTGAGCAAAAGTGTAAATTCCTATTTCATTTAATGTTGCTTCCATCTGAGGACCAATACCCTTAACCCTCTTCAAATCATCTGCCTCTTGTGTAGTGGCATCAAAAGTACCCACCGCACTTAAAAGATCAGAAACACCTACTTTATCACCTACAGTAGGAACAACTTCGCCCATAAGAACATCATCAGTTATAGGCTCTTTAATCTCTACATTAGTCGTTTTGATTTCATATAACGGCTTACCTGAATCTCTTAGAACTTTATACTTCTGCCCAGAAGATTTTAAAATAGATTTAACCTCTGCCTGTGCAATAACAGGGAAAGTTCTAGAGTACAATAAGAACAACACAAAGAAGAATCCAATTGTACCTACGAAAATACCGATATCTACAAAAGTTGGAGAGAACATTGTCCAGGAAGAAGGAAGATAATCTCTATGCAATGAAGTTACGATAATCACGAATCTTTCGAACCACATACCTATGTTTACCACAATAGAAATAAAGAAAGAGAACATGATACTAGTTCTTAATTTCTTGAACCACATAAATTGTGGAGAGAATACATTACAAGTCATCATTGACCAGTATGCCCACCAATAAGGACCGGTTGCCCTGTTCAAGAAAGCGTATTGCTCATATTCCACACCAGAATACCATGCCATGAACAACTCGGTAATATAGGCACAACCTACAATAGAACCGGTTAACATGATTACAATATTCATTAATTCAATATGCTGAATTGTAATATAATTTTCTAAATGACATACTTTTCTCATTATAATCAACAACGTGTTTACCATTGCGAAACCAGAGAAAATTGCCCCTGCCACGAAGTAAGGTGGAAAGATTGTTGTATGCCAACCTGGTATAACCGACGTAGCAAAGTCAAAAGATACAATGGTGTGTACAGATAATACCAACGGAGTTGCAAGACCTGCAAGTACCAATGACACTTCCTCAAATCGTTGCCAATCTTTGGCACGACCACTCCACCCAAAACTTAAAAGACTATAGATTTTCTTTTGAAAAGGCAATACGGCTCTATCACGAATCATAGCAAAATCAGGAAGTAAACCTGTCCACCAAAATACCAATGAAACAGAAAGATATGTTGATATAGCGAATACATCCCAAAGAAGTGGAGAGTTAAAGTTTACCCATAACGACCCAAATTGATTTGGAATAGGTAATACCCAATATGCCAACCATGGACGACCCATGTGAATAATAGGGAACAAACCTGCTTGAACAACGGAAAAAATTGTCATTGCCTCAGCAGAACGGTTAATTGCCATTCTCCATTTTTGACGGAACAACAATAATACCGCCGAGATCAAAGTACCAGCGTGGCCGATACCTACCCACCAAACGAAATTGGTAATATCCCAAGCCCAGTTTACAGACTTGTTAAGACCCCATGTACCGATACCGGTAGAGACCGTATAAATAATACAACCTACTCCCCAAAGGAATGCCACTAGGGCAATGGAAAAAACTATCCACCAGTGCTTATTAGCTCTGCCTTCCACTGGTGCGGCAATATCCACTGTTACATCGTGGTAGCCTTTGTCTCCAGTTACTAGGGGTTTACGTATAGGTGCTTCGTAATGCGACGCCATAGACTTTTGTTATAATTACTTTCTACTATTGTTTATGCTTCGTTGGTGTTTCTAACCTTAACATGGTAGAAAACGTTTGGTTGTGTACCTACATGCTCCAACAAATGATACATGCGGTCACTTTGTTTTAATTCTGCAACTTTACTCTTCTCATCATTAACATCACCAAATACAATGGCACCGTTACTACATGCTGAAGAACAAGCTGTTTGGAATTCTCCATCCTCAATAACACGACCGTCTCTCTTAGCATCAAGAATAGTCTTTTGTGTTTTTTGAATACACATAGAACATTTCTCGATAACACCTCTAGAACGAACGTTTACATCCGGGTTCAATACCATTTTACCCAAATCATTGTTCATATGGAAATCGAACTCGTCATTGTTATTATAAAGGAACCAGTTAAATCTACGTACTTTATAAGGACAGTTGTTAGCACAATATCTTGTACCTACACATCTGTTATAAGCCATTTGATTTTGACCTTGTCTACCATGTGAAGTCGCCGCCACTGGACAAACAGTTTCACAAGGAGCATGGTTACAGTGCTGACACATTACAGGCTGAAAAGCAACCTGAGGATTCGCAGAAGGATCTTCTAACTCACCGAAACCACCTAATGAACCATTATCACCGGACAAACCATCAAAACCATCTTTTTTGGCATTATCACCTTCAAAGGTTTCTTCAGACGAATAATATCTATCGATACGCAACCAGTGCATATCCCTAGACTTTCTTACTTCAGCCTTACCAACAACAGGTACATTATTTTCTGCATGACAAGCGATAACACAAGAACCACAACCGGTACAAGCATTTAAATCAATAGACATGTTAAAATGATGACCGATAGAACGATCAAAGCTATCCCATAAGTCAACAGAAGTTGCAGGAACTTCTTGATGGTCCAAAGATACCACAGGAACCTCGTTCCATTCCGAATGGTTCTTAGTATTAAATATCTCTAAAGTTGTTTCTTTAATGATATCTCCCCTACCCATTAGGGTTTTATGTAATTGAATACAAGCAAACTCATGATTACCTGCAACTTTTTCTACACTTACAGATTGAATATTGCTAAATCCGTTATATAGTTTAAAAGCATTTACACCAGTCTGCATTTCTTCTTTCAATCCTACAGTTTTACCGTAACCGAATGAAAGACCTACAGTACCTTTTGCCTGCCCAGGCTGAACAACCACCGGCACCTTCTCCAAACTAACACCATTAACGGTAAGCTTTACATAGCTACCATCCATACCGCCGTTTGCAACGTTTACATTTTCTACACCAAGTTCAGCAGCATCCGCTTTTGAAATAGTAACATAGTTATCCCAAGAAACTCTTGTAATTGGATCCGGAAATTCTTGCAACCAAGGGTTACTTGCCTGCTGGCCATCGCCCATACCAACTTTAGAATACAACGTAAGCTCCATTCCAACACTAGTGGTATTTGCTAAACTACGTACAGCAGAAGACAAAGAAGTATTGGAAACAACCTCAATTGTATCCTCCGTAGTCGTAATATTTTGAGCTGCCCCTTCAGTATTCACCACCATAGTCTTGGTACTGAAAACACCATCTTGCAACGCTTGATTCCAACTTGCACCGTTAAGTACAGATGAAGTCCAAGTATCTTTTATATAATCATAATACGTTTGCTCACTTCCCAGTAGCTCTAAAACTACCGTTTGAAACTGCTTTGTATCAAATAATTCTTTAATAGTCGGCTGCATTAAACTGTAATGCCCCTTTTTAATTTGAATATCTCCCCAAGACTCCAAATAGTGGTTTGTAGCACCCACATATTGCACAGCCTCAGTAGTTTCATTCCAATTTGTAGAAAAAGCAACAGATAAATCAACCTTTTCCAGACCTTCTTTAAAATCAGCTGCATTAGGCAATGAATATACAGGATTAACCCCATCCATCAATAAAGCGCCAACTCTACCGGCCTTCATATCTGCAATCAACGAGTTAACAGCCTTCACACTACCTTTTCTTATATATTTAGGAGCCGCAACATCATAGGCTTTACTGGAAAGCATTTCATTGATTGCCAAAACAACAGCTTGAGCATTAACATCGTCTAATCCCGTTACAACAACCGCATTGGAACCAGCTTTCTTTATCTCTACGGCAATGGAATCAACCAAAGCATCATACTCTGAAGTGTTACCACCTACAGAAGTACCATTTAATTTTCCGTATAATTTAGCCAAAACAACCTTTTGGGCACTTGGCTTCATAGCCACGCGCTTATCGGCATTTGCACCGGTCAATGACATATTTGCCTCAACCTGTATATGTCTGGACATTTTACCATTCTTAGGAACACGGCCTCTAGAATAACCCGCATCATAACCACCGCCTTGCCAGTCGGCAATAAAATCTGCACCAAAAGAAACAATAAGCCCCGCCTTTTCAAAATCGTAATCAGCTAAAGCACGCTCTCCGTATTTATTTTCAAACGCAGTTAATGCCGCATCTTCAGATATAGCATCATAGGTAACATGAACCACATTTTCATTGGCAGCGACCAGATCAGCCATAAGACGATCGGTTGATGGACTAGCATATGTCTGTGTAAGAACAGCAATTTTTTTAGCAGAACCCTTAAGCGAACCCATTTTAGACTTAACGGTAGCTTTAAGTACATCCCATTCTACCGGCTCTCCATTTGCCAACGGCCCTTGCAACCTTGTACTATCGTACAACGAAAGAACAGAACCCTGCACCCTAGCATTAGCCGAACCACCTATTTTAGCCAAAGTATTATTCTCTACCTTGATAGGACGACCCTCACGAGTCTTTATCAATATGCTAGCAAAATCAAAACCATTTGCAATTGTAGTTGCATAATAGTTAGCGACTCCGGGAACTATATTTTCTGGCAATACCACATAAGGAATCGATTTCACAACCGGTCCTTCACATGCTGCTAAAGAAGCGGCCGCGGTACTAAACCCAACATACTTCAAGAAATCTCTACGATTTGTATTTGTAGAAGACAATGTTTCCTTGTCACCCAAGAAATCATCCACAGGAATCTGCTCTACAAATTCATTCTGCTTTAGCGCCTCAACAATGGAATCGTTAGGATTTAACTCCGCTTCGTTCTTCCAATATTTTTTGTTTGATGCCATACGTATTATCTGTAATTAGCTTCTTTAAATTATTATTAATAGTGACATTTACCACATTCCAGCCCACCCAACTGAGCAGCTGTTAAATTCTCTACACCGTATTTCTTTGAAAGCTCAGCATGAATTTTCTCATAGTATTCATTACCCTCAACCTTTACATTGGTCTCTCTATGACAATCAATACACCAACCCATTGTCAACGGTGAATACTGATACATAATTTCCATTTCCTCTACAGGACCGTGACAAGTTTGACACTCAACACCTGCGACCGAAACGTGCTGCGAGTGATTGAAATAAGCAAAATCTGGCAGATTATGAATTCTTACCCATTCTACAGGCTGACTTTCACCAGTGTATTTTTGATTTTCTTCATCCCAACCAACTGCTTTGTATAATTTCTTTATCTCACCAGTATAGAACTCGTTCGTGTATCCATTCTCCAAATCCTCTTGAGACGGACCTTCCGGATTACCAGTGTACTCATAAACTGATTTATGGCAGTTCATGCATACATTTAAAGAAGGTATACCAGAATGTTTGGAAACCCTAGCAGAAGAGTGACAATATTTACACTCTATCTTATTATCACCTGCATGGATCTTATGTGAATAATGAATTGGCTGAATTGGGGCATAACCCTGATCGACACCTACCTGCATCATCCAACCATAAGCAAAGTATGCACTACCCAACAATAAGAACACAACGGTAACCAAAACCAAAAATTGATTTTGAGCAAAAGCTTTCCAAATCGGGGTTCTTTTTTCAGCATTCTCTTTTTCAAGAACAACACCATTTGCCTGTACTATACGCTGTAATGTCTTATTCACCAACAACAGCATAACCACCAACAAACCAAAAACCAAGACTAAAGCACCTAAAATCACTTCATTAGAGACGCCAGAAGAATTTCCCGCATTTCCACCAGCAACATCTGCACTACCCACAACATGTTCAGGGGCAGCAGCCGGAGCTGCAGCGGTATATGCCAAAATATCATCGATATCTGTGTTTGACAAGGTTGGAAAAGCCGTCATTGCAGCTTTATTATACTCTGCGTACAATTTATTGGCATAAGCGTCACCCGACTTAATTACACCAGGACTGTTTTTAATCCAAGCATAAAGCCACTCTCTGTCTAAGCCTTCTTCTTCACTCAACCTAGCCTCTACATTCTCTAATGCAGGACCGGTCATCTTACGATTTAACGCATGACAGGCAGCACAGTTTTGATTGAACAATGCCTTGCCTTTTTTTTCATCGCCACCCCCTGCGGTTTCAGTAGCCACAGATTCTGCAGCAGCTTCATCCTGCGCTATTGAGGGACTTGCAAAAAGCAAAAATACAATTAGGGATAATCCTAAAATTTTAGAAAACTGATTTCGGTTTGGAACCTTTTTCATATATCGAATATTTCTATCGGAATCTTGGCATGATTTTGGTCATAGATGAAACCAATTACAATCCACCAAATGCCTAAATCGATGACAAAAATACGACATAGACTTTATTTGCAAAATGTTAATGTATCTATAATTTACAATTTAGAAATATTCTAAATAGATCAAGATTTATTTGTTTGAGCCTTAATAAATTACTTTTGTCCTAAATAAAAAATAAATTGAAAATAGGTTATGAAAATTGTTAGTACCCTCCTAGTTTTTGCTTGTTTTAGCCAATTTAGCTACGCACAAAGTGCAAATGTAGATATACAGCAAGACCCGAAGATTGATCAATTGTTAGAGATTTACAAATCATCCTTAAGCAATAATGAATACTACAGAATACAAGTTGGCTTTGGCAACTATGCAAAAGCACAAAAAATAAAAGCAAACGTGGAAGAGGATTTTCCTGAACTAGTTTCTAAAATTGATTTTGACTCACCAACATATCGCGTAAGAGTCGGCAGGTTTACCTCTAGATTAGATGCCGAACGAAAGTTCAACGAGGTAAGGACCAAGTACCCCGATGCTATGTTATTAAAACCAAAAAAATCGACCAAATAGGTCGATTTTTTTTGCTTTATTCCTAAAGAGATTTTAATACTCTTTTATTTTAAATTCTATTTGGACTTCAACTTTTTCTTCACTGCAACTTCTTGGAACGCTTCAACAATATCACCTTCATTAATATCATTATAGTTTTTAATTTGAAGACCACAGTCATAACCTTTAGCTACTTCCCTAACATCATCTTTAAATCGTTTTAACGAAGATAATGTACCTGTATATATAACTACGCCATCTCGTATTAATCTAATATTAGAGTTTCTAAAGATTTTACCGCTTGTTACCATACAACCTGCAATAGTTCCAATTTTAGAAATTTTAAAAGTTTCCCTAATCTCAGCTGTACCAGAAATCTCTTCTTTCATTTCAGGAGATAACATACCTTCCATTGCATCTTTAAGGTCATTGATCGCAGCATAAATGATAGAATACATACGGATATCTATTTCCTCTTTCTCGGCAATTGCTTTCGCGTTGCCCATAGGCCTTACATTAAACCCTATAATAACCGCATCCGAAGCAGAAGCCAATAACACATCTGATTCCGTAATAGGACCTACAGCTTTATGTATGATATTCACTTGAATTTCATCAGTGGATAATTTCTGGAAAGAATCTGTAAGCGCTTCAACAGAACCATCAACATCACCCTTAAGAATAATATTAAGTTCTTTGAAATCACCTAATGCAATTCTACGACCAATTTCATCCAAAGTAATATGACGCTGCGTTCTAACAGACTGCTCACGTTGTAATTGAGATCTTCTTGAGGCAATTTGCTTAGCCTCACGCTCGTCTTCCAATACGTAGAACTTATCACCTGCCTGAGAAGCCCCGTCAAGACCTAATATAGATATTGGTGTTGAAGGACCAACTTCTTTTACATTATTGCCCCTTTCATCCTGCATTGCCTTGATCTTACCACTTGTAGTACCGGCCAACACATAATCACCTATCTTAAGTGTACCAGACTGCACTAACACAGTAGACACATAACCTTTTCCTTTATCCAAGAACGCTTCCACAACAGTTCCTGATGCATTTTTATTTGGATTGGCCTTTAACTCTAATAACTCAGCTTCAAGTAAAACTTTCTCCAATAATTCCTTTACACCTAAACCGGTCTTGGCAGAAATATCATGAGATTGTATTTTACCTCCCCAATCTTCAACCAATAGGTTCATCTGCGCTAGACCTTCCTTGATCTTATCAGGATTAGACGTAGACTTATCAACTTTGTTTATTGCAAAAACAATTGGTACACCAGCAGCTTGCGCGTGACTGATCGCCTCTTTCGTTTGTGGCATAATATCATCATCTGCCGCAATAACAATAATTGCAATATCGGTTACCTGAGCACCTCTAGCACGCATAGCAGTAAAAGCCTCGTGACCAGGAGTATCCAAGAAAGCAATTCTTTCCCCATTTTCAAGTGTTACTCCGTAGGCACCAATATGCTGAGTAATACCACCACTTTCTCCGGCAATTACATTCTCTTTACGGATGTAATCCAATAAAGATGTTTTACCGTGATCCACGTGCCCCATGACCGTAACGATCGGAGCTCTATGCTTTAAATCTTCAGGAGCATCTTCTTCCTCAACTATACTTTCTTCAATATCAGCAGTAACAAAGTCAACCTCATAACCGAATTCTTCTGCTACTATAGATAATGTTTCAGCATCTAAACGCTGATTCATGGTCACCATAATACCTAATGACATACAAGCTGAAATAATTTCAGTTGTAGAAACTCCCATCATGGTAGCGACCTCTGTTGCCGTAACGAACTCGGTAACTTTAAGCACCTTGTTCTCCAATTCCTGTTGTTCAAGATCTTTCTCCGTTTGCTCACGGTGCTGATCCCTTTTACTTCTTCTATACTTTGCCCCTTTACCCTTCTTGGATTTACCTTGAAGTTTTTCTAGGGTTTCACGTACTTGCTTTTGCACGTCTTCCTCAGTAGGCTCAACTTTTGCCACCGGCGCAAATCTTCCTCTACCTTTATTTCTATCACCAGAGTTTCCGGTGTTTCTATTTTGACCTGGACCAGAAGTATTTTTAGTTACAATTCTTCTACGCCTTTTCTTTCGGTCAGCACCTGCAGCAGGCTTTTTATCTTCTTTCTTTTTCTTGGGCTTTTCAAATTTGCTAAGGTCAATTTTCTCACCGGCAATTTTTGGACCTGACAATTTCTGATACTGAGTCTCTATTGTTTTTGGTGCCTCAGGCTCCTGAGCGGCTTCTGCAGTAGAATCAGCTTTTGCAGGCTCCTGTTTAGCTTCTGATTTTTTAGTTTCATCAGCTTTAGGAGCGGCAGCTTTAGGAGATTCAACTTTAGGCTCCTCTTTTTTCACCTCTTTCTTTGGAGCAGGTTGGGACACAATTTTAGGACCTTGTAAAACAACCCTTCTTGTCTCCTTGACCTCTACCTTTGGAGCAGATTTTTCTTCCTCTTTAGGCTCAACCTTTTCTTCAGCTTTTGGAGTTTCTTTAGCAGGTTGCTCTTCAACTTTTTTCTTAGGATTAAGGTCAATTTTACCTACCATTTTGGGACCAGAAAGTTCTACCTTACCAACTAAGGTTTTGTCTTCGGATTCAGAGTTTCTTCGCTCACGGGCCAAGCGACGATCTTCTTGCTCTTTTTCCAATCGAACTCGAATTGCCTCTTTCTCCTTACGCTTTTCCTCTCCAACCTCTTTTGACGCAACTTTTTTACTCTTATCCGTCTGGAACTCATCAAGTAAAACTTGGTAAACATCATCAGAAATTTTTGTGGTAGGCCTCGCTTCCACATCATGTCCTTTTCCGTTAAGAAAGTCCACTGCCCTATCCAAGGAAATATTAAGTTCACGAAGAACTTTATTAAGCCTTATTTTTGCATTGTCTGCCATAAATACTGATTCCCGTTCTTTTATTTAAGTGCTAATATATAGCTAATCTTCTAATTCTTCTTTTAGTATACGAACAACTTCTAAAATAGTTTCCTCTTCTAAATCTGTACGTTTCACTAAATCATTCACATCTTGCTCTAATACGCTACGTGCCGTATCAAAACCGATTTTCTTGAATTCTTCAATAATCCAAGCATCGATTTCATCTGAGAACTCCGTTAATTCAACATCTTCCTCAACTCCTTCCCTAAACACATCTATCTCATAACCAGTAAGTTGACCAGCTAATCTAATATTATGACCACCTCTACCTATTGCCTTAGAAACTTCTTCTGGCTTCAGGTAAACTTGTGCTGTCATCTTCTCATCGTTCAACTTAACAGAAGAAACCCTAGCCGGACTCAACGCCCTGGTCACTAACAATTGTGGGTTAGCCGTCCAGTTAATAACATCTATATTCTCATTACCTAATTCACGAACAATACCGTGAATTCTAGACCCTTTCATACCCACACAGGCACCAACAGGATCAATACGATCATCATAAGAGTCTACAGCAACTTTCGCTTTTTCTCCTGGTATTCTAACCGCTTTTTTGACAGTGATCAATCCGTCGAACACCTCTGGTATCTCTTGAAAGAACAATTGCTCCAAGAATTTAGGCGAACTTCTAGACATTATAATCGTAGGTTTAGCTCCTTTTAACTCCACACTTTCAATAACACCCCTAACGTTATCACCTTTACGGAAAAAATCAGAAGGTATCTGTCTATCTTTCGGTAAAATTATCTCATTGCCCTCGTCATCTAACAAAATAACAGCTTTATGACGAATATGATGTACCTCTGCCGTATAAATCTCGCCCTCTAAATCCTTAAAATGCTTATAAATGGTTGTATTATCATGCTCATGAATTTTGGAAATAAGATTTTGACGTAATGCCAAAATTGCCCTTCTTCCTAGATCAATCAACTTCACCTCTTCAGACACATCTTCACCAACTTCAAAATCTGGCTCAATTTTACGTGCCGCAGATAATGAAATTTCTTCATTTGGCTCCTCAACCTCACCATCATTTACAACGATACGGTTTCTCCAAATTTCCAAATCACCTTTATCCGGGTTTATAATGATATCAAAGTTATCATCTGAACCAAACTTCTTTTTAAGCGCATTTCTAAATACATCTTCCAAAATGGCCATTAATGTTACCCTGTCTATGAACTTATCGTCCTTAAACTCTGAGAAAGATTCAATTAACGCAATATTTTCCATTGGTAATTACAATTAAAATTTTAATACAACTTTTGCTTTAATAATATCTGAAAAATTTACTTCTTCTTTTTTCTGAACGGTCACTTTCCCCTTACTTATTGGCTTAGGCTCCCTAGCTTTCCATTCCAAAACAATAGAATCATCATTTACGGCGGTCAAATTCCCCTCAAACTTATTGTCGTTTGTACGAACTTCAAGTTTTCTGCCCACGTTTTTAACGTATTGACGAGGCATAACCAACGGTGCCGATGCACCCGCAGAGGCAACCTCTAGCGAAAAATCATGTTCGTCACGATCCAAATTATGCTCGATCGCCCTACTTATTTTAATACAATCACTGACCGTAACCCCATGGTCACCGTCTATTACCACATGAATGCTATTATCAGCACCCATTGTGAAATCGATTAAAAATAGGGAGGGGTCTTCCTGAAGACCTTGATCCAATAATTCCTTTACTTTTTCCTTTAGCATAAATAATAAGTAATAAAAGAGGGGACTAATTGTCCCCTCATGAATACTTTTATATCCTTTCAGCTTTGCAAATATACAATAAATTTAATTTCCTACAATAGACTAATTACACCTAATTCATTCACTATGAAAAGAATCAAAACAGATAATTAAAATATAACAATTAATATACGTTTTAATAATTATCTTATTTTTAGCCCAACACCAACCAAAAAATTATAAAATGGAAATTCTTTCATCCTATAACCTAATTATAGGAGCTTCTTTAATTGTTGTACTATCCTTCTTTTTTAATGGCATCTCAAAAAAAACCAATATACCGGCAGTGCTTATGCTCATTGTCCTAGGCATATTAATTAAAATAGGTCTTGAAATTTTTATACCTGAAATACCTGACTTTAAAGGGTCACTTGAAATTCTAGGTACGGTAGGCCTTATCATGATAGTGCTAGAAGCTGCCTTAGAACTAGAATTGAAAAAGGAAAAATTATGGCCTATTCTAAAATCTATGGCCATCGCTTTAATTGGCCTAGTAGGTTCTGCATATGTTGCCGCTCTAATCCTTTATCAGTTTATACCAAATATGACTATGCAATCTGCATTGTTATATGCCACGCCGCTATCCATTCTATCAAGCGCTATAATTATACCAAGCGTAGGCGGTTTAAGTGAACAGAAAAAAGAATTCCATATTTACGAAAGCACCTTTTCTGACATTATGGGTATTATGATGTTCTATTTTTTAACGGGAAAACTAAACCCGGCCGAAGATACCGGTGTGGTTGGTTTTAGCATAAATTTCGCCGTTACCATAGTTATAGCACTAGTTGCCAGCTATGCTATTATATTAGTTTTTCAACGCATAAAAAGCCAGGCAAAATTATTCTTGCTTATATCGGTATTACTCCTTCTTTACGCAATAGGCAAAAAAATGCACTTATCATCCTTAATAATCATATTGGTATTTGGTTTGATTGTAAAGAATGTCAACTTATTTTTTCCAGGCAAAACAAAAATCTTTCTTGAAAAGGAAAGAATGCAACAAATTTATCACGAGCTGCATATAGTTACGCTAGAAACTGCATTTGTAGTCAGAACCTTTTTCTTTGTGATTTTTGGCATCACCATAGTACTATCATCTTTACTTAGCGTTAACGTTGCCATTGTAAGCTTGCTAATAATTGCCTCTATTTACGCCATCCGATTTTTGATCTTGATGGTTTTTGTTGGAAAAGATATGTTGCCCCAATTATTCATAGCCCCTAGAGGATTAATTACCGTATTGCTATTTTATGCCATACCTGCAGAAGCTCAGATTGAAGGATTTGAATCTGGCATCTTGTTATTTGTAATTATAGCCACAAGCTTAATAATGACATGGGCCATGATTCGTGATAAACGAAAAATGGGGACTATGCTAGATGAAATTGATGAAGAAATTATTGAAAGAAACTTAGCCGAGGACGCTATTAGAGAAACTGAAGATGAAGATTACCAAGAAATGGACAAGGCAACTATAGACAAAATAGAACCCAAGGACACTCATTGAGTGATATCCTATACAACATCAACCATAAAGACTATTGAGGCATAAAAGATGCATGCACCTCAACTTGATCGCTGTACGCCTGAGGCTCAGAATCTTCTATACTATCAACTTCTTTACGAAAACGAAGTATCATCAGAGTATCCAATTGTTGATCTATACTATCTTTCAACACCCTCCAATTAGAGGAGTTCATTTTGTTGTTATATTCCATTATCTTATTAAAGCGATCTAAATTATAACGATTGGCTTTCCAAGCATGGGCAGTACTTTCTTCATGTTTTAGATCTTGCAGATAAAAGCCGATCCCAAATCCAAGTACAACAACGATTAATAATATTTTTAAAACTTTTGGAGAGAGTTTCATAGGGTTAAGTTCTTTAGGGTACCAAAGTATATAATAACAAAATCGAAATGGTTTCTTTTCCGATGTATTTGTAACGTTATCGGTTTAAATGTACAAAAATACTGACACAACGGTTATCAACACTTAACATTCCGTACTGAAATATGTATAAGTACGAAGGTCAGACAATTAGATTACAATTAAAATGACATAAATCATAAAAATAAAAAATCCTGACATCAAATGACATCAGGATTGCTCTCTTAGTTGGCCCACAAGGACTCGAACCTTGAATGACGGTACCAAAAACCGGAGTGTTACCATTACACCATGGGCCAATACCTTTTAAGAGGCTGCAAATTTAAAACAAAGTTTTGTTTCACCAAACATTTTTTCAAGTAAAAATGAAAAAAATCTACTTTACCTGTGTTAAAGGTTTATAAAAATAGTTCATTCCTTTCTAGATTAATTAGTAAATTCGCCACTTAGGTTTAACCCAAGCTTCATGTTTTCAAAGAACTACCACAAGTGGGACACCATATTAGGATGGTCCGTATTTTTTATCGCCTTTATCACGTATTACATTACCGTAGAACCCACCAATAGTTTTTGGGATGCGGGAGAGTATATAGCAACGGCGGCCAAGCTTCAAGTGGGCCACCCGCCCGGGGCGCCATTGCTACAGATGATCGGTGCCTTTTTTGCAATGTTCGCCTTAGAGCCAAGTAAAATCGCAATGATGGTCAACTTGGTATCTGGTGTATCTAGCGCATTCACCATTTTATTTATGTTCTGGACGATTACAAACATTACCAGAAAATTAATTGAAAAAGATGGTCCTTTTACCAATAGTAAGGCAATAGCCGTTTTTGGTAGTGCCCTAGTTGGTTCATTGGCCTTCACCTATTCAGATAGTTTTTGGTTCAACGCCGTAGAAACCGAAGTATATTCAATGGCAAGTTTCATTATGGCCTTATTATTATGGTTAGGGCTGAAATGGACCGATAACCTACATGATCCCCGTGGCAATAAGTGGCTCGTGTTAATTTCTTTTGTTGTAGGATTGACTTTCGGAGTTCAATTTATGGGCTTTTTGGCAATCCCTTCAATTGGCCTACTTTATTATTTTAAAACCTACCAAAAGACTACAGTAAAGAACTTTTTACTGGCTAACATCATTGTTATTGCCATTTTAATGTTGGTATATAAATTTTCACTTACCTACGTTCTTAAATTATTTGGCTGGGGAGAAGTATTCTTCATTAACAGCATTGGGCTACCTTTTAATTCTGGGTCTATAATAATAGGTCTCCTCTTCATAGCGGCATTTTACTTTGGTCTAAACTATACACGCAAGAACAATTATAGAACAGGCAATACTATTGTTTTATGTTTAATGTTTTTATTCCTAGGTTTTTCATCATGGTTAATGTTACCCATTAGAGCAAATGCCAAAGTTGTCATCAATGAAAACAATCCAGAAGATGCAAGAGCACTACTAGCATATTACAATAGAGAGCAATACCCAGGTGTAGACAGCCCTGTTTATGGCACCTATTATTCAGATATGTTTGCACCGGCAGGTGAAGACCAAGACGGAAAACCCAAATATGAGAAAGATTATACTTTAGGAAAGTACATTATAGTAAATAAATACAAAGATGCCGTTCAAGGTCCCAATCCTAAACACCAAGGATTGTTACCAAGAATGTGGAGTTCACAAAATGCAGAGAACTACATGCGCTATTTTGGCGCCTTAGATTTTAGGATCACACAACCGAATCAAGAGTTAAGGCAAGCTGCAGAACAGGTTAAAATTGGTTTTGCCAACGGTGAGATCGGTGCCGATCAATACATTAGCTTTCTAAAACGTTTTGATGAGTATATAGAAGTACAACCACCTACGTTGTGGGACAATGTTAAATATATGTTCGAATTTCAGTTCAATTACATGTATTTACGTTATTTCATGTGGAATTTTGTTGGAAAACAAAATGATGTTCAGGGTCGATATAATGAAAATGGAAACTGGTTAAGTGGCATCAATGTAATTGATAGTATTAGATTAGGCAGTCAGGATAATTTACCTAGTGATATTCAAAACAACCCAGGTAGGAACACCTATTTCTTTTTGCCATTAATTCTAGGAATTATTGGTATTGTTTTTCAACTTTCAAAAGACAAAAAGCAATTCTGGGTATTATTGATGTTCTTTCTCTTTACAGGATTGGCCATACAATTTTATACGAACCCAGGCATATTTCAACCTCGTGAACGAGATTATTCCCTTGTAGGATCCTTCTATGTCTTTGCCCTTTGGATCGGTTTAGGAGTATATGGTTTGTATGATAGTTTTAAAGAATGGATCACCCCTAAAATATTAGCCCCTGCTGTAGTTGTAGTAACATTACTTGCGGTACCAACGGTAATGGCAGTACAAAACTGGGACGACCATGATAGATCAGGTAAATTCACCGCAAACTCTTCTGCAAAGGCATATTTAGATTCTTGCCAAGAAGATGCAGGTGCTATTTTATTTACCATTGGAGATAACGATACGTTCCCAATTTGGTACGCACAAGAAATTGAACATTACAGAACGGACGTTCGTGTGGTATGTACCAGTCTTTTTGAAACAGATTGGTATGTTGACCAAATGAAAGCTGCAGCTTACGAAAGCGCGCCAATACCTTCACAAATTACTCATGAGAAATACAGGTGGGGATCAAGAGATGTGCTATACCACCAAGGCATTACGGAAAACAGATGGCCCATTAAAGATTTTATTAACTGGATCGATAGTGATAAACCAAGAACTAAACTAAAGTACTTGTTTGAGCAAAATGGCGCTGATCTTAGTCAATATCCAGAAGACACTCAAAACATGGTATACTACCCTACCAATAAAATTAGGGTGCCTGTAAACAAACAAAATGTATTGAGCAGTGGCTTGGTGAAAGAAAAAGACGCCGACCAAATTGTTGATTACATTGATATAGACCTACCAGGTGCTATTACCAAAAAAAGCATGATGATGCTTGACATCTTAGCGAACAATGACTGGAAACGTCCTCTATACTTCTCTGGTGGTAGTTTTGATGATGCCGAATACCTTTGGATGAAAGATTACCTTCAACTGGATGGTTTGGCATATAAACTAGTGCCTATCCGTACAGAAAGACCTAATGCTTTTGAACTAGGAAGAATAGATACAGAATTAATGTATGATATTGTTACCGGTTGGGATTGGGGCAATGCAGGTGGCGACATTTACCACGATACACAAACCCGTATTCAAAGCGTATCCTTTAGAGGTAATTTAGCTCGTTTAACAGAAGCGTTGATCAAGGAAAACAAAATGGACAAGGCGAAAGATATTATCGAAATTTCCTTGACCAATATGCCAGTAGATAAATTTGGATACTACACATTGGTAGAACCTTTTATAGATGGCTATTATAAAGTTGGTGAAAACCAAAAAGCCCGTGCCCTTTTTGAAAAGTTAAAAGGCAAGTACCAAGAACGATTGGAGTATTACGCTTCCACAAGCTTGGACGAACAATACAGTAATATTGACGATATCATTGCAGATATGGAGGCCTATAGACGTAATATAGATATCATTATAACCAATGACAGTGAAGACATTGCAGAAAAAGAAACCTTAATCTTTAATGAGTACATTGATAAATTCCAGCACTTTTATAAGGACGAGGATGATATGGACATGCGCGAAGAAATGCAACAGGGCAATCCCGATATGATGGACACCGTACCGGTTTCCGATACCATTTTACCGGATAATACGAAGACCGAAATTATAGAATAGATATATAAATGGTCACAAAAAAAAGCTTTGAGCACAAACTCAAAGCTTTTTTTTATTTCTATATGTTATGTTCTAAACGTATTCTTTAAGAATACCCATTAACGTAGTAGCATCTTGCTCACCACTTTGTCTCCATACCATTTCTCCTTTTTTGTAGATCATAAGTGTAGGCAAGCCTTTAACACGCAAAGCCTGAGAAAGCTCTTTGTTCTTATCTACATCTATCTTTATGACCTTACCTCTACTACCAAGTGCAGCGGCTACATCCCTTAATACAGGATGCATTGCAGTCGACTGTTCGTTCCACTCTGCATAAAAATCCAGAAGAACAGGTACATTTAAATCTATTAGTTCACCAAATTTGGACATATAAAATGCTTTTCTTTGTTAGCCAAATGTAATAAAAATTGTTAAAATACTACTCTTAGCGGGCTAATTGTAGCATCGTAAAAGGGTTAAAATCATGTTAATGCCTTTTTCTTTAAAGTTATCACGGTAATTTCTGGCCAAATGCCTACCCTACCCGGATATCCTAAAAAACCAAAACCTCTGTTCACATTAATGAACTGCCCCATTTCTTTGTAAATGCCCGCCCAATAAGGGTATCTCCATTTCACCGGACTCCATTTGATCCATCCAGGTATTTCTATACCAAATTGCATACCATGGGTATGACCACTTAATGTCAGATGATAATGGTAGTCATCTTTTATAACTTCCATTTCCCAATGAGAGGGGTCATGGCTCATTAAAATTTTAAAATCATTTTCTTCTATCTGTGAAGCGGCCTTCTTGAGATCACCGGCCTTTTTAAAGCCGCCTTTACCCCAATTCTCTACTCCTACTAGGGCAATTTTATCATCACCTCTTTTAAGATATCTATGCTCGTTAAGCAACAGATCAAAACCCATCTGCTTCTGTAATGTTTTAAGATCTTCTAGATTTTGATGTTTCAGTTCTTCTGTATCCCAAGGGATATAATCACCGTAATCATGGTTTCCTAAAACTGAAAACTTACCATCTTTAGCATGAAGGGTACTGAACAGATCTGCCCAGGGTTCCATTTCAGAAGTCATATTATTCACCATATCACCTGTAAAAAGCAATACATCACTTTTTTGCTTATTTATTAGGTCTACTGCGTACTCAATTTTTTTCCTGTCATCAAAACTACCACTATGTATATCAGATATTTGGGTAATTTGATAGCCGTGAAAACTATCAGGAAGATCATCGAACTCCAAATCATATTTCAATACTTTAAAATTGTACTTACCCTTGTACATACCATACAAAAGCGCGCCAAATGGTATGGAGGCCACACCTAAGGCCAACAAGCTCAGAAACCTTCTACGGGCAGGAAGTCCAAATTGTTTTTCCTCACCAAATATCTTTTGATATAGTCCAGAAATAAGGCGATACATATCTTCAGAAAACAGAAACAGAATAGTAATGATATTGAAAGTCAACATGGTCAATAAAAATCCGAAAGCATAACTCTTAGAAATACTTAGAACACGGCCTGTCTCTTCTCCAACTGAAAATTGGTAGATGAAATTTAACATAACCGCTAATGAAACCACAATATAAATCCACGACCACCATGGTTGTCTGGTAATGGTTTTTAATGCCTGCAGCACATAAAAACTTAAGGCAACATAAGCTATGACGAAAATAAACCAACGTATCATGATAGAATTTTTTACAAAGATATCTGTATCACAGCGGTATATGTGCTCATTTGCAATTTATTTAACCTTAGCCACAACTGCATTAATATTTTCCAATTGCGTAATGGCAACATGATCATCGCTCAAAAAGCCTTCCGAGTTCATTGATATATTAGGTTTATTAAGTATTGTTTTAACCAAAGCTGTTCCCGATAAATGAACGGCACTAAATCCCCTGGTTTTAAAAGTTTCAACATTACCAGCGTTTATACCAGATCCAGGCATAATCTGTACGCTCTTGCTTTTCTTCTTTAATTCCGATAAAAGGTCTACTCCCAAAAGTGCCGAATTTTGTTGACCTGATGACAATATATAATCTACCTGCATAGCATCCAGCTTTTGTAATGCTTCAAACGGATTTTCAATCCAATCAAAAGCCCTATGAAATGTAAATTTCAACTCACCTGCCGCATCTTTTAAGATTTGCGTTCTATCCGCATCCAACAAAAAATCGCTTAATAAAACCCCCGATACAATTCCGTCAAATCCCATTTCAACACAAAGTGCAATATCGGCAAGCATAATATTGAATTCATCATCTGAATACGTAAAATCTCCACTTCTAGGTCTTATCAGTACATGCACCGGAATAGATACTTGCTCTTTCACAGCTTTCAACAACCCGTAAGAAGGAGTTAGTCCGCCCACCGCCAATTCCGAACACAACTCAATACGGTCTGCTCCAGCCTGTTCCGCAACCAAGGCAGATTCTAAGGAATTTGCACAAACTTCTACTATCATATTGCTATATTTAAAGTTACTAAATGTAAAGAACCCATCTCATGAAAAGAAGAAAGTTTCTAAGAAATTCTAGCACCGTAGCCGCGGGTATCGTCTCTGCTCCCATATTAGCTTCATATAAAAAAATGCCCCAAACTGAAAAAGCAGATAATGCACCTGTACTACCCATAGCTATTTGCACTTGGGATTTTGGAAATGCAACTGCCAAAGCATGGGAAGTTCTAGAAAAAGGTGGCGCCGCACTAGATGCCGTACACCAAGGGGTAATGGTAGAAGAAAACGACATCAACAATAGTACAGTTGGGAATGGCGGCAGACCGGATAGGGATGGCAATGTTACGTTAGATGCCTGTATCATGGATAAAGATGGTAACTGTGGTGCGGTTTTGGCCATACAAAATATTGCAAACCCAATTTCTGTGGCTAGAAAGGTAATGGAAGAAACTCCGCATGTAATGCTAGCCGGTAAAGGTGCCGAACAATTTGCTTACGAACAGGGTTTTGAAAAAACCAATTTGCTTACCGAAGAATCAAAACAAGCATGGGAAGAATGGAAAAAGACATCAAAATATAAACCTATCATTAATATTGAAAATCATGATACTATTGGTATGCTTGCCATTGATGCCGATGGTGATATTGCAGGGGCTTGTACCACTAGCGGCATGGCATATAAAATGGCTGGCAGGGTTGGTGACTCCCCTATTATTGGAGCGGGACTCTTTGTTGACAATGAAGTTGGTGGCGCTACGGCAACAGGTGTTGGCGAAGAAGTGGTTAGAACCGTTGGTAGTTTTTTAATCGTAGAATTAATGCGACAAGGCAAATCGCCACAAGAGGCATGTGAAGAAGGAGTAAAACGCATCATCGCTAAAAATAAGGACAAACAAGATTTTCAAATCGGGTTTATCGCAATCAATAAAAAAGGAGAAACAGGTGGTTACTGTATTCACCCAGGTTTCACTTATAGAATGTATACTAAAGAAGGTCATGTGAACAATCCTTCCGATAGTTATTTAAAAAGTTAAGAATATTTCTGAAAAATCTTACAAATGGCGTAGTTTTTGATTTCAGATTTTCCTCAAAACCAACCATGAGGATAATTCTAATTTTATTGATTTCCGGATATTTATACCCACAAAGAAATGATTCACAAGCCACTTTCTACAATGTAGGATCCAAAGCTATCATAGGCGGCGTTGGAGCATTGATTAATAAGAAACCTAATGAAAAGGGTTCAAAAGTTTTTTCAAAGGCATGTATCAAGGTGCTTTAGGAGGTTATTTGACTTTTGAAAGTAAAAGATTGGTAAGGCAATTTCATAGAACAGATAACTACGCCTACTTATGGCCTTCTAAAATTTTGAATTCTGCAGGTAACTCCATTATTTATAACGCTGCCGCCAATCGGAACTTTTGGGAACGATGGTACATGGATTTCGGCTTTAATTATCTGGAATATGATTTTAAGCGAGAAAAAAAACTGCGCTATCGAATTTTACCCTTTGCACTTTACGGTAATGCATATGGTTTTGCTACCTCAAAGTTAGATCTTAAAAGAACTTTATACTCTGGTCATTTTATCTTTCAAAGAAAAACCTTCCCTGAATCAAGAGGAATAAAACCAGAAGGAATTGCTTTACATAATACAATTCAATTTAAACGTAATATCAATATTGATATAGAAGCGGTTATTGCACATGAAATTATTCATGTTTATCAATACACTAGTGCATTTTTTATCAATGCCTATGTTAAAGAACCTATTAAAAGGTTAGAAGAAAAAAGCGATTTTTTTTTAAAATACAATAAAGTCTTTTATACAGATTTGAATGCTCCTTTAAAAGCAGGCTTGTATAATGTACAGTATTTATTCGGTGCCGATTATTATGACATACTTCAGGAAAAAGAAGCTGACTATTATTCCTCAAATCATTTTTAATATACCATAAATGAAAACAGTTTATTTATTTCTAGCCGTTATGATGATTATATTCTCCGGCTGTACTATAGAAGAGAAATATACCTTTAAAGAACAGATTGCTGGTAAATGGGTCGGAACTATAGGAATTGTCTTTTTCAAAGATGGCTCTTCAGCAGATAACTTATCTACGGGTATATGTGAAAGGCAAACAGAATTAATTCTTTTTGAAGATGGCAGTCTTTACTTTGAAGATTATATTGAAACCGAAAATAATTCTGGCGGAACTGATTTCTGTGAAATTGATACAAAAACTAGCGATAATGGAGAGTGGAAAGTAATGATAGGCAACAAGGTTATTTTTAAACTCACAAATACTTCTGACAATTCTGAATTGATTATGGAACTCTTTGAAGTAAACCTGATAGATAGAGGCAATCTCGAAATAAGGTATAAGGAATTTGAAAATGATGAGGATGAAAACAATTATTATTACGTCTATAAATATTTTAGAATATATGGGGATTATGAATCTCCTGAAAAATAAATATTGAATAACAAAACTTCTAAGCAATAAGGCAATCTCCCTTAATGTTTCCGTATCAATTTGTACTTTTAACCTTTTACAATCAATACTCAAAAATGGCAGATCAAAAAAGACTCTTTTTGCTAGATGCATACGCACTAATTTTTCGTGGTTACTACGCACTTATAAAAAACCCAAGAATAAATTCTCAAGGCATGGATACCTCAGCGATTATGGGGTTCATGAATTCTTTGTTCGATGTAATTCGTCGTGAAAAACCTGATCATTTGGCCGTTTGTTTTGATAAAGGCGGAAGTGCGGAGCGTACAGAGTTGTTCCCCGAGTACAAAGCAAACAGATCGGAAACACCCGATGCCATACGTATAGCTATACCTTATATTCAAGAAATACTAAAGGCAATGCACATTCCCGTAGTTGTAAAAGAAGGATGGGAAGCAGATGATATTATAGGTACATTGGCAAAACAGGCAGAAAAAGAAGAATACAAGGTTTTTATGGTAACGCCAGATAAGGATTTTGGGCAGTTAGTTTCTGAAAACATCTTTATGTATCGCCCCGCAAGAATGGGTAACGGCATTGAAATTTGGGGTATTCCAGAAATTCAAAAACGTTTTGGAGTTCAAAGACCAGAACAGGTTATTGATTACCTAGGAATGATGGGCGATGCCAGTGATAACATCCCAGGATTACCAGGCGTTGGTGATAAAACCGCTAAAAAATTCATAGAACAGTTCGATTCTATGGAAGGACTTTTAGCAAATACCGATAAGCTAAAGGGCAAAATGAAAGAGAAAGTAGAAGCCAATGGTGAACTTGGTTTACTTTCTAAAAAATTAGCTACTATTTGCTTAGATGTCGATGTCACTTTTAATGCTAGTGATTATGAGATGTCTGAACCGAATGGTGAAGAAGTACAGAAAATATTTGAAGAGCTTGAGTTTAGAAGATTAAAAGATCAGTTTATAAAATTATTTTCTACGGAAGCCGAAGAGGCGAATACAGAAGTTACAAACAAACCAGCAGCTAAAAAAGAGATACAAGATGCTGGATCGGGACAGTTCTCGCTATTTGGAAGTCCTGCAGATGCTGGTGCAACAGTTAAAGATTTTTCAAGCAGAAAGACGATTGCCGATGTTGCACATTCTTACCAAAGTGTGGCTCCCGGCATGGCAATGAAGTTATTTCTAAAAAGCTTAATGCAACAAACTTCTGTTTGCTTTGATACCGAAACTACAGGTTTAGATCCTTTGACAGCAGAATTAGTTGGTATTGCTTTTTCTTGGGAAGCAACAAAAGGATATTACATTCCTTTCACGGATAACAAAGAAGAAGCACAGGCACTTTTAGAAGAGCTACGCCCTTTCTTTGAAGCCGAAGAAATTGAAAAAATAGGTCAGAATTTAAAGTATGATATCAAAGTATTGGATAAATACAATATTGATGTCAAAGGACCTCTGTTCGATACTATGCTGGCACACTATCTAATTAATCCGGATATGCGCCATAATATGGATGTACTGGCAGAGACGTATTTAAATTACACTCCGGTTTCCATAACAGAACTTATAGGTAAAAAAGGGAAAAATCAATTGAGCATGCGCGATGTTCCGTTAGAAAAACAAACGGAATATGCGGTTGAAGATGCAGACATCACCTATCAGCTTGCTCAACATTTTAGACCAGAATTAAAAGAAGCCAATACCGAAAAGTTATTTGAAGAAATTGAAATTCCGTTACTACGCGTATTGGCAGATATGGAATTGGAAGGCATCAATTTAGACAAGGAATTCTTGAATTCACTCTCCGAAGACTTAAATAATGACATTTCTAACCTTGAGAAGAAAATTTATGAAGTGGCCGGTGAAGAATTTAATATAGGGTCTCCAAAGCAATTAGGTGAAATATTATTTGATAAACTGAAACTAGTTGACAAGCCTAAAAAGACCAAAACAGGTCAGTACTCTACCGCAGAAGATGTATTGTCCTATTTAGCAAAGGATCATGAAATCATTCAGAATGTATTGGATTATAGAGGTCTTGCTAAATTAAAAAGCACGTATGTAGATGCACTACCAGAGCAGGTTGAACCATCTACAGGAAGAGTGCATACAGATTATATGCAAACCGTTGCAGCTACCGGAAGGTTAAGTAGCAACAACCCTAACTTACAGAACATACCTATTAGAACAGAGCGTGGAAGGCAAGTAAGAAAAGCTTTTGTACCTAGAGATGAGAACTACACTTTATTAGCGGCAGATTATTCACAAATAGAGCTGCGTATTATTGCTGCGTTAAGTGAAGAAACCACCATGATAGAAGCTTTTAAGAATGGTGAGGATATTCATGCTTCTACGGCATCAAAAGTATTTAATGTTCCATTAGATGAAGTAACCAGAGAACAGCGTAGTAATGCTAAGACCGTAAACTTCGGTATCATCTATGGTGTATCTGCATTTGGCTTAAGCAACCAAACGGACTTGTCAAGAAAAGAAGCAAAAGAACTGATAGACACCTACTACAAGACCTACCCAAAGCTAAGAAATTACATGAGCGAACAAGTAGATTTTGCACGTGAAAATGGTTATGTGTCAACTGTATTGGGCAGAAGACGCTATTTAAAAGATATCAATGGTAGTAATGCCATTGTTCGTGGCGCTGCAGAGCGAAATGCCGTGAACGCACCTATTCAAGGTAGTGCGGCAGATATTATAAAAATCGCCATGATCAATATTCACAACAAACTAAAAAAAGGCAATTACAAATCTAAAATGTTATTGCAAGTACATGATGAATTGGTGTTCGATATCTACAAGCCAGAATTAGAAGAATTACAATCACTCATTAAATCTGAAATGGAAAATGCATATAAAATTGCAGTTCCTTTAGATGTTGAGGTTGGCTTGGGTGAGAATTGGCTGGTTGCGCATTAATACTTTTTTGTAATAGAACGACCACACTTCGTAAGAAACAATTGTAGTATTTCGACGAAAATATTCTGTTAACAAAACGCTAATATTTATATTAGTGTTTTGCTAACCATATTTTACTATGATTAAAAACTACACTAAGCTGCTATTGGCAGTTTTCTTTTTGATTTGTTTTACAGGATTTTCGCAGACAAATCTTATTTCCAATGGTGATTTTGAGAATTGGACTGGCAATGACCCAAACAATTGGACTTCAACTATCGACCAAGTAACAAGAAATCAATCAGACTTCAATTCAGGATCAAGTAGCGTACAAATTTTTAATGCTACTACATCCCAAGATGCAACTATTAACAGTGGTTCTTATAATTTAGAAGGCGGTAAAACCTATTTACTAAGGGTGGATGTAAAAATGACCTTTATTAACGGTTCTTCAACCAATGACGTACCATCTATTCGGTATTTTGCCCAAAGAAATACAGGAGGTATTGGAGCTAGTGGTTCTCACCAAACTGACACCTGGGAAACCGTTCAATTTGAAATCGATGTCCCAACTGATAGTTTCTACACATTTGAATTTTCCATTGCCCTTAGCAGCGTAAAAAGTTCTGTCCAAGACATTCTAATTGACAACGTACGCCTTTTTGACGCCTCAGAAATACCTGAAAATATAGTAGATAGAAATGCACTAATTGCTCTCTATAATTCTACTGACGGAGCTAGCTGGCAAAGACCTTGGGACCTAAATAAATCTATGTATAGCTGGGATGGCATTACGACAAATGACGCTGGACGTGTAACAAAAATAAAATTAAGAGCTAATAATTTAATTGGATTCTTACCACCTGAAATTGGAGATTTAGAGGAATTGCTAACCTTGGATTTAACCAAGAATGGATTCCAGGGACAGCTCGAGAACAGTATTTCTGGAATAATTCCTCCAGAACTTGGAAACCTAATACAACTGAAAGAGATCTATTTAAATAATTTTGAAATATCAGGAAATATTCCTCCCGAAATAGGACAAATGTCCGGGTTAGAAAGATTATTTCTCAACAATAATAACTTAACCGGCATTATACCCCTTGAGTTAGGAAATCTATCCAATTTAAAGAATCTAAATCTTAACTACAATGGACTCAATGGCAATATACCTAGTACGCTTGGACAACTTGATCAACTTGAGGTCCTGAATCTTAAATACAACGATTTATCAGGTTCTATCCCCAGTACTTTAGGTCAAATGACAAATTTAAGTTACTTAGATTTGGGCAATAATGGATTAACAGGTGGTATACCAGAACAATTAGGGCAGCTACACAATCTAGAAACCTTAGATTTGGGGCAAAATAATCTTGGAGGCACAATTCCAACTCAATTGGGACAACTTGTGTCTCTCAAAAACCTAGTAATAGATCGTAATAGTTTAACAGGAACTTTGCCTGAAGAATTAAGTACACTATCAAGTCTTGAAAGACTTAGTGCTGAATTAAATAGCCTAGAAGGAGAGATACCTACAGAATATAGCGCATTAACAAGTCTTAAGTTTTTAGATTTAAATTTCAACCGAATAAGCGGTAGTATTCCTCCAAGTCTAGGACAATTGCCCAATCTTATTGGATTATATTTATCAAGAAATAACCTTATAGGAGATATTCCTGTTGAACTCACACAAATTCCGACTCTTAATAATCTTTTTCTAGACAGAAACAATCTAAATGGTACAGTACCAATATTTCCAAATTCAATTTCTGACTTTAGACTTAACACTAATTCATTTGTTTTTGAAGATTTAAAAAGTAATGCCACTAATCATGTCAATTTTTATTACACACCACAAGAGAATATAGGAGAACCAGAAACAATTATACGGAGTGAAGGTCAAGAATTTACTGTTTCTGTTAATAATACAACAGATGTTGACAATGAGTATCAATGGCGTAAGGATGGAGTTGAAATAGATGGAGCCACAAATAGTTCATTTATCATTCCTAATGTTACAGCGCCCGATGCAGGCGTTTATGATTGCTTAATAACTAATACGGTTTTACCATCACTAACACTTACGAAAAATCCAATTACCTTACAATTTACTGTTGGAGATGATGACAATGACGGAGTAAACAATGCTAATGACAATTGCCCAAACACACCAACTGGGGAAAACGTTGACGTCAATGGTTGCTCTCAAAATCAATTAGACGATGATAACGATGGTGTAATTAATAGCAATGACCAATGTCCAAATACACCATCTGGTAATACCGTAGACAGCCAAGGTTGTATAGTAAGCAACAACAATCAAGTTAATTACGCACAGAATTTTAGTTTTGAAAATTGGTCAACAAACCCGGCTACGCCTGAAGATTGGACTATTGAAAATGAAAATAGCATTATTCAAAGTACGGATGCCACAGACGGATCTTCATCTTTAGAGCTAGATTTAAATAATTCTCTACAATTTAAAACAGAACTCATAAATACTACTGCTATTCAATTAGCAACCAACACAACTTATACCTATGCCTTTGACTACAAAATAAAAAGAGGCACGAACGTTAGTGCTGAAATTCATATCTCAAAAGACGGAAACCCATATGGAATACCTTTATTAAGAGAGTATACAACTTTTAATACGGATGGCAACTGGCATACTTTCTCATTTGATTTTGACACAAACGATACAGATGAATCGCATATTTTTAGACTTATTTTCAGAGCTAACACCACGGAAACAGGTATAATCATTCTTGACAACCTTAGGGTTTTAGGAGATCCTTTACCAGATGCGGATAATGATGGTGTTTTAGATAATAATGATCTATGCCCAAACACTTCTGATACTGCTCTTGCTGTAGATGATGATGGCTGTGAAGTTACAATAGATGGTTCAAATCTATTAGAAGACCCTAGTTTTGAAGATTGGTCTTATGGGGGTGGCACTAATTTGTCAAAATGGGGTATTTATATCCAATTAGGGAGCTGGGTAAAAAACACAGACATTAGTGATAATCTACAATATAGTGTGGAGTTAATTACAGGTGGTGCTTCATCAAATTCAATATTCCAAAACGAATTGCAGTTCTACAAAGGTGTAGAATATATAATCTCAATAGATTATCAAGTACTAGAAGGCACTTTCACCACTTTACAACTTGAGTTGACAGAAGGCGGTATATTTGGTGATATTGTTGCTGAATTTAGCACTACACCTAGCTCGTCAGGTTGGCAAACTTTTTCAACAACTTTTACACCAACATCTAACGAAATGTTAGATTTAGGTATTAGAGTTGAATCTGGTCAAACCGGAGACAGAATTTTATTAGACAATACCATAATTAGGGCAAATGTTACTGCCGTTGGAGATGACGATAATGACGGAATAATCAACACTAATGACAATTGCCCAAATACTCCAGCAGGAGATACAGTTGATGAAAATGGATGCACAGTAACCACAATAACAGATTCTGACAACGACGGTGTAGCAGATGCAGATGATGACTGCCCAAATACTCCTACAGGAGATACAGTTGATGAAAATGGTTGCACAATAACCACAATAACAGATTCTGACAACGATGGTGTTGCAGATGCAGATGATGACTGCCCAAATACTCCTACAGGAGATACAGTTGATGAAAATGGTTGCACAATAACCACAAT
>NZ_JARKMS010000002.1:359816-359883 GCF_029350945.1 Maribacter huludaoensis | reverse complement strand
AACAGATTCTGACAACGACGGTGTTGCAGATGCAGATGATGACTGCCCAAATACTCCTACAGGAGAT
>NZ_JARKMS010000002.1:359647-359716 GCF_029350945.1 Maribacter huludaoensis | reverse complement strand
ATAACAGATTCTGACAACGACGGTGTTGCAGATGCAGATGATGACTGCCCAAATACTCCTACAGGAGAT
>NZ_JARKMS010000002.1:293123-359547 GCF_029350945.1 Maribacter huludaoensis | reverse complement strand
ACAGTTGACGCTAATGGCTGTACAATTACAACTGATACAGACTCAGATAACGACGGTGTGGCAGATACAGATGATGATTGCCCAAATACTCCTACAGGAGATACAGTTGACGCTAATGGCTGTACAATTACAACTGATACAGACTCAGATAACGACGGTGTGGCAGATACAGATGATGACTGCCCTGATACGCCTGAAGGTGAGACGGTAGATTCGAGCGGGTGTACGATTTCTGAAAATACACTCCCAGATATTCCAAATGATGGTATTCAAGTAAAAGTAACAAGTACCAGTTGTCCAAATACGGCAAATGGTGAAATCTCTGTTTCTTTCACTGAGGATTACAATTACACGGTTCAAATCACCGGTATGTTACTAGACAACACCTTTGATAACATTAATGCATCAAATGGACTAGTAAGATCAGATCTTTCTTCTGGTTCGTATACGGTTTGTGTAACTATACCAGAGTATCCAAGTTATGAGCAATGCTACACAGTAACCATAGAAACCCCCGAAGAATTCATTTCTGGTAAGACGGTAATTGATTACATTTCACAAAAAGCGAGTGTAGTAGTTTCTGGAAGTAAGAATTACCAAGTTGCAGTGAATGACAAGGTATATTCCTTTGAAGTTGATAATATAGCCAATCAGCAATTATCATTTCCGCTAGACAAAGGAGCTAATGTTATTTCTATAGAAACCGATAAAATTTGCCAAGGTGTTTTTAATGATAGTGTTGTAATTAATAATGCTATTTTGTCTCCGAATCCTGTTGCGGATTTATTACGAGTTGAAGGTCTGAACATCATGACCGAAGCACAAATTATAGTATCTAATGTAAGTGGAGTAACCACATTACAAGAAAGCCGACAAATTAATAACGGCACATTAGAAATGAATATTTCTAACTTATCACCCGGTATGTACATGTTAACTATCGTGGAAGGAGATAAAAAAATCAATTTAAAATTTGTTAAAAAATGAGATTAGCTATAAAATTAATTTTAATGGGAATACTTGTTGCGTCATGCGGTGGCAAGGACAATGACAACCCAACACCACCCGAAGAAAAAGAACTGGGCGCATTCAATCTTGTATTCCCCGAGAACAATTTAATATGTACAGAAGGAGAAGATAATGGTACAGATGGGGTAAGCATAGAATTTCAATGGTCGGGATCTACCAATGCAACTTCTTATGAACTAAAAATTACTAATCAAGAAACCAATTCTATAGACACAAGAACTGTAACCACCACATCACTTACTGTAGGTTTGCCTAAAGGTACCCAATTTTCATGGTCAGTAACTGCCATTTTGGGTTCAAAAACACTACCAAGTGATTCATGGAACTTCTATTCAGAAGGCACAAGTACAGAAAACTTTGCTCCTTTTCCTGCAGAAATTAGCGTTTCGGATAATGGTAACGGTACAGTAACCGTTTCTTGGATAGGTGAAGATTTAGATGACGACTTAGAAAATTATGATGTATATATTGGATCGGGCGAAACTTTAGAATTGATATTAGAAAATACAACATTGCTTAACACCACTTATAACATTACCGCTGGTCAACAGTATGCAATTAAAGTTATTTCAAAAGATAGCAATAACAATTCATCTACCAGCGAAACATTTTTTTCTTTTTAGAAAGTTAAAGTTTACATAAAGCTAGACGAAAATATATCTCTAAAACGTTAGCATATAGCGTACTTCTCTCATGAGGTACGCTATATTTTATGAAAAGGATTTTAATCATTTTAGTTTTTATCATCTTTAACGCTAACCAAGTGGCGGCACAAGATTTTCAAGATGTTAAAGTTTTTCCTAATCCGGCAACCAATGTTATCAATGTACTTGGTCTACAAAATGATGAAAATGCCGCAATAACCATTAGAGATAGTTATGGCAACCAAGTAATTTTTCACCAATGGGAAATTAAAAGAAATTCGCTGAACATTCCTGTTTTCAATCTTAAAAAAGGATTGTATATGATCACCATACGATCTGAACACCAGAATGTAAAAGCCAGATTTTACAAGCAATAAAAAACCCTCACAATTAATGCAAGGGTCATTTTATTTCTATTGTAATTGAATACAGATTATCGTTTCACAAAAATCAATTGCCCGTCTTCTGAAAAGTTAGGAATATCAAGATCACTTGCATCTAATGTCATTACATCACCGTCGATAGTAACACCTATTGCCACTTCCGCTCCGTTCTCATCTATCGTAGTAACAGTCTTACCGTCAAAAGCATATGTACTTTCGCTTTCATCTGAAGCTGTAGGACAAGGAATATCTAAACCCGTAGCAGTAGCGTTAACTTCAATATAGTTTGCAGAGTTAGAAGCGCTTGCCGTTAAGTCTTCATTAAACTGCAGGGTAATAATAAAGCAGTTTTTCTCTGTAAGAAAATCTAATATTTGTTTTCCAAATTTAACATCGTCACTTGCCGTTTCATTATCAATTTCAAGTTCCGTAGCATCCCAAGTACCAACAATTGCAGTACTATTGATTTCCGCTTCATTTTGAATTTCATCTTTATCAGAACTACAGGACAATAGCGTTACTACCACCCCAGCAATTAGTAAAATATGCTTATACATTTTTTTGTTTTTTAGTTGTACATTCCTAAAAACGAAAAAAACTGCCAAATATTTCAAAATTGTACAAACGTCCCAATACCAACTCCTACTTATCAAAGAATAAATCTATACGTTGCCTTCAATAAAATGGTATTATCTTTTTTCCGCCCTAGTATTTGACGGTCTAAATTTCTTCCCAGAGTTTCACTAGGGTTTCCTGCCCCTACTACCCCTTGAGACCAAACCAAAAAGACTTCAGAGCCTGGCACATATTCCCATCTAAGTACCAGATTCGACCGAAACTGTACATAAGAAAAATCTGGATTTTCAATTTGATAATCTACCCTACCATCAAAATCTTCATCTATTAAATAAGTATCATCAAGGGTTGATTTTGAAATTTGATTTTCCGAATACATACTAACGCGATCAGCTAAACGCTCAGCGATAGGATTATTTACAAAATTAAAATTGGTATATGTGCCTCTAGAAATGAAAGGCTCACCATAATATTGAATTGATAAATTAGGATTAATACTATAATTAAAACGAATGGATGTACTAAAGGTCTTTTGATCAATATTACCTGTAATATATCTTGCACTGCCATTAAAACTGCTTTCGGTGACATACTGGGTTTTATTGGGATTATCTTCAAATTCAGAGGAAATAGACAGGCTAAAAGCATCAAAAGGCTGGTAGTTCAACCTAAAAACATATCGTGCCAAAGAGAAGTTATTTTCTGCAGCCTGACTGTTAACGTACCCTAAAGTAAAACTTAATTTTTTTCTACTATCGGAACCAAAGAAAAGATAAGCAAAGCTTTCATCTGACCAACGCCAGCGTGGTCCGCCACGAAGGACGGTATTTGAAAAAATTCTAGGTTTATGCGCCGCCCCAACCTCTGTCCACCAATTATTTTTATAATTTATGAATCCTTCAAACTGATATTGTATTCTATTGTAATTGCCTTCAAAATCATAGGTGGAATATTGGCTTAATTCTAAGTTTGCCCTCCTATAATAATTGGTAGGCTTTATAAAAAGTCTACTAACAGAAGCGGTCTGCTTTATTTCATCTGCTTGCCTTAAAAAACCAATATCATTGAGTTCCAATTCCGGAGAACGCCAAATGACACCTCCGTCATATCTCCAATTACCACCGCCTGCCTTACCTAATTCTATTTTACCACCGGTACCTGTTAGCGAAGTTCTAGTATCATCTACTGAAATATGACGTGCATCAACTCTTTGAAAGAGGTGCGTTATGCTATTTTGTGTTCTTGCAATTGCATCTTCACTACCCGTAACGTGACTACCTACAATATTACCTTCAACATAATAGTTTCTATTCTTCCAATTATGTTTAAAATCAAGTCCGCCCGTATAAGCTCCACTTCTTAAAAAATCTAGATTATCTGGTATGTTTCTATTTGTAGCAGTAAATATTCCACCAATAAAAGAATTTCGTTGATTGAAATCTTTCTGTACTCTACCCACTATATAATTTGTTAATGGCTCTACCAGTTCCGATCTTTTATTACCGGAGACATCTTCAATATCTGCGTACATATTACCAGTTACACTTTCCAACAAACCCAATGACCATCCATTTTTAGTTTTACCAGAAAATTTAGCGGCACCCAAAATTGTACTATTTGTTGGCTGATCAATGAATTCATCTGGTGTCGTTGTTACAAAACCTTGCGGACTTCTTCCTATTCTTCTACTATAAAAAATATTGTCATTACCATCGGCAAACTCATAATCAAAAATATTCTTGTTCTCGATAAAAAAAGGTCGTCGCTCCTCAAAAAAGATTTGAAATCCGTCTAAAGCAATAGCTCCGGGATCGGCATCTACTTGACCAAAGTCCGGGTTTACGGTTAAATCTAAAGTAAGATCATTGGTTAAACCAATTTTGGCATCCAAGCCTACATTTAACCTATAATCACTCCCATCACGAAAAGGGTTTCCTTCCTGTGAAGGATAAGCATCATACTGATTTACCAAAAAAGGCTGAATTTCCAATTGCTTTTGTGGCTGAATATCAATGAGTCCTCTAAGTACACCAAATTCACTTACCCAACCTGGAGCGTCTAAAGAAACAGGCTGCCAAAGAGAACGTTCTTCTGCCCTAAAAAATCTTCTGTTTAACTGAAGCCCCCAAATCTGTTCTTTTTGTTCCCCAAATTTTAATTGACTGAAGGGAATTTTCATTTCTGCCGTCCAACCTTCGGAATCCACTTTAGATGCCGTATACCAAATGGGATTCCAACTGGCATCCCAAAAATCTCCATTTTGCGATATAAACTCATCGCCTTTTACGCCGGCAGCAGAAACGTTAAATGAAAAACCGGTCCTTTTATCATTGTAACTATCAATATTGATCTCTATCCAATCTCCAGAAAAATTATCACGTCTGGCAAGTCTTTTTTCTATTTTAGAAGGAACACTATCATAACAACGAATACCAACGTAAAGAAATTTAGCATCATAGGCAATTTTGAATTTTGTGGCTTGACTTGGTGCCTCTCCGTTGTTAGGGTCAAAAACGGTAAAATCCCCATCCCATGAAACTGTATCCCAAGCTTTATCAGACAATAAGCCGTCAATTGTAATTCCTTCTCCTACCGGAAGTTGTTTGGTAACATATTCCCTTTGTACCTTTGCCGCATCTTTTTGAGCAAATACTGTCGATATAAATAGCAGAAATAAGATACTTTGGAATATACATTTATTCATAATCGTGTGTTCTTTAGTTGATTGATGGTAATAATGTAGAGACACAAAAGAATTGTAATTGTTACAGAAATAGTAATAAAACCAACAAGTTTAACAGTATCTACATGAAGACAAAGTATTTAGATCCTACATTTATTTAAAAAATGTAAAAAAAATAAGAAACAAGTATTTGCAATTCAAGTTAATAATTGTAGATTTGCAGCCCCTTTCTAGGGATTGATTCAAATAATAGTTAAAAATAGCAGTAGTGGATACATTAAGTTATAAGACCGTTTCGGCCAACAGAACAACTGTAAACAAAGAGTGGTTATTGGTAGATGCCGAAGGAGAAACATTAGGACGCATGGCTTCAAAAGTCGCCTATTTGTTAAGAGGAAAGCACAAGCCAAGTTTCACCCCTCATGTTGATTGTGGTGATAATGTTGTTATTATCAACGCAGAAAAAATTGTTCTTACAGGAAACAAGTGGTCTGATAAATCATATATGAGATATACTGGCTATCCAGGTGGTCAACGTACTACTAGTGTAAAACAATTGTTGGACAAAAATCCAGAAGGTATTCTTGAAAAAGCAATAAAAGGAATGTTACCTAAGAACAGATTAGGTGCAGAACTTTTTAGAAACCTTAAAGTTTACGCAGGTACAGAGCACGGTCAGGAAGCTCAAAAGCCTACTGTTGTTAATTTAAAAGACATTAAATAAGATGGAAGTAATTCATAAAATTGGTCGTAGAAAGACCGCTGTAGCTAGAGTATATCTTTCTGATGGTAATGGTGACATCACTATCAACAATAAAGATTTAAGCGTATACTTTCCAACTGCAACACTTCAATACAAAGTAAAACAACCTTTTACATTAACTGAAAGTCTTGATACTTACGACGTAAAAGTAAATGTTTACGGTGGTGGTATCACTGGTCAGGCAGAAGCTATTCGCCTTGCTTTATCTAGAGCAATGTGTGAGATCGATGCTGAAAACAGAACCATCTTAAAGCCAGAAGGTCTATTGACTAGAGATCCAAGAATGGTTGAACGTAAGAAATTCGGTCAGAAGAAAGCACGTAAAAAATTCCAATTCTCGAAACGTTAATTCAAGATTACAAGAGTACCGGGCACCCTTTTTGGGTGCCTATTTTTATATTTTATCACACTGGGAAACCAGATTATTAACAAGTTCATTGAAAGTCCTTTCAGGACAATTAAAAATCCTTTAATTCCTAAAAATTGAAGGTAAGATTAGTTTAGCATCTAAATGATGAAGGCTTCTTGATATTATTATTCGAGATACCACTTTGTTATTGCTAATTCAAAAGAACGTAAACTAAATTTAAAATGGCGAGAGTCGAAGTAAAACAATTATTAGAAGCAGGTGTACATTTTGGTCACCTTACAAGAAAGTGGAATCCGAACATGGCTCCTTACATCTACATGGAGCGTAATGGTATTCACGTAATCAACCTTTACAAAACAGTTGCAAAATTAGACGAGACCAATGAGGCTCTTAGCAAGATTGCGGCATCAGGTAGAAAAATACTTTTCGTAGCTACCAAAAAACAAGCAAAAGATATCGTTGCTGAAAAAGCGGCGGCAGTAAACATGCCTTACATCACAGAAAGATGGCCAGGTGGTATGTTGACCAACTTTGTTACTATCCGTAAAGCTGTTAAGAAAATGGCTTCTATTGATCGTATGAAGAAAGACGGCACTTTCCTTACATTATCTAAAAAAGAAAGATTGCAAGTTGACCGTTTACGTGCAAAATTAGAAAAGAACTTAGGTTCTATTTCTGAAATGACCCGTTTACCAGGTGCTTTGTTCATCGTTGATACAATGAGAGAACACATTGCAGTAAAAGAAGCTCAAAAATTGAACATTCCTATTTTTGCAATGGTAGATACCAACTGTGACCCTAGAGATGTAGATTACCTTATTCCTTCTAACGATGATGCATCCAAGTCAATTGACATCATTATGACAGAAGTAACAAATGCAGTTGCCGAAGGTCTTGCTGAACGTAAAGCAGAAAAAGGTGATGCTGCAGAAAAAAAGGAAAAAGCTCCTAAGAAAAAAGCTGTTGCAGAAACGCCAGCTCCATCTCCTGCAAAAGTTGACACCAAGCCGGCACCTATGGTTGACAACGTACCAAACGTTGAAGTAAATGTTGAGGCTACTAAAGAAGCTGTTGCAAACGATACTAAAGCAGACGATTTAACGAAAGTTGAAGGTATTGGACCAAAAGCAGCCGAAGCATTAGTTGCTGCCGGTATAGCTACATTCGCTGACCTTTCTAAAGGTGAAGCTGAAAAAATCAAAGAAATCTTAACAGAAGCAAGTTCTAGAATGGCTCACTTGGATCCAACATCTTGGCCAAAGCAAGCTAAAATGGCTGCAGAGGGTAAGTGGGACGAACTTAAAGAATGGCAAGACAACACCAAAGGTGGTGTAGAATAAGTTATTCTATTTTTGATATAAATAAATCTAAGAACAACCCATTAAAACGGGTATCCTAAAAGAAAATAAAATGGCAAAAATTACCGCCGCAGAAGTAAATAAATTAAGAAAAGCGACTGGCGCTGGAATGATGGATTGTAAAAACGCTTTGGTAGAGGCCGAAGGTGATTTTGACAAAGCAATCGAAGTGCTTCGTAAAAAAGGACAAAAAGTAGCAGCGAAAAGAGCAGACAGAGAATCGTCAGAAGGTGCTGCAATTGCTAAGTTGAATTCTGACCAAACTGTTGGTGTTGCCATAGTACTTGGTTGTGAAACTGACTTCGTTGGTAAAAATGAGAACTTTCTTGCCCTTGCCGATCAGTTAGCTGAAATAGCACTTAACTGTAACTCTAAAGAGGAACTTTTAGCTGCTGATTTTGGAGGTATGACAGTTGCTGACAAATTAGTTGAGCAAACTGGTGTTATTGGTGAGAAATTAGAAATCACTGCTTTTGAAAAATTAGAAGCACCATACGTTGGTTCTTACGTTCACATTAACAAGATTGCTGCTTTAGTCGGTCTTTCCGCTAAAGTTGATACTGCTGATGTGTTGGCTAAAGACGTTTCTATGCAAGTTGCTTCAATGGGTGCGACTACATTATCTTATAAAGATTTCGACCCTACATTTGTAGCTGCCGAAACAGAAGCTAGAATAGCTGTTATTGAAAAAGACAATGAAGAATTAGGTCGTTTAGGTAAAACACTTAAAAATGTACCTCAGTATATTTCAATGTCGCAATTGACTCCTGAAGTTATGGCTCAAGCAGAAGAAGATGCTAAAGCGCAATTACAAGCTGAAGGTAAACCTGAGAAAATTTGGGATAAAATTCTTCCGGGAAAAATGGAAAGATTCGTATCTGACAATACCACTTTAGATCAAGAGCAGTGTTTATTAGATCAAAACTTCATTAAAGATGAGAAAATCAACGTTGGTAAATATGTTGAATCTCATGGTGATGTTTCTGTTCTAGGTTTTAAACGTGTAACCGTAGGTTAATTACAATACAACTAACTCAATAAAAAACCGTCTTACTGTAAAAAGTAGACGGTTTTTTTTATTTTCAAAGTTTAAGCTTAATTCTAATTCTTCAACCAAGCATTACGCAACTTAACAGTTTCCTGAGACACCCCTTCCAGAGCAACCACCTTTGTTGCTTTTTTAACAGGTTTACCTACAGGACCTTCTACCGAAATCAATTCGCCATCTCTTTCAACAGTCATATTGACTACTGTCTCTGGTGTCCAACCAAAACTCTCTCCTATTATAGGTCTAAGACTTTCAAGATTGATGTCTTTACCGTTGATAGTTCTGAAAATATCCCCACCTTTTAATTTTAAGCCATCAAAGAAAGAATTCAACGTTATATTCTTGCGAATAAATACCACACTGTCGTTTTGAACATCCACATCCATATAAGGCACTTGTCCATCAAAAAAGTATCCTGTTGCTTCCTCTACCTCTTTTGTAGCTAAACCAACTTTTGCAAAATATTCATCATAATCTATCGGTGTCGTTCCAATAACATGCTTATTAAAGAATGCACCAACTTCTGGGTATGTCATGGAAATTATTTCACCGAATAAAGCAGCATCTTCAAAAGGAACATCTGTACCATATTTTTTAGATAATTCCTTCATTAACCAAAGCATACCTTTCTCCCCATTACTTTTTTCTCTCAAAATAATATCCAAACACATGTTAATCAAAGCACCTTTCTCATAAACGTTAGCATAATTTGGCTCATAAGGCTGCTCCAAAATATTCTTGCTCATTTTCGTAAAAGACATACTATCATCATAAAACTTAGAATTGGTAATTTTACCCAACATGCGCTCGTAAAAATCCTCTTCTGTAATTAGACCTTGCTGAATCTGAAACAAATTGGCAAAGTATTCTGTCGTACCCTCATACATCCATAAATGCTCTGACATTTTAGGGTCGTTAAAATCAAAATACTGAATCTCTTTTGAGTGAACGGATAATGGAGTTACGATATGAAAAAATTCGTGTGAAACCACATCTACCATAGCTTGCTCTAAACGACCAATGTCCATAGCTTCAGGCAAAACAACTACTGTTGAAGTATGATGCTCTAATGCACCATAACCATGAGCGTCAGGCACATTAACATCAGACATATACAATAGAATACTATATTCTTTAGTGCTATCTACATCTCCAAGGAATTTCTTCTGAGCCCCCATCATACTAACCATCCTCTCCTTTAAATCAGAAGCCTTATAAACATTATTTGGCGAATAAACACTTAAGGTTACCGTAATACCATTTATCTCAAAGGTTTCAGTATTCGGTCTTGCATACATAATCGGATTATCTATAACTTCAAAATAACGTTTTGCCGAAAAGGCATCCCATTGAGAATCAGGTTTTCTATCCGTCGTAAAAGCAAGTGATGTAGTAGCGACCAAATCAGCTGGTTTATTTATATTGATAGCGTATGGCACTTCTTTAAAGTTATCAAAATAACCTACGAAACCATGCAGATTGAGCATAAAATTACTGCCTGCGGAAATATTGGTTCCAGCAGGTGAAAATACCGCATCTTCCACATCATTTTCAGTATCATAAGTGTCATTGACCAAATACTCAATTCTATCCAATTGAACAGCGCTTGAAATACTCCAGCTATTGTCATCAAGTTTTGTACTTTCTAACACATTACCTTTATAATCTATAGCCTTAAAAGCTTCAATATACTTTCCGTAATTGTCAGAGCTATATGTTCCAGGTACAGTTTTAGGAATTCTAAATACAACTGTTGATGTACTAAAAGCACCGGGATCTACAACTACCTGCACCTTATCATCAACAATATTGATCAAGTCAATAGAAATAATAACAGGACTTTTTTCAATGGACAATAGCGCTTTACCGGCCCCACATGCATTAAGCAACAATGCCAAAACGACAATTAAAACATTTTTTTTCATAAAAAACTTCATATGTGAATATTTAAAAATCAACGTTACCAAAGATAGATAATATGTTATGACAACATCTTAACGATTTATGTTTTGCTTCAACTAATTATTGGCTACGCCCATCAAATATTTTCATTATTTTTGATGGCAAATAAAAAATTAAGATGCACTACAAAAGAATTCTTCTGAAATTAAGCGGTGAAGCCTTAATGGGCGAAAAACAATACGGCATAGACTCTAATCGTCTAAATGAATATGCAGAAGAAATTAAAGAAGTAGTTGATAAAGGTATAGAAGTGGCTATAGTAATTGGCGGCGGTAATATCTTTCGTGGATTAGCAGGTGCAGCAACCGGTATGGACAGGGTTCAAGGTGACCATATGGGTATGTTGGCTACCGTAATAAATGGTTTGGCATTACAAAGTGCCCTAGAAATGAACGGTGTACAGACCAGACTTCAAAGTGCCATTAAAATTAACGAAGTTGCCGAGCCTTTCATCAGAAGACGTGCAATGAGACATTTAGAAAAAGGAAGAGTTGTTATCTTTGGCGGAGGCACAGGTAATCCTTACTTTACTACAGATTCTGCCGCCGTATTACGTGCCATTGAAATTGAAGCGGATGTTATACTAAAAGGAACGCGTGTAGATGGTATTTATACTGCTGATCCGGAAAAAGACAAAAGCGCCACGAAATTTGACAGTATCTCTTTCTCAGAGGTGCTTAACAAAGGGCTTAAAGTTATGGATACTACGGCCTTTACACTTAGTCAAGAAAATGAACTACCCATTGTAGTTTTTGATATGAACAAAAAAGGAAACTTATTGAAAATTGTTGACGGCCAAACTATTGGTACAACGGTTAACTTATAATTTTCGGTACAGTTTATGTTATTGAGATAATAATATACTTATTATATGGACGAAGAAGTACAATTTGTTTTAGACGCTACAAAAGAAGGCATGAATGCCGCTATAGCGCACTTGGAACGAGAATTTTTAAAGATTAGAGCTGGAAAAGCCAGCCCAACAATGTTATCATCGGTAATGGTCGATTACTACGGGTCACAAACTCCATTATCTCAAGTAGCCAATGTAAACACCCCGGACGGTAGAACAATTTCTGTTCAACCATGGGAAAAAAACATGCTTCAAGAAATTGAAAAAGCTATCATGAATGCCAATTTAGGCTTTAACCCAATGAACAATGGTGACATGATTATCATTAACGTTCCACCTTTGACAGAAGAGCGTAGAATTCAACTTACAAAGCAAGCCAAAGCAGAAGCAGAACACGCCAAAGTAGGTGTACGCAGCGCAAGGCAAGATGCTAATAAAGAAATTAAGGATTTAGATATTTCTGAAGATTTTCAAAAAAACGCGACTGCAGATGTTCAAGATCTAACTGATCTATTTACTAAGAAAATTGAAGATTTCTTGGCAAAAAAAGAAGCTGAAATCATGAAAGTCTGATCATAGATATGTTAATTAAGATACAAAGCTACCTCAATTAGGGTAGCTTTATTTTTTTGTAAAAAATTTAAACTTTTCAGTTTAGGAACAGATGTAGGTAATAGTTACCTTTGCGACCTGCAAAAACAGTTATGGTAGCTAAACTTACGAAAGGATTTTGGCCAAAAACGGCAAACATAATTCTACGAAACAGAATCCTGATTTTACTATTGATTACCGGTTTTACGGTATTTATGGGTTGGCAATGGCAATACATGCGATTTTCCAGCTCCCAAACGAACTTACTACCAGATGACCATCCTGTAAATATTCAATATCAAAATTTTCTGAGCAAATTTGGTGAAGAAGGCAATGCAGTTGTTTTTGCAATACGTGATAGCGCTTTGTTCACACCAACCAATTTTAATAGATGGAACAAGCTTAGCAAGCAACTTGCCGCTTTCCCAGAAGTGGAGTTCGTTATTTCAACGGATAACTTAAAAGAACTTATCAAAGATAAAGACAAACAAGAATTTGTAATGCGCCCGCTTATTAACGGCGAACTAAAGTCTAAACAAGAAATAGACAGCATCACCAACCATCTTTTCAATGACGTTCCCTTTTACAATAATTTACTTTACAATAAAGAAAGTAAAACAATTAGAACCATTGTCAATTTAGATAAGGATATTGTAAACACATCGGTACGTAAGGATTTTATTCTTCAGGACATAAACACCTTAGTCAAAAAATTTGAAGAAGAGACAAATTTAGACGTTCACATATCTGGCATGCCGTATGTGAGAACCATGAACTCGCAAAATATTATTGATGAAATAGGAAAATTTATTTTAGCGGCACTAGGTGTTACCTCATTAATTTTCTTTTTCTTTTTCAGAAGTATTAGGGCTACGTTTATTTCAATGTGTGTTGTAATTATTGGTGTAATGTGGGCCTTTGGTCTACTTGGCTTATTACAGTATGAAATAACAGTTCTTACGGCACTTATTCCGCCATTAATTATAGTTATTGGTATTCCCAACTGTATTTTCCTGATAAATAAATACCAACAAGAAGTTAAAAAACATGGTAATCAGGCCCTTTCACTGCAACGGGTAATTTCTAAAATTGGAAATGCGACCTTAATGACCAACATTACTACAGCATCTGGTTTTGCAACTTTCATTGTAACGGACAGTACATTGTTGAAGGAATTCGGCATAGTTGCTTCTATTAATATCTTGGGGATATTTGTATTATCGCTATTAATAATACCTATTGTTTATAGCTTTATGCCCCTACCAAAAACAAAGCATTTAAAACATTTGAACAAAAAATGGATCGATGCATTTGTTCAATGGATGGAACGTATTGTGAGACATAGAAGAATTACAGTTTATATTGTATCTATATGTTTGTTGGTGGTTAGTATTATTGGTATTTACCAAATAAGAATATCTGGCAGTCCTATAGAGGACATGCCTAAGAATGCTGAATTTTTTCATGACATTCGCTTTTTTGAAAAAGAGTTCAAAGGTATTATGCCCGTAGAGATTGTGGTAGACACCAAAACACCAAAGGGAGTTTTAAAACCTGTAACTCTTAAACGCATGAATCAGCTTGGAGAGGTAATAGAAGAGATTCCTGAACTTTCTACACCTGTTTCCGTTGTAAACCTGGTTAAATATTCCAAGCAGGCCTTTTACAACGGTATTCCAAAATACTACCAATTGCCTACCAGCCAGGAAAACACGTTCATAATGGATGTTGCCCGCAAATCTGGCAATAATGGAGACCTGCTTAAATCATTTGTTGATAGCACCGGGCAAACCGCCAGAATGACAACATTTATGCGAGACGTAAATACCAGCCGCATGGAAGAAATAGAAGAACGCTTACTAGAGAATATTACTAAAATATTCCCGGTAGAACGTTATGAGGTCTATATGACAGGTAGTGCATTGTTATTCCTTAAAGGAACCAAATACTTGGTTAAAAATCTAATCATGTCACTTGCCTTGGCCATTGGTCTAATTGCATTGTTTATGGCATACCTTTTTAGATCATTTAGAATGATCGTAATTTCACTGATTCCCAATTTATTGCCACTTGTCATTACTGCGGGAATTATGGGATTTGTAGGCGTACCTATAAAACCTTCTACTATTCTAGTATTTAGTATAGCCTTTGGTATTTCGGTAGATGATACTATACATTTTCTGGCAAAGTATAGACAAGAACTTACCGCAAACAATTGGCGTATTGAAAAATCAGTATATAATGCATTGAGAGAAACAGGCGTAAGTATGTTTTACACTTCAATAGTATTGTTTTTCGGATTTTCCGTTTTTGTGATATCCAATTTTGGTGGTACGGTTGCCTTAGGTTCATTAGTCTCGGCAACATTGTTATTAGCTATGTTGGCCAACTTAATTTTACTACCTTCCCTGCTGCTATCACTAGAAAAAAGTATAGCCAACAAACAAACACTTAAAAAACCACAAATAGATATTTTACCTCATGATGAAAACAATAACCAATAATATCTTTTCATCGCAAGTTATATAGCTATTTAAGCCCTCTATTTTTCAACAAAATCCTATATTTGGGACTATAATTTTCAATACAATATCATGCGTTTAGCAACAATAAAAGAACTACTGGCAAGTAAAAACTTACTACAAGAAACCACTATTAAAGGTTGGGTAAGAACCTTTAGAAGTAATAGATTTATAGCATTGAACGACGGCTCAACACTGAGCACCATACAATGTGTAGTTGATTTTGAAAATTTTGATGAAGAACTATTAAAAAAAATTAATACGGGAGCTGCTGTAAAAGTAACCGGTACACTTGTTGAAAGTCAAGGACGCGGACAGTCAGTTGAGATACAAGTTAGTGCTCTAGAAGTTTTAGGTGAGGCCGATCCTGAAGAATACCCTATTCAACCAAAAAAACATTCCTTGGAATTTCTTAGGGAAAAAGCACATTTAAGAATACGCACCAATACATTTGCGGCAATTATGCGTGTAAGGTCTACCTTATCTTTTGCCATTCATAACTACTTTAGAGAAAACGGTTTCAACTATTTCCATGCTCCTATTATTACAGGGTCCGATGCTGAAGGAGCAGGTGAAATGTTCAGGGTAACAACACTTGATGAAAAGAATCCGCCATTGAACGAAGAAGGAGAAGTCAATTATAAAGAAGATTTTTTTGGAAAAGAAACAAACCTAACAGTTTCCGGCCAATTGGAAGCAGAAGCTTACGCAATGGCCTTAGGAAAAGTATATACATTTGGACCAACATTTAGAGCTGAAAATTCAAATACATCTAGACATTTAGCAGAATTTTGGATGATCGAACCTGAAATGGCCTTTTTTGATCTAGATGCCAATATGGATTTAGCAGAAGACTTCATAAAGAGTGTTATTTCTTACACGCTAGAGCATTGTCAAGAAGATTTAGAGTTTTTGGAAAAGAGATTGTTAGACGAAGAAAAAAGTAAGCCACAAGCTCAACGTAGCGAAATGCCTTTAATTGAAAAATTGAAGTTTGTAGCAAATAACAATTTCAAAAGAGTCAGTTATACGGAAGCAATAGATATCCTTAAAAACTGCAAGCCCAACAAAAAGAAAAAATTCTCTTATATAATTGAGGAATGGGGTGCTGATCTACAAAGTGAACATGAGCGTTACTTGGTAGAAAAGCATTTTAAATGTCCAGTTATATTATTTGATTACCCAGCAAAAATAAAAGCGTTCTATATGCGCTTGAACGAAGATGGCAAAACGGTTAGAGCCATGGACATCTTATTTCCTGGAATAGGGGAAATTGTAGGTGGATCACAAAGAGAGGAACGTTTAGATGTGCTTAAAGCGAAAGTTAAGGAACTGGGCATTGACGAAAAGGAACTTTGGTGGTATCTAGATTTAAGAAAATTTGGTACTGCAGAGCACAGCGGATTTGGACTTGGTTTTGAACGATTGGTACTTTTTGCTACAGGCATGGGCAATATTAGAGATGTAATACCGTTTCCTAGAACACCGCAAAATGCCGAATTTTAAACGGATTTAATTACTTTTACAAGTACTAGAATATAGTAATGCTGAAACAACACCTTTCATTTAAACTATCTCAAAAGTTATCTCCTCAACAAATTCAATTGATGAAGCTAATTCAATTGCCTACGCAAGCATTTGAACAGCGACTAAAACAGGAATTAGAGGAGAATCCGGCTTTAGAAACCGGCAAAGAGGATGTTGAAAGCACTACTGACGACTATGATGATATTTATGATGACACGACTGATAATGAGTCCATCAACACAGAAGACATCAACATAGATGACTATTTAAGTGATGATGAAATTCCAGATTATCGCACCAAAGCTAACAATTACAGTTCAGACGATGAGGAAAAGAGTGTTCCTTACGCCGCAGGCACATCGTTCAACCAATATTTATTGAACCAACTAAATACTGTTTATCTTACAGATAACGAATGGAATATTGCAGAGTTCCTAGTTGGTAGTGTTGATGAAAGCGGATATATACGCAGACCTATCGCAGATATTATGGACGATTTGGCCTTCACACAAAACGTATATACGGATGAAGAAACTATTACCAGAATACTATCAATTGTCCAAGAATTAGATCCTCCAGGTGTTGGAGCTCGATCTTTGGAAGAATGCTTAATAATACAACTTGAACGTAAAGAAATTACGCCAAGTATTGAACTAGCTACTGAAATTCTTAGAAAGTCTTTTGAGCATTTTACTAAAAAACATTATCAAAAATTAATTCAAAAACATAATATTACCGAAGCTGAACTAAAAGAAGCCATTGGAGAAATTGAGAAATTGAACCCTAAGCCAGGCGGCTCATATTCCGGCAATAACCGAATTGTTGAGCACGTAGTACCGGATTTTGCCATTAGAATCACTGAAGGAGAACTAGAGCTTACACTTAACGGTAGAAATGCCCCAGAACTACACGTATCCAGAGAGTATAGCAATATGCTTAAAGGGTACAAAGAGGCAAAAGAGAAGTCTAAGTCCCAGAAAGATACCGTGATGTTCATTAAGCAAAAGTTAGATGCTGCAAAATGGTTTATAGATGCTATAAGACAACGTCAGCAGACCTTATACATTACTATGAACTCAATTATGCAATATCAAAAAGAATATTTCTTGACAGGAGATGAGCGTAACCTGAGACCTATGATATTGAAAGATATTGCCGATGAAATTGGTATGGACGTTTCTACGGTTTCTAGGGTTGCCAACAGCAAATACGTGGATACTCCATATGGCACCAAACTCATTAAAGAATACTTCTCCGAGTCTATGAAGAATGAGCAAGGAGAAGATGTTTCTACTAAAGAGATAAAGAAAATCTTAGAAACCGTTATCCAGAACGAACCTAAGAAAAAACCTCTAACGGATGACAAACTTGCTACAATTTTAAAAGAAAAAGGCTATCCTATTGCAAGGAGAACGGTTGCCAAATACAGAGAGCAACTTAATATTCCCGTAGCACGTATGAGAAAAGAAATTTAATGAAGCTTTTCTCTACTATAATCTCATATATCCTACACCCCCTTTTCATACCTCTTGGTGGTACTGTTGCATACTTTCTTATAACACCCAAGTATACTCCACTAGAAATACAGAGTGCCAGCATTCTACCTATTTTCATCTTAACGGTTATTATTCCTATCATCACTTTTTTTATTTTAAGAAATCTAGGTCTGGTAGAATCCCTCTCACTACATACGATACAAGAAAGAAAATATCCGCTCTACATTCACGCTTCTATTCTTCTTTTAATCCTTTATAAGGTTATTCCTAATAATTATGTTAGTGAGCTATACTTTTATTTTACAGGACTTCTAGGAGCTACTATAGCGTGTATATTATTACTATTTTTTAATTTTAAAGTAAGTCTACATACCGTTGGTGTTAGTGGCCTCTTAATGTATTTGATTAATTTAAGCATACATTTTGAAATCAATCTGATCATAGCGATCAGCTTTTTCATTTTAGCTACAGGAAGTATCATAACCGCTAGATTAGCCCTAAAAGCTCACACTGGAATAGAAGTAATAATTGGTCTTTTAATTGGACTTTTATCGCAATTATTGACCGTAAGGTTCTGGTTATAGAATATAAAAAATAAGTCCTATCCGCAATGGTCGATATTGTAGTACCTCTCCATTAACCGAAGCAGAACCGTTGAACAACTCTGTTAAGGAATAGTATGCGTTAATATTAAAAGTATTATAACCAAAACTAAAGGTAAGACCGTACTGAAATTCATTAAGGTCCGTATTCTTAAATCCACTACTAATGTCCCCTAAATCATACTTTGATCGCGCACCTAACACATACGCTGCTTTAATACCTCCATATAAACGCCAAAACTTATATTCTTCTGCGGTAGAGTTACGCCATCTAAATTCTAAAGGAAATTCCAATAAATGTGTTTCTAACTTACTTCTGGTAATATCATCGTTTATACTATAAGAAATAGTTTCACCGGAAATATCTGCGACTAAATTAGAGTAATAACTATTCAACGCAAAACCTGCTCCTATACCAATAGCCTTAGTTCCTGTACGATTTAAAGGAATATCTTTTATTATACCAGCTTGCAGACCATAAGATAAATTACGTTGATTAGAACCCTCAGGATGGTTCAATATAAAATTATAGGACAACCCCAGATAAAACTGATCCTCTAAATATCTCTTATAAACAACACTATCGTTAGCAACTTGAGCATTGGTATAAAGAGTACTTAATAAAAATAAAATAACAATACGCATGAAGTAAAGTTAATGAAATAAAAAACGCTTCAAATAAATTTGAAGCGTTTTGAAAATGTGATATTCTACTTAACTAACTATTGTAGATTATTGAAAGCATCACCTTCATAGGTAGTATAATTTACCTTTAAGGCATTTACTTTTCTTAACTCTTGTTTAATATCGGATATCAATCCCATATTTGCGTTCTTATCAACCTTAAGTGCTGTAGTCAATACATTTTGAATTTCCTGAGGCTTTTTAGCTCTTTCCATTAAAATATAATCACCAACTTCTGAAGGACTAGCGAATTTATCGTTCAATTGAATTTTTGGCTCAGACCCAAACGTTTTCTCAAATTCCTTTGTTGGCTTCCCAACATAAATATAGATAACACGATCTTTCTTTTCCAACTTCTTAACTTCACTAGCATTTGGAAGTACGTTTTCAACTTTCAAGGAACTATCCTTCATAACGGTTACCGTCATAAAGAAAAACAAAAGCATAAATACAATGTCAGGAAGGGAAGCTGTTGATACCGCTGGTACCTCTCCATCTTTTTTCTTTGCAAATTTTGACATAGTGTTACTTTTAATTTATTAATTATTCGCTTGAAGTTTCAGCTTCAGATAATTTCTGAGGAAACAAACCTTGTATTCTAGTCACCTTCTCCTTTAGTTCTTCCTTTACGGAATCTTCAGTTTCAGGGTTCAAATACTCAGCTTCCATTTCAACATAATCTTTGCCGAATAAACGCTTAGCTTCTCTATTTCTAAGATCGTTGTATGCACCTACTAGCTCATTCTGAACTGTTATGTACGTACTGTATTTTGTTTCACGATCATTTTTCAAAGAGATAATTGCTTTTGTCGGGTTATCCGAAGATTCAGCATCACGTTTACCTTTACAGTAGTTACAGTAATCAGGACTTCCTGATGGTGCTCCACCGTTATCTAAAAACGCAATTGCTTTTTCACGCAATTTATCTATTGAAAGAATCTCATCTTCCACCAACAATTGACCATTTCGGTTAATATTCACCGTAAAAATGTTCTTCTGTTTAATAATTGGTGGCGCTTCAGTAGGTGGCTCCATTGGCGGCAACATACGATCCAATCCTGCATCAGTTTCAATAGTAGTAGTTACCAAGAAAAAGATAAGTAAAAGGAAAGCTATGTCTGCCATTGAACCCGCACTTACTTCTGGTGCTCCTGCTCTTCTAGCCATAGTTTTCTTATTTTATTATTTACTAAACATGTTTTTAACAGCTGGTATAACTAAAGATAGTACAGCGATTATAGTAAGGATAAAAAATACATTCAATCCCATTCCTATATTCTTAATAGTACCCTCATCTGTCATAGCGGCGTACTCAGGATCAACATCCGTTCCACTAGCCAAAACATAAGAAACCCCAACTACTAATAAAAAACCACCAACAACGAACAACGTCTTCTTAAGACCTTGTGGGTTTGAAAATAAGTTTTTTAATGTAAACACTAAACTTACTACAACAGCAACACCCAATAAAAGGTAAGTAATAATAAACATTGTGTTCAAAGCTCCACTTTGAGCAGCTTCAGCTGCCGGCATATCTGAACTTGGCAATAAATACCATAGTATAGCACTTAATACACCTATAGCAATTAATGCTATTTTAATAATTTTTTGCATAATTTTTAGGTATTAAAAGTGATACTTATTTTTTGTGATCTACCAACATATCGATCAATGTAATAGAAGAGTCTTCCATATCATTAACGATGCTATCAATTTTAGCGATAATATAGTTATAGAAAATTTGAAGGATAATTGCCGTAATAAGACCGAATACCGTTGTTAATAATGCAACCTGAATATCACCTGCAATAAGAGATGCACTTAAGTTACCAACAGCTGCAATCTTTTGGAAGGCCGCAATCATACCAATTACCGTACCCATGAAACCAAGCATTGGTGCAATAGCGATAAATAAAGATAACCAAGAAACGTTTTTCTCTAATTGACCCATTTGAACTCCACCGTAAGCCACAACAGCTTTTTCCGCAGACTCAATGCTCTCACCAGCTCTATCCAAACCTTGGTAGTAGATAGAAGCAACAGGACCTTTTGTATTTCTACAAACCTCTTTTGCAGCTTCAACACCACCAGATGCCAATGCGTCTTCAACTTGTTGTTTCAACTTAGTAGAATTTGTACTAGCCATGTTCAAATAAATAATTCTTTCAATAGCAACTGCAAGACCAAGAATCAAACACAAAAGAACGATACCCATGAAACCGGCACCACCAGTAATGAACATCTCCTTTAATAGTTGAGTGAATCCTCTTTCCGCTTCAGCTCCTCCTTCTTGAACTAGCAAAGCTACTGCTGCTACTTTTGCACTTACAATATTTGTACCTGCTACAAATGCCCCAGCGACTGCTAGGCTTGGGAATAATTTTTTCATTTTTTCAAACTTAAATTAGTTAGTTAATAGGGTTAAAGATAAAAAAAAAACAATATAAAAAAAGTAAAACTTACTTGCAGAGAGGAAGGGATTCGAACCCTCGATACCCTTTTGGGGTATACACACTTTCCAGGCGTGCGCCTTCGACCACTCGGCCACCTCTCTAAGATACCTTTTTTAAGGGTGGGCAAATAACAAAAAAAATATTGGTTTAAGAAATTAAAGCACTGTTAAATTTACAGCATCTCTCCGCGTAAAGAAGTTTCAAAAACAGTTTTGAACAATTCATGGGAGACACCACTGCCTAGTAAGTACATTGCCTTTGTAATGGCAGCCTCGGTTGTAATATCCTTACCATTAATCACTTGCATTTGTTTTAACCTGGAACTTGTCTCATAGTGCCCCATCATAACCGCGCCACCAGAACACTGTGTAACGTTGATTATATGTACACCTGCTTTTATAGCATTATTTAATTTCTTAAGAAACCATTCTTCCATAGGCGCATTTCCAGAACCATATGTCTCCAAAATCAACGCTTTTAAATTTTCAGCGTTTAAAATTGCATCAATAACATTTTTATTAATTCCTGGAAAAATTTTTAAAATTGCAACATTATCGTCCATATTTCTATGGGATTTTAGCTTTAATTTTCTTTTTTGTGGCAATAAATATTCCTCAAAAACGGTCAAATGCACACCAGATTCAATCAAATGAGGATAGTTTAATGAGGCAAACGCCTGAAATTGCTCTGCATTTATCTTAGTAGTTCTATTGCCACGGTACAATTTATATTCAAAATAAAGTCCTACTTCCTGAATAACCGGCTTACCATTTTTATATAATGCTGCAATTTGTATTGCTGTTATCAAATTTTCTTTTGCATCGGTCCTTAAATCTCCTATAGGCAATTGAGACCCTGTAAATATCACCGGCTTAGAAAGATTTTCAAGCAAAAAACTCAACGCAGAGGCCGTATAGCTCATGGTATCACTACCATGTAATACCACAAACCCATCATAATCTTGATATTTTCCTGAAATTATATCTGCAATAGCCACCCAATGCGTGGGGTTCATATTAGATGAATCTATGGGGTGATCGAACGAAAAACTAGATATCGTACAATCTAACTGATTAAGCTCTGGTATATTTCTCATTAATTGCGAGAAATCGAAAGCTTTTAAAGCCCCAGAAGTATAATCTTTCATCATACCTATAGTACCACCTGTATAAATCAATAAAATATTTCTTTTATCTATACCCAAAACAGCATTTTATTATAATTATTAAATTCCGAAAACCTCTTTGGAATTCTCTGTTGTAAGCAAAGCTATTTCCTCATTTGAAACACTATGAATATCCGCTAACTTTTCTAGAACATTAACAATATATGCACTTTCATTTCTTTTACCCCTGTAAGGTGTAGGTGCCAAGTAGGGCGCATCAGTTTCTAAAACTATATGTTTTAAATCTATATTTTTTAGAAAAGTATCTATTTTACCATTCTTAAAAGTTACAACCCCACCAATACCTAACTTCATATTATATGAAATTGCTTTTTCTGCCTGCTCAAATGTACCCGTAAAGCAATGAAAAATTCCTCTTAAATTATCCCCTTTCTCCTCCTCTAGTATTTCAAACACCTCATCAAAAGCTTCCCGACAATGAATAACGATAGGCAATTTATGCTTCTTCGCTATTTGTATTTGCTTTCTAAAAGCAATTTGCTGTTCTTTTAAATACTTCTTTTCCCAATAAAGGTCAATTCCTATTTCACCAATGGCATAATACGTATGCTTATTTAACATTTCTTCTACATGGGCCAACTCTTCTTCAAAATTCTCTTTCACATGCGTGGGATGCAAACCTGTCATTAAAAACATATACCCCGGAAAATCTTTCTCTAGTGCCAACATACTTTCTGTATACGTAGAATCTATAGCAGGAATAAAAAACCGTTTTACGCCTAAATCAATTGCTTTCTGCACAGCTTCTCTTCGGTCATCATCAAAAGCTTCACCATATAAATGGGTATGTGTATCTGTTATAATCATGCCGCAAAAATAGGCTTATCTTTGAAAAAAAATGAATTATGACAACCCTCAAAAAATTTTTGAAGGATAAAAATTACGTACGCATTCCCTTAGTTTTGACTACGACCGATCACTTTGAGATTTATGCCGAAATAAATTCTGTTAAAGGACGATTTATATTGGACACCGGAGCATCTAATACCTGTATAGGTTTAGATCGTATTGCGCATTTTAACTTAATTTCAGAAGAATCTATAATTAAAGCGGCGGGTGCGGGCGCCACAAATATGGAAACATTGGTATCCAAAAGGAATACGATAAATTTAAATTCCTGGAAGTTTAAAAAACTGGAAATTGTATTATTTGACCTGAAGCATGTGAACGAAGCACTTACGGCACATAATGCAGAACCTGTTGACGGAATTATAGGAGCAGACATTCTAAAAAAGTCCAAGGCTATTATTGACTATGATAAAAAATGTATTTATCTAAAAAAGAAAAAGCGTTGAGTAATCTCAACGCTTTTTACTTTATTCTAATTTTAGAAAATTACATTTCCAAAGCTTTCTTAACGTTATTGTCCATCAATATTTCTTCTGGATTTTCTATTGCTTCTTTGATTGCCACCAAGAACCCTACAGATTCTTTACCATCAATAATTCGGTGATCATATGACAATGCAACATACATAATTGGCGCTATCGCAATAGCTCCGTCACGCGCAATTGGTCTTTCTACAATATTATGCATACCTAGAATAGCACTTTGTGGCGGGTTGATAATTGGCGTAGACAACATAGAACCAAATACACCACCATTAGTGATAGTAAATGTACCACCCGTCATTTCATCTACGGTAATTTCACCTTCACGAGCTCTGATCGCCAATCTTTTTACCTCAGCTTCAACACCTCTAAATGTTAAGTTTTCAGCATTACGGATTACAGGAACCATTAATCCTTTTGGTCCCGATACCGCAATACTAATATCACAGAAATCATAAGAAATCATTTCCTTACCATCAATCATAGAATTAACGGCAGGATACATTTCTAGAGCCCTAACTACGGCTTTAGTAAAGAAGGACATAAATCCTAACCCTACACCATGCTTACTTTTAAAATCCTCTTTATACTTATTTCTAAGTTCAAATACAGCACTCATATCCACTTCGTTAAAAGTGGTCAACATAGCCGTTTCATTTTTTGCGGATACTAATCGCTCAGCTACTTTTCTACGTAACATAGAAAGTTTTGAACGGGACTCACCACGGCTTCCACCAGTTGGCGACCCCATTGAAGGCACTGCATTTACAGCATCTTCCTTGGTAATTCTGCCATCACGGCCAGAACCGGATACAGATGTACTGTCTACACCTTTTTCATCCAATATTTTCTTGGCTGCAGGCGAAGGAACACCTGAAGCATAAGTTTCTTTAGCCTGAACTGGCTGTGGAGCTTTTTCAGTTTTAGGGGCTTCTTTTTTCTCTTCCTTAGGAGCACTTGTTGCACCAGAATCACCTTCTGGTTTTGCTGCACTTGTGTCAATTAAACAAACAACGGCACCAACGGCAACAGCATCGCCCTCTTCTGCTTTTAATGTAATTGTACCACTAACTTCTGCAGGCAATTCTAAAGTAGCTTTATCAGAATCTACCTCAGCAATTGCTTGATCTTTTTCTACATAATCCCCATCTTCAACTAACCATTCCGCTATCTCTACCTCTGTGATAGACTCTCCCGGCGAAGGGACTTTCATTTCTAGAATCATTCTTTCTATAATTTGATATGTTATTTTATTTTTTAGGTTTGGACATATTGTCCTTTGTCTTATCAAAGACGTAATCTATAACTTGTTGGTGACGTGCTTTTGAACGTACAGAACTACCCGCTGCGGGTGCCGCATAAAAACGTCTAGAAACTACTCTAAAATTCCTAGCTTCATCAAAATGCGTTAACAGGTGGCTCCACGCCCCCATATTTCTAGGTTCTTCCTGAGCCCAAACTATATCGTCCGCATTCTTATATTTGGCAATAGCCTCCCTAATTTGCTTTTCAGGAATAGGAAACAATTGCTCTATTCTTACCAATGCCACATCATCCCTAGAATTCTCTTCTTTGACCGCCAGAAGGTCATAATAGAATTTACCCGTACAAAATACCAAAGATTTTATTTTTTTGACATCTGCGGTTTCATCATCTATTACCTCTTGGAAACCTCCGGTAGTTAAATCTGCAATCTTAGACACCGCTTTAGGATGCCTCAACAAACTTTTAGGCGTAAATATGATCAAAGGCTTTCTAAAATTAGCCTTCATTTGTCTACGAAGAATATGGAACATCTGCGCTGGCGTAGTTACATCCGCTATATACATATTATCTTTTGCACATAGTTGCAAATAACGCTCCATTCTTGCCGAAGAATGCTCTGCACCTTGCCCTTCATAACCGTGAGGCAATAACATTACCAAACCATTTTGAAGTTTCCATTTATCTTCTGCCGCAGAGATATATTGGTCGATCATAATTTGAGCTCCATTACTGAAATCTCCAAATTGCGCTTCCCAAATAGTTAATGTATTAGGACTTGCCATGGCGTAACCATAGTCAAAACCTACAACACCATATTCTGACAATAGTGAATTATATATCTGAAATTTAGCTTGCTTTTCAGAAAGGTGATTTAACAAAATAACCTCTTCTTCACTTTCTTCAACTTTCATTACCGCATGACGGTGAGAAAAAGTACCACGCTCCACATCTTGCCCGGACATACGAACTGCATACCCTTCTTCCAGTAAAGAACCGTAAGCTAAGAGCTCACCCATTGCCCAGTCTAAGTTATCGGCTTCAAAATACATATTGTACCTATCTTTAACCAACTTCTCAACTTTACGTAAAAACTTTTTCCCCTCTGGCAAAGCAGTTATTACCTTGGCAATTTTATTTAATTTGGTTTTAGAAAATTTAGTATTCACGGCATCCATCATCTCCCATTCACGGACATTCTCAAAACCTTTCCATTCATCTGCCATGAACGGAGTAATTACAGTTTTGTCTTCTTTCCGGGAATCTTCTAATTTTTCCTCAAGAGAATCCTTATACTGCTTTTCTAACTGCTTAACGTAAGTGCTATCAATAACACCTTCTTGAATAAGTTTCTCTGCATATATATCTCTTGGATTTTTATGCTTGGATATAGCCTTGTATAATTTTGGTTGTGTAAACCTTGGTTCATCACCTTCATTATGCCCGTATTTTCTATACCCCAACAAATCTATAAACACATCTCCCTTAAACTGCATTCTATATTCTAACGCAAAAAGAGATGCATGTACTACAGCCTCCGCATCATCTGCATTAACATGTAACACCGGACTCAACGTTACCTTGGCAACATCGGTACAATAGGTAGATGTTCTGGCATCTAAATAGTTTGTTGTAAAACCAATTTGATTGTTTACCACTATATGTATAGTACCACCGGTCTTATATCCATCTAGCCCGGCCATTTGAACCACTTCATAGACCAAACCTTGACCAGCTATAGCAGCATCACCATGAACTACAATAGGCAAAACCTTAGAAATATCATCTTGATAATCCGCATCTTGTTTTGCTCTTGCAATACCCTCAACGACAGCACCTACCGTCTCTAAGTGAGATGGGTTAGGAGCAATGCTCATCTTAATTTTATTACCGTTGTCAGATTTTCTATCAGACGTCCAACCTAAGTGATATTTAACATCACCATCAAAAATCTCTTGCTCGTAGTCTTTACCATCGAATTCACTGAAGATATCTTTAGCGGATTTACCGAATATATTGGTAAGCACGTTCAATCTACCACGGTGAGCCATACCCATAACAAATTGCTTCACACCCATTTCAGCGGCGCGTTCCACAATTACATCCAAGGCAGGTATCAATGATTCATTACCTTCCAATGAAAACCTTTTTTGCCCTACGTATTTAGTATGCAAAAAAGTTTCAAAAGATATAGCATGATTAAGCTTCTTAAGAATATGTTTTTTACGGTCTGGCTCAAAATTAGGATGATTGTCATTTACGTTTATCCAATCTTGGATCCATTTAACACGCTCTGGTTTTCGAATATACATATACTCTACTCCAATAGCATCGCAATAGATACTTTGTAGATGCCTAACAATCTCTTTTAAAGAGCTGGGACCTATACCAATTACGTCACCGGCATTAAAAACAGTTTCCAGATCAGAAGAAGCTAATCCAAAATTTTCAATTTCTAAAGTTGGCTCGTAATGTCTTCGTTCACGTACGGGGTTTGTCTTAGTAAACAGATGGCCTCTGCTTCGGTAACCATCGATCAAGCGAATTACCTGAAACTCTTTTTGAAGAGATTCCGGCATTTCACTAGAATGGCCGTTTACTACAACCGTAGTTCGATTTTCATCGATTTCCAACTCGTCTAAAGAGCTTTCAACCCCAAAATCGAATCCTTGAAAAAAGGCTCTCCAGCTTGGCTCTACACTATCTGGATTTACTAAGTACTTATCGTATAACTCTGAAAAAAAAGAGGTATGAACGGTATTTAAAAAGGAATATTTATCCATGAATTACTTTCTGTATCTTTAGAATAAATTTCTAACAAAAATACAACATTTACAATATCTAACGATAGAATGCCATGTATTATTGAAAAAAACGAAACTTTAAAACAAAATCGTCATATGAGCTTAAAAAAAATAATTTTCATTGGGTTAGCAACGTTAAATATCACCATAACACTTGCCCAAGCATCAAAAAACAATTCTGATTTCTGGAATAACGTTAGATTTGGTGGAAGTATTGGATTAGGGTTCACAAATAATGGATTCAATGGATCTATTGCACCAAGTGCCATTTATCAATTTAACGACAAATTTGCTTCTGGGGCCAGTTTAAGTTTTAATTATGCCAAGTTTGACAATGATAAATTATTGGCCTATGGCGGCAGTGTTCTATCATTATACAATCCATTACCACAAATACAACTATCCGCAGAATTTGAGCAATTACGTATAAATAGAACGATTACGACACCGACCATAAATATTGAAGATAATTATTGGCTACCCGCATTCTTTATAGGTGCCGGTTACAGTAATAGAAATGTAACTTTTGGACTACGTTACGATGTATTGTACGATGACACCAAGAGTATTTACGGCAATGCACTAATGCCTTTTGTTCGAGTTTATTTTTAATATATCATTACCCTTCAACAAACCAAACCGACCGGCATGAACAAACTGAAAAACCGATATCTTTCATTGGATGTTTTTAGGGGAATGGATGTAGCCCTCATGATCGTCGTAAACTCTCCCGGAAACGGAGATACCAGTTTTGGAATATTAAAGCATGCTGCATGGAACGGGTTTACACTTACCGATCTTGTCTTCCCTACATTTTTATTCGTAGTTGGCAATGCTATGAGTTTTAGTATGAAGAAGTACGAAAACTTAGGAAACAGCGCATTTTTTAAAAAAGTTTTAAAACGATTTTTGGTAATATTCTTATTAGGGTTTCTTATGTATTGGTTTCCATTTTTTGAAGAAGGTAACTTAAAACCTATTGCCGAGACCAGAATATTTGGCGTATTACAACGTATAGCACTATGCTATTTGTTCGCTTCTATTCTGCTCCATTATTTTAATACAAAATCTGTATTATTTTTTAGTGTGATAGCACTAATAGGTTATCATATTATTCTAGTAGCATTTGGAGACTTGACCTTAACGGGAAATGCCGTTTTAAAACTCGATAAATTTTTAATTGGAGCTGACCATTTGTATCACGGCAACGGTGGTACGGCTTTTGACCCTGAAGGATTATTAAGTACATTACCTGCCATAGTCAATGTCATTGCCGGATACTTTACCGGTAAATTCATTCAAAAGAGCGGTCAAAATTTTGAAACCATAGCCAAACTCTTCATGGCTGCCGGCATTCTTATAATTACGGGATTTGCGTGGGATTTAATACTTCCGTTCAACAAAAAGCTATGGTCCAGTTCTTTTGTATTACTTACCAGCGGTATTGATATATTTATTATTGCCATTTTAATATATTTTCTTGACATACTAAAACCTGGAAAATGGACTTATTTCTTTGAAGTATTTGGCAGAAACACCTTGTTTATCTATTTATTATCGGAGCTTTTTATAATTAGTTTGGCAGAAATAAACATGAAAGGTACTACCGCATATAATTGGATAGCCAACAATATTTTCATTGCTACTACTGGCGATTACTTTGGATCTCTATTATTTGCCCTATGGGTTATGCTTACCTGTTGGCTAGTTGGCTACTTTATGGACAAAAAAGAATTTTACATTAAAGTATAAAAACAGTTACACAAATTACTGGTACATTTTCCGATACCATACCTTTTTATACGCTCTTTTTAAAATTAAGAATGTAACCTGATCCGCCACATCTACGGTATCGGTAATCTCTATATGCTGAAATTCACGTTCAGGTACATCTATGATATACATTAAGTTAAGATATTCTGCAAAATGCTCCATCATTAAGAAGTATATCTTTTCACGAATGAGAGCTACAAAAGCAATATTCTCCAAATTTTTTGGCATACTTAAGGGAACATTCGCAAGCATAAAATCTTTAATTACCTGCTGCTTCAATTCAACTATTAGAAAAGCGTCTACGGCCACCTGTATTAGTTGCTCACTATTATCAACTTTCAACTTCATACAATCATTCGTATTGATACAATTATGAAAAGAAAAAATGGAGTTATTACAATTGTTTATACACCACCCCTTCCTTCATTACAAAAACCACGTCCGTAAGTGTTTCAACATTGTTTAAAGGGTTTTCATTTACAGCAACAATATCTGCGATATACCCCACCTTGATCTGCCCTAACTCTTTCTCACCCAAAAGCATGGCATTTGTTATAGTGGCAGAGCGCAACGCCTCTATAATTGGCATCCCTGCTTTATTCATGTAAATAAATTCTTTAGCGTTATCTCCATGGGGAGACACCCCAGAATCTGTACCGAAAGCTATACTGACCCCTTTTTTATAAGCTTTTGCAAATGTAGCGTTCAATTTAGGACCAATTTCTAAAGCTTTTTTAGCAACGACCGGAGGCAAATAATTAGGTATTTTTGCCAATCTGGCCGCCTCTTGGCCTGCAGAAATAGTAGGAACCATAAATGTGTTATGCTTAATCATTAAATCCATAGTTTCCTCAGACATCAATGTACCATGCTCTATAGTTTTAATTCCTCCTAAAATAGCTCTTTGCATACCTTCGTCACCATGGGCATGGGCTGCGGTAAGCATACCATAGTCATTGGCCGTATCAGTAATCGCCTTTATTTCTTCAATGGTAAATTGAGGGTTTTGACCACTTTTAGCTACACTTAATACGCCGCCCGTAGCTGTAATTTTAATAACGTCCGCACCATCTTTATACCGCTGACGTACCGCTTTTCTACCATCTTCGGGAGAATTGACCACACCTTCTTTTGGTCCTGGATCCCCCATTAGTTCATTACTTCTACCATTAGTAGGATCTGCATGACCACCGGTAGAAGCAAGTGCTTTACCTGCAGTAAAAATTCTTGGTCCTACCACCGTACCCTTATTTATCGCTTTTTTTAAGGCGATATTTACTCCTGAGCCACCTAAATCACGAACTGTGGTAAAACCGGCCATCAATGTTCTTTTGGCATAAACTGTAGACTCAAAAGCAACATCGGCTTCATTTAAAGTAAATGCTTCTAAATATCTTGAAGGACTAGATTCGCTTTCAATATGAACATGCATATCTATAAAGCCCGGTAAAATAGTTTTCGATTTTAGATCTATTGTTTTGTCGGCATCACTTCCAGCAACAAAACCATTTCTAATCTCCCTAATCTTATTTTCTGAAATGACTATTGTTTTTTCAGACAAGATTTTACCAGATGCTACATCAACTATTTTCCCACATTGTAAATAGGTATCTTGAGCGGATACAACTGAAAACACGAACAAAACTAAAAGAAACAACGAATTTTTCATAACAGACGGCCTTTAAATTAAATAAGGGGAAATATAGCCATATTTCCCCTTATTTATATTGTAGACCCTGAAAAAATCAGTCACGTATTTTCTGTTCCCAAATCCAAGCGTAGTTCATAGCTTCATCCAGGCTATATTCAGCTTTCCAGCCTAAAACTTTATTTGCCTTTGTTGTATCTGCATAAGCGGTAGTAACATCACCAGGCCTTCTACCTACTACCTTGTAATTTAATTTTCTGCCAGACACTTTTTCAAAACTCTTTATAGCCTCTAATACAGAGCTACCCTTACCAGTACCTACATTAAATACCTCATAATTAGATTCATTTTTACCATTAAGTAAACGCTCTAATGCTACAACATGGGCTTTAGCTAAATCAACCACATAAATATAATCTCTAATACAAGTACCATCTGGCGTAGGGTAATCATCTCCAAAAACCGACAATTCTTCTCTTAACCCTATACCCGTTTGGGTAATAAAAGGCACCAAATTCTGAGGTACACCTTTGGGCAATTCCCCTATTTCACCACTAGGGTGTGCGCCCATTGGGTTAAAATAACGTAGGGCAATAGCATTCAAATTCGGTATCACCTTACAAGTATCGGCAATGATTTCTTCGCCCATTTGCTTGGTATTACCATATGGAGATTCTGCTGCCTTAACCGGTGCATCTTCTGTAATAGGCATTTTATCGGCTTGACCGTAAACGGTACATGAAGAACTAAAGATAAAGCTGGCTTTATTCTTTTTACACAATTCCTTTAAAATGTAAACTAGGGTACCTATGTTGTTCTCATAATATAAAAGAGGCTTTTCAACGCTCTCACCAACCGCTTTAGATGCAGCAAAATGGATAACACCAGTAACATCTTGATAACGTTGAAAAAAGTCTTCGACCTTATGCTTTTCTTTTAAATCCAATTTTTCAAAAGCCGGTTTTTTTCCGGTTATTGCCTCTATACCATCAAGAACGCTTTCATCTGAATTTGAACAGTCATCAATAATGACAACTTCAAATCCTTTGTTCTGTAATTCTACAACGGTATGAGAACCAATAAAACCTAATCCGCCTGTTACTAATACTTTCATTTATAATACTATTTGAACGTTATCAAATTTAGAAAACTATACTTACTACCCGTTAACAAACCCGATAACCAACTGCGTTATATGGTCAATCTGTTCTTGATCTAACTCTGTATGCATTGGCAAAGACAATACCTCTGTGACCAATTGATTTGTAACCGGAAAATCCGCTTCGTTATATCTATCATCTAGATATGCCTTTTGCTTGTGAAGTGGAATTGGGTAATAGATACCAAAAGGAACTTCATTTTTGGCTAAAAATTGTGCCAATTCATCTCTTTTACCGTTTGTTATACGCAACGTGTATTGATGAAAAACGTGACAATCGCACACATCACAAATACCTCCACAATTGTTGACCGTTACAGGTGTAACAATATGCTCTTGCCCTTCAAAAGCTTTAGAATAGGCTCGTGCTGCATTTCTTCTTGCTTCACAATACCAATCTAACTTTGGCAATTTAGCACGTAATACGGCCGCTTGTATAGAATCTAATCTTGAATTTACACCAACCACATCATGATGGTAGCGCTCATACATTCCATGGTTTACAATACCGCGAAGCGTATGCGCCAGTTTGTCGTCATTAGTAAAGATTGCACCACCATCACCATAACAACCCAGGTTTTTTGACGGAAAAAAAGAAGTAGCACCAACATGACCCATACTGCCAGCCATCTGTTTGGTACCATCTTTAGCAAGATACTTGGCGCCAATGGCCTGTGCATTATCTTCAATAACGAACAAGTCATGTTTTTTTGCCAAATCTAAAATTGCATCCATATTGGCACATTGACCAAAAAGATGAACAGGAACGATAGCCTTCGTTTTGGGCGTAATTGCTTTTTCGATCGCTTCAATGTCAATGTTAAAGGTATCAGGATAAACATCGACCAAAACAGGAGTTAACTGTAGCAAGGCAATTACCTCTACTGTTGCGGCAAAAGTAAAATCTGCCGTTATTACCTCATCACCCGGCTTTAAACCCAAACCCATCATTGCTATCTGCAAGGCATCTGTACCGTTGGCACATGGTATTACATGTTTAACCTGCAGATATTCTTCCAACTCCTTTTGAAATGCGTGCACCTCAGGTCCGTTAATAAATGCCGAAGTTTCTAATATTTGGGTTATTGAAGTATTTACTTGATCTTTAATTTCTTGGTATTGACCACCTAGGTCTACCATTTGTATCTTTTTCATCTGTTGTAATTACATGAAGCAATACAAAAATACGAAACAGGCGACAGTAATTTTATGGAAAGAAACGTAATTTAGCCCAAAAGCATCAGTTTGTACTTTCTCTATAACCTTATCGTCATCAGTGCCTCTGCCATTTTAAAGGCCCTAGCACTAACAAACACAAAACTATCCTTATTTGTAAATGGAAGAAGAGAAACTATTTCCTTGATCAATCAAAAAATTTCAAAAGAAGACAAGGTAATATGGATCCATGCCGCTTCTTTAGGTGAGTATGAACAAGGATTGCCCGTTATTGAAAAACTAAAAGATCAACATCCATCACATAAAATACTTCTTACTTTTTTTTCACCTTCCGGGTATGAGGTGAAAAAAGACAGCAAGGTAGCAGATTGTATTTGCTATTTGCCTATGGACACCAAGTCAAAAGTAAATTCATTTTTAACTGCTGCCCACCCAGATATAGCCATATTCATTAAATATGAAATTTGGCCTAACTACCTATTGAAACTGAAAAAAAACGATATACCAACATTTTTAATTTCGGCATTGTTTAAAGAAAATCAAATATATTTTAAATGGTACGGTGGTTTTATGCGTAAAGCAATGACCCAGTTTACCCATATATTTGTACAGAATGAAAAGTCTAAAAAACTATTAAGTTCTTTTGGTAACCTTACAAATGTTACCATTGCAGGGGACACCCGTTTTGATCGGGTAAGTGAAATTTTAGAGCGTAATAACGAGCTAGATTTCATGAAACTATTTAAAAACGAACAATATTGCTATGTAGCTGGTAGCACTTGGCCAGAAGACGAAAAAGTCATTATTGACTATATCAACCAAAACAACCAGCCTATTAAGTTTGTTATTGCACCGCACACAATTAAAAATAGTCATATTCAAGAAATTACCGGGGCCATAAGCAAAAAAGTAATGCGCTATACCGAAATGGACAAGGCAACTTTAAAGGACTATGATGTACTTATCATAGACACCATCGGTATTTTGACAAAAATTTACAGTTATGCCGATGTTGCCTATGTTGGCGGAGGCTTTGCTACCGGGCTCCACAATACACTAGAACCAGCAGTTTTTGGTATTCCAGTAATAATAGGTCCCCAGTTTGAAGAATTTGCAGAGGCAGAAGAACTAGTAGCACTTGGCGGAGTCATTTCCGTTCATAATTACCAAAGCTTTCAAAAAATCAGTGACAAGTGTTATACGAGTAATGATTACAGATTAAAAGTTGGAAATATCAATACTACGTACATTCAAGAAAAAGCTGGTGCAACCAATCTAATTGTTTCTAAACTAAGCTCCGTTTTCACCTCAAAATAACAAACATTTACCAATTAACCCCCGTAGTTATCACCTATTATATCAATTCAAAAAAGGCAAGTTATTGTATAGAAAAGATACTTTATAAGGATATTTTCTATACGTTAATCGATTTTACCAACCTATTCAACCGCACTTTAGGTTAGATCTCCCATATTGAGTACAGAACAATAGAACAATGATTATGAAACAAGAATTAACTTCAGGGGTTAAAATACTCAATGGATTTCTTAGATTAATGGTTACCTGCTTGGTAATAATTCTTTTATCTGTACCCTTGGCTGGCATTGCAGATTGGTTTAATTTAATTCAATAGATTTTAGAATAATATTGCCTATATAGCTTTACAAACGATGATGTGATGTTATAAATTACTGAAATTCAGACATCGACGAAATACAGATTTCTAGGCTGAATTGCATTTTTTATAAACGACACACCACAATAAAGTAGGATTTTACATCTATTTAAGAGAGTTTTACAACTTTTTCTATGGAATTGTTGCTTAATTCAACTAACTTTAGTAGTGTAACTTTAAAGTAGGTAATGTTATGAACAATTTATCTTTTAAAACCGGAGTAGAGACTTATCTATCCGTGCTTGTTATTGCAATGCATGCATTTTTAGCTGTAGTTGTAGTAGGAGCTTTTTTAGCCCTTTTGGGGATTGTCTAATCTTTTAATACCAAATCCTTATTGAAAAAAAATTACTTTAAAAAAAATGCCCCTTGATCAAGGGGCATTTTTTATTTATAATACCTTAGAAAGATGATTGCTTAAAATTTACAATTCATTTAAAAGCTCATTTTTTTAAAGAAACATAAAAATAAAAGGCTGCCGAAAAATATTCAACAGCCTTTTAAAAATAACTAACTAATTTTATTGATAAACTCTCACATAATCAACCTCCATGGTATCCTCTGTAAATGCTGGGTCTATAGTGCCTCCTAACGTACCACCCATTGCAACATTCATAATTAAAAAGAAATCGGCATTAAATGGAGTAGTAGCATTGTTTACAAAACTATTGTGAACCAATTGATCATCTACAACAAATTTAATACTGTCCGGCGTCCACTCAACAGTGTAATTATGAAACTCAGAGATAGCATTTTCTACCGGTGTAGAACCTACAACTGCATTTCCTGCAGAATTACCTGGATAGTGTAATGCACTACTAATAGTATTGTTATTATTACCTACATGCTCCATGATATCAATCTCACCGGCTGCAGGCCAACCCACCTCATCAAAATTAGCCCCTAAAGCCCACAATGCAGGCCAAGTACCGCCAGAAGAAGGTAGTTTAGCTCTAATTTCAACTCTACCATAAGTAAATTCAAAAAGATTTTCAGATTTTATTCTTCCGGATGTGATGCCACCAGAAGGAGATACACCAAAATCAAAAAACAACACAACGCGATCATAGGTACCTGCTGCAACTCCTGTAAAATCAAAAGATAATGTCTCCCAGGTATTGGCAACAGAAGAACTAACGCTCACCTCTACATTCTCATCCGCGTTTGCTTGGTTCTCAAGTTTTAAAATTATGTTTGCACCAATTGCAGGTGACCATGTTTTTAAAGTAATAATAGGATAAGTAACAAGATCAACAGGTGCAGATAAATCAAAAAATGAACCTGCCCAAGTTTCAGCACCTAATGCTTTAGTAGATTCCGCTACATTAGCACTTGTGTTTTCACCAGTAGCATCAGGATTGGCAATTACACCTGTTCCCACACCACCAAAACCAGTAAAAACCGGAGCAACACCTTCAAAATTTTCTATAGACTGGGTACCTCCTGCAGCATCGACCAAAGTCATTTCATCAAAATAGTGAACAGCTGCTTCACCTTCGCCAGCTATTGCGGTTATTTTCAAGACCCCATCTTCTACCTTTACATTTTCAGCCTTATCGGTATATGTTTGTGATTCCGCATTACCCCAGCCACCAGCACCTAGGTCATATGCCCAATTTGCAGGATTTGGCGCACCATCAACATCAAACTCATCTGACCAAACCAAATTGGTATATATAGTTTCCAAGCTTTCTTCAGCACCTTCTACAGCTTCTGAAGATGTAAACTTATGGTACCACGCCAGATCAGCATTTTCCGTATCATAAGTTCTAACATACAATTCAGTATCACTTATCGATAAGATTTCATAGGTAGATGAGCCAACATAATACCCCATAAAACCACCATCTGAAAAACTCATCTGAATTCCCGTAGTTTGATCATCTGGGACATTACCCGACACTTCTGAGAGAACTACGCTCTTTGATCCCGTAGTATCAAAATCATAACAAAAATCAATATCTTCTGCACCACCTACAACAGCCTTGTGCCCAACATTAAAATAAGTTTGCCCTTTGTTATCCAACATATACGTTAATGCTCCAGAATCATCTACTGAAAATGTTAGTTCATCATCACATAAACAATCCGAATCATCTGTACCACATTTTTCAAACGCCGATGCAGAATACCATTTAGGATACCACCAGTCTCCATCAATTCCTTCTCTTGCAGGTCCTAAACCTAAATGCCCAGGTTGTGCAGCAGCTAAAAACCAAGTTTTTGAACTATTGTTGGTCAAAAATGAAATAGTCTCAGTATCTGTAAATGCCAATGAAACGGAGACATTCAATGTTTCGGAAATCTTTTTCCCTTCCGTAGAACCAGCAGTTATAGTTACCGTATATGAATTATCCCCAATTTCATCATAAGTTTTGGTCGTTAATCCAGAAGTTTCTAATGCCGAAGTACCATCACCAAAGTCATAATGGTAATAATTTGCATTTGTCGCAGACGCAGAAAACTCAAAAACACCCTCTCCTAAATTTTGAGCGCTTACCGTTAAGTTAGAAGGCATTACCGATTCTGGAATATCAATTTCATCTCCGTCACAGCTCATTAATACCGCAAATAAAGATACCATGATATACTTTAAATTTTTCATAGTTAATTTTTTTGTTGAGTTAATTATTCAATTTTAAATATTATCAAAAGCGATTCAAACAACAATCTTTGTTGTATTCAATTCAAGAAGATAACACTAGAGCAATTTAACACACATAATTACCATATTCTAAATTTTTACCACTACAAAAAACATACAATACAAATTATAACCTAAAAAAAATAGATAATACCAATATTTAGGGGTAGAATGAACAAAACCTTATTAATTAATAAAGCATACAGAAAGCAACCAAAAACATAAAATGTTGTGGTAATGTTGTGGTATTATTTTGTTTTGTAGAGGAAATTAAAGACCCATTATGTAGTCAGTTAAACCAGATTCACGAGAAAGACCCATTTTTTTACGGAGACGATATCTTTTAACTTCTACACTGCGGACAGATATATTTAAAAGTGGAGCAATTTCTTTAGAAGAAAGGTTTAACCTTAAATAAGCACATAAACGTAAATCGTTAGCGGATAATTCTGGATGTTTACCTTTCACTTTTTTCAAAAAATCTTTATCGGCATTATTAAAGGCTCTTTCAAAAAACTTCCAATCATCTTCATTATTAATGTTTCTATCAATTATTTTAATTACAGATTTTACCTGAGGATTATCTGAACTTTCCTTCAACTTATCCTTTATAGAACTTAAAAATTCATTTTTCTTAATAATACTCATTGTAGAAATTGCCAACTCTCTATTTTTACTATCTACAAGTTCTTGTAATTGTTCATTTTTAATTTGAACAATCTTTTTTTGGTTCTTAAGCTTTTTACGCTTCAATCTTTTGTTATTGGCTTTTATTAATTGAAGCTGCTGCCTTTTATAATAGCTCTTATAAATTCTATGAATTAGTAACGAGGTTAACATTGCAATGATGATATAACATATAATTGCCCAATATGAAACATACCAAGGTCTTAAAATGGTAAAACTATAATTTGCAGTATTGCTGGATACATCATTACCAATTTTAGCCTTTACCTTGAAATTATAGTCCCCATAAGGTATATTATCAAAAGAAGCACTTGAAGAGAGTTTCCAACTACTCCACTCCTCATCTAGACCTTCTAACAAGTATTGATAATAGACTTCCGTATATTTATCATATTCGGCTACATTATAATTAAAGCTAATACTATTTTCTTCATATAATATTTGTGGATTATCATGAATGAGTAAATTATCTTCAAGATCGTTTGGCATTTTTTTGATTGCAGAACCAATCTTGACTTCATATACTCTTTTCTCAATAGCATTTAAATCTAAGGTAATGTAGCCATTAGAAATTCCTATTAAATACAACTCATCCCCTAGATGAACCACCGATTCAAAGCCTAAGACACCCATTGTTCTCCTAAACGCTGCTGGAACTGGAATCTTAATCATTTGCGGTTCCTTGCTTAAATGTCCTTTGGAAACCGTAATTATATTATTTTTTGTAAAACCCCAAAGTCTTTCAAAATTATTTGTAGACCTAAGTATACCTATAATATGCTCATCTTCATTGAAGAAGTTATTCGTTAAAACAGACTCTGCTATAAATTCCTCATTATTCTTGTTATACTTAAAAACACCATTAATAGTACTGTAGAGTATTTGGTTATTATATCTTAATAAACTAGAACCAATTCCCTTTGACTCTTTTCTGTCTATCTTTTCAACACTAGTAAGATCATTACTAATTTTTAAATCATAAACTCCCTTATAATCGTGATTAACCAATATATGATAATCGCCTACAGTTTCAAAAAATCTAGTAGAGCTATCAAAACCGACGATACTATTACGGTACTTCCAATTACCATCATCATTCTCAAGAATACTAAGACCCTTGTAATTACCTTGGATGAGCAAATTGGATCTACCTGATATAGATTGAACGTCCCAAGTGCCTGGCACGCTCGAGATTTTATTTACTTCTCCATTCCTTACTACATAAGTTCCGGTGTGATGCCCACAGAATAAGGTACCATCAATTTCCTTTAATGACCAGACCTGCCCTTCCGTACCATCTATTAGCTTAAATTCATCATTTCTATCTATTCTTTTGTAAAACAATCCTTGATTGGTTCCTAGATATAACAAATTATCTATTTTCTTTGCCGTATAGACTACACCTATACTTCCTGCATAATCAATATATTCCCTAAAAGGCGACTCTAGATTAACAATACTAATACCATTATCCAAACCCAACCAGAGATTATAATCGTTATCTTGAAACAGTGAAAGAACAGTATTATTATTAATTCCCTTTTCCTGATTTATATGTTTTAATACCCCCCCATTTTTATTTAAATGGTATATTCCTTTTGAGATTGTTCCTAAAACAAAAGAACCATCATGCAATTGTATTGCACTGAAAATTTTAGTTAGTGAAAAATCATCTAAAGACGTAATTTTCCATTCTATAATTCCTTCGTTTCCTAAATTATAAAAAGAACCTTCTTCAGTTATGACCAGTATATGGTTGTCTACACTAAATGCCCCAACAATATTTATATTCTTGAACACGGCCTCATCAGAAACCATAATTGGCTCTCCATTTTCTAGTGTAAAAAAACCTTTACCTATATCTTGAAAGTATATTTTACCATCAATTTCAAATATTTTAGGATTATTACTCCTAACATCAAAAATTTGAAATGTTGAACTATGTATATTATAAACATAAACCCTATCCAAAGACTGAAAAAGCACCCAATCTTTAAGCTGTGTTATATTCCAAAAATCCTCGTCTTCTATAAGCGGTTCTTTTAACCGATCGGAAATGGATATATAGTCTAATTTACCGTATGCATTACGATCCCAATAGCCAAACTCCATATAACTACCTGTATAAATCTTGTCATCAAAAGCCATAACAGATTTTACCGGTGTTCCATAAGGCATTTGGTACAATGACCAAGAATTTCCATTAAACTCTAACAAGCCATCATTATTTGCTACATATATAGTCCGATCTGCAGATTGAGCCATAGACCAATTCTGGTTACCGGCATTATATTCTATAGGTGTATAGTTTTGAATAGGAGGTAGCTCTTGCCCGAATAAGCGTAGTGCAAAGAGAACTATTGTAGTGATAAAAAGTCTAAATATCATTTAAGGTAACATCAATATTCAATCTTTTAAATATAAGGCATTTAAAGTCAGTGGAGACATTCTAGTATTATACAAGCTATTAAAATGACACACTGAATACTAAATATCAAAAGTAGCCATTGAGTTACTCAACTATACTTCTATTTTTAAATAATCTAAATACATACTACTGTAATACAGCAATTTAAATTGTTTTTTTAAGTTTAGCAACGTAGATTTATATAGAACGTAAAACAATAAATTATGTCGATAAGATTAGGAAATAGTTGCGTTAATTGCGACAACTTAGTAGAAGGGAATACTTGTAAAGTTCATGGAGTAAAAGTTGGTAATAGTTATACTTGTGATAGTTTTGAAATGAAAGCCGCTTTGAAGGATGACACCAATTGTATAACCTGTATTAGATTTGAATCTAGCGATTGTGCAAACCCACAAAAGGCAGCACCAGGCATGTCATGCAGCCACTGGGCTCCACAAAATGCTACAGCGTAAGTGATTTAATCGTATAAAATTTTAAAGGTCAGTTTAACACTGACCTTTTTTAATGCTAGATTTCTTTCACTTCTACCCCTTTCCAAAAAGCGATATACCCTTTAATACCTTTTGCTAATTCTGATACTTCTGGATAATACCATGCGGCATCCTTGTTGACATCACCATCAACATTTATATCATAATAAGATGCTACTCCTTTCCAGGGGCAACTTGTATGTGTATCCGTAGTTGTAAAATATTCTTTTTTAATTGCGGAAGGCGGAAAGTAATGGTTGCCTTCAACCTGTACCGTAGCATCACTTTCAGCAATTACCGTATTATTCCATATAGCTTTTACCATATTATTTTAGTTTTTTTATTTAAGTTTTGTTATTATAACCGATGTTGCGGACAAGGTTTTATGCACAGGACATTTATCTGCAATTTCCATTAACCTACTCTTTTGACTATCGTCTAAATTACCGAACAATTCTATACTTCGTTTAAAAGTATCGATCTTTTTAATAGTCGAAGTATTTTGAGAATCAGGAGCATATTCTTTACCGTGATCAATATGTACTATAATCTTTTGTAAGTCCCACTTTTTTCTTGAAGCATACATTCTTAAAGTCATAGCAGTACAAGCTCCCAAGCCAGATGAAACGTAGTCATAAGGCGAAGGACCAAAGTCATTACCGCCAAAATCCTTAGGCTCATCTGCAATCAACAGATGATTACCGGCCACTATTTCAGAGGTGAAACCCTCATTACCAATACTTACTGCCACCTGATGCGTAGTTTTTACAGACTGTCTTTTAGGAATATCCAAATACCGCTCTGCCCAAACTGCAATCACATTACCTACATAGGTAGAATCTACACTATCCATTAAAAGATGGTCGGCCTTATCAATAGAAATAAAGCTCTTTGGATGATGTGCATACTGGTACAATTCTTTTGCATTTTCAATCCCTACAATGGTATCTTGAGGAGAATGCAGCACCAAATACGGTTTTCTTAAATTCTTTAGGACCTCTTTCATTGGTTTAGATTCAATATCATCTATAAAATCCTTTTTGATAGTAAAATCGCGTCCTCCGATATTCACTTTTGCCTTACCGGTTGCATTTATTTCATCTACATTAGATTTGAACAAATGTTGCACATGTGCCGGTGAAGATGGCGCCCCAATGGTAGAAACAGCAACAACGGACTCCAGTTTAGCAGAAGCAAAAATAACGGCTGCACCACCAAGTGAGTGACCTACTAGCAAAGAGGGAGCTTTATAATTCACTTCTAAAAACTTAGATGCGTAAATAAGGTCAGAAACGTTAGATGAAAAGTTGGTGTCCTCAAAACTGCCCTCGCTATCGCCTAACCCGGTAAAATCAAAACGGAGCACTGCTATTCCTTTATTCACTAGGGCCCTTGATATATTACGAACAGCAGAGAAATTCTTATTACACGTAAAACAATGCGCAAAAATGGCATAGCTATGTGCTTCTTGATTATTAGGTATTTCTAACCTAGCTGCTAATTGTTTTCCTTCAGAATTTGTAAATGATACTTTTTCGAAACCCATAACTATCCTTTCTCCAATATTAGAAGTAAATAACTACTAAAACTTACAATTCTTATGAGAAACAGAAATCTAGGATGCTCCTTTTAAAACTAAATCCATAAAAAAAGCCTCTCAGTTTCCTGAAAGGCTTTCGTTGTACAGGCGGAGAGACTCGAACTCTCACACCTCGCGGCACTAGATCCTAAGTCTAGCGTGTCTACCAATTCCACCACGCCTGCATACTTTCCAAAATCACGATATGTGATTATCGGGGTGCAAATATAATGCAAAAAATCAATTCTCTAAATTTTAGCTATTTAAAAATTACGCTTTTTGTACTTTTATCAAAAGTCAGATAAAAAATTGCATGAAAAACGTAAAGAATTATATCTCCGAAAACAAGGACCGATTTCTAAATGAAATCATAGAACTACTTAAAATACCGTCTGTTAGCGCAGATCCTGCATTCTCTCAAGATGTATTAAACGCTGCGGAAATGGTAAAATCAAAACTAGAAGATGCAGGTTGCGATATTGTTGAAATTCATGAAACAGCCGGTTACCCTATAGTTTATGGTGAAAAAATTATAAATAAAGACCTACCAACCGTTCTAGTATATGGCCATTATGATGTACAACCGGCCGAGCCATTGGAATTATGGACTTCCCCACCTTATGAACCGGTAATCAAAAAAACCGATATACACCCAGAAGGAGCCATTTTTGCACGTGGCGCCTGCGATGACAAAGGGCAAATGTACATGCATGTAAAGGCATTGGAGTTGATGGTAAAAACCGATCAGCTGCCATGTAATGTAAAATTCATGATCGAAGGCGAAGAGGAAGTTGGGAGTAATAACTTAAGTATTTATGTTGCCGAGAATAAAGAAAAATTGGCAAACGATGTTATTTTAATATCGGACACGGGCATGATCGCCAATGATGTCCCTTCTATAACCACTGGTTTACGCGGACTTAGTTATGTTGAAGTAGAAGTTACGGGTCCTAATCGTGATTTGCATTCTGGTTTGTATGGTGGGGCCGTAGCAAATCCGATCAACATTTTAACTAAAATGATTGCTAGTTTACATGACGAAAATAACCATATTACCATTCCAGGGTTTTATGACAAGGTAGAGGAACTTTCCGCCGAAGAACGCGCAGAAATGGCAAAAGCACCATTTAGCATTGAAAAATATCAAAAAGCTTTGGATATTGATTCAGTGTATGGTGAAGCAGGTTATTCTACAAACGAACGTAACTCCATTAGACCTACCTTAGATGTCAATGGCATTTGGGGCGGTTATATTGGGGAAGGAGCCAAGACGGTTATAGCAAGTAAAGCATATGCTAAAATATCTATGAGATTGGTACCCAACCAAGATTGGAGAGAAATTACCGAGCTATTTAAAACTCATTTTGAATCTATTGCACCTAAAGGTGTTACCGTAGTAGTAAAACCTCATCATGGAGGTCAAGGTTATGTAACGCCAATAGATACTGATGCATACCAAGCAGCATCAAAAGCATACGAAACCACATTTGGAAAAAAACCGATACCGCAACGTAGTGGTGGTAGTATTCCTATAGTCTCTCTATTTGAAAAAGAATTAAAAAGTAAAACTATTCTTATGGGCTTTGGTTTAGATAGTGATGCCATACACTCCCCTAACGAACATTTTGGGGTATGGAACTACTTAAAAGGCATTGAAACCATCCCTTATTTCTATCAATATTTTACGGAAATGACCAAGAAGTAGTTGACAGTTGACAGTTGACAGTTGACAGTAAATTAAAAAACGTCTTTGCTTACAAAGACGTTTTTTATTGTAGAAGTATATTTTCTTGATGATAAATTGATGCCGAGAACCAATAACGAACAACTATATTTTTTTCACGTATTTAGTGATGATTACGGTAAGGTTAGGACCCACTTTGCCTTCAATATATTCAGCATTTTCCCTATCTAACGAAATTCGCCTTACTGCAGTACCTTGTTTGGCTACTTGACTAGAACCTTTAATCTTTAGGTCTTTCACCAATACAACACTATCACCATTTTGTAAGATTACACCATTGACATCACGGTGAATTATCTTCTCACTTTCTGCCAAACCTTCTCCCGTAGCCTTTGCCCAATCTAAAACCTCAGGTTCTAAATACATCATATCCAGCAAATCTTTGGGCCAACCTTCAGATTTTAATCTAGATAACATTCTCCACGCCACAACTTTAACAGAATCATACTCGCTCCACATACTGTCATTTAGACAACGCCAGTGATTAGCATCCATTTGTTCCGGGTCTTCAATTTGAGTACGACATGTTTCACATGCCAATATACTAGAATCAACCCCACTTATAGAAACTGGTTCAACTTCAAAAACCTCTAAGTTATTGGTTCCGGTACATAATTCACATGTGGAACCACTACGTGCTTCTAAATTATCTTTTACGCTCATTCTAGGTTGCTTTTAGGCTGCAAATCTAAACTTTTAAAAGGGAACAAATCATACCATAGCCTATTTGAAAACACTTAAAACTTTTATTCGCCGTTCTACATAGAAACCAAAGAAGTAAAACTTTTGATTACCAAGGAAAAAAGCAACCGATTTCTAAGACTAAACATTGCCATGGCATTAATTGCCATACTCTTTAAAATAATGCATTGGCCCTATGCTGAAATATTATTGGTTATAGCAGTTGGTGGTATCGCTATTTTCTTCATTATAGGGTTTTACAAGAAACCAATCAAAAACTGGTTAGATTATGCCAAGTTATTTTTATTAATTTCCTTTTTACTTCATTACTTATTTAGAGTTCTGCATTTAAATTATGGTTATATATTTTCCTATATTTTTAGAATAGCCTTGGTAATTTTCATCATTGCCTATATAAAAGATGTATTTTTCTCGAATGATAATTCCTCCACATTAGAGGAACAGCCCCCTACTTCAAAAAAGAAAATCATCAACATAGTTCTATATTCAATTGCGGTAATTTGTATTATTATTGGTGCTCAATTTAAAATTCTACACTGGCAATTTGGATTCATAAACGGAAACGTTCTGCTAGCCGCAGGTCTTATAGCTGCTGCCCTTTCTATTATATTAGGTTTTAAAAAATCTTAGTACACCCAAAAACGCATTTAACCTCTACATTTGTAGAATCAAATTATTTATTCTATGTTTGTAGAACAAATTCTAAACTTGTAGAAAATGCAGCTATCCAAATCGGAAGAAGAATTAATGAATATACTTTGGAAGCAAAAGAAAGCTTTCATGAAAGACTTATTGGATGCTTACCCAGAACCAAAGCCCGCTACCACTACTGTAGCCACCTTGTTGAAAAGGATGACCGATAAAAAGTTTATTGACTATAAAAGTTATGGCAGAAGCAGAGAATATTATCCGCTAGTTAAGAAAAAAGACTATTTCTCTAAACATGTAAACGGACTCATTAAAAATTTCTTCAACGATAGTGCCAGTCAGTTTGCATCATTTTTTACGCAAGAAACCAATTTAAGCAAAGCTGAATTGGAAGAATTGAAGAAATTAATAGACGTTGAAATAGAAAAGAAATAATTATGGAGATTTATCTTTTAAAATCTACGGCATGCATGGGCATTTTTTTAGTGTTCTATAAACTTTTGCTTGAAAAGGAAAGTATGCACCATTTTAAAAGATTCTTTCTATTAACTGCGCTTATTTTTTCTCTTATAATTCCACAGATTGTTTTTACCGAATATATAGAAGCAGAACCAACCCCTGCTGTCACTCAAGTTTTAACTATAAATGAACAACCAGAAATAACACCTATAGTTCATGAGATGAAAGAATCGCCCATGAATTGGTCCTTAATTCTTTATACTATTTATGGTTTGGGAGTTGCAATTTTTGGATTTCGTTTTCTTTATAACATTGCCAAACTATGGATCCGTGTTAGGCGCAATACCCAAATTAAATTTAATTTCTTGGTAAAAGTCTTGTTAAAAGAAGAATTACCGCCACATACATTTCTTCGCTATATATTTTTGAACAAGCAAAAATTTGAATCTAAGAGTATACCAGCCGCTGTACTATTACATGAAGAAACCCATGCTAAGGAGTGGCATAGTTTAGATGTTATTTTTATTGAATTGCTACAAGTTTTATTCTGGTTTAATCCGCTAATTTATCTATTCAAAAGAAGTATAAAACTCAATCATGAATTTTTAGCCGATAGTGCTGTAATCAAAGTACAAGAAAATCAATTACACTATCAAAACACTTTACTGTCGTACTTATCTAACGACAACTTTCACACGCATCAATCCGTTGGCATTGCAAATGCCATAAATTATTCATCAATCAAAAAACGATTCATCATCATGAAAAAACAAACATCAAAAAGAGGTATTTTAATTCGAAGTCTTTTAATTCTGCCCGTATTGACCATCATGCTTTATAGCTTCTCAAACAGAAAAGAAAAATTCATAAGCGATACACAAGCTTACCCCATAAATGGAGAATGGTTAAATGAAGAAAATGAATTAGAAATATTAAAAATTACCGCAGAAAATGAAAATTTGCTTTCGGGTAATTATCAAAATAACATTTTAAAATTTGAAAAAATAAATGGGCAATTTTATTACTCTGAGTTTGACAAAGAAAAACTCTTAGTCAAAACAAACCAGGAAGAAAAAACGATTCAATTTAATGGAAAAAAGTTTATCCGTAAAAAAAATAGTTTAAGAAATCAATTAAATGGTAAATGGTTAAGTGAACAAAACAATATAAAATTAATTGTTTCAGAATACGATATCTATATGGTTTTTGATCTTATAGAAGGAAAGAAAAAAGCTGTACGTTATTACCCTAAGAAACGTTCCAATAGTTATTATTTTACTTATGGTTATGAAGATTGGTCGTTTAAAATTGAAAACAACAAATTAGTTGACTCAAGAGGTAATTACTATAACCGACTTAGAGAAAATGAACAGTCAACAATCCCTAAGATAACCGTAAATATAAATAAAGAAGGGCAGTTGCTTGTACAAGATGAGTTAGTTGAATTAGAAGATTTGCAGAAACATTTATCTGAAATAAATTCTCATTTAACTATTAACCAGAGAAAACAAATTGTAAAAACAATAATAAAGGTTGTACCTGACAGCCCCAAAGAAGTAGTGATGAAAGTGGAGCAAGAATTACTTGCATACGGAGCAGCAACTATTGACATTCAGGAATACAACCCTAAAATCGATAAAAGAAAAAAAAGAGCAACATCTGTTCAAATGTCAAAATATGATGAGCTTGCAAAAAAATACAACCGTATGATAGCCGATGGTGGTAATATCCGCATCGTGAAATCTGATGTAGATCAATTAAAATATATTTACGAATTAATGTCCAAAGAGCAAAAAGAGAATGCAGAGCCATTCCCTGATTTCCCAGAGCCACCACCAGCTCCCAAAGCTCCAAAAGCACCGAATTCTTCAGATTATGCAGATAATCAAATTAAAGAAATCATTGAAAATCAAGACCCCTATAATCATTTGAACTTAAACATCAATGGAATAAAAGGAACATCCTCAAAAACGACTATGGAACTTACTAGTCCCACGGCACCCACTCCTCCTACTCCACCCTCTCCTCTTGACTACGCTATAGACATGGCAAAAAAAGGAGCAATATTTTATTTAGAAGGCGAAAAAATAACGTCTGATAAAGCGATCGACATACTTAAAAAGAACAAAGAATTGAACATGGAATCTCGTAAGAAACTTGGAAAGACTGAAGTAAGAATTACTACCGCACCTGTAACAATACGATAGACACAACGTCAAACATATGTTAAAGCCCTCTTTTCGAGGGCTTTTTACGTACCAAAAACAAAATAGTTACGTTCACCCAGTATACATCATCATCATCAACTTGCCAGCCGTATGGATGGTCAAAAAACGAATTTTCATCATGATTCAAAATTTCTTCATTCTTTGTTCTGGCGCCGACTCAGAACTTTTAAAAACATGTTCTAAAGGCGAACAAAACAAATACGCAGGTATTGGCGCTACAGTTTTCTTTACTGCGGTAATGGCATTTATAGCAAGTAGCTATGCTCTGTATACCGTATTTGACAATGTCTATGCCGCCGTATTTTTCGGACTCATTTGGGGACTTCTAATTTTTAACTTGGACCGTTTTATAGTATCGACCATAAAAAAACGAGGCAATTTTGGGCAAGAGTTTTTACAGGCAGTACCACGAATAGTTCTTGCCGTTATCATTGCTATCGTAATTTCAAAACCTTTGGAAATGAAGATTTTTGAAAAAGAGATCAATCAGGTTTTATTAGAGCAAAAGAATGACCTTACCCTTTCCAATAAAAATCAACTTGCCTTACAGTACACACCTAAGATAACGCAGTTAAATAACGACATCACCAACTTAAAATCTGAAATAGCCGAAAAAGAAAAAGAAACCAATGCCCTTTATGATATTTATATCAATGAAGCAGAAGGCACGGCCGGCACAAAGCTATTGGGCAAAGGACCTGTATATGCGGAGAAGCGCGAAAAACATGATGCCGCACTTGCTGAACTACAGGCATTAAAGACCGCTAATGCAGAAAAAATTACAGATTTAGAAGCCCAAATAACGGCATTGAATGCAGATTATGCAGACGTGGTGAAAAACTCACAACCTATTATTGATGGTTTTGACGGATTAATGGCACGAATTACGGCTCTAGATGAATTACCATGGATGCCATCATTTTTTATATTTCTACTCTTCTTAGCTATTGAAACTTCGCCCATAATTGCCAAATTAATGGCTCCTAAAGGTGAGTACGACATTAAATTGGAAGAAGAAGAAAGTGTATTAGCTTCATGGGTTGCCCAAAAGTTGGCACAACGTAAACTAATAGTTGCTACAGATGGTGAAATCAATCAAAAAATTTATGAAGATTTAAAGGGTGAAGAAGAGCTATACGGATACAAAAAGAAAAAAGCGGAAGAATTGCTGCGCTTACAGGCAGATAGTTTCCATAATGTACAAACCAAAGGATTAAAATAGGAAAAGACCAATATTTCTATTGGCCTTCATTGATTTGGGGGAACTACCTGAACAACTTTTTCACACGACTGCAGCCTCTAAAATTAATTCTGAACCCGTAACATTATAGGCACAAATTTCAAAAATTTCTTCCTCGGTGACAGTTTCAAAATAACCGAAGCACTTTTTTGTGTGAATTAGTTTTTTCATTTGTTTGAGTACTAGTAATTTTTTGAGTTAGTCAATAATTACACTCCAAAGGTACCTCATCAATGCAGCTTAAATCGTTGATAATTGCCAGAATAAAACAAAGTGTAGACCAATGGACCTAAAGTGTAGATGAACTAATTTTATTTTACCTAATTTCATGAATCATTAGCTAAGATAAATTCATCCCATATGTTTTATGGATAATCTTATTAGTAAATAAGCTAATTTTATATACTGGTAAATTTAACTTTGTCCAGTAATGGCATCACTTAAAGAAACCAAGAAGAAGAAAAGAAGGTTTTACAACCTTATGATCATCATAGTCCTACTGCTTATAATTGCTACAGGTTTTATGGCACAGCTGGAATCGTAACATGTTCTAGTTTAAAGATTGAATGACTGTATTCAATATTATATTGTTTTCCTTATGGCCAACGAAAATCTGAAATTCAAAAAATACCTAAAGCGCATTGGAAAAATTCTCCTTGGGCTAATTTTCCTATTTTTTGTTTTGGTCCTGATAGTACGGACACCTTGGGCACAAAATGCCATTGTATCTAAAGTTACCAATTATATTTCTAGCAAAACACATACTAAAGTAGAAGTTGGCAAATTGTACATTACCTTTTCTGGTGATATACAAATAGAAGGTGTTTATCTGGAAGATGTTAAGGGAGATACCCTATTCTATTCAAAATCGTTACAAGCGGACATTCCAATATACCCTGCCATTTTTAAAAATGAAATTTCAATTGATGATGTTATATCTAAAGGTGTTGTTGCCAAAATAATTAGGGAGAACAACCCAGATGTTTTCAACTTTACGTTCTTAATAGATGCACTGACTACTACGACAGATACGACCGCTACTACTGGTGAACCCATGAATATAAATGTTGGCAGCCTAGATATCACTGATTGGAAATTGAATTATTCCGATGCCTATCTTGGAACGGATATCAACCTTATACTTGGTCAATTAGATATTGACGTATCGGAATTCGACTTGAATTCCATGAAATTCTCTTTGGATGATTTTAAGTTGAGTAATACCCAACTCCAGTACGTTCAATCTCATGAATTCCCAATAACCGAAGACACCACAAGTACAGCTCTACCACATATTGAGGTGGAAGATTTTAATGTAAATAACGTAAATATCACCTACAACAGTCAGCCAGGCGGTTTACAGACCCAGTTAAAACTTGGTACCATTAAACTTACAGAAATACTGGCAGATGTATCCAAAAATAGATATGAGACAGATGACCTTGTTCTTCATGATACACAAATAGATATAAAACTAAGGAGTGAAGATACTGAAATAACTACCACCAATACAGCTGAATTTGAATGGCCGGAATTCATCATTGCGGCTAACGATATAGACCTTGCCAAGAACACATTCAGTTATTCCACAAAAGGCAACCAGCAAAGCACGGAAAGCTTCAACCCCAATGCATTTAAAATTGAGCAGTTACAACTACTTTCCAAAAATTTAGAATATCGCCCAGAGCAGTTCAATTTAGATGTTTCTAAATTCTCCTTCTCAGAACCTAGCGGTATACATTTAAATCAATTAGCCTTTAAAGCTGGCTTAAACAATACCAAGGCATCACTGTCAGATGTCGTTTTTCAAATAAACAATAGTTCTGCAAATGCAGATATTAATGTACAGTTCAATTCGTTGAAAGATGCATTGGAAAATCCTGAAAAAAGCACCCTAACCGCAAACATTGCCGATCTAAATTTAGAGCTTGGCGACCTCTTAAAAATTCAACCGGAGCTTGCCCAAAATCAATATCTAGATTCCTTATCAAAACATCCTTTTACCGGTCATTTAAAGGCAAGAGGAAACCTAAGAAAAGTTGATGATCTCAGTACAGAAATACAATGGGGGCCAGACACATATCTTGTGGCAAAAGGCAGTATTGAAAATCTAATCCAAGCAGATATACTTTTTTATAATTTGAACAATATTAGCTTTAAAAGCAATAAAACTGCTATAGACAAATTAATATCCTCCAAGGAATTAGGAATTTCTATACCTAAAACCATTGTAGCCGAAGGCAGCTTATCTGGTGGAACTAGCTGGGTAAAACCAAACATGGCCCTAAAAATTCCAGAAGGGAATGCAAGTATAAATGCCCTTGTTGACTTTGGGGAAATCATGAAATTTGATGGTACCGTTTCTATAGACAGTCTTCAACTAGGGCAACTGTTACAGAACGATCAGTTAGGTGAAATTTCATTGCAAATAAATGCTAATGGCTCTGGTAACGAAACAAGCAATTTAGATGCCAACATAACCGGTAACATTTCGCAATTTCAATACGGCGGTTACAGTTATAAGGCGATTGATATTGACGGTATTCTAAATAATGGCAAGGGTAACATATCCGCAAATATCAACGACCCCAATTTGAATATGGATGCAGGTGCAACTTTGCTTCTTACATCTAATGACAATGATATTCAATTTACTTCAAATATTATTGGGGCAGATTTAAAAGAGCTTGGACTTACAAAGGAAAACATTAAAGTTGCCGCTAATATAAATGGTGATTATACCGGCACGCCATCCAATTTTACGATTAACACCGCTATTGATGATGGTATTGCCGTAGCGGATAACGAGCAATATCAAGTGTCAACCATCATTCTAAAGGCACATGTTGAAGATACCATAACCGACGTTTCCGTACAAAGTAATTTCTTGAACGGTCAGTTGGCATCCAATGCATCGCCTAGTCGTATTACCAACGCATTAAAAAAACAATTGGAACACTATTTCTCAACAGACGACACCGTCTATGAGGTCGAAGATACTATTGAAGCAAAACTGGCGATTGCCATAATACCAACACCGGTATTGTCTAAAGTATTTTTTAACGGAGTAGAAGATTTAGATTCCTTGAATATAGATGCCAGTTTTAATTCTAAAAAGAGAAAAATTTCCGCTCAAGTGAAAGTACCGCACATATCGTATGCCGGTAGTTCTGTAGATAGTTTAAATGCCTATGTAAAAGGAGATTCTGTAGACCTGAAATTTTCTGCAGGCCTTGCAGATTTAATTTACGAACCCATTCATCTTAAACAAACCTATTTAGAAGGTAGCTTAAAGAATAAAGAATTATTACTTGATTTCAATTCAAAAAATGACACGGTACAGGTCATGCACATAGCATCTGGTCTAGTATTCCAAAAAGATACTTTAAAACTCCATATTGATCCAGAAGATTTAATCCTTAATAAAAAGCAATGGGAAATTCCAGAGGATAATTCTATAGTGATCAGTGAATCATTTTCAGATTTTGAAAAAGTAATCTTTACTCGAAATTCTCAAAAGATGGAGATATCCAATACATTTCCAAAGATGGATACGGAACATATTGGAATCCTGTTCGAGAATTTTCAGTTACAGACATTTCTCAGTTTTTTCAATCCTGATGAAGCCTTGGCAAAAGGTAAGGTAGAAGGCGATTTTGTAATTATTAATCCCTACACCGCGTCTGGGCTTGTTGCCAATTTAGATATCAAAGATTTTCAGGTACTTCAAAATCCGTTAGGCACCCTTACCCTTGATGCAACTTCCAAATCGTTATCAGAATATGACTTTGACCTCGCCCTAAAAGACGGTGGTGCAAAGCTTAATTTAACCGGAGATTATACCGCAAAACAAAATACCGCCTACCTGAATATGGAACTGGATATTCAAAAGCTGGAAGCCAGTATAATAGAAGGATTCTCATACGAACAATTGACGAATGCAAAGGGTTATCTAGACGGAAGCTTATTGGTAAAGGGTACCCTGGCAGAACCAAAATACTCGGGCAGAATAAACTTTAATGATTTTAGCTTAGCTTTGGCGGCCTATAAGTCTACGTTTACCATAGATGATCAATTCATAGATATTGATCAAGACGAAGTAAGCTTTAATTCCTTTGCCATAGAGGACATTAATCAAGGTGCATTGACTATAGACGGTACCGTTTACACAGAGAGTTTTGTCAACCCAAGTTTTGACCTAACGGTGAAAACAGATCAATTTAGAGTGTTAGATTCCAAAAAAGGAGATGATGAATTGGTCTATGGAATTGCAAGTATAAAAGCAGATGTAAAAGTACAGGGAGATTTAGAACTACCCGTTATAGATGGCAGGTTACGCATTCGCGATATTACCGATCTAACTTATGTTGTACCTCAAGACCAATTGGACATTCAGGAGCGAGACGGTGTTGTCATTTTTGTAAACAGGGAAAACCCTGATGCCATACTTACAAGATCAGATGAAGAAACTACGAATTCTTTCTTTGCCGGCATGGATATCAATACGGTTCTAGAAATAGGGAACGAGGCTAAATTCACCATTGTACTTGATGAAAAAACCCAAGACAAGTTGCAGGCATCCGGTAACGCTACATTGAATTTGAACATAGATCCAAATCAAGACATAAGACTATCGGGCAGACTAGAATTGAACTCGGGCTTTTACAGAACCAGTTTATACAACTTGGTAAGCCGCGAATTTCAATTACAAAAAGGTAGCAGTATTGTATGGAGCGGTGACCCATTCGATGCCAAAATGGACGTAACCGCTATTTATGAAATAGAGACATCTGCTTCTTCATTAATGTCTTCCATTAGTTACGGAACGGACAGCAGTGTTTCTGGCTCCTATGCACAGTCTACACCATTCTTGGTATATTTAAACATAGATGGGCAGCTTATGCAACCAGAACTCTCCTTCGCCCTGGACATGCCAGAAAATGCGCAGGGTAACTTTGGTGGTGCCGTGTACAGTCGTATTCAACAATTGAACGAGCAAGAATCCGAATTGAACAAACAGGTCTTCTCGCTCTTGGCACTTAACCGTTTTTATCCTACCACAGGAAGTGATGGTAGTAGTGGTGGCGCTGTAACTATAGCCCGAAACAACGTAAACAAAGTTCTTTCTAACGAACTTACTTCCATTTCCAATAAATTATTGGGCAATACAGGTTTTGAGTTCGGTTTTGACTTGGACAGTTTTGAGGATTACGAAAGCGGAAGCGCCCAAAGTCGTACCCAATTGAATATCAATGCCAGCAAAAGACTATTTAACGATCGGTTGATCGTTACCGCAGGTAGCGCAGTAGATGTTGAAGGAAGTGCATATTCCAGCGAAAGTGAAACACCATTGATCGGTAACGTAACCTTGGAGTACCTATTGAGTGAAGAAGGCACGTACAGACTAAAGGGGTTTAGAAAACAAGAGTATCAAAATATTATTGACGGTCAACTTATAGTAACGGGTTTAGCTTTTATCTTTAATCGCGAGTTCAACAAATTCAGTCAATTGTTCAGTCCGCTGAAAAAAGAGAATAAACCGTCTAAAAAAGACACGAACAAAAAAGAAGAATAACGGCACATTGAAAACGAACAACTGCACATATAGAACTTTAATTTGTTTGGCATTTTTGCTGATATATTCATGCGGCATTGAAAAATATATTCCTGAAGGAGAGCAACTGTACACCGGTGCCGAGCTTGAGTTACTTTCCGAAGGTGAGATACATGACAGTAAAGAGGTAAAGGCCGAATTATTAAACCTTATTGAACCTAACCCGAATACCACATTTTTAGGCATGAAGCCTGCCCTATTTTTTCATTACAAGGCGCAGCGAGAAAAACCAGGGTTTCTATATAAATTTCTGAATAAATCTTTTGGGGAAGAACCGGTATATTTTTCTGAAGTAAATACAGACCGTGTAGAAGAATTGATTTTAAACCGCTTGGACAATAATGGATTCTTCTATAGCAAATCATCTTCTGAAGTAGTCAACAACGACAAATTCGCTTCGGTCAATTATACGGCCAGTATGCCGCAGCCCTATGTTTTGGAAAACTATCATCTTGAATCTGACTCATTGCCCATTTATAAAGAAATAGAAAAAATGCTCCCGGAAACCTCTTTGGCAAAGGGAGATAGATTTGATTTAGATTTACTGAAGGCCGAAAGAGCAAGATTAAACAATGGATTAAAACAAAAAGGGTTTTACAACAGTCAAGAAGATATACTCATTTTTGAGGCAGATACCAATCAATATAAAAACAGAAAATTTGACCTTTTTCTTAGACTAAAAAAAGATGTTCCCGCGCGGGCATCAATTCCGTACACTATTGATTCCATTACCGTTTACCCCAATTACACCATTGAAGGTGACACACTGCCCTTAACTGAAGAAAATGTAACCCAAATAGACAGTATTGATTTTGTACAGAATGAGCTATACTTTAAACCAAAGCTTTTGGAATCCTATCTATTATTCAATGAGGGCGACCTTTACAATGCCGATGTTTCCAAACAAACAAGCAATAGGTTATCTGCATTGGGCAGTTACAAATATGTAAACATACAATACACGGAACTGGATACTACGGCTACCGATGGTAATGGCGGTTCATTGGCAGCAAGCATTTACTTGGCTCCATTGACCAAACGCTCCATTAGGGCAGAAATACAGGCCGTATCAAAATCTAACGGATTCACCGGTCCCGGTATTCTTCTAAGCCATACCAACAGAAATGTGTTCAACGGTGGTGAAACCTTTAGTGTTTCCGCCAATTTTAGTTATGAATCGCAATTATCAAGCGGCAGTAATTCCAGTTTAAGCAGTATAGCAGGTGGTATAAGTGCCGATCTAGTAATACCCAGGTCCATACCGTTTTCACCCAGTAGGTTCCAGTATGCCGTACCTAAAACAAAAATATCTTTAGGTTACGATTTTTTACAGCGTAGCCAATTGTTTACCTTAAGTTCTGTAAATGCATCTTTTGGCTATACCTGGCAAGAAAACCAATACGTATACCACACCCTAGACCCTATCAGCATAAATTACTCAAGGCTATCAAATGTAACCGATGAGTTTCAGGCAATTTTAGACGACAATGAATATTTGAGTCAAAGTTTTGAGCAGCGTTTTATAGCAGGATTGCTCTATAGTTTCACCTATGACGAAGTATCCAAACTTAGCAAAGAGGCTCCTATTTACTTTTCAACCAACTTTGATATTGCCGGTAATATGCTAAATCTTATTAGCGGTGGTTCAGAAACTATTTTTGGCTCTACATACGCCCAATATGCAAAAGCCGATGCAGATTTAAGACTGTACCTACGTTGGAAAAAGGAGCGCACTTTGGTATCCCGTGTTTATGCAGGTTGGGGCGTTCCATACGGCAATAGTTCAACATTACCCTTTGTTAAACAGTTTTATTCCGGCGGTCCATATAGCGTTAGAGCGTTTAACATCCGTTCTTTAGGACCCGGTAATTTTAATGCGGAAACAGAAAATGCCACTACCGATTATTTTGACCAATCCGGTAACCTTAAGCTAGAAGCTAATGTAGAATATCGATTTCCACTTTTTTCCTATCTAAAAGGCGCTTTTTTTGTTGATGCGGGTAATGTGTGGCTGACCGGTGATTACTCTGAACTAGAAGAAGACCAACTGAACAGCAGTTTTTCCGAAACACTTTTTACAGATGGTAAATTTGAAAAAGACTGGCTTACCGAGGTTGCTGCGGGAGTAGGGTTTGGTTTACGATTAGATGTTCAAAACTTTGTTATCCGCCTTGATCTTGCGTCTCCATTAAGAATTCCGTACGAAGCTAAAAACGAGCGATGGAACGTACCTTTCTTTGGAAATGCCGATAATAACATGACCTTAAACTTTGCTATTGGCTATCCTTTTTAACACCTAATTTCCCCACATACGCTTCCAAAGGGTAGTCATCAGTCGTTTTGCATCCCGTTTAAATTTAGGTCTTTCTTCCACAATGAGATCTCCCCCATTGGGCACCAGTTTATAACTGAAGGCAAATTGGGTTTCGTTTTCATCTAAACTTATGAGTCCAAATCTTAAATCATTGAAATAAAGGTCCCCTTCTCTTTCTGTAATGGTATACCAGCCTTCTGTTATTTTAATAAGTCGTACTATCTTATCATTATCCGCCCATTTACCCAACAGTTCATGATTCTTTGGAAATGCAGAAAATGAAACATCCTTAGTATCAAAAAAAGAATACTCTCCCATCAAATACGTATCTTCAGTATCTATATTCGCCATCCATAATACCGTATTCAATGGCGCCGGGCGTGTATTCGTATCACTGTAAACAATACCTTGTTCCATTAAGGCATTCTCAAATCTTTGAAAAGCGATTCCTTTTAAAACAAGGGTAAATAGCAAATATGCTGTACTAATGGCAAGCCCTAAATGAACATATTTTTGACGTTTAACGGAAGTTCTTTTTTTGAAAATTGCCATAATCAAAAAAATGATAAAAGGAATAGTGTATAAAGGGTCTATTACGAAAATGCTTTGAAATGCCAACCGCGTTTTAAAGGGCCAGAACAATTGTGTTCCCCAAGTGGTAAAAGCATCTAATAATGGGTGAGTGAACAATCCCCAGAACATTAACCATGACCATTCTCTCCAGGTAGCAGATTCTTTCCTGTTTATCTTCCAGACCAACCACCCGAACACAGGAGCAAAAAGCACAGAAAAGAATATGGAGTGACTAAAACCCCTATGCCATTCCGTTGCTGTAACCGTATCAAGGAAATAACGCGTAATAACATCTAAATCTGGTATGGTACCGGCAATAGCTCCATACAACATTGCCTTATTACCCACTTTTTTACCAAGCACGGCTTCACCAACGGCTGCCCCTAGTACTATTTGTGTTAATGAATCCATGTGATATCTAGCCCCCAAAGGGGGAATTAATATTCAAGTTCAAACTCAAAAAACAAGTTCAAACGCAAACATTTTTTGTTGTTTGTTGCTACTAACAATAGAATACCTGAAATATATACGTTTCTTATCATTATTGTAAACAACTAATTTACTTCTATTTTGAGCTTGTGTTTGTTTTTTGTATTTGTATTTGTATTTGTATTTAAAAGCTACTCAATAATCCCCATCTTTTTTAACAGGAAAGAAGCGTTCATATTTTGGCATATACCATCTTTGAACGTATAATCAAAATACAATTCGTTATCTATGATTTCAGCATCAAAATAATGGTTTTTAACCGCATTATATTCATTGGCGACTTCACATAGACTAAGATCGTGAGTGGCTATAATCCCTGTAGATTTACTTTTCACCAAGCGTTCCACAAACTTTCGTGATCCTAATGCCTTATCAGTACTATTGGTTCCTTTTAAGATTTCATCCAGTACAATAAAGTAACGGTCAACTTGTATTTCATCTACTATATAACGTAAGCGTTTTAACTCAGAAAAGAAGTAAGACTCATCATCTGTCAATGAATCTGTAGTACGCATGCTCGTTATTAATTTTATAGGGGAATAACTGACCTCTTGGGCACATACGGGCAAACCAACATTCGCCATCATAATCTGCAAGGATACCGTTCTTAAAAACGTACTCTTACCTGCCATATTAGCTCCTGTGATAATAAAGAACTGTCCGCCCTCTATAGTAATATCATTCAAGATACTTTTCTTGGGATCCAATAAGGGGTGACCTGCGTTTTTAGAATTCAACACCACCTCATCATCAGTAATTGTAGGATACGTAAAATTTGGATGGTTAAAAGCAAAGTTCCCTAAACTGTTATAAGCATCAAAAAATGCGATAGTATTGAACCAGGTTTCCACGCTTTTACCGTGTTCTTCGATCCATTTTTCAACTGCCAGACAATCGGTTAACGAACGAAGAAAAAATCCGTTAGCAAATATTAAATACAATAGATTATTATTACGGTCTAGATTGCTCAATAACGAAGCAAATTTCTTTAACACCTTAGAATTTTGCTCCCCATTACTTAAAATATTCGCCTTCTGCCTCTTTAATAAATTTGATGTGAATTCAGTCTCTTCAATCATAGCCAATAGCTGATTGTACTGATCAAAGGTAGACTTCATTTTTGTGGCACTTTGACCTAAATTGGTTACTTTTTTAGTAAACAAACCAACAATGACCATCCCTAAAACCAGCCATGTTATCAACACTGATTCTGGTAGGTAATCCAAAAAGTACGCTATGAATATAGTTACTGAAATAATAGAAAATACGGAAGGAATAAATTTCATCGCCTTTGGCACAAAGGGCTTATAGTTCTTTAACCAAGTAGCGATAGTATGTGTAGAAGTTTCTGTTTTCGTCAATGCTGCCATGGCTGAAAACTCTTGCCTCCAATCTACTTTCTCCGCTATCTTGGCAATAGCTTCTTGTTTTTCCTTTATCTCATTTATGGAATTTTCCTTATAGATATCTGCCAACAACAAGCTACCCTCGGCAAGTTTTGTTCTGTTGGAAACTTGATAAAAAGAACCTTCGCCAAAAAGATCAATATCTTGACTGAAATAATGAATATCGTCAGCAAATTCCTTTCCGTTGGGAAGGTTAGAATAATCCCTATTCAACACCTGTAACTCTACCGCATTAATTTCCTTTAATGCCTCTAATTTTGATTTTTGATGTTTAAGATTAGTGTATTTGCTCACCAAATACAAGAACAACGGTATACCCACACATAATACACCAATGACATATTTAGCATCTACAGATGCGAAATATATGGCAACAATGGTCCCAAGAAATATAAGCAAACGAAGTATACTGAACGTATATAACTGTTTGGTCAGTGCCTCGATCTGTTTTTCAAAACCGTTTACTTTAGTGGTATAAAACTCTTGTAAATTATTCATTCATATAAACCTATTAAAAAGGTAAAGATAACCTTAGAAAATGGTTTCTATAAATGGAAAGTAGTTTTATAATACTCATTTCTTGCTATAGATTATCTGTAACGGCGCCCTCATAAGTAGTGTAATTTATTTTCAGAAGATTCACCATACGTAGTTGACTTTTCAAATCTTCTATAATACCCATTTTAACTCCTACATCAGCTTTTATAGAAACTGTTGCCACACTTCTTAAATGCTGTGGCATTGACGATAAAGCTTGTAGCGCATAATCACCAACTTCGTCTACGGTAATAAATTTATTATCCATTTGAATTCTTGGTTCATCACCTAAATTGGTCTTGGCTTCTGAAGTAGGTTTGCCTACATAAATTTCAATCACCCGATCTTTCTTATCCAATTTTTCCGTTTCGGTTGCCGTTGGCAGCGTATTCTCAACCAATAAATTTTGATTCTTCATAACGGTAACCGTCATAAAGAAAAAGAGAAGAATAAAAACGATATCTGGCAATGATGCTGTTGATACTGGAGGTAAGCTTTTACTAGATCGGTATTTGTTAAATTTTATCATGGTCTTAGTTATTTACGGTTTCTGGTTCTAAAATTTTCTGCGGATAGAGCGCTCTTATAATTTCAAGTCGTTCTTTTAAAATCTTCTTTTGATCTTCACTAATTTCATCATTGTAATAATCAGAATAAATGGTTTCATAAGTGGTATTGAACAAACGAAGACTTTCTCTATTACGAAGAAAATTATAAGCCCCTATTACTTCATTTTGCACCGACACATAGACAGGATAGCTACTATTACGTTGTGTTTTAATGGAAATGATAGCCTTATCCGGATTCTCTGATGAATTTGCAAGCCGATTACCTTTGCAATATGTACAATACCCTTCGTTTTCAATTGACATTCCCCCATTATCAATGAAAGCAATTATTTTCTCTCTAAGATTAGTAGGCTTTATAATATCATCTTCAGCCATGATAAGGTCAACATCGTTAATACTGATTTCAAAAAGGTTTCGCTCTTTGATATCAACAGTGTTGTCCGTAATATCCGGAGGCATTGAACGGTTAATTCCCGCATCATTTTCTATAGAAGTAGTGACCAAGAAAAAAATGAGTAATAAAAAAGCGATGTCTGCCATTGACCCGGCATTTACTTCTTGAGGTAATCTATGGTTTTTCATAAACAGTGGTTTTAAACACTATTAAGTACTACAAACCAATATAAATTAAAAAGTTAGAATGAGGGAATGGTTGCTTTGGGTGAGGGAATGGGACCTACTAGTTTAATGTTTAGTCAAATAAACAACGACTACAACCCCTCCAACTCCGCCTTAATCTTTTTCGTCAATTTAGAAACTACCAAATCGTACGAATGGTCAATAAGCTCTTTTGTTAAGTCTTTAGAGATGCTATCAAGGTAGACCGTATTCCAATGTTTTTTGCTCAGGTGCCAGCCTTCTATAATACCATCATGTTCTTCACGAAGTTCTATAGCCCTATCAGGATCACATTTTAGGTTAATACGCAAAGGCACATGATCCAAACCACATAAGGCGAACATCTTGCCCATTACTTTGAATACCAGGGTAACCTCATCAAAAGGAAAAGATTCTGTAACACCCTTTTTCGCTATGCAGTATTCCCGGTATTCTTCAACATTCATTTTATGATTTTTTGGCTTTTACATTTTCTAAAAACGCTGAGGCATTTTGCCAATAATATCTGATTTTTAAAAAAGTCTTATCTCCAATATCATTAGACTCAACAGTTTCCATAGCAACGCCACCTATTTTTTCATAATAGGAAATCGCAGCGGCGTTGGTATCTAAAACCCATAGGTAAAAACCATTTTCACTTTTCCGCGTTAGGATTTCTTCCGCTAAAGCGGCCATTAATTTTGTACCTACACCTTTGCCTTGAGTATGTAAGCTTACATGTAAATTATCCAGTAAGGTACCGTATTGGGCATCATGATTAAAATAGGCACACATAAAACCCAAAAACTCGTCATCCTCCTCCGCTATAACAACAAATTGATTATCTGACGGATTTTCAAAGCGCTTTTTCCATTCAATCAATCTATTATCGAATGCCTGATGATCTAAAAAATGATCACTAAAGGAGTCTCTATAATTTTGCTGCCAGCTTACGGAATGTAACGTTGCAATGTTATCGACATCAACTTTAGTAGCCTTTCTAAAAACCATAATATCGATCTTAGATTCCTGTGGAATCGTAAACGATTACCTTGGACCATAGCTTTTCCGACTCTTCTATAAACAGTTTATGAGGAGCCTCATCTTGATAGGCTTGTTGAGATTCCGCAGAATCAAAACTTACGATCAATGAATAGGTAAAAGAACCATCTACTACATCTCTACTAGCCTTTGGAGGAGTGCCAATAAATTTTGTCTTCGCATAACCAGAGTTATCTAAAAATTTACGCAAAGAAGTTTCAAAAGCGGTTCTGTCTGCTTGATTATCAGGGTTTTTCAACCAAAAAAATACAGTATGGGAAAAATTAGCATCAAATTCTGTCATTTTATCATCATTTTGACCAAAAGTTACAGTGGTCATTAGTGTTATTACAAGGATACAAATTACGTTTTTCATTTTAAAATTCATTTTTAATTACTGTTTTTCTTCTAATAGTTCTATTTGTTTTTGTGGAATTTTTAGGGCCGTATAATCAAGTGTCCACCCAATAGTTTCCACAATTTTTTCCATGATCAAAACGGTTTGCAAGGCTTCTTTTCTGGCCGTATCCATCAATCCGCTTTCCGGTATTTTCTCTCTAATGTGACTCTTGGCTTCTGCGTTCAACTTTGTAAGATCATCAGGTGCAAAAAAGTTGAAAAATCCGCTTTTAATATCATAAAACTCCAATTCTGGTTCAATACTCAAAACTTCTGGTTGAGGAAAATTATCAAGAATAATTGTTTTTTTACCCTCATCTGCATGCATTAGTATTTTACTTAGATCATAACCAATATGGGCCTTCGCTTTTATAACAACAAGTGCTTTCTTTTTACTGCTTACCAAACTCATGAAATCCTTTACATTTTCATATTTGTAGATTTCGGCAAATTCGCCTTCTACGGAGATCAATTTGCAAACGCTTTTCATTTTTTCTAACAACACGGTAGATTGGTGTGTTGTTATCTCTTTACTTTTCTTGCTCTTAAAAAAATTAAAGAGCCAATACATACCAATGGCCCCTAGAACCAGACCTAGAATCGTATCAAAAATATTATCCATTTTTATTTCCTATTTCGCCTAAATGCGTAAACTTAAACCCTTTATCGTATTTAAGTCCGTAACCAAAGATACGGTCCATAGCCGTATGTATAAAAAGAATTGTACCTATTAATTGAACAATGGGTAGCATAAAGTAAATACCCACAAAATATAAAAGCACGGCAAAACCCCTGTGATGAAATAGGTTATAGGACATTGCCCCAATTTTTGCACCCAATAAATAACCTAACATAGAAACATCTGGAGTAAGTATCAAAACCGGCAACCACCACCATTGATAACCTAATAGACCAAACATAAAAATACCAAGAACCATTAAGGCGAGTTCCTCTAATTTCAGTAGATTTTTCATAATCATTCAATTTTATAAAGCACAGGTCTGCTTGGGCTGGCATCATTTTCAAAAGGTGCCACCTGTAGATTTAAAAAGTATGAACCGTCAACAATCGATTCCGGAACATAAATAAATTCTGTAATCGTTGCATTTAATCTTACTTCCCCATTAAAATTCCAAAAGGCCTTGTGTGCCAAAAGAGCACCGTTGTCCTTTTCTTTATCTACAGAAGGTAAATCTATTAGTAAATGTTCAACACCAAGTTCTCTCAAAAACACCATGGCATCTTCTAAAATGTATGGCGGATTACTATTGGAGTACTGTCGGTTTAATTTCATAGCTGTATTGGGCAAAGTTCTTATCACCAATGCGCTAGGAGCTGTTCCCCCTAATGCTTTTTGTAACTGTTCTTTAGTAATGACCAAATCTTGGTTTTTCTCTATCGGTGTTATCGTAATTACCTCAGCTAGAAAGAAAAACTGTTGTAAATATTTGTTTACAGATTGATGTTCAGCTGATATATGCCCTACACATTCAGTATGCGTACCATGCGAATGGGGATTAAACCAAATATCATAAAAGTTAGTACTGGCACCTGCAGGAATACTACCCACAAAATCCTTATCCCGATGCGGTTCTATTTTGGGAGCATCAATATACCATGCGTTGACATTATCCTTTTTACTGGTTATGGCAATAGAAATATCCAATGGTTTAGACAGGTCAATTTGATATTGGTTAGCATTGTGGGTAATGGTAGTTTTCATTCTAATTATGCTCAAATTACAAGGTTGTTTTGAGATAAGAAATTTACGACTTTTTGTGGGTATATGAAGAAAGGATAATAGAAGAGGGCAGTTATCGTGTTCCAATACTGTTCTCGATACATTTTCTTGCAGAAAACACTCGAACTGACAGTTCGTTTTATTTCACCTTCTTAATTTAATGTTACCATGTTACTTCGAGTGAATTTTTGAGGCACGAGTAAATTTGTATCGAGAACTTTTTTGTTACTATCTAAATCGTATATTGAAAATGTGTTAACTTACTATGTTTATATATTAGAATGTGCTGACAACAGCTTTTATACCGGAATAACTTCTAACCTAACTCAAAGGTTAGAATCTCATCAATCTGGAAAATATAAGGATAGTTACACAAGTAAGAGAAGACCTGTAAATCTTGTTTATTATTGTGAATTCACTGATCCTAATTTGGCGATAGAGACCGAAAAACGAATAAAAAAATGGTCTAAAGCGAAGAAGAAAGCCTTGATAGCTGGGGAATATGAAAAATTACCGAATCTTGCGAAAAAGAAATTTCGGTAAAACGAGAGACCTTTATGTTCCAAACCTGTTCTCGATACAATTTTTCATTTCCGTTTTACTCCAATAAAAAACCACTCGAACTGACAGTACGTTATACTTCAACCTTTACAAACAATTTATTTTAAGCACCAATGTCACTTCGAGTGAATTTCGAGGCACGAGGAAATTTGATTGCCCGCCGTTGAGGAGGGTATCGAGAAGCTCGCGTGTTCG
>NZ_JARKMS010000002.1:32144-293023 GCF_029350945.1 Maribacter huludaoensis | reverse complement strand
AATACCCGTTGTCGATACAATTTTTCATTTCCGTTTCACTTCAATAAAAAATCACTCGAACTGACAGTACGTTATACCTCAACCTTTACAAACAATTTATTTTAAGCACCAATGTCACTTCGAGTGAATTTCGAGGCACGAGAAAATTTGCTTGCTCGCCGTCGAGGAGGGTATCGAGAAGCTCGCGTGTTCGAATACCCGTTGTCGATACAATTTTTCATTTCCGTTTCACTTCAATAAAAAATCACTCGAACTGACAGTACGTTATACTTCAACCTTTACAAACGGATTTATTTTAAGCACTAATGTCACTTCGAGTGAATTTACGAGGCACAAGGAAATTTGTATCGAGAAGCTCTCGTGTTCCAAAACCCGTCGATACAATTTTTCATTTCCGTTTCACTTCAATAAAAACCACTCCAACTGACAGTACGTTATACTTCAATCTTTACAAACAGATTATTTCAAGCACCAATGTCACTTCGAGTGAATTTACGAGGCACGAGAAAATTTGCTTGCTCGCCGTCGAGGAGGGTATCGAGAAGTTCACGTGGTACGAACCTGTTCTCTTTACAATTTTTCATTTCCGTTTCTCTTCAATGAAAAATCACTCGAACTGACAATACGTTTTATACTATTTCCAATTCACCATAAACAGATCTGCCGCAATACCATCGGCTAAAAACATGCCTTTTTTAGTGGTTTTCAAGATGTCACCATCCACGAACAGCAAGTGTTCTTCTATAAATTTATCAGCTTGTAGTAGAACGTACTCTTTGTATTTAGGTCCAAATTCGGTTGAAATTCTAGATAAGGAAACTCCCCATATAGTACGCAAGCCCGTCATCACATACTCGTTATACTTATCGGTCGAAGAAAGTACCTCAACCTCCATGGGTACTATGTTCTGTGCTATGGATTTTATGTATTTGGGATTGTTATTGATATTCCACCCACGTTGCACACCATCAAAAGAATGTGCGGACGGACCAACACCTATGTACTTTTTCTGTTGCCAATAAGCAGAATTGTTTTGGGAATAATAACCGGGTTTCCCAAAGTTGGAAATTTCGTAGCAATCAAATCCTGCTGACAATAAGGTTTCATTCAGCAAGTTGAAATGCTCTTGAGTTTCTTCGTCGGTAGGGGGCGTAATCAATCCGTCTTCAACAAATTTCGCCAATGCCGTTTTTGGCTCAACCGTTAAGGCATAACTTGAAATATGAGGAATACCGAAACTTAGTGCTTTATCAATATTTTGTTTCCACCGATCTAAGGTCATATTAGGCATTCCGTAAATAAGGTCAATTGAAATATTATCGAAATGTGCGCTCGCCAATTGCAAGCACTTTTCTGCTTCAATAGCTTTATGAGCACGGTTCATCAACTTTAAATCCTCCTCAAAAAAAGATTGAATACCAATACTCAATCGGTTAATTGGGCTAACTGCCAATTGCATAATTTTCTCTTCGGATAAATCATCAGGATTTGCCTCTAAGGTAATTTCCGGACGGTCCACAACATCATAATGTTCACGAACCGCCGCAATCAGTTGTTCAATCTCTACCGTCTCTAAGACCGAAGGTGTACCACCACCAAAATAAATAGTAGCTACTTGTTCACCTAAAAACTCGGTTTTGCGCAATTCCAGCTCTTTACACAATGCCTTCACCATTGCTTCCTTCTTCCCCATTGTAGTAGAAAAATGAAAATCGCAATAATGGCAAGCCTGCTTGCAAAATGGGATGTGGATGTAGATTCCGGACATAGTTTCAGTATTCAGTATCAGTATTCAGTATCAGTTAGCAGTGCCAGTTTTCAGTTCTTATTTTGAACAGAATTTACTTGGGTTATTAATCATATAATTTAAAAGCCTACCTACTTCTTCACTATCACTTATTAAATCATTAAACACTTTTTGTTCAATATACTCACACTTTAATGCAAACTCTAACCATGTTTGTGTTTCCGAATTCTCAGCGTCACTATCGGTTAACTTACTTACAAAATGTTTAGGATAACTTATTTTTCGATATGCTTCTGCAATATTAGCGCTTACACTTCTAGACAAACGTCTAATTTGGTCAGTCAAAGAATATTTCTCCTCTTTAGGAAACTTTTTTGAAACATGAAATATTTTCATGGCATGCGCAAAAGACTTCTTATAAGCCAATAAATCTTGAAATTGCATACATTGTTTTTACATATTACTGCCATTGCTAACTGATACTGGCACTGGCACTGCTAACTGGAAACTACTTTTTCACTCTTTTCTCATTCTGCTTCACGAATGCATCCCAACCAGAGTAGCTTTTACCTACCACATCAACTCTTCCTTGGTTGTAAAAATGACAAACGGCAGCAGCTAATCCGTCAGTGCTGTCAAGGTTTTTAGGGAGTGTTTTAAGTTTTAATACACTTTGTAACATTCTTGCCACTTGTTCTTTACTGGCGTTACCATTACCGGTAACCGCCATTTTAATTTTTTTTGGCAAATATTCTGTAATTGGTATTTGACGTGATAAGCCTGCAGCCATAGCAACACCTTGTGCTCTACCAAGCTTTAACATAGACTGTACATTCTTGCCAAAGAAAGGAGCTTCAATTGCAATTTCATCTGGGTGATAGGTATCGATCAGTTCTATGGTACGTTCAAAAATGAGTTTCAATTTCGTGTAAGGGTCGCTATATTTCTGAAGAAGCAATTCGTTCATTTGAATAAATTCCATCTTTTTGCCCACTACTCTAATGAGTCCAAAACCCATTATTGTCGTTCCAGGGTCAATACCCAATATAATTTTCTCGTTCGCCAATATGCTTAATTTGTATTTAGTTGAACGGGAATACGGTATTTGGTATTTACCGGAATTCCTCTTTTTAAAGCGGGTGCAAGTTTAGGAAGATTCTTTAAGCTTTGCGTAATAACACCATCAAATTCTGGCATTTGATTTAATACTAATTCATTTTTATAAATATCTGCAACTCTTATTTTACCTAAGGTATCAATAACAAAAATAACCTCAACAGTTTCACTTTCCTTATCGGTCAAAGTAAATTCAAAATCATTTAAGGTTTCTTGAAAATGGGAGATCAAGGTTTCTTCAAAGCAAATTTTCTGCTGATCTTTAGTAACCGCTTCATCACAAGTGTAAAAGAACGGATATGAATCTACACTGTTCCAATCTATATGTCGTAATTCTTCATCAATAAGTTCTTGCGTTCTTTTTTGTTTAGACTCAAAGAACGAACATGAACTTATTAAAATTAACACAAGAAAATAGATAACTCGTTTCATTTCACCTGTTCTACTGGTGAAATTACGATTTTTTTGAGGAGTTATTTCAACAATTAAAACCTACTATAAAATTTATCTTTAGACTCACTGCAACTTAAACTGTACAGGAATTGAATAAGGTACATTAACGGCCTTCCCTGATTGCTTTCCCGGAGTCATCTGTGGTAGCCTTTTAATGATTCGCTCCACCTCATCTTCCAATAGCTTATCCGGACCGCGCATTTTAATATTTTCAATAGTACCTTCTGAAGAAATCACAAACATAGTATATACTCGCCCCTCTATATTGGCAACTTGTGCAGCTTGAGGATAGTTAAAATGCTTGCTAATATGTTGCAGCATATTCTCATTAAAGCAAGCACGCTTATCGTCTGCATCTTCACAACCCGGAAAGATTGGAACTTCATCAACTTCTGAAAATGAAAACTCAGAAGAACTTAGGTAATCCAATTTAAAAACAACAGGAATTGAAAAAGGTACATTAACTGCTTTACCGAGATGCTTCCCTGGGGTCATCTTTGGTAACCTTTTTATTATGCGTTCCACCTCATTTTCCAGAAGCTTATCCGGACCACGCATTTTAATATTTTCAATAGTACCTTCTGAAGAAATCACAAACATAGTATATACTCGCCCCTCTATATTGGCAACTTGTGCAGCTTGAGGATAGTTAAAATGCTTACTAATATGTTGCTGCATATTCTCATTAAAGCAAGCACGCTTATCGTCTGCATCTTCACAACCCGGAAAAATTGGAACTTCATCAACTTCGGCGAAAGCAAAATTTTGACTGGATTTTAAGCTAGTACTATCAATAGTATCCTTATCATCTAATTTAGGTTCCATTTCACAACTAGTATATAACAGCATTCCTAACACCATTGGCACTAATAGTAAATACTTCAACTGCCAAACTTTTTTTGATTTTGATTTTTGTAACATGACGATTCGTTTTTTGATTAATGATTTTGTAAAAAATTGATTGATGAATGATATATGTTCGGTCTGAAAAACCTGAGCTAACAACTGCTCATAATGATCTGATTTGTGCTCTTTTGATACTTGAGCATCGGCAATAAATTCATGTAATTCTGAAATACGATTTTGATATACGTACACCAGCGGATTAAACCAGCCTATAACTCGCATAAACTCAAAGAACAACAAATCGTACGTGTGCCCTTGTTTTATATGTACCAATTCATGGGCAATTATGGTATCGTGTTTCATTTTCAACACCTTGTCTCCAATAAAAATCGATGTAAAGAATGAAAAAGCTATGTTGCTATTTGCGATTATAATTTGGGTAAATGATGGAAAAACAACCCTCTCTCCGCTCCTTCTTAAAAGGTATAATTGTCTAATTTTTAACCAGAATAGGAACAAAGCCACTAACATTCCGCCATAAAGAATACCTTCTTGCCAAGTAATATTCCAGCCCGATGATTCTTGAACCTGCGCTACAACAGCTTCATTTTGCAATTTCCATAAATACTCAGGATATGGAGCAAATGTTTGTGGAACCTGTTGCTTAAAAGCTTCAATTTTTACCCAAGGCAGAATCAAAGACAATGCAAACGTTCCTAACAGATATAATCTGTTCCATTGAAAAAAGGTTTCCTTTTTCAAGTAAAAATCATAAACAACCAAGAAAAGAAGCTGAAAGGCAATGCTCTCTAAAATGTATTGTATCATGGTTTTTCCTTTTTAATTTCATTTAGTACCGATTCTAATTCTGACAGGCTCATATCATTCTTCTTCATAAAAAATGACACCATACTTTTAAAAGAACCTTGAAAATAACCGTCTACCAATTTGTTGATGGACTGATTACTATAGTCCGATTTTTTAACCAAAGGAAAATACAAATAGCCTTTGCCCAGTTGTTCATGATCAACAAAACCCTTGCTCTCCAGTATTCTTACAATGGTTGAAACGGTATTGTAAGCGGGTTTTGGTTCCGGTAATTTTTCAATGATCGATGCTACGTTACATTTCTGCAAGTCCCACAATACGATCATTACTTCCTCCTCTGCTTTTGTCAATTGTTTCATTCAACTAATCTTTTAGTTCTATGGTCAAATATAACTAAATATTTAGTTTAAACTAATTTTATAGTTGAAAAATTTTATTATGATTACCGTCCATGTAACAAATGCACCCTATATTAGTCTAATAAGCAACACTAATTATTTACAATGGATATTTTTTTATTAGCTCTTGGGTTTGTTTTAATGCTCGTTGGCATTCTGGGCAGTTTTTTACCTGTACTACCTGGACCACCAATTAGCTGGGTAGGTCTACTTTTACTCTACTCTACTAGCGCTATAGCCATGAACTGGACCTTCTTGGGCATTACCTTGGCGATTGCATTGATCGTTTTTGGGTTAGATTATGTAATACCGGCCATGGGCACCAAAAAATTTGGAGGTACAAAAGCTGGTGTTATTGGTACTACCATAGGTTTATTGGTTGCCTTATTTTTCCCAGTTCTAGGACCTTTCGGAATTATTATCTGGCCCTTTGTAGGTGCCTTAGTAGGAGAGTTATTAAATAAAGCGGATAAAAAAACCGCTACGAAAGCGGCTTTTGGTTCTTTTTTAGGTTTTTTAACGGGGACATTTTTGAAATTTATGGTCGCTATTGTCTATCTAGGACTCTTCATTTCAAAAGCCTGGGAGCATAGTAACACCCTATTTCCTTACTTTAACTAATGGAGTAATTACTCCGATATCCATTCGGTTTTAGTTGCAATAGGTTCGCGTTTACCGTCGGTCAATTCGCCATCGAAATTACCCATATAAAAAAATCCTAGACATTTTTCACCATTGGCTAAGCTTAAAAACTCGCCCATGTGTTTTATAAGTCCCGGTGAAGACCAGTACGATCCTATACCCATATCTGTACACTGCAACCACATATTCTGAACTGCCATAGCTACTGCAGCTACCTCTTCCCATTCCGGAATCGATTCATTAGGATCTCTTTGCATGCAAATTGCAATAATTGCGCCCGCCATTTTAGGGTTCTCTTGCAATTTCTTAATCTTCATTGCCTTTGGCTTAGGATCAAGCTCTTCATATTTTTTAGATAAGAAATTACCTAGCCTACCTTTTGCTTCCCCCTGAATCACCTTAAATCGCCAAGGCTCTGTACATTTATGGTTTGGCGCCCAGTTTGCAGCTTCCAAAACCTTCTCTATATCCGCTCTCCCAATGGGCTTACCATTATATTGTACCGGAAATACCGATCGTCTCTTCTTAATTATATCTAATATCATAATGTTCGTTGTTCGTTTGTTCGCTGCACGCAATACGTTAAGCGCATCACGCTCTATTTTCACTATTCTATTTTCTCTTTTCTCAAAAAAGTAAAATTAACTTTTCAAATGACCACTCACTGTTAGATAAGTATTAAAGTTTACTCGATAGTGTCACTCTATCCTTCCAATAGCAACTCCATACAATTCTTAAGAACAGGGTTGGTATGTTCCTTTTTCCAAATGACGGACAAATTAGCTCTTTGGGGTATCTCCTTCAACTCAATAAACTTTACCCGCATTTGAAAGCCATTTTGTAAAGATGTGGGTACAATAGCTATGCCCATTTCATTCTCTACCAATTTAAATATGGTATGCGCGTGAACAGATTTATGAGAAATTTTTGGAGCAAATCCCGCATCTTTACATATACTGATAATAGTATCATAATACAACGGACTATACGCCTGACTAAATAATATAAAATCTTCATTCGCAAATCGTTCCATACCATCAAACTCCCTGGTCAACATAGGATATCTTTCTGGCAATACCAGAGAAAAAGTATCGGTAAATACCGTTTTCATTTCCAATGTACTAGGCACCCTACTCACGCGGACGAACCCCATATCTAACTTATCCTTTAAAACCGCATCTACCTGGGCAAAATTAGAAAGCTCTTCTAAAGATGTTTTTACTTTAGGATATTTATCTTTTATCCGTAAAAGCATTTTTGGAATTACCTGTTGCATAGCAGATCCCAAAAAACCGATCCGTAACTCGCCACTATCACCATCTCCTACCAATTTCAATTGACGCTCTACTTTTTCCATGTGGCTGAATATGTATTCAACCTCTTTTTTTAAATAGTGCCCCGCAGGTGTTAAACCCACTTTTTTCTTGGTTCTTTCAAACAATTGGGTTTCAAGAATTTCTTCCATTTGCTTTATTTGCCTACTGAGACCGGGTTGGGAAATAAATAATTTTTCCGCGGCCTTTCTAAAGTGTAATTCTTGGGCTACCGCTAAGAAATACGTTAGGTGCCGCAATTCTATTTGATTACTCATAGTTATGATTTGATGATAAAATTGATATTACCAAGTATTAAAAATAGATATTAATTTTAATAAAATTCTTGAAAAGCAAAAGCTATGGGGAAACAGACCTTTAAATTAGGAGAAGATTGGCTTACGGCGGGCAAAGCCATGCAGATCGTAAACAATGAATATGCGGTAACACTTTCCAGAACTACAGAACAAAAAATAGCCGATAGCTGGAAAATAGTTCAAAACATTGTAGATAAAGGTCATCCCGTTTACGGCATAAATACTGGCTTTGGCCCGCTCTGCACGACCAAAATATCAAAGTCCGAAACCAATATTCTACAGACCAACATACTTCAAAGTCATAGCGTTGGTGTTGGTGAACCCATAGACAATGACATCGCTAAACTAATGCTGATCCTTAAAGCCCAGTCACTGGCCAAGGGATTTTCGGGAATAGCCATAGAAACCTTAAACCGTATAATCTGGCACATTGAAAATGATGCCACACCTGTGGTCCCCTCCCAAGGATCTGTTGGTGCTTCTGGGGATCTAGCTCCGTTATCCCATTTATTTTTACCATTAATTGGTTTAGGTAAAGTGCAATACCAAGGTGAAATAATTTCAACAGCATCTCTTTTCAAAAAAACAGGGTTAGCACCTATTGCCTTAGGACCAAAAGAAGGGTTGGCACTTATAAACGGTACTCAATTTATAGCGGCACATGCCGTAAAAGTGGTAGTACAATTACATGCTATTTTAGCTCAGGCAGATGTTATTGGCGCTATGATGATAGAAGGTCTACAAGGGTCAGTAAAACCATTTTACAATGAACTACATGCCTTACGCCCATTTAAAGGAAATGTCCATGTTGCAAAAAGGGTTAAAAAATTACTGAAGGGTTCAGAAATTATGGAAGCCCATGTAGATTGCGAAAAAGTACAAGACCCCTACTCCATTCGCTGTATACCACAAGTTCACGGTGCCTCAAGAACAGCATGGTTACATCTTAAAGAATTATTGGAAGTAGAATTAAATTCGGTTACGGACAACCCTGTTATCATCAATGAAGAATTGACCATAAGCGGTGGTAATTTTCATGGTCAGCCTCTAGCAATGGCATTGGATTATGCATGTTTGGCCGCATCGGAAATCGGTAATATTTCAGACCGTCGAATTTATCTTTCTCTGGAAGGAAATAGTCCCGGTGTGCCCAAATTACTCATGAACGATACAGGTATCAATTCCGGATATATGATCTTACAATACACCACTGCGGCTTTGGCAAGTGAAAACAAAGGACTATGTTTTCCGTCGAGTGCGGATAGTATTCCTACTTCACTTGGTCAAGAAGACCATGTTAGTATGGGCTCCATTGGCGGTAGAAAAGCATTGCAGGTAATTGGCAATGTTGAAAAAATATTGGCTATTGAGTTGTTGACAGCCGCCCAAGCTTTTGAATTTAGAAAACCATTGAAATCGGGCATTTATTTAGAAGAAGTTCATAATGCCGTTCGTGAGCGTGTTGCCTTTGCCAGCAAAGACCGTGTATTTGCAGATGATATTGAAAAGGGTATTGCAATGATCAAGGATCGGACAATACTAAACGTTATAGACCGCGTACAAGCAGAACATAACATATCTTTAAAAACAAAACACTCAGAAGAGTTCGAAAATTACTAGTTGCATGACACAGAGAACACTCATAGGTCCGTTTAAACAGATTATTCCCATGACGGGGCTAAAACTAAAAGGCGCCATTTTAGACAATGAACTAAAGATCATTGATGATGGCGGTATGGTAATAGAAAATGAACAGATTTTGGCAATAGGCAATTTTGAAGATTTAAAATTGAAATTCCCAGAAATAGCTATTCATCAACTAAAAGGAAATCATGTTTGCTTACCCGGTTTTATAGATGCTCATACCCACATCTGCTTTGGCGGATCACGCGCTAAAGATTATGCCATGCGAAATGCCGGAAAATCATACTTAGAAATTGCTCATGCAGGTGGTGGTATTTGGGATACCGTTACCCAAACCAGAAAAGCGAGTAAGGAAGAATTGACCAAAAACACCATAAAAAGAGCCAATCGTCATTTAAAAAACGGTACCACAACGCTAGAAGTTAAAAGTGGCTACGGATTAACAGTAGATGAGGAACTGAAAATGCTCCGCGCTATTAAAGAAGCCGATAAAGTGGCATTACCTGAATTGATAACTACATGTCTTGCCGCACATATGTTACCCAAGGATTTTGAGGGAACCGAAACAGCGTACTTAAAAATGATCAGCGAAGAGTTATTCCCAGTTCTCAAAGAAAAAAATCTAACAAATAGAATTGACGCTTTTATAGAACAGAGCGCTTTTTCTTCGGAAGATATAAAAGCATATTTCTTGAAAGCGAACGACCTGAATTTTGACATCACCGTACATGCAGACCAGTTTTCAACAAGTGGAAGCAAGGTAGCGGTGGATTATAATGCTATTAGCGCGGATCATCTTGAAGCTAGTACGGACAACGAAATTGATCTTTTGGCAAACAGTGATACCATAGCCGTAGCCTTACCAGGTGCTTCAATAGGACTTGGGTGCAATTTTACGCCCGCAAGAAAATTATTAGATGCCGGTGCAGCACTCGCCATAGCCAGTGACCACAACCCAGGTTCTGCCCCTATGGGCGATTTATTGACCCAGGCCAGTATATTGGGAACTTTTGAAAAATTGACCAATGCCGAAGTCTTGGCAGGAATCACTTTTAGAGCCGCAGCCGCTTTAAAATTAGAAGACCGCGGTAAATTGGAAGTGGGACATTTAGCTGACTTGGCCGTTTTTCACTCAGATAATTATCAAGATATTCTTTATAACCAAGGAAATTTAAAGCCCTGTATGATATGGAAAAATGGGGTCTTGGTTTTTGATAGACATAAGTAGTTGTTGGTTGTTGGTTGTTGGAAAATAAATTTAAAGGTTCTAAACCAATTTAGACTTTTCGAAATTTAAAATATTAAAGATGGATTTTAAAGCACAGATTCAAATGGGAATACCTACAGAATTACCTCCAAGAAAAGAGCGTTCTTCAACGGTAAGCCATGCTCCTAACCGAAAGCAAATACTCTCAAAAGAAGAGAAAAAATTGGCGATCAGAAATGCGCTACGCTATTTTCCGGCAGACTGGCATGCCGTTCTCGCACCTGAATTTGCAGAGGAATTACAAAAATATGGTAGAATATACATGTATCGTTTTCAGCCAGATTATGATATGCATGCAAGAGCTATTTCAGCATATCCGGCACGGATTAGTCATGCTGCAGCGATCATGTTAATGATCCAGAATAATTTAGATCCAGCGGTAGCCCAGCATCCACAAGAACTCATTACCTACGGTGGCAATGGTGCCGTTTTTCAGAATTGGGCGCAATACCTTTTGACCATGCAGTACTTATCTGAAATGACCAAGGAGCAAACCTTGCATATCTATTCTGGTCATCCTATGGGTTTGTTTCCTTCATCAGCAGATGCCCCAAGAGTTGTCGTTACCAACGGAATGATGATTCCCAATTACTCTAAACAAGACGATTGGGAAAAATACAATGCGCTTGGTGTAACCCAATATGGTCAAATGACCGCGGGTTCATATATGTATATTGGTCCGCAAGGCATAGTGCACGGTACCGCAATTACCGTAATGAATGCATTTAGAAAAGTACTGAAGGCGGATGAAAATGCCAACGGAAAAATATTCTTAACTGCAGGTTTAGGCGGAATGAGCGGCGCACAACCAAAAGCCGGTAACATTGCCGGATGCATCACCATTTGTGCAGAAGTGAATGCACTTGCCGCAAAGAAAAGACACGAACAAGGCTGGGTAGACGAATTAATAGACAACCTTGATGATTTAGTAGAAAGAACCAAAGAAGCCCAAAACAAACAAGAAATAGTATCATTGGCTTTTATTGGCAATGTTGTAGACGTATGGGAGCGATTTTTTGCAGAAGAATTATTCATTCACCTAGGATCTGACCAAACCTCTTTACATAACCCATGGGCAGGAGGGTACTACCCAGTTGGGTTAACTTTTGAGGCGTCTAACGAAATGATGAATAAGCAACCTGAGGTATTTAAAACGAAAGTGCAAGAATCGTTACGAAGACATGCCAACGCTATAAACCTACACACCAAAAAAGGCACATACTTTTTTGATTATGGAAATGCCTTTTTACTCGAAGCCTCAAGAGCAGGTGCAGAAGTAATGGCAGAGAACAATATAGATTTTAAATATCCGTCATACGTACAGGATATATTAGGACCCATGTGTTTTGATTATGGTTTTGGACCGTTCAGATGGGTTTGTTCCTCTGGTACATTGGAAGACTTAAGAAAAACAGATGCCATTGCCTTACAAGTGCTAAAAGAGATTAAAAAAGAAGCTCCATCAGAAATACAACAACAATTAGAAGATAATATTAAATGGATTTCTGAAGCTGAGCAAAACCGGTTAGTGGTAGGTTCCAAAGCTCGAATTCTATATGCCGATGCCGAAGGAAGGGCAAAAATAGCCTTGGCATTCAACAAGGCAATTAAAGACAAAAAGTTAAGTGCTCCGGTAATTTTAGGACGCGACCACCATGATGTAAGCGGCACCGATTCTCCATACCGAGAAACTAGTAATATTTACGACGGCAGTAAATTCACAGCAGATATGGCCATACACAATGTCATTGGCGATAGCTTTAGAGGTGCAACCTGGGTATCTATACACAACGGTGGTGGCGTAGGCTGGGGTGAAGTCACCAACGGCGGATTCGGTATGGTACTAGATGGCTCTACAGATGCAGAGCGCAAATTGAAAAACATGTTGTTTTATGATGTCAACAATGGTATTGCAAGACGAAGCTGGGCAAGAAATAAAGAAGCAATGTTTGCATTACAACGAGAAATGGAAAGAACGAAAACTCTTAAAGTTACCATACCTAACTTAGTGGCAAACAAGTATGTAGACAATCTGTTTTAGATCAAAATATTATAACTTCATGAGTTTAACAGAAATTCATCTCAATTAACGCTATAATAAAGTAAGATTTTTATTACTTATTCGTTGTAATAAAACCCTTTTTTAAAATTTAGATTATCCTTGTTTTGGGTAGTTTATTATTTCATAATTCCTATAGATAGAATGATATGTTCAATTATAAGCTAGCAAATCCAGAAACTTGGTTTGGTCGATCATCTGACCAACAGCTATATCTGCACGAAAAAGTTTTATTTTCTAACCTCAATGAGCCATTTCCTTTTAAAACGAATAAAACTTTTGCATTGTTAGGTTATAGTAGCGATGAAGGAGTAAGGCGAAATCATGGCAGAATCGGTTCAGCTTTGGGTCCGGATGCCATACGTAGACAATTGGGTAAAATGCCCAATCATTTAGGTGAAGATACGCAATTGATAGATTTTGGAAACTTGCAATGTATTAATCAAGATTTAGAAGAACTGCAAATAGAATGTACCAATGCAGTAAACTATTTCATAGAAAACAGAACCACACCAGTCCTTTTAGGCGGTAGTCATGACTTAGCCTACGCGCATTATAACGGTTTACGTCAACATATAAAATCCGGAGAAAAAATAGGAATTATAAATTTTGATGCTCATTTTGATTTGAGGGCAAATACCAATGGTAGTAACTCTGGAACACCATTTTATCAAATTGCGTTTGATCACGCCAAAAACAGTGATTCAATAAAGTACATGGCTTTAGGTATACGAAAAGATGCAAACACAAAAGATCTATTTGAATTTGCAGAGCTACACCAAGTCAACTACCTTTTTCAGAAGTACTTTAACATGAACTACCTTGAACATGTACAACTAAGGATAATTCAATTTCTAGAAGATGTAGATTATGTGTACGCTACCATAGACCTAGATGGTTTTTCCTCAGCTTATGCGCCGGGCGTAAGCGCACCTTCCCCAATGGGTTTTTCCCCAGACGTTGTAATTGAAAGTCTTAAACTTATAATAGAATCAGGAAAATTAATAGGATTGGATGTGGTAGAATTGAATCCAAAATATGATATTGATGACCAAACGGCAAAATTAGCGGCATCATTGATACACTATGTAATCCACAAGTTATAAATGACCAAAAACAAAAAAAGCCTCCCTTAATGGAAAGCCTTTCATTGGGTTCTATCGGTTAAATCCGATAAACACAATTGCCTCAAATTTCTTTGAGACACAACACAACGCCGTAAAGGTAGTAAAGGTTTTTCAATTAAAAAACGACCTTTTCATTTCTTATAAAAACCAAACTATTTTTACATATTATTTTCCCTCATTAGAGTGGAACAATTTATAGATGTATTGCTTCTCTTTAAAAGTAAATTGCTTTTCCTCAAACCAATCATGAACCTTAATTTTTTCATTTTCAATTTGGGCATTTCGTATGGCTTTTAAAGAAACAATATGCCAATGCGTACCTTTATTCCTATTCACGGAATAGCCAACATCTTCTACAATGTATGACTGTTTAGGTCTATTTATGAGTCTTACACCATTTTTTAAAACCGCTAAAGTTTCGGTAAGTCGCACAACTTCAGAAAAAGAATATCGCGCAAAATCGTTGAACCCATTCTGCTCAACATTATAAAGTTTATCACCAATTTTAAGGGTATCCATAGCTTAAAAAAGCTACAAATTTAAAAGGCAACGTCTGTTAATGAAATTAATATTAGGTATAGTTATTCACAAAATAAATGGATAAAAAATCTTTGAAATTAAAATTTATGCCATTCCCTTCATGGTCAACAAAGTAGTTGCCCAAACAATCAAAGAAGATAAAAATATACCAATAGTATTTGCTAAAAAAGCTTTTTTTCTTTCAATTTTAAACAAATAACTGGCAATACTACCTGCATAAACCCCGGTACCGGGCACAGGTAACATTACAAAAAATATAAGACCGAAGAATCCGTATTTTTTAATTTGATCCCCAGAACCAGTTTTTGCCCGTCTTGCCACAAATATTGCATTCTTCTTATAAAAATGCCATCTAAGTAAATACCTATTGACCGTGTTTAAAAAAAACATCATAATTGGAAAAACAAGCACATTGGCCAAAAAACAGACCACGAAGATTACGTAAATATTACCTCCCTGTAGAAGACCATAAGGTATACCTACCTTGGCTTCTCCTAATGGGGAGATGCTCCAAAGTGCTGCAATAAGTATATCTTTTAACAAATCTCTTTTTTAAGCGAATGCAAAATTACGTTGTTCTTGAAAATTTTAATGCCATTAAAATCATAAATGTTGCCAATTGGCAGATTACTTAGGTGAACGACCATAAAACAGGAAATCCCTATCCCAATAAAACTAAGAATATGCTTAAACGATATGTCTAATAGCCAATATTTTTAGGTAATTTTAATAGCGTACAACCATAATTTATAATGTATACCAAAATATGGGTCAGAACAACTCAAGAAGATCGTTCATAAAACGTGCATCTATAACCTCAGCAGCATTAGGTAGGTCACCTTTTTTATTATCAACGGCTACAAAACAGCAAATACTTTTACAAAGGATTTACGTTAAAGAAGAGTTTAATATAAATGACCAAATAAACATTGCCTTAATTGGTTCTGGTATACAGGGTATTTATGATACCCAAGCAGCATTACAAGTAACAGGTGTAAAAATTGTTGCGGCATGTGATTTATATACAGGTCGATTAGAGCGAGCAAAAGAACTTTGGGGCAATGATATTTTTGTGACAAGAGATTACCGCGAAATTTTTATCAGAAAAGATTTTGCATCAAAAAAATTAAGTAATAGAGCTGGTAGTTTAGCCACGGGGTCAACTACTTGGCAAGCACCTGGTACTTATAAAGGAGCGCATTATGACCATTTTCTTATTTTTTTTACCAGCATAAGAGAAAATGGAAAAGTAATACAAGACCCAAAATTTGGACTTAGAGCAGTAGGCGCGGCACTTTTGGCAAATGAAAGCTATACAAGAAAACAACCTGTACACTGGAATCCTACAGAAATGAAACTGATATAATCAATCTTCTTCAACTTCCACAAATCTAATATGGCGTTCTAAATTTTCTTCTATAGAAATGAAAGATTCTATACCGCGTATACCGGATATGCTAAGAATTTCGTCTTGGTATACTTGCTTATAGTGAAAACTATCCCTTGCATGCATTTTTATAAAAACATCATATTTGCCCGTTACATGATGAATTTTAACCACTTCTTCTATCTCGTTCAGACGAGCCATTACCTTTTTAAAGAGACTAATCTCACTCAAAAAAATACCTAAGAATATAGTCATCTTCCAGCCCATCTTTGCATAATCCAAACTAAGTGTCGCTCCGGTAATCAATCCCATTTCTCTCATTTTTCGCATACGCATATGGACCGTACCGGGAGACACGATCAATTTTTTGGCTACGTCCGTATATGGAGTTTGCGCATTTTCAGCTAAAATGTTTAAAATATTGAAATCAACCTGATCTAATTTGTTTCTCATCTGTGCTAAAGGTTTAAACGGCTATTTCAATAAATATTGAATTATCGTTGAATTATTATAGGCTTTTAAGCATTTTTAACAAATTTAATTTATAATAATCTAATTTTTAGTGATAATAAATCAATAAAAAAGCCAATTATTGATGTTTTGTTTATTTTTCTCTAATCAAATTATTAATTACATAAAAAGCACATTTTCACACAATAATACCAGATTAGCACATTTTCAATTCTAAAAAATGAAAAAACTGAATTAATGATAGATTTTATTAAAAAAACTGTCGATAATTCAAATAACACCCTCACAACATATTCATAATCAATAGCTAACGAGTTACAGCTATTTTTAATTTGCTCTAACAATTTATAATATTGTATAAGTCATTTGGTCACCTAATAACATGATCAATTGACCTGTAAAGTATCCGGAACTTTTCTTTTACGCATAAGGTATTCCCCCAATAGCGCTCCTTCTAACCATAGGATCGCTATTAGGTAGGTGCACCATTGAGCAACAACTAAACTCACATGATTATGAAGAAAATTCTAACACTATCCTTCTTGTTACTATGTACACTTTTCATAGCACAAGCACAGGAAATTACAATTAACGGTAAAGTATCAGATGCACAAGGTCCCTTGCCCGGCGTTAACGTTATGGTAAAAGGCACTACCAAAGGGGTAATTACAGATTTTGACGGACTATACTCTATTACCGCGGCAAGTGATGCCACACTAGTGTATTCATTCATTGGATACGCCAAATTAGAAATACCGGTTAATAGCAAAACCACGATCAACGCTACTTTAGAAGAATCCGCACAGCAATTAACGGAGACCGTTGTGGTAGGTTCCAGAGGGCAATCAAGAACAAAATTACAGACCGCAGCTCCTGTAGATGTAATAAGCGTCAGCAAACAGGCCATTAATATGCCACAATTGGATGTTGGTCAGTTACTTGTGGCATCCGCACCATCTTTTACCGCTGTTAGATCCCAAGGTGGCGACTTAAGCGCTTCGGTTACACCTCCTTCCTTAAGAGGTTTGGGTCCCAATCAATTATTGGTATTGGTAAACGGTAAAAGACGCCATAGTGGAGCACAATTGATAAGTTCTGCAACAGGTGGATCTGCAAACTCAGTTGATATGGATTTCATTTCCTTGGATGCCATTGACCGCGTGGAAGTGTTACGTGATGGTGCCTCTGCCCAATATGGGTCTGACGCTATCGCCGGGGTGATCAATATAGTTACTAGAAAAGGTACCGATAAATTTACGGCAAACTACACTGCCGGTTTTTATACCAACTCTAACCCGGATATCAGTGATTCCAACATTAGTGAATCCGATCAAGCTTTACTAAACGATACCGATGGAATAGATGGTATAACACATCAACTTGGAATTAACTATGGAACCTCTTTTGAAAACGGCGGATATCTTAACGTAGCAGGAACCTACAGACAAAATGAAGCAGCCATACGCCCCAATATTAGTGGCGCTACACCTTATGGCGATTCTTACCTGAACAATGAACGAACAGATGCACAAGGTAACCCTATAATAACCAACCCAGAACTTTTGGCAGCACAAACAGCTGGAGACGCTTCACTTGCGGCAGAATTACAGACAGATGCAGGCCTACTTGCCGCACGTGGCCTTACCGCAAGAGATATATCAACCTTTGCAGGTTTATCACCAAGTGTATTGGGCGTAGTATCCTATGACCTGGAAATACCACTTTCTGAAACATCTGAAAGCAGCTTTTATTCCTTTGGTGACTTTGGTTACAAATCTGGACAGCTATTTGGATGTTTTTATCGAAGATCAGCACAAACCGATCGTTTCAATTTTGACTTGTATCCAAACGGTTTTAGACCACAAATGACCAATGAGCAAACCAATTTGGCCTTTACAGGTGGTGTTAAAGGAAAATTAGGCGATTGGGACTTTGATTTCAGCAATACCTTTGGCACCAACACACAAAGACTTGGGCAGTTTAATACATTCAACGCCAGTCTACAATCCGCTTCACCAACAGAAATGGATCTGGGAACCCACAAATTCACACAGAACACGGCCAATTTTGATCTTTCAAGATATTATCCAGATTTCCTATCTGGACTAAACATAGCCATAGGAGGAGAATTTAGAATTGAGAATTATATTATTGAAAGAGGACAGGAAGAAAGTTACGCTGCTGGCGATGCGGGTTTTGTTACCGCAACAGAAGACAATCAACCACTTATAGGACCTGACGGTTTTCCGTTGGAAGGTTTGGACGGAAGTCCACTTGTTGATGCCAATGGCGCCCCTCTTGTATTACCATTTGCAGGTGTTAGCTCATACCCTGTATTACAATACAGTCCAAATTGCCAATGTTTTAGAGGTTTTGCACCTGAGAACGAGGCAAATGCTTTTAGATCGGTTACCGGTCTTTATTTAGACCTGGAATTAGATGTTACGGACAAATGGTTTGTAAGTGGTGCACTTCGTACAGAACAATATACTGACTTTGGTGGGGTTTTTACAGGAAAGTTTGCCACTCGTTACTCTATATCGGATAACTTATCAGTTAGGGGATCTATCAGTAATGGTTTTAGAGCACCTTCATTACAAGAATTAAATTACTCACATACATTTACCTTTTTTGTTGATTTAGAACCGTTTGATGGAACTCTCTATCCAAATAGCAGTCAAGTCGCAAAAACTATTGGCATACAACAGTTACAGGAAGAAAGATCTACCAACATTGGTCTGGGAATTACCGCAAAGCTTTTCAAAAAATTAGATCTTAGTATTGATGCCTTTCAAATTGATATTAAAGACCGTTTGTTCAGCACTGGTAACTTCAGCGCAGCTGATGCCCCAGTTTTAGAACCACTAATAGGTTCTGGTTTGGCAAGTTTTAGAATTAACGGTGGTGATATCAGTACAAAAGGTATAGAAATAGTAGCCAATTACAGTGATAGAGTTGGCGAGGGAATGTTAAATTTAAACGTTTCCGGATTACTATCGGACAGAACCTTTGAAGGCGCAAACGTTCCTGACCTTAATACGGAATTGACCGATCAAGAACTAGAAGACCTATATATTGACCGTGCCGTAATAGGTGCATATGAGCAAGGTGTACCAAATACACAATTTATTGCATCGGCTACCTATAGCTTAGGAAAATGGTCAGGAATGTTAAGAGGTAACTATTTTGGGGAAATTGCTAGAATAGATGACGGAATTGGCACCTTGACCGATGCCAACTTCCCAAATGTTGGAGAACAAGGTTATTCTGACCAAACATTTTCAGCCCAGCTTACCGCTGACCTTGGATTAACATATAAAGCTTCTGAAAATTTGGCCTTTACCCTTACCGGACAAAATATTTTCAATAATTATCCAGATCTATATCGATCAGAAGAAAGAGGTTTTTACCTATATGGTAATGCTCAGCAAGGTTCTCTAGGTGCTTTTTATTCAGTAAGGGCTACACTAAGCTTCTAATTGATGTTTAATATTAAAAATTAAGAAAATGATAAAGACATATATAAAAAAGTTAAGTGTACTAACTGTAATCTTAATAACATTCGGTTCATGTGATCTAGAGCGATTAGATTCAGCTCAAGAGGTAGCCGAAGGTGGTGGCACTTTGGACACCTACACTGCATATACCATAGATTCAACTGACCCAATGGGTTCCAATGTCTACGGGAGGATCGTTTTTTGGAAAACTGACCTGGACCAGACCTTGGTACAAATATCACTTTACAACACTATTGAAGATACGCTACACCCGGCCGTTATAATTGATGGTGCCGTTGGCATGGGTAGTACAGTATCCATTTCACTGGATGACGTAGACGGATCTACCGGAGAGTTGGCCGCAAACAAGTTTTTTCTTATTGCAGACTCTTCGTTCTACGATACAATAGATTCATTGGATGCTCACGTAAGCATTTCTTTAAGTCCGGAAGACAGTACTGTGGTAGCAGAAGGAAATATTGGCGCAAATGCCGTTCCTGTTGAAACAAACTAGAAACTTTTAACTTAAACATAGCACATTATGAAAACAAATGTAAACAGAAGAGATTGGCTTAAAAAAGGGGTTCTTACCGCCGCAGGTGTAATGGCGGCACCCTATTTGACCTATGGTGCTTTCCCATCACAACCTATTGCGTTAGATGCAAAAGGCAACATACCTTACACTCCGTTTTTTAAAGAGTACTTACCATACGCACCATCACAACCATTGGAACTTGCAGCAAAACTGAATGCAAATGAAAATCCATACGGACCTTCGCCAATGGCCGTTTCCGCCATGCAAAAATATGCACCAAAAGGAAACCGATATGCTTGGAAAGAGCTCTACCAGCTTATGGATAAGATAGCCGTAGAAGAAGGTGTAAAACAAGAGAATATTATGATGGGTCCAGGTTCCTCAGATCTATTGGAAAAAACCGCTATGGTATTTTTCCAAAATGGAGGAAACATTGTTTCTGCAGACCCAGCATACATGTCTTTGATTAAAGTGGCACAGGCAACTGGCGCTACGTGGAAACCAGTTCCACTAAAAAAAGATTGGTCTCATGATTTAGCGGCAATGGAAGCGGCAATAGATGAAGACACAAAATTGGTTTATATCTGTAACCCCAATAACCCAACGGGTAGTATGACAGACCATGCAGAACTAATAGATTTCTGCTCACGTGTATCTGAAAAGACTCCAATATTTGTTGACGAAGCGTATTTGGGCTTTTTGGACGATGCAGCAAAAAAGAGTATGGTATCGCTTATCAACGAAGGTAAAAATGTTATTATAGCCCGTACATTTTCTAAAATCCAAGGTATGGCAGGTCTACGTGTAGGTTATGTAGTTGCCCAACCGGAAACCTTGGACATTATCCAAAAAATTACGCGTGGCGGTATGGGTATATCGCTTCCATCCGTATATGCGGCAATGGCAAGTATGGAAGATATTGAATTCAAGAATAAGTCTAGAAAACTGAATAAGGAATGTAGGGAATATGTGTATGAAAATCTTGATAGATTAGGTTTCGAGTATGTACCGTCTTCTACAAGTTTTATCATATTCCCAATAGAAATGGACGGTAAGCCTTTCTTAGAAAAAATGACCGCCGAAGGTGTTGGCGTTAGAGCTTTTGAAATCTATGGTAAAAACTGGTGCCGAGTAAGCATGGGTACCATGGACGAAATGAAGCTGTTTACAGCTGCCCTTGAAAAAGTGCTAGTTTAAGTTTGAATTAGTCCAGGAGTTGGAAGATTGGATAATTGCCTTGACACAAAAATCCTGAATTCAACTCCTACGGACTATTCATAGTTTATAGATCCACCTCAAACCAAAACACTCAAAAGATGAATTTTGCACTACAAAAAACCCTAGAATTAATACTCATAATAGGTCTTGGCGTACTACTACAGAAGAAAGTGGCAAAGCAAGATTTAAAAGGTGTTAAGGTTCTTATTTTAAGCGTAGCCCTACCAGCTACTATATTTGTAGCCCTGTTAAAAATAGAACTTAACGGAACCTTGCTTGTGTTCCCATTAGCCGCCTTAACATTCAATCTTCTTATGTTATTGGCAACAAAATATTTTTTGGCGGCCTCTTTACATAAAGAGGAAAAAAGTAAAAAAAGGACCTTGATGATGCTTTTACCATCTACTGCACCCGGTCTTTCCTGTTTTCCGTTTATCGTAGCTTATTTAGGTGACGACACCTTGGCTTTGGCCGCACTTGCAGATATTGGAAACAAAATTTTTGTTTTGATTTTGCTTTACATGTTGGCCATGCATTGGTATCGTAAAAATGCTGTAATTGAAAAAAATGAATCATCTTCTGCCAAGCTAAAAGGTCTTTTCATATCCTTGATCAATGAACCTATAAACATAGTAATCGTAGTAGGGTTGTTAATGCTAGGTTTTGGGTTAGATTTATCGTCATTACCAGCATTTTTTCAAAATACAGCGCTAAGTATTAAAGATTTGATGACTCCGCTAGTACTGTTATTCATTGGTATGGCGGTAAGAATTAACAAAGGAGAGTTTAAATTGATCATCTCTATGCTTTTCCGTAGAATGGGTCTAGCATTTTTACTCAGCGGCATTTTTGCTTATGCCATACCAGCTATGACGCCGGCTATGATATTATTATTAGTAGTATTTCCACAAAGTGCCTGTAGCTTTTGGCCATTTGCTCATATGAGTGCCATACAGTCTATGGAAGAGAAAGACGAACAGCCAAACCCAACATTTGATGTTAACTTCGGATTGAACATATTGGCCTGCTCCCTACCCTATTCAACGCTTTTGATCATAGGTATATTTTCATTTAGCGAGCATTTTATAAACCCTATTACCCTACTTGGATTGGGCGCCATTGTTTTAGCGATCTCTTTTGCTCCGGATATTTTTAAAGCTACCAGTTTCAGAGCTGATAGAGAACGTAAAATAGCTCGCAGATTATCAAAAAAGAAATCAAAAATGACGATTACAAAGGGCGAATTTGATGATAAGAAGACCTTTAACGAAGCTAAGGCAAGTTAGATTTAGTACGTTTCTTTCATCCAGTGATATGGCTTCCTTTTTATCCAAAGTCCTCTAGTAAAATCAGGGAAATCCTGGGGTTCGCCATTATTGGCGATCGAAACTTCCGAGAGTGGTGTAACAGCACTCCATGCCGCGGCATCGTACGCATCTAATGGTGGTGCAATGTTCTGTTTAGCGGATTCTACAAAAGAATTTAGCACAAAAAAATCCATACCGCCATGACCTGCATTTAAGGCATACTCCCCATACTTCTCCCAAAGTGGATGATCATATTGTTCTAACCATGGTTTTGCATCATCCCATTGATGTGGTTCAGACTTGCCTTCCACATAAATACGGCTTCCGTCAACCTCCCAAAGGCCGTTTGCACCTTGCACCCTAAAACCTAAAGAATACGGTCTTGGTAAATTACAGTCATGGGTAATGATTATGGTTTCACCGTTGGCCGTGTTAATGGTAGTGGTGATAACATCACCTTGTTTAAATTTAATTTTTGCATTTGGGTGTTGTGTTCCTCCCTGGTCAACAATATAATTATGCAAGCCAATACCTTTCGTGGCATGTGAAGTCATAGATACAAATCTATTACCTCTATTGACATCTGCCATTACAGCAACCGGCCCCAAGCCATGTGTTGGGTAAACATCGGCATTTCTCTTTACAGAATGCTCCGTTCGCCATTTAGATTCAGAAATACCCTTTTCACCAAATTCAACACCTTTACCATAGGCCGTTTTACCATCATTGAACTTTACATGACGCAAATCATGCTGATATCCGCATCTATAATGAACCATTTCACCAAATACATTTTGCTTTACCATATTTAGAACGGCCAATACATCTCGCCTATAATTTACGTTCTCAAGAATCATCATATGGGTACCGGTACGTTCATGCGTATTCACCAGATCCCAACACTCTTCCAAAGTATTAGACGCAGAAACTTCCACGCCTGCGTACTTTCCCGCTTCCATGGCATCCACAGTCATTCTGGTGTGCCATAACCACGGGGTCGCAATGATTACCGCATCAACATCCGTTAGGGCCAACAGGTTCTTATAGTCCAGATCATTTGAACCAAAAACCTTAGGTTCTTTACCATTTGCATCTGCAATATACTTTTTGGCAATGGCAATCCTATTTTCATCTATATCACAAATAGCCGTTACGTTTATATCATTTCTAAGTAATAAATTTTGCAAATGATTGATCCCTCTTAGCCCTACACCTATTAGCCCAACATTCAATTTATCCTCAAGGCTAAAATTTTTACGGGCAAAACTAGGTACTGCCATAAGCCCTAAACCAGCCAGTGATGTATTTTTAATAAAATTTCTTCTTGATGCCATTTGTTTATGAAGTTTATGACTTTGAATTTATAAAAACTTACCCATTCATATTAACTAATCATCAAGTTTATAGCGGTTACATTAATTAATCTCTATAAATTTTAATCACATTCGTTATTTTTGCCCCGTAAATACAGAAAATTATGACATTACTATTAATGGCTGCCGGTAGCGGTAGTAGATATGGAAAATTAAAGCAGTTTGATGATTTAGGTCCTAATGGTGAGTTTTTGATGGAATTTGCCATATATGATGCAATTCAGAATAACTTTGAACAGATAGTAGTTATTACCAAAAAAGAAAATGTTTCTTTTTTGGAGGAACATCTTTCAAAAAGAATTCCTAGCAATATTCAATTGAACGTTCTTGCTCAAGAACTTACAGATTTACCTGACGGAGTTACTTTTACAGGTGAACGTAAAAAACCTTGGGGTACCGCTCATGCAGTTTGGACGGCAAGAAATGTGATCAACGGACCGTTTGTAGTGATCAACGCAGATGATTTTTATGGTCAATCTGCCTACAAAAAAGCGGCGGATTTCATGAAATCCGATAACAATGCCTATGCACTTTTAGGCTATACCCTTAAAGACACTTTATCTGAGCATGGTTCTGTATCTAGAGGTGTTTGTGAAGTAAATGGAGATAACCTTGTATCTGTACAAGAGCGATTGAAACTGGTACAACAGGAAGATAAGATTATTGATGAGGATACTAATTTAGAATTTACAGGTGATGAACAGGCAAGTATGAACTTTTGGGTCTGTAGACCATCTATCTTTGATAAAATTGAATCTGAATTTAGAATATTCTTAAAAGATGATGACCGTATCGCCAACAGCGAACTATACATTCCTTTAATGATACAAGAAATGTTACAGGCCAACGAAATTGAGGTTAAATGTATACCTTCTGGTGGAGATTGGTTTGGTGTAACATATGCCAGTGATAAGGAAAAAGCAATGAACAGTTTAAAGGAAAAATCCGATTCTGGAAAGTACCCTGCGCCTATTTGGAAATAAGCCTTTTCATCAAATACAAGAACCCATTAGATATTGATTTAATGGGTTTTTTTATGCTCAAAACAGACTAAAACTAAAAAGAGTCCGATCTTATCAGACCGGACTCTTTTACGAGAACACTATATGAAAATGAAAAAATTTAATTCGTTTTTAATTACATTGTAAATATATAGGTAAGGTTAAATATTGGAAACAAATTGATGTCAATCGCCCATATTTTGTTGTCAGATGCGCTATTTTTGTTGTGAACTGAATCTATAGTTATGAAAATTAGAATAAAAGGTGATTCTGTACGGTTTAGATTAACCCAATCTGAAGTGAAAACATTATCGGAAAATGGAGAAATTTACGACAGTACAAATTTTGGAACTACAAAATTTAACTATGGTGTAGTATTAAAGAGCGATATTGAGCAATTACATATCAATTTTGAAAACAATAGAATTACCCTTTTTATGCCAGAGGCCAATGGCAGATCCTGGTTTACCAATGACATCATAACTTTTGACCATACCTTGAAAACTACAGCCGGCAATAACCTTTACCTGTTGTTGGAAAAAGATTTTACTTGCTTGGACAATACTATAGAAGACCAATCTGACAATTACCCCAACCCTAAGTTGAGTTAAAATCCCCTATTTTAATCATTTGGGTTACAGTTTTAATTGAAATGATTACAAACGTTACTATTACATTTCTTAAGTTTATTGCATGAACGCAAAAAACGAACGTAACGTCTCTTTTAGAGGGTCTGAGGAATTTCTTGATATTGAAGTAAAAGAACCTGTAACTCATGCAGCAGGTTATTTAGGCGTACGTGAAGCCCTAAAACATACGTTCAAAGAAATGGGCGTATTACGATCAATGCGCACCTTGCTGAGCATGAACCAAAAAGACGGTTTTGATTGCCCAAGTTGTGCATGGCCCGATCCCGAACACCCATCACCTGTAGCTGAGTACTGCGAAAATGGAGCCAAGGCCTTAGGTGATGAAGCTACCACACAACATATTGGTGCAGATTTTTTCAAAAATAATTCTGTAGAAGAACTTTCACAACTTACCGATTATGAACTCAACAAATTTGGGCGCTTAATTGAACCTATGGTATTAAGACCAGGCAACGTTCATTACGAACCAATTTCTTGGCAGGACGCGTTTGATTTAATCTCAGCTGAATTAAAAATGTTGAACAATCCGGACGAGGCTATCTTTTACACTTCTGGTAGATCCAGTAATGAAGCTGCCTTTTTATATGGCATGTTTGCACGTGCATTAGGCACCAACAACCTTCCGGATTGCTCTAATATGTGCCATGAGAGTAGTGGTGTTGCCTTGGGAGAAACCTTAGGCATAGGCAAGGGATCTACAACATTAGAGGATTTATACGAAGCAGAAGTCATATTAATAGCCGGGCAAAACCCAGGCACCAATCACCCTAGAATGTTATCCGCATTAGAAAAATGTAAGCAGAACGGTGGTAAGGTCATTAGTATAAATCCGTTAGAAGAATCAGGATTGGTGAATTTTAAGAATCCACAACATATTGGCGGATGGATCGGTGGTGGTGAGGACATGGCAGATATTCATTTGGCGGTCAACATTAACCAAGATATACCTCTGGTAAAGTTAATTTTAAAGAAATTAGTTGCCTTTGAAGAAAAAGGAAATACAGTTTTTGACCACGCTTTTATTGAAAAATATACAGATGGTTATGAGTCCTTGATTTCTGATTTAAAAAATTACAATGCGGAAGACCTATTGGCGCAAACTGGCGTATCCGAAGAAAAAATAAACGACACGGTTACATTATTGGCGAATAAATCTAAAATTATAGTGTGTTGGGCAATGGGTCTTACCCAACACAAGAATGGCGTAGAAAATATTAGAGAGTTCATAAATCTTCTATTGTTGAAAGGAGCCATTGGAAAACCAAATGCAGGTACATGTCCGGTACGTGGGCATAGTAATGTACAAGGGGATCGTAGCGTAGGCATTCAACACTTTGTTGATGAGGGTTTAAATACCCGTATTAAAGAACACCTAGGTTTTACACCACCCAACCATGAAGGGGTAGATGTCGTAGGTACATTAAAAGCAATGTATGAAGGTAACGCCAAAGTATTTATGTGCTTGGGCGGCAATTTTTTAATGGCGGCATCTGATACAGAATATACCGCAAAGGGAATTCAAAATTGCGATTTAACGGTACAGATCAGTACCAAGTTAAACCGTACACATTTAATCACCGGAAAAACCGCTTTGATCTTACCGACTATTGGAAGGTCTGAAAAAGATTTGAAAAATGGCAAGCCCCGTCATTTTACGGTTGAAAATAGTATGGGAAGGGTAAAACAATCAAGAGGGATTTTAAAACCAGCCTCGGAGGCCATCATGAGCGAACCGGAAATTATTGCCAATCTAGGGCATTCCTTATTTGGCGAAGAACATCCTATGAACTGGAAATCTTTAGGTGAAGATTATGAATTGATCAGAAAAAGAATCGACCAAGTTGCAAAAGGTTTTAATGATACCGAAGAACGTTCAAAAGGCGCAGGCTATTACTTGCCAAATAATGTTCGCGAATTGGATTTTAGCATGTTGCCCAATGGTAAAGCACAATTTACAATTAACAAACTACCTGAACACACTTTGGCAAAAGATGAATATATGCTTATGACCATACGTTCTCACGATCAGTTCAACACAACTATTTATGGTTTAGACGACCGTTACAGAGGCGTTTATAACGCAAGACGGGTCATCTTCATGAATATAGATGACATGAAAGCTGTTGGTCTTAACAAGTTAGATGTAGTTGACATTACCAGCACTTATGATGACATTGTAAGAACCGCCCATAATTTTAAGATCGTTCCATATAATATTCCATCGGGAAATCTGGCTTCTTATTTTCCGGAGACCAATGTTTTGGTACCTTTCAATCATTTTGCAGATCGTAGTAAAACACCGATCAGTAAGTCGGTAAAGGTAAGGTTGGTAAAGAAATAGTTAACCAACATTATACTGAAATTCAATTACATAACAATCTGGTAACTAAAAAATAAGTTACCAGTAACCTACCCATGCGCATATTTTTTGAAACTTTACGACTATAAGTTTCACTATATGAAATCTATTGAATTGACCTTGACTTCAAATACCCCTACCACCTATTATACTGAATTAGAGGTAAAACTACCCCATAGTACTTTCTTAAGGTTTTCAAGAAAGAAACCTATACATATTTTATGAAAAAAAGACATGTAGACCTTGTGGTCATTTCAGATGTTCATTTAGGCACATACGGTTGCCACGCCAAAGAACTTCTAAAGTATATGAAATCTATAAGGCCAAAAGAAGTAATCCTTAATGGCGACATTGTGGATATCTGGCAATTTAGTAAGCGGTATTGGCCTAAATCTCACATGAAAGTAGTTAAACTTCTATTGGATTGGGTTGCAAAAGGAATTCCCGTACACTATGTTACCGGAAACCATGATGAACTATTGCGCAAGTTTACAGGCAATAGAATGGGTTCTTTAAGTATTGTCAATAAAATGGTAATTCCTCTAGAAGACAAAAAAGCATGGATTTTTCATGGCGATGTTTTTGATGTAACCATGCAACATTCTAAATGGGTAGCCAAACTTGGAGCAAAAGGTTATGACTTTTTAATTGTCTTGAACAGAGCCATTAATTTCATCAGCAAAAAAATAGGAAAAGGACCTATTTCCATGTCCAAAAAAATTAAAAACGGTGTAAAGTCTGCCGTTAAGTTCATTAACGACTTTGAGCATATTGCAGCAGATATTGCCATAGAAAATGGGTACGACTATGTAATATGTGGACATATTCACCAACCGGAAATCAGAAAGATAAAAACGGATAAAGGAGAGGTCATCTATTTAAATTCTGGAGATTGGATCGAGAATTTAACCGCACTGGAATATCATAACGGGCAATGGAAATTATATTCATATCTAGAAGACCAACTCATCATAGACCACAAGGAAGATAGTAAAGAAGAAACATTTGTCTTAGAAAAAGCAGAACTATTTCAAAGCCTACTAGAGGAGTTTAGAATTAGTGGAATGACACAGCAGAGTAAATGAGAGTACTATACGCAATACAAGGTACCGGAAACGGACACTTGAGCAGAGCAAGAGATGTTATACCCGCATTATTAAAGCATCATATATCATTGGATATTTTAGTAAGCGGCATACAAGCTGATATTAAGCTACCCTACCCCATTAAGTATCAATTAAAAGGGTTAAGTTTTATTTTTGGCAAAAAAGGTGGCGTAGATGTTTGGAAAACCTACTACAGAGCCAATTCTATGCGCTTACAGAAGGAAATTAAAAGCATACCTGTAGAAGATTATGATCTGATCATAAATGACTTTGAGCCTGTTACGGCCTGGGCATGTAAACTTAAAAATAAACCATGTTTCAGTCTCAGCCATCAGGCGGCGGTACTATCTAGTTTGGCGCCAAAACCAAAGAAGAAAGATAGAATGGGCAAATGGATTTTAAACAACTATGCCCCAACAAGTCAGCAATTTGGTTTACATTTTAAATCCTATGAAGACAATATTTACACACCTATAATAAGAGATGATATAAGGTCAGCATCAATTTCCCAAGGTGAACATTACACCGTTTACCTACCCTCTTATAGTGATGAAAAACTCCTGAATTTCTTAAGCAAGATGAAAAGTGCCAAATGGGAAGTTTTCTCTAAACACAACACCTATGAATACTTCAACAAAAACATTCATATAAAACCTATTACCAACACAGCTTTTGTAAAGAGTATGGCTACCAGTAAAGGCGTCTTATGCGGTGCCGGTTTTGAAGCGCCTGCAGAAAGTCTTTATATGCAAAAAAAATTGCTCGTAGTACCCATGAAAGGTCAGTATGAGCAACAATGTAATGCAGCTGCATTAGCAGAAATGGGTGTTCCGGTTATAAAATCACTAAAGAAAAAGCATCTGGACAAAGTAAAACATTGGTTGAACACAGATACTATCGTACCAGTGGAATACCCGGATATTACCGACAAAATAGTTTCAAAACTTTTAGAAGAATCTTTAGTACTACGCTAAAAAAGCTCGTATTTCATTGAAAACATATAAAGAGGCCATTTTAAACGCATCAGATTTTGGTGAAGATTTTATATGGGGAGTATCAACCGCAGCATACCAAATTGAGGGTGCACATGATCTTCATGGCAAAGGACCATCTATTTGGGACAAATTTACCGCTACACCCAAAACAATCCTTAACGGGGACAATGCAAATGTTTCATGTGACTTTTACCATAGATATAAAGAAGACATCTTGTTAATGAAATCGATGAATATTGACAACTATCGTTTCTCGATCTCATGGCCAAGGGTTTTACCCAACGGTACAGGAGCTATCAATAAAGCAGGAATTCAATTTTATAATGATGTCATCAATTTCTGTTTAGATCAAAATATAACCCCTTGGGTTACTTTGTATCATTGGGATCTGCCACAAACCTTAGAAGAAAAAGGCGGTTGGACCAATAGAGACATTTTAAATTGGTTTTCAGAATTCACTAAAGTGTGTGCAAACGCTTTTGGAGATCGGATAAAAAACTGGATGATATTGAACGAACCTATGGTTTTTACAGGCGCCGGATACTTTTTAGGCGTTCATGCACCTGGTAAAAAAGGACTTAAAAATTTTCTGCCAGCAGCACATCATGCGGTTTTGTGCCAGGCGGAAGGCGGCAGATTACTTCGCAAACTTGTACCTAAAGCGCATATAGGCACTACATTTTCATGTTCACAAATTACACCTTACAGAAACAATAAAAGAGATAGAAAAACAGCCGTTCAGGTTGATGCTTTGCTTAATCGTTTATTTATTGAGCCCGCGCTTGGGTTAGGTTATCCCATAAACGAAGCTCCGGTTCTAAAGAAACTTCAGCCTTACATCCAATCTACCGATATGGAAGATTGCCAGTTCAATTTTGACTTTATCGGTATCCAGAACTATACACGGGAGAAGGTAAAATACAGCCTTTTTGTACCTTATATAAAAGCTAAAATTGTTAAGGCCAGTAAGAGAAACGTACAAACCACATTGATGGATTGGGAAGTGTACCCGCCCAGCATTTACAATATGATCAAAAAATATAACGACTACCCCCAAATCAAAAAAATAATCATCACAGAAAACGGGGCCGCTTTTAAGGATACCATGTTCGAAAAAAAAATTGACGATACCCAACGTAAAGATTTCCTAAAACGGTACTTAGGTCAAGTACTAAAGGCAAAACAAGAAGGGTTGAATATCCATGGTTATTTTGTGTGGACCTTTACAGATAATTTTGAGTGGGCAGAAGGTTACCATCCTAGATTTGGATTGGTACACATAGATTTTAAAACATTGAAGAGAACAATTAAAGAATCGGGAAAATGGTTTTCCAATTTTCTATCAAGCTAAAATAAGGGCACAAAAAAAGCCGATGCTCCCATCGGCTTAAGCTTTTATCCAAAAAACATGCACACATCTTACTAGCGCAAGACAAAGATAGCAGTCGCTTTTTGTATTGATGTTAAGGGTAAACTACCAAAATGTTACGTTATTGAAAAGCTGGCATTCCTGTAATATCGGCACCTGTTATCAGCAAATGAATATCATGTGTGCCCTCATAGGTAATTACGCTTTCTAAATTCATCATATGTCTCATAATACTATACTCGCCGGTAATACCCATACCACCTAAAACCTGCCTAGCCTCACGTGCTATTTTTATGGCCATTTCTACATTATTTCTTTTTGCCATAGATATTTGGGCAGAAGTTGCCTTGCCTTGGTTTTTTAATTGACCTAGTCTAAAAGCCAATAACTGGGCCTTGGTAATCTCCGTAATCATTTCTGCCAATTTCTTTTGCTGCAATTGTGTTGCCGCAATAGGTTTACCAAATTGAATGCGTTCTTTGGCATATCTTAATGCGGTATCATAACAATCCATAGCAGCACCTATGGCACCCCAAGAAATACCGAATCTAGCAGAGTCCAAACATCCCAGTGGCGCTCCTAAACCAGATTTATTGGGTAACAGATTTTCTTTAGGGACCTTTACATTATCAAATATCAATTCACCGGTAGCCGAAGCTCTCAAGGACCATTTATTATGTGTTTCAGGGGTTGTAAAACCTTCCATACCACGTTTCACGATCAAACCATGAATACGACCTTCTTCATTCTTTGCCCACACCACGGCAATATCGCAGAATGGCGAATTGGAAATCCAAAGTTTGGCACCGTTCAAAAGATAGTGGTCTCCCATGTCCTTATACTTGGTTTCCATACCACTAGGATTAGAACCATGGTTAGGTTCTGTCAACCCAAAAGAGCCCATCCATTCGCCAGTAGCCAACTTAGGCAGGTATTTTTTACGTTGTTCTTCGGTTCCATAGGTATAGATAGGATACATGACCAAGGAAGACTGTACCGACGCCGTTGAACGAACACCACTATCTCCCCTTTCAATTTCTTGCATAATAAGTCCGTAACTTATTTGGTCCAGTCCGGCACCACCATATTCTTCAGGAATGTATGGTCCAAAAGCACCGATCTCCGCCAAACCTTTAATAATTTGCTTCGGAAATTCCGCTTTTTGGGCAAATTCCTCTATAATCGGAGATACATCTCTCTTTACCCATTGGCGTGCGGCATCACGAACCAACAATTGTTCTTCTGATAGTAAATCGTCCAAGTTATAATAGTCTGGTGCTTCAAATAGATCTGGTTTCATAACAATGCTTTTCTCAAAGATAAATAAAGAAATATAACATTACACAAGGTTAAAGTTACATATCTAAGTAATATGCTTTGGTTAAATTCACATAATCAATGGTATATTGATGTCTACTACTTTCAATAATTAATTCTGATGTTTTATAATCTTGTTCTTTATGGGAAAAAGCCAATAAAACACGTTTGGTATCTGCGTTAGGATTTCCTTTTACATGCAAACATTCGTTAACGAACAAGTTTACATCTGCCGCCAATTTTACAAAAGCATCTTTTTCCTTAAAAGGTATAATGGTAGAGAACAACCCATTTTCTGCCAATAACTTTGAAACGCCTTCTAACAATTCATTAAAAGGAAGAAACTCGTTTTGTCGTGCTTGGTCTCGTTGCACATTACCTGAACTAACGGTTTCAGAATAAAATGGCGGATTGCAAACGATCAATTCATATTGATCTTCAATCTCATCAACAAACTCGTCTAGACCGGCATGATAACAGTATAAACGATCTCCCCAAGGCGATATTTCAAAATTTTCAACACATTGCTCATAGGCATCCGCATCAATCTCTATTGCATCTATTACCTCGGCGTTGCTTCTTTGTGCCAGCATTAAGGCGATAACTCCCGTACCGGCCCCAATATCAAGAATAGAATCTGGATTGTGCCGTATACTGGTCCACGCACCAAGCAATACACCATCCGTACCAATTTTCATAGCACAGCGATCTTGGTTGATACTGAATTGTTTAAATTTAAATAGCTTGCTCAATATAAATGTACTAATCAGTTAAATTATTTAAAATCCTACTTTTTGCATCCGTTAAATAACTTCTACCTATGGTATATCTAATACCACCAATTTCTACACTATTGCCCTCAACCACGCTTACCTTATCTACGGCGATAGTATAGGAACGATGAATTCTAATAAAGCTATCTTTTGGAAGCTCATCCGTAAAACTACTTAAAGTCCTATGAATAATGTATTTGTTAGAAGGGGTAATTATTCTAATATAATCCTTTAGGCTTTCTATCACCATAATTTCGTCTAGATAGATTTTCTGCAGTTTCTTTTTATCCACTTTAACGAAGATGGATGCTTTTACGTCTTTAGCAGATGTATTACTGTCAGAACCTCTTTTTAAATCGATAACACGGTCCACAGCTTTAAAAAAACGAGGCAATGATATTGGTTTTACCAGATAATCTATAGCTTGTAGTTCAAAACTTTTTAAAGCATGTTCTTCATGTGCCGTAGTCATAATTACAAAAGGTTTGGTTTGTAAGGTGCTTAAAAACTCCAAGCCGTTAAGTAAAGGCATATTGATATCCAAAAACAGAATATCCACTTGATGGTCCCTAACATAAGAAGATGCGTCTATGGCGTTAGAGAAAGTACGCTCTAACTGCAGCTCCTTTACTCTTTCAATATAATTTTTAAGCACATTTATTGCTAACGGCTCGTCATCTACAACTATAACTTTCAAAATCATATCACCTTAAGCTTTAAAAAAACATTGAACATATTATCCTTTTCAAAAATCTTTAGATCGTAATCGTTTTTACCGTACCCTAACTCTAACCGTTTTTTTACATTAGAGAGCCCAATGCCACCTTGTTCCTTAATATCTCCGTAGTCATTATTTACCGGTGGAATGGAGTTAGACACTTTAAAATCCATAAAACGGTCGTACACCTCTACATTGATACTGATTTTCATTTCGCCAATATTTTTATTTGCCCCGTGTTTAAAACAATTTTCAATAAGTGGGATCAGAAGCATTGGTGGTATTTTACAATTAGTAATATCACCAGAAATATTCATATCTACCTCTAACGCATCATTAAACCGAATACGCTCCAAATCTATGTAATTTCTAATACAATTAATTTCACTTGTTAAATCTTGACGCTGTTTTTTAGTGGCATACAGCAGATAGCGCATTAACTCAGACAACTTTAAAATAACCTCCGGCGCCTGGTCAGATTTTTCCAAAGTTAAAGCGTAAATATTATTTAAAGTATTAAAGAAAAAATGCGGAGATACCTGTGATCTTAAAAAACGAAGTTCTGTAGTAAGTTGCCGTTTTTCAAGATTATGCAGTTTACTACTTTCACGCAACCAATCTATGGTCAATTTAATAGCTGTAAAAAACGATATTACATACACCTCCCCGATCATTGTTTGCACCGCATACCCAATTGTCAATGAATCTATAACCTCTTGCGCTTCGGGCATTACATCTTTACTTACCAAATAATACGTTAGATTGTACTTGACCAAGAGCATTAATACCAAAGCCAAAAGTATACACATCGTATATTGGACATATTTTTTGGTATATATAAATTTGGGCATTAAATAATATGCATTTAAATAGGCCAAAAAAATGTGTATGGGAAAACCGATTAAATTGGTATGTAACGATAATAAAAAGTCATCATGAATAAACGTCCACCGAAAAGTATTGAAGACGAAGTAAACCAACCAGAATAAAATATGGTGCCAAGGTTTAATATCTGTAGTACCTAAAAAATTTGGTCTGCGTAAAAACTTTCTTAATCTAACATCCACATTGGAAAATTAGTGTTTTTAACCAAGCAATACACAATTGGATAATTGTAATTCTATAAAAGCATGGTTGTCCGCTTTAGTACCAAATAATTCAAAAAAATAATTATGAGAGATACAAATCTACTAGACCTTCTGGTGTAGTAACAAGAATACGTTTATTCTCCCGATCTACCTTTGTAATGATATCATCGTTTATAGGTATCAATAATTGAGCACCGTCTTTTTCCACCTCAAAAAGCGCTTGGGCCGTAGTATCGTTTACGCTCTGTATAATACCAATATCACCGTGAACGGAATCTATCATGGTAAAACCGATAATTTCGTGGTAATAAAATTTATTCCCTGTAAGTTTGGGCAACATGGTAAGGGGCAAATAAAGTCCGGATTTCATGATGCGATCTGCATCAGATTCAGACTTTACCTCTTCAAAATCTATACGAAGTAAGTTAGATTTATGAAGTCGGCATCTTTTAATAAAAAATGGAACCAGATTGTTTCCTAAAGAAACGAATACTGATTCCATATTTTCGTAAATCTCAGGATCATCGGTATCTAGTTTTACCAGTACCTCACCTTTGAAACTATATTTTGAAACGATATTACCTAGGTAGAAACAATCTTCCTTGCGCATCGTTTCTTAAAATTTATGCTTTATCATCTTCAGCAGGAGCCTCGGTAGCTTGTTCTGGCTCACCAGCAGCTTCAACGGCCTCTACTTCAGCTTCAGCATCTTCACCTTCGGCAACTTCCGGTAAAGCAGCAGCGGCAGCTTCAGCGGCACGCTTGTCGTTTACTTCTTTTTCTGCTTTAAGTGCAGCAGCTCTAGCTTCAGCTTTTTCTTTGTCCAATCCACCAACTTTATCGGCAATTGCAGCTTCTTTTTCAGCAACCCAAGCGTTGAATTTTTCTTCAGCTTGCTCTTCGGTCAATGCACCTTTACGAACACCACCTAATAAATGATGCTTTAAAAGAACACCTCTATAAGAAAGAATAGCTCTTGCAGTATCTGTTGGCTGTGCTCCGTTTTGTAACCACTTTACAGAACTATCAACATTAAGCTCAATTGTTGCAGGGTTTGTATTAGGATTGTAGATACCTAATTTTTCCAAAAATTTACCATCTCTTTTTGCTCTTGCATCTGCAGCAACTACCCAATAGAATGGTTTACCTTTTTTACCGTGTCTTTGTAATCTAATTTTTACTGGCATATCACATTAATTTGTAGGGTGCCCGACCCTTGATTATTAATTCTATTTTTTAAAATCGTTCGCCATCAGTAAAAAAGCTTATCTGAAAGCGGGTGCAAATATAATTTAAAATGCTGAATTGGCAACAATGTTTTAAAGTTATTTGAATCAACTAACCCAAAAATCTTTTCAAGGTTTAAAAACACTCAAATTCAATCCTTTAAATCAGGAATAGCCCTAAGCAAAATAGCTAAAAATTTAACCGTTAATAACTCCTAGCAACTACGTTTTTTGCAACACCTACTTTTTCGTAATTTTATACGCACTTTTTAGGTCAAATACCTGACCGCTTTTGAACACACAGAATACACAATATGTACCTCATCTTTGATACCGAAACTACCGGTCTTCCTAAAAACTGGAACGCACCTATAACCGACACTGACAACTGGCCACGCTGTATACAGATTGCATGGCAGTTACATGACGATATGGGAAATTGTATTGAGCATGAAGATTATCTGGTTCGCCCTGAAGGATTCAATATTCCGTACGATGCCGAACAAATTCACGGTATTTCCACGGAACTGGCCGAACAAAAAGGTGTTTCTCTTGCAGAGGTTTTAGAGAAATTCAACATAGCTATGTCCAAAACAAAATTCATTGTTGGGCAAAATGTTGGGTTCGATGTAAACATTATGGGGGCGGAATTTCACCGTTTAGGGGTTGAGAATCCATTACAAGAACTACCTGTTCTAGACACATGTACAGAACATACGGCTCAATTATGCCAAATACCCGGTGGCCGTGGTGGTAAGTTTAAACTACCGACATTAACGGAACTTCATGAGTTTTTGTTCGGTGAACCATTTGGTGAAGCGCACAATGCAACTGCCGATGTTGAGGCAACTACGCGTTGTTTTCTAGAGCTTATTCGTAAGCAACAATACACCAAAGAACAGTTAGACGTTCAGCCCGATTATTTTAAGAATTTCTCGGAAGCAAATCCGCAAGAGATTCAACTTATCGGCTTAAAGCACATTAACCTCAAGAAAGCATCGAAAAAAATTGCCGATGCACTTTGGGCAAAAGATACAGGTGGTGTTTCTCAAGAAGAGATAGAAGAAAACTTAGCTACTTTAGAGAATGCAAGTTTTGCACATTTACACAATCACACACAATTCTCCATACTACAATCTACCATAAGCGTACCTGACTTGGTGAAAGCCGCGGCAATAGCCAATATGCCGGCTGTTGCCATGACAGATCACGCAAATATGATGGGTGCCTTTCACTTTGTAAACGGAGTTTTGAACCACAACAAAGGAGTGGTTTCTAGAAACGAGGCCAACCAAAAAAGATTTGAAGCCACCCAAAATGGTACACTTGAAGAAGGCCAGGAACCCTTAAACGAATTACCGGAACCTGAACAGGAAATTACACCGATCATAGGATGTGAATTTCAAGTTTGCGAGGATCATACCAATAAGTCCCAAAAAGATAACGGCTACCAAATTGTAATGCTCGCCAAGAGCAAAAAAGGATATCTGAATCTGGCAAAAATGTCCTCTATTGCTTTTGTTAGCGGTAAATATTACGTACCACGTATAGATAAAAAAATTGTTGAGCAGTACAAGGAAGATGTAATGGTGCTTACAGGAAACTTATATGGTGAAGTTCCTAGCAAAGTATTGAACGTTGGTGAAAACCAGGCAGAAGAAGCCTTGATCTGGTGGAAAGAAACTTTTGGCGATGACCTTTACATAGAAATCATGCGTCACGGACAGGAAGATGAAGACCGTGTAAACCAAGTATTGATAAAATTTGCAAAAAAGCACAATGTAAAGTTGGTAGCCACCAACAACACCTATTATGTAGAAAAAGAAAATGCACATGCGCATGATATTCTTCTTTGTGTAAAAGACGGTGAAAAACAGGCAACACCCATAGGTCGTGGTCGCGGGTATCGTTACGGGCTGCCCAACCAAGAATACTATTTTAAGTCATCTGAAGAGATGAAGGAGCTTTTTAAGGATATTCCCGAAGCCATCATCAACATTCAAGAAATTATAGATAAGGTAGAAACTTTTACCTTGGCACGTGATGTATTGTTACCTGCGTTCGATATACCAGAAGAATTTCAATTTGAAGAAGACAAACTAGACGGCGGTAAACGCGGCGAGAATAAATTTTTACGCCATATTACCTATGAAGGTGCCAAGAAAAGATATGGGGAAATTACTCCTGAAATTGACGAGCGTTTAGATTTTGAGCTTAAAGTAATCGAAAAAACCGGTTATCCAGGTTACTTCTTGATCGTGGAAGATTTCATTAGGGCAGCAAGGACCATGGATGTATCCGTAGGCCCTGGTCGTGGATCCGCCGCAGGTTCCGCCGTTGCCTATTGCTTATGGATCACGAATTTAGACCCAATTAAGTACGACCTTCTTTTTGAGCGTTTCCTAAATCCGGACCGTGTAAGTATGCCCGATATTGATATTGACTTTGATGATGAAGGGCGTGGTCGTGTAATGGACTACGTAATAGATAAGTACGGCGCAAACCAAGTAGCTCAAATTATCACTTATGGTACCATGGCCGCAAAATCTGCTATTAGAGATACGGCACGTGCCTTAGATTTGCCTCTGCAAGATTCTGATCGCATGGCAAAGTTGATACCAGACATGTCCAAGCTAAAAAAGATAATTGGGGTAGATGAAAAGGTATTACGTTCAAAATTCAGGTCAGAAGATTTAGAAAAGATAAACGAACTTTTAGCAATTTCCGAAGGCGATGGTCCTGAATCTGAAACCTTAAATCAGGCCTATATCTTAGAAGGTTCGGTTCGTAACACCGGTATTCATGCCTGCGGGGTCATAATTACGCCAGATGATATCACCAAATTCGTTCCCGTTGCCCTAGCGAAAGATTCAGAAATGTATTGTACGCAGTTTGACAACTCTGTTGTGGAAGATGCGGGATTACTGAAGATGGATTTCTTGGGACTGAAAACACTGACCCTGATCAAGGATACCGTTAAAATTGTAAAAGCGAAACATGGTATTGAATTAGACCCTGAAAATTTTCCTTTAGACGACATAAAAACGTACGAGCTCTTTCAAAGAGGAGAAACGGTAGGTGTTTTCCAATATGAATCTCCCGGAATGCAGAAGCACATGAGATCGCTGAAACCAACGGTTTTTGCGGATCTTATTGCCATGAACGCCTTGTACCGACCTGGTCCTATGGAATACATACCAAGTTTCATTGCCCGTAAGCACGGTACCGAAGAAATTGTATATGACCTTGATGCCTGTGAGGAATACTTAGCGGAAACCTATGGTATTACGGTATACCAAGAGCAAGTGATGCTGCTATCGCAGAAATTGGCAGACTTTACAAAAGGTGAAGCTGATGTCTTGCGTAAGGCAATGGGTAAAAAGCAAAAGCACGTACTGGACAAGATGAAGCCAAAGTTCATTGAACAAGCTTCGGCCAAAGGGCATGCCGTTGATAAACTGGAGAAAATCTGGAAAGATTGGGAAGCATTTGCCGCTTATGCCTTTAACAAATCGCACTCCACTTGCTATGCCTGGATTGCTTACCAAACCGCATATTGCAAGGCCCACTACCCTGCCGAGTATATGGCCGCGGTACTGAGCAATAATATGAACGACATTAAGCAGGTTACCTTCTTTATGGAAGAATGTAAGCGTATGGGCCTAGAAGTTCTTGGTCCAGACGTAAACGAATCTTACTACAAGTTTGCCGTGAACGATGCCGGTGCCGTACGTTTTGGCATGGGCGCCGTAAAAGGTGTTGGTCGTGGCGCCGTAGAAACCATCGTTGAAAACAGAAAAGAAGACGGACCATATAAATCCGTTTTTGATTTTGCAAAGCGTATAGACCTTCGCGCAGCGAACAAAAAAGCATTTGAAAGTTTGGCCGTTGCAGGAGGCTTCGATTCCTTTGGCGATACACACAGGGCCCAATACTTTCATAGCGAAGGAGACGGAGTTACCTTTTTGGAAAAAACCATAAAGTATGGCGCTAAATTCCAAGAAAGCGAAAACTCTAGCCAAGTAAGTTTGTTCGGAGATGCCAGTGAAGTGCAAATACCGGAACCTGTGGTGCCGCCATGTGAAGAATGGGGAACTATGGAAAAACTACGTCGTGAGAAAGAAGTAGTAGGTATTTATATTTCAGGTCACCCGTTAGATGATTTTAAAACGGAAGTGAAAGCATTCTGTAACGCCAACATAGCTTGCGTAAATGACCTACCCACCTACGTTAATAGGGAACTCACCTTTGCAGCGGTAATTACAGATGTACAGCACAGAGTATCTAAAAACGGGAAAGGCTGGGCGGCATTTACCATGGAAGATTATACGGACTCCTATGAATTCCGGATTTTTGGGGAAGAGTATCTAAAATTCAGGCATTTTTTAATGGTCAATTCGTTTGCCTACGTTAAATTATTTGTTCGTGATGGATGGATGAATAAGGACACCGGAAAAAAAGGAGACCCTAGAATGCAGTTCAATAGCTTTATGCTATTACAAGAAGTGATGGAGACCTACGCCAGAAAACTTACCATAAAATTGAACATTGCCGATTTAAAAGAGGAAAATGTACGAACCTTAAAAGACACCTTTACAAATCATAAAGGGGAACACCCGGTCAACTTTATTGTGTATGAAATGAAAGAGAAAATTAAGGTGACATTAAATAGCAGAAAACAAAAAGTCAATATTTCTACAGAGTTATTACAACTTTTAGAAAAACAAGACGTTCATTTTAAACTGAATTAGAATCTTAAGTACTATGCTACGCTATCTAAAATTTACTTTTGTTTAGTTGTAGATGTAAGAAAAGAACTATATAAACAAATAAATTAGCTTGATACCTTAATAGGTAAAACGAATTACCAGCCTGTAAGGAAACAGAAGAATAATTGACTAAATTTGCATAATCAATAAAAGATATTAAAATGGCACTAGAAATAACAGATGCTACTTTTGACGAGGTAGTTTTAAAAAGCGATAAACCAGTAGTAGTTGATTTTTGGGCAGCATGGTGCGGTCCTTGTCGTATGGTAGGTCCTATCATTGACGAAGTTAGTACTGAATATGACGGTAAAGCTGTTGTAGGAAAAGTAGACGTAGATGCAAATCAAGAATTTGCCGCTAAATACGGCGTACGTAACATACCAACGGTATTGGTATTTAAAGGTGGTGAAATTGTAAGCAGACAAGTAGGTGTATCACCTAAGAAAGTTTACACAGATGCTATAGACGCAGCTTTGTAAAAGACCCCTTTAACCCCCAAAAGGGGAATATAAAATTTAAAAAATCCTGCTTTTAGCAGGATTTTTTATTTGGAATAATTTTAATTCATCGCTTCCTTAAAGTTAAACCGTCTTTAGTATCTTTAGTATTGTGAATCTACAATCAGAATTAAACAAATCATCATTCTTCTCTAACCTAGAGCTGCTAGCTAATCAAGTTGTCGAAGGCTTTATTAGCGGAATACACAGAAGTCCCTTTCATGGGTTTTCTGCAGAGTTTGCCGAACATAAAATCTACAACAATGGTGAAAGCACCAAACATATAGACTGGAAACTCTTTGCAAAGACAGATAAGCTTTACACCAAAAGATATGAAGAGGAGACGAATTTAAGATGTCATATGATACTGGACAACTCTGCGTCTATGTATTATCCGCAGATAGACAATTTAAGCATTGATTCCTTAAATAAAATAGGATTTAGCGTCTTAGCAATCGCTGCGCTGATGAACGTGCTTAAAAGGCAGCGTGATGCCGTAGGTTTGAGTATTTACTCTGATGCCTACAATTATTACGCACCTGAAAAAGGTAGCGAACGTCATTTTCAGATGCTATTGGCGCAATTAAGTGAAGTAGGCATGGCTAAAAATCCTCCAAAAGAAACAAATACCTACACCTACTTACATCAGATTGCAGAAAATATAAAGCGAAGAAGTCTCATTTTTCTGTTTACCGACATGTTTCAAACTGAAAAAAACGATGATGAACTGTTTGAAGCACTACGTCATTTAAAATATAACAAACATGATGTGGTTCTTTTTCATCCGATGGACAAGCAACATGAATTATTTTTCGATTTTGAAAACACGCCCAAAAGATTTGTTGATGTAGAAACAGGAGAGCATTTAGACCTTTACGCAGACAATATTAAAGAAGCATATAACGAACGAATTACTACGTATCTATCTGATATTAAAATGAAATGCGCTCAATATAAAATCAAATATGTGGACATAGACATACACAGAGATTTCTCAACGGTGCTCAATACTTTTCTCGTAGAAAGAAATAAATTTCTCTAGATTTAAAAAAAAGTAAAAAAAATGTTTGTGCAATTAAATAAACCACATATATTTGCACTCGCTAAACGCCACGGTCTGGTAGTTCAGTTGGTTAGAATACCTGCCTGTCACGCAGGGGGTCGCGGGTTCGAGTCCCGTCCAGACCGCAAAAAGCTCTCAAGAAATTGAGAGCTTTTTTTTATATTTAGATATCTACCAATTAGATTTTACGCTTTAGAACTATCGGAGATGACTCGTCCATTTTATATAAAATTTGAACAACCTAAGTAACTCTGTTCATCCTCTAAATCACTATTACAAGGTAATTCTTCTTTAGAAAACAAAGTATATTATATCAACAAATGATACCTTATTTACCCATACCTCACCTTTTATCTCAAATTCATTTTCATTTTAATTGTTTTACCTTAATCTACCCTTTCAAACCAGTCAAAAGTTATAACCGTCAAAAAAAGTTTGAATTAATTTGTTATATGATTTGATGGCACGCATAGTTTTGATTTGACCTATCTTCAGGTTTACCTCCTCTAATACATCTCTAAACATATTTTTTCATCGACTTGCCATATCCCAGAACTATTCGAAAAGAAAATTCCCATATTACAACCTACAGCCTTACCTCCAGACGGATAAATTTTATTTTTTAATATACTTTCCCTAAACATCACAGCCCTTGTTTTTGAGATAACTACGGGTTTTGAAAAAAGGTATTTTATATAATAGTTCCCCTTTGAAACTTTTTGTGAGGAATTAAGTTCTAGTATTAACGTTTTTATTTCATTACATACACTGCTATCAGATTTTTTTTCAAATGCGAGTTCTATTTTTCTCTTTTCTTTACTATTAATGAAACCCTGCTTCTTCCAATCGCCTATAAATGTTAAGCTGGGTATGTTATTGACATTAATAACTAAAGAATCCTTTACATCATCCAAAGTATAAGCTATTGCCTTTTTATAGAATTCAATCTCTTGACACTCCATCTTTTGTGCAAAAATCATTTGCCCTATTATAATAAATAACATAATAAACCAAATACATCTGTTTTTTTTCATAAAAATCAATTTTGTTTTTTCAGAATTACACCAGCGTTAGTTCTCTAAACTGTTTCTCCAAATATCACCTTTTCGAAAACTATTTCAGGTTCATCTTCCTCATTTCCACTTGACATATGTAATTCTCCCCAAAAAGAGTCTCCAAACATAACGTCACCTAAGTGGACATGCGCATGAACGGTTGTAAAACAAATTAAAAGGTTATTGCATCCCTAATTTCTTGAAAATTACATACAGAAAATATAGGCATTATAGGTGTCCTAAAAAGGGGAAGCACACAAATTAACTTAAAAAGTTTATATATTCTAAACTAAGAACCTCTTATCGACAAAACAACTTGATATTATCTAAATTTTTGGCAGGCTACAGGGAATTGAACCCTATCAGTTATAAGTGTATCATTCAACAATTCCATCCAAATTAAATTCCTTGACAATACGTTCGTTATACGGTCCGAATTCTATTCTCAAACTGAAAATCGGATATTTTTTCTCTTCAATTTTTAATATTTTTGGGTTGAAAAGACCCTCTATTTTAGATAATTTACTTGAAGTATAATAATCACCGTCTGGAGTAATGGAAATGATATAGCTATCTAAAAACTCCTCAGTACCTTCGGAGAAGTTTTCAGGGGTTATTTTATAATCCGAATACTTAAAATATGGTGAGATGCATAATTCCTTATAAATTGGTTTTTCGGGATAAATCCTGGAAAAAATGTAGTTCGCATCGTTTAAATTCGACAAATCGCCTATTTTCGATTGAGTTGAACACCCAAAAACCATTAGACTGGCACAAAGAATATAAATTGAATTTTTCATCGTTCTTACCTTATTTCCTAATATAAGATTAATTATATATTCAAAGAACTAGGTACTGCATTAACAAATAGAATGTTGATATATAAAATTTCTTAAATACATTTGAAATGTGTCAAACCATTTTTTACCGTTTCTTTGAAATAACTAAAGGAATGATTGAAGCTGCTTTTTTGCGTATAAGTTGCAAGTACGGTTGCTAATTCATGCTTATTAAAGTAATAATTAAATTCTAAACCCTAATTAGAATTTAATAAATGTTGCACAAAATTAAAAATTTGTAAATTATATTAATTTGCATAAGGATAGACTTGTTATTTTTTTTTATTTACTAAGACATTATATTTTATTCCATGCCTGTTTTATCTAAATTATAAAGTTTAAATCTTATTATCATAGTATTAAGATACTTATTGTCTTGACTACCTGTAGTCTCATTTCTTACGTGCATTGACGTTTCAAATTTTGTTTTATCCAGTTTATTATTAAAATCGAACCAAGAGACACCATTCAGATATTGAAAATCACTGACTTTAGGTTCTGGTACATTATTATGAAGAACATTTAGACCGATATTTGATTTAGCAAGATGTCTATATCCATAACGTTCAAGATATGTGCTGGATATTCTGGCAATGTTAGGTTTTCCAAACTTCTTTGTTAACTCAAAGTAGAATTCATTTACATCGTCGGTATCAATAAATATCATGAGTTCGATTATTATATTTTCCTTTACCTTAAATGCGACCTTTTTAATTACTCTATTTAAAAAACTATATGTTGCATCATCTGCTATATATAAATAATTATATCCCCCAGCCACACCGTATTCAATACTAGTTAAGGGATCATTTAACGAAAGAACCTTTTGACTATAATACTTTCTAAAATCATCTCCCAATGAGTATTCGTTTATCTCTGAACTTTGTTGTAATGCCATTAATAACAATATGATTTTAAATTTCAACATACAGTACGATACTTTTAATCAATTACAAAAGAAATTTCCTGATACGCCGGCTTCCTTATATTGAGTTATAATACCGTTGAACCCCGGCGGTGGGACTCTATCTACCCGCCCTCCTATTTCTTCAAAAGCTTCCTTCATTTCGATCATCAACTGTTCCCTAATCAAAGGGTTCCAATCGCTTACACAATCTACCGCATATGTTCTTCGATACCAGGCTCCCCAGTTTTCAAAGGCTGTCCAGAGCAGAAGAGCAGAGGTAGATGCCGCTATTTCATAATTATAATAGCCAGGTAATTGAAAATATACAGGCTCAGAGAAGCTTGCCATCGCCAAATCTGGGCATTTACCAAACTTCCAAGCAACATCCCATACCCCAGAAACACCAGCAGCTTTCCAGCCATCGTTGCCAACAACTGTGCTAAATTCAAAACTTTGACAACTTGGATATTCACTGTTTTCCTCTAAAATATAGTTTACTACTTCTTTCGCCAATTCTATGGACTGTAGGCTGAAGTTCTGACCAATCAAAAACCGGTTTATCTGCCTTGCTTTAGCTCTATTGGTATCATCCCTGTTAAAATACTCAATTTCATTGGCATTCAGCCCAATATATCCGTGTAATTTCTGTACGGGCTTGGCCGCCGTGTTGATCGCCGTAACCCCAGAGGTATCTAAACAAGCACCGGTTTTGTTGATGCCCGGAGAATAGGATTTATTATGATTGGATATCTGTACACATGAAATGCCGGTCTCAAAACGCATAGAACCCATGGTGATGACGGTCCTTGAACATTCCGTACTCGTACTACCACCGCTACCACCATCAGGACCTGGACCCCAATCTACTCGGCTTTCAGTCCATGTAACTGTTTCTGAACTATAATTAGGCAATGTAGCCGTAGGTGCGGTACCCATGTCTGAAATACCAGCCGTAATGGTCTCCACCGGCGTTATAGCATTGGTAACAACTGTAGAAGAGCTACCGTCACCAGGGTTTATGGTAATACTGTACCCGTATGGAATCTGAATATCGCGGTCCCGGAAATTACTTGTTACCGTATGCCCTTGGTAGGTATGGGTAAAAGAACCACCTGCGGGGGTATTTGATATAGGGTCTGGGCTTCCGCTACCTCCAGTAGACCCGCCACCGCAGTCCCCGTTCTTACCTACTTTCCCCAACTTGCTATCATTAAAGAAACTATCAAAACTATAATACTTATAGGTAGCCTTAAATTTGCTAAAATCTTCACTTCCCTCAAAAAAGGCTTACACATACTCTGGGGTCAGCTCATAGCCTATAATGTATGGTTCTTTAAACTTGCCGCCAGAATTCTTGGCCATGATAATATTATAAATATGATTGGGTTGATCCTTAACTTCTAGTGCAAAGGAGTAACTGCTCTCGCCACCTTCAGCTATTACCTCCTTTATGTCTTTAAGATAAATATTTACATTGTTATATTTCATCTTTGAAGTTGTCCGTTTGGACTACTAAGCAGGAACTCTAGCAGTAAGCCCTCCCATTACATCAGGTATGTCCAAATCAGTGACGTAATTCAATGTTGGAAATTCCAAATCATTTACTAAAGCTTCGTCAGTATTAACAAGAATATTATTTACAGGTTCTTGTTCACAACCCAAAAATAAAATAATAAAAAATACTGCTAATAATGTTTTTTTGTAGTAATAATCCTCATTTTTATAGATATATTTTCTTTAAATATAAATAATATTTATTTACCCGATAAAAATTAAGTGGCAGACACATAATTTAACCTGCAAACACCTTTCTTTTTTAACAATAAATTTTTAGTAATGAAGAATTAAATAATTGCCGTTAAATAAAGGATCTTAAAAAGATGAATCAAAATAAGTGAAAGAATTTACTAGAGCAGTATATGTTATATGAAATATTTTTCCATAATTATAATTTTAGATTAGCAAATACTTGATAACATTATTAGGTTGAAAAATTCTGTGTGCTTTAGCTTCTTAAAAACCCTCTATTCAATTTCATCCTTAAATCAAAACTTAAAAATATCATATCTTAATATATGCCACTATATATTTATCAAAACTACTTTTATTGCTAACTTACTTATCACTATCTATAATAATTTACCTACAAAACTATTTTATCTCACTAAAATTTTTACTTTTAAGTCAACCAAAATAAACCACCAAATTTGCTACGCATTATTTCCTTTTTATTTATTGTACTATTTCTTTTATCAGGTGCAATACATGCACAAGAAGCATATTTGAAAAACGCTCTTCAAAGTATAGATCAAGCAATAGGCTTAGAGAATACAGAATTATATAATGGTACAATGTACGTAGAGTACTATAGAACCATAAACGAAAACCATAAATTTTTTGAAAGCAAAGATTTTTTAACAGGAAGTATTGTTTATGGAAATCAATATTACAATAATGTTCCTTTTAAGTATGATCTTGACACTGATGATATATTACTTGATATTTCACATTTAAAAAAATTTCCTGTTTTAAAACTATATAGAAATAGACTTAGTGAATTCAGTCTTAATGGCAAAAACTTCATTAATATTGGCGACAATGCCTCTAAAATTACCAAAGGATTTCACGAAGTTTTATGGTCTTCAGACGATATAAAGTTTCTTAAAAAACACAAAAAGGAAAAGCTTAAAAGATATTCTACAAAATTCGTTCATTATGAGTTTTTTGATGATAGTAGTTACTTTTTTGAATATAATAATCAGATTCATCCCTTAAATAAAAAGGGTGATTTACTTAACGTATTTCCTGAATTTAGAAAAGAAATCAATGAACTTTACAATAAGCGGTTGGTAAAAATTAATCCAAAAGAAAACTACATTTTAATCTTTGGAGAATTACAAAAATCTATTGAAAAATGAGAAAATATTTACAAATAACCATTCTCATTATTTTCATGACATTGGGTCAATGTGTAAACGGACAGGAAAGAAAAGATAATAAACTTTTTTCGGTTGAATTTGCCGATGTTGGTATGCAAGAGGTTTTTAATGTTCTGGAAAAAGAAACGGGCATTCACTTTTATTATAAAAAAAAATGGTTAGAAGATAAAAGAGTAAATTATGTTGCAAGCAATAAAAAATTAGAAGAAATTTTAGAAAATATTCTAACTGGCACAACCATTAACTATTTTCAGTATTCCAATGCTCAAATTGTACTAACGGAAAACAACCTTATCTACGACGAACTACCCGGCACATTTTTTGGAGCGAAACGCGATACCATAACTAAAGAAAGTATTGTTAGAACGCAAAGACCTATTTATTTTGAACAACCCAAACAGTCCAAAAACGTAGTAGAAACAATACGTATCGGCAAAGAAAATTTAAACCAACAGAATGAAAATTTCAAAATTAGTGGTGTTGTAGTAGATGAAAACACCAATCAACCATTACAAAACCTTACTATTTCCTTAAATAATAGATCAACGGGTACTACTACCGATATTAACGGTTATTATGAGCTCATGATTCCATTGGGAGAGAATTTCATTAAATACAGTTCTATAGGAATTGAAAGCGCTGTCAAAAGAGTAATAGTTTACAGTGATGGCACCTTAAATGTATCATTAAGAGAAAGTATTGAATATTTAGATGAGGTAGTCGTAGCGGCAGATGCAAATAAAAATGTTGAAGAAGCATTAACAGGTAGTACATCAATTGTTGTAGAAGAGACCAAGAACATACCTTTAATCTTGGGTGAACGAGATGTGCTGAAAGTAGCAACCACGCTGCCAGGAATTTCTACAGCAGGTGAAGGGGCCGCAGGTTTTAATGTTCGTGGTGGATCTACAGACCAGAATTTAATATTATTGGACCATGCCGTTATTTACAATCCATCACATTTTTTTGGAATTTTTCAAGCTGTAAACCCTTTTACAACAGAAGACGTACAAATTTATACCGGTGGCATACCTGCACAATACGGGGGTAGATTATCCTCTGTTTTTGATATTACTTCAAAGAACGCAAATACTGAAAAATTTTCAGGTGAGGCCGCAATTGGTCCTGTAACTAGTAATGTAGCTTTGGAAATACCCGTCATTAAAGAAAAATCAGGTCTTTTGATCGGGGGTAGAAGTACTTATTCCAATTGGATTCTACGTTCACTTGACGAAGAATCTTTAAAAAATAGTGAAGCTTCTTTTTACGATGCAATTGCCAAGTATAACCACACTATAAACGAAAACAATACACTTAAAGCAACGGGATACTACAGTAAGGACAATTTCAGTATTACTTCAGATTCAATTTTTAGCTATAACAATCGACTTTTTTCAATAGACTGGGAACATAAGTTTAATGAAAAAAATATTGCACAATTAACCGTTGCCAATAGTCAATACCAATTTAATATTGAGTATGATGGTGCTTCTAACAATGATTTTGACCTAGGTTTTAATATAAACGAAACAGAATACAAGTTGCGCATGAAATACCTGCACAGTCAAAAACATAAATTCGATTATGGGATCATGGCAAAATTCTACAGAACGCAACCAGGTTACCTTGATCCGTTAAACGAAGAATCTGAAGTAAATAGCATAAACATTAATGAAGAACGTGCATTAGAATCTGCAATTTATCTTTCTGACAATTATAAGGTGAGCAATAAATTCTTGATTGACATTGGTCTTAGATATTCCTTTTTTGCAGCCTTTGGAGAAAGACAAGAACGTATATATGAAGAAAATGCCCCTAAAAACGATGAAACCCGTTCTGATACCGTAAACTACGAAAAAGGTGAATTTTCCAAAACATATGGAGGGCTAGAAGTAAGACTGGCCACCCGTTATTTACTAAAAGAAGACTTATCCCTTAAAGCTAGTTATAACCGTACATATCAATATATACATAGACTTTCTAACAATACCACCATTTCACCAATTGACACTTGGAAATTATCGGACAACAACATCAGACCTCAATTGGGCAATCAATATAGCATTGGCCTATTCAAAAATTTAGATGCCAATACTTATGAATTTAGCCTTGAAGGTTATTATAAGACTGCAGAAAATATCCTTGATTTTAAAGTAGGATCAGATTTACTTTTGAACCAAACCATTGAAACGGAAACACTACAAGGAGAAGGCAAGTCTTATGGCGTAGAATTTTTAGCCAGAAAAAATTATGGCGCATTAAATGGCTGGATATCATACACTTATTCCCGTTCTTTCTTAAAACTAGATAGTGAATTTGCCGAAGAACGTGTAAATGGCGGAGCATTTTTCAAAACCAATTATGATAAGCCACATGATTTTAGTGCTGTACTTAACTATAAATTTACCAAACGTTATAGTATTTCTGCAAACTTTGTCTACCAGACCGGTAGACCTGTAACCTTTCCCATTGGCAGATATAACTATAATGGCGCCGAATATGTTTATTATAGCGACCGTAATGCATTTAGAATTCCAGATTACTATAGGCTTGACCTAGGTTTTAATATTGAAGGCAATCATAAACTAAAAAAAATTGCACATAGCTTTTGGAATATATCCGTATACAACGCACTAGGTAGAAACAACCCATACTCGGTATTTTTTGTTACTGAAAATGGGGAATTAAAACCGTTACAAAGTTCAATTTTCACCATACCAATACCTACGATAACCTATAATTTAAAATTCTAATGAATACGATAATTTACCGTTTTCTTTTTGTAGGTCTATTTCTGTTGGCACTTAATAGCTGTACGGAACCTTTTGAATTTGAAGACAAACCTGTATTTGAAAGTGCACTTGTCATAGAGGCCAGAATCACGGACCAAAATAAAATACAGAACATACTCATATCTCGTTCGTTCCCTTTAGACACCATAATATCTTCAGTGGAAGTTGGCGCAAGTGTTCAAATTACAGATGAAACAGGAAGAACTTTTGACTTTGAGGATGTGGGTAATGGTAATTATAATTCTAGGATTCCATTTGCCGCTGAACAAGACCGATCATACACCTTAAGTATTACTACCTCAAATGGAAATTCCTATATTTCGGAACCTAGTAGTATTAGGGCAAAATCAAATATTGATGAAATTATTGCAGTACGTGAGTTTAAAGATGATTTAGAAGAAGGGGTGTTTATATATCTTAACAGCTTTGACCCTACAAACAGTGGTAACTACTATTTATATGAATATGAAGAAACCTATAAAATAATAACCCCTCTTTCTTCAAGAGGCTTTGAAGCTTATGTAGTATCACCTTTACCTACTCCCGCCGTTGATTATAGGTTATCTGATGAGGTTTCAGCTATTTGTTATAGTACAGATAATTCCAAAAAAATCATTCAGACATCAACAATTGAATTAGGCGAAGATAGAGTCAGTAGATTCCCAGTTCGATTTATTGATCGTGAAAACTACATATTATCACATAGGTATAGTATACTGGTAAAACAGTTTGTACAAAGTAAAGAGGCTTACTCCTATTATAAAACCTTGAATACATTCTCTAGCTCAGAAAGTTTGTTTTCTCAAGTACAAACCGGCTTTTTAGAGGGCAATATTCGCTCACAACAAAATAACAACGAAAAGGTTATTGGTTTTTTTGAAGTAAACTCGGTCAGTGAAAAACGATTGTTTTTTAATTACGAAGATCTTTTTCCCGGGGAAGAAATACCAAATTACATCATTGATTGTAGCATTGTTTCGCCCCCATTGGCTAACGAAGCAGGCCAATCCCCCATAATTAGTTTAATTGAAGCAAATGCAGTAGATTTTTTCAGTGTTTATGACGGTGAAGCTAATCCTCTCAATTTTGATATTTTCGGTCCTTTCTTGATGACTCCAGCAGGTTGTGGAGATTGCACTAGATTTAGCAGTAAAATTGTCCCAGAATTTTGGGAAGAATAACAAGAAAATGAAATATATAATTCTCTTATTCCTTTTATTTATCTCTAGTAGTACGTTATATGGACAAACGGCGAATACTACTTTAGATAATATACCTGAAGAAACTGTACATATACATACTAATACAAGTTTATGCTTTGCCGGAGAATATCTCTATTACAAGTTTTATTGCGTATTATCAGAATCATTATTGCACAGTACACTTAGTAAAGTGGGGTATGTAGATTTAATAAACGAAGAAAAAGAAATCATATTTCAACATAAACTTACACTTACAGAAGGTACAGGGTTTAGTGAGTTCTTTATACCTGCAGATTTACCCTCTGGTAATTACAAACTTATTGGCTATACAAATTGGATGCGAAATTTTGGACCGGTAACTTTTTACAAACAGGACATTACCATTCTCAATCCTTATTTAGGGGACCAAAATGTATTTCTTAAAGATGACCAAATAAAAGATACATTAAACATCTTTAATAGCACCTCCAATAAAAAGAATAAACCTAATAATATTATCAACCTGAAAATTGACAAGAATGTTTATAAACAAAGAGAAAAAGTGAATTTAGAGGTTACCGCTATTCCAGGAACAAAATTGGCCGGCACATATTCCATATCCGTAAGAAGAATAACTACTCTTGATAATGGTATTGACACCATCAGAAGTTTAATTACCAACAGAAACAACCACAAGAGACCCTCATCTTATCCTTTTTTACCAGAGTCAAGAGGCGAATTTCTGTCAGGTAATATAGAACAAGAAAAAAATTCCGCTCAAAAATTGATGATTTCATTTCCTGGGGAAAATAATGTTTTTCATGTGGCGAGTACAAATAGTACAGGGGATTTCAACATTCCGTTATCAGTTAGAAACAACAATGAAGATATGTATATCAGACCGTTTTTAAGTAATGGTAACTTTGAAAAAATCAGTATAAGGAATAACCAAAACATAGACTACGGAATGGTAAATTTCAATTCATTCCTTATAAATAAGGAAATGAAGAATCTTATTGTAGAAAGGAGCATTCATAATCAAATAGAAAACGCTTATTTTGACAGTAAACCAGACTCTATAATTCAAACAAAGGCACTACCTCCTTTCTATAGTGGAGAAAAGACCCAATATATCTTAGATGAATACAAAAGATTCTCTACTTTAAAAGAAACATTTGTAGAAATATTAAAACTTGTTTCAATAGGCAAAGATTCTAAAGGTAAAACAATTTTCAAGATAATTCCCAAATTACCATTACTTGATTCGGGTATTTCTTCTTTGGTACTCTTAGATGGTGCTTATATTCATGACCACGAAAGACTTTTAAACCTTCCTTCCAAGTCAATTGAAAAAATTACAATTGCTAGAGACCAATATCTTTACGGTTCATATAGTTTTCAAGGTATAATGGACATCAGAACCTTTGAAGGAGATTCTTATAAAAATTATTTAGACAATAACACGCAAAGTTTCAAAAATGAACAATTTAGAGTTATTAAAAAATATTACAGAGAGGATTATTCCGGTAACAAAAAAGAGCAAAAAAAACATATACCAGATTTTCGTAATCAATTAGCATGGATTCCTGAAATAGCCGAAACGGAAAATAGTTTTGACCTAAATTTTTATACTTCTGATGTTACCGGAGATTATGAAATAAGCATACAGGGTATTAGTAGTACGGGCGTACCAATACAAGTAACAAAAAGATTCAATGTAGAATAATCAATTATTGAACTTATCTGTCATGCTAAGATTACTAGTTTATGATAGATGAGTCAATATACAGACTGCAAAAAGCTCTCAATTTCTTGAGAGCTTTTTTTTGTTTTATTTATTTGCTATTAAAAGAATCTAGGCGACTTAATTATTCTATCCCTAGATTTGAGCATGAACCTTAAAAAGATTTCGTGCGTTCCAGAATTATACGCCGTTAATTGGGTCGTAGAAAAATCATAGGCGTATCCCATATTTAACTGCGGTGTTATCTGTAAACCAAAAAGCGCACTTACACTGTCGTCCCATCTATAATTTACACCAAGGGTCAGTTTTTCGTTCATTAAGAAGTTTGCCGACACATCTGCAGAAAGCGGTGCACCTGAAACATGCTTTACAAAAAATGAAGGCTTGAATTTTAAAAACGGATTTAAATCGAAAACATAACCACCAATTAAAAATAAATGGACACGTTCCACCGCTTCGGCTTCCTGTATTTCATCATAGTGGGTATTGGTTAAAATATTAGGTGTAGATAAACCTATATATGCATTTCTGGTATAATAAAACACACCTGCACCAATAGACGGTAACAGCTTTCCGTTAATGTTCTCATTTAAAAAAACATCTCCTTCATCTCTGTACAGGCCTTTACTCCAATCTATATTTAAAAAACGAACCCCAGCTTTTAAACCAAGTGCTAGCTTATCTCCTTTACGATTAACAACCAATTGATGCGCGTAATTACCATCAATATATGTTTCAGAAGAAGGGCCTATTTCAAGAGTTTTTTTTTAAGCAGCATTTAAACGCCGGGGTCAAAAATCCAGTAAAATTTTGACCATTACAAACAATAACCTACAATACCAATATCTACTGTTACTGGTCCATAAGGATTTAAAAAGAGGATGAAAAATTTTGTTTTTTAACAAATGCCAAATTCCTTTCAGAAAAAGAAAAATAACGATTATTTATAGGTAAAGATTACACTAGCTTTCTACGAGTTCTCATCATACGCTCTTGCATAATTTTAGCGTATATAATTTGATTTTCCTCTATTTGTTTTTCCAATGAAGAAACTACGGTAGAAGTTTTCTCTTTTACAGAAACCTCATCTTTTGAAATTTTCTGTTTTCTGCTGCTACTGATCGTTAAATTAGACAATAGAGAATTTAATTCAATGGAGACCGAATTTTCTGAAATAACTTGTGTATTCTCTTGTTTGGAACCGAATTTAAATAGATTAAAAAACATAAGGCGATAAGATTTTGGGTTTAGTATAAAACGACCTAAACCTGATAATAGTATAATATAAGTAATCTTTTTCTTACAATAAAATTTTTTTCAATACTAACTATAAAATGTTCAAGTAGCAGAATAGCAATCTCTTAAGCGCATCGATTAAAAAAATACTTATGATATTCACATTTTAAGGCACCCCTAAATACTAGAAAACTAAAAAGAGTGTTACCTTATTACGTAATCTACTTTTACACCCTATGACCAAAAATTGGTACGTACTTTATGTTAAGCCTAAAAATGAAAAGAAGGTAGCCCAAAGGTTATCTGCACTTCAGGTAGAAGTATATTGCCCCATGATCAAAGAAGTAAAGCAATGGAGCGATAGAAAAAAAACTATTGAAGCACCTTTATTTAAGTCTTATGTATTCATAAACATATCTGAAGGGGAAAGACAACGTGTTTTTGATGTACCGGGAGTTGTACGGTATTTGTACTGGTTAGGAAAACCGGCCGTTGTACGAGATATTGAAATGGAAACCTTAAAAAAATGGTTGACTGACGACACCGTTGAAAATTATAGTTTGACCAAGCTAGAATCTGGCGATAAGGTAGCTATTAAATATGGTGCTTTAAAGGATAAGAAAGCCCAGATTATTGAAATAGGAAAAACAAGGGTCAGATTAATTTTAGAAGGTATGGGTGTAGTTCTTAATATGAAGATCAAAGATCTTGCCTAAATAAGCTCCTAGAAATAAATTTTCATTAATAGCCTGCATTTTACTTTGCATAATTGCTGAACAATTTACTTAAAACACCTTTTTTAGCTACTCATTCTTACCGATTTTAATATAAATCACCGCCATTGTAAGATTATCCGTCACTAATCTCCTTATAATTTGGCAATTCATATTAGAAGGTAATAATTACAGGTACCCATTTCTATAAATAACCACTTTAATTTTACATTAAATTAGGTTATTCATAATTTATTGATTCGTTAACATTAAATTTTGGAATGTAGGAAATAGCTTCCTATGTTTGTTTAAGTAAATTCCCTCCCCCGTAAATTTTTAAAGAGTTCTGGGTGAGCTCTGTTTTCATAACTTTTCACCTTGTGTTAGACCGTAATTATGTGGCTGACCGCGCGGAGCGCTACGCTAAATTTTAAAAATAAACCGCTCCGTACTTCTTAAAAAACTTATAGGGTTAGTAGTTTCCGGACAATTAACTGTTAAACAAAAACCTATATATAAAAGGTTTTTAAATCATTGAATTCTCTAATTTAACATGACCAAACCGTAACAAAAAAGTGTAATGAAAAAATCATTTTTTGTCATACCCTTATCGTTTATAGCACATATATTAATAATTAATATTGCCCTATATATTTTTACACCGGTAACCTATACCAATATATATAGCATTTTATATTATAATATTTCTTGGTTCATAGTCACCTATAGTATAGACTTTTACCCTACTGCTCGTAGAGAGAGCTTTAAGGTCAATCTTAAAAGCTTTTTAACATTGATCCTATTGTACGGATTAATATATTTTAGCTCTTTTGCGTTCCTGGCCCATGCTTATACAGGCATATATTTGCTGTTCGTTTATTTTATTATCTGTGTACTGTTTATTCTATTTAGAATTCTCTTTTATTGGAGCAGAAATTTTATTCGCCGTAAGCAATATGTTTCTACCAGGGCGGTGGTCATAGGTAGAGATAAAAACCTCAAGAAAATAAGACGCATTTTTGATATTCCGGAATATGGGTATAAATACATGGGCTATTTTGATAATACGCCCTCTACCAGCCCTACCTATTTAGGCACTATAGAAAGTAGCTACAACTATATCTTTAAGAACAATGTGGAAGAAGTTTACTGCCTGGCCTCTCGTCTAAGTAAAGATGAGATCAAACACCTTATGAACATTGCGGACAACAGTTTAAAAAAAATTAAAATTATACCGGATAATAAAGAGTTGTTTTCCAGGGCCATGTCCATAGAACTGTATGATTCCGTGCCCGTATTAAATTTAAGGGCATCGCCATTAGATTTGGAATACTCCAATCTAATTAAACGAATTTTTGATATTCTATTTTCTTTATTTGCCATCATTTTTGTGTTGTCATGGTTAACACCGTTGGTATACATTCTAATGAAACTAGATTCTAAAGGACCACTGTTCTTTAAACAAAAGAGACATGGGGTCAACAAGAACACCTTTTGGTGCTACAAATTTAGATCCATGGCAAAAAACGCCGATAGTGACACTAAAATGGCCACAAAGAATGACATGCGTATTACCAGGCTAGGTAGAATTCTAAGAAAGACCAGTATTGATGAACTACCACAGTTTTTTAACGTACTTAAAGGAGACATGAGCATTGTGGGTCCAAGACCGCATATGGAAGTACATACCAAGCAATATGAAACTTCTGTAGAAAAATATCTAGTACGTCATTTCTTAAAACCGGGCATTACAGGGCTTGCCCAGGTTAAAGGCTATAGAGGCGAAATTATACACAAGTCAGACATTGTAAATAGGGTACGGTACGATATTTTTTACATGGAGAAATGGTCCATTTTATTTGATGTTCAAATAATAATACGTACTGTTACCAATATTTTCTTTAATGATAAAAAGGCGTATTAATACAAACAAAAAACTTCAGTACATTTATTTGCAATTAGTAGTTGAGTAATGTTTTAAAATTTACGAAGCAAAAACGAAGCAATTACTAAAAGTTTAAACCTCAATTATTTATGGTTTACTTTTAGCAATAAACAATAAAAGATATATCCACAAAAATGAACGACATTAATTTTGATTTAAATTCCTCTGAGAATAAAAATTTAGGGCAAGTATTTAAATCTTATTCCAAACATTGGCTTTTAATTACCCTGTCAATCATTATGTGCTTGGCCATTGTTTTTTTGTATTTAAGATATTGGTCTCAAAATCAATATGAGATCAATAGTACTATTTTCTTAAAAAATATAAGTTCAGGCAAGAACACGGGAGACATTGAAGGATTTCGAGATTTTGGTCTTATTAAAACTACGCAAAGTTTAGAGGATGAAATTGGAATAATTACTTCTTCAGGCATCATGGAAGAGGTCATTACAGATAATTTTTTCAATATTAATTTTTATCATAAAGGAAAGATAAAGGATGTAGAAATTTACGGTGAAGATGTACCGGTACAAATCTTGGTAGACGAAAATGCAGACGTTGTACCTTATGATCTATTTATTGATTTAGTTTTTATCGATGAAATCTCTTACCAATTAAAAACTGAATACGAAAAACAAGAAATAAGCAGCACACATGCTTTTGGTGAAACTGTAACCACCAAGTATGGTACAATCACTATTTTGAAAAAGCCAGAAGTAAAAAGTATTACTGAATTTGACCCTATGACTTTTGTTTTAACAGACAAAGAAATTCTGGTAAGTGATTATCTAAAAAACCTTAGTGTATATCCTGACAATGATACCGGGAGTCTGCTTAGAATGACCTTTGTTTCTTCACATAAAACAAAGGGAGAAGACATTCTTTCAAAATTGATTGATACTTATATTGAGAAAACAATTAAATATGAGAATGAATTAGCTGAAAACACCATCAAAATTATTGATAATCGTTTAAAATTATTATCAGGTGAAATTGAAAATGTAGAAAAATCCGTAGTTGATTTTAAAACTAAAAACGTTGTTACAGATGTTGCAAGTAATGCGGACACCTATATACAGCAAGCCAATGATTACAAGGAAAAAGCCTCTGACTATCAAAGTCAAATAAACATTTTAAGCCAAATAGAACAGACACTACTAAACGGTACCATTGAAAATTCTATTGGTGGAGGATTTTCTATTAACGACAGAACACTTACCGATCAAATTAGCACGTATAATTCTACCTTAGTAGAACGACAAAATTTATCACAATCGGCTGTTACTTCTAATCCAATGATCGTAAAGCTTGATGCCAACCTTACAAACCTGCGCAAATCAATATTACAAAATGTACAAAGTTCAAAAAACGGACTCTTATTGGCAAAGCGCAACTTACAAGACAATGCAAATAGATATGATGCTCAATTGGCAAGAGTACCCGGTATGGAAAAACAGTTATTAGATATTAGCCGAGATAAAAGTACCAAAGAAGGGCTATATCTATATCTACTTCAAAAAAGAGAAGAAGAAGTTTTATCGTTAGCGGCACCTGCATCTTCTACAAGAGTTGTCAACAGACCAAAAGCGGGGATATATCCTATTAGTCCGAACAAAAAGTTAACATATTTAGCCGGTTTATTACTAGGTCTTTTTCTACCGGTATCCATTATTTATTTCAAAAATACCTTTAATACCAATATCACTTCTGCAGACGACATTAAGCAGTTGACCAACGCACCTTTAGTAGGAGAAATTTCAAAAAATAAAGATTCCAAGCTAATTCTGACCAAAGAAGAAGAGGGTGAAGAACAATCCCCTACCCTGGAATTATTTAGATTATTACGCTTTAATATAGATTACCTAATAAAAGATGCATCCAATAAAACTATAATGATAACCTCTTCGGTAAAAGGCGAGGGAAAAACATTTATTGCCGCAAATTTTGCGCTATCGCTAGCTTCGGTAGGTGAAAAAGTAGCTTTATTATCATTTGATTTAAGGCAGCCTTCTTTAATGAGCTACTTTAATTTAGATGAAAAAAATGGTATTACAGATTTCATTATAAAAAAGGGAATAGATAAAGAACCGTTACTTCAAACGTATAGTAATATTGAAAATCTTCATATTATGGGCTCTGGTAAAGTAATCGGTCAAATTAGTACGTTGGTAATGCATGAACGTGTTGGTATTCTAATTAATGAACTAAAACAAGATTTTGATAGAATCATTATTGACACCGCACCCATAGGGCTTGTGTCAGATGCGTACGCCCTAAACCCTTTTATAGATAGTACCATATATGTAGTACGTGAAAATTTCACCAAAAAAGAACACTTAAGTATCGTAGAAAACATTCACCAAAATTCCAAACTTAAAAATTGCATGGTTTTATTGAATGATACGGAACCCAAAGAAACTTATATGTAATTTTTTGGAGGTAAACTTTTTAATGTTCCAATAACCAAAAGCACTACATGTCTTTACAAAAAAGGATTCTAAATAATGGTCTTGCCTCTATTCTACAGAAAGTAGTAAGGGTTGTTGAACAATTATTCTTAGTTCCGTTTTTTATTACAGCTTGGGGAGCCGCATATTATGGAGAATGGTTAACGCTAACAATAATACCAAGTGTCATGGCTTTTTCAAACCTTGGTTTTGGATCTGCTGCGGGTAACAGCTTTGTTTTGACATATGCGGAAGGTAATAAGCAGAAAGCCGCTGATATTAGTAAAACTGGCTTCTACATCATAACTATCATGGTTTGCGTAGCTATTCTTATCAGTGCATTGTCAATATTGGTGTTAGCTTATTTTGGTGTATTTGAAAAATCTTTAATTGACAAGACCGATGCCATTGTTGCAGTTTCGTTTATGATCGTTGCTCAATTACTTATGTTCTACCTACAGCTAATGGAGTCTTATTACAGAGCTGCACAAAAAGCTGCTTTAAGTATCAATTTAATTACCACAAAATCAGCATTTTTAATTGGCACAGGGTTGTTAGTTCTGATATTAGGTTACGGAGTTATAGAATTTGCAGTATCACAGTTCATAGTAACCTTATTGTTTATCATTTTTTATGGTATAAAGGGAAAAAAAGTTATTGGTCTTTTTAAAACACATCATGGTGTTAACGATAAAATCATACTAAAGGAAATTACCACCAAAGGACTCAGTTATTTAATGCTACCGGTTTGGCAAATCATATATTTTCAAGGAACCACCTTTGTAGTAAGAATTGTTCTAGGTCCAGAAGCGGTAGCTATTTTCAATACCGTTAGAACTTTGAGCAGATCGTTCAATCAATTTTTATATTTAGTTGAACCTACTGTTTTTCCAGAATTGCAATACTATATTGGCAAGAACCAATGGGAAACAGCAAGAAAAATATTTCGCATATCCATTTTAGGTGTTTTCTTATTATCCATTATTGGCTGTATACTATTGGCAATATTTGGTCCGTGGTTTTATAACCTGTGGACAAAAAATGAGCTGGACTTGCCTTTAGCAATGTGGTACGTAAGTATATCAGGTTTAATTTTTAACGCCTTATGGTATAGTGCAGAAATGATATTTAGGGCAGTTAACCAACCTAAAAAAATGGGTGTTTACGGTATTATCGGCGCCATACTATCAGTAGCTTTTACGTATGTATTCTCAACCTATTTAGGCTTGGTGGGTGCGGCTTTAGGAGCTCTAACGTTAGATATCTTTTTGGTTGTTCTAATACTACCGCTTGGTTGTAAATTAATGCAAATGACCTTAGGAGATTTATTTAGACATGGCATTTCAGATTTTACATTGCTAAATCATCAAATTAAAACAAAACTAGATAGCATAAGAAAATAAAAGTTCTTTTCAAGATTCTCATAAAGTTTTGAAAGTTACTATTAAGTCATGATCAAGTCAGAAAACCATAGCATTCGTCAAATAAACCTAATACTAAAAGTAATTTTAGTAATTGGGGTCATTGGTGAATTAGTATTTTTTCCTAGCATACCTAACTTTTTTGGTTGTGTCATGGCAGTCATTAGCTACATGGTATTTTCTTATTTTTTTAAAGTAGTTTACATAAAATTATTTCCATTTGCTTTTCTCATGTACCTTTCAATGTTCATGTATCGCTTTCTACCCCTTATAGCGACATTGGCGGAAGGCAAGCCTATTACCTACGGATTTGAAAGACCTTATCAAACTTTTATTGGCGAAACCATATTGTTCCTAATTTCTTCCATTGCTTTCTATTTTGCATGTAACCCTCATAAGGCTACAATTAAAAATAACCTTATACAAAAGACCTTGGACAAGTTTAAATTTTACGAAATTAACCCGCCAATTATTTGGGCAATGGGCTTAATTGGTTTTGTAATTAAAGCTTATAATTTAAGTAAGGGAGGTGTTGAATACGGTGATGTTTCCGGAAAATTTCTAATAGGTCTAGAATATTTAATGTTTGCCCCTATTTGTCTATTATTTCCAGATTTAATAAGATTAAAATACAGAAAAACAAAATTAGTTTGGGTGTATACCATTTTGGTAATCACCTTAAATGTAGCTTCTAACAAAAGACATCTAATTATTACGCCTTTTGGTACCATGGGGCTATTGTTCTTTTTGCATGTTATATTTAAGAATATAAATATTACAAAATTAACAAGTCCATTAAAATTTATTGTAGGCGGTTTTTTAATATTAATTTCTTTAAACTTTCTTAGCAACTTATCAACGGCAATGTTACATACCAGAGATGTCATGCTGTACGATGCCGAACAAAGGAATAATGCCGATAAAATAAAAGCATTTGAACAAACCATTGAAACTTTACAAAATGAAAGCTTAATGAACCGTTTAAAAGAGAAAAAAAATAAAAAAGAATATAAACCACTAACAAATTATCATCAAAACTGGTCAGAAGAGTACGTAGATAATTTTATGCTGGCTAGATATGCCAATATGCGAATAACAGATGAAACGTTGTATTTAGCCGAAAAGAAGGGCTACGGAAATAAACAAATGTTAGATTTTTTCCAAACCAGTTTAATTGGTTTATTGCCTTCTCCAATTTTAAAATTATTTGGTATTCCTTTCAACAAGTCTTTATACGAGTTTTCAAGAGGAGATTTATTATCTGGTAGAAGTTTGGGTGGTTATAGAGTTACCAGTCATTTAGGTGATGGTTTAGCTACATTTGGTTATTGGTATTTAATCATACAAGCGGTCGTATTTTTTATAGTTTTCAAGTTTTTGAACACATTTATATATTATGGCAAAAAAACTGTTATTTATGCTCCACTTGCAATCATGAGTATTTTTAATTTTTTGGGTATGTTTAGAAATGCAAACGGTATCTCAGGTAATATCAGTTACTTACTCAGAGGCTATTTACAGGATATTATTACCTATTTAATCATTTTTTTTATAGTTAAAATGTTATTCATGATAGCAAACCCTAGGTTAACCGTTACAACCAAAAACATTTAGATAGCATCATATTTATTTTATTGCTTTAAAACTGAGGTTTTAATTATCTAATAATTCAAAAAAATTTTAATTTGAAAATTATTTTTCTAACCCATCATGAAGAGTTTAGAGGGTTTAGCATGACACGCTATACTCAATTCTTGAACAATGGTTTTCAAGAACTAGGTTATGATACCGAGGTGTGGGCACCAAAGAATTTTTTTGCAAAATATAGTACAAATAAAACTATTAAAAAGTGGTTGCGCTATATAGACGCTTTTGTATATTTTCCATTTATACTAATACGTAATTCTAAAAAACAAGCACCTGACACTTTATTTGTATTAATTGACCAGGCATTGGGAATGTGGATGCCCAATATAAAAAATAAAAAAGTCGTAATTCATTGTCATGATTTTATAGCATTAAAGTCTGCATTGGGCTTAATTAAAGAGAACCCAACTAGCTGGACAGGAAAACTATATCAACGTTCTATTTTTAAGGGATTTTCAAAAGCAGAAAATTTTATATGTATTTCAAATCAAACAAAAAGAGATCTCCTTCACTTTTTGAATACCCCACGCTGTAAAATTGAACAAGTCTATAATGCTATTGATCCACTATTTAAAACTGGTAATATTTTAAAGGCAAGAAAACATATTAGCGACTTTCTTAAGTTAGATTTGAAAGAAGGATATTTACTACATGTTGGCGGAAATGGTTTTTATAAAAATAGGACCGGGGTTATTGCTCTTTATACAGCATGGAGAAAGCAAACGAACTTTACACTTCCTTTATTAATGATTGGTTACGAACCATCTTTAGAAATAATAGAAACTTATAACTCCTCCCCTTACAAGGAAAATATATATTTTTTAACAGAGGTAGAAAATGATTTTCTACTTAAGGCATATCAAGGAGCAAAGCTCTTTTTATTTCCTTCTTTAATGGAAGGGTTCGGCTGGCCTATAGCTGAGGCAATGGCTTCGGGTTGTCCAGTTATAACGACAGATAACGCCCCAATGAACGAAGTTGGTGGTAATGCCGCTGTTTATATTAAACGTTGTCCTGAAAACGACAAATTATTACTTTGGGCAAACGAATCTGCCAAAGTTATAGAAAGCACTTTACGCTTAAACGAAGAAGAACGAAACACTCTAATTTTAAAAGGATTAGAGCAAGTAAAATTGTTTGATAAAGTAGCTATCTTAAATCAAATAGAGAACTTTTACCATAACGTTACTGTTTAATATTACAAATCTATAGCTTTAAAATATTAGCTATAAAGATTTGCTGAGTAATTAACAGCGTTAAAACACGCTCGATTACATAGGTTTAGTTACCTCATCACTTTACAAATCCTTTAAATCACCTATCATGAGAACAAATAATCTTAAACGAATACTATTCGTTGGCTATAATTTTTCTCCGGAATTGACCGGTATAGGAAAATACTCAGGTGAAATGATGCACTGGTTAGCCGAAAAAGGACATGAATGTACCGTTCTGACTTCATATCCTTATTACCCCTATTGGAAAATACAGAAACCTTATAGAAAGAACCGCTTTTGGTACAAAAAAGAAGTGACCAATTTTGATTCTGGGGGTAAACTACGGATTATTAGATGCCCCATGTATGTGCCCAATAGACCAAGTGGTCTAAAAAGAATGATACTAGACTGTACCTTCTCTCTTTCTGCTTTCTTAGTTAGCATTCCACTTTTATGCTGCAAAAAATATAGCAGAATTATAACCGTTGCGCCTTCTTTTCAAATTGGTTTACTGGGCGTGTTTTATAAAAAATTAAAAGGTGCCATGCATATCCACCACATTCAGGATATGCAAATTGAGGCGGCACAAGATTTGGGCATGATCAAATCTCCAAAGCTACTAAAAGCTTTATATGGTATTGAAAAATATATTTATAAACATACTGACATTATTAGCAGCATATCTGACGGCATGATTGAAAAAATTGAACGTAAGGCATTAAAGCCCATTTCCTTTTTTCCCAACTGGACGGAGACAAAATGCTTTTACCCTATTACGGACAATAGTGCATTAAAGGAACAATTTGGGTTTAAACCTACAGATTATGTTGTATTGTATTCCGGAGGTATTGGAGAGAAACAAGGATTGGATAGTATACTAACTTCGGCAAAAGAGTTAGGAGATCACAAACAATTACAATTTATTATTTGTGGAACAGGACCTTACAAAGAGGTATTAAAGGAAAAAGCAGAAACAATGAATCTGACGAATGTTCATTTTATGCCCTTACAACCCAAAGAATGCTTTAATAAATTTTTGAATGTGGCAGATTTGCATTTGGTCATACAAAAGGAGAAAGCCAGTGACCTAGTAATGCCCTCCAAACTTACTACAATTCTAGCGGTAGGCGGCCTCTCCTTAATTACTGCTAATCCTAATTCTAGTTTACATCGCGTAGTCAGCAAACACGGCATGGGTATTTTAGTGGCACCAGAAAATCAAGAAGCTTTAAATACAGGAATCTTAATAGGTTTGAGTGAATTCGACAATCAAGATATTAAAAAAGCTGCACGTAACTATGCAGAAAAATATTTGGCTATTGACACTGTGATGCAAACCTTTAATAAGAAAATCACTGCTTAGTATAAAATTAATCTATCAGTTTATCGAATTTTCTGGTAATAGCAACAGTTAATGTTATTTTCTTGAGATAACTCTATATATTTAATTATTACTTCAATTTTAGTAACGACCTTATCATCTTTTCCAATTCAAAGTTTAGCTATTAATATTTTCTATGCCAAATAGTTTTTCCAAAATAATTTTTTCTTTAAAGACTAAAATCTTAAATCCTAGATTAGAGGAGCTCTATCAAAAATCGATAACTGAATTTAATACAGATGATATATCTGAATTAAATTTTAAAAAGCGTCAAAAACTATTCAACCACGCAAAAGAACATTCAGCTTTCTATAAAGAAAAATATGCACATTTAGATTTTGTCCATAAAGGATTAGTAAGTAATGATGAATTTTTAAAAATACCTTCAATTTCGCGAGAAGAATTACGTTCTAACTTTGATACTATAAAATGTAAAAATGTTAAATTCAATGATTGTCAAAAAGTAAGTACCTCAGGAAGCACTGGTCCTCCAGTTTCAGTATTACATGATAAAAGACATCCAGAAACACCTATAAGATGGAGAATTTTAAAATGGTGGAATATTGAACCATGGGAGAATCAAGCTTATATATTTCGTTTTCAAAAGTCATTTTGGGAAAGGTTTAAAAATCATTTAATATGGTGGCCTACTAAACGAATTTTTTTGGCTGCTGCTGACCCAAGTAAGCAGGATTTAGAGAAATTCATTTCAAAATTCAATAAAATTCAACCAAGTTTAGTACAAGGTTTCGTTGATGTTGTATTTGAATTTGCTCTTTACCTATTAGACAACAACATAAAAATCCATGCACCTAAAGTTGTATGGGTGACATCTGCACCTTTGTTTGAAGAACAACGAGTACTCATTCAAAAAGCATTTGGAGCACCTGTATGTGATCAATATGGAAGTACTGAAATAAGACTTATTGCTGCAGAATGTCCTTCACAAAAAGGGCTGCACATAATGCAAGACACAGTTCATATTGAGTTTGTTGATGAAAATAACCAGCCCGTACCCCTTAATTGTAGGGGAAAGATTTTATTGACTGACTTAACAAATTTTGCCTTTCCCCTTATTCGATATGAAATAGGAGATGAAGGTAAATATTTAGAAGGATTATGCGACTGCGGCAAACCCTTGTCATTGATGGATCAGGTAAGAGGTAGACAAGCTTTGGTAATTAAAACGCCTAGTGGACTTACAATTAAAGGAGAACATCTTATGGCTATGTTTGATGGTTACATGAAATATTTTAAAGCTATTCAATTAAAACAATTAGAAGATTATTCCGTATGCATATATTTTATACCAAGAGAGCGTAAAACTGCTCATGAGAGTGTAACCAAAATGCAACAATCATTAATTCGTCGAACAAGAAAAGAGATAGATATAAATTTTGAAGAAACAACCGAAATAAAACAAGTTGGTATGAAAACACCCTTAATTGTTAGCGAATTAAAGTAATTAAAATGAGTATCATATTCTCTAAAGAAGTAACAGACCTTTTAAAAAATAATAGGGATAGATTGCTACTATGGCGTTATAATCAAAACTTAAAGCTGATTATTGAGAGAAAAATGAAAGCTTTTGAATCAGAAACAGGTGCTTTAAGCAAACAAGATAAATATAAATGTGATAGCTACGCTAAAGAAATATTGGGATGGAAAGGCTATTCTATCGGGTTACAGCTTTATACGTTAAGAGCTGGAATTTTTAAGGAAGGATGGATACCTGAAAATTACTTTTATACTAGGGTTATGCCCAAATGGCAAGGACAATACGGTCAAACTTCAAATTTAAGATGTCTAAATTCAAAATTTTTTAAAAGTAAAAAAAATCTGGATTTAGCTTATTTAGTGAATAATAGATGGTACACTATAAATTTTACTCCTATAAACGAATATGAACTTCTTGAAATACTGAAAAAAACTTCGGAAAAAGTAGTTTTCAAACTTGATAGCTCGTATCAAGGAAGAGGTATTTACATACAACAAATAGAGAAATTAAATTTGTCTTATTTAAAAAAATTAGGCAATGGCGTATTACAAAGATTCATTAAACAGCACGAATTTTTCAATCAATTTACAACAAATTCAGTTTCATGTGTCCGCATTACCAGTGTAATATCTTTAGATGGCAGTCCTGAAGTTAGAGGTGCGTTTCTGCGTATAGGTCAATCAAAAGACAGTTATGTAAATTACGAGTCAGAAATTGCTGTAGCAATAAATATGCAAAATGGAAAAATGCAACCTACAGGTTATTATTCTGACTGGACAAGTTGTAATTTTCATCCTGACAGTAAGGTTCATTTTGAAAATAAAAAAATACCATTATTTAAGAATATGATTGAAACTGTATTAAACTTACATAAACAAATGCCGCTTGTAGGAATAATAGGTTGGGATGTAATAGTTGATGAAAATAACGATATCGTACTGATGGAGTGGAATGGCTATGGAAGTGACGTAGCCTTTTCAGAATTCAGTCAAGGTCCTTGTTTTAAGAATCTAGGCTGGGAAACTTTAAAACCATAATATATATTGTTTTTTATAAAATACGCGCTTAATCTTTGAAGACCCCATTCAAAAATTCAACTCAGTAAATGAAAATAACATATTTTTTTAGACATCCAAAAGTTGGACATTCAATTCACCGTGTCTTTAGAACAATACTACCAGAACTTAAAAAATCTTACGAAATGGACATTTATGATATCCCAAACATTGGTTCTATGCCTTGGGATGTTATGAGCAATCTTTGGTTTACATTAAAAAAAAGGCAAAAATCAAATATTCAACATGTTACTGGACATGTTCACGAAGTTCTTTTGGCATTGATCGGTTTTAAAACGGTACTTACAATTCACGACCTGGTTTTTTTGGACAACGTTAAAAATCCAATTAAAAGAATGTACAAATGGTTATTTTGGTTTTATTTTCCGATTAAAATAGCTGACAAAATAGTATGTATTTCCGAGCAAACAAAGCAAAATATTTTATCCAAAATAAATACTAATAAGCTAATTGTTATTCATAATGCCGTAGACCCAATATTCGAGTTTCATAAAAAGTCTTTTAACCAAGAAAAACCAAGGATACTACATATTGGTACAGGTTGGAATAAAAACCTTGACAGAACTATAGAAGCCTTAAAAGATATACCCTGCCATCTAAATATCATTGGTAAATTACAAAAGACCCAAATTGAATTATTAGAACTACATAAAATTGAGTATTCAAACGATAAAAATCTTACTGACCTAGAAATAAGGGACGCTTATATTGCATGTGATATCGTAAATTTTCCATCTATTTATGAAGGCTTTGGAATGCCCGTAGTAGAAGGTCAGAAAACAGGTAGAGTAGTAATTACATCTAAAATTGAACCTTTAATAGAAGTTTCTAATGGTGCGGTAGCATATGTAAATCCTTCAGATATAGAATCTATACGCGAAGCATATATGAAGGTGATTTTTCAAAAAGAATATAGAGAACAAATCATAGAAAATGGACTCAAAAATATTGAACGATTTTCTGTTCAATTTATAGCACAAAAATATAAAGAATTATATCAAAGTTTTAATTAAGCATGAAGATACTTAGAATAATCCCCAGTATGGACCCAGTAAAAGGTGGACCATGCCAAGGCATCCGAAATAGTATACCCGAACTTATAAAGATTGGAAATACAACGAATGAAGTTGTTTGTCTTGATAGCCCAAAATCTTCTTACTTAGGACAAGACACATTTAAAATTCATGCTCTTGAAAAAGGCAGGACCATATTAGCCTTCAGTAAAAAGTTACAACCATGGCTAATGGAAAACTATAATCGATTCGATGTGGTTATCGTACATGGATTGTGGTCTTACCACAGTTACGCCGCTATTAAAGCGATAATTAAACATAAAAAGAAACATTCAGTTAGTCCAAAACTTTACGTAATGCCACACGGCATGTTAGACCCATATTTTCAAAAAGCTAAAGAGAGACGTCTCAAAGCACTTAGAAACGAAGTTTATTGGAAAATAATCGAAAATAAAGTTATAAATGAAGCCGATGGTCTACTTTTTACATGTCAAGAAGAACTACTTTTAGCAAAAACAACTTTTAATAATTACAGGCCAAAAAAAGAACTTAATGTAAGTTATGGTATTCAAGAACCACCGGCCTATTCAAAAAGTATGAAACAAATACTTTTTGAAAATATTCCTGATTGGAATAAAAAACCATTTCTTCTATTTCTTAGTAGAATACATCATAAAAAAGGTTTAGACCTCCTAATCAAAGCCTATCAAATTTTGGAGAAAGAAAACATAAAACTTCCTCAACTAATTGTAGCTGGTCCTTTAAAAAGTACTTATGCGAGTCAGATGAAAACTTTAGCAGAATCTTCTACAAATATATTGTTTTCTGGTATGTTAAGTGGCAAAGCAAAATGGGCGGCCTTTTATGAAAGTGAGGCATTCATCTTACCTAGTCACCAAGAAAATTTTGGTATAGCTGTTGCAGAAGCTATGGCTTGTTCTAAACCCGTACTTATAAGTGACAAGGTCAATATTTGGAGAGAAATCGAATCTGGAAAAGGCGGTATGGTTTCACAAGACAACTTAGAAGGCGCAATAAACTTACTTAGAAGTTGGAACGGTTTGTCATTATCAGAGAAATCTTCATATTCTAAAAATGCGAGAAACACATTTGTGAAGAACTTTAGGATATCTAGTGCCGCGGCAAAACTACATCAAACTCTTAAAAACGGTCTTATAAATTAAGACAATCAATACTATGGAATATCAAAATTTACAGTCATTTAAAATGCCTGTTTCGTTTAGAGGTCGGTCAAAATACATAGTACAATTATGGTGGATTATTAATGCCACCTTATTTAGTTGGTCCCCACAGTTTTTATTTGGATGGAGAAGGTTTTTACTGAGAATTTTTGGTGCGGAAATAGGCAAAAATGTATTAATCCGTTCTTCCGTAAAAATTACGTATCCTTGGAAATTGAAAATTGGAGATTATAGTTGGATCGGAGATGACTGTGTCATATATAATTTAGATAAAATAACAATAGGTTCTAATGTTGCATTAGCTCATAAAGTTTACTTAAATACAGGAGGTCATGAATATGACAAACCTACTTTTGACATATTTTCTAAACCTGTTGTTATAGAAGATGAGTGTTGGCTTACCAATGATGTATATATTGCACCTGGCGTAAAAATCGGAAAAGGGGCTATAATAGCTGCACGTAGTACTGTTTTGAAAGATGTAAAGCAAGGAACAATTAATGCAGGTACACCATCTAAAATAATCAAAGAAAGAATACCAAAATGAAAAAAATCACAATTACCGGTGGCTCAGGATTTATAGGTACAAATTTAATTTCCTGTCTTCAAAACAAGGGATATAAAATTCAAAATCTTGACAGTCATCCGCCAAAAAATAATGATCTTATTAATTCTTGGGAATCAGTCGATATTCTAAATTATAAAAGATTACAAGAGAAAATAACATCTTTTTCTCCGGATATTTTGATACACTTGGCTGCAGTTACAGATTTAGATGGTTCAAATTCGGAATATTATGCCGCCAATACAAAAGGAACGGAAAATATCATAGAAATTTGTGATAGTTTAAAATCATTAAAAAAAGTCATATTTACCTCGTCAATGTATGTCTGTAAACCCGGTTACATACCAAAAGATTATAATGATTATCATCCTCATACCGCTTATGGTCAAAGTAAAGTAGACGGAGAATTACTTGTTAAAGAAATAGATAATGTACATTATAATTGGTTTATAATTAGGCCAACCTCCATTTGGGGTCCATGGTTTGGAATACCGTATATAGATTTTTTTGATGTAGTATATAAAGGTAGATATGTTGATTTTGGTAAAGCCTGCACCAAAACTTATGGTTATATAGAAAATGCAATTTTTCAAATAGAAAAATTACTTAATGCAGAAGATAAGTATACCCATAAGCAGACATTTTACATTGGCGATAATCCGCCAATACAAATCTCAGAATGGGGTAACGAAATTTCAATAGAAATGGGAAAAGGTCCTATTAAAAAAATACCTTATAGCCTTATTAAATTTGCCTCGAAAATAGGAGATATATTGATTAAAACTGGTGTTAAATTTCCTATTAGCAGTTTCAGGCTGAAAAATATGACTACCAATAATATTTTACCTCTGGAAAATTTATATGATGTTGTAGGTGAACCTCCAATAAAGAGATTAGAAGGTGTACAAAAAACATTATTGTGGTTACAAAAACACAAAAATTATAATTACTTAAATAAATAACATTGCAATAAAATCTATTATTAATTCATAAGTTGCTTATAACTATAGTAAGAAAAAAAATTCTTTAACTCTATATTATTAGTTATTTGTTTCTATAACTAATTCTACATCAACTCTTACACTACCTTTAGAATTAAAATCACCATCTGAATGAATTGTAATACTCTCATCTACGACTAAAGGAATACTCTGATTCAATTCATTATAATACATACTTGAAAAATCAGAAATAGGTAAATTAGGTATAAGCCCATCTACCATTTTATTAGTTATCCCTAGACTTATAGATTTAACACCATAATCTAAAACCTTTATCACTTTAGCACCAACACGCTTTATTTTAAAACCTCTTGGTAAAATAATTGGAACATTTTGAGTTTTACCATTTCCTAAATTCACTGTATCCGTTTTAAGCCATGTCATTGTGTTTAATTCATTCTTTTGCTCATATATTATGTTATTTGTTATATCATGTAATTTAGCGTAATTTGAGTTAGAATTCTCAGGTTTGGCAAACAACATTCTACTACTTAAACCTAATGGATCATTATCTATACTTCGCCAGCCATAGACTTTTATATCATAATTATTATTTGCACCATTAATCATAGTATAGTCATCATGAAAAATGATACCTCTATTTGTGTGAGAAGATGAGTGTGTAGCTATATGAATACTTGCATTCTCAATAACATTATTATCTCCATAAAAACCAAAACATGCGGGAAATTCACCATTAAACTCATTCACATATAAATTGACATTTTTTAAAGAAAGACCACTACCATAAGCTGGTCTAAGTGGCATTACTTGTGTTGATTCTCCTATATCTTTTAAGGTGAAATTTTCAAATGTTACATTCTGTAATGGATGATCAAGTAACAATCTTAAAGTACTAACCTTAGCTGAAGGGTTAAACAGGCCAATATTACTTTCAGCATATATATTCTTAAAATAACCATTCTTTACCCCATCTAAACTACCTAAGCCATCCCTCCTATAAGATTTGTAATTTTCTACATGAATATTTTCAGGTTGTTGTGTTAGCTTCAATGAATTTGCATAACCAATATTAATACCTGTGTTTCCTCTTACTGCCAAATTACCGACATAATTACCATAATCATTCACATTAAATATATTGACATTTTTTGTCGTATAGACAGTTGTATCTACAGTTGTATCTTTATTTAAATAAAATAAATGCGGAGGTGGAAAGTCAAAATTAACACCATCAAAACCTCCTAAATAATTACCATTTCTATCTTGGAAATCAGAATATCTATAGGAGTTCACATCATCTACATGAAATCCATCTACTACACCTTGAAACCCCATGATGGCACCATCTACCATTATATTATTTAAAACTATATTTCTACAAATTGTGGTAGGAGCCAAAATAGAACTAACTATTTGGTTTGCAGCATATTGTTCCTTCATTTTAATTATTAAAGGAATAAAGGTGTCTGCAGTATTACCTTTAGCTATATAGTTCACATTTTCAAAAATAACATCCTCTGCCGCCTCCAATAAAAACATGGCATAAAATGCTACAAAACCTTTGTCTTTTGGGAAAATAGCATTAAAATCAATCTCTTTATAATCCCGCAGATAATTCCTTAATTGCTGTAAATTCAGAAGAAAATCATTCTCAAAACCAACATAATCTTCACCATAATTAGCTATATAGGTTTGATCATACAAAAAAGTAATATTCTTAATTGTAACACCCTTGCTTAAAGCAATGTAGAATGCTGGTGACAATATATTATTAACTATTATCCGAGCATCATCAGCTCCTTCTATCCAAGTATTATCCTCTAAAAAAATTGATTTTTTTCCTGTCTCTTCTACATCAAGAAACATATCACGATCTATCAGCACTTTAAGATTTAAAGAATCCGCATAGGCCAAGGTCTCTACAAAAGCATCTCTATCATCTGTAACACCATCCATTACCGCTCCAAACCAATGCGGCATAATATACTCATTACCATAAGTGCCGGTAAATGTTACGTCTTCAGCAATTGGATCTCTAGCTTCTGTCGTAATTACCGTACTATCCCCTTCTACCGTACCATTTTCTAAATGTCCTTCATTAAAGTAAAGGGTAACGTGCATAGGTAATTCTACCGTTTGATCGTTTAAATCAAAAACCTCATTAATCTCTAAAACGGAATTCGCATATTCCGGGGGGATATTTTGCCAATCAAAATTGCTTGGCAATACAATTGTATTCTGTGGCTTTACATTCCCTGTATCTTCAACAACATCATTTACAACATAACTAGATAACAAATCAGCATCTTTAGCGCAGGATACCTGTACTAGTATGCCGCAGATAATAATTAACGTACGTAAATATGCTTTTTTACCAAAATTCATTGAATCAATAATAGGGAGTAGAATTATACTTGATACTAAAAGTAAAGTCCATGTTTAAACGAATCAATAATAATTGATTATTAGAATTAAACGTTTAAACTAACTTAAATAATACGTTATTTAAAGTCTTTTAGATTACCAACCTACACTTTTCTTGATACCTTGATTTTTTAGTTAAAAAACTAAATAATATTCAGAATTATTAACACTAATCGAATATAATGTAAGAATATTCAACAGCGTAATTACTAATTAAGACCTAAAATGATAATTATTGCTAAAGTAAAATGTAGAACATTAGCTTACAGTAGCTTCCAGTTTTTTATTTGAAGAAAACTTTGCTTTTACCAAGTGTTTGGTAAATACACCACCATAGTAAATATATCTTTTGCCATGCGCTTAGGTTCTTTTAGAAGACGACCTAACCACTCCAAACCAAGATCTTGCCAAATTTTATTAGGACATTCTACGGTACCCGCATAAAAATCAAATACGGCACCTATGGAACAAATTATTTTGGCAACCAAAAGGTCTTTATTGGCATGGCTCCATTTTTCCTGTTTTGGCGCCGTCATACTTACAAACAACACATCTGGTTGAAAAGCGTTGACTGCTTCGATCATTTTTGAATTGTCTTCTTCTGAAAACTCTGGTTTGTAAGGAGGAGAATAGATACCAAATGTAACATTTGGGTAGTCTACTTTTAGCCTTTCGCCTATTTTGGCCAAGGTTTCATTAGAAGCCCCTAAATAAAAATATGAACTACAAATCTAGTTCAAATAAACTTTTCAACTTATACCTTGAACTTGAAACCGTACTTACATTTCAAATCTGTTAAATTAAAACAGTTAATTATTCATTTTGGCTTTTACTAAATGTTTAGCAAAAATTACTCCATAATAAATATATCTTCTAAACATTCTTTTTGGTTCTTTCAATAGACGACCTAACCATTCCAAACCTAAGCTACGCCATATTTTATTAGGTCTTTTGACAGTCCCAGCATAAAAATCAAAAACAGCCCCTATTGAACATATAATTTTAGCATTAATAGTATCCTTATGCTTGTGACTCCATTTTTCCTGTTTTGGTGCTGTCATTCCAACAAACAAAACATCTGGTTCAAAAGCATTAACCGCTTCTAACATTTTAATATTATCTTCTTCTGTAAAATTAACTTTATAAGGAGGAGAATAGCTTCCTATTTTAACGTTAGGGTATTCTTTCTGTAATCTTATTTGAATCTTTTTTAAAGTTTCATTTGATGCTCCTAAATAAAAACAAGAACCATTAATTTTATTTAATCGTTTTAATTGGTATTCATGAAAATCTGCACCAGCTATTTTCTTGATAGAACCTTTCTTCAACCATTTTGACGCCAACACTATACCAATACCATCCGGTAATATTACATCACTTTCTAATAAGGCAGTTTTAAAATGTGCATCTTCCTCTGCAATACAATATGAATATTGATTAATAGTACTTACCAATAACTTGGATTTTAAAGGTAATCTATCCAAAGAAGTATTGAACACTGGGTATCCCATGCAAAAAACTTCAGATTTTTTTTGTTGTAAATTCATTGGGCTCCTATAAACAGCATGGTACATGTATTTCATTTTTAAGCCTAAAAAACTATATAATCTCATTAATCAAGCATAAGTGATAGTTGCAATTATCATTGCACTAATCATAAAAACTAGGTAAATATATTATTTGTTATTACAACCCATATATAGAATCGTTAATCTGTTGTGGTTTGTGGTTTTTATGTAATTATTTTGAAATATTAATCCATGTTAACAGTAATTTTAAAGTAAAAAAGATAGAAGTAATAATATCATGTAAGATAAAATACACCTACAAAAGATTGTAATTTATTTTTTATTAATAATTACCGTTAATCGAACTTCACATGACATAAACAACATTACCTAAGAAATCTAGTTATCTAAAAGGAGTAGGTATTTTCAACTAAGCAAGAATATACAGTTCATGGTTAGTAAAAAAAAATAGAATTATGGTTAAAGCTAGATTTCAAACTATGTACTTCAATTCTTCGGTAGTTTTTCTAATGTTACTTGCGTTACCTCTATTGCAATTAGGATCATGCACGTCTGACCAAGATATCCTTAGCGAAACCATCATAACCGATCGTACTACAGAAGAATCCATTTTTATTCCACTTCTTAGAATTACCGAATTTAGCATTCAATCTGTTGACAACCAAGGTCTGAATACGGATATAATAGGTGTAATAGATGAGGATAAAAATCTGATATATGTTGAAATAGACACCAGTAGCACTACTACACTTGCATTGAAACCAACCATTACCGTAGATTCTGCTTCAACGGTCATACCCGATACCGATACTCCACAAGATTTTAGCGAAGAAGTCACCTATACCGTTACTTCTGATGCTGGCGAGGAAGAAAATTATACGGTTATACCTACCATAACGGAATCTGTAGATGAAGAACCCGAAGTTGTAGAAACCCCATGTACGAACATCCGTCAGGAGTCCGGTCCAATAATCGTTACCGAAAATAACCAGCGTATAGAAAACCTGCATATTAAAACATCAAACCAACATGGTATAGAAATTAATGATTTTAGCGGTGTAGTCATATCAAACTGTATCATAGAATACACCGGTGCCTTTGTGGGCATCAAATTTGCCAGGGCAAATAATCTGACCATAGAAAATAGCTATATAAAATATACGGATGCCCCTGCTACCGGACCTTTACCTGATGCCACCAGAAATTGCATAGAAGGATTTGCTTCCGAAAATTTGATCCTATCACATGTTAAGGTAGAAGATGGCTCTACCGGTATTAGATTGGACCAATGTGATGAATCTGTATTGACCTTTATTGAAGGCCACAATATGAGGGGTCCTTTTCCAAGAGGACAATTGGTACAGTATGATAAATGTATAGGTGGATTATTGGAGAATTTTTCGGTAATCAACGACAGGGAAATTGCATGGACAGAAGACAATGTTAGTGTCTATAAAAGTGCCGGACAGCAAATAAAGAAAGGATTGATCGTAGGCAACAACAGCCCAAGGGGCGTTGGTGTCATGTTCGAAGACCAGAATACGGAAGGTGCACGTGGCGGTACCGGCGGACTTGTGGAAGATGTTGACTTTTTACAGATGGGCAATGGTGTTGCATCATCAGTTGAAGGTTCCGGAAATGTAACCTTTAACAGATTACGTGCAAAAGAAATAATCTGTGGAGAATTAGGTCAAAATAGAGGTGTACCGGAATCTGGCTCATTAATATTTGCAGCTTTTGATACTTCTGGCGGTAATAAAATAATTGACTGCCTAGTTTATGGATCTTGTAACCCAACCAACATCATTTGGCCTGCCTATAGTTTTGAGCTGGCAGATTACAGGGACGATATCGATTTTGAACCAAGAGACCCTATAGTATTGGATTTTGGTTGTACTACGGATAATTAACAGCAACGACGCCTTAAAGTAACACTTGTTTCGTGTGCTTACCCGCGAGTAGAATACCCGGGTATTCTTAAGAACCCCAATATTTTTCTACGTAAGATAGTCCTTTTGAAAAAGCAATTAAAGTACCTTCTATCTGCCTTGGTATCTCTTATTACAAAATTAGGATGCACCAAAGGAAAGCTTATTTCATGAGCTATATTATGCTGCCTGTCATCGTTTGCACTAATGGTGTGTGTTGCATCTTCCCCAAAACCAAGATTTTGAATCATATTTTGATGGGGTATAATAGATAGGCCGGAATTGACCAGTTTTGTATAATCCCACTGATAGTCCCACCATGAAACATCTTTGGCTTTCATTGTTTTTTCAATTTTACTAAGTCTGTATTTCTTTTCAATGAAGTTAGAGAAATAGTTGTCAAAGTATCCTTTCTTCTTTAATTCCGGATACGTTGACACTTCATAGTCATAATGTTTCCAAGCTCTGCGCCAACTTGCCCAGCCCCATTCATGACTAAAATAAGAGAAGTAATAAGAGTACTCGGAATCTGACACATAACCATTCTGAAAATTAGAGCCACCAATGTGCATTATCTGGCTATTATCCCGATACTTTTCCAACAGTTCTGAACAGAACCTAAAAAAACTTTCTGATGGCAAACAATCGTCTTCCAATATAATACCCTCTTCCTCATTTTCAAAAAACCAATCTATGGCCGTTTTGGGTCCTAGGCCACAGCCAACATTTTGTTCCCTGAACAACGTTTTAACCTCACAGTCCCAATCCACTAAATCTATAATAGCTCTAGTTTCTTTACAGCGTTGATCATCCTTACCATTACTTCGTGGTCCATCTGCCGCAACGTAAAGTTTTTTAGGTTGCGCCTTCCGTATCATTTCAAATACCCTCTTTGTTTGCTCAGGTCTATTGAAAATGATAAAAAGTACTGGTGCTTGCGGTGTTGTTATCATCATTTTAAATAGTCTTCATTTTTAAATAATTGCCAAATAATAGGGAACAAGGTCTTACCCCACAACAATATAAACGCTTGTGGCAGGTGTAATGGAAAATGTGTTTTAATAAATTGTAAATATTCTTTGTACGATAATCCTGTAGGACTATACAAGTACTTGATTCTATCCTTTAAATTACTTTTTTGGGTGAGCCAATTTACGCCATGATCGTTGACACAGTACCCACAACTTGCACTAGAAATATAGGTGCTTATACCACTATCCAAAGCCTTTAAGGTATAATCAAAATCTGCGATACCATGGGTATAGCTTTCCGTAAGCGAACCAATTTCTTCATAAACGGCCTTGGGTACCAACATAATATTGGCGTTGCCCAATTCGCACTTTTGCGGAAACTCGTTATTTGGTATCAACATTTTGCTTTTAAACGTAAGTCTGTTCAGTAGTTGATGCCCACCGTATGAAATCTTTTTAGTATCTGGATCTAAAGTGGGCCCTACAACAATACTTTTAGGCTCATTAGTATATTTTAGGTCGCTGAACAAGCGTGTAATAGTATCTTCAAAAACAATAGTATCATCATTTAACAGTAAATAATAATCTGTATTTTTTTCGTGCTCATTTGCAAACTTCCAAGCTTTACGCATACCGCCGGCCCAGAAAAGATCTCCGGAACCTTGTATGATATGAAGGTTTTCAAATTTTCCTTGTAAATAATCCGTAGTACCGTCCGTACTACCATCATCTACCAAGAAAATCTTCAATTCAAAATTATCATCCAAAGTACATTTAGACAATGCTTGCAAACAGCTATACGTTTTCATCTTACGGTTGTGACATGTAAGCAAAACACTAATTATTTTCTTTTCTTTAGTTGACATCATCTCTATATTATTTCAACTCTTAAGCTGGTAACTTTCGATTTTTTCTCATTTCTACATACACTTGGTACGGTGCAACGAGTAACCCGTTGACATTGGTAACTACTATTGCCATACATATTCCAAAAATTCCATAACCCATTTCTACAGAAAGAAAATAAGCTATTGGCACAAAAAATATGATTACAAATATGGATATATAGAACTGTAAATTAACCTTGCCCATACCATTGAGCACACTGATAAATATTTCTGAAAAGCAGTTGGACAGCACAATAAGAACAACACCCAACGAGGTTATGAACGGTATGGTTATGATATCACCGATCCATAAATTATAGATGGTAGGCGCCAATAACAGCCCGATCAAACAGCCTACGGCAATTACGCCCCAAATAAGCAGTAGCTTTTTAATTAATTTTTTAATCCAAGTATAATCATTGTTTACTTGGGCATTGGTTACAGAACTCCACACCGGACTTAATATGATACCAAATATCAAAGAAGCAACACTGAAGAGCTTAAAGGCAATATTGAATTCCGTTACCTTTTCTGGGGTAAAGTATTTACTTATTAAAAAATTACTTGTTTGAAACTGCACCATGTAGGCAATGTTCAAAAAGAAAAATTTGATACCAAGGGAAAAGATAGACCCTAAGGTATCCATAGTAGGTTTTTCTATTTTCTGTATTAAATCCGGTCTTTGTACTACAAAGAAATATGCGGTAAATAGAAATATGGAGAGTACATTACTACCCATAACCACAAAACCTAAATTAAACAAAGAAGGCTCTGAGAATTCCCTTAGGTACAGAATACCCATTAAGCCCAGTACATTACCCAGTAAAATTGTTCTAGCAATCATTGCGGGCTTTTGCAGGGCAAATTGTATAGGATTATAAATTTGAAAAATAAACTGTAAGCTAAAAAAAGATATTAATAGAAACACCAACTGTTGTAGTTCTGTACGGTACGATGCATCTACACCCAAAAATTCATCCCATTTCACTTGATCCGTAAATATCACGTTTAAGATAAATATGATGGTCGATATCAATATTAAAACGGCCGCAGTGGTATGAACCAGTTTACGCTGCTCCTTAATATCATCTAGCGCTACGGCTTCCGAGAATTTATTGCGTAGACCGTTGCCAAAACCAATATCCAACAGGGTAAACCATGTTAATACGGAACTTAACGTTAACCAAATACCGTAACGTTCCGCGTTTACAAAATTTATAACCAAAGGAACGAACAAGAAGTTAATGGCCGTACCCAAGCCTCTTAAAATCAACGAAGAAAAAACATTCTTAATCAACAGACTAGTCCTAGAATTTCCTTGGAAATAAGATTGAATAAGCACTTTTATGGAATTAAACCTTTTGACCATTATAAATTTTCGGTTTTTTGCAATGCTAAGTATTTAGTTCTGTAATAAAAGGACAAAGCTGAAAAATCTTTGTTTTTAAATGTCGGTAAAAATATGAACATGACACATATAGGTAGCATAAGAATAGGTTCACCAAAACTTAGAATTATCAATATAAGTATAGCATAGACTACATACTCCATTTTTCTTAAATAAACCTTACAAAGTTTACCATATCGATAGAGCAACACGAACAGGCCTACAACCCCGAATTTTGTGATAAAATCCATTATACCATTAGATATATTTACATTGTATTCATTGATATAATACTCGTCATACTGATTACTGACCCCTAAGAAAAGTTTCCAGTCAAACTGTTCATAAAGAAAAATTACACTGGCAAATCTATTTAAAGGTATTTGTCTTTGCACATCTTCGTAATAGTTGGACAATTGTTCCAGCTCTTTTAGGTCCCTAATATCTTGATCATAGATTTCAACAATTTTTTCTCCTAAAAAAGGCACGTTAGGAATGGCTATTGCAAACACGATCGCAAACACGATTATTGCCACTTTACTTCCTTTGTTAAGTACTCTGTACCTTAAGAAAAATAATAGGAACACCCCTAAATATGCCGTTGTGGACACCGTAGTTAAAATTGCCAACGTAATGATGAAGGCCTCTTTATTCAGCTTGAAATTATTTATTAGGAAATTAAATAATAAGGCCAATGTCAAAAATGAACCAAAAGCACCAGGTTCCCAACAAAAGCCAGAATTTCTATAATAATGAACAGTATCATATGTAAATATTAAAAAGTTAGTATAACGTAAAGAAAATGTTTCTACGGTAACACTTTCAAATGCTTTACCTATTGCCTTTACTATTGCACCGTCTTGATAAAATTGTACTACATAAAATACAAGGGATATCAATGCCAAATGTGAAATTACCTTTACCAAATAGTATAATGTTTTTTCCTTTAAGATCAAACAGAACAAATAAGATGTTAAGACAAATTTGAAAAAATAAAATATATCGCTCTTTAAATAATCTGTAGGCAATTGATTTAATTTAAATCGGAATAAGATATAGATGAAAAAAATTACAATACTTAATATAAAAAACTGTACATCTTTTTTCTTTACCCTATTAAACTTAAGGGCAATTATTATCATAAACACCTCTAAACAAAACCAAGCTAAATTACTTTTAACTAAGATATTTGCTTTAGAAGCGAACAGTAAAAAGAATAAAGTGACAATATAATTTATATTCATTTTTGTTTTTCCTTGAGCTTAGTATTATAGATAATGATCAACCTATTTATTAGAACTAACATCATTCATTACTACCATTGGGTTCTTGAATTTTTTGTTGGTTCTAACATCTTCTATAATACTTAAATCTTCTAGCTTAGAATGTCCAGACCTTACCATATAAAGGCAACAATCCGTGTACTTTGATAATGCAAGGGTATCTGCCAATGTTTTTATAGGTGACGAATCAATTAGGATATAATCGAACTCTTTTCTTAACTGTTCCATTAACTCTTCCATTTTCTTAGAGCCAAAAGACTCCAGGCCATCTATTTTTTCATTTCCTAAACCAATAGCAAATAAATTGGCATTTCCACTAACCGGAATTAAAAGATCATTTACGGTAATGGTATTATAGGGTTGATTAAGGTAATTGGTAACACCAAATTCCCTTTTTGTCTCCCCTAAGGTTTCAATAAGTTCCGGGTTATGTTTATCCAATTCCAAAATCACCACTTTAGAACTTGATGATGCCAATGCTACACCCATATTAGAAGAGAAAAATGTTTTTCCCTCACCTTTTATTGCAGAGGTAACCAAAACGGTCTGCACTTTCTTTTTCGACAAAATAAAGTCCAAGTTCATTCTCATCATTCTAAAACCTTTTGCCAAGGCACTTACTTCCTCCCCTTTTTCTATTAAGTTTTTTCTAGAATTATTATGTGCAATTTCACCTATAACCGGTACACTTGTTCTTTTCTCAATATCTTTGGCACCCTTTACTTTGGTATTTAAAATATCTTTTAAATGAATGATACCTATTGGTAACGCAAGAGCCATCAATAAAGCTATTAGCACATATAATTTTTTACTTGAAGAACCAGACTCATAATCCGTAATGGCTTTATCTATTACAGTAAAATTATCTTGTTTGGCGCCAACCATTAAAGCAGCTTCCTCTCGCTTTTGAAGTAGGTATAAAAACAAATTTTCCTTTATTCCCTGTTCTCTACTAATTTCAAGCAATTGACGTTGCATTGACGGTATCCTCTGTTTTTTCTCCGCAAATTCATCAGACCTGTTCTTGATACTGGCAATGGTTGTACGCAAACTTTGCTTAGAAGTAGAAAGGCTACCTAGAATATTACGCTTTAATTGTGCCAATTGATCTCTAATATCAACCATTCTCGGGTTGTTTTCCGGCACTGTTCGTTGCAACCTTTTTCTATCTATCTGTAACTTGTTATAACTATCTATTAAATACGTTAGGTTAGAACTAGATACATTTAAAGAGTTGATAGTAGACTCATTATCTCCCCTTTTTAAATTACGTTCAATTGAACTCAATACTTTCAATTCAATTTCAGAATCTGCCAATTTGCGATCATAATCAATTTCTTGTTCAGAAAAAGAATTTGCATCCAATTCAACATTGGCGAGCTCATTCTCTGTTTTAAACTGAGCTACGTTCATTTCTACTTCACTAAGTTCTGCAGAAAGGCTGTTTAAACGATTATCTATAAATTTTACATTTTCTAATGCAATGGCATTTTTTTCTAAAAACGCTTTATACCCGTACATTTCAACCAAACCGTTGATAATGTCCTCACCTTTTTCAGGATTTGATTCTTTTAACACGATGTTTATAACTGAAGCATCTTTATTTACAACATATACGTTCAAAGCTTTTTTAACATAATCGTGTGCCAGCTCATCAATATCCCTAAATTCAACTACAAATTCTTTAGCTGTTGAGACTGACTTGTTATTTGCCACTAAATGGAAGTTACCATATGGTTTTTCAATCTTATAACCATAATTGTATTTGTTAAAACCATAAGATGAACTTGTAGAACTTAAAACATCCCCGGCATCTTCAAACTCTTCGGAAACACTAAAGCTATCGCTACCTTCAATTTTAATCTTTAAAGTGGTGTCATATGCTAATGGAAACAACGTGTCTACCACAATTTTGAAAGGCAATTGAGACCCGTACAATTCTGTTTCCGGAAAAACATCCGGAGTCATTACTTTACCCTGCAATGACAAACTGTCCAATACGGAGCGCATTAAATGTACAGAAGTAAGTACTTCAATTTCATTGTTTACTTTTTCTGAATTACTAAACGGATTATTGTTTACCAGGTTGTTACCAGAGGCATCAATATTAGAGGTTTCGTTATTCAAAAGTATTTTGCTGGTTACCTCATATGAGGTATTCACAAACTGCAAAGCAAGAATTGCCAATGTCAAGAAAACAATCAAGGAAATTAAGAACAACTTCCATGATTTAAGGTATTTGCTAAATAGTGCTTTCAAATCAAAATTTTCTTCATTTTCTTTAGAAGATAGTTGTGAATCGAAATATTCCTTTTCGGTCATTACATTCAATTTTATAAGGTAATTAAGCTACAGTACCTATAACCAATTTAAATTGGCTCCAGGAACTTAAGTTTTAAGTAAACTGTTTTTTATTGGCATATATTGTTACGTTTACTTAAAAGTAGAAATAGAGATTACCGCCAATGATAAAGAGCCTAGTATTACAGAAAACCATTGGGCAGCATTAGAGGTGTTTCTAACCTTTCTATCGTTTGGCTGCACGTACACAATATCATTTGGTTTTAGATAATAGTTAGGTGAGGTAAATAATTCGTCTGAAGTCAAATCTATTCTCTTGGTGCTTTTAATACCATCTTCTTCGCTGATCAGCAACACATTGTTGCGTTGTGCATAAATCGTCATATCACCGGCCATACCTAAAGCTTCCAATAAAGTTACTTTCTCATTAGGGATTGTAAATACAGCAGGCTGATTTACCTCTCCCAATACAGAAACTTTAAAGTTCATAAAACGGATATCCACAATTGGCTCCATTAATAATTTTTTAGAAATCAACTCACCTCTAATATATTCTCTCAGTTCTTTTTTGGTCAACCCAGATACTTCTATTTTACCCAAAACTGGAAAACGTATGTACCCGTCTTGATCTATTAAATATCCTGTAGGTTGTGCTCCTCCAGATTTATTGGCAAGATTGAACATCTCTGTTACTTCTGCATTTAAACTGGTTATATTTATACTTAACAAATCGTTCTTTTGCAAAATAGGCTCTAAAGGCTCAAAATAAGTTGCGAACGAGTTGTTGCCCACCTCATTAAAGTAAGATGATTTTTTAGCACTGCCACACGATGTAATTTGTAATGCAACTACCAGTAGCAAAGAAAATTTAAGCAGATTGGCTTTTGTTCTTTTTAGGTTAATTTGGGAGAATACAGCTTTCATAAAATAAATAATTTGTAGCTTTTAGTTAATGTTCATAGTGAACTTCAAAATTAATTTAAACAAAAACCTGTTTCATCTTTATTCCGATATTCTAGTTTATAAAATCGTCGTAATAAAGAATTACGGTAATTCTAACCTGACTACGGCGTAGTTTAAATTAAGCAGAGAACACTTTAACGGCCAAACGCGATGTTTACCGCCATTATTTAAAAGACCTGAAACTGTATAACGACATAAAATCCGATAAATTTGATGAACCGATTTTAATTATCTCCATTTTATCATCAGATAAATAAGTGTTGGTGGCCGTATGACACTTGTATGCAGTACCTAAAATAGACTCCTTTACATAATAGCGTTGTTTGTCTACCACAGTAACATTATCTATTATTTCAAAAGAATCTAAAGGTATATTCAAGCCAGACCCATAACATTTTACAACAGCTTCTTTTTGGGTCCAATACGTATAAAACTGTTGCAGTTCATTTGATGAATTTATTATAGCATCATATTCTACCTTCGAAAATTGACCTTTAAAATCTTGGATATTTACATCATTGATCTTCTCCACATCTACACCTACCTCACCTACAGATGTAATTGCGCAAACAATTACATCATTGGAGTGTGATATGTTGAATTTGATAGCCGAATTTTCTATAAAGGGTTTTTTATCCTTTGTAAAATTCATTTGGAGGTCGTCTATATCTATTTGATATAAATTCTTTAATCCGTATGCCAAAAGCAATCTTCCCAATATGGTAGATTTTGCATCTTGCCAACGTTTATACTTTTCAAACTTAGTTACAAATTCCTCCGAAAAACAAAGCCGAGCCTCAACAAAAAAAGAATCGTTTTTTTCATCGGTTAAATTAGTAAACAGTAAATATGTCATTTAAACGGTCATTGCTAAGTTTAAAACCTTTTCTGTTCTTTAGATATCGATTTTTAAGTATCCGCTTTCTTGACTAGCATCTTCAACATACCAAGCAGGTTGCCCTTTTTCATCTCTACCCAAACGCGCACCAGGAACCGGTGGTGTATTTAATTTTTCAAAAGACGATTTTGTGTTTGTAACATGATTACCGTTTACCCCCTCTTTAGAAAGTATACCTACGGCTACCAATTCATTTACAGAAGACAATAAGGTTTTCATTAAGAAATCAACATCATCACTAGTATATGCAGTGGTCAAGAAACAAGGGAAACCGTCCCAAATATGAATACCTTTTTCACGCATGCTAACAAAAAGCAATTCTGAATACGGAATGTCTTTCTTGAACTTTAATCTCCATAACGAACCAAAATAAGTAATCTCTATGGGTAGACCTTCTTTCGTAAATGTATCGTTCAAGCTTTTGGCCATGCGTTCTGTCATAGCGGATATATTTGCCTGCAGACTTGGACCTTGCTCTTTCATATATAACAAAGAAGCTTTTGAGGAAGCCAAAGCCAATGGGTGACGTACAAAAGTACCTGCAAAATAAGTTACCCCTACTTCAGGATACGAATCATCACCATATTGCCAAAAACCGCCATCAAGCGCATCCATAAACTCTTTTTTACCTACAATGGCACCAATGGAAACTCCACCGCCCATAACTTTACCATAGGTAGCTAAATCTGCCTTTACATTGAACAACGCCTGTGCTCCACCAGGGTGCATTCTAAAGCCGGTGATCACCTCATCAAAAATAAAGGCAATCCCTTCTTTACTTGTTACCTCTCTTACGTTCTTTATAAATTCTATAGGCTGAAACTCCGGTCTACGACTTTGAACGGGTTCTATTAGCACTCCCGCAATTTCATGGGCTCTATCCTTTATAATCTGCAAACTTTCGTCGGTACCATAATCTAAAATCAACATGTTCTGCACAGCTTCTGGCATAATACCTGCTGCAGCCGGAAAAGTCTTTTTCTTTTGAGACCCCCTTACAATTCCCTCATCGTTAATACCATGGTAAGCACCGGTAAATGCTACAATAAGTGAACGCCCTGTAACCGTACGGGCAATTCTCATAGCTCCAAGAACCGCTTCTGAACCGGTATTACACAAAGCGGCCCTGTCATGACCGGTAAACTCACATAAAAGATCACAAACTTCGCCCGCCAATGGATGTTGAGGACCTACCTCATACCCTAATTCAATTTGATCGTGCATCGCTTTCTTTATGAAATCTGGTTGATAACCAAAAAAGCAAGAACCAAAACCGTTCAAGGCATCTATATATTCATTACCATCTACATCCCACAGTCGGTTACCTGTAGATTTACCGATTACTACCGGATACACTAATTCTTTAGTTAATGGCTTAAATCCTGATACTACTCTAGGATCTGCCATTTTAGCTCTATTGTCTTGAGCGTAATTTTTACTGCCAATAGTTTTGGCATTGTACTTTTCCGTAAGTTCCTTTAAGTATTGCGATTGGGCCTGATCTAAACCAGTGGATTGTCTCTCAATTTTTGGCGAAGCCCCAAAAGGCTTTTTATGTTCCAATTTTTCTTGTTCCGAAAGTGAATCCAAATTCATTACCGGTTTAACCTCTTTTGCCGGAACAGGCTTTTGAACGGCAACAGGTTGTGGAGCTGGGGTTACCGTATTACCCTGTAACAACTGAAGCTGTCTACTCAATAAATTAAGCTGCTCGCCTATTAGGCCAATGGCCGTTTGATTGGTTGCAGAAGTATTAAAATTGGCAGGCATAGCTTGTTGCACATGGTTAACGGCGGCAACCGGCTGAGGAGCTGCCTCGGCAATTGGTTGTGGCGCCATAACATCTGCCGGTAAGTTCTGATCCAAGTAATTAGCCAAAAGCTCTGGTGTGTTTATGTCTTCGTTCAACTGACGAAATGTAATTGGAATCTTAAATTCTTTTTTACAGGTAATGGCCATCTGAGTTAGAATCAAAGAATCTAATCCTAATTCTAAAAAGCTACTGTCCTTGTCCGTTGCTTCAATATCAATTCCGTATGAATTTGAAATTAACTCTGAAATCTTATTTAATATAGAGACGTTTCTCATTGGTGCGGCACTTTTTGGTTTTTCTATTGTTTTAATTAAAGACTGATCGCCATTCAAATAGGCTCTTTCTTTAGGAACAGAGACCACAGGATCGATCCAGCATGGTTTACGGTCAAAAACATACGTTGGTAATCTTAGTTTTTGCCTTTCTTGGTTTTTGTAAAAGGCATTCCAATCTACCGAAAGACCGGTTAGCCAAATTTGACCTAAAGCTTTCAATATGCCATAAAATGAATTCTCATCATTCTTAGGTAACGGCAAAGAAGCCAAGGATTTTATATTTTTTGCGCCTTTGTTCTGGCGACTTAAAGTTGTAAGCGTGTTACCGGGACCAACTTCTAGCAATACCACATCTTCTAATTTCACCAGGGTATCCATAGCATCGGAAAATCTTACGGTATCTCTTAAATGGTTTGTCCAGTATACGGCATCTACGGCTTCTTCATTAGTAAGCCAAGTACCTGTAACGGTCGATATTATTGGTATTTGAGGAACATTTAATTTGATATTCTTTACCACATCCCCAAATTCCTCTAAAATTGGGTTCATCATAGAGGAATGAAAAGCGTGACTTGTAGCTATTAAGCGGTATGGTAGCCCCTGTTCTTTTAAAAGCTCACTGAATTTGGTTATTTCATCATCCTCACCTGACACCACGCAAAGTTTTGCAGAATTTACGGCAGCTATTGACAATGTCTTCGGAATTAATTTTTCCAGAGTTTCTTCATCGATTCTTACGGTCAGCATACTCCCCTTTGGAAGTCCGCTAACCAGAATACCTCTCATAGAAACCAGTTTTAAAGCATCTTCTAAACTGAAAATATCAGCTAAATGAGCACCTACAAATTCCCCTAGACTATGTCCGCATAATACCGTGGGGCGTATTCCCCAACTCATCCATAATTGTGAAAGCGCATATTCAATTGTAAATAGGGCAGGTTGTGTATAACGGGTATCCTTTAGCCTATTCTCCGCTTCTTCAGAAGTTTTATCCTGAAAGATAATTTCCCTTATATCTACCTTGATAATATCTAACAATATATTGGCACAGATATCCACAGCCTCCCTAAAGGTGCTTTCCTCATCATATAGGTCCTTGCCCATATTTAAATATTGGGAACCTTGACCTGGAAGTAGAAATGCGATTTCACTAGGTACAATTTTTACAACTGAAGATTGTGTAGCCTTTATATCCTTATCCAATAAAACATCAGTAGCTACTTTTGTATCATCGGCTAAAATAAATCTGCGATTATTGAAACTAGCTTTCGTGGTACTTAAAGTATATGCAACATCTGCCAAATTTAATTCTTGCTTAGCATCCATATGACTTTTAAGTGCAGTTTCAAATCCCGCTAAACTGGTCTCTGTCTTTGCTGAAATTGGCAATAATTGCAATGGACGTTGAAATTTTGAAGTCTTTTGCTCCATTTCATACTCCTCTACTACAACATGCACATTGGTACCACCTACGCCGAACGAACTTACACCGGCTCTTCTAACTCCCTCCACATTCCAATCCGTCAAGGTATTATTGACATAAAACGGACTGTTTTCAAAGTCTATTTCAGGATTAGGTTTATCAAAACCTAAAGAAGGTGGTATTACTTTATGGTTAAAAGCCAAAATGGTTTTTATCAATCCGGTTACACCTGCGGCGGCGGTCAAATGCCCCATATTACTTTTTACGGAACCTATTCCGCAGAAATTCTGCTTCTCCTGTTCTCCAAAGGCAAGGTTTAATCCATCTATCTCAATAGGATCACCCAATGGTGTCGCCGTACCGTGTGTTTCTATGTAACTGATCGTATCTGGTGAAATATTGGCATCGTTAATAGCCGCTGCAATTGCATTCGCCTGACCTTCTGCACTAGGAGCCGTAAAGCTACCTTTGTGACCGCCGTCATTATTAATACCAACACCTTTTACAATGCCGTAAATAATATCGCCATCTTTTTTGGCCTCTTCTAGATCTTTTAATATTATAGCTCCTGCACCATCACTAAAAACGGTACCCCTTGCCTGCGAATCAAAAGGTCTACAATGACCATCTGTACTCAGCATAGAACCTTCTTGATACAAATGACCGCTGTTCATTGGTGCGGTAATACTAGACCCACCAGCAACAGCAATTTCACATTGTCCGTTACGTATAGCCTCTACTGCCTCGGCAATTGCCAATAACGATGTAGAACAAGCGGAATGTACACTTACCGCCGGACCTTTTAAATCTAATTGATATGCCGTTCTTGATGCTATATAATCTTTTTCATTTGCGGTATCCAACTGCAATTGACCAATAGTTTCTACAACTTCACTATTAGGCAATATGTTCTTTTTATAATAGGTGTTGGTACCCGTACCGGCATACACACCTACCCTACCCTTATAATGCTCAGGCAAGTGCCCGGATTCTTCTAGAACTTCCCAAGCTAATTCTAAAAATAGACGTTGCTGAGGATCCATTGCTTCGGCAAATTTTGGCGTAAGTCCAAAAAAACGTGCGTCAAATGTTTTCGCTGACGGTACAATACCTCTTGCGGCAACATATAAAGGATCTTTTCGCGTTGCTTCTGGAATACTTTGATCTAATTCTTCTGGAGAGAAAAATGATATAGTTTCCCTTCCATTTTTCAAAACATCCCAAAACTCATCAATATTATTAGCTCCCGGAAATCTACCAGACATAGCAATGATCGCTACATCTTTAGATGTACTGACATCTTTCTTTTTGTATTTGAATGTTAATGGCTCGTTCTCGTTCTTATTATCTAGAAATAAACAAAGAGTTGCTATTGTGGTGTACTGGTACAACTTGGTAACAGGTATACGAATACCCGCGGTTTTCATTATAGCGTTTGCAACTTTCTGGGCCATGAGTGACGTACCACCCATTTCAAAGAAATTATCATCTAAACCTATCCCGGATATACTTAATTCCTTTTCCCAAATACCAGCTATACTTTGTTCAAGCTTGGTTCTTGGTTTTCTGAAAATTACATCTGAACTAGATCTTTCATAAGAAGGTTCAGGTAATTTACTTTTATCAATTTTGTCATTGGCATTGGTAGGAAATTCATCTACCCACATAAAAAAAGCAGGTACCATAAATACAGGCAATTTCTCCTCAAGAGCTAATTTTAAAGTACCTACAGTTGGTTTCTCTCCATTGGCCTGCAAATAAGCCACCAACCTAGTTTCACCATCCTTATTTGTATTCGCCAATACAACAGCCCTGTTTACACCAGAAATTTCATTTAAGGTAGATTCAATTTCACCGAGCTCTACTCGGTGACCACGTATTTTCACCTGGTGATCAATTCTACCAACGAATTCAAAATTACCATCGGGCAGCAATCTCACCAAATCACCAGAACGATACATTTTCTCGCCTTGTAAAAAAGGATTAACGGCAAACTTTTGCTCGCTAAGTTCTGGTCTGTTCAAATACCCGCGTGCAAGACCATAGCCAGAAACACACAATTCTCCAATAACACCAATAGGTTGTAATTGATCTTGACCGTTTACAACAAAAGCGGATAACGTAGGTATACAATTACCAATATTAGAAACATTGGTTCTTATATCCTCATCATCTATCATTTTAAAGGTTACAAAAACGGTGGTCTCGGTAATGCCATATCCATTTACAAATTGTATAGCAGGAAACCGTTCGTGCCATTTCTTCAAATATTTAGGAAATAAAGACTCTCCACCAAAAATGACATATCTTAATTTTAGGTCAACATCACCTTCGGGCAAGCTGCCCATAATATTTAAAAAAGAAGAAGGTGTTTGACTAAGGACGGTAACTTTTTCTTTGATCACTAAAGACATGAATTCAAAAGGATCTTTAATGACCGAACTAGAAGGAATAACTAACTTTCCTCCGAAAAGCAGCGCTCCATAAATTTCCCAAACCGAAAAATCAAAACAATAAGAGTGGAACATGGTCCAAACGTCAGTTTCATTAAAATCGAATATTGGATTATCATGCACGAACAGACTAACGATATTAGTATGTTCTAACATTACACCTTTTGGTTTGCCCGTGGTACCTGAGGTATATATAATATATATTAAATCAGTAGGACTTAAGTCCACCGTTGTAATTTCAGCTATACTATAATTATCGATTGTTGCCTTGAACTCTGCTATTGCTGCTGCGTCTACGGTAAAATCGCAATTACTATCTTCTTTTATATATTTTTTTCGTGAAGCAGGATAGTTAGGGTCTACGGGCACATATGCAGCACCGGCCTTCATGATACCTACCATGCTTATAATAAGCCATTCACTTCTATCTAAAATAAGGCAGGCCAAATTACCTTTTACCGCTCCCTTTTTCTTTATTAAATAATCTGCGAACCTATTTGATAGCTGATGCAGTTCATTGTATGTTAAACTTCTATCTTCATAAACTACAGCAGTCCTATTCGGTGTTTTTTTAACCTGTTTATTTAATAAATCAACAATTGTTTTTCCCTTAGGGTATTCTACATAAGGCGAATTGAAATCATTCATGACCGTATCTCGTTCTTTATCTAGAAGAACGTCTATACTTCCTACAGGTATAGATGGCCGCTCAATTAATTTTGGCACTACATTCTTAAAGTGCACCATGAACTGCTCGATAACATTTTTCTCAAAAACATTTTCGTTGAAAACTACTTCTAATTTTAGATGCTCATTAGAACAAGCTAATAAAACCTTAATATTTGACAAAGAATCAACATTACCTATAAATTCAATAGTACTGGTATCACTACTATCATTTGTGATTTCAGCTTCATTCTTCAATGAATTTATAGAAAGTACAAAATCTAAAAGTGCGTTTTCACCGTTCTCGTTTACAAGGTTGAAATCTTCAACAAATTTATCCGTAGGATATGGATTTGCTTTGTTTAATTGTAGTATGCTTTTTGTTTGTTTATTTAACGTATTAAAATCTACGGTAGGATCAACAGTATTTCTAAATAGGGATACTGTTTCATCATCTATACTTAAACCAAAAGCAATATCCAATTGATTTGTATACCTCTGTAGCAGAACACCTAATGCAGTAATTAAAAAAGATTCAATACTACCAGAAGCAGTATAAGCCTTTATTTCAGAAGTCACCTCAGCAGAGAAGTAGGTGCGCAACAAAGACCCTTGCCGAACGCCATCCTTTGCGGCAAGCTTTCTACTGGGCAAGTCTAGTAATTTTACATCATCCAATAAAATTTTCTTCCAATATGCTTTAGTAGAATCAGTAATTACATTTTCTTTTTTGGCTTTCATTACAAAACAATAATTAGGTATAGATTTTGGGATTGATATTTACAAATTTGTTCAGGAATAACAATTACATTCTAAAGACGCTGTTGGGATAACTTAATTATTAAACAAAAATTTCAATTTAACACTGGTTCCTAAATACATCTCAGTAAAATTTCCGAACAAATAATGCAAATAAACAATGAAGTAAAATTACAGAATATCATAAACAATTTAACTTCTAGCATTAAAACCAAAACTCCTTAGCAACAAAACCTAAAAATATAATATATTGTATTTCAATGTTTTACGATTAAAATATAATATATTCATTGAGATATTTTTTTTTTTGCTTCGTTGAAATTTCATCGAGAAAAAATTAACGTTCTTCGAAACTGTAACTAGAACAGAAAATAAGAGCATAATTATAGGGTTCATCAACATATTTCTTCGACCATTGGCCTAAGAAATAATAACATTTATCCGAAAGGTTTTAAAAATGTATTCGACAAAATATTTAATATTGTATACCGATTACATTTTTGACTTAATATGAAAAATAGAATTGTAATATTTATAGGGAATTTGCTCTTAGCCTTACTGCCTAAGAAAGCTAAAAAAATGGCGAACAATGGCATGACAATTACCGATAAAAAATCTATTAGTTTCATTGAACTTTTTATGCGTAAATCTCTTTTAAAGAAAGCAGAAGAAGAACAAAATTATAATCAACTTTCAGAGTTTCATAAAGCATTTTGGAAAAAAAAGGGTGCCAAATATTTCCTTGAGAACGATGATTCTTTTGAAAAATCTTTTCTACCGGAATGCACTTTTTTATTCGATTTATTGGAGCTTAAATTGTCAATGGAGCAACATAATTTTCATACCATAGTAGAAATAGGATGCGGCAATGGAAAAGTATTAAATTATTTAAGTACAAAATTTCCGGACATTGAAAGATTTGTGGGTATAGATCTAAGCCAACAACAAATTTCAATGAACAAAAATACTTATGTATCTAACACAAAACTAGAGTTCATAGCCTCTGATGCTTTTGATTGGGTAAATACCCATGCTACCGAAAATATGATATTTGTAACCTCTAGAGGTGTACTGGAATATTTTACGGAACCAAAACTTCTAGATTTTTTCAATAAACTGAACAACCTGGGCAAAACAACATTTGTAGCTATTGAACCTAACGGTATACATCACGACCTACAGACCAACAAATCATCTCAGCCCTATGGTTATGAGCGCTCATTTTCACATAACTATGAAGCCTTGTTCAAAACTGCAGGCTTTCATTTATGGCATAATACCACAAAAGATAGCGGTACAGATTTTTACTTAAGGTATATGGCCGCTGATAATTACAGTGCCATAACTGCAAGTGAATTATCTAACCGTAAAGCTGTTACGGCCCAGCATTAAGTTTATTGGTTGTTATCAATAACTTTCTGCAGCGATGTTGCTAAAACTTTGTCATTAGGTGGGCTAAACATACTCAAGTGGTCTCCTGGCACGTAATGTAAATCTATACCTTTTTCCGCAAAAGATTTCCAGCCAAGATGTACACTATCATGCGTATAATCAATAACATCCTCAATTCTAAATAAGTCGACCTTAATAGACATTGGTTTTAAATGATATTTATCTACAACCTTGTTATGCTCAACAATTCGGCTTTCATACTCCCAATCATAATCGGTTTTAGACGACTCCGTTTTACCTTTCTTTAATTTTAAGTACAATTTCTTAAGGTTAGTTTTTGTAACTCCTATTCTATATTTAAAACCTTCCCTACTTGATAATTGCCTTAGAACATGTAAGGTTTTATTTGCCAAGTAATTACCATAGGCCAACTTTTTACCTAGGGTGGTGCTTTTACCATAATGAGCATACGCATAAGTATCTAAAAGTGCCAAAGATGAAATCTTTTCACCTTTTGCCATGAGTTGCTTTGCCATTTCATAAGCTATAATACCACCAGACGAGTACCCGGCCAATAAATAGGGCCCTTTAGGTTGAACTGCCATTATGGACTCATTGTAATGAGCGGCAATCTCTTGGACCGATTGCAATAATTCTTCTTTACCGTCTAAACCCTTAGCCTGAAAACCATAAATAGGTTGATCGGGATCCATATGGTCTTTAAGTGTTTTAAAAGACAATATATTTAAACCTGATCCATGAACAATGAACAATGGTTTTTTAGAACCCTTAGGTTGTATAGGAACCATAGAGTCCCAAGTAACTACGTTCTCTTCTATTTTTAATAGACTTGCCAGACTTTTAACAGTAGAATATTCAAATAAGGAAGATAATGGTAATCGCTGACCGGATTTTTCTTCTAACCTAGTCATAACTTTGGCAGCAATCAGTGAATGCCCACCTAGTTCAAAAAAATCATCGTTCAAATGAATCGTGTCCAAAAACAAACATTCCTTCCAAACATCTGCAACTAGTTTTTCCGCTTTGGTAAATGGTTGAATAGTTTCAACCTTATCAACCACAACATTTGTGTCTTCCGGCAGGCTTTTTCTATCTAATTTGCCATTAAGGGTAACAGGTAGTTTTTCTAACTGTACATATTCATGTGGCAACATAAAAACAGGTAAATCGGCAGCTAACTGCTTTTTCCAAAGCGTAACATCTTTGTCCCATTCGTTGCCTTCATAAACCACATATGCTTTTAAGGCATTGTTTCTAACATCTGTAGCTACAGATTGTATTCCTTTCAATTTGCCCAAAGAATGTTCGATCTCGCCCAATTCTATTCGATGTCCGCGAACCTTAACTTGACCATCTTTACGTCCTAAACATTCAATTTGTCCGTTTGACAAAATTTTACCTAAATCTCCGGACAAGTACATTTTGGCAGTGGCTTCAGTTGAAAAACTGTTGTTTACAAAACGCTCATTTGTAAGTTCTGCCTGACCTAAATATCCGTTGGTTACACCATTACCGCCAATTGCAATCTCTCCAACTTCGCCGTTTCTCACAGGTATACCGTTTGAATCTAGAATATAGATTTCGGTATTTGCTATAGGCTTCCCTATGGCTATAGGATCATCTTGTTCCGTAATTTTTGTAAGTATACAGCAAACCGTTGTTTCGGTAGGACCGTATATATTCCAAACTTCATCACACTTTTCCAATAGTTTTAACGAAAGAGGTTTAGACACAGGTTCACCGCCAATAAGTGCTTTTATATGTAATGGGTTTTTCCAACCAGAGTCCAACAAAATTTGCCAGATGGTAGGGGTTCCCCAAATTACGGTTATGTTATCATCTATTGCTTTTTTAAGTAAAAGATGCCCATCCTTTCTGGTTTCTTCATCTACCAATACAACACTTGCACCGTGAACAAGAGGTAAAAAAATCTCCATAACCATAGCGTCAAAAGAAATGGTGGTGGTGGCAAATATTTTATCATCAGGTCCAATGCCAGGCTCTTTACCCATTGAATGTAATAGGTTTACAACATTATCATGCGTAACCTGAACACCCTTTGGTTTTCCTGTAGACCCAGACGTATAAATGATATACGCAGCGGCATCAGAGGTAACTTCAATATTTAATACACTATCACTTGTTTCATTAGCTTTTAACCTTATATCTTTAATAAATATAGTTGTAGCATTATGCCCTAATCGTTGTTTTGACCTATCACAGATAAAGAACGTTGATTCTGCATCTGAAATCATTAACAAAGTACGATTATCCGGGTAGCCGGTATCTATAGGCACATATCGTGCCCCACATTGTAATATAGCAAATAAGGTGGCAATTAAATCTGGAGATCTTTCAAGTGATATAGCAACGGTATCTCCAGGTCTTATCCCTTTTTCCCATAAGTAAACAGCGGTACTGTTAATTTTACGCTGAAGTGCTGCATAGGTTACTTTTTCGTTTTTAAATTCTAGTGCAACTGCAGTGGGTGTATTTGTAGCTTGTTCATATAACAGGCCATGCAATGTTGCTTTTGAATAATCTAATACCGTACCGTTTAAAATACTTTTTTCATCTGTAATACTTAATACTTCAGACAACTTAACATTGGGGCGTGCTATCAGTTCACTTAAAATAGCATTGAAAGAATCGCCCATTTCAAGTATTGTGCTTTCTTTGAACAAGTCCGTATTATAAGACCATTCAAGAATGATATTATCATTTGAACCTGTTGCATTTAAAAATAATTCAAACGTTTCATGTTCACGTGCATTACTATGATATTGGTATGATAGTCCTTCAAAAGTAACACCATCGTCCAAATCCATATCAACATTAAAGACTACCGGTACCAATGGCACTCTACCTGGTGTTCTTGGAATATTTAGTTTCTTTAATAAACTACCAAATGACAATTCCTGATTTTCAAAGGCATCAAAATTAGCTGATTTTCTTTTCTTTAAATAATCTATAAAACTGTCGTCTATATTCAACTCGCCTTTCATTGGTAGCAACTTTACACAATGACCAACTAAATGCTTTGCACCCATAGATGACTGACCTGCAACCGGTAAACCCAAAACAATACTATCCTTTTTTGTGGTCTTATATAGCAATAGCTCAAAAGCGGCCATCAGCGTTAGAACCAAACTGGTATTACCTTTTATACCGGTTTGTTTAATACCCTTCACTATATTCTTATCTAACAATTGATTGATACGAGCACCGTTATAAGTTCTCTTATTTATTTGTTCAAAATCTATAGGAAGATTAGTCTTGGGAACGTTATTTTGATAAAGGTTTAACCAATACTTTTCTGTGCGATCATATTCAGCACTTGATTTAACCTCATTTTGATGCGTTACATACTCGGTATAGGGAACAGCTTCAGGGAGATTATGATGTTCATTTTTAACTCTTGCGGAATAAAGAGCCCCTAATTCTTGCATGATAATACCTAAAGACCACCCATCACAAACAATATGATGAGTTGTCATTATTAGTTGATATCTATAATTGTCAGTTTTTAGAACCGTAAATCGGATAAGCTGTTCTTTGGTCAAATCAAAAGCTTTGCCCGTATCATACTTTGTAAACTCTTCTATGGCCGCTGCTTTATCTATAGCTGGTAATGTAGAAAAATCCTGAAGGTCAATATTGGTGATGATAGATGAAAAAACATTGATAAACTTCCCATCTGGACTAAAGACCGATCTCAGCGATTCGTGGCGACTAACTAACATATCTACGGACCATTGTAATGCAGAAACATCAAGTTCTCCTTCAAACTCAATTGTCAATGACAGGTTATAAGCCTTATTTGCATCATCGCCACCAAAATAACAAGAATACCAAATTTCTTCTTGCGCATCAGTAGTGTGCAAAATATGCTTTAGCTCTGGTCCTTCAAAAGGATTAAAATGTGTTAGTACTTCCAAGATAATTTAAAAATATAGGTTAATGCATTTAAGAATATGGGTCTCGTACGTTTAAAAGCTATGAAAACCATTTAAACATTAACAAAAGCTTAGATAAGCTAATTACTACGCTATTGAAATTACGAAATTCTTTATTTACAGGGATAAATATATTTATATTCTATAGAAATAGAATTTAGATTCGCTAATGTGTAAATAAAAAGAGTTGTTTGCTAAGTTTGGTCTTAAAAAAGGAAATATTAGAACCTATAAATTATTCTTTACGCTTAAAAAAAATCTACAGTTCTGAATTTAATAAAAGCTCAAAATATACAATCTGTAGCTATTTAAAAATAACAATGCCCTTAGCTTTTAAAGGCTAAGGGCATTGTTATCAAAATATTTAAATAATCTATACGCTCCTATAAACTAAAATCAATAGTAAATTTTAACGCTTAAACATTCAATAACCTTTCGGTCATAATTTTAGCATACAATATTTGATTTTGTTCAATAGAATTGAATGCATCTTTAGCATTTGCACTCTTCGTTCTTTTACTGACCAAAGCACTTTCAGCTTTAGCAGTTTTAGCACTTTTCTTAAGCTTAAAATATGGCTTAAGGTGCATGTAGTAATTTTCAAGAGAAACTAACTTTTTCTTCTGATAATGAGATGTTAGCTTTCCATTTAAAATGTTAGATATCATCGTATGGTGGTTTAAGTTGATAAAATAACGGGGAAAAACAATAAAAATTATAAATTCAAATATAATGACCAAATTCTGCTTTACAATATTGCTCATTACTATTTGATTAAATAAACATAAGCTAAATATTAATAACCGCACTCATTTTGTATGAATTTTACTAAATTTTAACAAAATTCAATGCAAACTGTTAATTTAAAAATTATGGGCAACAGTTATTAAACAAAAATGACCTTATACCATAATTGTTACAGAAACCTACCACTGCACCATCCTTAATGCCCATTTTTATTGAGGAAAACTGAACAAGAATGGTAAGAAAAACAGTTTAACGAATAAATCATTAATTGGCCTAAGGTTTGTTTGTATTGAGATACAAAACACAAATAATGTCCTAAATTTGCCTCACAACCATTAACCATAGTTTAAAAGATATAGTGTATATCTATCTAAATCTTAACAACTTCCGATACTTTAATACTTGTTATCTAGTTAATGGTAGAAATGATATATAGGTAAAAAAAACAAAGACCATTTATTCATTTTTTAAGCATTGTTTATACTATTATGAAGTTTTAAGCATTTATAATAATATCAATCAAGATTTTAAATTAAAAAAACATTTATAAATCCATTTTTCTATTACTATGAAAGTAGCATTAATTACAGGAGTCACGGGTCAAGATGGCGCCTATTTGAGTGAGTTTTTACTAAAAAAAGGGTATCAAGTACACGGTCTTAAGAGAAGGGCTTCATTGTTTAATACGGACAGAATTGATCACCTTTACCAAGACCCTCATGTTGAACACAGAAATTTTGTACTACACTATGGTGATATGACAGATAGTACTAATCTAATTAGATTGATACAAGAAATTCAACCAGATGAGATTTATAATTTAGCGGCCATGAGCCACGTTCAAGTATCATTTGAAGTACCAGAGTATACAGGTAATGCCGATGGTTTAGGTACATTAAGAATATTGGATGCCGTTCGTTTGTTAGGTTTGACCGAAAAAACACGTATTTACCAAGCATCAACATCAGAATTATACGGTAAAGTACAAGAAGTACCGCAATCAGAAACCACTCCGTTCTACCCACGTAGTCCTTATGCAGTTGCAAAAATGTACGCATATTGGATTACCGTAAACTATAGAGAAGCATATAACATGTATGCCTGTAACGGTATTCTTTTTAATCATGAATCACCTATTAGAGGAGAAACTTTTGTAACCAGAAAAATTACAAGAGCTGCTGCAAGAATAGGTTTAGGTTTACAGGACAAAATGTACCTTGGTAATTTAGATGCACAAAGAGATTGGGGCCATGCCAAAGATTATGTAAGAATGATGTGGATGATTCTTCAAGCAGAAGAGCCAGAAGATTGGGTTATTGCTACCGGTAAAACTACGCCCGTTCGTGAATTCGTAAGAATGGCATTTGCAGAAATGGGAGTTGAAATTGAATTTAAAGGAGAAGGTATTGACGAAAAAGGTTTTGTAAAATCATGTTCAAATCCAGAAATCCAAATAGAAATAGGAAAAGAAATTCTTTCTGTAGATCCTAAATACTTTAGACCAACAGAGGTTGAATTGTTAATTGGTGATGCCACTAAGGCAAATACGAAGTTAGGTTGGATTCCTGAATATGATTTACAAGGATTAGTAAAGGATATGATGACAAACGATCTTAAGCTAATGAAAAAGGATCAATATCTGAAAGAAGGCGGTTATGTTACCTTCAATTATTTTGAGTAAAATTTCTATAATATCTAATTAGTAGGTAAAATATACCAAATGTTAAATAAAGAAGCTAAAATATATATCGCAGGTCACAGAGGTCTTGTAGGTAGTGCAATTGTTAAGAATCTTGAAAGTAAAGGATATTCAAATCTAATTTTTAAAACACATAAAGAATTAGATTTGACCGATGCTACAAAAGTGGCAGAGTTCTTTGAAACCGAGAAACCGGCATATGTTATACTGGCCGCTGCCAAAGTTGGTGGTATAGTTGCCAATAATACGTACAGGGCAGATTTCATTTATGAGAATCTTATGATTCAAAACAATGTAATTCACCAAAGCTACCTTCATGGAGTTAAGAAGTTACTCTTTTTAGGCAGCACATGTATCTATCCAAAAAACTGTCCTCAGCCAATGAAAGAGGACTATTTATTGACCGATACGCTAGAATATACCAACGAACCTTACGCTATTGCTAAAATAGCAGGTATTAAAATGTGTGAAAGCTACAATTTGCAATATGGCACAAACTTTATTTCTGTTATGCCGACCAACTTGTACGGTCCTAATGATAATTTCGATTTAGAAAAATCACATGTTTTACCTGCATTGATCAGAAAAATGCATTTAGGGAAAGCATTGGAGAATAATGACTGGGATGCCATATTTTCAGATTTGAACGCTTTACCTATTGAAGGCGTAAACGGAAGTTCTTCCAAAGATGAAATTTTATCCGTTTTAGATAAATACGGTATTAAAGAGAAGGATGGCAGCATTCATTTAGAAATTTGGGGCACCGGTAACCCTATGAGAGAATTCTTATGGAGCGAAGACATGGCCGACGCCTGTGTATTTCTAATGGAACAAAGAGATTTTAAAGACTGTTATTCATCAAGTAACAAAGAAATAAGAAACACCCATATCAACATTGGAACGGGTATTGATATTTCAATAAAAGACTTGGCGCAGTTAATACAAAAATCCATAGATTTTAAAGGTGAATTGTATTTCAACACCGATAAACCAGACGGTACATTGAAAAAATTGACAGACCCAAGTAAATTACATGACCTTGGCTGGAAACATACCGTATCATTGGAACAAGGTGTTCAACAAGTTTACTCTTGGTACACTAAAAAGAATTAAGTTATATAAATATCAGATTTCCATTTATCCCCAAATTTACAATTAGCCAATAGTTGCCTATCAGCTATTGGCTAAATGTACCAACCTATTTTTAGCTCGTTTACCAACCATTTCTAAAAGCTAAATGAAGAAATCTTTATTCATAATACCATTGTCGTTGATAGTCCATATTTTGATTATCAACGTTACAATATACGTATATACACCTGAGACATACCTAAATGTTTTCAGCATACTATACTATAATGTGGCATGGCTTATAACTACGTACAGTTTGCATTTTTACCCTACTGCAAGACGCGATGGTTTTATGACCAACTTAAAGAGTTTCTTAAAACTTTTTGTTATTTACGGTTTGGTCTATTTTACCTCATTCGTTTTTTTTGGTATTTACTCTTATTCCACCGGTTACCTATTTCTTGCTTATTTACAAATTTGTGCATTGCTCACCCTTTTTAGAGGTTTGTTCTATTTAGCTAGAAACATATATAGAAAAAGAGGATACAACAGTACCAGAGTTGTTGTAATTGGCAGGGATAAAAACTTACCCAAGCTGAAACGCATATTTGATAATCCGGAATATGGATACTCTTACATGGGCTATTTTGACAATGTCAAATCTGATAACAACTCATGCCTGGGGGATATTAAGAGCTCTTTCAATTACATTTTTGAAAATAATGTAGAAGAGGTGTATTGTATGGCTTCAAAATTATCCAAGTCAGAAATACAGTATTTAATGAAAATTGCCGATAATAGTTTTAAGAGAATTAAGATTATTCCCGATAATAAAGAGCTGTTTTCCAACACCATGTCTATTGAATTATATGGAGCGGTGCCCATTCTTAATTTAAGAGCTTCGCCATTAGACCTAGATTATTCCAATTTGGTAAAACGTATTTTTGATATTGTATTTTCAAGTATGGTCATACTGTTTATCTTATCATGGCTAACACCAATTGTATTTGTATTGATGAAAATAGATTCTAAGGGACCTTTATTTTTTAAACAAAAACGGCATGGTGTAAACAGACAAATTTTCTGGTGTTACAAATTTAGGTCTATGACCAAAAGTAAAACCAGTGATACCAAAATGGCAACTAAAAACGATGCAAGGGTAACAAGGCTAGGTAAGATTTTAAGAAAAACAAGTATAGATGAACTACCGCAATTTTTCAATGTATTGATTGGAGATATGAGTGTTGTAGGACCAAGACCACACATGGTAGTGCATACCCAAGAATATGAAAATTCAGTAGACCGCTATTTGGTAAGACATTTTATTAAACCTGGCATTACAGGTCTAGCACAAATACAAGGCTGCAGAGGAGAGATTCTTGATCGATCCGATATCGTCAACAGAGTACGTTACGATATTTTTTACATGGAAAAATGGTCACTAGCATTAGACGTCAAAATCGTCTACAAGACCATATTTAACGCAATTAAAGGAGAAGAAAAAGCATATTAAGCTGAATGAACTGCCTAATCTTTCTTTTTAAATAGCATTTTAAAGCCCTTAAAAAATAATAAGGCCATTATCCCTACCAAGAGACCAACAATAAACTCTACGATTATACCAGGTACATTTGGGAGCAAATGATGTAAAAAATCAATGTTATGTACAAATATTCCTCCGGAAACCAATAGAAGCGCCAAAGTCCCTATTACCGATAATGCTTTTATAACCTTTGGAAGTGCGTTAACAAAGAACCTACCAATAATATCAGAAATACTATTTTCTTTGTCATTTAAGTTTATAAGTCTGGTACCAAATTCATCCATTCTTACAATTAACGCTACAATACCATAAACCCCTACCGTTGCAATCAATGCCACTACGGATACCACGGCTATTTGGGTCACCAATGGCTCATTAATTACTGCGCCTAAAGCAATTATGACTATTTCAATGGATAATATAAAATCTGTTACTATAGCAGACTTTACTTTGGTTTTTTCCAATTCCAGGATTTCATCTTTGGTCATTGGTTCTGTATCTGCAGAAATATGTTCGTCTTCGTGCGGCACGAAGAATTCATATATTTTTTCGGCACCTTCAAAAGCAAGATAGATGCCCCCAAGTATTAAAACTACCGTAACCGCCCAAGGTAGAAAGGCACTTAGCAAAAATGCAATAGGCAGTATAATGATTTTATTTAATAAGGAACCTTTAGAGATTGCCCACAATACCGGTAATTCCCTTTTAGAGACGAATCCTGATGCTTTTTCTGCATTAACGGCTAAATCGTCACCTAGAATACCAGCTGTCTTCTTAGTGGCTATTTTACTCATTGCCGCTACATCATCTAAAAGCGCCGCTACATCATCTAAAATTGCAAAAAAACCTGAAGCCATGTATTTTAATTTTGGTCAAAAATAAATTAACCAAACGGTTTATGGGAATTCTATTCGTAAAAAAGATAACCATTAATAATCTGTTCAAATAAAAACTATAGATTGTTTAAGAATTTTAATTTATAATTGAAATCCACCATTATATACATGATAGAAAAATTATTATAGATTAAGGACTTTTGAAAAATCCTAACCTGATAAAAGAACAATTATCACATAACCTAATTCACTTGCTCCCAAATAAAACCATTACTCTGCAACCACAACACGTTAACTCCAGCAGGAACTAGTTGACGATTAACATTATCTGAATCTAAATAACTTGCAACTATAGTTAGTTCTACACTTGGTTTTTTTTTGATGATATACATCCTACCAACAACTGCACTGGCTAAAGGCAAAAACAATCTACTACTACCCGTTCCGCCAATAAAAATTGTATGATTAGTTTCATTGACTCCAAGATCCGCCCCAGAAATAAAACTTACTTGAGTTGCGATTGAACCTCCGACACTTAAAGTAGAATTTGGTGTTGAATTATTGACTCCCAAATTATTATTAACATTATCCCAAAATAAATTATTGTTATTTTCTGTAAGCACTCCATCAGAACCAGCAAAAAAAATAGAGCCAGTTTCACCTAAAACCATATTGTTTGAATTAGATAAATTAATAATTGTCTCTTGCCCTTCTTCATTAGTATAAGTATACGAGCCATCCTGGTTTTCTTCTAAAGTAGACGTGGTCTCTTCAGTACTATTTAAGGATACTAACGTTTCTTCACCTAATTCATTTGTATAAGTATAAGAACCATCTAAATTATCAATTAAAGTGGATGTAGTTTCAGGAGCACCATTAAAAATAACAGGGTTTTCACCAACCCTAGTAAAACTATAAGTACCGTCATTATTGTTAACTAACGAACTTTCTTTAACTGGTAATATTGTTTGCGTGCCTTCCTCATTTGTATAAGTAAAAGTACCATCTGCATTACTTATAAGAGAAGTTATCGTTTCATTAAATTCTTCTAAATTAGTTGCATTACACAAATTAACCCAATTAGCTCCATTAAAATAAAATATACAATTTTCATCACTATTATAAACCATACCTCCTGTTAAAGGAGTTATAGCCATCATTTCCTCATTACTAACTCGCGTAATTACTAATACCTTACCGGTACTTTCTAATTCCAATAAAGAAGAATTATTAATAATAGACGGACTATCTCCAATTTTAATTTGAGCACGACCTATAGAAATAAAACAGCAAAAAATCAGTATGCTTAGGGAACTTTGTAAAACTCTGGCAATCATTATCAACAAGTTTTTTAAAACCTTGCAAATTAATAATTAATCAACCAAAAAAATATTTTATTCGTTTATCTGCAGTATAATTGGGCTATTTAGTTTAAAAAACTAATGTACATACGATTATAAAAAAATCTAGAAATTCAAATGCAAATTTAAATCTTCCTTTGTAGTCTTTGAAATACCCCCTTTAGACCAAGTTAATACAAGTTGATAATTCTGGTAATTTTCTGGAACTAGAAAAGAAATTTTAGCACCACCGCCTAATTTTTTCAAAGCTAAGTAATTCCCATTATTATCGGTTTTAACTAGAGCCCACTCTAAAATAGAATCTTCTTGTTCATTAAAATATTTCCATTCACCATTAGACCAGAAAAGGGCATAATACGTTACTTCTAAATCAGTAACCAAGGGTACTGCAGGTTTTAAGATCTTAAAATCTTCAAAAACCAATTTATATTGTCTTTCTTTCCAAGCATTTTCAATTTTTACATAATCCAATTTCTTCTGACCATTAAAATCTAACAAACCATCAAAAGAAACCACGTGGCTTTCCCAACGATTTTGCCAATTAGACAAAAAGACAGACTTATCAATCAAATTGTTTTTAATATGCTCATAATCACTTACCGTAATATCACCGACTAAATAATTTTTATCATGCTCATCACAATAATTTGAAAAATCTTTAAACCAATAAACTTCCTGCACAACCGCACTATAACCATCTAGTTTAAAATTAAATTTTTCCATGGCTCGCAATTCCATTTCCGAAGATTGAGAAATAAAAACATCTTTTGTAATCATTCTTTTAGGCTCAACTTTTTTTACTTTCTCCAGTAAATCAGAAAACCAAATATGGTATAAATATCGTTGATGGTCTAAGGCGTCTAATTGATATCGTTTTGATAATTCTTGCCAAATATCATTTGAAAAATTATAACCAATAATATTACTTTGATTTTTATATTTAAGTAATGCATTAATTACTTTTTCCTCCAACTTATTTAAGCGCAAACTATCTTTGATAAAATCCAAATCAGATGGTATCCAAAAAGAATATATAACATCTAGTTGTTCTCCCTCTGCATATTTTAATACATTAAAATCATAAATTACCGATTGGTTGTATTTAAGAGTATTGATACCTGCTTGACGCATTAATCTAAAATCTTTAATAAGTTCGTTTTTGTCTGCAACATAATTGTTAGAGAACCAATTTTCAGCCTTATTGTAATTAACTCCTCTAAGATTTGTACTTAAACTTTTTCCTTGCCATTCCCCTTTGAATCTAATTAAACTATCAGGTACTACAAATTTGCTATTTATCGTTTTCTCAAACAATGAAATATTTTTAAATTTTGGGGTATTGAAAGTCCAGTCTAAATATTTAATAGAATCATTATTATTTTGGACCGGAATATTATAGTCCAATGAACTATTAAAAAATACCGCACCTCTAATTTCCCTATGTTCTGTTATAATACTTTCAGAAGCATTTTTAAGCCATATTTTTTGATTACTACCCATTTTTAAACTTCCAAGTTCGGCTATAAGAATTGGCTTGTCGGTAATTTTTGTAAATACATTTTTATAAGGTGCATATAATTCTGAAAAACTATAGGAAACTCCATCTTCGTTCAGGCTTCCATAATTCAAAATATCCACACCCAACCAATCTACATAAGCATCACCAGGATAGAATTCTTCGATTTTATTAGATTTCCATGGATTCCACACCCACTTAACATTGTCAACATGTTCTTTAGAGAATATATCATATATGTACCGCCAAGTTTTAACAAAATCGCTCGCAGCTGTTTTGTTTTCGTTGTACCAAGGATAACCAGGGTTGTCAAATTCATGAGCAAAACGCAAAAACACGGGGTGTTTTATCTCTCTTAATGAAATTGCGAACTGTTTAATATATTTATCAAAATGCCCTTTTCTAATTAAATTTAATTGTTGACCTCTATTCTTAGTGTTTATTATGGAATCTGAAAATGAAAAATTTGTCAACCATGGCTCCCAAGTTATAAGCGGCGTAGCATTATTAAGCAAAATTTTTTCTAAATATTTATTGTCTAAAGAAGAATTTAAAGTGTCTCCCCATGGTATATAAAAAGATACCATATCAAAATTCACGTTGTTTTTAATCTCAACATTATCTATTAAATCAAGATTTGAAAGTCCATTATTTTGAGAAGGATAAAAAATTCCTTTATACAGGTATTCTTCTATTTCCACTGGTTCTGGTTTAATAGCATTCCATTGTTTCTCTTCTAATGAGTTTACAGCATACAATGAAATAAAAACAGCAAAACATACCAGTGGAAGCGCAATTATTCGGGTGAACCTAAAAACATAATCAGAACCATCTATAATTTTTCCTTTAATGATTTTAAGGAAATCAATAACATCTCGTTTTAATGAATTACGTAAAATCTCATTTTTATTAGTAATTCTTGATGCTAAGTATAAACTAAATAGCATAAATAATATATTCAAAAAAGCAAAACCCATCATACAAATTGAAAAAGGTGTAATATTGGTTTGTAACCCATAAATAATGGCGGTCATTGATAATACTGCAATCACCATATTAGGAATAATTATTTTATAATTTGTACCTTCCTCATCTTTTGGAGTAGGCAGGTATGGCACTTTTTTACGAATAAATGTATACACCACCCCTAGTATAAATATCCACCATGTAACAATCTGCAAAACACCACCTATAACGTGAAAACCACGCTCACTGCGCTCTATGACCCATTTTTGAACGTAAACTCTAATACATAAATTACTAACAAATAATGGGATACTTATAGCTATGAATTTCAAAAAATTACCCGTCCAAGGCATTGAAGAAGTAAATAAAGAAGTTATAGGAATAGCAAAACTTATCAAATAAATAAAACCTATTAAATAATGCATTGGTAGTAATGCATAATGTAATTTTTGTCTGATAGTCAACTTCTTAAAAATTTTTGGATACACTACATATAAAAGTTCAAAAACGCCTCTTGACCATTTCAATTGTTGTTTAAAATATGAAGTCAAATCCAATGGTGCCATTCCAGTAGCTACCAATTCTGGAACATAAACAGATTTCCACCCTTTTGCATGTAAAAGCATAGAAGTATGCATATCTTCGGCAAGACCGGGAGCATGACCACCTATACTATCAAGAGCCGATCGTCTAAAAGTACAATTTGCACCAATAGCGTTTACCGTACCATAGGAGTTCATAGACATCATCATGGGTCCATAAAAATGAAATGTTTGTTCCGCTGCACCTCTTGCAACCAAAGAATGTACCTTATTGTAATATGCCTGAACGACTTGTACGTATCCAATTTTTTCATCCTCAAAATAAGGAATAACTTCATCTAAAAAATTTGGTTTGGGAATATGGTCTGGATCTAGAATTAATGCAATTTCACCTGTGGCAATTTTTAGGGCGTTATTAATATTACCGGCCTTGGCATCTGTTCTATGATTTCTGGTTACATGTACAATTCCATTCTTATTACAAAAATCAATTAAATAAGGATCATTTGCTTCATCACATAAATAAGTGGTATGAGGATAAGTAATCTTTTGAATTGCTTTTAGAGTACCACATATCATCTCATATGGTTCGCCAGGAAAATATGTAGTCAATATATCAACTGTATACTTTTTATAGCTTTCTGGTTTTACAGGTATAGAGATAGCGTAGTAATGATACCATAAATATAAATTTCTTAACGCACCATAGGCAAGTACGATACATAGTAATACGTACAAAAATGTTGCTCCTCTATATGCTGGCTGCAGGAAATAATAGAAGAATTGAACTAGACTAAATACACCAACTAAAATCATAAACCTGAGAACTTTAAGTTCTATTTTAGATGGAGCCTTCATTGGTTTTTTATCCATTAATTAATTTTATTCATACTATAAAACGGAATATTTGCAGTGGCAAAATAGCCTGTTTCATTGGTGATTTTGTAATACAAACGGTAAGGTCCTTTAATTTCTGGGCATTTAAATAAAACACTATTTTCATCTTCATTTACAATCAATTCATCTTGATTGTAAATGACCTCATCATAAGATGACCTACCCCATTTCTCAGGTAAAATTTGCCATTGAAATTCATAGTCACTTCCCACATTACCTAAAAAAATTTTTCCTTTTATAATTTCATTGGGTGTAAAAACCATATTGTGCCAACCTTCTTTATCATTCAGTAAAATTTTTTTAATTTCTGGTCCTTTATAGCTATCCTTTTTGTCACTCCAAACGTTTTTTAGTTCATGGACGACTTGCGTTTTTAAACCCTGTTCATCAAACAGACTAAACCAAGTATGCGTAGTCTCTTGTTTTTGCCCCCAATAAAATGCCAAACTGCCTAGAAAACGACCATCATCTATTTTATCTATCACATTTATGTAACGATTTCTGAATTCTTCTCCCTTTTTGGTACTTGTATGCTCTAAAGGCGCTTGCCAAGTTGTAGCATTTGATTCCCAGGGTCCATTATTACCCCATTCAGAAAGCAAATACGGTCCTTGCCATAAAAATAATAATCGTTTTACATTATCAAAATCATTAATACGCCCAAAAACATTAATGGAGATAAAGTCAATGTTGGGGCTTTTCATTTTTATTGCTAATATTTCTTTGACCGCACCAGTTGACACAGCAGTACTAACAGGATGATTTGGATCAATTCGATGAATTTCGTCTAATATTGCGTTAAATTTTATAGTAACACCATTAGACAAAATTTGAGGGAAATAGACTTCATTACCTAACAACCAACTTAGCAAAGCAGGATGATCTTTATACGTATTGACAAATTCACTAATCCAGACAATAGCATCTGGATCTATATAATTCATGTTCTTAATTTGTAACGGAATATCAACTATTACTGCAAGACCAAGGCTATCTGCCAAATCTAACTTTTGTTTAAGATCTAAGGTATCATAAAGGCGAACGGTATTAGCACCTGCTGATTTAAGTTCTTCAAAATAGTAACCACCAGAAGCACCTTTTATTAAAAAAGGTTTTCCATTACGGAATATCCGATAACCTTCTGTTGTTTTTAAAACACTAACTTTATTATTGGAAAAATCTTTAGTATCCGAGCAAGCTATAAGCAATATGGATATCAATATTATTATACCAAAATTATTATGCGGCATGAATTAAATTTAGCTGTAAATAAAAAGGGTGGGGGAGAAATATAAATATAATAATAAAGCTAATGCCAAATTTAATATTTAAAACGAATAACGATAAAATCCATTATTTAATGGATAAATTGAAAAATTGTTGATTATAAGACTATTTATTTCATTAATTTCAATCTTAAAAATAAATATAAATGACCAAAAAGAACATTTTTTTTAAAAGGCACTTGTTGTTGATATTGCTCACATTTTCTCTATTAAATTGTAGTAAAGATGACGACCCGCCAGCTACGCCAACTGGCAAAAACAAAGAATATAACGTTTTAAATACGAATTTCTCTGATTTAAACGGAACCATAAATTTTGCAGAAAACACCAATGGTTCCACTACAATTTTAGTACAATTGAATAATACTTTCAAAGGTATTGACAACCCAGTTCGGTTACGTAGAAACACTGCTAATATAGGTGGAGGCATCGCATTAGAACTAAATGAAATACAAGGTGAAAATGGTAAAAGCTCTACTACAATTTCTAAGCTGGCAAATGGAACGATTATTTCATACAATGAGCTTTCTGAATTTGACGGCTATTTAGCAATTGAGGATAGTTCTACTGGCGTATTAGTTGCTTATGCCGATCTTGGACCCAATGAACGAACTGGTAATAGCATAACGTATAACTTATTTTCACCTGAAGGTGCAATAAACGGACTTGCATTATTCGAAGAAAGAAAAAAAGGCACAACATCACTGACCATAAATGTATTTGACATCAATCAAAATACAGAATTACCCAGTTCTTTACATATTTTGCGGGAAAATATTTCGCCTGAGGTAGAAACCTATAATTTAAATTCTATTACAAGTGAACTTAATGGATATAGTTTTAACGAGATAAAAGAACTGAATAATACGACCATTTCCTATTCTGAACTTTTAAACCTTAATGGACAAATTCAAATTTTAGATGCAACAGACACTAATAAGATAATTTCTAGTGGAGGTATTGGTATTAATGAAAATGCAAATAGCAATTAGCAGATATAATTACTTTAATATTAATTTTCTTAATGGACTATTGTAAATTATCTTGATAAGTCTGGGTGGCATATATCTCATTATTATTCTACTTAATGGATACACATAGCGCCAGGTTACACCTTTTAATTGCAATATACCTTTCATATAAATCTTAAATTCATGAAGCCCTTTAGATTTATCTCTTGATATAAAGGAATCTTGCGTTATTCTAAATTGAATTAAACACTCAGGGATATTACCTATTTTATAACCCATAGACAAGATTGTAAACCAAAGCGCCAAATCCTGAGTTAATCTGTAATCTTCGTTATACCGTATACCATTATCAAAAATTTCCCTTTTAAACATAACGCCGGCATGTTGCAAGGGGCAGGCTTTACATATATAATTTCTGACTTCTTCATCTGTTATTGGATATGTCCTAATATTGGTATAGTTACCATCTTCATCTATCTCTTGTGCCAAGGAGCCAACCACTGAATAATCTTTGTGTTTTTCTAAATATTCAACTTGCTTAATAAACCGACCAGAAACGGACACGTCGTCACTATCCATACGAGCAATATATTGACCCGTAGCGTGATTGATACCAATATTCAAAGATTTTGTTAAGCCTACGTTGGTCTTATTTTTATGAATCAATAAGATATCCTGTAAAACTTGCTTCCATTTTTCAATAATGACATTTAACTCATCAGTTAATTCTCCATCCTCAATGAGGATAATTTGTGTAGGTTTTAAAGTTTGTAGCGTCCATATACTATCTAAAGCAAGTTCTAGATATGCCGGTTTTTCTTTATAGTAAACAGACATGATTACCGAGAGGGAACGTTCAGTCATTTATTGTATTTCTTAAAAAATTATAGTGATAAAATTGATTTAATATCAATTACATGTTGTCTTCTTTTACCTTGATAAACAGTATCAAAACTTATATATTCTCCACTAGTAGAAAACCTAGGGTGCAAATCGCAACGTGTTTCATTCTTGTATTTTGTACTTTGAAACAATTCAGCCAAACAATGTAATTGTTTTGTTTTTCTATGAAAAAGATATAGTTTCTGCATTCTACTTTTGTCAGGATAGGAATCAAAAACTATCCAATCCCCAAAACTACTTGGATGACCGTCACCTAATTGCAATGCTGTCATTTCTGGACATAACGTTGCAACTCCATCTAGTCCCAAATAATAATATCCATTTTCTCCATTGGCTTTTAAATAGCCTAAAATAGTCTCATTATCTAGCCAATAACAATGGCTTACATATTCTTCATCAATTAAAACTTTAATAGTTTCAAAATCTGAATACATTAATCTATCAAATCTTCTTTTACCTTGAAAATAGCGATGAATAAACATAAATCCTTTTCCATCTGGTTGTATAATCACATGGTTCAATTTATGGGTACAATCTTTAAAAATATCTTTTATATCTACATTTACTACATCTTCTATAATGTGTAACATTGTTGTATTGCCCGTAGCATAATCTATTTTCCAAATACCGTCATCCTTAAGACTCTTTAATTCAGACTGCTGTAATGGTGGTAAGCTGCGGTAAACATAGTCTGGTCGCATGGCCAATAAACGTTGATAATTTATAGAGAGAAAATACTGGTCTTTGTAGATTGCCTGTACGGGATAATCAAAAACTTTAATCAATGAATTCTCTTTCGTGGAAAACACTTTAGATCCGTACTTTATTAAATCTTCATCAAAATCATTAAAAACAAATAGCTCTTCATTTAACCATTGTAACCGCGTGCCTTGTTGCCAATTATACGCTTTTGACTGTGCTATTTTCTTTGTTGTACCATGGTATAAATCTGTAATCAAGATATCTACCGGTACAGTATCTGATGGCAAATTAACGGACGCGATAGAACTTAAATGGGAAAGAACCTGACCCTTATTATTAACTGTTGCTATGTCATAATACCCACCAAACGTTTCAGATTCAGCATCATAGTTGGTTAAGAAATCTATAAGTTTAATGTTAACCGGTTCTTCCATCACCCTAATTATATAGTCCTTATTTATGAAGTTTAGCGTTTATTGAAATATAAACACCCTTTAAAAAGGCTTTTAAACCTGGTGTTGCAGATAAAATTGCCGCAATAACCCGCTCTTTTTTACTAAATGTTGCCACTATTTAAATTTCATTCTTAAGGTATTAATAATACGATAGATAATAATCTTTACTTTAACAAAATCGATGAAAGCCGTATCATGCTTAATTGTCACTTGTTTTTTTGTAGCATTTGGATTCATAGTATCAAATTGTGATGCAAGTAATGCAAACAAATTATACTCGTCTAACACTAAGTTTTTTGCCTCTTTAACCTGAGATATTCTTTGCTCATAATATTCCTCTTCAAGAATTTTTTCAATAATTTTTACGGAGCTTTCAAAATCATTAATATCAATTTTAGAATACGCATCTTCATGAAAATATTTTTCTAGATTGGTACAACCATAGTATATAGGGTAAGCGTTGCCTAAATAACTATCCGCTAATTTTTCTGACCAATAATCCGGATATGCCGAATTTTCAATAACTACATGATATTTATAAGGGGCTATAACATCCCACTTATCATCAAAATCATTAAAGCCCCTACCAAATAAGTCAATTTTATCTCCAAAATGTTCCTTTAGCTTTAATACAAAATCTATCCTTTCTTGATGCCCTTTAGTAAAAGCCTTATTACTAGTTATTACGGAAATTAATTTGGATTTTACCGGTGGCGTATCATATTTAAAATTATCATAATTTTTAGAAAACCTGACTTTACCATTATGGTCCTGTATCTTCCCTATATGCCATGCTAAGCCAGGCTGAAAGTGTATTTGATTGTTATGTTTCAATGTTTTTTGACATACCACAATTTTACCAAATTGATTCACAAAACTGTTTGCATAGTGATAAATAGCTTCCGGTTCACCCGTTACAAAAAGTGTATTTTCAGGTGCAATTATACAGGTTTCTGTTTTTTTTTCACCTTTACTATAAAATACCCAAAAATCAGGACTTTCAACTTCTTGGTTGATATAAAATTCATAATTTCCCCATTTAGCTAGACCAGAAGGTGTCTGACGCTGAACACCCACATTGTCTTTGGCTATAGAAAGTTTTACTCTATACATATATTTATATAATTTATGCTTAAACATTACGCTACTTGCGGAGCGAAATATTACTAACCTTATTTATTTAAGAATATTTACAAATAAAAAGTTTGTTCAACACTCCAATTCTTATTGGAAAACAACTGTAAAAAGAAATTTGTTGCTATACGTAAGACATAAGCTGCTGAAAGTATTAAAGTGAAAACAATTATTGTATTGAAAGGATACCAATAATTAAAAACATCTGTTATAACAATAAATTGAACAAGATAAATCTCATAAGTTAATGCTGAAATGATTGAAACGAAAAACCAAATCTTATAATTAGCAAGTGTATTACACCATTGATAATTTACAATTTTATATGAATAATATAAGAAAGATAATAATGGAAAAACTGCAAGTAATTGTATATAATACCAATTATCAACTTTGCCCTTTCCAAAGTACATTACTATGAAATAAAGAATAAAAGAAATTACGCAAAAAATTAAATCAATTAGTAGGTTTGTACCTGTAATATTTTTTCTACTCCTCCCAATATAAGAACCTAAAAGCATAGAACTAAAATAGATGATATAATGAAATTCATGAAATATACTTTTGCCTGTTTTTGGTGATAAATAAATATAAAGAGAAGTAAGAAAAATAGAGAAAAACAGCATTTGTATCAAGTATTTATCTAAATATTTAATTAAGAAATAAATTATAGAAAAGCTAACTATAAAACATCTTACAAACCAAAAATCACCTGCTAAAATAAAATCGTACCATCCAATTTCTTTAGAGAATAAAAGATTAGAAAAAACAGCTACAACAATTAGACTTGGCCATAAACGGATAAATTTCTTCCTTACCCAAAAATCAAATCTGACATAATTTCCATCCTTCTTTTGAATATTTGTCAAGAATAAACCTGATACAAAAAAAAACAATGCATTACCCTGAACACCAAATGTTGCAAAGCTAACATTATGGTCTTCGTATAATGGTGCATAATGACTATTGGTAATCATTACTGCAGCAATAAATTTTAAAAAATCTATACCATAATTTCTCTTTTTCATATTAAATCCATCTACGAAATTTCATCACTGTAATCTAAAATCTCCATTTTTTAAATATATAAAATCATTTACAAAACAAATTGAAGGCTTCTGTAGCAATCGTTACCTCATTTTGTGCACCGTCTTCATAGAATATGAAATATCAGTTCTGAATTACTAATTAGACTATATGTTATGCTTTGTGTTTTCATTCCAAATTTTGTTGACTCTTTATTACACGTATAAATAATAACACCACAGCTCCAATAATAGTCCAAAAAGTAGGGAAAAGAATAAAATCTTCAATCGATATTTGTAAAAAGATATACAGTAACACCAAAATTAAACTAACAAAAATATAGCCTAGCACATGTCTTGAACTAACAATATTCTTTTTAAAAAGCACTATATCCTGTGAGAGATGAAATACAATAAAGGAGGCAAAAATAGCATAGTTTACTACAGATAATGATCGGATAAAATATAACCCTATCAAACAAATTGCAGAGTTTATCAGTACGCTATTAATATTAAACCACATATCTAACTTTTCAAGTTTCATAGCAATTAACATATTTGCCTGTAAAAGTGATGTTGGAAAAACCAATATAGTAAAGAACATTTCTTTAGTATACTGTGCAGATAATGCATATTTATCACCAAAGATCCAAGGTATTAGTTCATCTGCAAATGAATATGTAAATGTAAAAGCACCAATACCGTAAAACATCAATATTTTAAAAATATTTTGATAAGCCTTCTTTAATTCTTTTTTATCTTGTCGTTGATAGAGTTCTACCAACTTAGGTAACATTGTACTACTCAATACTACAGGTACCAGCTGAGCTAAAGAAAATATTTTGAATGAATTTTCATAATGGGCTACATCTTCTAAAGGAAGCAACTTGGAAATTATTAATGTGTCAATTTTCCAGTATACTACATAAGCACTACCTATAATAGCAAAGGGCCAATATTTTATTAGAATATTTTTTACAAAACTAAAAGGTATTTTTTCTTTCCAAAAACCTTTTAAATCAAAGCCTTCCGCAGCACCAATACGCAAGAATAGATTTAAAGTAACAAACCTTGTAATCACAAGAAATATGGCTAAATAAACAATATTAAAGTCATAAATAAAAAGTAAACACGCAATTAAAAATTTGGATATTGCTTCAATAGACAGTACTAAAACCGTTTTCTTCTGTGAGAACTGTGCAATATTCACATTTTTTATGGAGTATATAATATTATCAAAAATAATATTAGCCGCAAATAAAAGTGAAAGTATACGCACGGTATCATCTGAATATAGAAAAAAAGCAAACAACAAATTTATGACAAAAAAGAAAATGCCAAAATAGGCTTGCATTTTAAGGAACTTAGCAGCAAGTTTGTTCTTATCTTCATGGTTGACTACCTCTCTAATAAACCAGTGCCCCAAACCCATTGAAGAAAAAGCCACCACCATTTGGTAAAGACTATTGGCTATAACATATTTAGCAAAATCGTCTACCGAATAATGCCTTGCAATCAATACGTAAAACAGGCTTAAAAATACATTCTGAAATAAACTACCCGCTAGACCCCAAAAGCTATTTTTAAGAACTTTTGATTTCACTTTATCTTGAAGCGAGCTTATTATACTTGACATGTTATATATGATTTTAGGTGAACTTTATTAGTTCTTTGCAATTGCATTTAAGAAATCCAAGTGCATTTGTTCCGTAAGTTTACTCTTTGTAAAATTTAATCCCAAAGAATGATTGTTTTCAGCCATTTTTTTTCTTAACGCATCATTTTCATAAAGTTGATTTAATGCTTTTGCTACGCTAGCAGGCTCTTTACCATTTACCCAGAGACAATGGTCTGGCTCTTTTAGATGATCCAAAGCCGCTCTTGTTTGAGTAGTTATTACAGGTAAGCCACTAGCTACAGATTTAAAAAGTGCCATAGGAAAACCTTCATCAAAATAAGTTGGAAAAACTAGCGCATCTGTATTGGCGTAAAAATGGTCACATTCCTCTTCTGGTAAAAAACCCGTAAGATATACGTATTTTTCAATTTCTAGCTTTTTAATTTCTGCTTTAAATTCCTCGTAATCATCTCCGTTACCGGCGAAAATAAAAACACAATTATCTTTATATTTAAAATCGGGAATCGCCCTTATGATACTAAAGATTCCTTTTTCAGCAATCATACGACCGGCAAAAAAGAATTTAAACCGATTATCATTCAACCCGTAATTCTCCATAAATGCCTCTGATTTTATTGATCTATTTGGATCAATAATATTGCCTGTGACATAAGCTTTTTTCGCAAATTTAGGTGCTAACTTTGCAATACTATCCTTTTCTTCATTTGATAGAAAAAACCAAATAGTAACTTGCCTAGATAAATAAGGAATTACAATTGATTCGAAGAAAAAAGACTGCTTAGTTAAAATTGAGATATTAGACCCATGGGTCTTTATAGCTATATGTAGTTTACGCCAATACAATGTTCTAATCAATACTATAGTAATAAAATCGCGGGTAGTACCAACGGGCTCAAATCGCGAATTTAAATACAATAATTCTGGCTTTACTTTGTAAAGTTTTTTAACTAATGCATAGGCATTAGAAAACACCCCTAAAAGTTTATTTAACTTACTTAATTTAGAATTATTACGGGTATAGGTAATAGTATGACATTCATAGCCCAAATCAATTAAGCCATTAACTTCATCCATTGCCAAATTAATATGGTTTTTAGGCGGGATACCTACTAATATTTTTTTAATCATTTATTCTTTTACGTGATTCATCAAATTAATCAAGACTGCCATTATTTATCTATATATATCCTTAAGTTTCTTAATATTCCATCTTTCAAAATTTAGCTGGTACTCATTACTTTGAACATTTTCAGTAAAAGAATTTTTCTTGTTAAGTTTCAAAAACTCTTCTATTGCTTTTGTTAGCCCTTGGGATGTATTCTCTTTACAAACAACGCCTGTCTTATTGTTTATCACATACTCTGGCAAACCACCGGTATTAGTAACCAATACAGGACAACCTAATGCAAAAGCAGTCATGATTACGCCACTTTGAGTAGCATCTTTATAAGGACAAATGATTAATTGAGATTTACAGACTATTTCCGAAATTTCTTGATTACTTAAAAATTTATTTTTCACTGTTAAATTCTTAGTATCTTCATATAAAAAGCTAGGGTTATAGCCGGGAATTGTTTTACCACCGATATAAAAATTTAGGTTAGAGTGAAGAAGACTTAATTCTTTGATAGCCTTACTAAACATTTCAATTCCTTTATATGGCGAGATTCGTCCTATAAAACTAATATACTTCTGTTCACCGTTATTCAAAAGACCTTTCTTTGGTAAAAATGTCCTGAATACTGTATATGGCATAAGTTTTAAAACAACAATCCTCTTATTTCCCTTAAGTTGAGAAGCTAAATCCAATTTACTAAATTCAGAAAAAACTACATAGGAACTGATCATTCGAAATAATAATTTTCTATAAAGAAATCTTAAGAAATGAAACTCACCAGAATGAGCTTTAGGATCGTGAATATTGAGAATTATTTTTTTTCGTCGTTGAATTAATCTTGGCAATAAAAATAACTGCCTTACCGAAAACTCATCAAGATGTATATAATCCGGCCTAACTTCATTGTAAAATTTATTGATTTGATTAGTTACTTGAAAAGTTTTAAATATGTTTTTAGATGAGTAAATTATGAAGTTTACAGATTTACATTTTACAAAAAAAGATTCTAAAAATTTTAAACTCCATTTATCAACGACTTCTTTAAACGAAGTAATTGAATTATAATCATTTAGGTTTGCGTCTATATTTAAAATATTAGCATTTAATTGATTAGGAGATAGTTCTATTAATAAATGAACTTCATAACCCTTATCTGCCAACAATTTAACATATTCTACAGCTGCGTCTAAAAAATAGACCTGAGTAGAATAAATAATTTTTTTTTTAGAATTCTTCATTAATTAAATTTGACATATTTAATTGTTGCCTGATAATATTTAAAGTGATTTTTGAGTACAGTTTAGCACCGCTATCATTTAGATGTTCTTTATCATCAAAAAGTTGAGGTGATTTTAAAAAACGTTCATCTTTAGTAAAGTCGTAAAAAGGTATATTTTTTTCATTACAAATTTGTTTGCAAAGAGTAATTGAATAATCTTTATCATAAGTGTAAAAAACAGGAGAAACAAAGACCAGTAAGGGTATATCGTTTCGCTTACACAAATCTAAAAACTCATTAAATATAGCCAACTTGTTTTCATCGACCTCATATTTGTCAATTGATTTGTGCTCATTCAATGGCTCGTTCCATTCTCCCATCAATGACACATAACCCTTTTTGCCTTTTTTTCCTAAATTACTATTACCAATTACAATATTAGCCAAGGTAGAATTATAGGGGTAAATACTTGATAGGTTTTTGAGTGGCTCAAAAGAACTTCTTAAATTTACAATATCTCTAATTTCCCGATGTTTTCGATAGTATGGCAATAATGAAGACAATCTATCATAATCCTCCTGAACATAACTAAATTTCCCCGAAAAATCATATAGAATTAATTTTGGTTTGTATCGCCGCAAAATAGATTTAAGAACTGCCGTCTGATAAAAAATAAAATTACCATCACGACCTGTATTATAAAAAGTCTTATTCAAGCTATTTATAAAAACATCCGGATTATAATGATGATTGGCTCGAGATGACCCAAACACAAGTATATCAGCATTGGTTTCATCCATACTTATTGTTGTTCTATGCTGAAATCCAGATTCCTGTTTAAAATAATAGTATTCAAGAACCCTACCAATCCCTAAATCGAAAAAAAAGACTAACAATAATCCTAGTATACCATGAATAACAAACTTTTTCATATAATTAAAACTGAAAATATATAAATTGACCTCCATCAAAAACACCTAACAGCAATATTGTGCTAATAATAAAGGTATAAGACAAATAACGTACAGAACGGTATTCACTAGTAAAAAACATTTTTTTATCTGGATAAAATTCATCGACTGCATCCTTAATTAATAATAAAGAAATAGCAAATATGCTATAAGCAAAAGAGCTTTTATCACCTATGAATAACGACCCACTGACAGTAATTATTCGTTCTATAATTGTAATTGCATCATATAAGCTGTTAGCCCTAAAAAATATCCATGAAAAGCAAATTAGAACAAATGTTATTGTGAGATTAACTAAATAATTAAATTTGAACGGTACTCCGATTTTTCTACTTTTAGGTGAAACGTCCAATATTTTAAATATAATTTGATAAAAACCATTTAAACCACCCCAAATAACATAGGTCCAATTGGCACCGTGCCACAAACCACTAACCAAAAAAGTTATGAGTAAGTTACGATAGTTTTTAACTGCACCAACACGATTACCGCCTAAGGGAATATACAAATAGTCTTTAAACCAAGTAGATAAGGATATATGCCATCGGGACCAAAATTCAGCACATGATTGGGCAAAATATGGTCTTTTAAAATTTGTCATCAAATCAAAACCCAATATTTTGGCACAACCTATGGCTATATTACTATAGCCTGCAAAATCACAATATATTTGAAATGCAAAAAAAACAGTTCCAATCAATAATGTTATAGAGCTATGATATTCTGGCACCCCATAAACTGAATTTACATAAATTGCCAAACGATCAGCGACAACTATTTTCATAAAAAAACCCCAAATCATAAGCCTAATACCATCAGATGCCTGTTCATAATTAAATATCTTTGTTTCTTTGAATTGTGGTAATAAATTAACCGCTCTTTCAATTGGCCCCGCAACTAATTGAGGGAAAAATGATACAAAAAGGGCATAGATACCAAAATGTTTTTCACTTTTAATATCTCCTCGATATACATCTATAGTATAACCAACTGCTTGAAAAGTGTAGAATGAAATACCAACGGGTAATAATAAATCAAAATTTGGCAAGCTCATTCGAATCCCCAAATCATTTAAGAGACCAAAAATTGAGCTATTAAAAAAATTGTAATATTTAAACAAGAATAGAATACTCAAGTTGATAAAAAGACTCAAAGTTAAATACGTCTTTTTCCTTCGTTTTATTTGTGTAGCATCAATTTTTAAAGCACATAAATATGTAACAAGTGTAGAAGTGAATATGAGAACCGCATAAATGGGTTGCCAGTTCATATAAAAATAATAACTACTAAGTAATAAAAATGCCCAACGTAATTTTATAGGTATAATATAATACACAATACAAACTAAAGGGAAAAACAATAAGAATTCGAACGAATTAAACAGCATTGACGAAACTGAATTTAATATTAAAGGAAATCATATACAGAATTTTAAAGAAATTTTGGTTTTGCGCTATTTGTATATAATATTGCCATTGAGACTAATATACCTAGGAGACAAGTAATACGATAGTCCACTAATGAATACACTGTATTGAATGCTATTAAAAAAGAAACCAATGAACTAAGAACGTATACTACTTCTTTATTTATACTCAACTTTAACAACCCATATAAACTCTTAATAAAAGGTATCAATATTAAGAGAATTAAAACAATTGACGCCAGAACACCATGTTCTACTATAATTTTAAGATAACCATTCTCTGGTTGGTTAAAGTAATAGTAATCCACACCTGGTTCAAGAACGATATTCATATCCTGATTATATATCATTATATACTTCTTAAAATTACCCATGCCAATACCTAAGCTTGGATATTCTTCAATAATTTCAATTGTCTCAATCCAAATAGCTTCACGAAAGGAAAAATCTTCCCCTACATTTTCCGTTCTTCCAAAAATAGCCGCATTTGGTTGAGCAATTAATAAAGTTCCTATAGCCAACATACCCACAAAACCAATTATTACTTTTGTTTTAAAATCTGTAAAAAGAAAATACAGCGTAAAACCTATTAAGAAACCTCCTAAAGCTGAACGGCTACCTGCTAATACTACACAAATAGCGGCCAGAGCAAAAAACAAAAATGACTTTTTCATTTCTATTTTATCTTTAACGGTCTGTATTATGAGAAAAAAGAAGCTTGCCATTGCTAAAAACTGTCCATTTGTCTGTGAATCTACAAACAAACCTGGAAAACGGGTTGTACCAAAAGATTCTCCACTAGCATTGCTATGAACAGCAGTGTAATACGATAATGAAGGCCCTAAAAAAAACTGTAAACACATTATACCTATTAAAAACAAAAATACAATCTTCAATATTTTGAAAAGTTCGAATCTTCTTTGAAAATCCTCATACAATAGATGGATAAAGAAACGGGTAAAAATAAAAACAGAAAATAACGGGTATAATGTATGAATATTATTAGCTGGAAATTTAGAAAAAATTTTTCCTACTATAGTAGTAACTACAAATAAAAGAACCAATACAAGATACCCCATATTAGTTTTACCATTTTTAAAGGTTAAAAAATTTTTGAATAAAAAAATTACCGCTATTAATGCTAAAACATCAAATACTTTGACAAATCCAAATTCTAATGGTAAAATTTTAGCGTCTGTAAAAGGCAAGGTCCATAAGGTATATTTAATGTAAACTTCAACTGTGGGTTTCATAAAAAAAACACACAAGAATACAATAATGACAATAAATGCTATTACATATTGTAACATTATTACCTAAGGGGCTTTAACATCTTCTTTAAGATTCTTCTTAAACTATTTTCTTCTCGTGGCTCTTCATAACCATAACCATAACCATAACCTTTTTTAATAATACCCCTACTTTTTACACCATTGAATATAATTACACTATTATTAATTTTTTTTCTTAAAAACAATTCATCTATATGTTGCAATATAAATTTTGGCGTATAATCGTGTCGTGTAACTATTACCGTTTTATCTACATACTTTGCTAACATAGGTGCATCTGAAACTAACGTTGTTGGAGAGGTATCAATAATTATAGCATCAAATTCATTTTTAATTTTTGAAATAAGTTCTTTCCAATTCTCACTAGTTATAAGATTAGATGAGTTTAAATTTTTAGCACCCGCAGGAAAAACGGTTAAATTTTCTAACTTCTGTACTCCAAAATTTAACTGAACACCTTCTAACAACACCTCACTAACACCTACTTCGTTCTCTAAATGAAATAGTTTGGTGACACCGGACATTCTTAAATCCATATCAATTAAAGCCGTTTTCTTGCCAGATAGAGCCATTGTTACGGCCAAATTAGAGCTAATATAACTCTTACCCTCACCTGCGATACTAGAAGTTATCATAACTGTTTTAATCATTTCGCCACCATCAAACAAATCCAAATCGGTCAAAAGACGTCTAAATTGGTCAACTATAAACAAATCTTCATGTTGATATACTAATAATTCCTCTTTAGGTTTATCTACATATGCAAGTTCACCTAATACTGGAATAAATGCTTCGGTTTCCAAATCTGATCGAAATAAGATTTTAGTACTTAAAAGCTCTTTTCCTGCAACCCAAATCAAGCCTAAACCAAGTGGCAACAATAAACCAATTAAATAAATTAGAGATTTTTTTGGAGAAACAGGTTTTAACGAAGCTTGCGCTTTTTCAATCACTCTTACATTACCCATAGTTGGGGCAAAAGACAATGCTGTTTCTTCTCTTTTTTGAACCAAAAAGTCGTATAAATCTTCAATACTTTTCTTACGTCTATTAATTTCCAGAAATATTCTTTCCTGTTCAGGAAGAATATTTAGGGCTTCGTTGTATTTACCACTATTGGTGGACAAACTACTTTTACTTGCCAGTAGATTCGATTTCTGACTTCGGACATTTTCAAGTATACTAGGTCTTATATTCTCAATTTTATTTTTGACAACTGTTAATAATGGGTTGTTTTCTGCGGTGGTTTTACTCAATTCACCGTATTCAATTTCAGCATCATATAGTTTTTGTAAAAGTTGACTTAAAATAGGGTCATCCACTCCTAAGGTAGATGGTACAATACCGGAATTATTATTTTTAGAGATAACATATTTCTCTACCTTATTTAACACCGAAAGTTGAAGATCTATTTCACCAATTCTACGATCGTAATCACCAACATTTCTTAAATACAAATTACCTTGCTCCCCTAAATTAATAACACCTTCTTTAGATCTATATTTTTCAAGGTCCTTTTCAACGCTTCTAAGATCCTTACCTACCTCTCCCATTCGCTCATCAATAAAATTCAACGTATTGGAAGCAAGAGAATTTTGTGAAGTTACAGTAGCTCTCTTATAAGACTCTATTATCTGATTCACTATTTCATTACCTCTATCGGGAATAGGATCATAATAATATATTCTAACAACCGTTGCTAATTTACTTGTCGCACCAACATATAGATTATTAAGTATCTGGTCAACCAAAACTCTAGATGAAACTATATTAAAATTAAAAGTTTTATCCTTATTATACTTTTTAAAACCATTTGGAAGAAATTTTAGTGCACTGCCACCATAAGGATTACTTACCCAAGTATTAAAAGGTACACTCTCGCCATTCATAACCACCAAACCTTTTTCGTAGTCAACCGTAAATTCTGGGTTTTCGATATCTACCTTTGAAATGGTTCTTAAAGGCTCTTGTAATACTATTTTAACAGGAGAATTTTCATAATATTCGTGTTCACTAAAAAAGCTGGAAGAATATATTTTGGAATATAAACCTAAATTGATGACAACGTCTTCTATAACATCTCTAGACTTTATCACTTCTATTTCATTTTCAACAATCTTCTTAGCCTCAAAAACATTAAAAGATTCCATCAATTGTGATTGATCAACTCCCTTTTTTTCATCATTTACAATCAAAGCTGCAGTACTTTCATAATAAGGCACCGTTTTCAATATATAAGCTTTTGCTAAAATTAAACCCAATAAACTTAAGACTAAAAATAATGGCCAAAAAGGCAAAAACTTCTGTAAAATAATATGAAAAAGGTTTTGTTGCTTTTGATTAATCATTTTATATATAAAATTTATTTAACAGCCAGATACAAAGCATTGTGATTATTTCTAACTTTAAACATAACTTACAATTTTAAAAAAAATTGGTACATTAATTATTCAGACAAATAGTTATTCTTATCTAATGGAATAATCTACATTGAACACTAACCTATAAAGCTTCATATATCACTACCTGAAGTTTACTATGGATATTATTGCCAAAGAAACTACACTTAATGCTACCGGTATCCACGGTCTCACTACACTTGCCTCAGCTGCTTTAGAGGGTCTTGGCTCTACATAAATTACATCATTTGATTTTAAATAAAAATATGGGGAACTCAAAATATCACTTGACGTAAGATCTAAATGTTGAAGCACTTTATTTTCTCCTACTTCACGAATCAGTGAAACTCTTTCTTTATTTCCATAAATAGTAATATCACCAGCTAAACTTAAAGCTTCTAGAATCGATATTTTTTCACTTGGCACGGTAAATACATTAGGACGTAAGACTTCACCAAGAACTGACACCCTAAAATTCAGTATACGCACATCTACAATTGGATTCAACAATAATTTTTGTTCAGTTAAAGCAGTAGTAATATAATCTCGAACCTCATCTTTTGTTCTACCCTGAACCTCTATTTCTCCTAAAACAGGAAAGCGAATAAACCCTCTTTTATCTATTAAATATCCTGAAGCTTGACTTAATACCCCACTGACCATACCGGAGTTTGCACCTACTTGATTAGAAGTGTTAAACATTTCTGCCGCCTCTTTATTAACACTACTAACCGATATACTCAACAAATCATTCTCTCGCAATGTATCTTCTACATTTTCATGAATTGAGGAATTGTAGATTGAATCAGGAGATTCATAAAAATATGTAGATTTTTTCATGCTTCCACATGAAACGAAAAATATTGATAAAAGTATTAAGATAGCATTTCTGAATAACAAATCTGTAATATCTAAATGGTTACTTTGCATTTTTTTCATATAATGTATATTAAACAAGTACCGCAAAGGTACTAATAAGCCTTTTCTTCTCCTTTAATTATATTATATACCGTGTAAAACAATATGCGTAAATCTAACCCCATTGACCATCTTTCTACATAGAAAATGTCTAAACGCGTACGATTCTTAATATCCGATGGTTTAATGATTTCACCTCTGTAACCCATTATCTGCGCTAAGCCGGTAATACCTGGTTTTACAAAATGGCGCACTAAGTATTTATCTACAGATTTTTCATAATCTGTAGTATGGACCACCATATGGGGTCTTGGACCAACAATACTCATATCTCCCTTAAACACGTTAATAAACTGAGGCAATTCATCTATACTAGTTTTACGTATAAATTTACCAATACGAGTTACCCTCATATCCCCTTTTTTTGCCATTTGCGAATCTGACTCTTTATTGACCGTCATTGAACGGTATTTGTAACACCAAAAAGTTTGTCTTTTATAACCGTGCCTTTTTTGTTTAAAATAAAAATCTCCAGGAGAATCTAATTTAATCAATATATACAGAATGGGAGTTAACCAAGACAATAACAGTAAAATAACCAATCCTGAAAATACAATATCAAAAGCACGTTTAATGATACGGGCATACTCTGTATCCAAAGGCACATTCCGTAAATTTAGCACTGGGGTAGTATTGTAGGTTTCAACAGACATTGCCCTGTTAAAAACATCCATATCATTTAAGATAACCTTAAATCGAATTAAATTATTATCAGCAAAATTTACAAAGTTTTTAAGCTCTTCTTCACTAAAGTTAGAAGCTACACAATAAATTATGTCAACATCATAATTTAAAATATAACCGAACGACTCCTCTATTTGCCCTAGATACGTAGGGCTTTTTGATCTTTTATCAGAAAAATAACCCATATAATGATAACCAAATGTTGGGTTATCAAATACTTTTCTAATTTTCTTTAAATTTCTATCCCTACCTAATACAACAACTTTGACACTATTACGACCTATAACCCTAAATTTACCCCTTATCCAAAAGAACAATACTCTATACCATATTAGACAAATAGATAAAATTGCATAAACTAAATATTGATACTGCACAGATGGCACACTCTCATCCTTTATGGCAAACAAGGCAAAATAAGAGAGAAAGTAGACAAAAAGAATTTGTATTATTTTATGAAACCTAGTGAAAAATAATTCCTTCCTTTCAGTTGTATAATAGTTTAAAATAAATGAAATAAACAACCAACTAATATTATAATACACAATATTAAATACATTTAAATACGTCTCAGGCGTTAGAATATACAACACACCATTTATAATACATAAATGTAAGAATATGGAAATAGGAATTATAAAATCTGAATTACTGTATTTCATCTATTTAAATGGACGACAAGGAAAATGATTATCTAAAATTTAATAAGTTAACAAGACAAAATTGGATGAAAAAACTTGTTGGTACAACTACTATCGACGAATTAATTAATTTACTTGATAATAGCATAATCCCAATAGATTAATTATGTGGTACAAACTTAAATTTAAACTTTTAAACCACTACTAATAAAATGAAGCACTTGACAATTAGAAAGGATAATCTGAACTAAAAAAATGGAATTCTTCTTGTCGATTTCTAGAGTTTGTTCAACGGCTCCGCCGTTAAATCCACATAAAATATTTCGCAATATTGAGTTAATGCGATAATTCATTTAGATTAGTGTTCAGTCTATTTACAATAACTTTTATAAATATTTAGGCGAAAAACCCTACAAATACTGCGGTTATGGTAAATTTATAGTTATGGTAGGGCAAATAAAAGTAATTTGGAAGTAATAAAAAAAATATCAATTGTAATTAAGTCAAATTACACAAAAAAGGGGTGACCGTAACTTAGTGTCTAAACTTTATATCTATATTCTAGGCTAGCAATAATTGCTAAAAAGATGACCAGAATAAATAGCACAATAAAAATTAAGCCACATCTCTAATTTTAGCAGATAAGACAATACCCAAACCATTTAAAACAAGTTTAAGTTCATTTCTGCGAACTTGTTGTATGATAGCTTTTTTATTTTTAAAAGCACCTTTTTCTATTGTAATTAACTTACCTTTTTGCAATTGTGAAGATTTAACCGTACAAATAGAATCATTAGCCATCCATTCTTTTATAACATCTATTTCTACATCACGTACAACTGCTGGCTTACCCAACCAATACATATATTTTTTAATATATGATGTTATAAAGACCGTATCTCTTTCAGATTCTTTTAACCTTACAAATACATAATTATCAAAAACTGGAACTTCAATAGTTTTTTTGCGATCGCTCCATTGCCTAACTTCTTTTTTTACAGGACAATAAATTTCAAAGTTATGACGCTCCAAAATCTCAGCGACTTGCTTTTCTCGTTTAGCCTTAACGACTAAAACAAACCACTTCAAGGAATTAATATGGGTTGCATTACTTTGATGCATTAAATGGAAATTGGTTAGTTACATTAAATGTTTTACAGTTGATTACATCTAATTAACCAAGCATGTAAGATGAAAACATAACGAAGTTTATCGTTAAATATTGCTAAGATGTAATAAGCTAAAAGTATGCCAAAGTCACAAAATTATATTTCAAGAAATAATACTTAATTCAGTAGATTTTATTTAACCTTTAAACTTTATTTAATCACAGATTATCTATTTCCATATAGTAAAAGACTTGTTCTTTATTGAATATAGTATCTTTAAAACCTTTTATTTATTCAAATTTAATTTTACAAAGTAGAGTTCATATGAAAATTTTAGTGACCGGGGCTGCAGGATTTATTGGTTACCATTTAGTTGAAAGACTTATTAAATCTGGACATGAGATAGTTGGTCTTGATAATATAAATGATTATTACGATATAAATTTAAAATATGACAGATTAGAAGATTCAGGAATTAAGCGGAATTTAATTCCGGAAAATGGACAATTATCAAAAAGTCTAAAATACTCTAATTATCGATTTACTAAAATGGATATTACAGACTTAATTAAAATAGAGCGTCTTTTTGAAGAAGAAAAATTTAATCAAGTAGTTCATTTAGCAGCTCAGGCAGGTGTTCGATATTCATTAGAAAATCCACACGCATATGTACAATCTAATTTAGTCGGCTTTGTTAATCTTTTGGAATGCTGCCGAAATTATAAAATTGAGCACTTTCTATATGCGTCAAGTTCCTCTGTTTATGGAACAAATTCAAAAGTTCCATTCTCGGAAAATGATAATGTAAATAAACCCGTTTCCTTATATGCTGCTACAAAAAAAAGTAATGAATTATTAGCTCACACCTATAGTCATCTATATAATCTTCCTACAACAGGCTTACGCTTTTTCACTGTTTATGGACCATGGGGAAGGCCAGATATGGCGCCAATACTTTTTGCAGATGCAATAACTAAAGGAAAACCTATTAAAATTTTTAATAAAGGGGATATGAGTCGCGATTTTACTTATATCGATGATATTATTGATGGTATTGAAATTTTGATCAACCACAAACCTGTGGTAAATGAAGATAACTTATTTTACCATATTTTAAATATCGGTAATGGACAACCACAAAATTTATTAGACTTTATCAAAGCCGTTGAAACCAGTTTAGAAATTACCGCTGAAAAAGATTTTTTACCAATGCAACCAGGAGACGTACCCAGAACTTGGGCCGATACAAAAAAATTACAAGCTTTAGGTTATAAAAGTTCTGTAGATATTAAGGCTGGAGTTTCAATGTTCATAAACTGGTTTAAAGAATATAATGGTTTATAAAATTTAAAAGATAAACATCTTTAATCATATCAAAATTATCTTTCAAGCTAATTTTCAAATCAATACCAACCAAACAAACTCGTAAATTGCACTCATGAAAAAATTGATACAATTCTTTGGTGCTTGGTACGGCGCAAAAAAAATAGGTGGTGGCAAATGTGGATGTATAGGAACCTTTTTTGTGTTCTTGATACTTTTTTGGATTTTAGGATATGTACTAGAGGCTTTTTAAGAATGCTTGTTAGTTGACGGTTGATGGTTGATAGTTTTTGCACTGGGCGCTATGCGCCATACGCCGGTCGCCTCGCGCTAAACGCTTAAGTCTATGATTAATTTGCGGTTAGCGCGTGGCGCATTGCGAAAAGCGAACGGCGCTTCCTCTATTCTCTAACTTCTATATTCTCTTCTCCAGTTTTCTTTTGGTCAAAGACCTTGACGCTGGTTTTCATATCTGCATATCTAGGGTCTTGAATAAAATCTTGTTTTTGTAGTTTAATAACCTCAATACTTAAGAACCCAAATTCACTGACCACTTTACCGTAGAACCTATAAATACCTCTTCCCCTAAATGTATATTTTGCTGCTACAGGCGGAAACAATACGGTATCAAAAACTTGCCCTTGTTGGTCTAATAGTGTAGCAAAGAACATTGCTTTTTTTGTATGTGTTCTGGTACGCTTTACCGTAATCAAATACCCATAGATATCGATATTTCTGTTCAGATAACGTTCTAAATCTTTACTCCCCAAACTATTCAAAGGCACATTTTCCAGGAGTTCAAACGGACTACACAAGCTAAATCCCAATAATTCCAATTGCGTAAAAGCTACTTCTAAATTTGTACTATACAATGACGGAATTTCAAAATGCTGATGCCTTGGCGCAAATAGTTTAGGGTGGTCTATTTTCTTGGTCTTGTTCAACAGCAAATGTGCTTTCCAGAGGAGTTCGTGTTTGTTGGTATCGGTAAACCTGAATGCATCGATCCGTATTAAAATGCTTACTTGTTCTATAGAGATAATCAATCTATCCAGAAAATCTTCCAAGGATGCAAACAATCCTTTTACAAAGCGTTCTTTTAAAATACGCTCCATTACCCGTTGTTCCAACTCCCGCAGATATCCTAAACCTAAATACAGATCCTTACCATAAATACAATTGCTTGCATTACTCTTATTTACGCAAGGCGGATGTATTGTTGCGCCCAGCATACGTGCTTCGTGCACATAGAATTCGGGTTTATAAAATCCGCCACCATTATTGAGTACGGCTACCATATATTCTAATGGATAGTATGCCCTCAAGAATAAACTTTGATAACTTTCTACAGCATAGGATGCAGAATGCCCTTTTGCAAAAGCGTAGCCGGCAAAACTTGCTACTTGATTCCACACCTCCTGAATGAGCTTCTCGGCATATCCTTTTTTGCGGCAGTTATCCATAAAGGTATCCTGCACTTTTTGGAACTCCTCACGAGAACGGAACTTACCGCTCATTCCGCGGCGTAACACATCGGCTTCACCTAAATCCAAATCGGCAAAATGGTGGGCTACTTTTATCACATCTTCTTGGTAGACCATAACCCCGTACGTCTCTGGCATAATCTCTAACATGACCGGATGCGCCATCTTTTCTGCCCTACCTTTATTGCGATGCCTAAGAATGTATTCGCGCATCATTCCGCTTTTAGATACTCCTGGGCGAATAATGGAACTTGCCGCTACAAGACCTAAGTATGTATCTACTTCTAGCTTTTTCAACAACATACGCATGGCAGGTGATTCCACATAAAAACATCCCATGCACTGCGCTGTTTTTACTAAATTATTAATTTTAGGGTCCTTCTTGAATGCCTTGATATCATGAATATCGAATTTTGCAAATTCCTCAGGCCTGTCGCGTTCCAGAATATCCAAAGTCTCCTTTATTTTAGAGAGTCCGCGTTGGGCTAGAATATCAAATTTAAAAATACCGACATCTTCGGCAATGACCATATCAAACTGCGTAGTAGGAAATCCTTTTGGGGGCATATTGGTTGCCGAAAACCAATGAATAGGTTTCTCGGTTATTAGGATACCTCCTGCATGAATACTCAAGTAATTGGGCATACCGTGTAGCAGTTGTGTATACTTCAAAACCAAAGTTGAAATATTATCTAACCTACTTGCCTGTATATTACCATCGCACAGTAAATCTATTTCATCTTTTGGTAGACCGAAAACCTTACCCAGCTCACGTATTACTCCTCTAGATTGAAAAGTAACATAGGTACCCAACAGTGCCACATGATCAAAACGATTAAAAATATATTCCGTCATAACAGGTCTATCCCTATGTGAAAAATCAATATCAAAATCGGGCGGATTTACACGATACAAGTTAATGAATCGCTCAAAATACAAGTCGAGCTCCATAGGATCCACATCGGTAATAAAAAGCAGGTAGGCTACAATACTATTGGCTCCACTACCCCGCCCAACATAAAAAAAATTCTGTTTACGGGCATATGAGATAATATCCCAATTAATAAGAAAGTAAGAAACGAAATTCATTTCTTTAATGAGGTACAGCTCTTTTTCTAAACGATCCAAAACAGCCTGATTTATTTCTGGATATCTATACGGTAAACCTTCTTGACATAACTTTTCCAAAAATGCCTCATCTTCTTCTTTACTGCCTAAATACAGATTTAAATTTTGCGTTTTTCGACCTTCGGAAAAATCAAAGTTTATAGAACAGCTACCCATTAACAGCTGGGTATTTTCTAGAATAAAACTATGTTCAGAAAAATGTGCCGCCAAATTGGGTATGGCGTACATATGCTCATCTTCCCGCGCCTGTTCGGTAATGGGCAGCATACTTAACAAGGTATTATTATCAATAGCGCGTAATAATCTGTGTGCATTAAAGTCTCGCTTGTTCCTAAACGTTACGGGTTGCAGCAATACAATTTTATCTCGTTGTTCTAAAAGTTTAGAAAATCGCAGTCGTTTCAACTCATTTACGGAAACCCCGATAAACTCATTTTCCGCAAAGGCTTTTTTTTCGTGCAGAAGGACTTTCTCAAAGGGATAAACAACAAACACCTCTTTAAACTGTGGAGCTATTTCCGGGATTTCCTTTTCTTGATGAATGTGATGCGACAAAAAATCATTGAGCTCCAAAAATCCCTCATTATTCTTGGCAATACCTACAAAGCAAGGCTCTATTCCGTTTCTAAAATCGATACCTAAAATAGGCGTCACATCATATTCAGGTGCTTTACGCACAAAATTCAAGCAAGCAGAGGTGTTATTAATATCGGTCAACACCAATTGCGTAATGCCATGCTTTTTTGCCAATTGTAAAAGCTCAATTTCCGAGAAAGTCCCGTAACGAAGGCTGTAATATGTGTGACAGTTTAGGTACATTTTTGGTTGATGGTTGTTGGTTGTCTGTTGTTCGATCTTTTCGCAGTACGCTGTTCGCTTGACGCTACGCGCTAAACGCTATTTTTTTACGCTTCGCGTGTGGCGTTAGGCGTGTAGCGCATTGCGTTTTCTCTCTTCTCTATATTCTCTTTTATAACTTCTACTTTATCACTCAAGATTTCACTTCGGCTACGCTCAGTGAACGGATTTCGTATTTGCGAGGTTTTCACTGAAGCAATCTGCCGAAAATGAGTACTAGAGATTATCATTGTTACCCCAATTCAACAGATCACTTCTTTGTGCCTCCTCTTTTTAGTTGATGGTTATTGGTTTTTTTTGCTCATAGCGTGTAACGCAGTGCGCATTACGCTTTCTCGCTTCTCTATTTTCTATATTCTAACTTCTTTTCTCTCCTCAACAAACAAATCTTAACTCTTCGTGACCAGGCATACCTACCAAGAACCAACAACGAAGAACCAACAACTAAATCTTCCGATGTGCCAAAACAACTGGCGGCAGTCCGTTGAAAGGATTATGCATTCTACCAATGGTCTTTGCTCCCATGCCCGATGCCCGCAAAACACTTTTATCTCCGTAACGTTTTCTAATATTATCCATAGCGTTGTAAAGACTTAAGATTTCTTCCGTGTCATCAAACAGGTTAATTTGGTAGTTACCAGATACCAAATGACTAAAACGTATACCAATTAGCCTCACTAATAACCTACGGTTATATAAGTTTTTGAACAGCTCTAATATTTTAGGTATTAAAATATGGTCTCCACTGGTATAGGGAATTCGCATTTGCTTTGAATAGGTATTAAAATCTGAATATCTGATCTTTACCGAAATACACGCCGTAAGTTTATCGCCTCGCCTTAATTGATATGCCAGGTTCTCGGTCATGGCAATAAGAATTCCCCTAAGTCTATTGACATCAATAGTATCTTTATTAAAAGTACGCTCTGTAGAAATGGATTTTCGCTCACAAAACGGAATCACAGGGGTATTATCAATACCATTGGCACGTTTCCATATAACCTCGCCATTGGTACCTAAAACACGTTGCATTACCTCCATAGGCATTTCTTGTACCGTGCGCACTTGTCGTAATCCAAGATTGCGTAAGGTCTGGTAAGTCTTATCGCCCACCATTGGTATTTTTTTAATGGATAACGGAGCCAAAAAAGGTTTCTCCAACCCCTCATCTATCTTTAATTGATTGTTAGGTTTCGCCTCATTAGTGGCTACTTTAGAAACAACTTTGTTCACTGATAGTCCAAAAGAAATGGGGAGTCCCGTTTCCCTAATGATTTTTTTACGCATTTCAGACGCATACTGGTAGCAACCAAAAAAACGGTCCATACCGGTGAGGTCTGCATAGAACTCATCAATACTTGATTTTTCGAATACGGGCACGTACTCTTTTATGATTTCCGTTACCACATCAGAGTGTTTACTGTAGTCACCTGCATTACCACGAATTACAACAGCATCAGGACACAGCTCTCGCGCCATTTTCATGGGCATACCAGAATGTACGCCAAAACCACGGGTCTCATAACTACATGCCGCAACTACACCACGGTCTCCCGTACCACCCACTAATAATGGTTTATGCTGTAATTCACGATTATTCAACCGTTCTACGGAAACATAAAAAGTATCTAAATCAATATGTAAAATGGTTTTGCTCATAACTATCCTTTAAAATTCGGGATAGCTAAATTATGGATTATTTCCAATTATTAGGATTATTTCCATTTTTTAACACTAAAAAATAGAAGCATATTGTCACATATAAATATTGAGCCACAATTAGAAAAAAATATAAATATGACCAAACTGAACTAAAAGGCACAGATAGTTATATTAAAAGTGTATAAAATTTCGTTTAGTATCATATATCTTGTAGATTATTAAGGTATTTAACCGAAAATCTTTTAAGAATAGTTACGAGATAAGACATTATTTATGCGTAAAATTCATTTTATATTATTAGCTGTCTTATTACTAATATCCACTATTAGTAATGCGCAAGATACCGCTACAATAAATATCGTTTCCCCCAATGAAAACACGGTCTGGAACATTCCAGATAAAATAACTTTGCAGTGGAATACCGTAAAAATTGACACTAGCAAGTCTATTCGATTTTTTCTGGTACGAAATGAAATGGTAGTACAAGAATTGGGTTCGTTTAAGAACGACGGTTTTGAAGACGGAATAGAATTGGCAAAAAACATTGGCTCTGGAGATAGATACCAAGTAGTTGCCATAGAATTGTTCCCAGATGACAAATACAATATTGCCAAAAAGGTTACTCCATTCTTTTCAATTATCAATGCAGCATCTGATGAAAGAAAGAAAAAGCAACAACTAGCCAATGTTAATACCGTAACTAAGAAGAAAAAGAAATCTAGATCCAAATCTAAAACAAAGAAAAAAATAAAAGAACAAATTGCACCTAAAGAAACTGCTATAGTCCAAACCAACAACAAACCTGAGTCAAAAACTGAAAACAAAACAGATAGTAAACCAGAAGTAAGGGACAGTTTTGATGGAAGAAAAATTTCATACACCAAAGAATTTGAATTCAATTCTGAAGATGTGGTCATAAAAATCTGGGATCACGGCAGGCAAGATGGTGATATTGTCTCTATTTACCTTAACGGTGTACAAGTAGTTAAAAAGTACTACCTAACCTATTGGAAAAAGGAGTTTAAAATTAAACTAGACCCTAAAAAATCTAACGATATGTTTCTTTACGCACATAATTTAGGAGACTCGCCACCAAACACCGTATCCGTAGAAATATCTGACGGAAAAAAGTCTGAGAACATAGTATTAAATTCAGACCTAAAGAGTTGCGAAGCAGTATTGATCAGTGTAAAATAAGCAACAATTCTTACTTTTTAAATTCTAACCATCAGTTAAAGCATAAATGCCCTTTAAATCATTTTTTGACGAACCTGAAAATTATAAAAATCGGTTCGATTTTTATGAAGAAGGCGGCTCACCCTTACTCCTTAAAAAATTTAAAGAAACTATTGAGGAGCAAAAAAATGATATTGAAGAAATTAATATTTCTTGGTATTTGTATAATAACCAACATTTGCACGACTATTTAAAAGAAGTGGCTGCAACCGGCATTACGGTAAATGTTATAACTATTCCATTAGAAGGCTATGACCATTCTAAGCCGAAAATTATAAAAAGTATTGTAACGGGCAAAAAGTTAAATAAACGTTACACGAAGTATAATTTGGCAAGAATAATCTATGGTGAGATGTATAGATCAACATTACACCAAAATTTTAACCTATATATCTTTCCTCATTTATACGTTAGAAGTGCACGCGTAAAAAAGTTTTCAAGAGGCTCGCTACCCTATTCTTTACATATTAAATCTGCATATATTAAAAAGAAAAATGGATATCTAATACTATTAAGTTCTTGCAATTTGGCAGTAAGAGATTTGGTAAAAAATGAATCTATGATCATTGTCGAAGACGAACCAAATTATGAAGAATACATAAAAACATTTTACAAGAATTTAATAAGAAACTCTATCAACATTAAGAATTACAAAAGTTCTTTAGATACAACGTGTAATACATATGAAAAACTAGCATTTAATTTTTCAGATTCCATATTTATAACCGCTCCTTTTTATGACAATTCCGCTAATCTTCTAGAAAAGACCATTTCACAATATATTATTTCCGCAAAAAAAAGAATCATTGTTTGCGCACAACATTTAGCTGCATTTAATTACGGGGTCAATGCAAAGTACCATTCAACCATCAACAAAAGTGATACCCGTAAAGGTATGTTAGGCGAAATAATAACTATGGCGAACAAAGGCGTAAAGGTCACCTGTTTATCACAAACTTTTTCCCCACTTTCTAAAGATGAAAAGCAACTTCATGAAACAAAATATAGAACGCCCGTAAACACCCGTAACTTTCAACATTTTTTTAGTCAGATCATTAAAACAGAAAATGCAGAGTACTTTGTCAATGAGAATATTCATTCCAAATTCATAATCATTGACAACACACTCATTTATTGTTCATATAATTTTACACCCACCCAATTTATTTTTTTGGACAATGTGAATATTACTAAATTTAAAAACATGCCAAATTTAAATTATAGCGGAATTCATTGTGAAGTTGGTATGCATTTAGTCATTAAAGACCAAATTACCGTTAAGGCCTTTGAAAATAATGTGGCAAATATTAAACGTAAGAAAGAAACCATACAAGCAAAGAACTTTGTGAACATATCTTCTAGGCAATAATTTGAAGGCAAACATACAATTGTCCAAATCTTTTTTATAGAGTAAAATAGATGCTTGAATTAAAAGCAATTTGAATTTCTAAAATGTATTTTTGTCATCTTATTATGTGTTTTTCTATAACTTATTTTAAGAAGTTTTAAATAAAAGATTAGCGTAAGAAAATGAATATAGTATCCTTTTTTGCTGGTGCAGGCGGACTAGACCTTGGTTTTGAACAAGCCGGTTTCAATGTTATTTGGGCAAATGAATATGATAAGGATATTTGGGAAACCTACCAGAAGAATCACCCTCATACCATATTTGATAAAAGAAGTATTGTTGATATACCTGCAGAAGATGTACCCGATTGTGATGGAATAATTGGCGGGCCACCGTGCCAAAGTTGGAGTGCCGCAGGTGCCGCACGGGGCATTCAAGATAAAAGAGGGCAGTTATTCTATGATTTCATAAGAATACTTGAAGCAAAACAACCCAAATTCTTTCTTGCAGAAAATGTAAGCGGTATGCTGATCGGCAAACACACTACGGCGCTTGATGGAATTAAAAAATTATTAAAAAATGCAGGCACAGGTTATGACCTATCCTTCAAAATGCTCAATGCATCTGACTACAATGTGCCTCAAGACAGGAAAAGGGTATTTTTTATAGGTATAAGAAAGGATTTGGGTTTCAAATATGAATTCCCTGAAGAGACCTTTCCAAAAATAACACTTGAATCTGCCATAGGCGATTTAGATAAAAAAGCAATTCCTGCTTTGGAGTTCAACAATACCAATGGAAATAAATGTATTATTCCCAATCATGAATATATGATAGGTGGTTTTTCAACCATGTTCATGTCTAGAAACAGAGTTCGTGATTGGGACGAGCAATCATTTACCATACAAGCAGGTGGCAGACACGCACCCATACACCCGCAAGCGCCAAAGATGAAGTTAATTGATAAAGATGTTCGTGTATTCGTACCTGGTAAAGAGCATCTTTACAGAAGGCTGAGTGTTCGTGAGTGCGCTAGGATACAAACTTTTCCAAACGATTTTATTTTTCATTATAAAAAAGTAGCCGCAGGCTACAAAATGATCGGTAATGCCGTACCTGTTAATTTGGCAAAGTTTCTAGCAAATAGCATAATGACTCAATTAAAGGCCAATAAGCATATACCCAATTCTATTAAAAAGAAGAAAGTAAAAGGTGTTTTAGGGTAACCAAAAAAAGAACACTATCATTTACTAGGCACTAGCTTTATATTTGTCTCATTAATTTTAGGCGGCATAAAATACATAAACACAAGCATAATCAGAAAATACAGTACAGCGAAAATAGTGTAGGTATGGTCGCCCGCATCCGGCGAAATTGGTAATAATACTAAGGACATATTTAGCATTGATTGTATCACCAATACACATATTCCACTTTTAGTCTTTGAATAAACAATGGCACACATACCTGCTGCACCCATCATATTCAAAAACAAAGGCCAAACAGGTAAGTCTTCAATTACACCTACATTTATATAAACGGAAGGCAACCACCATAAAGACCATACAAAACCAATTATTTGAGTTGCATAAAAAGGTTTGGTTATTTTAGATAACTCACGAACGGCATAACCGATCCAAACAACCTCTCCCAAAAATGCCCAGGACAATAAGAATAAAGTAAATTTTAAGGTAGGTATATACAATTCAAAATTAAGAATAGACATATCTCCAGAATATACCGCAACAATTGATAAGGTCATTAAACCTATAGTAAATGCGAATAAAAGACCAAATAAATACCATTTTGGGTGCACTTTCCAAACCAACATGGGTCTAAATAAGTTCTTAATACCTTCATTACCTTTTGTGATTTTTACAATAAATAGCAATAAGAACATCAATGCATAAAATCGGCCATTGGTATAGGGAAAGAATTCTATTAATCCTTTACTTTTCAGGTAAGTGATTACGAAATTAAGTAAAGGCGCAAGTACTAAGAAAATCCATATTTCGTACTTTTTTAAAAAGTTCATCATGTCTGTAACTATCAATAAATATTCTTTTTACAATGGAACACCGATAATTAGCTCAAATAAAATACAAATTATTGAAAATGGTGTGTTTTATCTGAAAATAAATCTCACCATTTTCAAAACATTCTGATTTATTAGACAAAAAAAACCCTCTTAATCATCTGATTAAGAGGGTTTAGAAGTACTCGAGGCGGGAATCGAACCTAATCAACCAAAGGAAGATAAAAGAATACAAATAACTGTATTTCAATTATTTAAATATAAATACAAAACACTAATTTGATTGTATTTTCTCATGTTTTACCTATATTTGTTACTATAATGTTACTGATATGTCTGTAAAACTTAGAACAAGGAATTTAGCTAAAGGTGTAAAAAGATACTACTTGGACATATACCATAACAAGGAACGATCATACCAATTTTTAGATATTAAGATTACACCTAGCGACACTAAACGTAGTGAAAAGAAAAGATTGGCAGAAAACATAAGAGCTAATAAAGAACTTGAATTAATTAGCCTTGGAAGTTCTTATCAACCAGAACATTTAAAAGATTTAAATTTTAATCTTTTTGCAGAGGATTTCATCAAAAACTACAAATACAAAGATATTAGAATTGTAGCTAGTGCCGTTGCCAAATTCAAAGATGCAACACAAAATAAAAAATTAAAGATTTCACAGATTACTCCTTCAGTAATGGAAACTTACAAGACGTATCTAATACACGATGCGAAACTAAGTGGAGAAACAGCTCACAATTACTTTACAAGGTTTAAAAAAGTCCTTAGAAATGCTAAAATCAAAGGATATATCAAATCAATGCCGACTGATGAAATTAGGTTTAAAAATCCTAACAAAGAAGATACGCTTCGCAAACAAGTTTTAACTCCTGAAGAACTACAATTGCTAGCAAACACACACTGTGGTAATAGTGAAGTAAAAAAAGCTTTTTTATTCTGTTGTTATACATCTTTGGGTATGGCTGAAATAAGAAAATTGAAATGGAAGAACATTAAAAATAATAGACTAGAAACTACAAGAGAAAAAACTGGTGGTCAAATAAATAATAGATTAAACTCTGTAGCTGTTCACTTAATTGGAGAAAGAAAAAATAGCGAAGATTTTGTTTTCGATTTACAAATCATCAGTGATAATGCAGTAAACAAAAATTTAAAATATTGGATTCAACGAACAGAAATAGATAAACACTTAACTTTCTATTGTGCCAGACATACTTTCGCTTGTTTATTGCTAATGAATGGAGCCAATTTAAAAACAGTTGCAGATGCTATGGGACATAGTTCAACTAAAAGCACATTGAAGTATTTGAATCATGTTCAAAAATTGCAAGACAATGCAATAGATAATTTACCGGAAATAACTTTTTAAACACTTTAACTCAAAAATAAAATGAAACTAGAAATATATAAAAAACCGAATCCGTTAAAAGTCTTTGACAAAATTAATAAACTCAAAAAATTATTGAAACCTATAAAGGTTGAAAATAATGATGAATTTATTCAAAAACTACTTGAAAAACCTATGGAAATTAATCATTTATTAAGTGAAGGCTACTCATTAAAAGATCATGAATATATAAGTATAAGTTGCGATATTAAGTGCAATATTCCTATTGAATTTAGCGCACAAGTTGGTAATGGTTCAAATTGCTGGATAACAGGAGAAAAGCCAAATGGAGAAAGCCTTTATGACACAAGTGATAAAAGCGGATTAATTGAAATTTTAGAGAATTTAGAATTGCCTAATAAAATCATATTTACAGAAATTGAGCTATCTCAAAAAATAGGAAATTCAAGTAGTAAATTCAAATATAAATTAAGCGAGCAAAACTAAATTTCAATCCCATTTAACTGAATGAGATTGGAACAATATCATTCAGTTAAATATCAATGCTATAAAATATAAAGACTAGCCGTATTATTGAAAATTAAAGATTATCATTCAAACCCAAACACCATCTTCTATTCGCTGTAAAACAGAGTCTATAGTATATTCATCTATAAGTGATAAGTCTAATTGCTCAGTATAAGAAAATAAGTAATCACATAATAAGTTTAAACAATCTTCCTCTAATTCCGTTACTTCCGGGTCATAAATCATTCCTGCCAATGTTCTTCCAAACTTTTCATCGAAGGTCCTACTTTTTCCGTCATCCTCTAAATCATTGTCCTCAAATGACATTTCAATATCTAAATATTTGTCGTATTTATGATTTAATGTCCTGAAATAAATAGCGTACTTTTTGTATTTTGAGAGCGACTGTAAATAACTTTTTACAAATTCAGATATTTTTTTAGCCGTATTTTTAGTTGGTCGATCGGGACAGAAGCTGTGAACCTCTTTAATAAGGACTGTTAGTTCTTTTTTTCCACGCGTGTTCTCAAAACTGTAAGCAAACAACATATCTTTTAGAACCACTTTTTCAGCATAATCGACGACAATTTGGTTTATTTCTCTTGTGATATAAAGTTTTTCATCTATGGATATCATAATTGTTTAGACCTTAAAGTTAGTTTGTGTTTTTTCTTGTTTTATGCTATTCTTTCTCCCTCAAAACGACATCTCCTATAACATCCATTGTGACTTGAGCCGTTTGCATCAAATCCAATAGCTTTTGATTCTCTTGAATCAAACATGCTATTTCATTATTATTTTTAGCAATTTTTTTGTGGCATTCATCATATTTTTTCAACACAACAAAACATAGTTGTTCTGTATCCTGAAACCCTCGCTTTTCCATTTCCTTTACAAAATTCGTCATATTTATTTTTTTACATTATTAATATTAAATTATTAAATAGCCATTCAGATTGATATCTGAGACCGTTGGTATCAAGTTTAATTTTTAATTATTTGAATACATTTTTTGATATCCTTTATAAAATCAGAATCACGATGATAATATGTATAAATTAGATTACCTCCATCCTCAACTGATTTAATTCCATTACTTAGGTACCATTCTATTTTGTTTACCATCTTTTCTTTATATTCTTCACTATTAATCATACCCAAATGCTCCCAATAAAAAACTTTACGATTTAATTTATTGGTGATAGTGAAGTCAACAAATTTCTGCTCTCCATTTATAATTAAAGGATATTCCAAATCTATTCGTAAATGAGATTCTTTAAGTAGATATTCATAAATAGAAACTTCATGTGAGGAACTAAACCTTACTCCATCTGATGCAATTGCAGTTTGCGAATATTTATAGTAATTATATGTACCCTTATTTACTGTAGTGTTAGTGCTTTTTGCTTTTTCTCTAAGATTCTTAAATCTAAAAAACCATCGAAAGTTTAAGTTATTAGAGTCATCCACTCTATAATTTATAAGAGATTTCATATCCCCATATTTATGTGAATTTCTAAGAAACCTATTGAAGGCAGTATTAGATGAAAAACGTTTTCTTAATTCCGGATTCTTTTTAATAACATCATAAAGTTCAATAGAATTAATTTCCACTGCCGTATTCGGGGCACTTAGATAGGTATTCAAAAGTGTTTGAATTCTCATTAATATTCTATTTTCAACCGATAGTTTTTTCATGTTGTATGATATTTAAAATGCAGACAAGAAATCATTACTTAAGAGTATGACTTCATGATGCAATGTTTTTAAGTGAACACTGTAAAGCTATGGGCGATACGCGCAACCTATCTGCACAAATAAATTCATCATCCCAAAACCAATAAGTCCATTTGAATTCACTCTGATGAAAAATTAAAAAAAGCACTTACGGAAAACCGTAAAGTGAATCAAACAAAACCACCTAAATTGCATAAACTCTTTGTCCTAAAGCATTTAATTCATAAAATGATATCACTCTAAAAATTTATTTTAAAAACATAACTCTATATGTGAAGGTATTCTGCACATATTCTTTAAATTAGTTACAAATAGCTAATATGCCAATAAACAAAAATGCCCTCATTCGATACCAAGCACTAGACAGATGTTTTTCTAACCCTGGGCGTCGTTATGATATTAATACTTTATTGGAAATGTGTAATGATGCTCTTTTTGAGTTCAACCCAAATGCCATGGGCATAAAAAAAAGACAGCTTTATGAGGATATTAAATTTATGGAATCTAGCCAAGGTTATTCTATAGAGTTAGAAAAGACCAAAGAAGGTAGAAGAACATTTTATAAGTACATAGACACCTCTTTCTCTATCACGAACAATCCTATTAATGAATTAGAGGCTGAACAAATTAAATCAGCTATGATGGTGCTGACCCGCTTTAAAGGTTTGCCTCAGTTTGAGTGGGTAAATGAATTGCTTCCAAAATTAGACCAGACCTTTCTTTTAAAGGATAAAGAAAATCATATCATGTCTTTTGAAAGTAACCCTTTTCTTAAAGGTCTAGAGTTTTTAGATCCTATTTTCAATGCCATTAGTTACAGCAAAACATTAGAAATTACATATCAACCATTTGCAAAAGAACCATTAATAACTACTTTTTATCCATATCACTTAAAACAATTTAACTCAAGGTGGTTTCTTTTTGGTCGTAATCCAGATTATGAAAATCTCAGTAATTATCCTTTAGACAGAATCATTTCTATTGAAGAATCTGACCAACCATTTCAAGAAGGTAAAATTGATTTTGATAATTACTTTGATGATGTTATTGGAGTTACCTTGAACGAAGGTCAACCGGAAATTATAGAACTTAAAGTCACCAAGAAATTATGGCCTTATGTAGAAACAAAACCACTTCATGGTTCACAAAAGAAGAAATATGTTACTGATGAATTTATCCATTTGACTTTAGAAGTTATTCCAAACTTTGAATTAGAAAAAATGATTCTCTCCTTTGGTGAGGAAATGACAGTGCTCTCCCCCCCCCATTTCCGCGATTCTTTAAGAATGAGATTACAAAAAAATATAACAGCATATGATTAATGCACTAAGACTGCATATATGCAATAGATATTTGTAACTCAGCAAACTAATTAAAGAAGATGAAAGAAAATAAAATAGAAAATCTTACACCAATAAAAACTATAGAAAGTCAGATATGGGAAATGTTTGATATTCTAAGGAATAACTCAATTGGATCTAACGAATATCCTATTATTCTTTTATTCCTTTCACTTTATAGAGATGATCAAATCTCTAAAGATTTTCTCTTTGGAGATAGTCAACTGAATTATAAGGAGCCTCAAATATTAGACGACACAATTTTTGATAAGCCTGAGAATGACTATTCAAAAATTATTGATTGCTTTAGTTCTTCTCTTGTAAATATTAGAAATAAAGGCTTTAAAGAACTTATTGAGGCATTATTTAAAATTGACAAGGTTATCCTTAAAAGAGAATTTAGCGTAATATTCGATTCTACTTTATATCGAATAACGAATTCACAAGGAAGATTTGGAGGGGAGTTTATTCAGCCCGTAGAAATAACACGTTTAATGTGTGCTATTGCTGATCTACCTAAAAACTCTAAGATTTACAATCCCTTTGCAGGTCTTGCATCATTCGGAGTTTTTCTAAATCAAGGACATGATTATTTTGGTCAAGAATTAAACCAAACAACTTGGGCTTTGGGTGCCTTACGTATTATGGCCTATCAAAAACCAGACACCATTAATTATGTACATGATGATTCCATTTTACATTGGCCTAAAGAACCTGAAAAATTTGATTTAGTTATTGCAAATCCACCTTATGGGATGCGCTTAAGCCACCAAAAAAAAGAAATTGAACCGGGCATTAGAACTATTGAACAGTTTCTCATTGAAAAAGGCATGAATTCCTTAAATGAAAAGGGGAAATTAATTGCCTTAATACCCCACGGTTTTCTATTTAGAGGAATGCAAGATCAACGGTTAAGAAAATATCTGGTTGAAAAAGATTTAATTGACTCCATAATTTCTTTACCAAGTGGGCTACTTACAAATATAGGTATCCCACTAATTATACTTGTTATTGACAAAAACAAGAAACTACCTGGCAAAGTACGTTTCATTGATGCTAAAACGTTTGTAGAATCTAAAAACAGTAAACAAAAGGTTTTAAATGATTCTAAGCTATTAAAATATTTCTCCGATAGTAATAAAGATAAATATGAAATAATTGATGGTCAAAACCTGGTTAACGAACCTTTATCAGAATATAGCTCATTAAGTACAAATCGCGATACAACTGGGATATCCAAAATTGAACGTATTGTGCCTATTAATCAAATTATAGAATTTGATTATAATCTTAATGTGCCGCGATATTTTCAAAAACAAATTGAAGGAGTAAAACTTAAAGAGATTGTTGAAATTGTAAGAGGCAAAAGAGGTAAGTTACCTGATAAAGGAAAGAGAGTTGGATTTAAAGATCTTAAAAATGATCAGGTAGACTATAATTTGGATGTCCCTAATATTGAAGAAACTGAATTGCGTAAATTTAGTTTAAGACAAATAGACAAATCTTCGTTATTAATTGCCACACGTTGGAAAACATTGAAACCTACCTTATTTAAATTTACTGGCACCCCTATTTTTCTACAGCCCGATATAATATCATTTAAAGTAGATGAAAATTTAGTGGATATAGGTTACTTAATTAATGAACTTCAAGCAGATTACGTTGAAGAGCAATTAGAATCATATCGACAGGGTGCTGCAATTCCAATGATTAGGAAAGATGACTTACTTGAAATTGTCATAAAGCTACCTACTCTGGAAGAGCAAAGAGCTAAAATACAGGGTATTACTGAACTTTCTAACAAAATTAAATTACTGCAACAAGAACGAAATGCACTTGCTCATGGAAAGGAAATCGGTCAATTTAATGAATTCGCCTCATTAAAACATACGTTGGGCAGACCTAGACAAAATATTCTAGATTGGACAGATAATTTATTTCACTTTTTCAATGAGAAACCCGATGGATTTGATGCTCTAAACAATACGTTCTTAGATTTCTACGAAACCGATATTCTCTCAGCCCTCAAAGAAATAAAACATGATGTGAATTTCATGACTGAGGTTCTTGAAAAAGGAGAAAATGGATTTGTTCTGAAGGAATTTGACAAAACCATTATTTCGCTATCACAAGTTAACGGACTAATTAATGAACTTTCAAATAATGGATTAAATTTCAAAATAAAAAAGCTTGTATTAATTGGTGAAAAACTTAAAGAGCGTGGAATTTATGGAAATAAAACGCTTCTGAAGACACTATTAGATAATTTATTAACAAATGCTCATAAATACGGATTTGTGAAAAAGGCAACCGGAAACGAAGTTGTTATCGAGTTAAAAGAAATAGATGATTTCCTTTCAATTGAGGTACGCAATAATGGCAAATCCTTTCCGAAAAATTTTGACAGAGAAAAGTTCATAACCAAATATTCAACAGCTGAGACCAAATCAGGTACTGGATTGGGTGGCTATGATATACATAGAATTGCCACTGAATTCAATAATCCTGAATGGGATTTAACGTTAGATGAAGACCCCATATACCCAGTGAAATTTAATTTTAGATTTACTATAAAATTAATCAATTAATATGGAAAACATCTTTTACAATATTCTATGGATTGATGACGAACACCAAACGCTTGGGGGCACTAAGGGTCGCGCAAAACGACATGGCATTAACCTTTTCCCATTTAAATCATTAAATGGCGGCATGAGTGAATTGGAACGGAATTACACTTTTTACGATGGGGTTTTATTAGACGCCAAGTATTTTGAAAATGAGGATGATGCTAAAGGATCTGAGGATACTTATAATATACATAGGACCAAAGAGCGATTGTTGCAGTTAAAGAAGAAGTTTGAAGTATTTGTACTTACAGGCCAGGCTGAAGCTTATGAAGACAAAACCTTTAAAAAAGCTTTTACAAAGGTTTATAAAAAAGGGAGCGATGAAGAAATTAATAGATTATTTAAAGACATTAAAAAAGCTGTAGAAGATCAAGAAATAACTCAACTAAAACATAAACACTTAAATGCTTTTCTACTATGTGATGATAATTATTTAGGACGCAAAGAGTTTGAAAGAATCCTACAATTGATAAAAGATGTTGAGAAACCAGAAAACATTACAAATCAACAAGATGCATTATCACCAATGCGTAAAATTTTGGAGGCTATTTTTAAAAAATTAAACACTATTGGCTTAATACCTGATGAAATTCAAAATGGTAGAGGGTCAATAAATGGAGCTAGTCTGTTTTTAGCCGGTTATAATAAAGGGTATACCTACAATGAAGAATTAATTCATCCTGTTATTGCTGAGTCCATACGTCATCTAATTAGCTTAACACAAGATGCATCCCATAATGAAGGAAATAAATTACGGGCAGATACCTATTTGACTAATACTTCAAACACCTACTTATACCGGTCTCTTTGTTATTCGCTTTTAGAAGTTTTAGATAATCTAAAACCCTTTATTGATGAGAATTTAGATAAATCTAAAAACCAAAGTAAATGGCAATTAGTTCAAGCTACTGCTATTGAATCGGGACATTGGATTACCGGAAAAATAACAAAAGTCGCTGACAATGGTTATGGAACTTTTCAGCCAACCAATGGCGATTCTACATTAAGTATTTTACCTAACAAAATAGAGGAATATTTATTAAATGAGGGGGATGCGTTAGAAATTACAACCAAGCCAAGTGCTTGTGGAACAAAGACATTTATTGATGAAATCAAGAAAGTAGATTTATAACATATGTATAATGACCAACTAAAATTATTAAAAACCAAACTTTACTCTCTGCCAATACAATGCGCGTGCAATGAAACATTAAAAGGTTTAATAAGAATAGAAACTAATTAAAACTTGTTCGATACATTAGTTGACCAAAGTAAAAAATCAAACAACCTTAAAAAGGCATCGTTAATTTACTCAGCGTAAAAGGTAGAATATTTTAAAAAATAGCAAAAATTCCAAATCGGACTATAAAAATTATTTAATAAAGAAATGAATGGCAAAACAAGAAAAAACAAAATCAATAGAAGAATCATTATGGCAAGCCTGCGATAAATTAAGAGGCTCCGTAGAATCTAGCGAATACAAACACGTTGTACTAGGTCTCATCTTTTTAAAATTTGCCAGTGATAAATTTGAAGAACGAAGAGAAGAACTCATTAAAGAAGGAAAAGAAAAATATGTAGAAATGAAGGATTTCTACAATATGAAAAATGTTTTTTTCTTAAACGAAACTTCTCGCTGGTCTTATATAAAAGAAAACGCCAAACAAGACGATTTAGCGCTTAAAATAGATACCGCTCTTCACAATATTGAAAAGAACAATCCTGCACTTAAAGGTGCTTTGCCAGACAATTACTTTTCGCGTTTGGGGTTAGATAAAACCAAACTGGCTTCGCTTATTGACCAAATAAGTGAGATAAACACTATTGCCGATAAGCAAAATGATATTGTAGGGCGTGTGTACGAATATTTCTTAGCCAAATTTGCCATTAAAGAAGGGAAAGGAAAAGGAGAATTCTATACACCTAAGAGTATTGTAAACCTCATTGCAGAAATGATAGAACCTTACCAAGGTATTATTTACGATCCTGCTTGTGGTTCTGGTGGTATGTTTGTGCAGTCTGTTAAGTTTATTGAGAATCACCACGGAAACAAAAAAGAAGTTTCTGTTTATGGGCAAGAATATACCAATACCACCTACAAACTGGCAAAAATGAATTTAGCCATACGTGGTATATCTGCCAATTTGGGTGAAAAAGCAGCCGATACCTTTGGTGCTGACCAACACCCAGACTTAAAAGCCGATTTTATAATGGCTAACCCTCCATTTAACCAAAAAGATTGGCGTGGTAAAGATGAACTAACAGACGACCCACGCTGGCAAGGCTATGACGTACCACCAAAATCTAATGCCAATTACGGTTGGATTTTAAATATGGTTTCTAAACTCTCCGATAATGGTGTGGCTGGTTTTGTACTTTCAAATGGTGCACTTTCTGGTGGTGGTGATGAATACAAGATTCGTAAAAAACTCATTGAAAATAACTTAGTAGAAGCGATTGTCATTTTACCAAGTAGTATGTTTTATACGACTGATATTTCTGTAACAATTTGGATTGTAAATAAAAACAAAACGGAAAAGAAAGTAGACAAAGGGACGGAAACCCGTGAGTACCGCTTTCGCGAAAGTGAAATTTTATTTATGGACTTGCGTCAAAAAGGCGAGCCTTTTGAAAAGAAATATATTCAATTTTCAAATACGCAAATTGAGGATATTGCTAATACTTTTCATACATGGCAGACTGATGAAGAAGCTTATAAAAATATACCTGAATACTGCTACAGTGCCACTAAAGACGAGGTTATTAAAAAAGATTACTCTTTAGTCCCTAGTAAGTATATTGAGTTTGTAAATCGAGACGAAAACATAGATTTTAATACCAAAATGACAAGCTTACAAACTGAACTGAAAGACCTTTTAGTACAGGAAGAAGCTTCTAAAAGCGAATTACAAAACGTTTTTAAATCTCTAGGCTATGAATTATAAACGTTTGGGCGATTACATCGAACCTTGTAATGAAAAAAATATTGGAAATAAAATAAAGTTACTTCAAGGAATTAGCAATAGAAAATATTTTCAAAAAGCTAAAACAAATACAATTGGAGTTGATTTATCAAAGTACAGAATAGTTAGAACAGGGCAGTTTGCTTTCAATAGAGCAACTACTAGAAATGGAGATAGAATTTCCATTGCATTACGTTTTAAAGAAGATTGTATTGTTTCTCCTTCATATAGAATATTCAAATCAAAAGATGAAAATATTTTAAATTCTGAATATCTAATGATGTGGTTTCGTAGACCAGAATTTGACCGTTATGCAAGATTTAGGTCACACGGCTCTGCTCACGAATTTTTTGACTATGATGAAATGTGTGAAGTAACATTACCCATCCCATCCATAGAAAAACAACAACAAATTGTAGATGAGTACAACATCGTAACCAACCGCATACAACTCAACGACAAAATAAACACCAACCTAGAGGCTACGGCACAAGCCTTATACAAACATTGGTTTGTAGATTTTGAGTTTCCTGTGCTTAATAAAGATGGTAGCCTGAGCGGAGCCGAAGGGTATAAATCTTCGGGAGGTAAAATGGTGTATAATGAAGAATTGGATAAGGAGATTCCTGTTGGGTGGAGTGTGGAGAGATTAAAAGACGTTTCTAAGATAACTATGGGACAATCACCAAGTGGAGGAAGTTATAACGATTTAGGTAATGGGAAAATTTTTTATCAAGGTAGAACTGATTTTGGTTTTAGAATACCAACAATAAGAAGTTATACTTCTGAACCGAAAAGATTAGCAAAAAAAGGAGATATTTTAATGTCTGTTCGAGCACCCGTAGGAGATTTGAATATTGCAAATACTGATTGTTGTATTGGAAGAGGTTTAGCGTCAATTAGAAGTAATGAAATTAGTTATACTTTTTATTTGATGAAGGATTATAAAAAATTATTCGATTCAAATAAAGGAACAGGTACTATTTTTAGTTCAATAAATAAAGATGAATTGTTTGATTTGAAAGTTATATATAATAAAATCATAGCCAATTTATTTGAAATAAAAATTAACAAAATTGATACTATGATTTTTGACAACTGTAATCAAACAAAAACCCTCCAAGAAGTGCAAAGTTTATTATTAGCAAAAATGACAATAGTAGAAGTTTAAATAGCCAGAAAATTATGAGTAAGAAATATAAATTTATTGAAAATAAACCTTTAGGAAAAGATTTGTTTGAAGGTAAATCTCAAGAAAGAACTTCTAATGTAATTACTAATATTATAAAAGAAAACACTTTTCAAGTGATTGGTATTGATGGAGGTTGGGGAGTTGGTAAAAGTAATCTTGTAAAAATTGTAGAAGACAAACTAATTGACCATATATTTTTTATTTATGATGTTTGGGGACATCAAGAAGATGAACAAAGACGCTCCCTTTTAATAGAGTTAACTAATTACTTGACTAAAAAAGAAAATAACTTTATTAAAAAGGGAAAATGGGAAAAAAAGTTGACAATTTTATTATCAAAGAAGAAGGAGGTTACGACAGAAAACCTACCATATCTAAGTGTAGGCTTTATATTTTCACTTTTTGCTATTGTTTATGCTTCGACAGTAACCACTTTTAGAGGAGAACTGGATGATTGGTTAAAAATAGAAAGCATCTTTTGGAAAATAGTATTAGTTCTAAGTCCAATCTTTATTGTTATTGGTATTTATGTCTGGAACCTGGTAAAAAATTGGATTTATTGCAATGGTTTTTGGAATTCATTTAAACTATCAGCTCAAGAAACTTTTCAGATTTACACAAATAAGCAAAAGAAAGAAACTAAAATTGAGAGTATTTCAGAAGAAGAACCAAGTGTAAAAGATTTTCAAGAGTGGATGACAGAAATTGATTATGACTTGAATAAAAATTTAGTTTTGGTTCTTGATAATTTTGACAGATTACCTAAAAAACACATTTTAAACGTTTGGTCCTCCATACACGTTTTTTTTGCTGAGAAGAAGTATGAAAAAATTAAAGTAATTATTCCTTTTGATAGAAAGCATATTAAAAATGCGTTTTCTGAACTAAATGGTGATGAGAACACAAATTATGCAGATGATTACATTAATAAAACATTTGATATTGTTTTTAGGGTTGCACCACCAATAATGTCTAGTTGGAAAGAGTTTTTTAAAAATAATTGGGAAACTGCATTTGCAACCTATGATGAAAATGAATTTGAAAGAGTAGAGCAAGCTTATGAAATATTAAATACAGCGATAACACCAAGAGAAATTGTTTCTTTTATCAATAATTTTATTTCAATTAAATTAATCGATGATAAAATACCAGATAGGTATATAGCTATATATTTATTGTGTCAAGAAAAAATACTGGATAATACACTTTCCACAATTACCGAGTTAAATTATTTAAATGGACTCGAACCTATTTATAAAAATGATGAAGATTTTCCAAAGTATATAACAGCACTCGCTTATCAAATTGATTCAGATAATGCAATTGAGGTAATCTATAAAAATCGATTACGTGACAGTTTAATAAATAATGAAATTAATGTATTTAAAGAAATTCAAGAAATACCTGCTTTTAAATATATAATTAAGCCAGTAGTTTCTGAATTGGAAGATTATAGAAAGCCAATTATAGTATTAGATAGCTTGTCTGAAAATGATAACATTAGTGCCAGTCAAAAAGGTTTGATTTGGAACATCATATATTCAAATCTTCAATCTAATGACTTAAATTTAGGTAAAGTAGAAAATTATCAATTAACTCTTCTTAAAAACCTTACCTCAAAAAAGCAAAAAGATTGGTTAACTAGTATCTTAAAAAGTTTGTGGTTAGACAACGACGAATTTGAAATTATTAATTATGTAGATAATATTGATAAAGTCGTACAATATTGTGCCAAAAATAATTTGAATCTTAAAGCTTTTAATCACTTAGTATCTAAATCTGTAAATCCAGAAAAAATAAAAACAATAATTGATTATAAAGAAGAAGAATATAGCAAATATAAATTAAACTGTGGAATTGAAAAGATTGATGATTACTTAATTACTTTTGAGGCTAAAGATTTAGCAGAAACTTCTTTTGTGAAATTTATTAAAACCCCTCTAAAGTTAACTAAGTTCCACAAAAAACTTATCAGTTATATTACTCCAAACAACAGAGATGAAAATATATTATTTCAAATTTTAGAAAAGTTAAAATTAACAGCTAACACAAAACTAGATGTCAAGTCAAAGATACTTGATGCTGATATACATCATATGGTAAACGGTGCAACAATTGGAGATAATATTTATGTTGATTTAGCTGCGTTACGTTTATCATTACTGACAAGTAGCAACACAGCATACAATGCTGTCTATAACAAAGTTTTGAATAGCGAAAATGAAGAGTTCTATGATGAAGTAGCCAATCAATTAGAATGGTACATAAGTTATAGTGATTTTTTAGTTGGCTCTATTTCTTTCACTAATAAATTAACCATTGGTGTTGTTAATAAGCTAATTCAAATAAATCCAACCCACAGAGATTATTCCATAGAGCCAATTTTAGAGAATATTATTGCTATTTGTAATACGAATAAAATTGAAGCAGAAGAATTGTTAAATACGCTACAAATAGAAGACTCAAATGAACTGGATGAAGCTAGACTTTTAAAACTAGAGCCTTCAATATTATCAATTCTTAAAGGCAGCTCATCAGAGATAGCTTCTAAAGTAATAGAAGTATTTAACAATCATTATAAAGATAAATCTAAAGATGAATGGGAAGAAAGCTTCAGCGATTTAAACCGTAAGTTATTCAAACAATTAAAAACTATTGGATTTATCAATTGGAATCGCTTTGCTTTAGAAGTCTTTGATTCAGTATTATTAAAAATAGCAGATGATTCAAAAATAGATAATAAAGAAATCGTAGAATGGTTACTTAAAAGTTTTGAAAAAAGTGAAAGAGATTTAGATAATACATTAAAAAGTTTACGTGATCGCTTAATTCAGAATAATAATATAACAAATGAAATTTTTATTCTTTTCTCAGAAGCCCTTTTAGCACACGCTAGCTTAGAGGATAAAGCAAGCGATGTTGTGCGAACAATTTTTAAAACAGAATTACTAGATTCAGATGAATGTGTATCTATAATGAAGAATAATTCTGGAAGAATTAAAATAATTTTGAGTAGTTCTGGTAAATCTAAAGATGATTTTAGAGATGGTTTAAAGGCAAGAATAGACAAGGAGGAAATTGAAAAATTATCCAAAGAGCTTGGTTTTATAATAAAAGCTGAAACCAAAGATTCTGGTGATGAAAATACAGACCCAAAAAATAATTGATAATGGCAAAATATAGTGTTCATCAACAACCCGTAGAAACCTTATTGAGTTGGATAAAATCTGGCGATATCGCCATACCAGAAATTCAACGCCCATTTGTTTGGAAAGCTGCAAAAGTTAGAGATTTAATAGATTCTTTATATCAAGGATATCCTGTAGGTTATATTATTACTTGGCGAAATCCTGATGTTAAATTAAAAAATGGAGAGTTATCGGCGGGTAAAAAAGTTTTAATAGATGGGCAACAACGTATTACGGCTTTAACAGCCGCTATAGTTGGGCAACGGGTGTTAAACAAAAACTATAAAGAAATTAATATTCGCATTGCCTTTAATCCATTAACAGAAGCTTTTGAGGTTTTAAACAAAGCAAAAGAAAGAAGTCCAGAATGGATCAACAACATCAATCCTATTGTAAATGATGAAATTTCTATTACCAAAGCCATTCGTCAATACTTAAAAGATAACCCAGAAGCTGATGAAGATTTAATAGAAGATAGAATTGAAAATCTAAAAAAAATAAAAAGTAAACAAGTTGGTATTATTGAGCTTGATGCCAGTTTAGATATAGATACGGTAACCGAAATTTTTATTCGTATTAATCAAAAAGGTGTGGTACTAAGTAATGCAGATTTTGTAATGTCTAAAATTGCTTCAGACGAGCAACACGGCGGGAACAAAATGCGTAAAATGGTAGATTATTTCTGCCGTTTATTGGTAGATAAAGGTTTCAACAAACATATTGTAGATAACGACACCAATTTTGCAGAAAGTAACTACTATAAAGCCATTAAATGGATGGCTACGGGTAATGACGACTTGTATTGCCCTGATTATATAGATATGCTCCGTGTAGCGTTCACTTTTAAATTTAGCCGCGGTAAGTTTAGTGATTTGGTAGCTTTGTTATCTGGTAGAAATTTTGAAACCAGAACTTACGAAAATGAAATTGCAGCTGCCAGTTACAATAAGCTTTCAGAAGGCTTAGAAGCCTTTGTTAACCAAACCAATTACCAAAGGTTTGTAATGATATTAAAATCGACTGGGTTAATAAGCAGAAAGCTTATTTCATCACAAAACAGTCTAAACTTTGCCTACGCCTTATACCTAAAATTACGTGATGAAGGAATGGGTGAACCAGAAATACAAGGCTATGTAAAAAGATGGTTAGTCTTATCCATATTTATTGGGCGTTATTCAGGTTCCGCAGAATCTAGAATAGATGAAGACATAAAACAAATTAACGAAAAAGGTATTGCCGCCTATTTGTTACAAATGGAGCAAGCTCATTTGGGCGAGGGCTTCTGGGATTTTGGTTTAATTAACGACTTAGAAAGTTCTAGTGTAAACAATAACGCCTATACCTTGTATTTGGCTGCTCAAGTAAATAGTAATGCTGTGGCTTTCTTATCTAAATCAATGACTATTACCAGCCTTATTGAGCAACGCGGGGATATTCATCACATTTTCCCTAAGCAATATTTAATAGCCAACGGGTACTCACAAAAAGCATACAACCAAGTAGCAAATTTTGTATACACAGAACAAGCCACCAATATAAAAGTAGGTAAAATGCCACCCGTTGAATACCTAAGCAAAATAGAAACCCAAATAAACGAAGGGATTAATGAAATCAGCACTATAGATACTAAAGATGCTTTAGAAGAAAATATTAGAGCTAACGATATTCCGTCTTTTGTTAAAGAGGCAACACACCAAGATTACACAAGTTTTTTAGAAGAAAGGCGTAAGCTGATGTCTAAGAAATTAAAAGCATATTACGAAAGTTTATAAATGTAACGGATGGGTCAAAAATTTACAGAAGCACAACTAGAAACCGCTTTTTCTGAACTATTAGAAAATGAAGGCTATCCACACCATTTAGGCAATTCGCTAAATCGTGCAGATGATGAAGTTATATTGGAAGACGATTTACGTTCGTTTTTAGCTTCAAAATATGAAAGAGAAAACATTTCTAGTACAGAGATAGACGGTATTATTCTACAATTAAAAACATTACCTGCTTCTGATTTATATGAAAGTAATAAACGTTTTATTCGTATGCTTTCAGATGGATTTATTTTAAAAAGAGAAGACCCAAGTGAAAAGGATATCTACGTACAATTAATAGATTTTTCAGGTTTAGAAAAACAAGTTAAAAGCGCAAGCATAGAAACGATTAAAGTTGCAGAACCTGAATTAACTTATGACGATAATAACATCTATAAATTTGTCAATCAATTAGAAATTGTAGGTACACACAAACGTATTCCAGATGGTATTCTCTACATCAATGGTTTACCTCTAGTGGTGTTTGAATTCAAAACAGCCATACAAGAAAACACTACCATTCACAATGCTTATGTACAATTAACAACACGTTATAAGAGAGATATTCCACAACTTTTTATCTACAATACATTTTGTGTTATTAGTGATGGTGTAAATAACAAAGCGGGTTCATTTTTTGCACCTTATGAGTTTTACTATGCTTGGAGACGTGTTTCTGGATTAGCGAAAGATGTAGATGGCATAGATTCTATGTTTACGCTCGTTCAAGGAATGTTGCATAAAAACAGATTAAGAGATATTATTCGCAATTTTATTTACCTACCAGATAGCAGTAAAAAAGATGAAAAAATTGTGTGTCGTTATCCCCAATATTATGCGGCAAGAGCATTATATGACAATATAAAACTAGCTCAAAAACCAGATGGAAACGGCAAAGGTGGGACATATTTTGGTGCTACAGGTTGTGGCAAGAGTTTTACAATGTTGTTTTTAACGCGCTTATTAATGAAAAGCGAGTATTTTAAAAATCCAACTATTGTACTAATCACAGACCGTACGGATCTAGACACGCAGCTTTCTGAACAATTTACCAATGCTAAAAACTATGTAGGTGATAATGGTATTGTAAGTGTTGAGAGTCGAAGTCATTTAAGAGAACTAATGCAAGGTTGCGAATCTGGTGGTGTGTTTTTAACCACCATACACAAATTTACCGAAGACTTAGAATTACTAACAAACCGAACTAACGTAATTTGTATAAGTGACGAAGCACATAGAAGTCAAACCAATTTAGACCAAAAAATAAAAGTTACCGAGAAAGGGGTTAAGAAAACCTATGGTTTTGCTAAATATTTACACGATTCACTTCCTAACGCAACGTTTGTTGGCTTTACAGGAACACCAATAGATGCCACATTGGATGTATTTGGTAAAGTAGTAGATTCTTATACCATGACAGAATCTGTAAAAGACGAAATCACCGTAAGAATAGTATATGAAGGTAGAGCCGCAAAAGTAATTTTAAACAACAGCGAACTAGAAAAAATTGAGAAGTATTACGAAGAAGCAGCCGAAGCTGGAGCAAATGAATATCAAGTAGAAGAAAGCAAAAAGCAATCTGCAAATATGAATGCTATTTTGGGCGACCCAGATGTGCTACAAAAAATTGCAGTTGACTTCGTCACTCACTATGAAAATAGAATTAATGAAGGAGCTACGGTAAAAGGTAAAGCAATGTTTGTTTGCCCAAGTAGACCAATTGCCTATGAGTTTTACAAAAATGTTATTGCACTTAGACCAGAATGGGCAGACATAAAACAAGCGGAAGAAGGAGCTGAACTATCAGAAAAAGAGAAAAAAGAAATTAAACCTATGGAACGTGTTAAAATGATAATGACACGTGGTAAAGACGACCCAAAAGAACTCTATGATTCTTTAGGCACAAAAGAGTACAGAAAAGAACTAGACCGTCAGTTTAAAAATGAAAAATCAAATTTTAAAATTGCTATAGTAGTAGATATGTGGCTCACAGGTTTTGATGTGCCATTTTTAGACAGTATTTACATATACAAACCAATTCAGCAACACAATTTAATTCAAACCATTTCTCGTGTAAACCGAAAATTTGCAGGTAAAAACAAAGGTTTAGTTGTGGATTATATTGGTATTAAAAAAGCTATGAATATGGCTTTAGCCAAATACGGAAAAGGCGACCAAGACAACTTTGAAGATATAGCATCTTCGTTAATTATAGTTCGTAATCACCTGGATTTATTAAGTAAGTTCTTTCACAAATTTGACAATAGTAAATATTTTAATGGTTCGGCATTAGACCAATTACACACCTTAAATCAAGCAGCAGAATTTGCACAAGTAACTAAAGAAGCTGAAACCCGTTTTATGGGCTTAGTAAAGCGTTTAAAAGCGGCTTATGACATTTGTGCAGGAAGTGAAAAGCTCTCGCAAGAGGAAAGAGATTATACGCATTTCTATTTAGCAGTTCGTTCTATCGTTTTCAAATTAACAAGAGGAGATGCACCAGATACCGCACAAATGAATGCAAAAGTGCGTGATATGATTAAAGATGCGTTGCAAAGTGATGGTGTAGAAGAAATATTTAAACTAGGCGAAAACACAGAAGCTGAACAAGATATTTTTGATGATGATTATTTAGCCAAAATAGACAAGATAAAATTACCAAATACCAAAATTAAGCTTCTTCAAAAACTATTAGCAAAAGCTATTGGGGAAATGAAGAAAGTAAATAAAGTAAAAGGCGTTGATTTTACTAAAAAAATGGACTCATTAGTTGCTAGATACAATGACAGAAGCGAGAATGATATCTTACGAAGTGAGGTCTATGATGAAATAGCAGAAGCATTAACTGAAATGATTATGCAAGTACGTGATGAATTTAATGCAGGGGACGAGCTCGGAATCGACTTTGAGGAAAAAGCATTTTACGACATCTTATTAGAATTATGTAGCAAATATGATTTTACCTATCCAGAAGAAAAGTTAATTGAGTTAGCTAAGAAGGTTAAAGAACTAGTAGACAGTCAAGCAAAATTTCCTGATTGGAGTAAACGAAACGATATTAAAGCAGCTTTAAAAGTTGGATTGATTTTACTACTTGATGAGTTTGGATATCCTCCGGTAGAAAGAGACGAAGTTTATGAAGAAATATTCTCACAAGCGGAGAATTTTAAGAAAAATAGAAAATAAAAGAATTACTATCAATCCATAAATTACATAAATGCAGGTAGACCTAAAATTGTATGAAATTAGTTCTCATACTAAACAATTTTATTAAATATTTTAAATTACGTAATTCAAAAATTCATTATTTTATCAATCCATTATCAGCAAAACTGTAATATTCTTTATTCGGAGTCACAATCAAATGATCTAAAACTTTTACATCCAGCAACTCCCCTGCTTTAATAATCTTTTCAGTCATTCTTTTATCCGCCTCACTAGGTCTTAGGGTACCGCTTGGATGATTATGTGTAAGAATTATTGCGGTAGAAAGTGTTTTTAAAGCTGTAGCAAATATCAATCTAATATCTATTATAGTTCCTGTAATACCCCCTGTTGATATGGTACTTATCCCTTTAACTACATTACTATTGTTAAGATAAATCACTTTAAAAGTTTCAAATAGTTCAATATTGTCTTGATCCCAAGAATTTTGAATTATCTGATTGGCTTCCGTTGATGAAGTAATTTTCAAAAGGTTTTTGGTGTTAGTTTTTTGACTGTAACTAATTTTAATTTCGTTCGCTTTTTCCATCTGTTTAATTTTTGATGGTGAGCGTAAACCAGGTTTTGTTTGAATAAGACAAATACTTTCATTTGACGTTTCACACAAAACCTGGAGCTTGCAAATCAAACATTGAACGGATGAAATCGAATGCTCAATTATGGTTCTATCTAAAAATCTAGGTTCAAATATTTATTTCGAGATTTACTTTTTGAATTAACCGTTTTGATATCATTCTCAAATAAGTTTTTAACTTCTTCAATAATTCGCTTATAATTTCTTTCTATATCCAGTTCATTAGCTGTAGCACCTTTGACTCTAAAATCAATTTCTTTTGATAAAAATGGCTTGAACTGTACTCCTAGCAATTCTTTTTTGTTTCCTTCTGCTAAAATTCCAAAGAACTGACCAGAATTAAGTTGGGTAATATCTTCAGCTCGTATCTTATCCATTTCCTGAATTTTTTCACTTTTACTTTTTGACCGACTTGATTTACCTCCAAACAATGATGTACCTGAGGTACTTTTGCTACGACTTTTTGACCACATTCTAGTTTCATGTGTGCCAAAAATCTCCTTTATCATTTTAGCCGAGTTTGAATTAGTTGTTCTACCATAAAACTGATTTCCCAGATTAGAAATGATAACTTGAGATTTTTCTCTTCCATACTTATCATTTATTTGACTAATATCTTGAGCTCCAAAAATCGTTGCTATCTTATTGCTTCTACCCGTTGCCGGAATCTGTTCAAAATTTGGGATGTAAATGGTTGGAGCCTCATCTAACATAATTACACTTTGTTGCCTGTTGGGAACATTCATCATCTTACTAGACACAGCTATTATTAAAGAAATGACGGGAGCATATGTTTCAGCTAAACTACTCTCGTTCCCAATTGACAAAAACTTAGGTGAAGCAGGATCGTTTAGATTTAAATTCAAATCATTTCCCGAAAGAATCCAAAATATATCAGCAGTGTTTAAAGTTGAAAGTGCATTCTGAAGAGTAGACAAAACACCCGCCACTTGCTTTTCTGCACCTCTTTCAATGGCTTGAACAAGACTTACGATCATACCACCTGCCACAGGGTCCTCATTGACTTTAGTCAACAACTTCTCAATATTACTATGAAGCAATAGACTTATTATATGCGGTAACGTACAATATTTAGGGTGTTGATTCCTCATATACCATATTAACCCAGCTAGAATACTTTGTGCATTACGTCCCCAAAAATCTTGTTTTGCTACCGTTTCAGGTAGCAGGTTATTTATTAAAGCTTTACTAAATTCAAAAGCATAAGCAGTTTTAGTTAGATACTTAGGGTCCAATGGGTTTATTCTATGACTTTTTGAAGCCTCCCTAAAATCAACAAAATAATATTTAACCTCTGTGTTGTATTTTTCCGCAGCCGCATAAACATGCCTGGTTAATTCGGGACTCTTAAAATCATACAAAATACCAGTGTAAGATTTTTGAACCATCTGATCAATAATAGGTTCAAACAAACTCTTGCTCTTACCGCTTCCCGCTCCACCTTGAATATAAATGCCTCTAAATGGGTTGTCTAGATTGACCTTACCATTTTTGGTCTTAAAACTAAATCCAATTTCAGATACTTTTTTTGGCAACTTAAAAGACGACCCATTTTTAAAGAAGAGTATCGCATGATGTGCAATAGGATAAAAAGCAAATATGAACATTGTAAAACCGAATAACAGAGATAGTATCAACCATATCATCGATATATTTAAAACTCTTGAAACTAGATACATACCATATATCATGAGTCCAACAAAGATTGTTATTTGTATAATTTCTATAATGTCATAAAATGATTGTGCTAGTCCAATTAAAAAAATAAATATTTGATTCTTCATATGTGTTCAATTTCTGTTATAATTCAATACTTTGAGATTTGTCTTTGCTTTGCATTTGTTTTATTGATATCTCCTTTTCCTTCTCAATTCGTTTTAAAGCTTCAAAGTTTTCCTCAGGACTTCCGTTTTTTAAAGCATTTTGAATTTCAAATTTTTCTATCTCCTTTCGTTTGTATTCAAACATGCTATCAAAACTCTTTTCATTTTTATCTATCCAATTTTTCCTATCAAAACCAACATGATATTTGTTATTTCCGATTTTACGAGTAGTTGCTTTTTCATTTGCGACCGGACTTAATTTTAAGCGTTGTGTTTTATCTTTTCTACTTACTATCACATGAACATGTGACTGTAAACCCGGTTTTTTATCTCCTGACTTTGCATTTCCTAGACGAACTTGTTCCTCATTACCTTTATACGCCCGTTGATGTTCAATCTTAGCATAGTAAACCAAATCATTCCCGGATTTTAAACCTTTCTCCTGACGGTTAAAATTCTCGGCGTAATTATTCATTACAGACCTAGAATAGTCTCTTAAATAGGCATTGTATCGAGCAAACTCCGTGTTACTCATTTGATCGACATTATCAACATCTCTACCAGCTGTCGCTATTTTGGAAATATGTTTTAGTTCTTGATTACTAAAGCTTATTGTGGGCGCATAATATTTAGCATCATTTTTACCAAGCTTTGAAATATTAGTATCTAAATCTTCTCTTACTTTTGTTTGACTTACAGCATCTGATTGATGATTAAAAAAATATTGTTGTCGGTTTCGTATTTCTATTTCCTTATTTCGATTAGACGCCTGCATCGCCCTTTTTTCTAAATCTTGATTTTCTTTATCCAGATAATTAACCAACAAGGCAGAACTTCCCTTATTTCCTCCTCCCATACTACTATGCACTTTACTAATTGGCATGGTCGAAAACTCTTCTTAACCTGCTATTAATTCCTGACTTATCTCTTTCGTCTAAAAATTCAGCCAAAACATTAAAAGCTATCTGCATTTTATAGAGTTCAGTTTTGACATAATCTGTACGTTTTTGGTCAGCAGAATTCATTTGACTTAATAAATTTTGAAGGTTATCAGTAAGCCCTTCCAATGATTCTTTTTGTAATTGACCATTGGCGTATACTTCATCACGCATTGGTTTTAAAATATCTCTTTCCTGCACTCTCAGAAAAGAAACAATACGTTTATCAAGAGCCTTTATCATTGTCGAGGGACTTTCATTTATGGCATCCCTTGGGTTTATTCCTGTCCTTTTAAAATAGGTAATCATTGCCTCTACCAATGAACCTATTGAACTGCCAAAGGTCTCAGACAAAGTTTTAATGTCTTTATGGCCTCTTTGACCAATTATGATACTTTTCTTTTTCATTTTATATTTTTAAATACTGTTAATCAAGGTCTTACTATTAATATTATACCGAAAATTATAAAGTTTTATAACCGCATCTCCTATCTTAAACGCCTATTCTCATTGAGTTGAGAGCTCCCGCAGGGCGAGTTGGAAAGGGGCTCTGCCCCTGTCCGACTCGCTCTTTAAAAAAAGACTTTTAATATCTCCTACTAACACCTCCTAATTCAATGAAATTGAACATTTCATACAATCGATCGTACACTTGTTTTCCGTAGATTTTCTCTAAATCTTTAATAGAATGGTTTGTGGTAACGTAAGTTTTAGTGCCTTTTAATTTGAAATTGTTATAGCGTATTTGAAGTAATCTTGTAAATAAATTCTCTTTGACTCCCCAGAGTTGAACCATTTTTTCTGTACCTAAATCATCAAAATGAACGACACCTTTACTGTATTTATCTACTATACTTTCACCATGTTTATTAAACTCTGTAACTACATCATGAACAGAAACATTTGAAAACCAATATTGCATCAAATTATAGTCAATACATATTTTTCGGATGATGTCAAAAACAGAACTTTTACCTGTTCCACATGGACCAAAAATCATCAGACCTTTTCGTAATTCCCCACTCGTTTCAGTTTCAAAAGCAGGGTCACCTGAGAAGTATTTGGCGATTAAATCTAAAAAATGCTTGTTTTTGTCATCAACATCAAAAGAACGATTTAGGTTTTTAAAGTACTCATTACCAACTTTCCACAGCAAGGTTTTAAATTGATTAGTTGTAATATTGTGAACCTTCTTCACATCTGGTTTTGACCAAATACGCTCGAAATATTCAATCCCTTTTTGATTTGCTTTCTTATTTTCTTCAACTCGTTTTTTCTTTTCAAATTCAGTTTCTAAACCAAAATTTCTTTTTACTCTTTTCCCTAATGAATCTTTCATTTCTTCCTTGGATTTACATTCATATTTCTTTTATTCCCTTTTCTAATAGGTGTATTAATATCTTGTATTAATATGCTGTCATTTTTCACATAGTGCGGATGGTGCTTCTGCGAAGTGCTATCTATTAAATTATTACAGTGCGCAATTGCAGTTTTTAAGTACTGTGAAACTTTAATGTATCTTTTAGACCCTGTTTGCGTTTTGGTAATCTTCCTTGTTATCATTCCTTTATCAACCAAAGATTTAATCACATCGGAGACCCTACTTTCTGATATCACAAAAAACTCAGCAAAATATTTATTACTGGCATAACAGCCTCCTTTGCCATTGTTCTCAAGACTGTTTATCTCAACTACAAACACCTTCTCTTGAAGCGTTAGCTCAGTTATAATCCAGACAGCTTTTGGAATCCATATACCTTTAAAAGCACGATTCATATCAACTAAAATTTTCTGTTCTGGAACATGTAATTTGAAGCCTCGTCTTCTATTTCCTTTATGGTTTTTTGTCTATTAAGCAGTAACCATTTATCTAACTCTTCTTTTTCGAAAAAAATCACCTTACCATTTGGTTTACTAAATGGTATTTTATTATGAGAGGTTAATTTGTAGAGGTAACTTTTTGAAATTCCTGTATAATCGCAGACTTCGTCGAAATTCAATACCTTTTTCTGAGTCGCTAATAAGCGTTCAATTCTATCTAATCTTTGGGCTAATTCTAAATCCATTAATTCTATTTTAAAAATGACTAAATGGAAAGTGCACTTTCCTTTGTTTTCGAATTCTTGAAACAAAAGAACTATAGAAAAAGAATGGCAGGGTTAACAAGGTTAACATGTTAACCTTATTTAGAATTACAAACTTTCTCTTTATGGTATTAGAGAATGATTAGGTGTCAAATAAAAAAGAGAAAGCACCCATTGGGTTACTTTCTCTCTTAAAAGAATTTAATAAGATAATTATCTTAAATGAATTATCCCTTCTTAGTGGAATTTAAGTATTGATTTAAATCCAAATGATGTTTATCATCCTTTAGATTTCTATAATGCAAAGGATGCCCATAATTTTTTATTTGACCAAGAATTTCAATTTGCCAATTATCTAAATTCGAAACAGTGACTAAAGGAAAATTAATAGCAAATCTTACGTAAGCCGGTGTAATATCAAAATAGGGTATGTTTCCACAGTCACAACTTGGCTGAGGAATGATAGGGTTACCATTATAATACGATGTATTACAAATTAAGCAAGTAGCTTTAGTCTCATCTCCGATGAATGTTCTTAACTCCCTATTCATAATTCTACTTTTAATGCGGGGTTTATAGAGAGTTTTCAAAATTTTGGTAAAACCTTCTTATAAAGCAACCTTTTTATAATTCTCTCTAAATCTCAAAAACTAAAAATATCTGTTAAGACTTAAAATAATCAATTATAGCTTTCGATTTAATAATTATAATGCTAAATATTTAAATAAGATTTAAGGTTTTTTACATATACATCAAATTCTCTGATACCTTTCTTAGTAATTTTACATACTGTATTAGGTTTCTTACCTTTAAAGGTTTTATCAATAGTTATGTATCCAACTTTCTCCAACTTAGTTAACTGAACACTTAAGTTTCCTGCAGTAGATTTTGTTTCACTCAAAATAAGATTAAAGTCAGCCTCTTCCAATGTAATTAACAATGAAATCACGGCGAGCCTTAATGCTGAGTGTATTATTGGATTAAGTTTTTTCATAACTTTCTTTCCGACTTGACTGTAATTTTGAAAAGACGTGTCCAGGAATTATAATTGTAAAAGCAATAATAATTAAGAATAAAAATATATTGAAATCTGAATTTCCTAGTAACAAGAAAATGTGAGAAAGTATTATACCAAAAATACCTCCAATCATTACTTTCTTAAATTTCACCAAAACACCAAGTGTAAACGACCACATTGATATCAATAAACCTTCTATAAAAAAAACTGGGAATTCTATCCAAGTACTAGCTACTGCAACTGTGGTGCAAATAACTATGTATAATAGTGAAATATTATTAACACTAATATCAATGTAAGAAGGTATGACATTTTTTTGTTTAACATATTTAACAATTCGCGGATAGCAAATGAGGGGAATTAAAAACCAAAGGAATGAGCGATAAGACCAAATATTCATGTAGCCCAATATACCAATAATGAGCCCAACTATCACAGTTGTATAACCCCATATTAAAAGCATTGATGGACCAGTTTTAGTCTCTATATTTGCGCGAGCCTGTTCTATCATTTTAGTAATAAGATCAAGGCTGTCTTGATTTGATAACTTCTTAGGTTGTCCCATAAATTAATATATTGACCTTTTTATAAGTTTTATTTTAAACATATTTTTTAATACTTGAGTTTTAATATAAAGCTATACTATGAAAAGTCAAAAAAATATTGACTAACTGAATGATACATTAAATCTAAAAAAAACTTAACTTTCAACATACTTTATATTACTAGAAACCTTAAAACCAAACAATTAAAGGTCACCAACATTTATCTACAACTACATACTTTTAACACCTTACTCTTATATATTGATATTTATAGATTTTACAAATATAAAGGTTAAAATTTTATAGATTTGGCACTAACACATTTGGTTTAAAGAATAAGGTCCCCAACTGTAATCACATCTTTTCCGCTTAATATAACTTTCTCATCATGACTGGCTATAATAAAACTAATTCCCGTTTTGATATTGAGATTTTTCATTAAGTTTATAATATTAATAGCATTTTCTTTATCAAGACTAGCTGTAGGTTCATCAGCAAAAATAACCTCAGGCTTACGTGCAATTGCTCTAGCTACAGCAACACGTTGCTGTTCTCCTCCAGACATCTGACCTGGTCTATTGTTCATTCTTTTCTCCAAGCCAACTGCCTTTAAAGCCTCAATAGACATTTTTCTTCTCTGCTTAGAGGATAGATTTAAAAGAGTTAATGGAAGCTCAACATTTTCAATCGCCGTGAGTACTGGTATTAGATTAAATGATTGAAAAATAAAGCCAAAATTCTTTCTTCGTAAAGATGTCAAACTTCGATTGTCGGAAAAATCTACGAGCTTATCGTTTAAATAATATCTACCATCGGTAGGATTATCCAAAGTTCCCATAATATTCAATATAGTAGATTTTCCAGAACCAGATGGTCCGGCCAATATAGTAAAACACCCCCTTTCAAAAGACCATGAAAAATCATTTAATACATGAGTTTTAACTTCACCGTTGAAGTAAGATTTATTAACTTTTTCTAAGACAATTATATTTTCCATTTTAAAAAGATAAGCTGATTAATAATGTTGATTGTAAATCGTAAATCGCAAATGAATTATGAAATGCTAGTGCTGATAATTCTAGTTGAAGGTTATTTAATGAATAGACAAATAACGGGGATAAAATTAATTGATGGGAAGTTGGATCATAAAATCCGCGTGAATTTAATGACCATCTACCATAACTGCCTATATAATTGACACTCCCAAAAAATGAATGTTGACCCATTGATATAGGGTCATAAAGTATAAGATTATTTGGTAAATAATTTCGAAAAGCTTTAATTTCATTACGATTTAAATTATCTCCAGAATATCTATATTCAAAATAACTGGTAATCCGTTCACTTAAATTAATTGAAGAACCAAGAACGACTTCAATATTTAAAGTTTTTTTTATTGAAGTGGGGTCTATAATCAAACCTTCAGGATTAATAGAAAATCTTCGAGAATAAGTTTTTGCAATTCCCTCAGAATACAGAACAAATTGATTGCCACCATATGAAATGTCATAACCCAGCTGATGCCCTTCACCTGAGTAAATATATGTAGAACTAAAATTACTTCTGTTGCCAAACATATTGTACTTTATGGCAATTTTCGATTTTGAAATTGTGGAATCCGGGAATATGTAAAACTCTAAATCGCTTTTCTCAAATAGATGATTATAATTTAATTGATAAACACCTTCAAGTCTATTTTGTGTTCTTAAAGGATCTTTTTGGGTATAAAAAAGAGTTGGATTCCAAACAAGTCCACTTCCCCAATCTAGTCTTTTCTTTCCAATCAATAAACGGTTTTTTTCATCAAATTTGATTGCGGTATATAATTCCATAAATTTTAAATCCAAGGAAAAATTTAAATTGTTATTAAAGAAACCAGGTTCAACTTGGAATGTACCGATAAATTCATTTGAAATCGTGTCATTATAACTTAGGATTGGATAAAATCTTGTTATAGAAGATATATCATTCAATCCTAATAAATTATCCGGATTTACCTTAGATTGCTTGTCTAGTACATTGAATTCGTTATAGTTTTCCATAATGAATAGATGGGTAAAATTAGATGATTGACTATAAGTTGTCATTGAAAATAAAATCATTAGACAACCGATAATTATCAGCTTACTTCTCTTATGAAATGTTAGAATTAAAAAGCCCATTGTTATTATCTTCTTATCGAACCTAGAGTAAAAAATTCCTTCGCTATATTATTTTTTCGTTTTGCATTAGAATATTGCATAATTGTTTTACTATCATTTAATAGATTATCTACAATTGTATAAGTAGTAGGAAAACCTATATCATCCAAAACAATGTGGTTCTCATAAACAATAGTCTTCAACAGTTTATTAGAGAGGCTAAACATTTCTTGTTTAACAGGTGACATTTTATCTTTATTAATTCTTAATACGACTTTATTATAAGATACAGTCAGGTCCTTAGCTTTTAAGATTAAAATTACCTCTTCAGTTGTTTCTTCAATTTTAATAATATCATAATCTCTTTGGTATGACATTCGCATTAAATCCCTGTTAGATGCATCACTTCCCATGAAAGATTGTTTTAAAGGAAGTCGCATCACACGTGAAGTTCTAGGCAGATACATCCATAAATTGGACTCATCGTTTAGCATTTTTCTTCCTCGTTCTGTTGCTGGTTCAACAAATTCAAGGCGCATTTTTTCACCTACTCGATATGAAATCATATCGTAAAACTTAACAACCTTATCTTTTTTATAAATGTCCATACGAAGATTTGCATATTCAATGTACAAGCACTTGTCCATCAATTCTAAATAATTGATTTTTTCTTCTTGAGAATAACCAAAAGTGAGAACTAAAGTCAATAATAAATTAAAAAAGTATTTCATAATATTCTTCATGATTCTATTTATTTTGAAGTAATTTGATTATATTATTTTTCGGAATTCTAACAGATAAAAATGTAGCAAGTACTGGATAGAAAAAAGCAACAGCTACAGTAATAATTATATCTCTAAAATTTAATACCGGATTTATTATTGAAGATCCAAAAGCGAATGAGGCTGCATCTCCAAGATATATTCCTTCGAATATATTTATAATTTTTACTGTGACTATCATTATTAATACTCCTATACTAATGTAAATGGCGCTCATGTATAAACTTTCATATATATAAATAGTTTTTATTGCATTTCTTGAGAAGCCAAATGAGAGCAATGTTCCAGTTTCCTTTTCCCTCAAGAATTTATTTTCAGTTTGCATGGACCAAATACCCACAAATGAAATTAGTAGGAGAAAAAATGCTAAACTCATCATACTGTACTTATTAATATTTGACAATGAACGCGCCAATCCTAACCCGTCATAAAATGAAGTAACGACAATGCTATCATCCTGAATTAATAATTGTTCCTGTAATTTTTGCAATTTTAGTTCTATTCTATCCTTTATTTTCAATACCTGTGACATATCAGTTACCTGTACATTTAATTTAGAAGGCAAATTTGCATTGTACAAAGTTTTTGCATGATCATATCTCATATAGATTTTATCCTTATTTGCCATTGAAGTGTATCTAAATATACCGGAAACGGCATAATCATCTAGATTAATAGTCCCATCAGCAGTTTGTACCATCAAGGTAACCTGATCACCTACCTTTATATCATATTCATTTGATATGCCATCACTTAAAAGGATGCTCTTATCAGACTTTAAATCAAGAGAACCATCAATCGATTTAAACATTTCGTTAATTAAAGGGATATCATCATCACTTAGCCCATTTGGATTGATTCGAATAGAATTATCCTTAAAATATAAGAGACAGTTAGGAGGATATACTCTAAATGAATATTTTAAAATTTCTGGTTCATCTTCCAATATTTTTTTAAGCCTTTCAAAAAAAACATTTGATTGCTTACTATTAGTTTGACGTATTATATTCTTACTCAACTCAACTGTTAATGCTCCATTTTCAAATTGAATATTTCTCTCAACAATATATTTTTCAATACCCCTTGATAGTGATAATATCAATAAGAGTATTAAAACAGTACATGTAATACCAATTCCGTTGAGTAAAGTAGAGCTAAAATTTCGTCGTACATTCCGAACCGCAAATTTGAATAGAATTGTCATATCTTAATTATTGATTAAATCTAAAGGATTGGTGTTTTTTGTTTTCAAAATTGTAACCGCCAATGAAGATGATATTACCACCCCAAAGGTTATAATGATAAATATGATGTCTTTACCTGTTATTGTGGGAGGAATATATTCAGCTAGTAAAGCAGCCTGTAAATCTTTAGAAGAAATGTAAAGACCAGGTGATGAAAGAAAAGAAAAAATTATGAATTTCAATAATGCAATACTAAATATAATTGCTGAAAATGCTATGATTAAATACTCCATAAGCATCATTCTATAAACGTCAAACCAGCGGAACCCCATAGCTATAAACGTCCCAAATTCTTTTCTTCTTGAATTAGCAACTAATGTTGAAACGCTAACTAATATTACTAGACTGAACGTAAGAAAAATGATAAGAGTAAATCTCCCCCCCCACTTCCATACATTAACTATGGAAAACAGCAAAGGCACAGTATCTTGCCAAGAGGCAGTTTTAAAAGTCTCATTCAAATTAAAGAAATATTTATTAATCTCTTTGAACTGATTATCAGAGATATCAGACTGTCGATTAAAATCTGGGTTTACAATCAATTCAACAGTCTCTGAATTATCGAGCTGAACCATATTTCTACCAAAATCATATTTTACAAAGCCTACTCTTTCAAAAAAAATTGCTAATCCTTCTTCTTCAAAAACTCCTTTCACAGTTGCAACAGCGTCACTCATATATCCATTTGTATTGTCAGCTACCAAGAGTAACGTATCTCCTAAATGCACATTTATTTCTTCCGCAAACGATGCACTTATTAAAACATCTGATTCATTCTTAGGAAAAATCCCAGCCCGCAACTTAAAATGTTTTGAGATTCTTTGAAGATGACTATCCGAAATCGCATGAATGTTTAAGTATGAAGTTTCTTCTTTATGTGATACTAGAGAGCCAAATCGTATTCTTTTATTTAAAGTCAGTTCAGGAAATTTTTCAGAAAAAGCCTTTAAAGAGTTTTTATCAAAGTTAAATTTCTCTTGCTTACTAAGCTGAGACTCCAAAATATTAATGTTATCCTTGTTAGATTGATATACCGATATATTTCCAGAAATACCTTCATTAATACCTCTCTTTAATTGCCTTTGAATACCATTATTAAAAGACATATTCGCTAGTATAATCAGAGAAGAAATTCCAACACATAAAAAAGAAAACAATGTTTGTCGCTTCTTCCGATAAAGATTTCTTAATACATATTTAATCTGTTCAGCTTTCATATATAGATATATATTTATTCAACAAATATAAAGTACTTTATTTTATAAACTGTTAAAATTACTTTTTTTTTAATTAACTATTCTCACACTTAACAAATAAGAGTTTCTTATACGTAATCCTAATACCAACTTATAAGACTACAAATCAATATTTTAAAAAAAAAATGTCAGTTTATTTGTACATATGAAAATTATATTTCATATTTGCTAAAGTAGTTTAAATTATAAAGTTAATTATTTTATAGAACTATTTATGAAAATAAAACATAACCGACCTAGCTTAAATAAAGTCATAAGTTCAATTTATATATATGATGATTCATATAGTCAAATTAAAGGTTATGATATTCGAAAATCTTTCATGGAATACTGTCTACTACATTGCTCAAATCTCAAAATCAATAATATTCATTTTGCAAAAGGAAAATATGGCAAGCCGTATTTAAAAGATGTTACTGATATACATTTCAACCTTTCGCATAAATCTGGTATTTATGTATTCATTTGCAGCAGGCATCCTGTTGGTATTGACATTGAAAAGTCTAGGGATAATTTTGTTAAACCTAGAATGAAACCTTATTTTTCAGAACAAGAATGGTCCAAGTTGCATTCAGTAGATAGTAACAAATTAGACTTTGCAACATTATGGTCACTAAAAGAAAGCTATTCTAAGTATCATGGATTAGGTTTACTACTTCCTTTCTCAAGTTTTACTATAGATAAATTTGGTAATCAATACTCTGTTGTAGGACATCCCGAAATCTACCTAACACATAGATTATATAAAACAGACTATAATATTTCGTTATGCTCCAAAATTCTCAACAAACCTGAACTACATATAGTTAGTGAATGTGATATATATCAACAGAAAAAAACCATTCAAAAAACTAAATGTTCTAATCTTAATGAAATTATCCAGAAATGGTGTGAGCCCAATAATTACAATAATAATATAATAGCTTCAAATGAGTGCTAATTCATATATAATCGAAATAGTAGGTTTAAATAAATTCTACGATGGTCTTCCAGTATTGAAGAACATTAACTTCAAAATCAAATCAGGTGAGACAGTTGGAATTTTAGGCGCTAATGGTGCGGGAAAAAGTACTCTTTTAGAAAGTATCGAAGGTTTAAGAAAAATAGATAATGGAAATATAAAAGTTCTAGGTCTGGATATCAAAAAGCATCAAAAAAAAATCCAAAAAAATATAGGCATACAATTACAAAAAACCTCATTATTTGAAGAACTTACAGTTGAAGATAATGTCAAAATATTTTATGGGCTTTATGGAGTCAAAAAAAATATAATAGATATTATTAATGAGTTCGATTTAGAAAAAATAAAGAATTCAAAAGTAGGCAGACTATCTGGCGGACAATTTCAACGGTTAAATCTTTGTCTATCAATGATAAACAACCCTAAAATTTTATTTCTAGATGAACCTACTACAGGACTGGACCCAAAAGTTCGTAAAGAATTGTGGGATAAAATACGAGAACTTAAAAACGCTGGGCATACAATACTATTAACAACTCATTATATGGAAGAGGCAGAAGAGTTGTGTGATAGAATAATATTTATGCGCCAAGGAAAAATTGTCGCAGATGATACTCCCAAAAATTTAACTAAGACAATTAATATTCCTAAAGAGTTAGTAATAGAAGTTGACAAACCCATTACACGAGAAGAAATGCATGGACTCGATAGCATAGCAAATGGCACACAGATTAGAATTAAATCATCAAACATAATGAAAGATTTAATGTTTGTTTTTGAAATATTTAAAAACAAGGATATACAAGTAATTGATGTCAAAATTACTGACGCTAATCTAGAAGATGTGTACATGGAAATTTATAATGCAACAACTTCAATTTGCTAATTCAATGACTAAAGTATTCCACATATTTAAACTTTTCTCCAAGATTTTTATTAAAGATCGTTTTAACCTATTTATGATTTTCTTTTTTAATGCCTTTATAATGGTGATTTTCGGAATATCTATGGAAAATAGATATGAAAATGATGTAAATATTGGAATTTATGGCGGTATTAATAACAAAGTTTACAAACAAATTGTGACAGATTTTGAATCTCAAAAAAACGTAAAGTTGAAAATTTACGGGGATAATGAAAAATTTAAAAATGATTTAGAAAATGGTAATCTAACTTTAGGCTTATCCATTTCGGATAAAAAATTGTCCTTGTTTGCTGATAACGAAAGAGCTTTATGGTCAAAATTCTTACAGTCAACTGTAGAGGTTGCCGCATTAAAAGCTTATGGAGTCTCGCCACCCGTTGTACATATTGTATCGATTGAAACAAGAAATAAGAGCTACTTTGATTTCTTTTTCCCAGGAATATTAATTTTTTCTATCATGCAAGTAGGTCTTTCAGGAGGCATTATGTTATTAGTTCAACGAACTAAAGGAAGTTTAAAGCGATTAAAAATAACACCATTAAGAAAGTGGGAATTCTTGTTGGGATATGTCAGCTGTTACTTATGTATAATGATCATTCAAGTTTTAGGCTACTATGGTATAGCAAATTTGATTTTTGAATATTCATTCTATGGATCTTTGACGAATGTAATAACCTTACTTATTGGGTCAAGTGTTCTATTTATACTTTTAGGAATATTACTATGTAATGCCTGTAATACTGTAGAGAATGGTAATAACTTTAATCGATTCTTCGTATTTCCTGCTAGTTTTATATGTGGTGTTTTTATTCCCCTATCGTCTTTACCAGAAATAGTTCAAAAGATTGCTTGGTTTCACCCTTTAACATACTTAGTAGAGGTAACAAGAAAAGTTGCTAATTATAATGAAGCACTTTTAAATTTTCAACAGTACATCTTAGGGTATATAATTATGACCTCTATTATAGCTTATTTTTCAATAAAAACATTTAAATGGAAAGAGAACAGTTAAAACCAACCTGCAAAGAATTATCGTATGATGATATTAAAAAAGTTATTTCGCATAGATTCCCTTTTTTATTGGTTGACAAAATTTTGAAAGTTGAAGAAAATCAAATAGTAGGGATGAAAAATGTTTCAGGCACAGATCCTTATCTACAGGGTCATTTTCCAGAAAAAGCAGTATATCCTGGCGTACTATTAATCGAGTCTTGTGCTCAAGTAGGAGGTATACTTGTAGGTAAATTAATAAAAGGTACTGGATATTTAGCAAGAGTTGTCGATTTTAAATTTACCGAGGTAATTGTTCCTGGTGATTCCATAATTATTACTGCTAGGTACCATTCGAAACTTCAAAAATTTATTCAGGTTGATTGTGATGCGGAGGTTGATGGCAAATTAGTCGGAAAAGGTAAAATAGTCTATTCATTTATGTAAACTAAAGAATTTGTAATATGGATAATATAGTAATATCATCAATTGGAATATTTCACCATGGAATGAAATATTTAAAGCATAGCAATGATAACACTCGAGGGAATTCGACCATTGAATGTGACAAAATCATAAACGGAGAAAAATTAGACTCTGAGATTTTGAAATATTTACCATACGCGGAGGTGAGAAGGGTTGATAAAATTTGCAAATTACTTCTAGTATCAGGAATTAATTGCATGGAAAACCTTCAATTTAAAAGATTAAAAGATTTTAAATCAGATATAGGAGCGATAGGTAGTACCGTGTTCGGGTCTATGTCTAGTTCTGAAGACTTTGTAAATACAGCATTGAATAAAGGGGTAAAAAATGCAAGCCCCATAATATTCCCTTTTACGGTACCCAATGCTTCCAACGGAATTCTTACAACCAAACTAGGAGTTAATGGTTTCAATACGACCCTCTCCGGATACAATCCCATTGGGTATAGCTTTGATTTATTGAATTTAAATCGTACAAAAGGTTTATTTGTATCTGGTTTTGATGAAGTGACAAAACAAATTGCGGAAATTTCTTTACCAGGTAATTTATTCTATAATGGCAATTACTCTGAAGGTGCATCAACATTTTTTATAACTAAAGAGAATTTTGCAAAAAAGAACAACCTCCCAGTTCTATTTTATTTGATTGGATTTGAAATAGCATATAATATTAATAACAATTACACCTTTGATAATTCAGATAGCATAGAAAAAGAAACAATTTTACGTCCAATAAAAGAAATTTTCTCTAGAAAAGAGACCAATAAATATGGAATTAAGACACTTGTTTCTGCATTTACAAGTGACTCCAAAGCAGCTGTCGATGAAAAATCAATTATAGATAACACTTTTGGAGTTGAAAAAGTTCAAATTCTATACCCTAAAGATGAATTAGGAGAATCTTTCGCAAACAATAATTTTGTCAATATTATTTGCGGTTATACCCACCTATTAAAGAATCCATCTGAAACTCAAATTATTATTAATTCCTATGATCTTGGAGGTAATTTTTCATCAACATTGATTAGCATTCAAAAACCATAAAAATGAAATTAAATAGCTTAAAAGGAAAGAATATTCTTGTTACAGGTGCAAGTGGAGGAATTGGTTCGGCAATTTCATTAAAAATATCCCAGCTCGGTGGTAATCCAATTATGCACTACAACTCAAACCGAAATATAGTAAAAACACTTCTTGATGAGATTAACAAAGAAGGATTGCTTGCTGATATAATTCAATTTGACATTAATAATGAACTCGAACTGAAATCTGCTATAGATGAGTTAAAAAAGAAATATTCTAAAATCGATGGATTAGTTAATAATGCCGGAATATTAACAAGAGGCTTTATAGCAATGCAATCGGTTGAAAAATTCCGACATATAGTTAATACAAATCTAGTTGGAAGTTTTGCAGTTATGAAATATATCTCACAAATAATGATACGACAAAAATCAGGTAACATAGTAAACGTTAGTTCATTAGCAGGAACTATGGGGCTAAAAGGACAAAGTGCCTATAGCGCTTCAAAAGCTGGACTAAATTCGCTTACTCAGATTGCAGCTAAAGAACTCGCAACTTTTAATGTTCGTGTCAATGGAGTTTCTCCAGGCTATATTTCTAGTGGAATGTTAAAGGAACCAACTGAACAAGACAAACAAAATAAAGAGGCTATTTTACTAAAAAGATTTGGTAGCAGCAATGAAGTTGCATCTGTGGTTGCATTCCTGCTCTCGGAAAATTCGAGCTATATTACTGGTCAATCAATTATTATAGATGGTGGACTTTCAATTTCAGTTTAAAAAAATTAATTAATCTATAAATTTTATAACAAATGGTAACAAGAAGAACAACAATTAAAGAACTTATTATTGAGAAACTCAACTTGCAAGTTTCTCCTAATGAAATTTCAGATGACGCAATTCTCTTTGCAAATAAAGAGGATGGTGGAGTTGGTCTAGATTCAGTAGATGCCCTGGAAATTGCTGTCGGTATAATGAATGAATTTGAGGTAGAAATTTCAGATGAAGATATGCATATTTTTCATTCTGTTGAAACTATAGACGCCTTTATAGAAGGATGTTTACAACAATCTTAAATTTATAAGGCACGATTAACTTCGTGCCTATTTTATCAATGCTATAGTGATTTCAGGTAAATTATATTTTCTCATGCAATGAAGCTAAATTTTGATTTAGAAAGAGTCTTAAAATAGGTCTAATGGAAAAAGAATACGATTGTGTAATTATTGGTGCAGGAATAGCCGGCTTATTTGCCGGTAATATGTTAATTGAAAGTGGTAAAAAAGTATTGGTTATAGAAAAAAACTCATTTGCAGGGGGATACTTTTCAAAAATCAATTTGAAAGGTCAGTTAATTGACTCAACGGTAAGTTATTATCTTGGTATGGAAAAACGAAGTCCATTATTAAAATTTCTGAACGAACTAAATTTATGTCCCAAACTACAATTTACAAAAGTCAATACCGCCGACCTCTATATTTTTCCTGATTTTGAATTTAAATTAGAATGTGACTCAGATATATTTAGAAGTAAAATTGAGAAGGCATTTCCTAGCGAATTACATAATATCGACATTTTCTTTAAATCTATGCTGCATATACACAATGCTTTCAGCAAATTAGGAGGTTTATCCTCGCTAATAGAGAATGAAATGGTAAAAAAACATTTGGGTAGCACGTATGACCATTTTCTCAATTCACTATTTGAAGATAAAATTTTGAAAGCAATTCTTTCAGCTCGAGTTTTTGGTTCTAACGTTAGTATGTTAACCATGCTATCCTATTTGGGGAAAATCTTATATGGTGGTCTTTTTCAAGAAACAAACGGTCAAGATATTGCCAATGTACTATATGAAAATCTCTTAAAAAACAATATTGAAGTATACCTAAATACCAAAGCAAATTCTATAGGTATTAAAAATAAAAAAGCTAAGTATGTACAAATAGAGAGCAAAAAAATTAAAACAGATTTAATTGTTTCAGCTATGGATATGTCAAAGTTGCTTTGCGAGATGATAACACCAATAGGAAACGAAAATAATGAAAAGCAATTAATCACAAAAGAAAAGTCTCTTTCATCAATCACTCTTTATTTAGTAGTCAAAAAACTACCAGAAAAAATTTTAGCCGAAAAACCATCTAGAATATACTTATTTGAAGATTTCGATATTATAAATCTTTACAAAAGGAAAGAGAACAACTTTTTTGAATTAACAAACGGCATGAAAATTAACATTGAAGATGTTGAATCCATAGATTTTACCGAGAAAAATTCATATAATTTAAGGGTTGAATGTGACGTAAAGAATTCTTCTATACCAAATAATATTACTAGAAAAAGCATTGAAAATTCCATTCTGTACGTTCTAAAAAATAAATTAAATATACAAACCAAAGATATTCTTCAAACATTATTATGGCTACCGTCTGATTTTGAAAATCTTTCAGGCTGCACTGACGGTGCTGGCTCAGGCTGGTCACCTAATACTAATTTTTGGGACTCAGGCAAATACGTAAAACAAATTGCAAATAATTTAATACAAATTGGCTGCTGGGACAAATATGGCAGCGGTATTTTTCCTATTTATCTTTCGTCAAAACAGATTACATCAAAAATTGAACTTAAAAGCACTTAAAATGGAACAAACTGTAGTTACTGGCATTGGTATTGTATCACCAATTGGAATGAATAGAAATGAGGTACTTGAATCTTTGATTAATTCAAAATCCGGTATTGATGAAATTACGGAAATGGATTTATCATCTTTTCGGAATAACCTTGGTGGAGTGATTAAATCATTTCAAAAACGCACAACACTAAATGGCTTTAGAAGTAATATTCTCACGACCATTGCTGCAGAGGAAGCAATTCAAGATTCCCTGATTCTGGAGCAAAACCATTTTGATAGAAACCGAGTCGCTGTTTCTGTTGGTACATCAATAGGCGGGTATGGAGGATTTGTTGATAAGCTTTATTTAGATAATACTAAAATATCTAACAATAAACAATTTCAATTAAATCCATGTTCCAGAGTCAATGAAATAGGTGATATAATTAGAAACATTCCATTTTCATTAATGTCGCATGAAATTGCTAGACGTTACGGCTTTGGTGGACCTATAGGTGCAAGTGTGACAGCGTGTAGTGCTAGTGCAAATGCTTTAATTCATGGTCGTGACCTTATTAACTCCGGACGGGTGGATGCTGCAGTTATTTTAGGAATCGACCCCATAACTCAGTTAACTTTATTAGGTTTTAATTCATTAATGGCCATGACCAAAGATGAGTTAAAAGTAATGGACGAAAATCGCTCCGGATTATTGATTGGGGAAGGTGCAGGCTGCATAGTACTTGAATCAAAAGAACATGCTCTTAAGAGAAAAGCCAATATTTATGCTGAATTGACAGGATGTGGAGTTTCTAATGATGCATTTCATAGTACAAGACCTCACCCAGATGCAGTTGGAGCAATTTTAGCTATTAAAAATGCTTTGAATGAAGCTAAATTAAATCCAATTGATATTGATTATATAAACCTTCATGGAACTGGAACAAAACACAATGATATGACTGAACTAAAAGCTGTCGAACAGGTTTTTGGTAATGAAGGAAAAATTCCGATGAGTTCTTCAAAATCCATGACGGGTCATACATTGGGTGCTGCTGGACTTATCGAATCAATTATAAGTATTCTCTCCATGAGAAATAATATTATACCTCCTAATCTTAATTTTAGTAATAAAATCAAAGGGTTTAATTATGATATTGTTAAAGAAACTAGACACAATGTAAGACTTAAACATGTATTGAGTAATTCTTTCGGTTTTGGAGGAAATTGTGCTTCATTGATTTTCAGTGAATTTAACAATGAACCCATATGAGATCAATTAAGGAATTGCGAACTACTTTTTTATACGGACAGCTTGAAAAGAAATTTGCCAATTTAAAAAAAAGTTCTCCAAAACCAATCTCTTTTAAAAATGTTAATAAAATTCTTATCGTTGCCCCACATACTGATGATGAAGTTATTGGATGTGGAGGACTAATACAATTTTTAAAACTTAGTCATAATTGTAGTATTGATATATGTTTTGTTACAAAAGAAGATGGTCGATCTGTATCAAAACCTAAATTATCCGAACAAGGTACAGACCTAAGAATAGACGAAAGCAAAGCAGCCAAAAACATTTTACAGTATGACCGAGCTCATTACTTAATGATAAATGAACGAACATTAAATGACAACAAAAAAGCAAAATTAATATTTCAAGAAAAAATAAAGTATCACATTCTATCAATTAACCCAGAAATTATCCTAATACCAAACCATTTCGATATGAATCCAGACCATCGAAGTGTTTGTAAAGAAAGTCTCAAATTAATTAACAGTCTAACTCTTGCCAAACAGTCCATCATAAAAGAAATTTTATTATATGAAATATGGGGTCCTGTGAATGCAACTCATTATGTAGAACTTACAGAAGCAATGAAAAAGGTAAAATTAGAGGCAATGAAATGTTACCAAACACAACTTCAAACAGTTGACTATTTTGGTATAATGTCAAAAATAGAGCTTCTTCGATTAGTTAATAATAATAGAGAGGAAACTAGTAATTTTTCAAACAATACTAAATCCCGAGAGTATTTTGAACTTATACGTCCTGAAGGACTATCCAAATATATCAATGAACATTATTAATCATGGAAAATCGATGTTACTTAAGTGTAGTCATTATAACCTACAATAAACTAACGTATCTTAAAGCTGTACTATCCAATTTAACCCATCTATCTGTTACCAATGACATAGAGTTTGTTATTGTAAATGATGGAAGTACAGACAATTCAAAGGAATTTCTAGAAAATCTGGAATTCCCATATAAAGTGAAGATTATTAACACTCCGAATGGAGGTTCCGCTATTGCTCGAAATACTGGAATCAAAAATTCTTGTGGTGAATTTGTATTGTTTTTAGACAATGACATTATTTTAGAACATAATTATCTTGATAAACTTATACTTTATACCAAAAAAAATCCAGATTGTGTACATGCAGGAAATATTGGTCTGATTTCTATAAAAAATGTTCCAAAAATAATAAATAAACTGTGTTCAGGAAATCCTCTACCCAAGACTGATTTATTAAAAATATCATACCTCGATGCAATTTACGGAACGCTTCCTATTGCATTTAAAAGCGATTCAAATAAAGACATCTCTTGTTGGTGGGGGTTGGTTACAGGTGGGAACATGTGCTTTCCTAGAAAAATGTTAGATATTCTAGACGGTTTTGATGAGTCGTTTAAAAGCTGGGGACCTGAGGATATTGATTTAACATTTCGAGCATTTAAAATGGGTTATAAATTTAAATTTCATAATGATTTAGCATTATTCCATTTAGACCATGAACGTAACTTATTAAAAGTAAAGCAAGCTATGGCCAAAAATGTTTCTTTATTACTTAAAAAATATAAAAAGTCAAAAGAAATAATCGCTTATGTTAATTTCTTCAACGGAATGATGAGTCTGAATGACTTTAACAAAATCTGTAGCCAAGAAAAGAACAACCTTCAAACCGTTAATTTAGAAGAACACTACATCAACTTAGATTATTATATAAAAAAGGGTCAAATGATAAATTGGAAAAAGTATGACAATGACTGAAAAGTTTAAAAAAAAATATATTCCTGGTTTCGACTGTAGGCTTTCAACATTTCGCAATTGCCTTGCACTTAACGACATAGTGCTATCTAATTCTATGATCTTAGGACTAGCCGGTTCTTTGATTTTTTGTTATAATGATGGTAAAATTTATTCACGATTGCCACATTTTGTTGTGGCAGGTATAAATGACCAATCACTGGAGGGACTTGCATTTAACATGAATATCTATTTAATTAGAGGTAGGATGCTAGGAATTGAAGATTTTCGTAGTAAAATACCTCAATTCTTAAACATGGGCTTACCTATTAATGTAGCCATTAACAGAGGTTTACTCCAAGAAATACTAGGTTTAAATTCGCATCAAATCAATATGGGGTTCCATTATGTAACAATTACTGATTATGATACAAAGAAAAGAAAAATAACCATTTTCGAAACTGACTCAGCAAAACCTATAGTAATAACAGAAGAACAATTGGAGACAATTTGGTTTTCTGATTTAAAATCAACTCGCGATTATATTGATCCTTTACAATTGGTTGACGGGCAATGGTATGCTTTTTTCTGTAATAAAAAATTGACTAATGACAAACTTATCTCTGCTTGTTATCAAGGAATTGAAAAAGTCATAATTAATTTTTTTCATTCTCCAGTTGATTTCATTTTTGGATATCAAGCGTTATTAAATTTTCAGCAAATGGTATATACACTTGTGGAAGATCAAAACTCTATTGACAGGCTTAAAGATTCGATACTTTTAATGAACGCTATGGAAAGCGGGATGAGTGGTGGTGGTCTAGGCAGAAAATTATATGGTTATTTTCTTTCAGATTTTTCATCTTTAATAGGTTGCGATGATTTAAAAATCATCGCCTCAGAGTTTTCCAAATTGGGTAATAAGTGGAAGAGTTTTGTCAAAGACATATCATATACAGCTATAAATCAAAAGGATACTAGAAGTTTTAGTCAATCCCTAAAATTACAGATTGATCAAATTGTTTCTGATGAAATAGTATGTATGGAAGAACTTCGATTATGGCTTAAAAAAAATTGGGGATATGTTGACTAAAAAAAATTATTTCATATTTAAACCGAGATTCGCAGAAACAGACATGATGCAAGTAGTACATCACTCAAGGTACTGGGTGTGGTTCGAGGAAGCTAGGTTTGCATTTATCGAAAATGTACTCGGTATGTCCGTAGGTGATCTTGAAACATCAAAAATTTTCTTGCCTGTAATAGAATGCAGTTGTTCATATATAAACAAAATAAAATGGGGTAATGAATTCGTGATAGTAACTGTTCTAGAATTAAATAAATCACCCTATTTCATTTTTCATCAAGAAATCTATTTTTCACATGATAAGGACAAATCAAATCCTTTATGCAAATCTTATGTAAAAAAAGCATTTGTAGATGAGAATTTTAAACTGAAGTTTCAAACGCCCAGCTTTTTCAAAGATTCCATTAAACGTTCAATTATGGAAGAGCCTTCAGCTTTCATTAAACCTCAAAAGATATAAATATGGGAGAAAATTTTTCATATTGTATTTCTAATTATTTTAAAAATACACATAATTATACATTTAATGAAGAACTTGTATTCGTATTAGGGTCATGTCATAACCTATCATTACTATCAAAAAATACTGGACATGTCGTAAATTTTAATAATGATTTACTGGCAACAAAATCATTCTATATTTCCGGAACAAATACTTTAGCACTTCAAAATTTTGCAACAGTTATTAATTCTGTTCTTAGAGTAGAACCAAGAAATGGCACAAGAGATTTAAAATGGATAATCAATGATTACTATAATTTAGAAGGTGCTAAGACCTTAATAACCTTACCCAATTCTATAATCAAGGAAAAAAAAAAGGATTCTCCCCAATTAATTTATAGCTTAGTGCATCCAATTGGAGAGTCTACTGAGGAACCTTTTTCCAATAAAAAAATAAATTTTGAATTAGATAACAAGTTTTCAATCGAGCTGACCGGTTCAAAATTCTTAAAATACTGGGAAAACACTTCGAATTCTAGACCTCTCGGTATAAATAGATTTGTAATAATACCTCCTACTTTTCACGATTTTAGTAAATCCATGCGTTTAATGATTATAAATTCTTTAACAAGAAATGTCTTAAACCTTAATCGTGAAAATAATGAAATAGGTCCGAATTTATTTTTAAATCTTGTAAAAGACTTGAATCTGAATAAATCACCCGAGAACCTAAACCTTCACAAAAGATTGTTAATTGATTCTATTGAAATAAATAGCATATCTGGACAATATGATATGAGCCGAAATTATGCAGGAAAATGCTTTGATTTATTAGGAAAACAATTAAATATGAAGGGATTTGAAAAATCCAGTATTCTATTTAAAAAATCTGGACTAATTTGGAGTAATACATATTCAGAATTAAATATAAATCCTATGGTTTCAGCTGATAATCTTAAAAATATATACAACGAATTATATAATGCCGAGAAAAATATTTTATATAGTTTAAAATCAATACTAAAAAAATGATAATAAAGAAATCTTATTCTCATAATCCTGGAGGTAGCTGTGCTAGTGTATCCTGGAGTGGAGTATATAGACAACAAGGCTACAACTTTAACGAAGGCGAGGTCTTCGGTTTAGGAAGTGGTTTATATCTAGGTTATTGTGCTTTGACCAATCTTAAGTATTTTGACATCTGTTTAACCTCTTCAAGTTTAGTTGAAGATTTTTTAATAAATACTGGTGTAGATTTAAATATTACACAGTTTTCCAACGGTGAGCAATGTCTAAATTTAATAAAACAATCCCTTGATGCTAAATCACCAGTAGCGGTTCAACTTAACCCTAATTATTGTGAAGGTCTAATTAGGGTTACCCCTGAAAGCTTAAAGCAATATTTGCCAACTCACTGGATAATAATAGTTGACTACAATGAAGCAGAAGAAATATTAATAACATATGACAACAGACAGTTTAATTCTGTCAAAATCAGCTTCGATACATTTCTACTAGCTCGTAATTCAGGAAATAGTGAACAAAATCCACAAAACTACTATTATGATGTTATGTTCAATGACAGTTTATACCCAATTGAATCTTCGATTGATCTCTCATTGCGGAAGACTTTTATGAACTTTGCCCAAATAAAGAACATACAATCATTATATGTTGGCAGTTATGGTTTAGAAAAGTTATCAAGACATATTGCTATCTGGGATAAAATAATGACCCCTCAACAATTGGTTGAGACCCTAAATAGGATACTGCTGTCAATTACAGGTGCCGGTGGTATAAAAGGAGGGTATCGACTCTTATACGCAGACTTTCTAAAAACAGCAGCAAACAAATCTAGCTCTTCTGATTTAGCAACAGCTTCTAAACTATTTAGAGATTCCGCTTTTCATTGGAATGAATTTGCTAAAGCATTAAAAAAAATATTAAATAAAGATATTCCGACTGATTTTGAACACGAAAAGTCAAATTTAACTTCCTCTTTGAATAAAGTATTTCAGTCAGAAAATGATGGATTTAATATAATAGGAAAACTCGTAAGCTAAAATAATTTTATCATGATAAAAATTGACGAAACTATTCTAAAAGAAATAAAAAATAAAAACAGCTTGGATATTACTGTAATTCTTAACATATGGAAACGAAACCATTTCATTGAGCAACTCAATTCCATTTTTAATCAAACATTATTACCAAAAGAAATTTGGGTAATACAGTATGAGAAACATCTTGACCTCAAAAATTTAATTGAAGAATATAAAGAATTTTTTCCGTCATTATCCCATATTCATTCATCTAAAAACCTCAAATATTTTGGAAGATTTTCTATAGCTATAAACGTAACCACTGAATATATATTTATCGTTGACGATGACGTCATTCCCGGTAGAAAATGGCTTAATAATGCTTTTAAAAAATGTAATGAATTTAATGCAATTATATCTTGCACAGGTAGAATCCTACCGAAAGAAAATTTTTGTCCAGAGCTACCTGGCACAGTAGAAAGATCAAAATATTTTATTGGAGATATGACCTATCTATTCAAGAACTATTGTAGCCAAGATACAGTTGTCGATTATGGATGCAATAGTTATTTCTTTAAAAGAGAATGGTTGAGCTTATTCTGGGCAATTTGGCCAACCACCTTTCTTTCTGGAGAGGACATGCATTTATCAGCATCAGCAAAAAGTATTGCAGGTGTGCAAACCTATGTAATTGCTCAAGTTGATAAAGATAGTTGTGGAAACGTAAAAAAAGCTTATGGAAGTGATGATGTAGCCTCTTGGAGGCAAAATAATTTTGTTAAATTAAGGGAACAAGTTTTAAAATATCATGTTCTCGAAAAAGGATGGAAGCCGATTTTATGGTAGTTTAAATTATTAATTAACTTAATTATGAACTTAAATACTATTTAAAAGAAATAGTCAACCAAAGAAATTTGAAAATTTAACCTCTTATTTCTTTAAAAGCAGTCATGATATCATGCTCTCTTTTAGGACCAATTAATTTATTCCTGCTTGATGAAGAGCTTAATGATGAACTTTTAATGTAACCACTATTATTTGATATATTATGTGCTTTTTCGACAGCTGCCATGGACAGCTTACTATCAACGTGTATTTTAAAGTTATTTATAAAGCATTTTGTTTGTGGATTGTCCATTTTTAAAACACAGATAGAATCGTGCGAATACCAATCTTCTAAAAAGACATCTATAAAATCAGTTTGAGTAGTATACTCTAACTGAATAAAATCATACTTTTTTAATTCTAAATAGAGCTTCTTTAGTTTTTGTACTGAACAACTTAATCCGTAATTATGTTGATTTTTATGTATATATTTTAAATCAGTCAAAACACTTTTTAATTCACTCAGATACCAATTCAAGAAATTGAAATTGGCATTTTTAAGAATTAAAGTTTGAACTCGATTAATTTCAACCTCTAATAACCCGGAATTAGTAGAATTTGGTTTTTCCCTTACTTTGATTAAAACCAAATTAAGATATTCCTTTATAAATTGATTTGAATTAGCGTTAAAAACAAAATTACCTTCAACATTTGTAAATCTCATATTATGAAAGATAAAGCGAAAAATTTTTGTCAACAATATCTCCTCTAAACCGAAATATTCTTTATAAAATCTCTCATTACCTTTCTGAAACATCAGAATTGAAGATGCTATTTCGTTGGCTTCATTATATATTAAACTTATAAAACCTTGCTGAATTGAATCGACAATCTGTAAAGAATTAACTGGTTGAGTATTTACATAACTATCAAATAAATTATAATTAAAGATGGAATCAATAAAGGGTAATAATTCTTCCTTAATGTATTTTGAAACTTCCTGATACGAAACATATTCATTTTTATCATTCTCCCTAGTTTCTTCACCTATTACATGATAGAATTCATATGAAATTAAACCTTTAATCAATTTATCTCGCAATTCATGATAAATGTAACTATAACTTAAATTACTAGGACTAATAGACGCTTGAGTATTGGTAATATTCATCTAGTGGTTTTAAATTATTAAATAAAACAAAAACTATTCCATCATTGGCTAATCTCATCAAAATCCATGGCACGCACTCAAATTTTTTAAATGTCGCAATTGCAGAAAAAAGTATATTCTAAATTTTCATTTTTTTTTTGAAATTTAACAAATAATATAATCTGGAATATTAAAAATATTTTAATAATAGTGAAAGTGATAAAAATACACATGATTAATGACTTGATAATAGAACTGAGCAAGTATTTACAAAAACAATTCCTTTACAAAACACCACCGGCAAGGCGTTCTTCTATAAATAAAATAAATTTTGGAGCAAAAATTGGTTTGCAATTTAGATTTAGACCATACAAAGAGGACATCTTAGCAATTGCTAGAATTTTTTTACTAAAAAAAGAAAAAGACACGGAGCACTTTTATTGAATTTTTTATGCTCCTTTACCGCTGAGCAGAATAAAAAGATATAATTCTTAAATGTTTAAACGAAGATACTACTGAATTTGAAATAGCTTTAGGATTCACTACATAATCTAATAAAAATTTATCAATTTCAATTGAAGACTTATTTTTAGATTTAAAAAACCTAGATAGATAATAATAACATTACCTATATAATCTCTTTTTTTGTTACCATACTGTTACTGCAAAAAAGTAAAAACCCTCTTAATCAGATGATTAAGAGGGTTTACAAGTACTCGAGGCGGGAATCGAACCCGCACTCCGAAGAACTGGATTTTGAATCCAGCGCGTCTACCAGTTCCGCCACTCGAGCATAATTTACCAGATAAAACCGGCACACTGTCAAAACAGGACTGCAAAACTAAATAATTATTTTCTTTTCAACACCAAAAATATCAAGATTTATGCATTAGCAACCAAATTTAATTTTTAAATTTGCACCTTCTTAAAATAAAAGCCTCAATATTTTATTGAACCAACTATTTGGAAAACAACTAGAAAGACATGCCATACCAAGTTCCTCAACCGAAAATATTTGCTTGTACACAAAGTGAAATCTTAGGCGAAAAAATCGCCAAGGCTTACGGAACTGAATTAGGCAAGATATCTTTTTCTCGTTATAGCGATGGAGAATTTCAACCTTCGTTCGAAGAATCTATCCGTGGAACAAGAATTTTCATTATAGGTTCTACACACCCAGGTCCAGAGAATTTAATGGAAATGTTGTTAATGATAGATGCCGCAAAAAGAGCATCTGCAAGACATATTACAGCAGTAATGCCATACTTTGGTTGGGCAAGACAAGATAGAAAAGATAAACCTAGAGTACCTATAGCGGCAAAGCTTGTTGCAAAAATGCTTGAAACGGCAGGTGCCACCAGGATTATTACCATGGATCTTCATGCAGACCAAATTCAAGGTTTCTTTGAAAAACCGGTAGATCATTTGTTCGCTTCAACACTTTTCTTACCATACTTAAAAAGTTTAGGTTTGAAAGACCTAACCATAGCTTCACCGGACATGGGAGGTTCTAAAAGAGCCTACGCTTATTCTAAAGCTTTAGATAGTGATGTTGTAGTGTGTTATAAGCAAAGGGCAAAAGCCAATGTAATATCGCACATGGAATTGATTGGTGACGTACAGGGCAAAAACGTGGTTCTTGTGGATGATATGGTAGATACCGCAGGTACATTGACAAAAGCAGCAGATTTAATGATGGAGCGTGGCGCCATTAGTGTTAGGGCCATTACAACTCACGGTCTTTTATCTGGTGACGCATATGAAAAAATAGAAAACTCAAAACTGACCGAGTTGATCATTACGGATTCTATACCGGTAGAGGTTAAGAGTGATAAAGTAAGAGTGTTGACCTGTGCAAATTTATTCGCAGAGGTAATGGACAAGGTTCATAACAATAACTCTATTTCTTCTAAGTTCTTAATGTAAGTTAGAAGCAAAACAAGAATATTAATTTTTAATATATATAATGAAAGCAATTACAATTAAAGGATCAGAAAGAGAAAGCGTGGGCAAAAAGGCAACAAAGGCCCTACGTAATGCTGGAAAGGTTCCTTGCGTGGTATACGGAGGGGATAAACCATTACACTTTTCAGCAGATGAACTAGCGTTCAGAGATTTGGTTTACACTCCAAATGCACACACAGTTGCAATTGAATTAGATGGTGGAGCTTCGGTTAAAGCCATTATGCAAGATATTCAGTTTCACCCTGTAACAGATGCCATCATCCATATTGATTTCTATCAATTGTTCGATGACAAAATGGTTACTATGAATATTCCTGTAACATTAGAAGGAAATTCTCCAGGTGTACGTAACGGTGGCCGTTTATTGTTCAGAAAACGTAAACTTGCCATTAAAGCTTTACCAAGTAAATTACCAGATTTCTTCAATGTCGATATTTCTAAATTGAAAATCGGTCAAAACATTTCCGTTGGATCTCTTATGAGTGAAGATTTCACAATTTTACATCCAGAAAGTCAAGTTGTTGTACAAGTTAAAACTGCTCGTACTGCTGTTGTTACAGACGATGAAGATGAAGATGGAGAAGAAGGTGCAGAAGGTGCAGAAGGCGCATCTGAAGAAGCTGCTCAAGAATAGTCTTAACAGTCTAAATTATACATTAAAGCATCCTGGTACTTGTATCAGGATGCTTTTGTATTTTTGCAACCTAAATTAAACTACCAATGTTTCAGTTTTTAAAATCATTTTTTAACGACAAGAACATAATTACCGAAGAGAAAGACCCCATGAAAAAATTTTTAATCGTTGGCCTTGGCAATATAGGAGAAGAATATACTGAAACAAGACACAATATAGGCTTTAAAGTACTTGATGAAGTTGCCAAAGTAAATGACTTTACTTTTGAAACCGCTAAACTTGGCGACATAGGATCTTACAAAGTAAAAAGCAGAACGATCATATGCCTAAAACCATCTACATACATGAACCGTAGTGGCAAAGCTTTAAAATACTGGATGGATAAAGAAAAAATTCCTCAAAGTAATGTTTTGGTGATAACAGATGACATTAATTTACCTTTTGGCACTATTCGCATTAAAACCAAGGGTAGTAATGGAGGCCATAACGGATTAAAGGACATAGAGCTCTATCTACAAACAATACTATACAATAGGTATAGGTTTGGTGTAGGAGCAGATTTTGGTAAAGGCAGACAGGTAGAATACGTCTTAGGAGAATGGAACGATGAAGAAAAAGCGCTCCTACCAGAACGTTTAAAAAAATCGACTGAAATCATAAATTCATTTGCCCTTGCAGGAATTGCAAGAACCATGAACCAATTCAATAATTCTTAGAGGACCTTAAAGCTATACACCCCGGTATCCGATCTATTACCTTCTTCATCAATTACAATGACTTTCCAATAATAAACAGTATCCGTAGTTACGGAAACCTTTACACTTGTTTCTGTTGACGATAGCTCTCTAATTAAATCTATTGGTGGTGTTTCTACCGAAAAATATACTTCAAAACCTACAATATCGTCATCTAGATCAGATGCGGACCATGATAGCTCTACTTCGTTATTAATATCTTTAAAAACATTATCCGACGAAGCAGGCGTTATTATAGTTGCGGGAAAAGGTGCAAATGTTGACCTTGAGCCAGCATTATAAAAATACCACTCTTGACTAGAGACCGTTTCTTCTACCTCACTATTTCTAGAGCGTACAAACCATGAAAATTGCTCCCCTTTGGCCAAAGGTAATCTAGCCGAACTAGAAGCTGATACAATAGTCTGAACCGTACCTGTTGCTATATTGGTAACACGCAGCTCATAGGTTTCCGTATTATCTGCCAAATTCCACCTAAACTCTACTTGACTGGTTTCCTCACCTAAACTAACACCTGTAGTACACTCGGAATTCTCTTCTGGAAACACCAAAAGAACAGCTTCCGGAGGGTTCGCGGCGCTTTTCTTTTTACAGCTGGTTACGGCCAAGAACAAACATATAATAAGTGCTACAAAACGCATCATTCCTTAATTATTTTAGAAGTTCCATTAATTGTTCTACCCTCATATTTTAAATAATAAATACCCGTAGAGAGCAAACTTAAATCTAACTGCATTACACCACCGGTAACCTTAACCGATTTATTAGAAATATATCTTCCATCGGCGCTAAAAATGCTGACATTCACTTCTTCTTGTTGAACGCCTAAATACACCTCTACAATATCTTTCACAGGATTTGGATACGCAATAGGCTCTGCATAAAAACCAATTTTTTCTTCATAGACACCTTGGCAAGGTATATCCGTATACACTTTTAATGTGTTCAATCCTTTTTCCAGATTTAACGCAACGATCGATTCTTCGGTCTGTACCGCTACACCGTTCAATTCTATAGTGTAAAATGATGAACCGTTCATTTCCAATGTTACCTGAGAGCCATCTATTGCCACCTTAGAGGTTACGCTTAGCGGTGAAGGCTCTGTAATCTGCACCTCAACACAATACTCTTGATATGCAACTATGCCATCAGTACCCGTTATACATAAGGTATAGACGCCAGACTCTAAATTGGCTAAATTAAAGGCATTTGAAAAACTCTGTGCAAGACTTAAACCATTACCCGACACTATAACTTCATAATCAAGAGCCAATTTTGGAACTATTGACAAAGAACCATCATTATTATCACTACAGGTCTCACTTTCTAGACTGATTATGAAATTCTCTACCGGAAAACGGTAAATAGAACAACCTGAAGCATCTACTTCTTGACCCGCCGGTGTACCCAAACAAAGATCATCACCATCATCAAAAACACCATCATTATCGGCATCTGGCCTATACACACCCTCTACACAGGCCTCAATAGAAAATGAGTTTAAACTACCACCGTCAGAAGGAGCGTTATCCTTTACTTCCAAAATCCATTCGCCCAATATAGATTCTCCATTAAAAGAACTTAAACTACCCAATGGTTTTACGGAACCACTAATACCTGGATTTACCGAACATGTAAATGCGGGACTATCATCATCAAATACCGCATTGATATCCCTTGAATCTCCACAAGAATTAGAAACCAGTATTACGGTAGTACCTGCCGGTGAGGTTAAACTTACTACCAAATCTGCCAAAAATGTATGTTCTATATCAAGTTGTACATTAATATCTGCTACCGGCAAATCTTCAAGAAAAACGATTTTAGAGGTAATTACCGGTGTGCCACTGCTAGAAATGGCAATTGGCGTACCTGTAGCACTTTTTGTAGCACAGTTAAACTGCACCGTAGAAAAACTAAATGAAGCACTAAATACACCCTCCCCACAGTCATTTTTTGGCTTAACCCTCCAGAAATAAGTACTGTTGTTATCTATTTGTGTGGGCGAGAACGAACTACCGCTAACGGTAGTTGATTCTATAATATTCGTAAATGCGGCATCATCTGAAATTTCTATATCATATAGCGTATTTCCCACAGAAGTTTCCCATTCCAACAAAACATCGGTAGAGGCATTTTCAAATCCATCAACAGGCGAGATCAGAACAACCTCTTCAAAATCATCATCATAAATTCTCAGCTGAAGCATGATTTCCTTGGTTACCGTTTCTGCAATTGCCAAGACCCTTACAGGATATATACCTGCATCTACCGCAGAAACACCCTCAAAATCAATAGAAACCAAGGTATTGTCCGCATCTGCAACTGCAGGTGTAAAGGTCCCGGTCATACCTATAGGCAGATTAAGCACACTAAAAGTACTCTCTTCATTAAAGCCCAGATCCGTTTCATATGTAAAATCGACACTAAGATCGTCCGGCTTACAGATATCAAAAATAACCTCGTCAAAGTCCAATACAATTTCTGATGGTGTAATAGAGAAGTTTACATCGTTGACCGCAAAGAAAATATTGTCATCTGCCCTGATTATAAAACGCCCCTCGCTTGTTGCAATATTGGGTATAATTATAGCCTGATTGCCATCGTTCAATGTATTTTCTTCCAAAGCGATTGGGAAAGTGTCACCACCATCCGTAGATAAGTATATAGAAACAGTTTGGGCATTTATAGGTGATATATCGGTATTGGCTACGTCCCAAGTAATAGTTTGTACAGTACCTGCCTCAAAAGATTCTTCGGTGCTTTGAGAATTAATTAAAAACGGACCGGCTTCATTGATTACGGACACCGTCATCTCATCTGAAGCTGACTGCCCTCCATTTATAGCATTATCCCTAACGGTCAATGAAAAATTTAAATCGCGACCAACATTGGCCAGGGTTTCCCAAGCAGTTCCAGAGGAAGGTACCGTTTGCGTAAGCTCTCCATTTAAGATTCTTTTTAAACTAGGAAAATATCTTTCCGGAGTCAGTTTTGGCGGTAATGACCTAAAATTTGCCCCGGCAGGATTATCGGGACCAAATGTAGCTTGGGTAACTATACCGTTATCAATTTGCTCCCAAGTATAGCTTAATACGTTTGTGGCATCAACATCAGTTGCCTCGCCCGTAAGAACAAAAGGAGTTCCTTTGGGTATGCTATAATCTGTTAGCGGAGAAATTATTGGCGGATTATTTACAAGCACCTCTGTCTCACCGCATGAAACCGTTTCAAGATAATCACGTATCTGCACAATACTCACGTAATGAAAATAGTCATCACTGTTAGAGGCAACATTATTTACTCCCGTAATACCGGCATACCCCATAATAGTGGTTCCACTAGCAGGTTCTACCTGTACCGTTGTACCTTCAGATATATGTGAAAAAGAATGATTTGCCCCAAACTGATGTCCCATTTCATGTGCCACCAGATCAATATCGAAAGCATCGCCCACGGGAGAGGATAATGTGGTATAACCACTGCCCTTTCTACTATCTATACAGACAGCACCTATGAACCCAGAGTTACCGTCCAAAGTATTATTCTGTTGATTAAAAAGGTGTCCTATATCATAATTGGCCTCACCTATTACGCTGGTCAATGTATTTTGTACTTGGCTACTTAAACTACCTGTATATGGATCCGTATCCGGATCGGTATAGATTACAAGATCTGTATTGGCTATTAACTCTAGGGTTATTGCCAGATCACGCTCAAAAATTGCATTGATCCTGGTTAAGGTAGCATTGATTGCCGCAAGGGCGTCTGCTTTTGTACCACCATGAAACTCGGTATACTCGCCCGATGCTGAAATGGCAACCCTAAACTTTCTCAATTTTTGATCATCTACAAGTTTTGCGGTAAGGTTTTGTGAATATTCTTTGACCTCTGGCATAGTTTTACATACAAAATCCACATCGCGTTCATCTTGCTCTGTCCTGCGGTACAAAATATAGGTGTCATCGGTAGATTTTTGCATAAATAACGCTCCATTTTCACCAGAAGTCATCATGGTACTCTGTATTCCCCTATCAGAAACACTAAATCTAATTTGCTTGGTAGTATCATGCAAAGCAACACCTTTGTATGATTTTATAGATGGATATTTAAGCGCAAGTTCTTTAGAAAAAAGGTGGGCATCTTCCACCAAAAAAGGAATTAGCTTTCCCGTTTCATCCGGAAAATAAACAATCTTAGATACTTCTTTCTTTGTTAACGACCGTAAAAACTGTTGCTGATCAAGCTTAAAAGCAGTTCCTTTATTTACTCGCAACTGTTGCTTAGTGAATTGTTTGGCCGTATTGTTCAATTCCGTATTTTTCCAATAAGCAGTTTGAGCCAAACCGGAAAAGGAAAGAAATACTATGGTAATTGTAAAAACAAGGCGTAATTTTGCAATCATTAAGAGGCTTTTAACTCAAAATCAAATATAAGTCTTTTTATTTTCTATCATAGGTGATTACAGTCCGCAACATTTCTAAATACAAAGAAGAACATCCTACGGTCATTACCATAGGCACGTTCGACGGGGTTCATATAGGCCACCTTAAAATACTTAACAAAATCATAAATCATGCCAAGAATACCGAATTGAAATCTTCGGTACTTACATTTTTTCCGCATCCGCGAATGGTGTTACAAAAAGACACCAATATAAAATTGCTGAATACGATAGACGAAAAAATTGGCATTTTGGAAAAATTAGGTCTTGATATACTTATTATTCACCCGTTTACCAAAGAATTCTCTAGACTTACGGCAACAGAATTTGTTCGAGATATGCTTGTAAACACCTTGAAGATCAAAAAAGTCATCATTGGCTATGACCATAGATTTGGCCGCAATAGAAATGCCAATATATCAGACCTGATCACTTTTGGCGGCACTTATGATTTTGCGGTAGATGAAATTCCTGCTCAAGAAATTGACGATGTATCCGTAAGTTCAACGAAAATTAGAAAAGCGCTAGAAGACGGTGATATTGAAACAGCAAATAGCTACTTGGGCTATGAATATATGCTTACCGGCACCATCATTAAAGGCAAAGGCATTGGCAAACAGTTGGGCTACCCAACGGCAAATCTGTCCATAGCCGAAGATTATAAGCTAATACCAAAAAACGGGGCTTACATTGTAAATAGTTCATTGAACGGAAAAGTTGTTCATGGAATGATGAACATAGGGTACAACCCAACCGTAAATGGCACGGACCAGTCTATAGAGATTAATTTTTTCGATTTTGATGCAGATCTGTACGACTTAAAAATTCAAGTTAATATTTTGGTTCGTTTACGAGATGAACATAAATTTGAGTCTATAGATGCCCTTAAAACCCAGTTGGGAAGGGACAAAGAAAAATCTTTACAATTCATTAATCGGTAATTATGCTCAACAGGTTATTATTTCAACGTATAGATAATAGCCCATTAATTATCTTCCGTATATTTTTTGGTATTCTTATTTCCCTAGAATGTTTTGGAGCTATTGCTACAGGTTGGGTAAACCGAAATTTAATTTCACCCAAATACACGTTCCCTTTCATTGATTTTGAGTTTTTACGGCCATTGCCCGGCAACGGCATGTATTTTTATTTTGTACTGATGGGGCTACTTGGTCTCTTTATAGCCATTGGATTTAAATACCGAGCCAGTATTATATCGTTTACCGTATTATGGACTATTACCTATTTAATGCAAAAAACAGCTTACAACAACCACTACTACCTACTTATACTTATTTCGTTGATCATGTGTTTTTTTCCAGCGGAAAGAAGTCGGTCGTATGATGTAAAAATGAATCCGGAACTGGAAAGTAATTCCATGTACGCCTATATAAAATGGATAGTAGTACTACAACTCTTCATCGTTTACGTTTATGCCTCGGTAGCAAAATTATATGGAGACTGGTTAGACTTCAGCACCATAGCCGTTTTAATGCATGCAAAAAAGAATTATTGGCTTGTAGGCAATATTTTACAAGAACCATGGATCCATAGTATCATTGGATCAGTTGGTATTTTGTTCGATTTGCTTATTGTACCTGCATTACTCTGGAAACCAACAAGAAAAATTGCATTCTTTCTTTCACTGTTCTTTCATCTATTCAATTCTATTATATTTCAGATCGGCATTTTCCCCTACCTATCCATTGCCTTTAGCGTATTCTTTTTTGAACCAGAAACTATTCGCAAGATATTTTTCAAATCTAAGAGACCGTATACTTCGTCAGAACTAATTGTTCCAAGACACAAAAACGCACTTCTATCAGGCTTTACTGTATATTTTATCATTCAATTACTGCTACCAGTAAGGCACCATGCAATTAACGACAATGTTCTTTGGACAGAAGAAGGCCATAGAATGAGCTGGCGCATGATGCTACGCAGCAGACAAGGCAAAGGCAGGTTTAAAGTAGTTGACAAGGACACTAAAGAAGTATTTATCATAAAACCTAAAGATTTTGTATCTAAAAGCCAAGAACGGAAAATATTTGCCTATCCAGATTTTACATGGCAGTTTGCCCAATACTTAAAAAAGGAGTTTAAAAAAGAAGACAGAAACGTTTCGGTATATATAGAAAATTCAAAAATCAGTATTAACCGCAAACCTTATGTTCCTTTTATAGATTCCAGTACGGATTTAGCTGCCGAGACTTGGTACAGAACAAAACACCATGACTGGATCCTACCGTCTAACCTTGAAAAGCCTAAAAAATAATTCTATACGTTTTTAGTACCTAAAAGTGCCCATTATAAATGTAGGATTAATGTAAATTTGCAGTCAAATAGATTTTTACAATGTTACAAATACAGACCATAAGAGATAATAAAGAAGATATTATCCTTGCCCTTGGAAAAAGAAACATTGACGCACTGCCTTTAATTGAAAAAGTGCTTCAATTAGATGAAAATAGACGTGCTGCCCAAACAAGTTTGGACAATGTATTAGCAGAATCGAATAAAATTTCCAAAGAAATTGGCGTATTGTACAAAACCGGAAAAGCTCAGGAAGCCAATGTCCTTAAAGAACAAACGGTTAAATTAAAGGAAGAATCAAAGCAGTTAAGTGAAGCGCTAAGCTCAGCGGAAGAAGAGTTACAAACACTGCTATACCAACTACCAAACGCCCCACATTTATCTGTTAAAAAAGGTTCTACAGAAGAGGACAATGAAGAAATATTCAGTGAAGGCGAAATACCTAAATTAACAGAAGGTGCCTTACCACATTGGGAGCTGGCAAAAAAATACGACATTATAGATTTTGAACTAGGTGTTAAAATAGCCGGTGCAGGTTTCCCAGTTTACAAAGGAAAAGGCGCTCGTTTACAACGTGCCTTAATTGCTTATTTCCTGGACAAAAATACCGAGGCTGGTTATACAGAAATTCAAGTGCCACATTTGGTAAACGAACTATCTGGTTATGGCACCGGTCAATTACCGGATAAAGAAGGTCAAATGTACCATGTAACTGCAGATGATCTTTATTTAATACCAACGGCAGAGGTACCTGTAACCAACATTTTTAGGGATACGATTGTAAACGAAAGCGATTTTCCTATAACATATACCGGCTACACACCTTGCTTTAGAAGAGAAGCAGGTAGTTACGGGGCACATGTACGCGGATTAAATCGTTTACACCAATTCGATAAAGTAGAAATTGTACGTGTAGAACACCCTACAAAATCTTATGATGCATTGGATGGCATGGTTGAGCATGTAAAGAATATTCTTAGAGAATTAAAATTACCATACCGTATTCTTAGACTATGTGGTGGTGATCTAGGCTTTACCGCTGCGCTAACTTTTGATTTTGAAGTATTTTCAACTGCACAAGATAGATGGTTAGAAATTAGCTCTGTCTCTAACTTTGAAACATACCAGGCCAATAGATTAAAACTACGTTTTAAGGATGAAAACGGTAAAAACCAATTGGCACATACATTAAACGGTAGCTCTTTGGCCTTACCACGTGTTCTGGCCGGAATACTGGAAAACTACCAAACTGCAGACGGAATTAAAATTCCGGATGTTTTAGTGCCTTATTGTGGTTTTGATATGATTGATTAACCACTAAAAAAGCTGTCTTCTAGTAACTAATAGATTTTGCCAACATATAATATTGAATAAAACGCCGTACAACCTCTGTTTTACGGCGTTTTATATTAAAAAAATATATCTAAAAATATGGAAATGATAAAATTATCTTTTCATTCCTAACGCTACCACCCATCCCCATCTATATTCATTATTTTAGTAGAACGTTCAATTTTCATTGGTAACGCAAATTGGCATAAACTTAAAATCTTCTACATTATGAATTTTAAATTCAATTACTATTTGTTGATTATCAGTATGGTTTTATTCAGTTGTTCTGATGAAAAAATTACAGAAGATAAAGAATTTGATATTGAAGAACTGACTATTTCTGACATTCATAAAGCGTATGAAGCCAAAACCTATAATAGCCAACAATTAGTACAAGCATATTTAAGTAGAATTGAAAAATATGACACTTTAACGAATGCTCTTACCACAATAAATGAAAATGCTCTTAACATTGCCAGATCTCTTGATGAAGAATATGCAAGTACAGGAGTTTTACGTCCGTTGCACGGTATTCCCCTAATTGTAAAAGATAACATTAATACCGCCGGTTTACCAACTACGGCAGGCTCTTTGGCTTTACAAAACTACATACCAGAGGAAGATGCCTTTATTATTGAAAAACTGGTCAATGCAGGCGCTATAATCATAGCAAAATCTAACATGGCAGAATGGGCATTTAGCCCAATGCATAGCGAAAGTTCTACTGCCGGTACTACTAGAAATCCATATAACACAGATTATGTGCCGGCGGGATCCAGTGGTGGTACTGGCGCGTCGATAGCTGCCAATTTTGGCACCATAGGTCTAGGTACAGATACGGGGAATTCTATTAGAGGACCATCTTCCCATAATGCCCTGGTAGGCTTTAGAACAACACTAGGTTTGGTAAGTCGTAGTGCTATTGTTCCGCTTTATTTAAGAAATGATGTAGTAGGACCAATGTGCCGTTCAGTTGAAGATGCTACCAAGGTATTAGAAGTCATTGCAGGCATAGACGCTAAGGATCCACTTACAAAATATTCAGAAGGTAAAAAACCTGAAAATTATACGCAGTTTCTTAAAAAAGATGCACTTAAAGGTTCTAGAATAGGTGTTTTTAGAACATTAAGTGAAGATAACCCCCACCCTGAAATTACCAAGCTATTTAATAATGCCCTTGTACAGTTAGACTCTTTAGGTGCTTCGGTTATAGATTCTGTTGTCGTTCCCCAATTTCAAGATTTAAGACAGAACCAATGGTGTGCAACATTTAGAACAGATGTAGAAACCTTTTTAGAAGACTACGTTAAAAATGATTCTTTAAAAACTATTGAAGATATTATTGCTGTTGGCAGTACATCTGATTTTGCTAGAGAAAGGTTAGTTAGAAACGCGGCACACTCGGGCAGATGGGAAGATTCAGAAATCCCATGCTTAGATGCCTACACAGATATACGTAGGATAGCTTTTAGGGAAGCTATTGAAAATGTAATGGATTCTTTAAAACTAGATGCCATTGTTTACCCATCATGGAACAACCCACCAGCCCCAATTGATCAATTTCAAAAGGAATACAAAGGAGATAATAGTCAGGTAATTAGTCCGCATACCGGTCAACCTGCATTTACAGTGCCTATGGGGTTTACAAGTGGAAATTTACCAGCGGGACTCCAATTTTTAGGCAGAATGTATGACGAACCAATTTTGATAGGACTTACGTATTCTTATGAACAAGGCACTAAACACAGAAAACCGCCCAAGTTAAACTAGTTGACAAAAGATAAATTAAAGATATATAGACTATTTGTTATTCTAAGGCGTATATAAACAAGCAGATAAAAATCTGTGGACACACTGCTTTTAAATAACTCGTATGAAAAACAGTATTCTACTTATTATACTTTTAACTATTATAGCCTGCAACAATCAAGATGACAGTAGTATTACAGAAACTGTAACCGAGGAAGTATCGGATAATGTATCGGATGACGTATCGGATGACGTATCGGATGACGTATCGGAAGAAAATGAAAATTTTAACGCCATACCAGTTTTCAACCATGCATATATTGAAAATTATGAAGTAGACCAGGTAGCATACATAGTATTAAATGCATCCAACGCATATGTTTTGGTAGACCCATTCAATGATGACGTTATTGAATCTATAGCAGAAATAAAAGAGAACGGAAATCAAATTGCAGCTTACATAAGTATTGGTACAGGTGAAGATTGGAGAGATGATTTTTCAGATTTACAGCCTTTTCTCACTACCCAACAGTGGGCGGAATGGCAAGGGGAATATTTCGTAAATACGACTACCACAGGAATAGTTGATGTGATGAAAGCCAGAATAGATAAGATTGCCGATCTAGGCTATGATTGGGTAGAATTCGATAATATGGACTGGGCTTTGTATGATGAAACAAGAGAAACATATGGCATACAAGTAACAAAAGAACAAAGCATAGCCTATTTTCAAGAACTTTGCAATTATGTACATGAAAAAGGAATGAAGTGTATGGCTAAGAACTTCGTTGAAAATGCCGAAGATTTTGATGGCGTTACTTATGAATCTTATAATGACGATAAAAATTGGTGGGATGCCTCTGGTGCACAAAGTTTTTTGGATGATGAAAAACCAGTTGTTATTATTCATTATAACGAAAGCAACTGCGACCAAGTATATACGGACTACCAGGCTATTTACAACGAAAATCTTTCATATATCTGTGAGGACATTGATCTAAAAAAATACCTGCATTATAATCAGTAAACTAGAGAGAATGCCGACCTTTAGTATAAATAAACAGGTATATTATGAATTGGGCACTATTAATAATCGCCGGTCTTTTCGAGGTAGCCTTCGCTTTCTGTTTAGGCAAAGCCAAAGAAACTACTGGCAACGAAATGTATCTTTGGTATGTTGGTTTTTTAGTTGCACTTGCCATAAGTATGATACTATTAGTGAAAGCGACACAAACATTACCAATAGGTACAGCTTACGCAGTTTGGACAGGTATTGGAGCGGTAGGAACCGTACTGGTAGGCATATTTGTATTCAAAGAACCGGCAACCTTCTTACGTATTCTTTTTATCAGCACATTAATAGGCTCTATAATAGGCTTAAAGGTAGTATCGCATTAATTCCATTATGCACTTCTTATCAAAGCGTTAACAACATCTTACGGCTTTCTATGTATCTTTGAATATGCGGTTTATCCTTTTCATTTTTGCATATATTACGTTATCTACATTCGCCTTTGCCCAAGATGATTTTTTGGCAAAGCAATATTTTGCCGATGGTAATTTTGAAAAAGCTGTGGTTTTTTATGAAAAATTGGTTGAAAAAAACCCACGAAGAACTGAGTATGTCCAGGACTTAGTTGCATGTTACCAGCAGTTACAACGCTATAAAGAAGCAGAAGACTTTTTGAACGCAAGACTAAAGGACCGCAACCCCTACCCTACGCTATTGATTGATTTAGGCTATAATCACACCCTTCAGGAGAATGAGACAATGGCACAGACCTATTATGACAAAGCATTGAAGATCATCTCTAAAAATCCTAATTATGGTTATGCTCTAGGCCTACAATTTCAAAAGTATAATTTATTGGACCTTGCCATAGAAGCCTTTAAAAATGCCATGGAACTGAATCCTGCGTTGAACTTTAATTTTCAAATGGCAAGAATCTATGGGGAACAAGGAAATGTTGAAGCCATGTACAATTCTTACTTAAACCTTGTTATTGATGGCAAAACATCTAAATCTAACATTCTAAGAAGTATAGATGATTTTATTTCCGAAAATGCCGAGAATAAAAATAACCTCCTGTTAAAAAAAGTATTGCTAGAGCGTGCACAGAAAAATCCTGATATTCTCTGGAACGAGCTTCTAAGTTGGCTATTCATTCAACAGAAACAATATGGAAGCGCGTTTAGACAAGAAAAAGCCATTTTTAAACGTATGAACGGCAGCTCTACCACACGTTTGGAAAATTTGGGCAATGATGCCCTAGCTAATGAAGAATATGACACTGCAAAAGATATTTACAGCTACATTATTGAGAACACCAGTAATAAGATTACGCAATTAGACGCAGAACTAAACCTTATTGATATTGATTTAATAAACGCAACAAACGGAGAGTTAGATGCTATTCAAAAAAAGTATGACGCACTTGTTGATGTTTATGGGTATAAATCGCAATCACTGCAGTTACAAGTTGCCTACGCAAATTTTCTTACGTTTAACAAGAACAATCCCGCACCTGCGGAAAAATTACTGAAAAATAGTCTAGAATTACCCTTGAGCGACAGGGGTACCGCGTATTTAAAATTGGCATTGGGCGATATTTTGGTATATAATAAAAAGTTTAACGAAGCTCTCATCTATTTCTCACAGATACAATCGAAATTAAAAAACGATGTATTAGGTCAAGATGCTCGTTTTAAGGTGGCGCAAACCAGTTTTTACAAAGGTGATTTTGAATGGGCCTTAACCCAATTAAAGGTACTTAGAAGTTCTACTTCTCAGCTTATTGCAAATGATGCCATGCAGTTGAGCCTATTGATATCGGACAATTCATTAGAAGATTCTACACAAACCGCATTGAAAAAATATGCCAGGGCAGATTTTTTAGCCTATCAGAATAAAACCAATGAAGCCATTACCGCATTGGGCGACATTTTAGAAAATCATAAGGGCGAAAAAATTGAAGACGAGGCGCTTTTAAAACAAGCACAGCTATATGAAAAGCAAAAGAAATACGAGGATGCCCAATTAAACTATCAAAAGATTATCACGTTTTATGGCAATGGTATTCTTGCCGATGATGCCTATTATGCACTAGGAGAACTTTACCGAAAAGAATTCAACGACCCTACTAAAGCAAAAGAGCAGTACGAGAAAATTATCTATAATTATCAAGACAGTTACTACTTTCCAGAAGCCCGAAAAAACTTCAGAATTTTAAGGGGAGACGCCATAAATTAAAATCGCACGTTATCAAATTCGTTATAAGACCTAGTTGAACTAACTTTGCAATTCAAATAGAACTAGATATAACGCATGTATATTTATAACGTTACCACCAATATAGAAGAATCTGCCCATGATGCTTGGTTGCAATGGATGAAAGAAAGCCATATACCGCAAGTACTTTCAACAGGTAAATTCTTAAGCGCAAAATTTACCAAAGTTTTGGTTGAAGAAGATATGGGAGGCTTCACATATTCTGTTCAGTATACCGTACCGGACAAAGCTACTCTAGAAAGGTATTATGAGGAAGATGCACCGGCACTAATAGAAAGTATTCAGAAAAAATTTGCCGGTCAGTTGGTTTCTTTTAAAACTGAATTAGAAGTGGTAGATGAATTCTTTGTGCAAAGAGCGGCGGCAACACACTATTTGTTCACTTATGGCACTTTACAGGAAAGAGAAGTACAATTAGACGTATTCGCCAGGCCTTTGATCGGCTCTGAAGATGAATTACCGTTGTACACCATATCTGATAGTAAGGTGGCGGGACTGTACCCAACATTACAACATACGGGATCAAAAGAAGATGCTATTAAAGGTCAAGTATACACCCTATCTCATCAAGAATTACAAAAAGCGGATAGATATGAAGGTGAAGCTTACGAAAGAATTCAGATCCAATTGGCTTCAGGAAAAAATGCATGGGCCTATATTGCAAAATAAGGTACCGTTAAAAGAGATTTATGGGAACGAAGAGAAAGAAGAACAAAGGTGATAAGTATGCTCATAAAAAACATCATGAAAAAGGTCCTGTAAAAGCAAAGAAACATTTAGGCCAACATTTTCTAAAAGATGAGGACATTGCCAAACAAATTGCAGAAACCCTATTACAACAAGGGTACAAGAATGTTATAGAAATTGGTCCGGGTACCGGTGTTTTGACCAAATACCTTTTACGAAATAATAGTAATTTGGTAGCTATGGATTTAGATACGGAGTCCATTACGTACCTAAACGAAACTTTTCCTTTAGAACACCCAAAGGCATTTGAAGGCGAAGGCTCTTTTAAAGTGATTGAAGCAGATTTTCTAAATTTTGATATTGCTAGTTTGTTCGGTGATGAGCAATTTGGCATTACCGGCAACTTCCCATATAACATATCTACACAGATCGTTTTTAAAATGTTGGAGCTACGCCATCAAATTCCTGAATTTTCGGGAATGTTTCAGAAAGAAGTTGCGCAACGTATCTGTTCATCAGAAGGTAGTAAGGCTTACGGTATTCTATCTGTTTTGGTCCAAGCGTTTTACGACGCTGAATACCTTTTTACGGTAGAACCGGATGTGTTTGAACCTCCGCCAAAAGTACAGTCCGGCGTTCTTAGATTAACACGCAAAACTAACTTTGAGCTTTCTTGTGATGAGCAATTGCTGTACAGAGTGGTGAAGACAGCTTTTAATCAAAGAAGAAAGACGTTACGTAACAGTTTAAAAACATTCTCTTTATCAGATAATCTAAGAGAAGATGCTATATTTGACCTTAGACCGGAACAGTTGGCAGTTGCCGATTTTATAGCATTGACGAAGAAAATAGCAGATGACACCCTTTAAGCTTACCGAAGAACTTGTAGTAGAGATAGAACAGCTCATTGAACAAAACAATGATACTGAACTAAATTCTATGTTAAGTGCCGTTCATTATGCCGATGTCGCTGAAATCATCAATGAATTAGACAAGGACAAAGCAACCTATCTTATTAAATTATTGGATAGTGACAAGACCTCCGATGTTCTTACAGAACTAGATGAAGATGTCCGTGAAGCCATATTAAGCAGCCTATCTACAAAAGAAATAGCAGACGAATTAGAGGAACTGGACACCGATGATGCTGCAGATATTATTGGCGAGCTTCCAAAAGATCAGATACAAGACGTCATCTCTAAAATTGAAGATAGAGAACACGCAAAAGATATCGTTGATCTTTTAAGATATGCAGATGATTCCGCAGGTGGTCTTATGGCAAAAGAGCTCGTAAAGGTCAATGAAAACTGGAATGTGCTTACTTGCGTTAAGGAAATGCGCACACAGGCAGAAAATGTAACGCGCGTACATTCCATTTATGTGGTAGATGATGAGGACAAGCTAAAAGGAAGATTATCGTTAAAAGATCTATTGACCACTTCAACCAAAACACATATTAAAGATGTTTTTATAAAAAACGTAGATTCTGTCAACGTTAATGAAGATCCAGAAGAAGTTGCTAGAATAATGAGTAAATATGATTTAGAAGCCATACCTGTAGTTGATGAAATTGGCAGATTGGTGGGTCGTATTACTATTGACGATATCGTTGATGTTATTAAGGAAGAAGCAGAGCGAGATTACCAAATGGCGGCAGGTATATCTCAAGATGTAGAAGCAGATGATAGTATTTGGGATCTTACACGTGCGCGTTTACCATGGTTAATTTTAGGACTTTTTGGTGGTGCAGGTGCAGCCTTGATTATGGGCGGCTTTGAAGAAATGTTTCGTGAGTACACGGTACTATTTCTATTTACGCCCTTAATAGCCGCAATGGCCGGTAACGTTGGCGTACAGTCTAGTGCCATAATAGTTCAAGGTCTTGCCAATGACGATATTAAAGGAAGTATAAGCAGCCGTTTAATTAAGGAAATGCTTTTAGCATTGTTGAACGGATTTATTCTTTCGTGCTTATTACTGATCTTTACGTGGATCTGGAAAGGAGATTTTCTTACCTCATTGGCAATTTCAATTTCATTGATCGCGGTAATCGTTGTTGCCGGATTCATAGGTACTTTCGTACCGCTATTTTTAGATAAAAGGGGCATTGACCCCGCCATTGCAACTGGCCCGTTCATTACCACAAGTAATGATATTTTTGGTATTTTAATTTATTTCTCTATAGCCAAATTGATTTTGGGCATATAATAAACTGCCCTTCTCCTTTTTAGAATACTGTGGCTTTCCGTATATTACTATATTGAATTTCTTTCGTTCATAGTTTAAGATAGAATGTACATACCCATGAAAAGCATCAAACTAAAAGAAAAATTTGATTTTATAGACGGGCATTGGCATCCGCACCAAATAGGTGTTGTAGATAATATGCAAGTATTGCTGGCAAAGTTAAAAGGTGAATTTGTATGGCATGCACACGAAAATGAAGATGAGCTTTTTCAAGTTCTAAAAGGAACTTTATACATGCAGTTTAGAGAACGTACAGAAATAGTACAACAAGGCGAAATTATTATAGTCCCCAAAGGTGTTGAGCATTGCCCTATGACCAAAAATAATGAAGAAGTACACGTTATGCTTTTTGAAAAATTAAGCACTTCCCACACCGGAAACATTAAAGACGAAAAAACAAAAACAGATTACCCCGAAATATAATAAAGTTTAAATGAAAGTATTACACGTAGACATCAATCACCCATTGATTATTGAGCAATTCTCAGAATTAGGTTTTCAGAACTATGAAGATTATAGCTCTACCAAAGAACAGATTGAAGCTAAGATAGAAGATTATGACGGACTCATTATTAGAAGCAGGTTTACCATAGACGAGCATTTTTTGGATAAGGCAAAAAATCTAAAATTTATAGGCAGATTAGGCGCGGGACTTGAAAATATAGATACAAAATATGCCAAATCTCTTGGTATTTTTCTTGCCGCAGCGCCAGAAGGCAATCGTAACGCGGTTGGCGAACACGCCTTAGGTATGCTATTATCACTTTTTAATAAATTGAACAGTGCGGACAAAGAAGTTAGAAGTGGCAAATGGGACCGTGAAGGTAACCGTGGCATAGAGCTAGAAGGCAAAGTAGTAGGTATTATAGGTTATGGCAATATGGGAAAAGCTTTTGCTAAAAAGTTAAAAGGCTTTGATGTGGAAGAGGTAATTTGCTATGACATAAAAGGTGGTGTAGAAGATGAAAATGCGCGCCAAGTAGGTATTATGGAATTTCAAAATAGAGCTGATGTTATAAGCTTACATGTACCACAGACAGAACTGACCATTGGTATGGTAAATACCGAATTTCTAGAAAAGTTCGATAACCCTATTTGGATTATAAATACCGCCAGAGGAAAATGCATAGTTACCTCAGATTTGGTCGATGCTATAAAATCGGGCAAGGTTCTTGGTGCAGGTTTAGATGTTTTGGAATACGAAAAAGCATCTTTTGAACATATGTTTACCGATGATACTTTACCAGAAGCTTTTCAATACTTGATAAATTCTGACCAAGTAATTCTATCGCCACACGTAGCAGGTTGGACGGTAGAAAGTAAAATTAAACTTGCCCAAACGGTAGTCGATAAAGTAAAAGCTAAATTTTTAGAGTGATATGAAATATGAAGCCAACTCACCAAATGATTATATTGCACAATTGCCACCGGAACGTAAAGTGGCAATTGAAAAACTAAGAGGTATTATTTTAAAAGAATTACCCCATCGTTTTGAAGAGCAATTAAGTTATGGTATGTTGGGCTATGTAGTGCCACATTATATTTATCCGGCAGGTTATCATGTAAAACCTGAACTACCGTTACCGTTTATCAATTTGGCTTCACAAAAGAATTTTATCGCCTTGTATCACTCTGGTATTTATGCAGATATTACTTTAATGAACTGGTTTAAGAGCGAATACCCTAAACACTGCAAACGCAAACTAGATATGGGCAAAAGTTGTATCAGATTTAAAAGCATGGATGATATACCATACGAGCTTATTGCCGAACTATGCACTAAAATGACTCCCCAACAATGGATTGATTTATACGAGAATAACATCAAAAAATAGACAGTTATGAAAAACAGAGTAACAGGCTTAGGAGGCTTCTTTTTCAAAACTAAAGATCCCGATTATTCTAAAAATTGGTATAACAAGCATTTAGGATTAAACACTGACCAATACGGTTGTACTTTTTGGTGGAAAGATAAAGAAGGAAACGACTGTTCTACTCAATGGAGCCCTATGAATGCAAATACATCGTATTTTGAACCAAGTCAATCAAGTTTTATGATGAATTTTAGGGTGAAGAATCTTGTAGAATTATTAAAAGTGCTTAAGGAAGAGGGGGTAACAGTGGTTGGTGAAATCCAAGAATTTGAATATGGAAAATTTGGTTGGATTTTAGACCCAGATGGAAACAAGATAGAACTTTCGGAACCAGTTGATAAAGCATTTTTATGATGTTAATATAATCGTTACATTTAAAACTTATAATAACCACCAAACAACAATTAAAATGTCAGAAGAAAACAAAGATTTCGGAGATAAGGCAGAGGAATCTGCAAAAGAATTTAGCGAAGGAGCTAAAAAAGCAGCCAGTGATTTTACCGCAGGAGCAAAAGAAGCTTTCAGTGGAGGCCCTGGAGGAGAAAACAAAAAAATGTTAGCTGGTATATTGGCTATCGTAATAGGTTCGTTAGGTATTCACAAATTTATTCTAGGATATCAGAAAGAAGGAATTATAATGTTAGTTATTACCCTGGTATTGGGAGCTGTAACCTGTGGTATTGGTGCATCTGCTATGTGGGTGGTAGGCATTATTGAAGGTATTATATACCTAACAAAATCAGACGAAGAATTTTACAACACATACCAGGTAGGTAGAAAACCTTGGTTCTAAACTACAAAAGCTAGATGAGAACTCATCTGGCTTTTTTTACATCATATATCATCGTAATATAGCAATATTAAAATATGAAATGGGAATAACCAAAACGCAAATATTCAATACAGAGCAAAATGAACTTGCAATCATGTTCAAAGTACTCTCTAACCCTGCCCGTATTGCTATTTTACAATATATAAGTCAGCAAAATGCTTGTATTTGTAATGATATTGTAGATGAAATAGGATTGGCACAGCCTACTATTTCACAGCATTTAAAAGAACTTAAGAGTATAGATTTAATAAGAGGTGAAATTGAAGGCAAGAAAGTATGCTATTGTATTAATCTTAAACAATGGACGGCGGTACAAACACTTCTAAATTCTTTTTTTGAAACCACTAAAGATAATTGTTGCTAAAAACTACATATGAAGGATTTAATTATAAGAAAGATGTTGGCTGAGGACTGGGATTCTGTTGCCAAAATATATCAAGAAGGTATTGATACCGGCATTGCCACTTTTGAAACCAAGGTACCCACGTTTGAAAATTGGGACAAAGCACATATGAGCAACTGCCGTTTTGTGGCGGAACAAAAAGATGAAATATTGGGTTGGGTAGCCCTATCCTCAGTTTCCAATAGATGCGTCTATGGCGGCGTAGCCGAAATAAGTGTCTATGTTTCTAGAAATAGCAGGGGTAAAGGTTTGGGCAAGGTATTATTGGAACACGTAGTCTCCGCTAGTGAACAAGAAGGTATTTGGACACTACAATCCGGTGTTTTCCCAACTAACCATGGTAGCATTAAACTTCATGAAACCACAGGATTTAGAATGATCGGCAAACGTGAGCGCGTTGGCAAATTACACGGGCAATGGGTAGACAATGTACTTTTTGAGAGGCGAAGTAGCGTTGTTGGTGTAGACTAGATTATACTTCCGGCTCGGGGTTTTGAGATTCCAACAATTTTCGCTCCAGCTCTGCCTGAAACTCTTCCATAACCGGTTTTACGGTACTCTCTGGTAAATCGGCGATTTTGATATACATTAATCCGTCAACTGAATTATTGAATAAGGGATCTACGTTAAAAGCAACCACCTTTGCATTCTGTTTAATGTACTTCTTAATCAAAACCGGTAAACGAAGACTACCTGGCTCTACCTCATCTATTAAACGATCAAATTTATTTAAATCGGCTTGGGTTTCATCAAAAACGAACTCCTTATCAGCATCTTTCAGCTTTACCTTAAACTCCTTCTTTGGCCTTATATATTGTGCAACATAGGGATCCCAGTAATTAGACTTCATAAATTCGATCATCAACGATTTAGAAAAGTTGGAAAACTGGTTACTGATACTTACGCCACCTATTAAATACTTATGCTCAGGAAATCTTAAGGTAGTATGCACAATACCTTTCCAAAGTAAAAATAAAGGCATAGGTTTTTGTTGATACTCTTTGGTAATGTAGGCACGTCCCATTTCAATAGAGTGCTCCATCATATCATACAACTCTGGCTCAACCCTAAAAAGATCTTGAACATAAAAACCGTTAATCCCGTGCTGGGCAAATATTTCAGAACCCATTCCCATTCTGTAAGCGCCAACAATGCATTTAGCCTCATCATCCCATAAAAACAAATGGTGGTAATAACTATCAAAACTATCCAGGTCAATAGCCTTATTAGTCCCTTCCCCTATTGCCCTAAAGGTAACTTCTCGCTGCCGCCCTATTTCCTTTAAAATAAAAGGCATATCCTTTTCTTTTGCAAGAAACACTTCGTAATTTTTGCTTTGAAGCAAACGACATTCTTTCTCCCTAAGCTTCTCTATTTCACCCTCCATAACCTCTTTACGAACAGCATCCGCAATTTTCTTAGGTTGCTTGGGCAATTTAAGCGATGTAGGTATTTGATCGATCAAACGCTCTTTTTCATAAGCATTGGAGAGCATATAGGTTTTACGTCGTAATAGATCTGTATACTCTTCTAAACTATTCTGTTCTTTTTGTGCTGTTACGGAGATAGGTTGCCCTATTCTCACTTTAATTGGCCTATTTCTTTGGGAAAACACTTGAGAAGGAATCATGGCCGTCCGTAACGAATCTCCTAACTTAGAAATGCGATAGAACAAAGAGCTATTTTTGGCATGAAAATATATAGGCACAACGGGTACCTCAGCTTTTCTTATCAATTTTATAGCCGCCTCTTCCCATGGTTTGTCAACTATGAGCTTGCCGTCTTTATAGGTAGAAACTTCTCCTGCCGGAAATACACCTAAAACATGGCCGTTTTGTAAATGTTCCAGTGTTTTTTTGAATCCGGCCAAGTTACTTCTGGCATCTTTATGGTCGCCAAAAGGATTGACCGGTAATATATAGGGTTTTAAAGGCACCATTCTTTCCAGAAGAAAATTGGCCATAATTTTATAATCCGGTCGTTGCTTGACCATTAGTTTGAACAGCAAAATACCATCGATGGCACCCAATGGGTGATTACTAATGGTTACGTAAGACCCTTCTTTGGGCAAACGCTTAAAATCTTCCTCAGGAATTTCAAAATCAATTTCAAAATGCTCTAGAATGGCATTGGCATAGTCCTCACCCTCTAAATGGGCAATAGTATCATAAAATCGATTAATACTGGATATTCTGGTAACTTTCAACAATATCCAACCAATAAAGGTACCTAACACTCCGTATTTAGAGAGGTTGATAGCCTTGGCAACTTCCTTCGCGGTAACTAAACCCATAAATCATCATCGATTAGACTGTAAATATAGGAAAATAGCTTTTGCAGCTACCTATTAAACATGTCTGAAATGACCTTGATTTTACTTCACCACAAGCTGAACGGTTTCCGTACCACGTTGCTCCAATAGCAGCTCGTGCCCATTCTGTAAAGTTTCTAACGCTTTGTTATCAAAGTGCCTAATGGTATATAATGATACGTTCTCATGATGAGCTACCTTGAACCTACTTTTTAATTGTTGCAAAAGTTTTTCCAAACCTCCAAATTTATTATCGATACAAACGGAAAAGCTAATAGCTGAATTCTGAATTAAATCTACTTTTATCTTGTGCTGATGAAACAGTTTAAAAAGTTCGCTGATACTATCTTCTACAATAAAAGAAAAATCTAGCGAAGATAATTTTACCAATACCTGGTTCTTTTTAACAATAAAGCAAGGAACCTTTGGTTCAATACCAACTCCTTTACCAACCGTTGTACCTTTTCCCTTAGGGTTTACAAAAGATTTTACGTGTAACGGAATTTCTTTACGTTGCAATGGTTGTAATGTTTTTGGATGAATTACAGATGCACCGTAAAACGCCAATTCAATAGCCTCTCTATAAGAGATGTTGTTTAGCAATTGGGTTTCTTCAAAATACCTTGGATCGGCATTTAAAACACCGGGTACATCTTTCCAAATAGTTACTGAATCTGCATTCAGGCAATACGCAAGTATTGCAGCGGAATAATCGGAACCTTCACGACCTAAAGTTGTTGTAAAGTTATTGTCGTCGCTACCTAAGAAACCTTGGGTAATGTTTAAAACCTTTTGGTCTATTTTAGTAACGTTTTCTTGAGTACGTTCCCAATCAACCGTAGTATCCCTATAATTACTATCAGTCTTAATAAAGTTTCTTACATCTAGCCAATTGTTCTTAATGCCAACTTCTTTGAAGTAAGCACTAATGATGGTGGTAGAGATCAATTCTCCGTAACCAACAATTTGATCATAAACAAAATTGTAGTTGGGTGACTTGTTCCACACCAAAAAACCATTGATCTCATCGACCAATACTTTTATATCTTTATAAATGGCATGCTGCGAATTTGGAAACAATTCTGAAACAATACTTAAATGATAATCTACCATCTCAGCGACCTTGGAAGGTATTTCCTGTTTATCGTTGAAATAAGCATTTATGATATCTTCCATAGCATTGGTAGTCTTGCCCATTGCAGAAACAACCAAAAGCGTATTCTCATACCCTACTTCTTTTAAAACCTTTACTACATTTTTAACAGCATCTGCATCTTTAACGGATGCTCCCCCAAATTTAAAAACCCTCATACTCAATATCTATCTAAATTCTTTTGATTTTTAATTCGCCAGAGTACTTAAGTACTCCTTTATACCGGCTTCATCTAATTGAACCACGTCCCAATCTCTCATTACGTTGGCACCTTTACTTTCATAGAAACCTATGGCAGGTTCGTTCCAGTCCAATACTTCCCAACATATTCTCTTCACTCCCAATTCATCACCATATTTCACTACCTCGTTTAATAGAGCAGTACCTAAACCCGTACCGCGCATTTCTTTGGTAACAATTAAATCCTCTAAATGTATGACCGGTCCTTTCCAAGTAGAATACCTAGGGTACACCAATGCCATACCAACAATTTTATTGTCACTTTCAGCAACAAAACAATGAAACAATTTTTGTTTACCAAACCCATCTTCCTCTAGATTTTGCACACTTACTTCTACAGCATCTTCTTCCTTTTCAAACGTGGCCAATTCCTGAATTAAACGAAGCACTTGCTTCATGTCTTCTCTTTGGGCAACTCTAATTGTATAATCCATAATTGTTACAAATAAAACACAAAGTTATAAATTTAAAAAATGTAATTAAAATGAAAATGAAACGTTTAACAAAATACACGATATTTGTATAAACCATAAACTAAAAAATGTCTCCAAAAAGAAATCAGACCCTAGGGGAGTTTATTATTGAAAATCAAGATTCATTTCAATACTCTTCAGGTGAATTATCAAAACTTATCAATGCAATTAGATTAGCTGCAAAAGTTGTTAACCACGAGGTAAGCAAAGCAGGGCTAATAGATATTTTAGGCGGAGTTGGAGAAACCAACATTCAAGGTGAAGACCAACAAAAATTAGATCTTTTCGCGAACGACAAATTCATTCAAACATTAAAGAACAGAGAAATTGTCTGTGGTATTGCTTCTGAAGAAGAAGACAGCTTCATCAGTATTAACAGTAACGATGAAAATCATCAAAACAAATATGTTGTACTTATAGACCCTTTGGACGGTTCTTCCAACATAGACGTAAATGTATCCGTAGGTACTATTTTTTCCATTTATAGACGTGTTACTCCCGTAGGCACACCGGTAACAATGGAAGATTTTCTACAACCCGGCAACAAGCAGGTTGCTGCAGGTTATGTGGTTTACGGTACATCTACCATGTTGGTGTACACAACAGGTGACGGCGTAAACGGGTTTACACTAAACCCGGCATTAGGCACCTTCTATCTATCGCACCCAAATATGCAATTTCCAGAAGATGGTAGAATTTACTCCGTAAACGAAGGTAACTACGTTCATTTTCACCAAGGTGTAAAAGATTATATTAAATACTGCCAAATGGAAGAAGATGACAGACCCTATACTTCTAGGTATATAGGTTCTTTAGTATCGGATTTTCATAGAAACATGATCAAAGGTGGTATTTATATGTATCCTAAGAGTAGTGTTAGTGAAAGTGGAAAATTAAGATTGTTGTATGAATGCAACCCTATGGCTTTTCTGGCCGAACAGGCAAATGGATTGGCCATTGGCGGTAAAAATAGAATTATGGATATTCAACCAACTGAATTACACCAACGTGTTCCTTTCTTCTGTGGAAGCAAAAATATGGTCAAAAAACTCCAAGAATTCTTGAATAAATATCATTAAATAAAAAGGGAGCCTTTGGCTCCCTTTTTTTATATCGTTCAAATAAACACTTAGCGCTTTACTAAGTATAAATAATCATCAAAGTCTATTTTACCACCAAAAATAGCAACAGAACGTTGAATAATTTTATCTGCCTTTTCATCTGTAAAGCCTAGACCGATCGCATACTTTTTAATCAGCACCCTTTCTTCATCATCAATTTCATGATCAGAATAAACAATTCTAAATAGGTCATATAAACGCTCTAACCTCTTCTCAGAATCTGGTGTAGAATCTATTGGGTACTTATTTTCTTTCTTAAATACTTCGTTATACTCCGTCTCGGTAATATCCAGTTTACTAGCAAAACGGTCTAATAATTTTTTTTCCTCAGTACTAATTTCACCATCAATAGAAGCTAAAGTTGCCAAGGCCGCAAAGTGAGCCAGGTTTCTTCTATGCTCCCCACTGGTATATAAATCTGCAAAAGACATATCTTATTTTTTAATTATTGAGCAAATATAAATTTTTTAGAGGTCATAGTTTAGTTTGACATCAACTTTGTTTGCATGTGAAATTCGTAACTTGTTATCGCTATGAAATCTCCTTTATTACAATTTACAAGCAATGGCATATATTGCGAAACGGCCAATGTCTATCTTGACCCTTGGAAACCTGTAGACCATGCCATAATCTCACATGGGCATGCGGACCATAGTAGATATGGGCACAAAAAATATATAACCCATCACAGAAATGTACCCATTATACAACATCGTTTAGGTGAAATAAACGTTATTGGAAAAGAATGGGGCGAAACTTTTATCATTAACAACGTAAAATTTAGCCTACATCCCGCCGGGCATATTATTGGATCGTCACAAATTAGGGTAGAACATAAAGGTGAAGTTTGGGTTTTTACAGGAGATTATAAAACTGAAAATGATGGTATTTCCACACCTTATGAACCTATAAAATGTAACACCTTTATTACAGAATGTACTTTTGGATTACCCGCATTTAAATGGACACCCCAGGCAAAAGTTCTAGAAAACATTAACAATTGGTGGGCAGAAAATAGAGCTGAAGGTAAGACATCCATACTCTTTGGGTATAGTTTGGGCAAAGCACAACGATTATTAAAATACCTAGACACCGACATTGGAGAAATATATACCCATGGCGCCATTGAAAATATGACCCAGGTACTAAGACCGTTGGTAGATTTTCCCAAGACCACTTTAATTACCAGAGACACCAAAAAAGAGCAGCTATTGGGCAATATAGTATTGGCACCACCAAGTGCACATGGTAGTACTTGGATTAGAAAAATGGTGCCCTATGTTACTGCTTCCGCAAGCGGATGGATGACCTTTAGGGGAGCAAGACGAAGAAGGGCTATTGACAAAGGTTTTGTTTTAAGCGATCATTGCGATTGGCCCGGTCTTTTAGAAAGTATTGAAGCCACAGGCGCCGAAAAAATTATCTGTACACATGGCTATACAGATATATTCTCGAAATATTTACGGGAACAAGGTTATGATGCCCGTACAGAAGCAACGCAATACGGTGAAGAAGAAACAGAAGCTGCATTAGCTTCAAAATCGACAGCATCTGTATGAGAAATTTTGCACAGCTTATAAAAACCTTGGATAGTACCAATAAAACTACGGTTAAGGTACAGGCATTGACCGACTATTTTCTTAAAGCCGATGATGCCGATAAGGTTTGGACCATCGCAATTTTATCGCATCGTAGACCACCAAGACCGGTAAATACAACGCTATTAAGAACTTGGGCTTCAGAACTGGCAAATATTCCACTGTGGTTATTTGAAGAAAGCTATCATATTGTTGGTGATCTTGCAGAAACTATCGCCTTGGTCATTCCGGCAGCTGACCAATCATCGGACAAAAGTTTAACCGATTTTCTTCAAGAAATGATTGCTCTTAAAAAGAAAACAGACGAAGAAAAAAGAGCATATCTCTGCGAAAATTGGAGTGTTTTAAACTACTACGAACGGTTTGTATTCACTAAACTGATTACTGGCGGATTCAGAATTGGGGTAAGTCAAAAACTAATGACACGTGCCCTTGCAAAAGCCACCGAAATTGACGAAGATATTCTAGCCTATAAATTAATGGGCAACTGGGACCCGAATAAAATTACTTTTCAGCAATTGGTCTTAGAGGAAAATGAGAGCGATTACCTTTCAAAACCATATCCTTTCTATTTGGCGTATGCCATTGAAGGTGAAGTGTCAGACTTAGGCGATATACAAGAATGGTCTGCAGAACATAAGTGGGACGGAATTCGTTCTCAAGTGATCTTAAGAAACAATGAATTATTTGTTTGGAGCCGTGGCGAAGAATTGGTAACGGATAAGTATCCCGAGTTTGAAAAATTCATACGCGTTATCCCAAACGGTACGGTCATAGATGGTGAAATTCTACCTTTTCCAAACGGTGCTATTGGCACCTTTAACGATTTACAAACCCGCATTGGTAGAAAAAACGTAACCGCCGCACTTTTAAAAAAAGTTCCGGTAATTTTAAAAGCATATGATATTCTTGAATGGGAAGGAGAAGATATTCGCCAATTACCTTTTGTAGAACGTAGAGAAATTTTAGAACATCTTTTTAAAAATGTCACAGAGCAAAACCAAAATGCGGTCACTGAGCATAGCCAAAGTGGGGTCACTGAGCGTAGCCGAAGTGAGGACACTGAACGTAGCCGAAACGAGGTCACTGAGCCTAGTCGAAGTGATGTTCCCCTTCACCTCTCTAAAACCATGTATTTTAATTCATGGGAAGAGATGGCTGAAGAAAGAGACCGCTCTCGCGAAATGCACAGTGAAGGCTTAATGCTAAAAAGCAAAGATTCGCCCTATTTAGTTGGTCGTAAGAAGGGCGATTGGTGGAAATGGAAAGTTGACCCACTAACCATAGATGCGGTTCTTACCTATGCCATGCGCGGTCATGGTAGGCGAAGTAATCTTTTTACAGATTATACTTTTGCCCTTTGGAAGGATAATGAAGAAGGAGAAAAAGAACTGGTAACCTTTGCAAAGGCATATTCCGGATTAACCGATGCAGAATTCAGAAAACTAGATGCTTGGATAAAGAAAAATACTTTGGAAAGATTTGGACCCGTTCGTAGTGTTACTCCTCATCACGTGTTTGAAATCGCCTTTGAGGGTATAGCATTATCAAAAAGACATAAAAGTGGTGTTGCTACCCGTTTTCCCAGAATGCTACGCTGGAGAAAAGATAAGAACATCCATGAAGCAAATACCTTGGATGATTTGAAAAACCTAATTCCGCAATGAACCGAGAACAATTATACAACATCGCAGAAAACTGGTTCGCCGAACAGCATTGGAAACCCTTCAAGTTTCAAAAAGATACTTGGAAAGCGTTTCTACAAGGTAAAGACGGATTACTAAATGCTCCAACAGGTAGTGGTAAAACCTATGCTTTATGGTTTCCTATTGTTTTAAATTACATAAAGAACAATCCCAACTACAAGACCAAACATAAAAAAGGGCTAAAAGCTATTTGGATAACGCCATTACGTGCATTATCGCAAGAAATTAAGCAATCGGCAGAACGCATTACACAAGACCTGGGAACACAGATGACCGTGGGTATTCGCTCTGGAGATACTACCACCAAAGAGCGGGCGCAGCAAAAAAAGAATATGCCCGATCTGTTGATCACCACTCCAGAAAGTCTTCAGTTACTTCTTGCTACAAAAGGTTATGACAAAATTTTTAAAGACTGCTCGGCAATTGTAGTAGATGAATGGCATGAAATATTGGGCACCAAGCGTGGCGTACAAATGGAACTTGCCTTATCACGTTTAAAAAATATATCCTCGCAATTAAGAATTTGGGGCATCTCTGCAACCATTGGCAATCTAGAACAGGCACGAGATGTTTTGTTGGGCATTGATTCTAAAACGATAGAAAACTCGGTACTCATAAAAGCCAAGCTCAACAAAAAGATTACGGTTAAAAGTATCATTCCAAAAAAAATGGAAACCTTTCCATGGCGTGGTCATTTAGGTTTACACCTTTTAGAAGATGTTGTCCCCATCATCAATAATAGCAAGACCACTTTGCTCTTTACCAATACCCGTAGCCAATGTGAAATTTGGTTTCAAAAAATCTTGGAAAAGCACCCAGAATATGCGGGAGAAATGGCAATGCACCATGGCAGCATTAATAAAGAAACTCGCGTTTGGGTTGAAAATGCAATTCGCAATGAACAGTTGAAAGCGGTGGTTTGCACCTCTAGTTTAGATCTTGGAGTAGATTTTGCCCCTGTAGAAACGGTAGTACAGATAGGAGGACCCAAAGGTGTTGCCCGTTTTTTACAACGTGCCGGTCGCAGTGGTCATAGTCCCGGTAAGGAAAGTGTCATTTATTTTTTACCCACACACGCCATTGAGCTTATTGAAGCATCGGCTTTACAAAAAGCGGTAAAAATGAATTCTGTTGAAGACCGTATACCCTACCTTAACAGCTATGATGTGCTTTTGCAATATTTGACCACCTTGGCCATATCTGACGGATTCTACCCTAAAGAAATTTTTAAAGAGGTGAAGCAAACTTTTTGCTACCAAACGTTGACCGAAGACCAATGGCAATGGTTATTGAATTTTTTGGTGATGGGCAGTCAAAGTCTGCAAAGTTATGATGAGTACAAAAAGGTAGAAATTGAGGAGGATGGCAAATTTAAGGTCAATAACCGTGGTGTTGCCATGCGGCACCGTTTTCAAATAGGTACTATTGTTGGCGATGTAAATTTATCTGTTAAATATCAAAAAGGAGGATATATAGGGTCTATAGAAGAGTTTTTTGTTTCTAAACTCAACACAGGCGACGTGTTTACATTTGCCGGTAGAAACTTAGAATTCATCCGAATAAAAGAAATGACGGTGCAGGTGCGTAATAGCAATAAGAAAACCAACAAAATATCGAGTTGGATGGGGAGCCGACTCACCCTTTCCGCACAAATGTCAGAGTTATTGAGAAACGAACTGTATAGCTCGGGTGAACCAATAAAAAATCAATCTGAGGAAATAAGGGCTTTGGCACCACTTTTTGAAAGACAAAGACGAGATAGCATTGTACCCAAACCATCAGAATTTTTAATTGAAACCTTTAAGACCAGAGACGGATATCACCACCTCTTCTACCCTTTTGAAGGCAGATTTGTTCATGAAGCCATGGGCAGTTTATTGGGCTATCGCATAAGTTTATTATCGCCTATTACATTTTCGCTGGCATTCAATGATTATGGTTTTGAACTATTGTCTGACCAACCCATAGACATTAAGCAAGTATTGGACAATGACCTGTTCACTACAGATTTTATGCTGGATGATTTGCAAAAAAGTCTGAATGCCACAGAAATGGCTCGCCGAAGATTCAGGGATGTTGCCATTATAAGCGGTATGGTCTTTACCGGATACCCAAAAAAAGGTATTAAAATGAAGCACTTGCAAAGTAGTTCCCAGCTATTGTTCGATGTATTTAGGGATTACGAACCAGAAAATTTACTCTTCCAACAAGCCTTTACAGAAACCTTTGAACACCAGTTGGAAGAAGGGCGATTACGATTATCCTTAGAAAGAATTGCAACACAAGAAATTATTTGGAAAGCTTGTAAGCAACCCACACCATTCTCCTTCCCGTTAATTACAGAACGTGTTGGGCGCGAAAAACTATCTAGCGAGAAACTAGCAGACCGAATTAAAAAAATGGCTGCACTATTGATGAAGAAATAAAGAACCTTGCCCCTTAACCCACAACGGGGGAATTCATGTTCTTGAGTTTAAAATGAATTTTAAATCCGGACTTTCTCGTAATTTTGCATCAATGACTCATTCCATTACCCTTCATAAGCAAACTTTTGAAATGCACTTTTCTGGAGCGCTCTATTGGGCAGAACAATCAATGCTGTTGATCAGTGATGTGCATCTGGGCAAAGTTTCCCATTTTAGAAAATATGGTGCAGCGGTACCACAACAAGCCGTACAACAAAATTTTGATGCCTTAACTGCAGTTGTAGACCATTTTAAAACTAAAACGATTGTTTTTTTAGGAGATTTATTCCATTCTGCCTTAAATACGGAATGGCTGTTATTTGAAAATTGGGTACAGAAAACCGCTCAAGAAATAATTTTAGTGAGTGGTAATCACGATATTATTTCTCCGCTGAAATATGAAGAATTACATATTAAAGTAATTCCTGAGTTAATTTTAGAATCATTTCTTCTAACCCATCACCCTGAAGAAAGAGACGGCTTATTCAATTTTTCGGGGCACATACATCCTGCCATTAAATTGAGTGGATTAGGTAGACAATCGGTACGTTTACCGTGCTTCTACAAAACGGAACATCAAATGATTGTACCCGCTTTTGGAGAATTTACGGGAACGTATACATTAGAACCTTGCGATGGCTGTGAAGTCTATGCGCTTTTAGGTGATGCAGTATTGCCCGTGCCCATAAAAGAGGTAAAAAAGAAGCGTTCTTACCGAAAATAGTTCGTTTAATGTGCTAAAGAGCATAACTTTATAAGATAACCATTATACTTTTACCCTTATGAAAAAGAAATTATCTGTTCTTAATTTGGCATCGGTTATTTTGGTTATTGCCGTCAATTATATTTCACAAGCATTTTCACTTAATGATACTACCATAGGTGAAATGAGCGCCCAATATGAAAACTTATTTACCCCGGCAGGATACGCTTTTGCCATTTGGGGTGTAATATTTCTAGGCTTACTGGCTTATGGCATTTTTCAAGTAAGAAGAGCTTTTTTTAGTGATAAACCAAGTGATTTTATTGAACAAACAGGATATTGGTTCTTTATTGCCAACATTTTAAACTGCTGCTGGGTATTTGCTTTTATGTACAATTACACTGGCGTTTCAGTTATAATTATGTTTGGCATTCTGCTTTCCCTGATAAAAATTATTCTGAACACGAATATGGAGCGTTGGGATGCACCTATAGAAATACTGGCCTTTGTTTGGTGGCCAATATGTCTTTATAGCGGATGGATATCGGTTGCCACAATTGCCAATATTTCTGCTTATCTAAGTAAACTGGACTGGAACGGTGGAATCCTAACCGAACAGGCCTGGACAATTAATATGATAGTAGCGGCAACATTCATTAATCTTCTGATGATTTGGAAAAGAAACATGCGAGAGTTTGCCTTGGTTGGTGTTTGGGCATTGTTCGCAATTTTCATAAGACATAACGGGTCTAATATCTACATAGCCTACTCAGCAATAACAGGTGCAATAATTCTGTTAATTGCAGCTGCCATACACGGCATAAAAAATCACGAAACAAGTCCGCTAAAAAAGCTTCAACAACGTTTAAACAACCAACCTTAAACCATATTCTTAATATCGTTTACCCAGGACGGATATGAGAAAATTGTAGATTTTATATCCTTATCCGTCATTCCGTTATTGATTGCCATGGTTAAAATATTGATGGTCTCCCCAGCATCGGGACCCACCAAATGAGCTCCTACAATTTCACCCGTTCTATCGTTCATAATTATTTTATAAGCATATAGAGGCGCATTGATCCGTTTGGCATTGAACCAATCTGTAGCTACATTATAAGCTACTCGAATATTCTTATATCTAGAGGCCGCTTCTTCTTCAGAGTAGCCTACCGTAGCCAAATTCGGTAGAGTAAATACTACAGAAGGTATTTTGGGTACTTCCAATTCCTTTTTATTACCGTTTATAATATTTTCCGCCACCACATAACCTTGTCTACCCGAAAGTGGCGTAAGTGGTAAATTCTTATCGGAAACATCCCCACAAGCATAAACATTAGCATTACTAATACTTTGTAAATAACTATTGGTTTCCACACCTTTATCAGTAAACTGTACATTACCGTTGCCCAAGTCTAAACCGGCCAATGCCGGTACACGACCAGCGGTATTAAATACAATGTTAGCTTCAATGGTCTTTTCATTACCATTAACTTCATAAGTTAATGTGAGCTTCTTTTCCTTCTTTTTAAGTTTTGTAGGCTCTGCATTGAAAATAAATTTTATACCAATGGATTCGGAATATTTTCTAAGTTCTTTTACTAAATCTGGATCAAAAGCATGTAATGGTCTACTGCCGGTATCCACAATAGTAACTTGGGCACCGGCCCTAACGGCCATATGGGCAAATTCCATTCCAATATAACCACCACCAACAAAGACAATTTTCTTTGGTAATTTTTTAAGGTCCAAGAAGTCATCGCTATTTTTAAAATGTTTGGCTCCAGGAATAGCCAGGGTTCTTGGAACTTGCCCTGTGGCAATTACTATTTTTTTGGCAGTAACAATTTTACCTTCTACAAGAAGTGTATGTTCGTCTAAAAAGCTCGGAGATTGATGAAAGAGTTTTATGTCCAGTTCCTTAAGCACACGCTCTGTAGAAACTGGAATATTTACAGTAAAATTACGCTTGTACTTCTGCAATTGTTTCCAATCAATTTTGGCAACTTTTCCAATACCTTTTCCCTTTAAATTCTTTCCTAGCTCATAAGCCTCTATTGCACCCAATAATATTTTCTTAGGATCACAACCTCTATTTGCACAAGTACCGCCAAATTCACGATTGTCCGCAATGGCAACCTTCAAACCAGCTTCCGTACAAGATTTTGCCACGGTTTGCCCTGCAATACCACTACCTATTACAAAAACATCAAAATTATTCTCTTCCATAAAACCTTACTTTATTAGCTACGCCACAATTTCCAACTTTTTAAGGGCAATGTGTAGCCCATATGTGATAATAATGAGTGGTATCCATTAATTAGGTATACGTATATTTGCAAAAATTTAAACTGTTGAGTCATTCTTCTATCCAACAACGGTATAGCCAGTCTCCCCAAATAGGGAAACTGCAAGCAGCTATTTCCAAATCTGAAAATTCAGGTAATAAAAATGTTCAATTAAAGGGTCTTGTAGGGTCGTCGTTATCCTTTGTACTTTCCAGTATTTTTGAATCGGAAGACCGCCCATTTTTGGCGATTTTGAACGATAAGGAAGAGGCTGCCTATTATCTAAACGATTTTGAACGATTGATCGGGGAAGACAAAGTACTTTTTTATCCCGGAAGTTATAGAAGACCTTATCAAATTGAAGAGACGGACAATGCCAATGTGCTTTTACGGGCAGAGGTATTGAACAGAATAAATTCTAGAAAAAAGCCTGCGGTAATCGTCACTTACCCAGATGCGTTATTTGAGAAAGTAGTAACAAGAAAGGAGTTGGACAAGAATACCTTAAAAATGAAACTAGGGGATACACTTTCTTTAGACTTTTTAAACGAAATTTTATTTGAATATAAATTTAAGCGAGTAGATTTCATTACCGAACCTGGTGAATTTTCTGTTCGTGGAGGTATCGTGGACGTCTATTCATTTTCTCATGATGAACCCTATAGAATTGAATTTTTTGGTGATGAAATAGATAGTATTAGAACTTTTGATGTAGAAACACAGCTGTCCAAAGAAAAAGTGAAGTCCATTACGATTGTACCTAACATGGCAGATAAGTTCTTGATAGACAAAAGACAAAGTTTTTTGAGCTATATAGCATCTAATACACTTGTCTTTGCCAAGAATACAGATTTTCTTTACGATCGTTTAGATGACTTTTTTGGTAAAGCAAAAGAAGCCTTTACAAAATTATCAAAAGACATAAAACACGCCGAACCCGAAGAGTTGTTCATGGGCGGCAAAGAATTTAATCAGCAACTATCTAATTTTACGGTTTTAACCCAAGATGCCAAGCGAGACGCACCTAATCTAATTGAGTTCCACTCAAAACCACAACCATCTTTCAATAAAAAATTCGATTTATTGATCGAAAATTTAAATGGTTATAAAGAACAAGGGTATACCAATTATATCTTTTGCGCCAGTGAGCAGCAGGCAAAACGTTTTCATGACATTTTTGAAGAAGTGAACCAACAAGTTCATTACCAAACCATTGTTTCTCCGCTTTTTCAAGGTTTTATTGATGATGACCAAAAATTAGTTTGTTATACCGACCATCAAATTTTTGAACGCTATCATAAATTCCATTTAAAGAACGGTTATGCAAAAAAACAGGCCATAACGTTAAAAGAGCTGAATAAGCTTGAAATTGGAGACTATGTAACCCATATAGACCACGGAATTGGAAAATTCGGCGGATTACAAAAGATAGATGTTGAAGGTAAAAAGCAAGAAGCCATTAAATTAATGTACGGCGAGCGAGATATTTTATACGTGAGCATTCACTCTTTACATAAAATATCCAAGTTTAACGGTAAGGATGGCGCACCGCCTAAAATTTACAAATTAGGTTCTGGTGCCTGGAAAAAAATTAAGGACAAGACCAAATCCCGCGTCAAAAAAATTGCCTTCAACCTTATTAAAATCTATGCAAAAAGAAGGCTGGAAAAGGGGTTTCAATACAACCCTGACAGCTACTTACAAAATGAACTAGAAGCATCTTTTATCTATGAAGATACGCCAGACCAAAGTACCGCTACGGAAGATGTTAAGAAAGACATGGAAAGCGAGCGTCCTATGGATCGCTTAATATGTGGCGATGTAGGTTTTGGAAAAACGGAAATTGCCATACGTGCGGCATTTAAAGCAGTAGATAACGGCAAACAAGTTGCGGTTTTAGTACCAACTACCATATTGGCTTTTCAACATCACAGAACCTTTTCTGAACGATTAAAAGACATGCCTGTAACCGTAGATTATTTAAACAGGTTTAGAACGGCTAAAGAGAAAAAAGATACGATACAGCGTTTAGGTGAAGGAAAAGTTGATATCATCATAGGTACACATCAACTGGTGAACAAGAATGTAAAATTTAAGGATTTAGGTCTATTGATCGTTGATGAGGAACAAAAATTTGGGGTTGCGGTAAAAGACAAATTAAAATCTATTAAAGAGAATGTAGATGTTTTAACGCTAACAGCTACGCCAATACCAAGAACACTTCAGTTTAGTTTAATGGCCGCCAGAGATTTATCTACCATAACCACCGCACCACCAAACAGGTATCCAATTGAAAGTCAAGTTATTCGCTTTAACGAGGAAACTATTAGGGATGCGGTAAGCTATGAGATCGAAAGAGGCGGACAAGTCTTCTTCATACATAACCGCATTGAAAATATAAAAGAAGTGGCCGCTATGATCCAAAGATTGGTACCCGATGCAAAAGTAGGTATTGGCCACGGTCAAATGGAAGGCAAAAAATTAGAAGCGTTAATGCTGGGCTTCATGAACAGTGAGTTTGATGTTCTGGTATCGACAACAATAATTGAAAGTGGTTTAGATGTTACCAATGCCAACACAATTTTCATTAATAATGCCAACAATTTTGGGTTAAGCGATTTGCACCAAATGCGCGGTAGAGTTGGTCGTGGAAATAAAAAGGCGTTCTGTTATTTTATTACACCGCCCTATGAAGTAATGACTACAGATGCCCGCAAACGTATTGAAGCTTTGGAACAATTTACAGAATTGGGCAGTGGTTTCAATATTGCTATGAAAGACTTGGAAATTAGAGGTGCAGGAGATTTACTGGGAGGGGAACAGAGCGGTTTTATAAATGAAATTGGTTTTGAGACCTATCAGAAAATTTTAGCAGAAGCCATAGATGAATTAAAGGAAAACGAATTTAAGGACCTGTATGAAGAGGTAGAAGGCAAACAGGAGAAGGTTTTTGTAAAAGAAACCCAGATAGATTCTGATTTTGAACTTCTTTTTCCTGATGACTATATCAATAATATTACTGAAAGACTTACGTTATATACAGAGTTGAACCAGGTAAAAGACGAAGCAGCACTTCAAAAGTTTGAAGCACAATTAGTTGATCGTTTTGGTGAATTACCGGAAGAAGCTCAAGACTTATTAAATTCAGTTCGTATAAAATGGATTGCCAATGGTATAGGTCTAGAGAAAATAGTAATGAAGCAAGGTAAAATGATCGGGTACTTTATAAGTGACCAACAATCGGCATTTTATCAAACTTCAACATTTACAAGAGTATTGCAATACGTGCAATCACATGCACAACAATGTAAAATAAAAGAAAAAAAGACCCGTAACGGTTTACGATTATTATTGGTATTTGAAAATATACGATCTGTAGACAGGGCATATTTGGCACTGAAGCCATTTGAAATTAAAGAAAAAACAACTGGATAATATGAAATTTGATATACCAGAGAAATTAGCGATCGTACATCTTATTGACTCTGTTATTGTAGCTGATGGCGAAGTCCATAATGGTGAAATAAACGCGTTAAGTAGATTAATGCCTATCATAGATTTTGACAGTAACTTTTTAATTCAGGCCCGTACCATAGATATAGACCAAAGCGTACATATTCTAAAAGACATGTCAGAATCAAAAAAAAGTAAGCTAGCGGAAATATTGGAAGAAGTTGCAATTTCCGACGGTTATATTCATGAAAAAGAAAGTGTGGTCATACGTCATGTCTTCTCACAAATAGGTCTATCCAAGAAAGCCTAGTTCTACTTTATTTAAAACCTTTTAGCTACATTGTTCTTTATATAATTTACGGAGCTAAACAACTTATGTATCTTAACGGTTAAATTTAAAATTACCGTTTTGAGCGAGATTAGAGTTTCATCTAAAAAAATGAAATCTGTTTTAGAGTCTTTGTTCCAAAAGCACTCTTTTACAAAAGAACAAGCCTTTACATTGGCTAAAATTCACACAGAAAGCACCTTAGATGGTGTTTACTCCCACGGTGTAAACAGGGTTCCGGTATTTATAGATTATATAAAGAAAGGTTTGATAAAAACCGATGCTATTGCCACCAAAACAGCTTCAATGGGCAGCATTGAAAGATGGGACGGCAATTTGGGGTCCGGAATCTTAAATGCACTTACATGTACGGATCAAGCCATTAAATTGGCCAAAACCTACGGTTTGGGCTTAGTTGCCCTAAAAAACACCAACCATTGGATGCGTGGTGGAACTTATGGTTGGCGTGCAGCGGAACAAGGTTGTATTTCAATACTATTTACCAATACCATACCCAATATGCCCGCTTGGGGAGGAAAAGAGAACAGAATTGGCAATAATCCATTAGTTATTGCCATACCAAGACCAAATGGCCATGTAGTTTTAGATATGGCACTTTCACAGTTTTCATTCGGAAAAATGCAAAGCTTGGAATTAAAAAATGAAGAACTACCCTTTCATGGAGGTTGGGACAATTACAATGAGCTTACCAAACATCCTAAGGATATAATGGATTCTGGGCGCGCATTACCCGTTGGCTATTGGAAAGGATCTGCACTATCTATGATATTGGATATGCTGGCAACATTATTGTCTGCAGGAAATTCTACCTACAAAATAGGGCTTAAGAAAAATGAAACCGCACTCTCGCAGGTATTTATGTGTATAGACCCAAGTACTTTTTCAGATACGGAGATACAACAAAATCTATTGAACGAAATTATTAAATTTACACATGACGGCCCTTATATGAAAAAGGATGGCAGAACATTCTACCCAGGGGAACGAACCTTGGCTACCAGAAAAAAATCTGAAGTAGAAGGTATGCAGGTAAGCTCAAAAATATGGGAAGAAATTCTTGAATTAGTAGATTAAAAAAGAATGCTGACCCAATAGTGAAAATTAAGTATAGTAAATAGTACTTTCTGTAAAGCCTATATTTTATCATTTAATGTTAGCCTACATAACATCAAGATTACTACGTTTAGCAAATCTTTTTTCAAATGCAGAAATTGAACAACATCATTTTAGTGAATAAGTAGAAGTTAAAATCTATGCTAGATCCTCTTGTTTTTCATATCTTTCAGCTCCTAAAATTAAAGAATGGAGTTTGAAGAGTTTGTAAAGGCAGCTTTTGTTAAGATGATTTACGAGGTTATAGAGGCTGATGGTGAAATTCACCCAGGCGAGCTAGAAATATTGAACAAACTAAAAGTTGGTATTGGATTTGACGACGCATTTTTAGAACGCGCAAAATTATTGGATTATGACAATGCTTTAATCACCCTTTATAATATACCTCATGAGCAAAAAACGGCTCTAGCAGAAATTCTTGATGAAGTCGCTATTTCAGATGGTGCTATCCATAAAAAAGAAATGGACCTTATTATAGATACTTTTATAAATATAGGATTAGGAGAAGAAACGGAGTAAATAATAGTATGATAGAGTACACAGAAGAAGAAAAATTAGCTGTTGTTAAGATGGTAGACTATGTTATTTTAGCAGATAGCAAAGTAGACCCTGCGGAAATGCGCTATCTAACCCAACTTATGGATCGTTTTTCTTTTGATAGTTTCTTTGTAGGCCATGCTAGAAATCTGAATAAAGAAAAAGCTTTTAAGATTCTAAGCTTAATGTCTCTTCCTAAAAAAAGAGAACTTGCCAAACTATTAGATGAAGTGGCCATTTCTGACGGTTTTGTTCATGATAAGGAGCTTCTAAAAATAACCGAGGCACTTGCTCATATGGAGATAGAAAAGGAATTTTCATAAGCTTTTCAAAATTTAAGTCCACAATTGCTTTCCAAATATTATTTTTATTGACTTTGTAGTATTCTTGATAAAATCCATATTATTAAGAATAAAATATACACATTGGTCCGATAATTGTTTTTTAAAATATATGAAAGTTCTCATTAGTATTTGCCTGTTATTTTTTTCATTAAGTATTAAAGCACAAGGTTCCATCTCCGGAAACTTTTCCCCTGCCAAAGATTTTAAATGGTTAATTGCCTATGAGCTAACTGCAAACGGTGAACGTTATAGCACTGACACTGCCGTAAAAGATGGTACTTTTAAATTAGAAATGCCAGTAAGCGCTCAAGCTGGTATGTATAGATTGGTTTATGCTGTACCGCAAGATGAGTTTTATATAGATGTAATCTACAATAAAGAAGAAGATGTAACATTCAATTTTAATCTAAAAGATGGGTTAACCATTACCAATTCTGTAGAGAATAAGTGGTACAATGAATACTTTTCTAAAATTACGGCCGCACAGGATAAGTTAATTGAATTCTATGAAAACCAAAATGAACCTAATAGGGAATTCAACAATATCATTAAAGAACTGAATACGATACAGACCACTTTTGAAGAAAAACATACAACAACAATTGCCCACAAATTCATAAAGGCAAATAGAAATTACATACCGGCTGAATTTGAAGATCTAAAAACATTTCTTAAACACAAGAAACAACATCATTTTGATCATTTAGCAATAAACGACCCGGTTCTACAGGGCTCTAATTTTTTAACTGACAAATTTGCTAGCTATGTCTTTTCTGCGTTACCTGCAGATATTACCTCAAAAGAGCAATTGACCGTTGAGGTTATTAAAAATATAGAAACAACGGTAGCGTTTATAAAACCTACCCCTATTGGTTTCAAAGAAAGAGCCGTATACCAATTATGGCAAATAGCAGAAGTGAATGGTTTGCCAGCGGTACAAGACTATATCTTCAAAAATCATTTGAAAAAGCTTGCGATCACGAACAATAATCAAAAGTTGGTGGATGAGATAGAAATGGCAACGCGGTTAAGAATTGGTGCAATTTCCCCAGATGTTACTTGGCAGTCAAATGGCAAGGAACATTCTCTTTTAACTTTGGAAGGTGCAGAAAACTATGTGTTGGTTTTTTGGAGCAGTACATGCTCACATTGCCTAAAAGAGCTGCCTCAGCTTCACAAAGAACTAAAAGATTACGAAAATCTTAAAGTAATTGCCGTAGGACTGGAACTAGAAGAAGAAAACTGGAAAAATGTATCTGCAACAATGCCCAATTTCAATCACGCAATAGGTTTAGGTAGATGGGATAATGAATACGTTAAAATATTTGGCATACAAAGCACACCTACCTATTTCATTCTGGACAGCGAAAAACGATTTATTGCCAAACCTGAATCTGATAAAGAAGTAGTTGAATTTCTAAAGAATTAAAGAGATTTTAAATCTTTGATTGTTTTGAACGCCATATCCACTTGCTCATCGTTAACTAAGATGGTAAATTCATTGGTCGTTGAAATTACTTCATAAAGAACGATACCTTCCCAGGCCAACCTTTGAAAGATAAAGTAATAGATACCAGGTACCGATACATTTTCTGCAGGCAACTTTACGGTAATGGATGATAGCTCTTCAGCCTTTTGAGTACACTTTTCATCCTTAAATAGTCTTTCTACCGTTTTATCCATCAAATTACTGATAACAATATTAATCTCGTTGACACCACGGCTAGAAGTATAGAAAACATCTTGGTTGTCATTGATTTCTTCAAGTAATTTAGCTTGGTGTACCAATATTTTATCAGAAGCTAAAAAAGTATAATCCGTCAAAGAAGATCTTACGGTTATCTCGCCAATATTCTTAAGCACTTTTAGAATTTTATGGGTTGCCCTAAACTCCAGGTCATCTGAAAGACGTTTTAACGCCATTACTATAGCGCCATTACGAATATCTTTTCCTAATTCATGCTCGATCTCTGGTTTTACTATTCTAGATAGTGATGTAAGATTGATTATACCCTGTGCTAGAGCACTTTGTAAAAATGGCTTTTTCTTGATGTACTCCTCAACGACTGATGATATTGTTTTCATTTTATTGTATGGTTGTTGTGCAAATATAACAACTTGTTATAAATAAAACAAAATGTTTTTTAATAAATCTACTATTTTAGTAGATTATTCAGAAATGATAAAAGGCAGATTCTAAATGTTCTAGCTCAAATTTATTTCTGTTTTTTAGTATCGTAACAATATCAAAACGCACTTCTACATCAAGATCATTATCCGTTACGTAATGATCTGCAGCCATCACCAATAGCTTTATTTTCTTAGGTGTTACCGTTTCGGCAATGTTCTTAATAAAGTCCGTACTTCTAGAACGCACTTCAACAATTACCAAAATATCATCCTTCATTGCTATAATATCTACCTCGGCCTTTAAATATCTATAATTTTTGTATTTAATGGCATACCCGTTTTTTATAAGGTAATCTACAGCTATCTGCTCCCCTTCTTTTCCAAATTCGTTATGTTTTCCCATGATATAGTTAACAGATTAAGTAATTCATCGAAAATATAGGAATTTCAACGCCTTTTTATCAATAAATCTCGTTATTTGAAATGTGATTATCGAAAATAGATAGTTTTAAATACTATACCTAATTTCCTAACGTTTAGCATAGAAGCCCCAACTCTACGAACGTAATACAAACGCCTATTTAAGAATATGGAATATTTCATTAATTGTAATACTTCTACTCTTGCTCCGTACACAGCTAATCTAGATCAGCTAAGAGCAGCCCATTTATATCGCCGCTTAGGATTTAGTGCCTCTGTGGAAACAATTAACCAAGCTGTTGGACAATCTGCCGGTGCGTTGGTAGACACCTTAATAGATGAAGCCTTAAGTATGCCGGAAATTGCGGCACCTACTTGGGCCAACTGGAACAATGACAACTACCCCGCAGATAATGATGCAAGAAATCAACTAAAAAGAGAGCAAAAAACGGAATTTCAACTTAATTATGCCAAAGGTTTACTGAACAATAATCTAAGGGATAGATTAAGTTTTTTCTGGAGCAACCATTTTGTAACCGAGTTGGAAGTCTATAACTGTAATGCATTTTTGTACGAGTATATAGATTGCCTACAAAGACATTCTCTTGGTAACTTTAAAACATTCACTAGCGAAATTGGATTGTCCAATGCCATGCTATATTACCTAGATGGCGTGTATAATAACGGTAACAACCCTAATGAAAATTATGCTCGTGAACTATACGAACTTTTTACCCTAGGTGAAGGCAACGGTTATACCGAAGAAGATATTATAGAGACCGCAAAAGCCCTAAGTGGTTATGTTGAACGTGGTGAAGTGGGGTGTTCGGCAGTTACTTTTGACCCTACAAAACATGATGCAGGTCCCAAAACTATATTAGGCCAAACAGGCAACTGGGGCTATGACGATGTCATCAATATTCTTTTTGAACAAAGAGCTCCGGAAATTGCAGAATTTATATGCCGAAAACTATATGAGTTTTTTGTACACCCAGATTCTAGGGACGATGCAAATAATGCCCAGATGATCATAGATGGTCTGGCAGCAACATTTATGAACAATAATTTTGAGTTGGCACCAGTACTAAGGCTTTTGTTCAAAAGCCAACACTTTTTTGATGATGAAGCTATTGGAGTAATCATAAAGAGCCCTGTAGACTTCTATTTTAACACATTAAATGAATCTAATTTTAACTACACTGACACTAACGTTTCCGAAATGGTCAACTATAGTGCATTGTTAAGTCAAGAAATATTTGAACCATTTGACGTTGCCGGTTGGCAAAGAGACAGATCTTGGATCAACACAAATTTTATGATCGGCCGTTGGCTGACCATTGAAAGTATTCTAGAGGAATTCTATATGGCAGATAATGAGCAGTTTCGTTCATTTGGCCTTGCAATTTCTGGCAATGAAGGACTAACTAATCCTAATCCAGATGTCGTTGCAAGATTGATTATAGATTTCGTTTTAACGAAGGGACTGCTAAACGAAGAAGAATATGCCAAAGCGTTTGCTATATTCAGAAGTGATGTAGAAGATGTTTACTACGAAGGTGGTAATCAAGAATCATGGACATTGGCTACTTGGCCACAAGGTCCGTTTCAAGTATATCTACTTTTTCAATATTTAGCAAGACAACCTGAGTTTCAATTAAAATAACACCTACTTCTATGTGCAATACACACCATACCCCATTTAAAGGCCTACATCATGAAGGCCATGATGAAGAACATAAAACTTGGAGCAGACGCTCATTTTTACAAGCAATGGGCATCGCTGGCTCTGGCTCTATGATGTTAGGATCGAATATGCTTTCGGCATCTGCGCCATCGCCCTTATCAGCCGCTATTTCTGGAGCGGAGACAGATAATATACTTATACTCATTCGCCTATCTGGCGGTAATGATGGCCTAAGTACCGTAATACCCATAGAACAATATGATAGTTATGCAAATGCCAGGCCCAACATTTATGTACCGGAAAGTAAAATCTTAAAATTGACCGATGAATTTGGTGTACCATCTTATATGAGTGCTCTGGCACCTATGTGGGAAGAAGGGCAGTTTAAGGCTGTACATGGTGTAGGTTATGAAGGACAAAGTCTATCACACTTTACCGGCTCGGATATTTTTGCCAATACTGATATAGAAACAACAGGTTTTAGCGGTTTAAATACCGGATGGATGGGCAGGCACTTTGAAAGTATTTACCCAGATTATTTGGTAAATCCGCCAGCGGCACCGGCAGCCATTCAAATTGGTCAATTCGGTAGTTTGGTCTTTCAAGGGGACGAAACTAATTATGCCTTTGTAACATCAAATGTAGATCAATTAGAAGAAATTGCAGAATCTGGTGTAGTATATGGTCTAGAAGATAACTTGTTCAATGATTGTATGTATGGTGATCAACTTAAATTTTTAAGGGGCGTTGCCAACACAACCTATGAATATTCCGGTATTATACATGATGCTTATACACGTGGGCAAAACCAAGTTGAATATCAGGATAATAGTTTTGCACGCCAATTGGCACTTATTGCAAGACTGATCAAAGGTAACTTAGGTACCAAAGTATATATGATTTCTATGGGTGGTTTTGACACACATGGTAATCAACCACAGACTCATGCCAAATTAATGACAACTTTATCTGTTGCGGTAAATAATTTCTATGAAGATATTGCCTTTACCCAACAAGATGACAAAGTGTTGAGCATGACTTTTTCTGAATTTGGAAGACGTATTTTTGAAAACGGATCAAATGGTACCGATCACGGTAAGGCCACACCAACATTGTTCTTTGGATCAGGCTTAAATGGTAGTGCATTTGTAGGTGACCACCCCACCTTAGATGATCCGGACGGAAGGGGAAATTTAGAATATACCATGGATTTTAGGGACTTATATGCCACTGTTCTTGCTGAATGGTTGTGTGTAGATATACCTTTGGTAGAAGCTCATTTACTGAACTACAAACCATATGTACCGGTAGATTTAGGATTTAGCTGTAGCGGCGAAGCTTTTCCTGACATTGCATATAGTGATGGTGAAGTTACACCGCCGGTTTACCCGGACGAAGAATCACAATCCCCTATAACTCCAGATTTGCTGAACGCCGTGGTTCATAAACCATTTTACCCAACAGATAGTACACCACATATTTACCTGGAAATGCCATTTTCTGCACATGTAGATATTCAGCTATATAATATTTTAGGACAAAAAGTAGGTACCATTTTCAATGAGATGATGTTTGAAGGTTCTACCGAAATAAATATACGAGAGCGCATGCCCGAACAGCTATCAACAGGTAAGTACATTTATCGTATCAATGTACAAAACCAAAATATGAGTAAATCAGTGATGGTAGCTTAATTTGTTTCCCAAATGTAAAAAGCCCTATTCAATTTCTTTGAATAGGGCTTTTTAATTATGTTAACTTAGAATTGTTCATTTTAGACTCGAACCGCAGTTCCTTTTTAACCCTGTGATTTTTGTCCTTGTAAAGTCTTACCACATCCTCTTTACTGGTACTAGAGTTTTCAATGGCCTTTTCTATTTCGTCCAGACCGTTGTCCAATAAAATTTTTTTAGAATTACCAACACCCATATCTTATATGTTTAGATTAAAAAATAAGTTTTTTCTTACAATAGAACTTTTTTTTAATCGTTTTAGTATAATTTTCAATTGTGACATCAGCTTTTACGTCCATTGACAAACAAATGTTGACGTCGGTTTCAATAAAACGAGAACTTCAATTGTTTGGATAGTAGTAATTCTCCCCGCAAATTCAGTATTTTTGTGGCCTAATTAATTTTTGATGTCCAATATTAAAACACCCTCTAGATATACGATTACCGCAGCATTACCATACACAAATGGTCCAATACACATTGGTCATTTGGCCGGTGTTTATGTGCCTGCAGATATTTACGCCCGTTATTTAAGATTAACTGGTAAGGATGTCGCATTTGTTTGTGGTAGCGACGAACATGGCGTAGCCATTTCAATGAAAGCCAAAAAAGAAGGAGTTACCCCTAAAGATATTATTGACAAATACCACGCAATTATCAAACAATCCTTTATGGATTTTGGTATTACGTTCGATAATTATTCTAGAACCTCTGCGCCCGTTCATCACAAAACAGCGTCAGATTTCTTTACGACACTCTACAAGAAAGGAGACTTCATAGAGGAAACTACGGCTCAATTATATGATGAGGAAGCCCAGCAATTTTTAGCTGATCGGTTTGTAATAGGTACGTGTCCAAAGTGTGGAAATGAAGAAGCATACGGTGATCAGTGTGAAAATTGTGGATCTAGTTTAAATGCGACGGATTTAATAAACCCGAAGTCGACCAATACCGGAACGGTACCGACCACCAAGGAAACAAAACACTGGTTCTTACCATTAGACAGATATGAGGATTTTCTTAAAGATTGGATATTAAAAGGGCATAAAGACGATTGGAAACCAAATGTTTACGGCCAATGTAAATCTTGGATCGATGGTGGCTTAGAGCCAAGGGCTGTCACCAGGGATTTAGACTGGGGAATACCTGTACCTGTTGAAGGTGGAGAAGGCAAAGTATTATACGTATGGTTTGATGCCCCTATAGGGTATATTTCATCTACCAAAGAATGGGCTGCCCGTGAAGGTAAAGACTGGGAACCCTATTGGAAAGATAAAGACACTAAATTAGTTCACTTTATAGGAAAGGATAATATTGTTTTTCACTGTATTATTTTCCCATCCATGCTAAAGGCAGAAGGAAGCTATATTTTACCGGAAAATGTACCGGCAAACGAGTTTTTAAATTTAGAGGGCAACAAACTATCCACATCCAAAAACTGGGCGGTTTGGTTACATGAATACTTAGTGGATTTTCCAGAAATGCAAGATTCGCTACGTTATACACTTACAGCAAACGCTCCAGAAACTAAGGATAATGATTTTACTTGGAAAGATTTTCAAGCACGTAACAACAATGAATTAGTTGCCATTTTAGGTAATTTCATTAACAGGGTAGTTGTACTGACCAACAAATATTATGATGGTAAAATACCAGCTACAGGTAGTTTAACCAACGTTGATACTGAAACCCTAGAACAATTAACAAAATACCCTGAAATCATTTCAAGTTCTATTGAGCGCTACCGTTTTAGAGAAGCTGGTCAAGAATTAATGAATTTGGCTCGTTTAGGTAATAAATATTTAGCCGATGAAGAACCATGGAAGGTCATCAAGGTAGATGAAGAACGCGTAAAAACAATTATGAACGTGGCTTTACAAATAGCTGCAGGTTTAGCTGTTTTAAGTGAGCCATTTTTACCATTTACTTCTAATAAATTAAAGAATATTTTAAATCTATCTTCTTCTGGGACTGAGCGTAGCCGAAGTCTTAACTGGAAAGATGTTTCTAATAAAGAAGCATTATTGAAACCTGAACATCAAATAAATAAAGGAGAGTTACTTTTCAGAAAAATTGAGGATGCCGAGATACAAACTCAGTTAGATAAATTAGAAGCGACCAAAAAAGCCAACGAGAACGAAAACAAACAAGTAATGCCACAAAAAGATACGATTACCTTTGATGATTTTTCTAAATTGGATATGCGAGTAGGTACCATTATCGAAGCTGAAAAAATGGCGAAAGCCAAAAAGCTTTTAGTACTTAAAGTTGATACCGGATTAGATGTTAGAACCATAGTTTCCGGTATTGCAGAAAGCTTTAAACCAGAAGAAATAGTTGGTAAAAAGGTAACAGTGTTAGTCAACCTGGCACCAAGAGCATTGCGCGGTGTTGAAAGTGAAGGTATGATTCTAATGACTGAAAATGCCGATGGAAAATTGGTATTCGTCAACCCAGATGAGGATGGAGTTGGTAATGGTGAAGGGATAAATTAGCACACAATTTTTATACATTTAAAAAGCCTTGGTGAAATCTTCACCAAGGCTTTTTATTTTATCATATTATATCATCGCTTAATACTGATCTAGCATGCGTTTGTCTTTAAGAGCGTATTTAGATTTAATGATACGCTTAACCGATTTAGATTCATAAACGTCATGTAACCTTTTAGCAACGTCTAATTTTAAGGATGCCGAACGTCTATTTGCTTGAATGTTAAATGACTTTCCAGTAGAGTTGTTTGTCACGTTACCATCTGCATCATAAAACTCAGATCTTACATAAATACCATCTTCATAATATTCAATTAAAAATAGTTGCCCATTTGCTAAATAACCTTCTACCGTTATAAGAATATTGTTCTCATAGTTATAATTGAAATATTCCGCTAAAACTCCTTCTACATAGTACTCTTCATAAGAAACATCACCTAAATCATTGTAATAAAATGCTACAGACAAGATTCCATTCACATCATAACCTTCTGAACTTAACCTATGCCCATTTTCATCATTTTCATAGAGATACGTATAGTAAATTGAACCTAAATCAAAATACTCAGTTTTAATTAAGTAGCCAGTTTCGTCATAATAATCGATCCAATTGAGTTCGTCTGAAGCATCGTATGAACGTGTTTCTTTAACAAATCCATTATCATGAAATTCATAACTTAAATAGTCAGTTAAAACCCCATCTTCGTCAAAATATTCAGTTTTTTGAATTGCATAATATCCTGTAGAAAGTATGACCCAGCTATTGGCATATGAAAAAGTAATTTCCGAATTGTAATTATACTGATTTATCATTTCAACATATGAACCATCAGTTTTATAAGTGGTGCTATAAGTTAATACTCCATTATTAAAATTTTCAGAAGTAAGTAAATATCCTCCTTGTAAGGTTCGTACTTGCTGAAAACCATCACTATTTGTAAAAGTATTGGCAACTACCAATTCATTTTCATCATACATAAAATTGTTTTCGAATGAAGAAATATAATCTTGACCTACCGTATTGCTTTCAATATTTAATTCCGTAAGAGTAAATGCATCACTATAGCTTAACGCCCAAACTTGAGTAGAACTGGACACGCTTTCATATGGCAAATCATTTTGATATTGCGATGAATACTCGCTACTAGAGGAATTACTGATTTCTGAAAAATTTTCTTTCTCATTATATTGATAATTAGTAGTTATTGTATAATTCCTATTAGAATAAAACTGCCCTAAAACATCATTAGTTTCAGAAACATCAATTATCGATTGAGATTTAAGTTTTCCTTCTTCATATGTGTTTATATAGGTTTTCTCTTGACTATAAACATTGGTTTCTTCGGTAAAACTTTCTATATATGTTAAAGCCTTGTTCTCTTCATTCCATTCAGAAATTTGAAAAAGATGTTCTGAGTTTGTTGCTCCACTATCAAATACAAGTTGTTCCACTTGATTGTTTAAATTATAAACCAAATCAAATGATTGTGAATATGAACTTATAGGATAAAAAGCTATGTCCCCTAAAAGTTTCTGACTTACATATGAATTGGTAAACTTAACAGGCAACCCTACCTCATTATAGGCAGAAAATGTAAGTTCATTCAAAACTCTTCCTGAATATCTTAAAATGATTGTAGTAGAAAGTAATGAACCATCTGCATTAAAAACATTTTTATAAACAGCTGACTTTGGTACATCAGAAGCATATAGAGACTCAAGAAGAGGCAGTAAATGTGTTAATGCCAAATTCTCCTGTGGAGTATATTCTAAGCCCAAAGCAGTTGCCATATTCGCTGCAGCTGTTTCAGGATAAACAATCTCTAAATAAGCCCCCGTAAGTTGAGATACATTAATAACTATATCTGCTAGTGTAGATGATATGCTCCCTGAAAAATTTACATCTTGTACGCCCAATGTAGCGGTAACATCCGCCTTTAAATTAATACCATTTGTGTGATTTTGATCATCATCTAACGTTTGCAAAAAAGCCGCTATGTTTTTTGCTATCGGACTTTCAATACTCGCACTAGCATCTGCCACCTTAGCAATATCTATTGGTGTAATTTCCTCTTTTGCAATTACAGAGCCTAATACTACTTCACCTACCTTAAAGGTGATTTCTTCCCCTTCAACATATGAAAACTCTCCATTCTCATTGGTAACTCCGTTTTGGGTAGCGGTTTCAAAAGATAGTCCTTGGACGGCAGCATCAATAAACTTACCGGTCAATACCGTAACAGAAGTAGGTTCATTGGGCAGCTCTTGCTCTTCTGGTTTTTCTACTTGTGTTTCTTCTACTGTGTCATCGTTTTTATTACACCCAATGGTGAGCAGCACGGCACAGAAAATAGTTAATACTTTTACTTTCATAATGGTTTAGTTTTAGTTAATGATTATTAAAATATAATTTCAGCTATACCACATAACTGGATTATTATATACCATAACCGGGGGAGAATTATACAGGGGAGATGCTATTGACAAATAAATACCTTGTACAGCTTGATTTCAATACCTAATAATGGGTATTTTTAAAAGTTCTAAACGATTTTACATGCAATTACTGCCCTTTATACTTAAACACACCCAACTGCCCGAAAAAGGAATACAGAATACCATTGAGCTTTTAAATGCCGATTGCACCATACCTTTTATATCTAGATACCGTAAAGAAAAAACCGGAAATTTGGATGAAGTACAAGTGGGAGCCATTGTTCAATTCAAGGAACAATTTGAAGCGCTTGAAAAACGCAAAAAAGCAATTATAAAGGCGGTTGATGAGCAAGGCGTACTTACAACGGAACTACAACAAAAATTTGAGCGCGCTGAAGACCTTACCCAATTAGAAGATCTTTATTTGCCTTTCAAAAAAAGCAAAAAAACAAAAGCCGAAGTTGCCCGTAAAAACGGACTAGAGCCTTTGGCAAAAATCATTATGGCGCAACGTAATGATGATATTGAGTATACGGCTTCTAAATACCTTAGCAATAGTGTTGAAAATGAAGATGATGCTTTAGAAGGTGCACGCCATATTATTTCTGAATGGATCAATGAAAGAACAGATATTAGAGCATCTATCAGATCTCAATTAGCAAGATTTGCCATTATTAGCACCAAAGTAATCGGTACAAAAAAAGATGATGAAAAGGCGCAGAAATTCCGTGATTATTTTGATTGGAGCGAGCCTTTGAACAAATGTCCGTCACACAGATTATTAGCCATACTTCGCGCCGAATCTGAAAAATTCATTCGGGTTAAAATTGAATTGGATGATGAACGATTATTAGACCGAATAGAAAACAGAATTATAAAAACAAATAATGCCTGTGCCCAACAAATTGAAATGGCTTTGGCAGATGCCTATAAGAGATTATTGTTTCCTTCTTTATCCAACGAACTTTTAAAAGCGGCAAAGGAAAAAGCAGACGATGATGCCATTGCTGTTTTCTCTAATAATCTAAGACAATTATTACTGGGCGCACCTCTAGGCGAAAAACGTATTCTTGCCATAGATCCTGGGTTTAGAACAGGCTGTAAAGTGGTTTGTTTAGATGCACAGGGCAATTTGGTACATAACGAAACTATTTATCCGCATGCGCCACAAAATGATGTTGCTGGAGCAATCAAGAAATTAAGTTCATTGGCAAATGCATACAAAATAGAAGCAATTGCTATTGGCAACGGCACAGCATCAAGAGAAACAGAACAAGTTGTAAAGAAAGTACTATTCAACAATCCCGTAGAAGTTTTTGTAGTGAGCGAAGCTGGTGCCTCTATCTATTCCGCATCTAAAATTGCGCGAGAAGAGTTTCCAGATTACGATGTTACCGTACGTGGCGCCGTTTCTATTGGTAGGCGTTTGGCTGATCCACTTGCCGAACTGGTAAAAATAGACCCTAAATCTATTGGTGTAGGGCAATACCAACATGATGTAGACCAAAACAAGCTAAAAACTTCGTTAGATACGGTAGTTGAAAGTTGTGTGAACTCCGTCGGCGTAAATATCAATACTGCCAGTGTTCCCTTATTGAGCTATGTATCTGGTATTGGTCCTAAATTAGCGGAGAATATTGTAAGCCAAAGAAAGGAAAAAGGAGCTTTTAAAAGCCGAAAAGATATTATGGATGTTCCTCGTTTAGGCGGCAAAGCGTTTGAACAAGGGGCAGCATTCCTACGTATTAAAGATGCGGAAAATCCGCTTGACGATTCTGCCGTTCACCCAGAGAGTTACGGTATCGTAAAACAAATGGCAAAAGATAAAGGAACCGAAATTCTTTCCTTAATTGGCAACAAAACGCTCCTTAAAGACATTGACCTTCAAAAATATTGCACCGCCGAAGTTGGATTACTCACCTTGGAGGATATACGTTCAGAATTGGAAAAACCTGGACTAGACCGTAGAGAAAAGGCAAAGGTGTTCACCTTTGATCAAACTATTAAATCGATCACCGATTTACACAGTGGGCAGTTACTACCAGGTATTGTAAACAATATTACCAACTTTGGGTGTTTTGTGGATATAGGTATAAAGGAAAGCGGATTGATCCATGTTTCAAATCTTTCGGACAGCTTCGTAAAAGATGTTAACGAGCATGTTCATTTACATCAACAAATTATTGTAAAGGTATTAGATGTTGATGTTTCAAGAAAAAGAATTCAATTGAAGCTTCAGAAATAGAAATGTAATGCTAAAAATAGCCTATCACCCTATTTACAAACATCCATTGCCGGAAGGGCACCGGTTTCCAATGCTAAAATATGAACTGCTACCACAGCAACTTATTCATGAAGGCACATGTACCGAGGCTAATTTCTTTGAGCCAGAAATACCAAATGACAAGTATATTGTAGCGGTACACGATCCTGAGTATTTCTATGATTTGTTGAACATTATGATTTCGCCAAAAATGGCACGGAAAATAGGTTTTCCGCTATCGGAAGAACTGGTAGAACGAGAACGTATTATTGCCGACGGCACCATACGAGGTTGTGAATATGCATTAAAAAATGGCATTGCCATGAATATTGCCGGTGGCACCCACCATGCCTATAGCGGCCATGGTGAAGCCTTTTGCATGCTCAACGACCAGGCTATTGGCGCAAGGTATTTGCTGAATAAAGGGCTGGCGAAAAAAATTCTCATTGTTGATCTGGACGTCCACCAAGGCAATGGAACTGCAGAAATATTTCAAAATGATGAGTCGGTCTTTACGTTCTCTATGCATGGGGCTAGTAACTACCCGTTCAAAAAAGAAGAATCTGATCTTGATATTGCCCTACCAAAAGGAACCAACGACGAGACCTACCTTTCTACTTTAAAGAAAGAATTACCCCAACTAATTAAAAATGAACAGCCAGATTTCATCTTTTATCTCTGCGGCGTAGACATTCTTGAAAGTGACAAATTAGGAACTTTAGGAATGAGTGTAGAAGGATGCAAAAAACGGGACGAGTTTGTTCTAAGCACTTGCCATAGACTAAAAATACCCGTACAATGCAGCATGGGCGGTGGTTATTCCCCAGATATCAAAATCATTGTAAATGCCCATGCAAATACGTTTAGAATAGCCCAGAATCTTTATTTTTAAAGAGATGCGGAATGTTTAGAGCAAAACATTGTTTTAAATTGACTATATTCTAAAGCACCATAACTTTAAATTTGCGGTATGAAAAATCTAATAATCCTTTTGGGAATAACTTTTTGTCTTTCATTAAATGCGCAAGACTCCATTAAAGACTCCACAGAAACCCGTTGGAAGATGTTTACCCATGATTTGGGCAGTATGGTTGGTGGTGTAGGATACTCATACGCACGCCCTTTTCATTGGAAAGGTAATCAATGGGCGCAATTTGGGGCTGTAGTTGCAGGTACCGGATTAGTTTACTTGGCAGATGATGAAACATCTCGTTTTATAAGAAATAATAGAGAAGGTATACCTAAGGTTGTTCGTGATTACGGTGAATTCTACGGAAGTCCTTCAAACAATTATATAGCTACTTCTGGTGTTTATGCTGTAGGTCTAATAACCAAGAATGAAAAATTAAGACGTACAGGGGTGCTCTTAGTATCATCGGCCACTTCTGCAGGTCTTTTACAACAAGTTTTAAAATCTGTAGTAGGTAGGGCAAGACCTTTGGCAAATTTAGGCAAAGACACTTTTGACCCGTTCAACTCTAGCAGAAACTTTCATTCGTTTCCATCTGGGCATGCCCTACTTGCATTTACGAATGCATATGCTATAGGTAAGCAATTTAAAAATCCGTGGGTAAAAGCCGGTATATATACTATTGGTGCCATACCGGGAATATCTCGTGTTTGGGATGGCCAGCATTATTTAAGCGATATGGTATTTGCCTTTGCCATAAGTATTGCTACCGTAGAGTCTATAGATCGATATCTAGATAAAAGGTATGATGAAAAATATAACGACCATACCAAAATGGTAAGTTGGAATCTCAATTTTGGACCAGGTCAATTGGGTGTTACCGTTAATTTTTAAATCGGACAAATATCCATTACTAAGAATCTAACATGTATAGTGCAAACTTAATTTTCCAATAAGGCACTTTTTCTTCAAAATATTCAAAATAGTCTTTTAACCCTGTAGCATCGGTTAGTTCTATTTTGGCTTTTTCTATTTGTGCTATTTCTTTAGCGTCAACAAACTGATCTAAATCTAGCTCCTCACCTTCGGCATGCTGTTTCATTAAATGTCCGTAAATGGTATTTTCAGATAGGTTTCTTTGGGCGGCTATCTCAGAAACCGATAATCCATCAGAAAACAATTCAAAAGTTTGATCGTGAGTTTTCTTTTTAGATTTTTTAGTGCCTACATGCTTTTTAATTTCCTGTAAAAACACATCGGCATACTTCTCTAGTTTCGCCTGCCCTACTCCGGACACCTCCATAAATTCCGTTTCGTTCTTAGGTAATTTGGCTTCCATATCCTTTAAACTGGCATCACCGAAAACTACATAGGCAGGAACATTCTGTTCCGTTGCTATCTGTTGTCTGAGCAATCGTAACTTTTCGAACAAGTCAGTTTTCTTAACTTTTGATTTGGCAACCGCTTTTTTCTTTTCTTTTTCTTTCTGAAGCACGGCCAATTGAACCTTTTTACCTGAAAATAATACTTCTTTTGCCTGAGGGGTCAAGCCAAGCCTGGCACCTTCCCTAAAATTAATATTCAACACACCTTGGTTCAACAATTGAATAACATATTGCTGTAAGTCTAACCAAGAGACATCTTTCACGGCACCATAGGTTTTTATATTCTGATATCCTTTTTCCAATACCTGTGCATTCTGGGCTCCTCTTAAAACATCTATTACCATTCCCATAGGTTCGCGTTCCTTTAACCGTGCAACCCCGGAGCAAATTTTTTGAGCCAACAAAGTAGCATCAAAATAAGCAGGTGGCGAATTACAGATATCACAATTACCACAACCTTCGCTAACCTGTTCTCCAAAATAGTTCAACAAGGCAATTCTCCTGCAACTCAATGCCTCTGCAAATTGCTGCATACGCTCTAACTTGGCATATTCAACATCTGCATTTTCACTTTGGGTAATGAACCTACGTAATTGTGCTACATCTGCAAAACTGTAGAACAACAACGCATGAGCAGGGAGACCGTCGCGACCACCACGACCAATTTCTTGATAATACCCTTCAATATTCTTGGGTAGATTATAATGAATTACCCAACGTACATTACTCTTATCTATACCCATACCAAAAGCAATGGTAGCCGCAATAATGGGAACCTTATCCGTAATAAATTCTTCTTGAACCGAAGAACGTTCATCAGAGGACATACCTGCATGATATGCTTTAGCATTAAAACCGGCATTACGTAATTTCTCGGCAATAGATTCTGTACTTTTTCGGCTTAGGCAGTAGATGATTCCGCTTTCATTGGGTCTATCATCTAAAAAATCTAGAATATGTTTTATTCTATCCTGAGCGGGTTTTACATCAAGATATAGATTAGGCCTATTAAAAGATGCCAAATGACGCTTGGCATTTACAATCTGTAATTGATCTGCGATATCATCTTGTGTAGTCTTATCCGCAGTTGCAGTAAGCGCCATAACAGGAATATTGGGGAATCTTCTTTTTAATCCGCCTAACTGAGTGTAAGCAGGTCTAAAATCATGACCCCATGAAGAGATACAATGTGCTTCATCTACGGCAAAAAGACTAATCCTTAAGTTACCTAGAATAGTATTAAAAAAACCTAAACTCTCTGGAGCTACATAAAACAGCTTCAACTCGCCTCGTTCTAACTTCCCTAGGATTTCTTGTTGTGTTTCTACGGACTGTGAGCTGTTGTAATATTCTGCTGGAATTCCGTTTGCCTTCAGCACATCTACCTGATCCTTCATCAATGCTATCAGCGGTGATATTACAATCGCAGTACCTTCAAGTGCCAGTGCCGTTAATTGATAACAAAGAGACTTACCACCACCTGTAGGCATAATTGCCAATACATCTTTTTTACCAAGTGCATCTTCAATTATAGATAACTGATTCGGTTTAAACGAATCATAACCAAAATGTTTTTTTAATAATGGTAGTAGGTCCTTTTCTATTGCTATCATGTTCTGCAAAAATAGTGTTTGAAATTGTCTTAACTAGATGATCGTTCAATATTACTTACCTAACATCAACAACTCATTACACCGTATTTCGGTAATGTATCTTTTTTCACCTTCCTTGGTTTCATATGAACGGTGGGTAAGCTTACCTTCAATGGCTACTTGTTTTCCTTTAGCCAAATAATTCTCTACAATTTCGGCCGTTTTTCCCCAAGCAACAATATTGTGCCATTGGGTATCATCAACCTTTTCGCCTTTTGCGTTCTTATAACTATCTGTGGTCGCTATTGAAAACTTAGCTAGTTTAGTACCTCCTTCTAAGTTTACAATTTCTGGGTCTTGACCTAAATTTCCAATTAACTGTACTTTGTTTTTTAATGCGTTCATTTTACTAATTTTTATAGATTTAAAGTTTTTAAAATCCAAGCCTGGTTGACTTGACACTGCAAACCTAGAACAGCATTGATATGAAATTCGGGTAATAAACGTTTACTGTCGTTTGTATTCGTTTACAGTCGTTTAAAAATGTTTTTATAACTGATTTACAATTACTTAAAAAATATAATTACTAGTAAGTAGAAAGTTTAAAAAGAGAAATAAATTGCATAAAAAGTAGTGTAACTTAAATCTTACGATACAACCACCAGTTCATATCCCTAGTAAGTTCATACCCTAACTTCTTATAAAGTGGTATTGCCAAGTTTCCTTTATTGGTATGTAGAATAGGCTGCTTATTCTTTTTCAAAATCTCTTTTGTTGTATGAGCTATAAGTTGTTTTGCCAAACCTCTTCTGGTATAATCAGGATGGGTTACCACGGCACTTACCTCAATAAAAAGATTGGTCTGCATTCTTTGGCCAGTTATGGAAACCAATTTACCATCCTTAAAAATTCCGTAATAATTACCCATTTTAAAAGTTCTTCTACGGTAATAACCGGGCATTACCAACCATACCAAATCATACACCTCATCTATATATTCATCGCTCAACAGAACTATATCTTCTGTTATCAAAACATCTGACAATTCATTTAATACCATTTGGCAACCATCAACTTTCTTCTCTAAAATTATTTTAGTTTCATCTACTACTGGTGTTTTATTTTCTGAAACAAAAAAGAAACTGTCGGTAGTTTTTGAATATTGTTTTGAAGCGTTCGCAGTTTTTCCTTCATCAAAAAAAGCTCCAAAAGTGCACACCTCTTGATCATAGAATTGCACTCCATCGTATTCAACACAAAACTTTTTATGTGTTTCATTTAATGCATACCAAACAGGGTTTTTAAGTTGTGTATCTAAGTCTGCCATTGTAACAAAATTATAATCATTGCCAAAATATTGATTCCTATCTCAACTATACATTTATTAAATAAAAAATGTGAAAAAATCGTTTTATCAGCAAACTATCATAAAGATAATTGTAGAATTCTCAATTAAATATCATAAATTCAAGGAGAAAGAGGCATCAATAATATAGCAATGCAAATATAATCTGAGCTCTCAATCAATTCTCAAGCATTAGATGAATACAATTGATTTTAGAAACTTAATACCATTAATATTCACGTCAATTTTTGGCGTTTTTGGTGTTTACCACCTTCTCTCTTATTTTGTTCTAAGGCACAAGATATTACTCTACTATTCTATTTTAATATTCGGGTTGACCTTGCATTGGAGTTTATCTATTTTTTTAAAGGGTGCTTATAGTGACCAAATTCTCTTAATTGCTGAAAAAGCTACGCTTACCACGGCAATGATTTCCACTTTTGGATTATTAATGTTTACTAAAAGCTATTTGAACATTACCAAAAACAACCACCCAAAGTTATCTGCAGTCTATAGCGCATTTTCAATTATCATGATATTTCTACCTTGTGTGCACATTTTAAATAATTTGTTTACTAAAGTTAATTGGTTGAATACCTCTTTTGTAATGCTGGCTGCAGTTACAGCGCTTTCAACTGCACTCTTAAGTCTATTTTCAGGACTGCGTTTATATCATGCAGAAAAATTCAATAAATACTACTTATACTCTTATTCCCCATATTTACTTGGCTCTATATTTTATATTGGAGCATGGTTTTTACAGAAATATTATGAAATAGATTCAAACCTTATCATATTGATTACTTCCACTCTTGTTACACTACAATTAATTCTTTTCTCCATTTTGGTCAGTTATAAGTATAAATCTATTGAAGATAATACTATTAAAATTCAAATAGAGGCGAACAATAAACTGGTAACCGAAGTAGCAAAACAGACCAAGCACTTGCAACTAGCCAAAGAAGACTTAGAAAACCAAAACAGAGAACTTGAAAAGGTAAATAAACTTAAAAACAAATTATTTTCGCTACTTACCCATGACGTTAGGGGTCCGCTGAATAACGTAAGTACGATCATTGAAATGATAGAAAGCCAGTTAGATGAAAGTGACCTGAAGAATATTACGATTAAATTAAAAAATGAAGTAATTGAAAGAATTTCTATGGTCAATGTTTTGCTAGATTGGTCTTATAAGCAATTAGAAGGGGTGACTCTAAATAAAAAAAATTGCGATTTAGCTACACTTTTTAAAAGTATAAAAAATGAGTTTCAACGTATGGCAGATGATAAGGCCATAGAAATAGAGCTAGACATTTCTTGCCATGAACTCTTTATTGATGAAAACATGTTGAAAGTTATGCTCCGTAATTTAGTTTCCAATGCCATAAAGTTCAGTGAAAAGGGTCAAAAAGTACTATTGACTTCTGAATGCATTTCTGACAATGTGGAAATAAGGGTCAAAGATTTTGGACTGGGTATGCATACGAATTGGCATGACGACTCAAAAAACAAGAACAACCATAGCGCTATGGTTCGTGAAGGTACCAGTGGGGAAAAAGGCACTGGTTTTGGGTTAATGATCACCAAAGATTTCGTAGAAATGAACGATGGAGAAATAATTTGTAAAAGCGAAATCAATAAGGGCACCGAATTCATTTTACGTTTTAAAAAATCTAAGGCTGGTGAATGAATTAAATTCTAATTTAAGCTTCACCTTCTAAGGACATTAACCTTTGAAACTCTGCAACGAACAAACCAACTTCATAACCGTCCATTAAAGCATGATGGGCGTGTATTGAAACGGGCATAGTCCTTTTCTCTCCTTCACCCGTCATTTTACCAAATGAAATCTTGGGACAACTGTCTGCAAATTCAAAATGTCGTGCATGGGAAACAGACGTAAAGTCTAACCACGGCATACTAGAGCAATGTAGAACGTTTAATCCGCATTCAGGCAGTTCCAATCCAGTTGATTTCCTTACATCTGCAATTACTTTATTGGCCGCATCTCTAAATTCAATAAAAGACGTTTTATACTTAATATAAGAGAAACCAAAAGTACCGTTATCTCTACCAATGGTAGGTGATGCATGAACCTCATCATACTCAAAAACCTTACCCTCTTCAATACGATATTTAAACGGGGCAATGGAATTTGCCGCCTTTAATGTTCTATGTAAATAAACAAGAAAGAATGAATTACCGGTTTGTTTGGCATAATCATAAGCTTTAGAACAGTTAATCTTAACGGTTACACCATGAAAGGGCTCACTGAACTGCGAAAAAAACTTAAAATGACCCGCTCTATTCCACTCAGCTATATCTATTTCCTTTTTCATCTATGTTCTATACTTTGACAATAAGTTATCATCGGTTTCTTGCGGCATTAAATATACAACCTCAAATTTCAATTTAAAATTATGATAACTTGTGTCTTTTAAATAAAGAACGTTACTTCACTTTTATTAATTTATTTTACTAAAAATACTATGGAAGAAAACAAAGATCAATGTGTTACAGATATTATTGTGGCAAACAATGGGCCGTTAAAAATCAAAGGAAATTTAAAGATTCAATTAGCATCGGGTGAAATTGTCACCAAAGAAGGGACTACAGGTTTTTGTCGTTGTGGTGTCTCGGAAAACAAACCATTTTGTGATGGATCGCACAGAAAAATAGAATGGCAAGGGTAGGCTATTTTACATCATACAAATCTACGTATAAAGGGTAACGGTCACCCATTGTAATGAACATAGGTACAATACTATATTCAACTTAAAATTACCGGTAATATTTGTAGTTGTAAAAAGGTCAACAAAAATTGAAAATTACATTTGTTGTTCTAACTCAAGGCTATCTGCTGCCTGTAGTGCTTTCTTAATAGCATTGCTCCACAGTGCATAGCCTTGTTTGTTTAAATGTAATCCGTCAGAAAGGTATAATTCTGGTATCGGTCTATTATCCGTAGTAATCATTTGTGCAAATACGTTGATATATTGCGCGTTCAGCTCTGTAATGAAATATTTTGATAGCATTAGGTTGGTCTCCATAATCAGTGGAATTAATGCCTCACGTTCTACACTGGGCTTTAAACTGATCAGCGCAAGCTCTACTCCAGGATATTTATGCTGTATTAAACCAACCAATTCCATACACCCAGAAAGTACTTCCTGTGGAGTTTTACCTTCGTTTAGGTCATTCTCGCCTGCATATAGCACAATTTTTGAAGGATTGGCATCGGCAAATATTTCATGAAAATAATGAATACACCAAGCAAATGTAGATCCCCCAAACCCTAAATTTACCACATTAAACGGACTAAGATCTCTTTTCATGTTTACCCACAAACGTACCGAAGAGCTACCATAAAAAGCTATTAAATTCTCTTGAGTCTCTAATTTGGCTACTCTCCTTTTCAATCTTTTGATTTCATTACACCAAATGGCAGGCGGTTCTTCTAAACTGTCCGCCCCAGAAGAAGAAACGTTTAATTGTTCTGCCCTTTCTATGGCCTGTTGTACATAACCAACGTATTTCTTTTGGTATTCTTCCATAAACGCATACAAATCCGCATTACTTTTAGAAGGTACTTTTTCGCTCAACAAAAAAGGTTCTTTTATTGCACAGTAATATAAAGGCCTACCTATTCTATGATCAAAATTTACCATGACCACGGGTATAATATAAGGTTCAGGCTCTGTATGCAGTGCCAATTTAAACGCGCCCATTTTAAAAGGTCCGGGTGATTCATCGGTTCTGTATGAAGTACCTTCTGGGCTAATGATCAAATTATAATCTTGTTGTAAATGTTTTGATGCTTCCCTATAAAATATACTTCTTGCCTCTTCTTTACTATTGGCACTAGGTTGTTCGGACTCTTTGGTATATACATTTATATAACCAAGATTGTCATAATAATTCTGATGGCCATATTCTTGCCCTTGCCCAATACGCACTGTCCTTATTCCTGGCTCTTTATATTTTTCATATAATACCATTGCACTTAAAAAATGTGAATCTAAAGTAATCTGAAAATTATTGTTTAGGGTATAGTATGGGTCGTTCAAAAGATGGTTATAAATAAAGATATTACCAGAATCATTGGGCAAATTCTCTTTCCCCTCAATAATATACGGTACATTTTTAAAAACTTTAATAGTCTCTTCTGCACATATCTTTCTGTTCAGTTTTGGATTTTTACCGCTCTTTTCCGCTACGCTTTCATAAATTTGCTGTAAACCGTTCACAAAATCATGCTCTTTTTGATCTTCAACCAGTAGCTCTAAGCTTAAAGATGCAATATGACGTTCTAAGGACGATCCCTTTTTTACCAACGTGTTCAAAGCATCATAAGCCAGTGGTTTGGTCGTAATACTCTTTAATAGATGAGGCACTTGGTGTAAGGGCGATGACAGTAATAACCGAGACTTATTATTTTTGATCAATTGATATACCGCTTGTAAATTATGTTTGCCCAATAAACCGACATAACGAACAAAAGCGGCGTTGAGCTGGTTGCCCATAAGCCAAAGTAATCGCTTAAAGAATTGACCTTCAAAGACATCGTCATCTTTAAACAATTTCATTAAATCACCTTCAGGAATAAAATAGGCAGAGGTCTTTGTATTGGTTATTGCCGAACAAATATCTTTTTCCTTTAATAGACAAGACCATCCAAACACAAAACCAGAATTTTTAATAGAGCGTTGTTTGATCTCGATAGTGTTCTCTATTCTTTTAATAGTCACTGCTCCATGGATCAATATAAATAACCCGTTACTAGAGCCGTCCTGTACGTACAATACCTCATCTGGCTCATATTCTCTTCGCTCTGCCAATGCGGCCAAAGCTTCCAAGTTTTTTTCCTCGAAATAATCTAAAAACGGTGAGCGCCTCATTAACGAAACAATTTCTTCTTGTTCAGAAACAGGCGATATAAAAAACTTCCTGTCTTCCACAAAAGGTTGAAATCTTACAGGACTCAGTAATTCTGTTTGCTTTGACAATGCCGTATGTAGAACACGGTACAACTTTGCCCCAATATTCTTCAATAATATATTTTGATGTCCTTTTTTCAAATACGCTTCCAAATCTTGAAACGGAATTTCAAAGAATGAAGCTTTTGGGGAAGCAACGGTAGCCTTATAAGTAAACCTTTTGGGAGTATTGAAACCGTTTAGGCCAACAGTAGAAAATGGCTCTGAGTTTTGGCAAACCAGAATATCGCTTTCCGGATTATCCAATGAAATATAGTAGTTGACACTACCTTCCAATAACCATCTAAATGTTTTAACCTTTTTATGAATATAACTGATAGCATATCCTTTGCTATAGGTATTTATTTTTCCTTTTGGAAAATATGTTTTCAATTTGTCAGTAGTAATCTCTTGCCTTAAAAGTCTATTATTGTGTATCATACTCCTTCTAACTTAACCAGATAAAGTTGAAAAAAGAAGTGTTGTCAACATTAAAACCAATTTGTCATTTTAACAAATTGATATTGACGAAAAAGATAAAATATACCCCATTAAACTTAGAATAACTAAATTCAATTTTTAATGTTCTGTTTTACTATCTTACCTACCCTTAATTAGAATTCAATATTCTGTGAATACACTAATATTAGATAAAACCTTTAAAGGAGAGAACTACACAAGCCAAGGACTACCAAAGGCAGAATATGAAAACTGCATTTTTAAAGGTTGTAATTTTTCTAAAGGATATTTAGACAACCAAATTTTTCTGGAATGCGAGTTTATTGATTGTAATCTTAGCAATGCCAATATAGTAAACACCACATTTAACGAAGTAAAATTTTCGCATTGTAAACTTATGGGTTTAGCGTTCCACACCTGCAACAGTTTTTTAATGAGTTTTGCCTTTTTTGACTGTAATTTAAGTTTTTCCATTTTCACGGATTTAAAGTTGGTAGGTCAACTTTTTAACTCATGTAAACTTGAAGAGGCAGATTTTAGTGACTGTGATTTAAGCAGTGCCAAATTCATGGACTGTAACTTAAAACGTACCGTCTTTTCAAGAACAAATTTACAAAAGGCAGATTTTAGCACTGCAACCGATTTTAGCATAGACCCAGAAAACAACACGATTAAAGGTGCTATATTTTCAAAAGATATGCTCGAAGGATTATTACATAAATACCAATTGAAAATCTTGGAATAACACATGAACAAAGACATTAAATTAAAAATTATACAGGTTTGCGATGCTAAAATAGCTGCTAAAGGAGAAAATGTAGGGTTGTCTTTCTATGCTTTTTTCAAAAATAAAAATGACAATCCGGAGCTTTTAATGGAGGTGGCCAAGTGGTGGATCTTAGAGCATAAACTAGACCATTTTGAAAAAGCGGTAAAAATCAAACAGATGATACAAGCTTTTAAGTAATAGAACTATGAAAAACTCATTTCTAATTTTGGCTATCATTGTTATATTAACCAGCTGCAGCAAAGAAAAACTAAGCCGTAAAGATGTTGTAACCACATACTATAAAGCTTTAGACAGTGGTACGTACAACAGAATTAAAGAAGTTGTCAATGATAGTGTTACAATAGTTTCCGGTGATTATGTCATGCCATTTGACAAAATTGGTTTTTACGAATTTTATAAGTGGGATTCTATTTTTGATCCGTCATATGAAATACTTGAATTGAGCGAAGAAAACGATGACATTATAGTAACTATACGTCAAAAGAACATCCGTAATTCGTTTTTAAAAAACAATCCTTTACAATTGAAAGTCAAAGTTTCTTTTGCTTCAGGAAAAATTTCAAAGTTTAAAGAGTTAGATTATATTGATGTAAATTGGGATACATGGAACCAAACTAAAGATTCGTTAGTTAGTTTTATTAAAACAAAGCACCCAAAACTAGATGGTTTTGTAAATGACATGACTATGAACGGCGCTACTAATTACTTAAAAGCGATTGAGTTGTTTGAAAAGTAAGAATCAATAAGATTGAATCCTAACAATGAGAAAACTTTTAAGTTTATTCTTATTTATATTTTTAACTGTTTTGTTAGCTGGCTTATACGGTATTATCCATAATCAAGTAACATTTAGCATATCTTCTGAATACTATACACATTTCAAATTTATTCAAAATGACCTTCCAGAATACTTTACACAACCAGCAAGATTAGGTGCCAGTATAATTGGCTGGAATTCTACTTGGTGGATAGGGCTAATAATTGGATTTATCCTTGGGTTATTATGGATATGGAATGATATTCTTACAACTAAAGATAAATTTAAAGCATTGCTAACAGTTTGTATTACTGCTATTATGTTCGGTTTCATAGGATTTCTAATTGCTTACTTTCAATGGCAACCAAAAAGATATTATGAAGTCATTAATCTTCCTAATTATGGAAAAATTAATGATGATTCGCTTCAAATAATGACTTCGCCTTATGCATTTTTAAGAGCAGAAACTATTCATAATTTCAGTTACCTAGGAGGTTTAATTGGGTTATTAATTGGAGTATTTCAACTTTGGAAAAGGAAAAAACAATTTGAACAATAATATAACTCACTTTTCTTTATCTTAAAAATAAAATTTAGACGATGAGTCAACTTACTTAAACAAAAGAATTCGTTTATCATAACATCCTTTTTTTTTATTTATCGATTCGTATTAACACTTATTTAATTTATTTATCTTTCGCACATATTTAATTTAAAAAACAACAATTTTTTAACTGATTATTAGTCAAAACGTTAACCATGAAAAAAATCACTTTATTAGTAGCATTATTTACAATTGGGTTTACTTACGCCCAATCACCATTAGAAGAAGGAGCATTACAGGCAAATGCTGGAGTAGGCTTCTCAGGATGGGGCGTACCTATTTACGCAGGTTTAGAATATGGTGTTGCACCAAATATCTCTGTTGGTGGTGAATTATCTTATCAAACTTACAATCACGGTAGTGGTTTTGGTAGCGATTTTAAGAGCTCCATATTTGGTATTACAGGTAATGGTAATTACCATTTTAATGAAGTATTTGAAATTCCAAGTCAATGGGATTTATATGCCGGTGCTAATTTAACTTACTATAGCTGGTCTACTAAAATTGACGGCAACACCGTTGATTATGGTGGTGCAGATAGTTTTGGTATAGGTTTACAAGTTGGTGGCCGCTATTTCTTTGATGACAACTTTGCAATAAACCTTCAAGTAGGTGGTGGTAATGTTGTAAGTGGAGGAAGAATAGGAATCACTTACAAGTTATAAAAACACTTTTCATAATAATATAAGGGTGGCTTACAACAATGTAAGCCACCCTTTTTCTTTATATTACATTTAACGTTTAAGTTAAAACGCAATGAACAAAGTACACCACACTGCCATAATCTGCTCTAATTACGAGGTTTCAAAACAATTCTATTTAGATGTATTGAGTTTAGAAATAATTCGTGAAGTTTATCGCGAAGAACGTCAATCTTACAAGTTAGATTTGGCTTTAAACGGAGATTATATCATTGAACTGTTCTCTTTCCCTAATCCACCAAAACGACCGTCAAGACCAGAAGCATGTGGTTTACGCCATTTAGCTTTTGAGGTAGATGATATAGAAAAAACAATTGCCCATTGTAAAAAACATCAAGTTATTGCAGAGCCTATAAGGGTAGACGAGTTCACTAATAAACGATTTACTTTCATAGCAGACCCAGATGACTTACCTATAGAGTTTTATGAAAAATAAGTAAAACCGTTTGTAAACGTTTAATTTGTATCTTGTTACAAATATGAACTCATGAAACTATTACTGCTTTTCTTTCTTTCAACAACTTATTTTTTACAAGCACAAAACACAATATCCTTTGAAGAAGGCATGATGAGTCCTGCCGCAACGCTAAACGATATAGAATGGCTAGCGGGGCATTGGAAGGGAGAAGCATTTGGTGGAATTGCGGAGGAAATTTGGAGTCCGCCCGCAGATGGTTCTATGATGTTCTCATTTAGGTTATTGGATAAAGGCGCGGTCAGTTTTTATGAATTCGGACATTTGATTGAAATAGACGGTACTCTAATTCTTCAACTAAAACATTTTGATGGCAATTTAAGTGGCTGGGAAGAAAAAGATGAAAACATAGATTTTAAGCTTGTAAAAATTGAAGGAGATAAGTTTTACTTTGATGATTTTACCATTGAACGCATATCTGATCAAGAGATAAACATGTATGTGCAGGTCAGTGAAGAAGAAGGATCATCAAATGAAGTAACATTTAATTACCACAGACAATAAATGGAAAGAGCATGTTTAGAATGTGGGAGCAAGGTCATGGGCAGAATAGACAAAAAATTCTGTAATGACCAATGCAGAAATGCATATAACAACAAGATTAATCCTGCCAGTAAAAACCTCATTAGAAATATTAATAATAAACTTCGCAAAAACTACCGTATACTTGACAGTTACAAGTTAAAGGACGGTAAAACAAAAACCACCCGTATGCGTTTAATAGATAAAGGATTTGACTTTGACTTTATCACCAATCTATACACCACTAAAAAAGGGACTACTTATTACTTTCTATATGATCTAGGATATCTACCCTTGGACAATGATTTTTACATGATCGTAAAAAGGGAGTAGTAGGTTGTTGGTTGTTGGTTGTTGGTTGTTGGTTGTTGGTTGTTGGTTGTTGGTTGTTGGTTGTTGGAATATAAACTTTATAAAAAAAGTCTCCTTTTAAGGAGACTTTTTTTATAGGTGTACTTCTTACTTTGTACTTCTTACTTTGTACTTCTTACTTTGTACTTCTTACTTTGTACTTCTTACTTTGTACTTCTTACTTTGTACTT
>NZ_JARKMS010000002.1:0-32044 GCF_029350945.1 Maribacter huludaoensis | reverse complement strand
CTTACTTTTAACTCTTCACTTCATAAATTTTATTTCCAATTCTGACCACTAAGCTTTAATGCTGCGATCACAATATCCTTTCTACTTATTTGACCTACTAAAATATCATTTTTCATTACAGGTAATCTTCTTCTATTGTGTTGCGCAAAAATACCCGCGGCATCAAAAATTGAGATATCATGAGGAATAGTTTCTACAGATTTTGTCATAAAACTTTCCACACTTTTATCTAGAATGGGTTGATTAAAATAACGGCTTTCAGAAATTTGTTTCATACAGTCGGCTTCAGAAATGATGCCCACTAGAAATCCGTTGGTATCCAAAACAGGTCCTCCGGAAATTTTATGTTTGGCAAATTTCTCCATTACGTCTAAAATTGAATCATCTGGCGAAAAAGTGATTAACTTAGTAGTCATATAATCAGCGACCAAAATTGGGGCTTCAAATTCTTTTTTTAATACTTTTCTAACGCCTTGAAAGCTTTTGATTCCCATGATAGTTTATTTAAAGGTTGATTACTAAAGATACTAAATAAAATGAAATTTGCTAATAATATTCGACGTATACCATTTAATACTCAGTATTTTAGGACTTTTTAAAAGAATATCATAATTATGAAGAAAACACCGACCTTACTTACTTTACTACTCATCATTCTTGCTACCTACTGGAGTTTTAGAGTTTTACTGCCCCAGTACAATGAAGGCGAAACAGTGGTAGAAACAGAGTTTTCTACAAACAGAGCCTTAAAACATGTAAAAGAAATTTCAAAAGAACCACATGGTGTTGGGTTTCCGGCACACACTACGGTACGTAATTATATTACTGCAGAACTTCAAAAGTTAGGACTAGAAACTTCCTTGCAAGAAGGCTATACCGCTGGAGATTGGGGAAATTTGAGCAAGGCGGAAAATATCCTTGCAAGAATTAAGGGCAGCAGGGAATCTGGTAAAGCCTTATTATTGTTAAGTCATTATGATAGCAACCCACATTCTTCGTTGGGCGCTAGTGATGCAGGTAGTGGTGTCGCTACTATTTTAGAGGGTGTAAGAGCTTTCTTGAATACCAATGCCACACCTAAAAACGATATAATAATACTAATATCCGATGCAGAGGAATTAGGCTTAAACGGTGCCGATTTGTTTGTGGATAAACATGAGTGGCTAAAAGACGTAGGCCTGGTCTTAAATTTTGAAGCTCGTGGCAGCGGTGGACCAAGTTATATGCTTATGGAGACCAATAGGGGAAATAGCAAATTAATTTCGGAATTTATTGCTGCAAATCCTGAGTTTCCTGTAGCTAATTCACTTGCCTATAGTATTTATAAAATGTTACCTAATGACACTGATCTAACCGTATTTAGAGAAGATGGGGATGTAGAGGGCTTCAACTTTGCTTTTATTGACAATCATTTTGATTACCATACCCAAATAGATAATTATGAGCGGTTGGATAGAAAAACATTGGCACACCAAGGTAGCTACCTAATGCCGTTACTGGCTCATTTTAGTAATGCTGATATTTCAAACTTAAAAAGTTTTGATGATAACGTTTATTTCAACGTGCCCTTCTTTAAAATGGTATCATACCCTTTTAGTTGGATTATGCCCATGCTCGGTATTGCCATTCTTGTTTTCATAGTATTATTAATATCCGGTTTTAGAAAAAAAGTGCTGAATGTAAAAGAAATTTTAAAAGGTTTCATTCCTGTACTTTTTACATTAGTGGTAAACGGTCTTGTTGGCTTCTATAGCTGGCAGCTTTTAAAATGGGTTTATCCTGCTTATAATGATATGCTACATGGATTTACCTATAACGGCCATGCCTACATTTTTGCATTCACCTTATTTTCATTGGGCACTTGCTTTTATGCCTATTACAGATTTAGGGTCATAAAAACTGCAAATTTGCTTGTAGCGCCATTCATTATATGGCTCATCATTTGCACATTGGTAGCCGTATATTTAAAAGGAGCGGCTTTTTTCATTATACCGTTATACAGCTTTTTAGTTGCCTTTTATGTACACATCAACCAAAAAAATCCCGATGCTTTCTTATTGGTATTCCTAGGTATACCCGCAGTATTTATTTTTGCACCGTTCGTGCAAATGTTTCCTGTGGGTCTAGGGCTTAAAATGATGGTAGCCTCTACCCTATTGACTACGTTAATTTTCTTTTTGTTACTTCCACTGGTTACAAAATACAGAAAAAAAGGAGCCTTGGCATTTTTAAGCTTCTTGCTTTTTGCCGGTTTTATGGTATCTGCCCATATGCATTCTGGCTTTACTGAAGACCGCCCAAAACCAACTAGCTTATTATATGTTTTAGATACCGATGAGAACACGGCAAAGTGGGCAACCTACGAACACAAATTATCTGGTTGGACCTCGCAGTACATTACCGAAAAAAATACGGATAGTGCACTCAGCAAAAAAACCATTAGCAGTAAATACGGGTCTAATTTTACATATACCACTACTGCTCCTGTAAAAAATATTCAAAAACCTACAATTGAAATTCAATTGGATACAGTGATTAATTCGGTCCGTTCTGTACGTTTATGCATCACTCCCAATAGACCTGTAAACCGTTTAGAAGTATTTACCAATGAAGTCGATATTTTAAAAGCCGATGTAAACGGTATAGAACTGTCTGAACATTTTCTTAAAAATAGATACGGCGGAAGATTAATTACACATTATGTCAGTGATAAGAATTATACTGATATCACCTTAGATTTAGCAGAAGGTTCAGAACTGGAACTTACGGTGTATGAAGCCTCTAATGATTTATTGAAAAATGGACTTTTTTCCGTACCTCCACGAAGGGAAGATCAAATACCTATGCCATTTGTACTTAACGATGCTATTTTAACCATACAAAAAGTAAAGTTTGACTAAAAAAATAGGAGTCATAGGTTGTGGATGGTTAGGATTACCACTCGCAGAAAATTTAGTGAGCTACGGTTATGAAGTCAATGGCACCTCTACTTCGTCAGATAAAATGGGAATTTTGAAGGAAAAGGGTATCCATCCGTTTCAAATTTCCTTGTCTGAAAATGGTATTTCAGGAGATATCGATTCTTTTTTAGAATCTGTATCGGTACTTATTATAAATATTCCTCCAAAGTTAAGAGGCAAGGGACCCAAAGAAAGTTATTTTGAAAAAATTAAGTTACTGTATGCCGCCATTAAAAAATCTACAGTAAGAAATATCATTTTTGCAAGTAGTACTGCAGTATATGGTGATGCAAAAGGCGAGGTCAACGAGAAAACCAAAACAATTCCTACAACCCAATCTGGCATACAATTAATACAATGCGAAAGCCTCTTGAAAGACGATAAGGAATTGAACGTCACAATTATCCGGTTTGGCGGATTAATAGGTCCTAACAGGAATCCGGTAACAATGCTATCCGGCAGAGAAAATCTAAGTGGGGGCAACGCACCCGTTAATTTAATTCATTTAGATGATTGTATCGGCATTATTAAAAAGCTAATTGAGCTAAACCATTATAATGATGTTTTAAATGCAGTATATCCTGAGCATCCTTCCAAAAAAGAATACTATACGGCACAAGCTAGTAAAAGAAACATAGCACCTCCTAAGTACACCTCTACTGGACAAAACGACAAATTTATTTCATTTTGTAGTAATTTTCTTATTAATAAGTACCGGTTTCTTACAGACATAAATTGATCTTACACAACATCTAGAACCTTGTTCACAACAAATCATTGAAAACCACGTTAATATATTGTTGGTTATCAACTACTTATCGACGTATGACATACCTTTGTATAACAATATAAAACCATAATGTTATGAAGAAAGATAAATTACGGGAGAGGGTTTTAGTTGAATTAGAGAAGCTCATCTCCCTAAGTTGCAAGAACCCTAACGGTTCTAAAAAGTATGAAGACTTACATATTGCATTATTAAAAAAATATTATAATGCCACCAATGTTACAATAGACTATCACCGTCATAGAATTAAGATGGAAATAATAGAAGATGACAGTCTATATGATCCAAAAACGATAAATACGTATTTACCGACTTTTTACACAAATTTATTGTTCAACAATCTCTTTAAATTTCTAATTTCATGTATTGAAAAGGATAATAAAAGTATTGGCTTTTATACACAGCTTATAAATTCTTTTAAAACCACGAACAATAAACTAGAATTGGCATAAGAGTTAAAAAGCATTTAAATTTATGAAGACGCCTGGTTAGGCGTCTTTTTCATTTTTAACATTTAAACCTTTCCTTAACAAGATCATACAGATTATTTTAATAGTTTAGCGCACCTTAAAAAGAAGAGTAAAATGAAAAAATCACTTTTAATAGTCGTAGCTGCCTTATTATTCTCAAGTAGTTATGGATATTCACAGACCAAATCTGAATTATTAAAACATTACGAAGCATTTTATGACCAAATGCGATTACAGGGCGATGTTGATGGTGTAATCAATGCACTGACACACTTAAATATTTTATCCCCTTCACAACAACGTAATGATACTCTTGCATATATCTATGCAAACGATAATCAGCACCTACAAGCTTTAAATCTAATAGGTATTGAAAAGTTAGATTCAGATTCTAATTTAGCCATTCAAGTAAAAGCGGTTTCCTTAAAAGCTTTGAACCAGCCAAAAAGAGCCTTAGAACAATTTGAAGCATTAAATGCAAGAGAACCCAACGCATACCTTGCCTACGAACTGGCAGACCTTAAGGTGCAAACGGGCGATAATACCGGTGCCATGAAACATGTAGAATATGGTTTAACCAATGCAACAGAAGATATGAAATATGCATTCTATGAGCGCCAACAACCTTACGAGGTTCCCTTAAAGGCAGCTTTCACTCACTTAAAGGCGCTTGTACAGTTCAATATGGACAAAGGCAATATTGACCAGGCAATAGCTACTTTGGACGAAGCACTGGCAATTGATCCAAATTTTAATTTGGCAAGCCTAAGCAAGCAAGCCCTGATTTCTAGAAAACAAGCTCCCGAAGAGAAAGAATAATACCATATTCTAATACATGTAAAACACCACAGGCCAAGTCCATGAAGCATTTAATAGAACCGTACTTTTAAATTCAAGACAAGCCTAAGGGTATTATACCTTTGGCGGTGTTAATAAAAAAGGCGAATCATTTGATTCGCCTTTTTTAATATCTCTAGTATGGGTTATAATAATACAGTTCTGCTGTTCACTTGGTCAAAAAATCTAAGATAAAAATATTAGAAATCGCCTAATTTTCTTCGTTTTTGATCAATTCATCTGGCAACGTATTATTCACTACCACGTTAAATTGATTTCTTAAATCATTATAAGCAGTAATCATTTGAATAATCGATTCCCTTGGATTTTGTTGGTACTCCAAATCTCCTTTAGCTTTTAAAACATAGGTCTTAAATAACTTTTGACGCCCTTTAATTTGTGGAATATTGAATTTCGCCGGATACTCCCCAAGCTCCAATTTATTTTGGTTCTCGATCAGCTCATCTACCAAGAATTGAAAATCTTCTATATGTTCAGAGGTGTAGATTTTATCGAAACTTTTATCTAAAGCATTATATTCTAGCCAATCATTGATTATTGTTTGCGCCTTGGCATCAATACCCGTTTTTTGAGGTAGACTATCCGTTGTTTCTTCCCAACGAATTTCGCGAATACTAGATTTATCTTGAACGGCATCTTTACAGGATACGGCCAATATAACTATTAATAAAAAAAAGATAATTTTGGACATAAGCGAATGTACAAATTTTAAGAAAAGGTATCTTTATCTCAAATTCATTTAACGAAAATTTTAATGCCGAAATATATTTTAATTATTGGGGCCTGTGGTCAAATAGGTACAGAACTTACCTTAACACTTAGAGAAAAACACGGTGGTGAAAATATTATTGCCAGTGATATTAGGGAAGGTAACGATGAATTAATGGAATCTGGACCATTTGAAATTTTAGATGCCACCAATTATGATTCTTTAGAAGAGGTCATTGCCTATTATGATATATCTGAGGTGTATTTAATGGCCGCTATGCTTAGTGCAACGGCAGAAAAATTTCCCATGCGTGCCTGGAATTTGAACATGAATACCCTTTTCAATGTATTGAATTTGGCAAAAGAGAAAAAAATAGATAAGATTTTTTGGCCGTCCAGTATCGCCGTTTTTGGTCCGAATACACCAAAAGACGATACTCCGCAAAACACCATAATGGAGCCAAGTACGGTTTATGGTATTAGTAAGCAAAGCGGTGAACGTTGGTGCGAGTATTATTTTAAAAAATTTGACGTAGATGTAAGAAGCATTAGATACCCAGGTCTTATTAGCTGGAAAACCATGCCAGGTGGCGGAACAACTGATTATGCCGTGGAAATATACCATAAAGCACTTTCTGAGGGCTCATACACCTGTTTCTTGGAAGAAGACACTAAATTACCTATGATGTTCATGGACGATGCCATACGTGCCACATTACAGATCATGGAAGCCCCATCTGAGAACATCAAAGAGCGTTCTGCCTATAATTTGGCAGCAATGAGTTTTACGCCCAAAGAAATGGCCGAAAATATAAAAGCTGTGATCCCTGAATTTGAAATGGCCTATGAACCGGATTTTAGGCAAGAAATTGCCAACTCTTGGCCAAGCAGCATTGATGATAGCAGTGCCCAAAAAGATTGGAATTGGAAGGCAGAATTTGACCTTGAAAAAACTACTGAAACAATGTTGGAAAATTTAAAGAACAGGGTTTAGCCTGTTCTTCAAATTCATCTAATTATTTAGAGGGAATGTCATAGTTGTAATATCACCATATTCGTTACCTAAAGGAAAATATTTTATATTATCCTTATAATTCAAATTATTCTCATAACTAGTTAACTCTAAACTCAAAACTCCAGATTTTTGATCAGAAGAAACATTAAACCCTTTGTTATCTAAAAATTCAACCACGTCAATAGGCATTTCTATATCTTCGAACGGAATTATAGCTTCATAATTATTACTTGTAATATAAGATCTTGTAAAAAAATCACTATTTCCATCATTTACGTTCTCAAGTTTCAACCAAAACGTCAAATGGTCATATGATTCATTTACACTTACAACATTATCAGTTTGATGAATTACCCAATTTGGAATTTCAACATTAAGATTATTTTTCCTTTCTAAAATAACTATCCTGCCATCATCTAATTCAAATTTCACTGTTTTTTTTAAAATTTCATACTCATTTAAATAAGGGTAATTAATTATAAAACCTAAAGTTGAAGTATTTCCTGCGTCACCATATAAAAGTCTTAAAAAATTTTCTTGGTAACTCTTAAGATTTGAGTATCCAAATAAACTAAAGCTATAATTTACTGTCTCATCAGGTAATGAGAAACTCACTATCATTTCCTCAGTCAAACTATTCAAATTATTGAAGTTAATAGTTTGATTACTGAAATCGTTATTGTAAAAATAACGATAATCTTCTAATAAATTAATATGGCTATTTCCTCGATAATAAAGGAAAACATCAGTAGAAATTTCAGAATTATATAAAATTTTATATGTATTCTCATTTAATATATTAGATGAATAATCAAACGCTGCTACCGTGGCATAATGATAATCTGGTTGTTCTTCAATTATTAAAGTAAATTCCTCATCTTTAATAAAAAGGCCATCATGAGCTAATCCAACTATATTGTTTCTCTCATCACTTGTTAAACGTACTGTTCCCGGTTTTAACCCAGCTTGGGAATTGCCAGCGTGAGAACTACTGTTCTTTCCTAACCAATATTCAGTTATCACTAGATTTTCTTTCTCAAAATCATCATCAGCATAAAAAACTAAATCTACGTTATTAATTATTTTTCTAGAAGTGATAAGTTCACCACTTTCCATTTTATTAATCGCTATATAAAAATCGAATAATTCATTTGACATTCCATAATCATGCTTATAAAGTAATTTTAAAAGACTAAACTGAAAAATTTTTGATGTTTCATTTCCATCTTCATCAATTGCTGTAATGACTAAGTTGGTTGCTCCATTTGGAAACTCAAATGGGTCAATATCATATGAAAATTGATTCTGAGTAGTAGTAAAAACATTATTGCCGTTTATGCTAATCGTAGTATTCACATTTTCCGTATTATCAGAAACTGAAATATCAATAGTGGTTAGCACCTCTATAGTTTCGGCAATTTCAGAAACCGAAATAATAGGAGCCGTAGCTTCAATTTCTTCAATGGCCTTTGCCGTATCTTCCTTTTCTTCACAACTAAAAAAACAAAGTATTAAAAGAATAACAGTAAAAATTTTAAAACTCTTTAATTTCATAAATCGACTTTTTACTTTAACGTTATTATTTACATGTTGTTGTTTTATTAAATAACGAAGCCTCTTGATTGAAAAGTAAAATCAAGAAGCTTCATATTAAATGATCAGAAATTAATTTATAAACTTCAATCGCTTTTCAATTGCCATGATCATGGCATTGGCGATATCTTTACCTGTAGCATTTTCAATACCCTCTAAACCTGGTGATGAGTTAACTTCCAATAGTAACGGTCCTTTGTTAGATCGTATGATATCTACGCCCGCAACGGCAAGGTTCAATACTTTAGCGGCTTTTAAAGCCAACTTCTTTTCATCAGCCGTAATCTTAACGATTGATGCCGTACCACCTTGGTGAATATTGGCCCTAAATTCTCCTTTTTGGGCTTGGCGCTGCATACTGGCCACTACTCGACCATTTACCACAAAACAACGGATATCTTGTCCGTTTGCTTCTTTAATAAACTCTTGTACCAATATGTTCGTGTTAACGCTCTTAAAAGCATTGATTACACTTTCTGCTGCCTTATTGGTTTCTGCCAAAACAACACCCTTACCTTGTGTACTTTCCAAAAGCTTAATGATCAAAGGCGATCCATTCACCATTTTGATCAAATCTTTGGTATCCATTGGCGATTTGGCAAATCCGGTAATAGGAATATGAATATCATGATTAGAAAATAATTGAGAGGCGAACAATTTATCTCTGGATTGTGTAATAGCCTCCGCCGAATTCTGACAGTACACCCCTAGATTGTTAAACTGACGGATCAATGCGCAACCGTAAAATGTTACGGATGGCTTTATTCTTGGTATTACCGCATCATAGTCTTTAAGTATGATACCACCACGATACCTTATTTCGGGAGAATGGGCATCAAGCTTCATGTACGCCTGTTCAACATTTAAAAAATGTATTTCATGACCCCTAGCCTCTGCGGCTTCCATAATCCTTTTATTACTGTACAAATTTGGATTACTGGCCAACAGCGCAATTTTTAATCCGGTTTTCTCCTTATAATAAGGTGCGTAAAATTTATTTACTTCACTTTCATCAAATTCCTGTAATTGATAATTTACGGCAGGATTTACTACAAAACGTTCATTCAAGGCTTCTCTTCCCAAGAGCATACGAAACTCCATGGTATCTCTATTGGCCAAAGTCAATTCAATATCAAAAGTATCTTCACCAATAGTTACCGGTGTTTTGATTACCAGCCTTTCTTCCGATATACCCGAAGAACTTTTAACCATTCTACGTGCTACCAATCTTGCCTGGCATTCAATGGCTATACTACGGTTTTCTTGAAGCGGACTAACCTCAAATTTCACCCATTCTTGTCCGTTTTTCGTTACAATCTTTAAATTAGTAGCTTGTATGGAAGATGTTTTTGCCCCAGAATCTACCCTAGCTTTAATTGCCGGTATACCCAGGTCATTGAACACACACCACTCTTCACTACCTACTATCTTTAAATTATCCAATTCTTTTGTTTTTAGCTCCTTTTAATTACGGAGTTTTCTTATTTCTTTTTAAGCTCAAATAAATCTGTTCTTCTATCGCGAAGATTACGTACCGCACCAAACTGATTTAGTTCACGTAACAAACTAATATCAACATCGGCAATTAAGATCATTTCTGTATTCGGTGTTGCCTCTGCCTTGATTCCGTTTGTTGGAAAAGAGAAATCGCACGGTGTAAAAACCATAGACTGGGCAAACTGAATATCCATATTCTGAACATTTGGCAAGTTACCTACACTACCTGCAATAGCAACATAACATTCATTTTCTATTGCTCTGGCCTGCGCACAATTACGCACCCTGGAATAACCATTTTGTGTATCTGTCAAGAAAGGAACGAACAAAATATCCATACCTTCATCTGCAAGCAGTCTACTAAGTTCAGGAAACTCAGAATCATAGCACACCAACACCCCAATTTTACCACAATCAGTATCAAAAGCCTTTAATTGATTACCCCCTTGCATTCCCCAAACCTTGGCTTCATCTGGTGTTACGTGAAGTTTTTCATAGCGCTCCATACTACCATCCCTTCTACATAAATACCCCACATTGTACAAGCGACCATCAATCATTTCCGGCATACTACCTGTAATGATATTAATGTTGTACGATATGGAAAACTCAGAGAATTTTTGGGCAATTGCCTGTGTATGCTTTGCCAATTCACGAATAGCATCTGGCGTAGACATGTGATTGTTAACCGCCATTAAAGGTGCATTGAAAAACTCAGGAAACAATGCAAAGTCTGATCGGTAACCAGAAACGGCATCAATAAAATACTCTGCCTGCTCCAACAATTCATCTAGATCCTTGTACGGTCTCATTTGCCATTGAATCAACCCTAATCTAATTACGGTTTTTTTAGTAGCGGCTTTTTTAGACGGTTTTTGGTAATAGATATTATCCCACTCCATCAAAATAGCAAAATCTTGAGAAGCCTTATCGCCATCTAAATACCCTTTCATTACCTTGGCAGGATGAAAATCATTACTGATCTGAAAATTCAGTACAGGATCTTGAATCTCTTTTCTACGGACCTTATCAATGTATTCTTTGGGTGATAGTTTTGATGCATAGGCATGGTAATTTGGCATTCTACCACCAAAAACAATGCTTTTTAAGTTTAACTTTTCACAAAGCTCTTTTCTATAATCATATAAACGACGCCCTAAACGAAGACCTCTAAAGCTTGGCTTTATAAACACCTCTATACCATAAAGCACATCACCCTCATTATCATGGGTGTCAAAAGAGTATTTGCCCGTAATTTGTTCATAGGTATGATTGTCATCAAAAGCATCATAATCTACGACAATAGAAAGGGCTACCCCTGCAAGTTGGCCATTGATCTTAATAACGACCTGACCCTCAGGAAACTTTTCGATCAACGATTTTATATGTTTCTCTTTCCAATATGAACCCGGCATATTGGTGTAGGCAGAAATCATAGCAGTTTTAAGTTCTTGATAATCATCAAGGTCCAAAAACTTTAATTCAATATTTTCAATTTCATCAATTTTCATATACCTGTTGTAAGCACAACGATATTTAGTTTATAGTTTTAATGGTAGTCCATTTTGGGACAGTCCCAAAGGGCATTCGGAAATTGTAATCGTAACATCTCGCATTGCGAGAAAGACTTGGTTTTCCGGTCTACAGAAAATAGACCGGATGTATTATTCTCTATAGTGCAGGAGCAACTTGAGCGATAGAAAAACTAATCTTCATCATCGCCATCAACCATATCCTCAGGATTTGGTTCTACAACGGCAGTTGGATCATCATCATCAAAATCTTCATAATCATCCTCGTCATAATTCTCCATTGTATACTCAAGCTTAGCACTGATTTTTACTAAATACTTAGTGTCTTCGGTCAATACCTCAACAGCTTCTATACGCTCTCCTTGAGCATTTCTAAAGGAGATAATATTACGGTCATCATACCCATCTGGGTATCTTTCTACCAACAGTTTCAACACTTCTGGTGTCAATTTTTTAAAGTCGACTATGACTCTTTTTAAATGTGCGTTCTTGTCCATAATTACATGTCTAATAGGTAAGCAAAAATTAAGGGCGCAACAATTGTCGCATCACTTTCAATTATATATTTGGGTGTATTGATATCTAATTTTCCCCACGTAATTTTTTCATTTGGTACAGCGCCCGAGTATGAACCATAACTTGTGGTACTGTCGCTAATTTGGCAGAAATAGCTCCAGAACGGCGTATCTGTACGTTCCATATCTTGATACAGCATTGGCACAACACAAATAGGAAAATCTCCGGCGATACCTCCACCAATTTGGAAGAACCCAATACCGTTTTCAGAATTTGCCGTATACCAGTCTGCCAAGAAGGTCATGTATTCAATACCAGATTTCATGGTACTTGCCTTTAGTTCACCTTTCATTACATATGATGCAAAAATGTTACCCATGGTACTATCTTCCCAACCTGGGCAAATAATAGGCAGGTTCTTTTCTGCAGCAGCGTACATCCAAGAATCTTTAAGGTCTATTTCATAATATTCCTCTAGCACTCCGGAAAGTAACATTTTATACATGAACTCATGTGGCAAATATCTTTCGCCCTTATCATCTGCATCTTTCCAAATTTTGAAAATATGCTCTTGCAATCTTCTAAAAGCTTCCTCTTCTGGAATACAGGTATCGGTAACCCTATTCAAGCCTTTTTCCAACAGGTCCCACTCGTCTTGCGGAGTCAAATCTCTATAATTAGGTACACGCTTGTAATGAGAATGCGCCACCAAATTCATAATATCCTCTTCTAAATTGGCACCGGTACAGGAAATGATCTGTACCTTATCTTGGCGTATAACCTCTGCAAAGATCTTACCTAATTCAGCAGTAGACATAGCACCGGCCAAAGAAACCAACATTTTGGCACCGTTGTTCAGCTGTTCTTCATACCCTTTGGCAGCATCTACCAAAGCAGCCGCATTAAAGTGTAAATAATATTTTTCTATGAAATTGGTGATTGCACCTTTAGTCTTCGTCATCTTCGAATCTTGAATTTGTATTTGCTTTATAATCAATATCAAAAGTATTGTCATACTCTTGATCTATGTCTTGCCCCGCAAATTTATAGCTGAGCATTTTGTAATATAATTTGGCCGCCAAAAAGTCTGACGATTTATCATTTTTGTTAGGGCAAAGTTCAACAATGTCAAAACCTACCACGTTCTTATCTTCAAAAACCTGCTTTAAAAACTCCAAAGTCTCATACCAAAGTAAACCTCCTGGTTCTGGTGTACCGGTAGAAGGCATAATGGACGGATCAAAAGCATCAAGATCTAATGTTATAAAGACATTGTCCGTCATTGCTTCTATAACCTTATCTGACCAATATTCATCAGCAACCATATCATGGGCAAAAAATGTTTTTTCTTCATCCATTACCGTCTTTTCAATCACATCCATAGAACGAATACCTACCTGAACCAAATTGGTAGTCTGGCTAGCTTCGTATACGGCACAGGCATGGTTATACTTTGTACCTTCATAAGATTCCCTAAGATCCGCATGAGCATCTATCTGCAATACCGTTAAATTATCAAAACACTCGTTAAAGGCTCTAATAGAACCAATAGATATTGAATGTTCACCGCCAAAAAGGGTTACAAACTTGTTACGTTTAATAAAATCTTTGGTAATGTTATGTACCTCATTTACCATTGCCTCTGGAGAACTATTCTCTGTAACTGGCTCGGTTAAATGAATACCCTGCTTGTAAACTTCAGAATCGGTTTCAATATCATACAATTCCATGTTTTCCGAAGCTTCCAAGAAAGCTTCAGGACCTTTGTCCGCTCCTTTACCCCAAGTACTTGTTCCGTCATAAGGAACAGGTATCAAGATAATTTTGGATTTTTCTAGTTGTGCGAATTCATCGGAAATACCGGCATAATTCTTAGATGTACTCATGATATATTAGCTATTGTTAAGTGGATTTTTAGTAATATTTTCAATTTTATATACGTAATTCTCTGTGTATCGGTCTTTGTTACCGAGCTATTTTATTCATTATCCAGTTCTACCTCATACCCCAGAATATTTAGCAGTTCTTCTGCTTTTTGCTGGGACCTAAAGAGTTTGTACGTGAAGTTACCGTTTTCATCTTTATCAATCAATACATGTTTTGGCTGCGGAATTAAACAATGCTGCAATCCGCCATAGCCACCAATTGATTCTTGATAAGCACCGGTATTGAAAAAACCTATATACAACGGTTTTTCCCTTTTGTACTTAGGCAAATAAATAGCGTTCATGTTCTGCTCACTGTTATAATAATCATCGCTATCACATGTTAGTCCGCCCAACAATACACGCTCATACTCATCATTCCACCTATTGATCGGCAACATGATAAATCTTTTATTGATTGCCCAAGTATCTGGCAACGTAGTTATAAAAGAAGAATCTATCATATTCCACTTTTCGCGATCATTCTGTTGTTTTTGATATAAGATCTCATAAATGGCACCACCACTCTCACCTACAGTAAAGCTACCAAATTCCGTGAAAATATGAGGAACGGGCACATCTGCTTCTGAGCAAGTGATATTGATTTGATTTAAAATTTCATTGATCATGTATTGGTAATCATACTCAAAAGCCAGGGTATTCTTTATAGGAAAACCGCCACCAATATTTAAACTGTCCAATGATGGGCAAATTTTCTTTAGACGAACATAAACCTTAAGACATTTTACAAGTTCGTTCCAGTAATAAGCATTGTCACGAATACCGGTATTAATGAAGAAGTGAAGCATTTTAAGCTCTACCTTATCATTATCCTTGATCTGGTTCTCATAGAAAGGAACAATATTCTTATAGCCAATACCTAAACGAGAAGTATAAAATTCGAATTTAGGCTCTTCTTCAGATGCTATACGAATACCTACTTTAAAGGTGTCATTGATAGCATCTGAAAGTAAATCTATTTCTTCATAATTGTCTATAATTGGAATACAATTTTGATGACCATTATTTATTAAGCGAGCAATATTATCAATGTATTTTTCGCGCTTAAATCCGTTACAGATAACAAAAGTGTCATTGCTTAATTTACCATCTGCCTTTAGTTTTTCAATGATATTGATATCAAAGGCAGAAGAGGTTTCCATATGAATATTGTTCTTTAAAGCCTCATGCATTATATGCTGAAAATGCGAGCTTTTAGTACAGTAACAATAGTGATATTTACCCTTGTAATTATTTTTTTCTATAGCATTTGCAAACCAGTTTTTTGCCCTAAGAATATTCTCTGAAATTTTAGGCAAATAAGTAAATTTCAACGGGCTGCCATATTGCTTTACCAGCTCATTTAAAGGTATACCATGAAACTGTAGATGTTCACCATCTAAATTAAATTCTTCTTGAGGAAAATAGTAAGTTTGATCAATAAGATCAATGTATTTGGTATTCATGAATTGAATATTAAATAATAATGAAATATGATTATGATAAATGTAGTAACTAGCCTATAGACTTAAAGTTAAGAAAACGTAACTATTTAAGTAGGATATCACACCAGAATTTGCTTCTGAGTAGTAGGAATAAAAAAGTAGTCATGCTGACTTTGCATGATAGTAGAAAATACGTTGGAAGTTTGCTTTACTAATCGGCAACCTATCTTATAAGCCATTTGTGAGAAACACTTCCAATTTCTCTCAAACCCGAACACAGAATAACGATACATAATGTTCAGCTAAAAGCTTGAAATATCCAGCATACAAAGTTGTATCTTAGGACAGGACAAATGAAATCAAAAAAAATGAAAAAACAAGCATTTTTATTTTTTTTACGATAATTAGTAATTTTTACCTAAACAAAAATAAAAAGCACTTTAATTTTAAAAATAACATATTAATTTTCAATACTTTAAATGCCACACAATTCAATTTAAAAAAATGAAAAAATTCCATTTAAAACGTCGATTTGCGACTATGATTTTAATTTCTGCCATTAATTTGATTTCATATGGTCAAATTCCTAACGGAATTTATACGGATACCCTTCAAAATAATGGTACGGAAACGGTACATCAAATAAAGATTAAGGATGATTATTTTATCTATAATGCATATGAAATTGAACCCGCAAAATTCATAAAAACTGTTGGTGGGTTTATGCAAATCGAGAAAACTGACACCAACACTTTATTGGTAGTCCTTCTGGAATTCAATTCTAACTTTGGGAACGATGCCTTAAGACAACTATCTATACCAGTAATGATGGACGGTGGAAAATTACAATTGAATTGGTTTCAAAAATTAACTATGAATCCCACAATCTCCAGAACACAAGATTTGGATGGCGCTTGGCTTTTTGCCACTAGAGGTCCTGATAATGGGCAAAAAAGAAGAGGCGAAGAAAATTCAAGAAAGACAATGAAACTGTTAATGGACAATACCTTTCAATGGATAGCTTATGATACAGAATCATTTAAGTTTTCAGGCACTGGTGGAGGAACCTACTCAGCACAGAACGGAGTATACAAAGAGCATATAGAATTCTTCTCCAAGGATAATAGTAGAACTGGAGCGCAACTTGAGTTCAATTATCAGCTGAAAGGCAATGATTGGCATCACACCGGAAAAAACAGCAAAGGAGAACCTATGTATGAGATTTGGAGCAAAAGAGGGTTAAGTGATTTATAAAGCAAATCAATAGAACCGGAATACATATTTCTACAACTAGCTCCTCTATACTTACATGTAAAGAATAACAATTTAAAAATGTTACCGTTTATCGAAAATAACATTACTTGAACATTAGCCTGCCCATCTTTTTATAGTTTAGCAGAAAATTCCTACTTATGTCCAACTATATTAATCTTTTCGGGTTTTTCGCAATTTGTTTAATAATCGCATTTTTGGTGGTTTTCTTCTTTAGTGAAAACAAAAATTAAAACGAATAACTTTATAGAATAAGGAGATATTGACCATTACTGTCTATAAATAGAAAAGCCGACTTAATAAATCGGCTTTACCAAACTAACTCAAATTATGAACGTATCCTTTTAAAGGGCACGACAAAATTATAGTTCTAAGTCCGCCAAAAGATAATGCAAACATCAACTATCTGTTATTAAATTGGTTTAGACCTGCTATTTAAACTTTCAAAGCCACAAAACTTACTATTCATAAATCTCCACGATCATTTCTATTTCTACAGCCATATTACCAGGTAAAGAACCCATACCAACTGCAGCGCGTGCATGTTTTCCATTGTCCCCAAAAACTTCTACCATTAGATCAGAATAGCCATTTATTACTTTTGAATGGTCCTTAAAATCTGGAACAGCGTTTACCATACCATGTACGCTTACAATTCTTTTTACTTTATTTAGGTTACCCAATTCCGCCTTTAAAACAGATAATTGATTAATACCTACTTCACGGGCAGCCCTGTATCCTTGCTCTATGGTTAGACTATCGCCCAACTTACCTATTATATTTTCACCATTTTCCTGTTTTGGCCCTTTACCGGCCAAGAACAATAAATTACCCGATCTTGCCGCATGTACATAATTTGCTACAGGAGTACCTTGATCTCTATATACAATTCCTAAACTATCTACTTTAGCTTCTGGATTATAACCTGTGCTTACCGGCGTTAAAGAAACATCCTTACTTTTATCAATTTTATTATTCGCATCTGCACAATTGACCAGAAAAAGGGCCAGGAGTAAATAAATACTGTATTTCATAGTTTATTATTTAGGTATGATTATTAAGCTACAATTTACCTAATACTTCATTATCAATACAATACCCTTTCATTTACAGGAATCTAAATTGCATAAAAACCATAAAAAATTGTTTAAATACTATTTTTTGTGCTTTCTGTCGTAGTTAAGGTATCATTTTACTAAAAAAGCATTGATATTATTTCATTTTTATTAGTTTAGCAAATTAACAAAACAACAACTAAATCAATTTAAATATGGAAAGTTCTACAGCGACTTCTAAAGTAAATGCGAATAGGCTATTTTACGCCAGCTGTTTTGCATTAATTACCACGGCATTCTCATTTGCCATTGCGGCAGGTATATTGGACCAACTAAAAACAGAATTAGAATTAAGTGCCAGCCAAGCAGGTCTAATTACATCTATGTGGTTTTTAGGTTTCCCAATTGCAATGGTAATAGGTGGTTTGATCTACCATAAAGTAGGCGGCAAAATAATCATGCAATTTGCATTCTTTTCACATGCCATTGGTATATTGCTATTAATTTTTTCAGGAAGTTATATGGGCCTTCTAGTGGCAAATCTACTTATAGGTCTAGGTAACGGGTGTACCGAAGCCGCTTGTAACCCTATGATCGCAGATGCCTATAAAGGTAATAGAATGAGCACCATGTTAAACCGTTTTCACATGTGGTTTCCTGGCGGAATAGCTGTAGGTAGCCTTCTATCCGGTTTTATGACAGATATGGGCATTACCGGTCAAAGCCAAGTTTGGTTATTGTTGATACCAGCGGTTATTTATGCATTTTTGTTCTTTGGACAAACTTGGCCTAAAGCAAAAGTGGAAGAAGCCGCTACTATAAGCGGAAACTTAAAAGGTATGTTTACCCCGCTATTTTTATTTATAGGTATCTGTATGGCACTGACCGCTATATCTGAATTTGGACCTAACCAATGGGTTGGGCTTATTCTTTCTAAAAGTGGAGCCGAACCTACTTTGATCTTAGCATTAACCGCAGGTTTAATGGCAGTAGCACGTTTCTTTGGCGGTAGCATGGTGGCAAAATTCAACCAAACTGGGGTACTTTTAGGATCTGCAGTATTGGCTACTATAGGCATCTACTTATTCAGCACCCAAACGGGAACCATGGCTTATGTGGCCGCAATAATATTTGCGTTAGGTGTTGCTTACTTCTGGCCCAATATGATTGGTCTTGCCGCAACCAAAACACCAAAAACAGGAGCATTGGGCATGTCCATAATCGGTGCCATAGGTATGTTCTCTACGTCTATCTTTCAACCTATTATCGGTGGATGGATAGATTCTGATAGAGCTGCCGCAGAAGCACAAGGTTTTACAGGTGATGAATTAGAGTTGGTATCTGGTCAAGAAACTTTAGGCACCATGGTTCTTTTTCCTGCCATATTAATAGTTCTATTTACCATTTTATATTTTTGGCTTAAGAACAAAGAAGCCAATGTAGAAGTTGCTACAGCGTAACTTCTTTGAACCATATAAAAAATGCCCGAGCAAATTGATTGCTCGGGCATTTTCAGTTTATTAAATTACTTTCTTTCTATTCAATAAGCAATTCTAACAATTGTATAGCCGCGTCACTGATCTTGGTTCCAGGACCAAAGACGGCAGTTGCACCGGCCTGCTTTAAAAAATCATAATCCTGTTTTGGTATAACGCCCCCCACAATGACCATAATATCTTCACGACCGTAGCTTTTTAGTTCTTTAACTACTTCTGGTACCAAGGTCTTATGACCACCTGCAAGAGAAGAGATACCTAGAATATGTACATCATTTTCCACAGCCTGCTTTGCCGTTTCTTTCGGTGTCTGAAAAAGCGGACCAATATCTACATCGAATCCTAGATCGGCATAGCCCGTAGCAACTACCTTTGCCCCACGATCATGACCGTCCTGTCCCATTTTGGCAACCATAATACGTGGTCTACGACCATCTTGTTCCGCAAACTTATCTGCCAGCTCCTGTGCTTTCTTAAAACTACTATCTTCTTTAATTTCCCTTGAATACACGCCAGTAAATGAATTAATTATTGCTTTATGTCTGCCAAATGCTTCTTCTAAAGCACTACTTATTTCTCCTAAAGTTGCTCTTTCCCTTGCTGCTAACACTGCTAAAGCTAGTAAATTTTCCTCCATTTCACTACCGTCCATTTTCTTCTTGGCGGCGGTGGTAAGATCTTTCAAACGTTGGGCAACCGCAGCTGAGTTCCTACTTGCTTTTACTTCTTTTAATCGTTCTAATTGCTGCCTGCGCACTTCTTTATTATCAACTTCTAAGATTTGCAGTTCGTCTTCTTCTGTCAACTGGTATTTATTTACACCGACAATAACATCTTGCTGACTGTCTATTCTTGCTTGTTTTCTTGCTGCAGCTTCCTCTATTCTAGTTTTAGGAATACCTGTTTCAATTGCTTTGGTCATACCGCCTAGATTCTCTACTTCCTGCATTAGCTCCCATGCCCTATGAACCAGGTCATGGGTCAATTTTTCCACATAATAGCTACCTGCCCAAGGATCAACAGTTTTGGTCATGTTGGTTTCTTGTTGCAGATATATTTGTGTTTCCCTCGCAATACGGGCAGAGAAATCTGTAGGCAGCGCTATAGCCTCATCCAATGCATTGGTATGCAAACTCTGCGTGCCACCAAACACGGCAGCTGCAGCTTCTATAGTTGTTCTGGCTACATTATTAAAGGGGTCTTGTTCCGTAAGGCTCCAACCACTGGTTTGGCAATGTGTTCTAAGCATTAACGATTTTTCGTTCTTTGGATCAAATTCTTTCACCACTTTTGCCCACAACATTCTTGCGGCACGCATTTTGGCGATTTCCATAAAGTGGTTCATCCCTATTCCCCAGAAAAAGGAAAGTCTCGGGGCAAAATCGTCGATCTTTAATCCTGCCTTAATTCCTGTTCTAATATATTCCAAACCATCGGACAACGTATATGCCAATTCTAAATGGGCAGGTGCACCAGCTTCGTGCATGTGGTAACCAGATATGCTTATACTATTGAATTTAGGCATGTGTTTACTGGTATACTCAAAAATATCGGCCACCAGTTGCATAGAGGGCTTTGGCGGATAGATATAGGTATTGCGCACCATAAACTCCTTAAGAATATCATTTTGTATGGTTCCGGCCAAGTGGTCTAACAGTACCCCTTGTTCTTCAGCGGCAACAATGTAGAATGCCATAATAGGCAATACTGCACCGTTCATGGTCATAGAAACAGACATTTCGTTCAACGGTATACCATCAAAAAGCACTTTCATATCTTCAACCGTATCTATGGCAACACCTGCTTTACCAACATCGCCCACTACACGTTCATGATCACTATCATAACCCCTATGTGTAGGTAAATCAAACGCTACAGACAATCCTTTTTGCCCTGCTTTTAAATTTTTTCTATAAAATTCATTACTTTCTTTGGCGGTGGAAAACCCAGCATACTGTCTGATCGTCCATGGTCTCAGCACGTACATGGTAGAATAGGGACCTCGGAGAAATGGCGGTATACCTGCCGCAAAGTTTAAATGCTCAATATCTTTAATATCTTCCTTTACATATTTTTTTTTGAGCGGTATGCTTTCTGCAGTTGTAAACGGAGTTTCTAACTCACCAATAGTACTACCAAGATGGTCTTTGTCATTGTTATTTGCAGTAGCAAGCTGAATATGTTGTAGGTCCTTTCTACTCATGTGACAAACGATTTTGTTCAAATTCTTCCGCCAATCTTTTTTCGATGATCGGTGTTATCAGCGTTTTTCTAGGATTCTTTTTTACGAACGGATACAGTTCTAACTCATGCGCCATTTTATCGTTTTCATTGGTATATGCGTTTGTACCTACCAGCACTATCTTTTTGGCGTTAAACTTTTCCTGTTGTTTTTGTGCGCTGTCAGCAATTTTATGCTGAACAGTATGGTTTTTTAACTGCTTTAATAAGCCACCGTCTTTTTCAATTGACTTAAACAATAACAATGCTTTTTCTGACAATTGATTGGTTAAGGTTTCTATATAATAACTACCTTCTGCAGGGTTTTCTACCTTATCAAAATAACTTTCTTCCTTCAACAATATAAGCTGATTTATAGCTATGCGATCGGCAAAATCATTATCCTTTTTATATATGGCATTATAGTTAAGATTGAAAACCGTTTCAGATCCGCCCAGAACAGCAGACATAGATTCTGTAGTGGTTCTCAGCATATTTACATTGTAGTCATAAATAGTCTTGTTTCGTTTGCTTGGCTCCGCAACAATATGGCAAGGAACAGAAATGTCATAGGCACTGGCTAAAACCTGCCAAAGGTTACGCAATGCTTTCAGCTTGGCAATCTCAAAAAAATAATTACCCCCTACCGCTACATTGAAATCTATACTTTTTAATTTAGAAAGAGCGTTGCTTTCTAACAATATATTTAAATACTCATTTGCATGGGACATTGCATAAGCCAGTTGTTGTACCATATCTGCCCCTGCATTTTCATAAAGCGATACATCTATACTAAGTAAATTTTCAATCTCGTTTGAAACTAGATCTTTGACCAATAGCGTATCTGAAGACATTGACGCATACCAATTACCGGATTTTGCCAAGTTACCAATGGGATCGATTTGAAAATGTAATTTTTTTGATCGAGGATATTTGGCAAGAGCTTTAACTATAAACTCTTTGGACAAAAATTGCATATTTAAATACACTTTTATTGTACTTAAATCAATATTGTTCAAAATAGTGTCAATATTTACAGATGCTTCCGGTATTAAAAAACGAAGCGCTTCAGCCCCTTTCTGTATGCTTCTAAGTGCCTTTTCATTGGCCATTATTGCATTGCCGGCATAAATTGATTGACCAATTCTCCAAGAAGAGACCGGTGTAGATTTAAGGGTTATATGTTTTAGATCATCGGCATGATAGAAAGGTTTTACTTTGATTCCCTCGGGAGAATTCCATACCACCATTTCATTATAATCCTTACCCTTTAAATCATATTGAATTTTCTGTTTCCATTCTTTTTCAGAGATGGCTTTAAAATTTTCAAATAAGGTTTCACCCTTCATACAAGACAGAGTTTAATTAAAAAACAAGTTCTATTGATTTATCTATTAAAACTGAATTTAACGCAATCTCTCAAATATACAATAAGTAAACAACCTCAAAACAAGTCTACGGGGTATTGCATTCAAAATTCTATAAGGATAGTGATGAACACCATTATGAATGGTAATCGTTAAAGCATGATAGACTTAAACATAAATTACATTGCACTATAGAAAAAGTTATTCCACAAATTCAGTAGCGTTAAGATTACGCACATTTGCTGTTTCAATTCTGGATAATTCTTTTAGATCACCTTTCTCGAACATGGAGGGTAAATCTCTTAAGTCTGTACCTACAGGAGCTGCCCAATTTATGTAATCTTGAAAACGAATACCGTCAATGGTCCTAGGATTATAGGCACTTCTAAAACGCACACCACCATCATTTACACTATAACTATAAGCCAGATAATTGATATAATGCGATTTTTTGTTTATCCAATACATAAAAATATCATCATGGTCCGTACCTCCACCTTCTTTAGCAAATGTAACCCTTACAACATCATAGTCATCACCTTTAATGACAGTTTCGCCTACACTTTCTTTATGAACTGCTTTATCCTTAAGCTTGTGCGGCAATGTCGCAAAATAGATGACAGAATTCAATGCGTTGCTATGTATGGCACTATCTTTTTTAGATAAGTTAATTACCTCATCATTGACTTTTCTACGAAACGATCCGTTTTTTAAATAGTCTTCTATGGTATTGCCTAAACTATCTTTAAAGTTTAGACGGTAGGTATGGCCATCCTTATTATTGAACCCATATATTTTATCCCTAAAGACAAATTCATAGTTAGCTGTATCATAAATTTCACCACCATGTGCTTTAATGGCATTCATTATAATCTCTTCTCCTTCGTTAACATTTGTTTGTAAGGTAGTAGTTTCTGAGGCTGCATTTTTGTTGTCCGTACCACTACCTTCTTTACAGCTTATAAAATTCAAAAAAATAAGAAAAAAAACTACTTTAACTATGTTATTCATACCTATATATTCACAAAAATTAAATCCAAAACAGTTATACTAACCGACCGCACACGCTGAATAGTCGTTACAGCATTGAACCACTAACGCACCAAAGTTATTACATAAACAAATGGAGATTCTCTTTACAAATCATAATAAATGTTAATAACACATTGTAATACCAAAATTTATAAAAAAAACCGAGCAACTATCATTATTTGATAGTTGCTCGGTTTTGGTCATCAATGTCAAACAGCGTTAGACAAGAATGAATATATTATTTATTGATTTACTATAAAAGCATGTATTACACCTGGCAACCAAGCTAGTAAAGTCAATAAAATGCTTATTAAAAGTGTTGTACCAATTCCGTGTTTCATAAAAACGGCTAATGGCGGTAATAATATATTTAATATAATTGTTAACAAAGACATATTTTATTTTTTAGGTTCAATCAAAAATACTGTCATTAAGCCATTTAGCTTAACTCAATTCATCTAATTCATAACCTGAAAACAATTATCCCTTGCTTGTGCCGCTACTCTTTCCTTTCTTCTAACAAGCTTTCAATGATAGTCCTTAACCTATCTAAACCAATAGGCTTTACTATATAGTCCGATATAGCGCTAATTTTCTTTGCTCTTTCTATATCGGCAGGATCTAAAGAAGATGAGACCATGTAAATGGTAATTTTTTTCCCTACTCTAGGCTTAATTTTTACGTATTCTTCCATAAATTGAAAACCATCCATTACCGGCATATCAATATCAAGAAAAATAACATCAGGAAATACAGAATCTTGATCAAGATTATCTAGCATAAAATCTATGGCTTCTTCTCCATCAGAAAAGACCATAATTTCCATTGGCAATTTAGTTGATTTAAGTGTTTTGACCATGGTAAACCTATAAATGGAGTCGTCATCGACAATACACGTTTTTAAAACATTATTCATAGCAAGCTTAATTAAAAAATTATTGTAAAAGTTGTACCAACATTAACCTCGCTAGTAGCAGAAATAGTACCACCCATAGCTTCTACCTGTGTTTTTGTCAGGAACAAGCCAACGCCCTTAGCATCTGGGTGTCTGTGAAAAACCTTATTGAGCCCAAATAGTTTGTGCCCATGTCTTTCAAGATCAATACCCAAGCCGTTGTCCTTAAATGTAATGATATTTCTACCATTCATTACCTCTGTCTTTATAAATATTTCCGGAGTCCTATCTTTTGCTTTATACTTTATAGCATTTCCAATTAAATTTAGGAAGATACTGTCCATATAAATTTGGTTATACTCAATTTCCGATATTTGCGAAAAATCTGATTTTACAACCGCGTTGGACTTCAAAATAACACCACTTAAAAGTTGTGTAGTATTTTCAAGAACCTTTTCAAAATTGACGATTTCAAGCTCTTCTTTTGAATCGCCAGTTTTGGTTTTTAAGGCTTCTATCAATGTATTTAAAGTAAGTGTAAGACGGTTAATAACAGTGTCGAATTTTTCAAAAACATCTAAGCGCTCTTCCTCATCATCAGAAAGCTTATAAATTTCCATCAAAGAATTTAAATTTGCCACAGGAGCTCTTAAATTATGGGAAGTTATATGTGTAAAATCTGCCAATTGTTTATTCTGAGAGGCTAATTTTTTGGCAACAATTTCTAAATTGTCTTTCGCTTGAATTAAATTCTGTTCCGTTTTTTTGAATTCGGTCACATCTTGGCAGGTACCGATCATTTCAACTGTCTCACCTTTTTCATTGGAAATCACATTGGCCAGTATTTGAATGGTCTTCAAATTACCGGAAAAGGTTATAATATTATGCGTTAGCTTACCAAATATTTTCTCCTTTTTTGCCTTTTCAAAATGTTCAAACACCAATTCTTTATCATCTTCATGAACCATTTCAAAATAAATACCGAAAGTAATAGTAAAAGGCTCTCCGTGATAATCTAAAAGGGCAAATAAGTTATCTGACCAAAAGCCAATATCCTCAATAGGGTTCCATTGCCAGTGTCCCATTAAACTAATTTCCTCAGCAAGATTTAGCAGCTCATTTTTGTTGCGCAGTTCATTCTTTACCTTCTTAATTTTAGATATATCTGTAGCTACTGCGATAAAACCTTCGTTTACACCCTCATTAGTATTAATTGCCGTAATTGAAGTAAGCGTAGAAAACATAGAACCATTTTTATGCTTAAACGTCCATTGTCTTGTATCATTGATGTTTTCATTACGGTAGTTAAAATTGCTATTAGTAACATCACCACCAAACTGGGCAATCATATCATTTCTAAATTGCTCTTGCTCCTCTTCAAGCAAATATAATTCAGGCCTGTGCTTACCTATCACTTCTTCAGAGGTATACCCTAATAATTCTTCTGCGCCACTGTTAAAACGATTTATTATTCCATCTTTATCCGTTGTTATCAGGGCAATGGATTTGGAGTTAAAAATTGTCTCCAGTTCTTTATGGGCCTTTTTAAGTTTAGTTTCAGATTCCTTAATGCGCGTAACATCCTGTATTATACCGAACAATCTTGAAGCAACACCTTCAATATATTCAACCTTGCCTATTACTTTAACCAGTTTTAATTCTCCAACTGCATTTATTATTTCATATTCAATATTTACAGAAATTCCTTTTTCCATTAAATTTTCTACGGCAGTTTCTACCAAGGCCCTAGTCTGTTCATTTTTACTAAATTCAAGATTAGTGGCTATATTTGGTATGTAATCTTCAGATACTCCGTATATATCATAGATTATTTTGCTCCAAGTTATTTCATTGGTATGTAGGTCCATTTCCCAAGTACCTATCCGTGCTAACTCGCTAGTATCTTTTAAAATGGAGTCTACACGTTTTTGCTGAAGCTCTTTCTCTTTTTTCTCTGTAATATCGCCAGTGTGCATTAAGAGTCCGCCAATTTCTCCTTCAGCATTATACCATGGTCTTACATCCCAATAAATCCATTGAATGGACCCATCTTTACGATAAAAAGGTGCTTCGTCACATATATCTATTGCACCTTGTAAACATTGTTGATGCTTAGCTTTCCAATCATCTCCTATTTCAGGAAAAACATCATAGTGAGATTTGCCAACAATATCTTGCCCCTCTAGTTTAAAATCTTTCAACCATCTTTTAGAAACAGCTAGATAGACCATGTCTTTGTTTAACATAGCAATAGCTGTTGGAGTTTGTTCTATAAAAATTTGGTGATGCCTTTCCAGAAGCATGTTGTCGGTATGTAACTGATTCAATTTTAAATTTTTAACAAGAATTTCTTTTAAAAATAGTAATAAATTACTGATATATACTAAATGGCACTAATGTTACTATTTTTCAATAGATTAGAGAACCATAAACTAATTGCCTTACCTAACACTCAAAATATAAGTCAATTAGCTTAAAAAAAAACAATATGATAAAATAAGAACTCCCTATTGAGCATAATTCAATAATACGATACTATTTTTTTAAATATCACATTTAATTTTTCTATTACACAAGAAAGAAATGTGATATTACAAGGGAAAAATCCTATTCTATCAATATAAATTCTGAGCGTCTATTTAACTGATGGTCTCTATCTGAACAAATAATTCCGTTTGCGCATTTGTTTATTATTTGGGTTTCCCCATAACCTTTACCGGATATGCGCCCAGGCTCTATACCTGCAGCTATTATGTACTCCACTGTTCTTTTTGCCCTACGATCAGAAAGCCAAAGATTATAATTATCCTCTTCCCTACTATCTGTATGTGAACCCACTTCTACCTTGACTTCCGGTCTTTTTTTCATGTATGCAACTACCTTGTCCAAATTAGAAAAAGCATCATCACGTAAATAAGAACTGTTTAAATCAAAATAAATTGGTGCTAATTTTAACACCTTTACCAAATCTGCCCCAATTACCGCCACTTTGCTACTTTCTTCCAATACCACACGGGCATTTGTTATACTCTTTTCATCTGGTGTAGTAAACATGAACAACGAACCTTCTTCATAGCCCTCTAGATTGGCAATAATGGTATATTGACTTTCTTGACATGGTATCTCTAAAGTATATTTACCCTGAGCATTGGTAGTGGCTTCCCCTATATTTCCTCCAAAATTATTTTTTCCGTGTACGGTTGCAAACGGTAATGGTTTGTCCGAATCTTTATCGACCGCGATACCTGTAATGGTCACCATACAATCAATTGTCTTAAGAGCGTAAATATCATCTGCACCTAATCCTCCGTTTCGATCCGATGCAAAAAAACCTGAATTGGTCGTTTCATCAAATATCATTGAAAAATCATCATTAGCACTATTAATTGGATTTCCTAAATTCTTGACCGCGCCTTGATTCGCCAAATCGATAGAAAAAATATCCAGTCCTCCCAAACCAGGATGGCCGTCAGATGCAAAATACAAAACGTCCGATGCTGTAATAAACGGAAAAGTCTCTTTGCTCTCGGTATTGATTTTGGAACCTAAATTTACCGGTGTTCCAAAACTTCCATCAGTATGAATATCCACTACAAAAATGTCCGATGCCCCTAGAGTTCCGGGCATATCAGAAGAAAAATACAATTTATCACCTTTCTTACTCAGTGCCGGATGCGCAACAGAATACAAATCACTGTTAAATGGCAAATCTTCTATATTCCCCCATTTGCCATCCTTGAACGTACTTCTATAAATTTTTAATCTGCTAACCCCTTTTTTGTCTCTATTAAAGGATCCTTTCTTATAATTATTCCTTGTAAAATACATGGTGTTACCATCTTGGGAAAAGCTGGTAGAAGATTCATTAGCTACCGATTTCAACTCATCTGAAAAATGAGTTGCCGTACTATATTCGCCTTGTTCCGGACGTGTTGTTTTATACAAGTTTAAATAAGGTGTGGCACTACGCGAAGTGGTTTCTAAATCCCTAGCAGTAGAAAACACGATAAAATCTTTATAGAACGAAGGAGCAAAATCTGATTCTTTTGAATTGACCGAGGTCAAATTCTCAATGGTATACTCATTTGAAGCGGTCATTAATTCATCAAAATAGCCTACACCTTTATCATACTTTAAAGCTCTTACATCATTCTTTTTCGCTTTTTTGAACTTTTTCATCCAAACCTCGGAATCTTTGTAATTATTGATCGATTTTAAAGATTGTGCATATCTGTACATGTAATCCGGATCGATTGTTGAGCTATTGATCTCTAACAATTTTGCATACCAATAACTAGCTTCATCATACTTTGCCCTTAAATAAGCTTCATTACCCAAGTTTTTACATATATCTTCATTTGACATGCCTTTTTTACTCAACTCTTCATAGGTAGATTCTTTGCCCATGTACCCATAATGCTCAAAATTATCAGTACCTGAACTTTTATTGTCTCGCTGTGCGTAACACAGGCTAGCAATAAAAAGCAACGAAAAGAGAACTATATATGTTTTAACTTTCATTATCGGTTATTTAAAAGAATCTAGGGGTCAAATCAATTTTATCTTTTTTAATGAACTCATATCTAAGAAACACCTCAAAAGAACCATTGTTAAACTTGGTGCCTCCCAGTTCAGATATATCACTATCATAAGCCAGCCCCAGCATAAATTCCGGTGTCATTTGAAATCCGAACAACGCACTCAACGCGGCATCCCATCTATAGGCGGCACCCATTGAAAACTTATCGTTCAACAAAAAATTAGCCGAAATATCCGCTTGTAACGGTGCACCTGATGTTGCCTTCAATAGAAAAGCAGGTTTAAATTTTAAAGCCGATGACATTTCAAAAACATACCCTGATATTAAATACCAGGTCATTCTATCTACAGATACAAGGTTATCATTACCATCAGCGCTATCAAAATGCTCTGTCTGGAAAAAATTAGGTATGGACAAACCTGCATAAAATTGATCGTTATGGTAGTACAGACCTGCTCCAAAATTGGGAGTAAATTTTTTATAAAGATCACTATCGGTAATGGCAGTACCGCCGGCACTAAAATTTCTAAGATTGTTAAAATCTAAATTTAATAAGTGTCCGCCAGCCTTTAACCCAAATGACAATTTATTATTATCAGAGGTCTTCAATGTATACGAAAAAGCAGCGTCAATATATGTATTTTGATTGGTGTTGTTCCCTATTTCATCATGAACAATAGATAGACCAAGCCCCACTTTATCAGAAGAAGGTCCGTGTACACTTAGTGTTTGTGTATTAGGAGCACCATCTCTTCCTACCCATTGTGACCTGTGCAATGCAGATATACTTAATACATCTCTAGATCCTGCATACGCCGGATTAACCGAGAATGTATTGTACATGTATTGTGTATACTGCGCATCTTGTTGGGCATGCACAAAAAACTGACCACCTAAAACCATGGTAAATATCAAAAAGACTATATTGTTTATCTTCTTCATGTTTTATTGTACTAGATATAGGTAACCAGTTAATAATTTTTCCGTGCCATTAGCTGTATAATAGATATCATAATAATAGGTGCCAGCAGGTAATTTTTCATTCTTATTGATGGTAATTCTGCCCTCGGAAACCCCATCAAATGATCTATTTTCATTATTATAACTTTCCATTTCCCAAACCAACACACCGTATCTATTGTAGATTTTTACAGAGTTTTCAGGAAATCTTTCAATGTTGATAATCTCAAATGAATTATTAATTATGCCCCCTGGTTTCACTAAATCCATTTCAACATAAATATCGCAGTTACTGGATTTTGGCGGTGTACCACCAATTGAATCACAAGCGTTCAATGGATCCGTACCATCCATAATCTCTTGTCCGTCCATGATTCCGTCTCCATCCGTATCAGGATTATTTGGATCAGTACCTATTCTAATTTCTTCTTCATCTGTAAGTCCGTCATTATCATTATCAAGAGGTTCGTCACTTGTAATTATAGTTACTTCGCCCAAACCTTGATTTCCTGCTATGTCTTCAGCGGTGATAAATAAAATTAATTCTGGTTCTATAACTGGAAATGAAGCATTGTCCGGTTGATTCGTTTCTGTATCAATTTCCCAAATACCATTGATATCCGTATTAATAACATATTCTAAAAATATACCCGTATCACCTACCTCAACAGTAATATTCAATATCTCATTCGGACTCCCTAAACCAAGTAGAATAGGGTATGTGTCCATTGTTTCAAAACTATCTACCAAAGGTGGATCTATATCAATGGTATACGGATGTTGTACTGACGATGAACCTGTATTACCATCTAAAGTTATCGTGGTGACCGTACCTAGAATACTTAAATCATTGTCCTCCACTAAATCTGAACCAGAAACCGAGATATTAAAAAACCCGTTTGCATCTACAGGACCAGTATAATTGGTATTATGAATGGTCAAGGTTACTAGATCACCTTCAGAAAAATCACCTGTAACCCTTCCCGTTACATTGATCTGACCTTGAGATTCATTTTCGTTGACAATGTTATCTGAGGTTATGTCATCTATAGTTATTATCGGAAGCACTATAATTGTTTCTTGACAATCTACTACTCCATTACCATTGCTATCGGTTTGATCAAATACCACAGTAACCATACTTGTATCGTTAATGGAGCAAGGCAGTATGGAGGCTACGGTATATGTGTATGTGTTGTTACCATTATCGGTCCACGAACCACCAGTATCAGGAGATCCGCTTAATTGAGCAAATAGGGCTGTATTGGTAATCGTATCACCTTCGCAAATATTCAATGTTCCATCGATTCCCGCATTCGGTAGTGCTTGTTCGGTTACCGTTACGATGCTTTCGTCATCGGTTGTACAAGGTGATGTTGCTGCCACAGTATACGTATGCGTGCCATCACCATTGTCCGTCCACGTTCCGCCGGTATCCGGTGAACCCGTTAATTGTGCGAACAAGTCCGCATTCGTGAATGTTGCGCCTTCGCAAATATTCAATGTCCCGTCGATTCCCGCATTAGGTTGTACCTGCTCGGTTACGGTTACGATACTTACATCATCGGTTGTACAAGGTGATGTTGCTGCCACAGTATACGTATGCGTGCCATCACCATTGTCCGTCCACGTTCCGCCGGTATCCGGTGAACCCGTTAATTGTGCGAACAAGTCCGCATTCGTGAATGTTGCGCCTTCGCAAATATTCAATGTCCCGTCGATTCCCGCATTAGGTTGTACCTGCTCGGTTACGGTTACGATACTTACATCATCGGTTGTACAAGGTGATGTTGCTGCCACAGTATACGTATGCGTGCCATCACCATTGTCCGTCCACGTTCCGCCGGTATCCGGTGAACCCGTTAATTGTGCGAACAAGTCCGCATTCGTGAATGTTGCGC
>NZ_JARKMS010000001.1:462312-1187827 GCF_029350945.1 Maribacter huludaoensis | reverse complement strand
CCTGGCAACTTATTTCGAAAAAAAATATTCTTTCTTTTTTTCCCAGACCAACCAACATATAAATGAACCTTTTTCCCTACTCCCGATTCAGAAATTATCTTCCTCGTTTGCGGGGTGCAAATGTACACACATTTCTTAATAACACAAGACTTTTTGAAATAAAATAACCAAAGTTTTTAAACACATACATAACTGCATGATTATGACACATTTGCACATAGAAGAAATTACTGTGGGATTAAGATTCTAAAAACCAATGCACTAGCAAATCAAACTATCATAATCAGCTTATTGTCAATAACTTATAAATGACATCAAAAGACTAAGAAAAGAAATTCCACACCAAACCGAAGCGTATAACGAAATCACGATAAGGATAATTTGGTGCAGCATAATAATCATATCCAGAAAAAGAGGCATTAAAATGCTCAGCTTTTAAATAAATTCTTGTTTGTTTTATTCTAGCATTGATAAAGAAATCCAATAATGGATACCCGCCCAACTCTTCTTCATTCTGTACATAAAACTCACCAAGTACAGGATTATAACCATTCATATTATAACTGGAGAAATATTTAAATGTAATACCTGTTTGCAGGTACATTGCTTTTTTAAACACATCAGAAGAAAAATAAAGCGTATTCCTTGTTACTAATTGGGGTACATTTAGCACTTGCGTATCTTGAGTTACATTTTGATACATAACAGTATTGTTCAATGCAAACATACCAACCTTAAATTCTTTTTCATATTTCACTTTCAAATGGGACACAGTATTTCCCTCTTGTAAAGGTTTTAAGAATGCATTTTCCAAATCATCTTCAATAGCAACATCTGAAACCGGAGCAAAATAGGTATAGTTATCCAGATTACTATACTTTACCATAAGGTTACCCCAAGTGCTTGAAAGCAACTCTCCTTTGATACTACTTGCACGCTCTTTATCGAACACTTCACTATTGTTCCAATTATAATTAAGGTATTCACTTTGATATAATAGATAATTGAAATTTGGCATTCTGCTGGAGGTATGCAAAGAGAATCGTAATCTATTATTTTTATTTATTGCATAAGAAGCCGATGCATTAAAAAGATTACCTGCTAATTCTCCTGAAATATTATACTTTAAATCAGCTTGAAAATCAAATTCACCTATTCGCTTTTCATATTTACCGACTAAACCGAACTCCGTTCCGTTCAACCTACTTGGAATAACTGTACCATCTGCTTGCGTAAAGCGGCTATTGAAATAATAATCATAATTATACGCATTAACACCGCCGGTCAATCTACCCAATGTTTTATTGTAGAATTCCGCATTTACTTCATTATAAAAGGTCTTTAAAATCGCCTTATCGTCGATAGCACTTAAAATAGCCTCCCCAAACAAAGTATCACTAGCCGTTTCTAAAAATTGATAATATTTAGTTTCATAATCAAAGGTATGACCAATAGACAATGATGTTTTTTCGAACCGAGTAGAATCTAGTTGAGTTCTCACCAGTTTATAGGTATGATCCAAATAATATCTTTTGCCCAATATTTTATTGCTTGCGTCATCTAAATACACATCAACCCTGGGTCTGTTAATAAAGTCTTCGTCCCCAGACTCAAACTGCTCTTCTTTTTCAGATAAACCACCATTTTCTTCTGAGGTAATATTCTGAGCTGCTATGTGGGCCCTTAATGCATATCTTCCATTTTTTGACAAGTAGTTTGTCGTTGTTACAAAATTACCGGATTCTACCTGGGCATCATTATACTTACCAAAAGAGCGGAAACCGATATAACCGATTGAAAAATTCAACCTTCTAGATGTATTGAACGCCAAATTAGCATCTAAAAGTTGTCCTTCTTCCAATGTTGTCTTAAAAAACAACTCTGTCATAGGGGTTGCAACGTTATAATAATTTATTTGCTCTTTCTCTAAATACTTGCGGTCTTTTGCCGTTGCACCTAAATTTGGATATGCCCCTACCCTTTCAAAATCTACTCCTAATTCATTATAAGCCTGACCTATGTTTGAAAATGACATTAATTCAAAATCATCTTCCCGCAGGTAATTATATTTATATTCTTTCTGAATGGTTAAAGTAGTGTCTAAATAGGTAGTATCTCTCTCAAATGATATAATCTTATAATCTTTGATCGTTAAGATTATAGTATCATTTTTTATTTTTTTCTTAGGGTCTAATGGCTTTGTTTTTTTTTCAAATGATAGTGAATCATTCTTTTTTTCCGGTCTTTTGATAAGATCCTGCCCAAACATCACTGAAGTTGTTAAACACAATAAAACTAAAAGTATATATTTCATGTAGCTTTGTTAGCCCTGCAAAGTTAATTTTTTTGTTGCTAAGTAAATGTGAAAGTTTACCATAAAAAAAAGCCCCTATTAGAAATAGGGGCTTTCATCAATTTAACCGATTAAGTTTATTCAAAAGGAACTACTTGATCAGATGTTTTATTTGCAACAAGAATATCATTTAAATCTATTACAGTAGTAGCAACTCCTGTAGCCGCATCATAAGTAATCGCATCTAAATCTGCAACAACTGCAGAAATAAAAGAAGGAACAACCGGAGTTGTACCCAAATCACCCTCGTTGATATTTTCATTAATTAAAATTTCATTTTCATCGATAACAAGTTTCACACCCATATCTACCATACGTAGTCCTTCAGCAATAAACACCTCTTGCCTAGTTCTATATAACAAAGACAAACCAGCATCATCATCTTGCATAGCTGCAATATCATCCGCAGTCAAAGAAGTACCAGACACAGAAGGAACTTCAACTTCACCTAATTGACGATCAAGCACTAAACCAGACCTACCGTTAACAACAACATCAGCGTTATCCGGTCTTGAACCTGCTTCAACCTGTGTTCTATCTTCAATAGAATCATCAATAGTACGAACCTCTCTATTTGTTATTAGATCTAACAAAGCAGTTAAATTTGCTCTAGCACTATCAATATCATCGTCCGAAAGATTTGCTTCAGCCAAAATCAAATAAGCTTCTTCAGCCTTTAAATAATGAACAGGTGCATCTTCTTCTGGTGTAAAAAACGAGTATTTAGGATCTAAAAAGTCTAAACTAGGCAACGGCTGCAAATCATCAAAAGTTGCTCTTTCATATAAAGCATCTTCAAAAGTATTACTTGGACCGTTAGACTCATCAAACATAGCAACCCTATCAAAATCACTATCTAAAGATAATGCCATTGTTGCCGCACTTGCAGCTTCTGCCTTATTACCCAAATAGTAATTAGCTCTTGCCTTACCTAAATGATATTCAGCTTTTGGCGCTAAAGCGATAGCAGCATCAAAAGCGGCAATCGCATTTGCGTAATGTTGAGCGGATGTTACAGGAACCCCAACAGGCTCTTGTGGCAACGCAGAGAAATACATACCTGAAAACAAATATGAAATTCCTTCGAAATAATTGAACTCAGCCTCTATTTCAGCATTATAGTTAGGATCTCCAGGACCAACTTCGGCCAAACCGAAGACAGCCAACTCTCTTAAACGTTGAATTTGTCTTTGAGTATCCCTCATATCAGGATCGGTTATTTGAATAGCCAACCCGTCCATGAATTGATTGAAAAAGGTTTGCGTATTCACATAATTATCAGATCCCAATTCAGAAAGAACCAAAGTCTCATTAAATACATTTGCCAATTGTCTTTCTAACCCCGTAAGCCATATTGATGACGAATTAGGTTGACCAACAACCGAAGCTTCAGACAAATTAGGATTTTCTACTTCTTTATAATCGACTACGTCGCCAAAGTCTCCAGTACAGCCAACTGCTAGTATAGCTGCCGTAATTATTATTAGTTTTTTCATTTTTACAATTTTTTATTAAAATTCAAACTTTAACGAAGCTACATAAGTACGTGGCGCCGACTCTGTACCATAGGCAAAACCACCACTGGCAAAACCATTTTGAGCGGAAATACCAGAACCGGTAGTTTCCGGATCAAAGTTACCTGCTGTCCAGTTAAATGGATTTGTAACCGTTACACCCAATCTAACATTGCTGAACAGTGGTTTTGCTATATCACCAAAGTTGTAAGACGCTCCAATATTTCTAACTTTTAAATAATCACTATCGAAAACGAAGAAATTCACATAATTAAAAGGTGATGTAGTACCTATTAGATCTTCAGGAATTCCGGCGTCATCAGTACCTCTCAAGTGTCTTAACAAGAAACTTAAGTCAGTAATTTTACCTCCAAATTGGTAATCTGCAGTAGCGAAGAAATTAAAATCACCATAGGTATAATTTAATCCCATTGACCCAAAATTAGGAGCAAAAGTATCCCCTAAAGCGGTATTAGCTTCAAATGCATAAGAACCATCATCCTGAAGTACTGCAGCCGTACCTCTTAAATAACCAAGACTTTGACCCTCTTCTACAACAGAACCTAAAACCGTAAAACCACCCACTACGAATGGCGGAGCACCACCAGAATCAGTAACCAAGTTATCAACTTGATTGTATGATAAATTTATACTCAAACTCTGTTTTTCAGTTTGTAATGGTGTAGCTGTCAAGGCAAATTCATAACCCTTATTTTCTACCTCACCAATATTTTGAATTTGATTCAATTGACCCGAAGACGGAGCAGCTTGAGGAGTAAACAATGCATCTTCTGTAATACCAATATATCTTGTACCGCTTAATGTCAATCTATTACTAAAGAAACCTAGCTCTAAACCAAATTCAGTAGTCTTAACCCTTTCAGACACTAATTCGTCATTACCAGGGTTATCAAATGTAAAAGAAGGATTACCTAAGAATGCATTTTGAGCAAATGTTTGATCCTGATCAAATGGTTGTGCAAAATTTGTTGCCTCACCATAGTTAGCTCTTAGTTTAATAGTAGAAACTATATCGCTTATACCAGCTTCTTTGTAAAAATCATGATCACTAAGATTATAGGTAAGACCTACTTTAGGTAAAAACAAAGGACTTGTATTAGACCCTGAAATTGTGTTTTTATCCAATCTACCTCCAAACTCCAAGAAAGCAACGTTATAAATACCAATATTTTCTAAAAAGTATAGGCCATAATTTGCGTTTTCCAATACGAAATCAGAAAAAGTTTGTTCAGAGAAATTATTTAAAGACCTAGTACCATCTACACCACCAGATCCATTCAACCTGTTCTGTCTATCAGAAGACCTAAAAAATTGAGCACCTAAAATACTTACAAATGAAAAATCATCAGTATAAGCCTTGTGTGTAAGGTTCAAATCAGTCGTAACCGTAAATGCAGATCTTAAAACTCTTGTTAACTCACCTTGATCTGTTGTACCGGGAGCTATACTTCCCAACTCTACCAACAGCTGATTACTTACTAATTCTTCTTGAACCGTATTTCTATTATCAATACCTAAGGTAGCATTTACTTGGAAATTATCGTTTACGTCATAGATAAATTTATTCGATGCAGTAACACGATTTGTAGTACTGGAAATATCTACTAATTGACCAATACGGGAATACCTTGCAAGTTCATCTTGCCATTCTGCATCTGAAAATCCTTCAGTATCACCCCTAGAAGACCCCTCTATGTTAGAGAATCTTGAAAAACTAGTATTTGCATTATAATCCAAGTTTGACTCAAAGTTTACAAACGACAAAGATCCTTGATATCTCAATTTATCCGTAACCCTTGCTGTCATACCAAAAGAAAATGTTCTTCTAATTTGCTCATTGATATCGTTATAGCTGTCATCTTTATACAAACTTCCACCAAAGTTATATGAAAATTTTTCTGAACCTCCACTTAGACCAACTCTAAATTGCTGAGACCAACCAGGTTGAAAAATAGCCTCGGCAGTTCTATCATATCTTAAGTAATCTTCAGTAGCTTTAATAACACCTACACTGCTTTCAAAGAAAGCGGTACTCTTACCATCTTTACCTTTTTTAGTAATGATCTGAATAATACCATTTGCAGCATCAGCACCATACAATGTTGTTGCGGCACCACCTTTAATGTATTCAATTCTTTCAATAGATTCCATTGGAATATCCGCCAAAGCAGATACGTTGGCACCACCAGTAGCAATTCCTAATTCTGGATTAGAATTTAAATTATCAACACGTATTCCATCAATAATTACAACCGGAGTTGCAGAAGACGCTGCTGATATAGGACCACGAGTACGAATGATGGCAGCCGTACCTGGCTGACCACTACTTAAACGAACTTGCGCACTAGGAGTTGTAGATTGTAACAACTGATCTATTTGAGTAGCAGGCAACTTATCAATATCCTCCGAATCTAAAACATCAACAGTAGTTGATAATTTTCTACGGGCAATACCTGAACCCTGACCTGTTACAATTACTTCTTCCAATGCCTCTGCATCTTCTTCCAATTGTACATCAATGGTGTTAGAAGCACCAATTGTCATTGTTACTGTTTTTTGACCTAGGTAAGAAAATCTTAATTTTTCACCCTCGTTCGCATTAACGGCATAGTTACCGTCAAAATCTGTTTGAGATCCTTTAGTTGTTCCAACAACTACAACGGACACTCCCGGTAAAGGTAAACCGCTCTGATCGGTTACAACACCGGTCACTGTTTTTTTCCTGTGCAAAGGAAAATGTCATGAAGAGCACCAACAAAGGTGTCAACATCCACGTCAACTTCTGTTTCATAAAATTTGTTTTTGAATTAGCTTGCGCCAAAAGTCCAAAATTTTGCTTACTATTCCAAAGACTATCTTAACTCAAAAAAATTATATGTTAAAAAAACACTTATTATTATTTTTTTCTTCAACAAACGTCAATTTCTTTAAAAAAAATTAAAATTTTTAACATTAAAAACAGATTAAATATTCAATAATTTAAGTTAAAAAAAACATAATGCTTCTTAAATTTTACAGAAATATTAACGAATCTGGCACAGACGAGGCCGGTAGAGGCTGCTTAGCGGGACCTGTAACCGCCGCAGCAATAATACTGCCAGAATCTTTTGAAAATTCTATACTAACAGATTCCAAACTTTTGTCTGAATGCAAAAGAGAAATGCTTGAACCACTTTTAAAAGAGAAAAGCATCTGTTTTGGAATAGCACATATTCAACCTGAAACTATTGATAAAATCAATATTTTAAACGCCTCAATTTTAGCCATGCATCAAGCCATAGACGCCTTATCTAAAAAACCTGAGTACATAATCGTTGATGGTAATAGATTTAAAAGCTACAAGAACATACCGCACTCTTGTATTGTAAAAGGAGATTCCAAATATTTAAGTATTGCCGCAGCTTCCGTTTTGGCAAAAACTGCACGTGATGCCTATATGTTGAAAATACACGAAGAATATCCTATGTACAATTGGAAAAAAAATAAGGGGTACCCTACAAAAGAGCATAGAGCTGCCATTAAAAAATACGGAGCCACAAAATACCATAGAATGAGTTTTAAGCTTTTGCCAGACCATTAATTATTGTGTACAAAAAGTATAAATTTGCACAAACTATTCTCATGAGATTTACTTATTTATCTGTTATAATCCTTCTTTTAAGTATTTCGTGTACGTCTAAAAAGGAATCTAAAAATTCTATCTTAGATTTAATACCGGGCAATGCCGCTCTTATCCTTAGAATTAATGATTTTGAAACACTTAACAGTGAACTCTCTACCAACGAAATATATAGTTCCATTAAACTGGAAAAACCTTTTGTAGATATTAAGAAAATTTTATCCCCTTTACATTATTTTTCAAATAAAACCAATGGATTAATTACACTATCCGCCGATAGTACAAAAATAGACTTTACCTACATTACTACAGATTCCCTTAACCATATTAACTTTGATAGTATAACAAACAAAAGTATTGAAACACAAAGTTTTAAAGATTACAACATCACTAAATACATAATTGAAAAAGATACTTTTTACAGTACACTTGTAGAGGAACATGCGGTTCTGTGTTCTTCTAAACTTTTATTGGAAAACCTATTAAATTCTATTGATAGCAGCATTAAAAATGAATCTTTAGATAAATTCTACAATATATCGGACAATGAAAAAGTGGCTAATATTTGGATAAATCTCGAGAAAGGCGAACTTTTATTTAAGAAGTTACTTTTTAATAATCAAAATATTACAAATTTTACTAGTTGGATATCATTAGATCTAACTTTGAACGATTCCGAACTTCTACTAAACGGAATAGCAGCTTCCGACACGGACAGTACTCAGTTCCTAAACCTATTCAACGGCACTAAACCAATTGAAAACGATACATGGAATATTGTACCTCGCAATATAAATCAGGTTACCTCTTACGGATTAGATGATTTTAAAAAATATTCTCATAACAAACAACTACACGATGAATCAAAATCAGATTTAGATTCACTTCTTAATACAGTAGAAGAAATTGTAATTACCGAATACGAAGACGAATCTGTCCTATTTTTAAAAACATATGGCACCGCAACACTGCTTGATTATATCAATGAAGAAAAAATAGCTGCCGAAGAATTTAGTAGCAATGAAATTGGGGAACTAAAACCAAACATTAAAATTTTTGAACCTTTATCCCCTTTGATCGGAGAACAATCTTTTAAATACTCTAGCATAATAGAGAATACGTTTGTTTTTTCCCAAACACAGGGCACCTTAGAAACTGTGATTACCAAAATAAAAACGGGAGACACTTTTAACAAAACCACTTTATATAAAAACGCTGAGAACAAATTAACCTCCTCTTCCAGTATTTTATCCATTTCCAATTATGAAGGTTTTGTGGGCTACCTTAACAAATCAGTCTCTTCAGCTTTAGCCAACTCATTCAAGGAAAGTAAATTAAACGACTATTTATTTGGACAACAAATCATTGCCGATGCAAACTTTTTTCATATAAATTTCTTGATCAATAAGGTTACGAAGGTTGAGGAACAGAATTCAGTTACTTCTGCATTTGAAGTTCAATTTGATACCGATCTTTCTTCATTGCCCCAATTTGTAACCAACCATGGCTCTGGCAGAAAAGAGATTATAGTACAAGACCAAGAAAATAACCTTTACTTGATTTCCAGTAGCGGCAAAATTCTTTGGAAAAAACAACTTAATGGTAGTGTACAAGGTAAAATAGAGCAAATAGATCTTTTTAAAAACGGAAAGCTGCAATTTGCATTTACAACGAACAACGAGTTTTTAATTTTAGATAGAAACGGCAATGAAGTTGCACCGTTCACTAAAAATTATTCCGGAGGAAATTTAAATCCTTTAGCCGTGTTTGACTACGACGGACGCAAAAATTACAGGTTCGTAGTTACCCAAGGCAAAAAAGTTTTTATGTATAATAGCAAAGGTGAAATCGTTAAAGGTTTTACTTATGATACCGCCGAGGCAACTATTCTTGATGCCCCACAACACTTTAGAATCGGTAAAAAGGATTATTTGGTGTTCAAACTTGATAATGGTAAATTAAAGATTATCAACAGGGTTGGTAAAACACGTGTTAACGTGAAAGGCAATTATTCTTTTTCCGATAACAAAATAAGGCTTTATCAAAATAAGTTCACTTTCACCACACTTGACGGTATTTTATATCAAATTGATTCTCAAGGTAAAATATCCTCAAGCAACCTAAACCTTTCTAAAGACCACGGTATGGATGCAACTTCAAGAACTTTAGCAATCATGAACGATAATATTTTACAGATACGCAATAAAAAAATAGAGCTTGAATTAGGGGTATACTCAAAACCCTCCATTTTCTATTTAAACGATAAAATATATGTATCTGTTACCGACATTCAAAATCAGAAAATATATTTGTTCGATAGCCAGGCCAAGCCCATTCCTAACTTTCCAGTATTTGGTAATTCAGTAATTGATATGGCAGATATCAACTTAAACAAAAAGGTTGAGTTCGTATACCAAAATCAAAATAATAGCATTGAGGTTCTTAAAATACAATAACACGGAAGAAAGCTGAAACCATAATTAAATATGTACCAAGTATACATAAATTCTAAAAACAAAAGTTGTATTTATTATTTTTAAATAGTTTACAATCAGAATTTTAACTATACCAAAATGAAAATCAAACTATTTATCCCGTTATTGTTTCTGGCAGCAACAATCTCGCTTTACTCTCAAGATAATTGTAGTAAATTCTACCCCATGAACGAAGGTGTTTCTATGGAATACACTAATTACAATAAAAAAGGAAAAGTAGAGGGCGTAAGTTTATATAAGGTCGTAAAGGCGGTAAACAACGGAAACGCCACCAACGCCACCATGGCTATAGACCTAAAAGATAATAAAGGGAAGAACGCTTATAGTACAACGTACAATTTAACGTGTACCGGAAACATGGTAACCCTAGATTACGAATCTCTTCTACCTACTGAAATGATGGAACAGTATGGCGATATGGATATTGAAATATCGGGCAACGATATAGAAGTACCAAATGATCTTAGCGTTGGCCAAAAACTTAACGATGCCAATGTGGCCATGAAAATTAGCATGAGCGGTATAAATATGAATATGACCGTTGATATGACCAATAGAAATGTAGAGAAAAAAGAAAGTATCCGTACTCCCGCCGGCACTTATGACTGCTACGTACTATACAGTGAAAACCGTTCAAAAATGATGATGGCAAACCAAGTATACCCTTCTAGAGTGTGGCTTGCAGAAGGTGTGGGTATGGTTAAACAAGAAACTTATAAGAAAAATGGAGACCTTATGAGCAGTACCTTACTTACTTCACACAGCAAATAGACTTATGTCAAAATATAAAAAACCGAGGCTTACACCTCGGTTTTTTCATTTATCTCAGCCTCAAAAAGTATTTGAAAATGCTTTAATAATTTCCGCTTCACTTCTTCTATATTTACCTCTTTTTCACCTAACTCCACATTTAAAGAAGTAACAGCCTTACCTTTTATTCCGCACGGGATCATTAAATCAAAATAACCTAAATCAGCATTGACATTTAACGCAAAACCATGCATAGTTACCCAACGCGATGCTCTTACACCCATGGCGCAAATTTTGCGTGCAAACGGAGTACCAACATCTAACCACACACCTGTTTCACCAGGCGAGCGCTCCGCTTTCAATCCATACTCCTTTAAAGTCAAAATGACCATTTCTTCCAAAAAACGAAGGTATTTATGTATATCCGTAAAGAAGTTATCCAAATCTAAAATGGGGTAACCTACTATTTGCCCTGGACCATGATAGGTGATATCCCCTCCTCTATTAATTTTATAGAAAGTAGCTCCTTTATCCGCCAAAACTTTTTCATCTACCAAAAGATTGGAAATGTCTCCGCTTTTTCCCAAAGTATACACATGGGAATGTTCAACATAAAGAAAATGATTGGGAGTTGCTAAATTCAACTCTTCTCTCCTATTGCGTATTTTAAGATCAAGCGTCTCTTGAAATAGCTGTTTTTGATAATCCCAAGTTTCTTTATAATCCTTAAGACCTAAATCTTGTACTTGCACCTTCTTGTTCATCTTACAAAGATACGAAAAGCAAAATCCTATTTCTCTAACTCTACCTTAATCATAATAGATTCCGGATCTTTCAACATTTCCAAAAAGTTGACTTCATGGATCATCGTTTTTCCATCCATAGAAAAGGTAGCCTCTTCTATATTCGTAGATTTAACCCGTCTTGGAAAATGGTATTTAAACGTATACGTAGAACCGGACAAAAACATCTCTGCACTAGCCAAACTATCTATACTTTGTTCAAACAACTCTTGATTTAAGATAACCGCTTCTCGTTTAAAAATGTTCTTTTTAAAAGTATAATTTACGGTCGTTGTTTCTTCCACAGCACCGCTCGGCATTGTTTTTCCGCCAGCAATAGGACCAACCGAACTTGCATTTTGGAATGCGTTAAATGCATCATTTACATCAGATACTTTATTGAAATCGGTAAACATATTAAAATTCATAACCCCACCTTCAGGATCAACGATCATACGCAGACTAAAGGGTTCCAGCCTCTTCAACTTAGCTTGTTCTTGCGGTGACAACTGTGCTATACTATCTTTTTTTTCACGCAACAGGTCTTTAAAAACCAAAGTAGAATCTATAGCTTTATCCAGTTTAGTAGAATCTGTTTCGGGTATCATTTGCATCATTTCATCACCGTCAAAAAGAATGCTCATTTTACCTGACCCATCTTCATTAAAATAAATTTCTTCCGTAAAATTGCAGGCAGCAAAAAATACCGTTATTAAAACAACAGTTGTAATTTTAAAAAGTCTCATGTATTTTGGTTCTAGTTAGGATTATTCAAAATGACCAATGCAGCTATTACACCGGGCACCCAGCCGCAAAAAGTCAAAAGTAGAACAATTACAAAAGACCCACAACCTTTACCCAGAACTGCAAGGGGTGGAAAAAATATGGCCAGTAATACTCTAATTAAACTCATTTGATTATTATTTTGATTGATTGATGTACCTTATACGTCGCAATTGTTTCCGCTTTGTTACATGATGCACTAATTTTATTGACCAGAATACTACCAATGCGTAACACTGTACTTATCATTTTTACTCTATGTACCTGTTTTACAGGTTTGTCTCAATATAATTTTAAAGGACAGATTGCCGAAAAGAAAAGCGGAAAAACCATTTACTTATCTATTATTGAAGATTACCGAAAGTTTGGTAGAATATCAATGGAGCAAATCTTAAAAAAAACCGTTACAGATTCTTTAGGGAATTTCAACTTTATGGGAGATAATTTAAATAATGACAATAGAATTTATAGAATTCATTTAGATGACTGCACGGACACCTCTACCCACGTGGAACACTTTTTTGGGCAATGCGAGCATAGTAGAAGTATTCTATTCATTGCCAACAATAATGATTCCGTTACTTTTCCTACCTCTTTTGCTAACCAAGCGCTTTGCGAAATAACCTCAACTAACAGTAAGTCTACCGCATTCTTAGATATTGATGTTCTGAAAGAGCAAATGGCTTTTGACTTCAATGAATTTAGAAGCGAAGCGAATAAAAAGCTCAATTCCAAAAAATGGTTCAAGACTTTACAGGAATTTGGAAAAGACCTAAATGAACCCTTGGCCGAACTTTATATATTCGATTTCTTATCAGATAAGCGTAATAGAACATATACCTATTACTTAAAAGATATTGGCAGCAACAGTTATTACGATGAACTTGGCGAGAGATTAGCATCAAATTACCCAAATGCATCATTCACAGATTTATATTTAAGCGATATAGCCATAGATCAACAATTAGCCAATAGAAATTCACCTAGGGCTAATTTTTGGAAATGGTTGTTACCTACGCTGCTTATACTTTCTATTTTATTGAATATATATTTAATTCTAAGACAAAGAAAAAAATCACTCCACATACAAAACGAGTCTCTAGCTAAGCTGACCGAGCAAGAAAATAACATCGTTAATCAAATTTTAAAAAACAAAACCAACAAAGAAATTGCCGCCGCTATGTTCATTAGTGTTAGTACCGTAAAAACCCATATCAACAATATTTACAAGAAATTAGAAGTAACATCAAGGGACGAAATAAAACAACGTTACACATAACCTTTTCAATTTCCACCTAGGGACTAGTACCCATTTCCACCCCGTAAAATCAATATTCAACTAAGAATTTCAAGAATTTTCAGGTCAAATCCAAAAACTGAAAATCATGAAATTATCATTTCTACTGACCACCCTCTTTTTAAACTTTTTTTTGACTACTTTTTCACAGCACAAAAACCAAGAGGTGAATCTTGAAAACCAACAGCCCTTTTTATTAGGAGAAATTACTGTGGACGCGCTGTCACAGAACAGCTATAAATCCTGGTATGATCAGAATTTTGAAAAGTATGAAGTTGATCAAAACAAAATTGATGTGTTCAAAGAAAAACTGGCATCTCACCAAATTTTAGTTTTTATGGGAACATGGTGCGGTGACAGTAAGCGTGAAGTACCAAGATTTCTTAAAATTCTAAAATCTGCAAATTACCCAATAGAAAATCTAAAAATTGTTGCCCTAGATAAACGAAAAGAATCTTACAAGAAAAGTCCGCAAGGTGAGGAATGGGGCTTAAATATCCGTAGGGTGCCTACATTTATATTCTACAAAAATGGCAGGGAAGCGAATAGAATAATAGAAACACCTGTTATTACTTTGGAAGATGACCTTTTAAAAATTGTTTTGCAGCAAGAATATATTCCCAATTATGCATCGTCTTTACATTTCGATTGATATTTTTAATCAATGACATTTATACTTAATTGCGTATTTTATGTAACTTTTAAAAACCTTCTTTCTATTCATACGTTAAGTAATCATGAAAATATTTTACATGCTACAAAAATTGTCTTTAGTCTTTTTTCTATTCACTACGCTGCAGTCATGCAGCCAAACCGAAGATATTAGATCCGCACCTATTTCAGAAGATCTAAACAACCAAGAAACCATAAACTATTTGGCTCTTGGCGATAGTTATACCGTTGGAGAAAGCGTTGCGTTTGAAGACAGCTTCCCAAAACAATTGAGTTCCACTATTGAAGAAAATAAAAACTACAAGGTCAATACTACCGTAATTGCACAAACCGGCTGGAGAACCGATCAACTATTGGCATCAATAAGCGGTAGAGCATCTGCCGAGTATAATTTAGTCACGCTACTTATTGGTGTAAACAATCAATTTCAATCTAGACCATTTTCTCAATATGAAACAGAATTTGTAAGATTAATTGATAAAGCCATTAGTCTTGCGGGTAATGATTCTAACAAAGTAGTCGTGCTTTCAATTCCAGATTACTTTTATACGCCTTATGGCCAAAGTAACGGTGATGACCAAATCTCAAGGGAACTTGACAGGTATAATGATTTTGCCAAATCTACCTCAAAATCCAAAGGAGTTACGTTTCTAAATATTACCGATATTACCAGAAAAGGTGTAAACGAACCTGAATTGGTAGCAAATGATGGTTTACACCCTTCTACCCTTGCATATGAAAAATTTGTTGAAAGACTCTATCCTTTAGTGCGTTCTAGATTGAAAGATTAAGACATATCGATTATATTTGCCAGCTAAATAAACGACGGCATGCAATTATCGGAGCAAGAGCTTATCAGAAGAGAAAAATTGGAAAAACTAAGAGCATTGGGTATCAATCCTTATCCAGCTGCTTTATACCCTGTAAATGCTACATCGGCAAGCATTAAATCTAATTATGAGGAAGGTAAACAGGTTATTGTTGCCGGTAGACTCATGTCTCGTAGAATTCAAGGTAAAGCTTCTTTTGCCGAGCTACAAGATAGTTCCGGTCGTATTCAAGTTTATTTTAATAGAGACGAAATCTGTACAGGTGATGATAAGTCTTTATACAATGATGTCTATAAAAAATTATTGGATATTGGTGATATTATCGGTATTGAGGGTGACCTATTTACTACCCAAGTAGGCGAAAAAACCATTATGGTCAAGAAATTTACCATGTTGAGCAAATCGCTAAGACCTTTACCATTACCAAAAAAAGATGCAGAAGGCAAGGTCTATGATGAGTTCAATGACCCGGAATTACGCTACCGTCAACGTTATGTAGATTTAGTGGTGAACCCAAAGGTCAAAGAAACATTCATTAAAAGAACCAAGATCACCAATAGTATTCGTGAGTTCTATAACGACAAAGGTTATTTAGAGGTTGAAACACCAATTTTGCAACCAATACCAGGTGGTGCTACGGCACGCCCTTTCTTAACGCACCATAATGCGCTGAACATTCCTTTATATTTACGTATTGCCAATGAACTTTACCTAAAGAGATTGATCGTTGGCGGGTTCGATGGTGTTTATGAATTCTCAAAGGATTTTAGAAACGAAGGTATGGATCGTACCCATAATCCGGAATTTACGGTAATGGAACTGTATGTAGCCTACAAAGACTACAATTGGATGATGGATACCACTGAAAAATTATTGGAGAAAATTGCGATGGATGCCAATGGGACTACTAAGGTAACCGTAGGCAACCACGAAATTGAATTCAAAGCTCCGTACGCAAGAGTACCTATTTTAGAGGCTATAAAAATACACACAGGCATTGATGTTGCCGGTATGCCAGAAGAAGAACTACGTGAAACGGCTAAAAAATTAGGTCTAGAGGTCGACGAAACTATGGGTGTGGGCAAACTGATCGATGAGATTTTTGGTGAAAAATGTGAGCACCATTACGTGCAACCAACATTTATTACAGATTACCCAAAGGAAATGAGCCCGTTGACCAAAGAGCATAGAGACAACCCTGCTTTGACAGAACGTTTTGAGCTTATGGTAAATGGTAAAGAGTTGGCAAATGCTTATTCTGAGCTTAATGACCCAATTGACCAAAGAGAGCGTTTTGAAGATCAACTGAAGTTGTCCGAAAAAGGTGATGACGAAGCTATGTTCATTGACCAAGATTTCCTTAGGGCATTGGAATACGGTATGCCACCTACTTCTGGTATTGGTATAGGTATAGATCGTTTGGTTATGTTGATGACCAACAATGCATCTATACAAGAAGTATTATTCTTCCCGCAAATGAGACCAGAAAAGAAACCTCTTCAATTATCCGATAATGAAAAGGTTATTTTTGACATCCTTAAATCAGAAAAGAAAATGCAATTAGATGCGCTTAAAAACAAAGCAGATCTAAGCAACAAAGCATGGGACAAAGGCATTAAAGGGATTACAAAACAGCAACTGGCAAAAATCTATAAGGAAGACGATGTTCTTTTTGTTGAAATATTAAAATAGCCATTTACCGTAAGAATAAAAAATAGTAGTTTAGAAGCTGGCAAAACCAACCAGCATGAACTTAAGCAGTAAAATAGGTCTGTTTACAGGTCCTATACTATTTTTTATAATCATCTTTTTACCAAGTGTATTGATTTCAGATAGTGCGGACGCCGTCATTGCCGTTGCACTATGGATGGTTATATGGTGGGTAACAGAAGCGGTTTCAATTTCCGTAACCGCTCTATTACCCCTATTGCTCTTTCCAATTTTAAAAATTATGCCAGTTGGTGAAGTTGGAGCAAACTACGGTAGCCCCATAGTTTTTTTATTCTTTGGCGGCTTTGTAATGGCACTGGCGTTAGAGAAGGTAAATTTGCATAAAAGAATAGCACTCACTATCATTAAACTTACCGGTACCTCTGCCAATAAGGTGGTATTAGGTTTTATGATCGCCACTGCCGTACTGAGCATGTGGATCAGCAATACTGCAAGTACGGTAGTTATGTTACCGATCGCCATGTCGGTCATCAATCTATTGATCGAAGATGAAGACGGATTCACAACAAGAGATCGCAATTTTGCCTTAAGTGTAATGCTTGGCATTGCCTTTTCTGCCAATGCCGGTGGTATTGCAACGGTTATTGGTACCCCTCCAAATTCTGTCTTAATAGGTTTACTTGAAAACCAATATCAAATAGAAATATCATTTTTAAAATGGATGATTATAGGGCTACCCTTTTCCCTTATCATGATTTCCATTTGTTACTTTGTTCTCGTAAAAGTCTTTTTCCCTACTCAGGGGTTAAAATTTAAGGCTTCAAAAACCATTATTCATGAGGAACTGGATAAATTAGGTCCTACTTCTGGGAAGGAAAAAATGGTATTATCCATTTTTGGAGTCACAATATTTTTGTGGGTGTTCAGAACATTGATCAATTCCATTTTCCCCAATTTAGGTCTATCGGATACCCTTATAAGTATTTTTGCCGCTATAGCGTTATTTACACTGCCGTATAATCTAAAAAAAGGAGATTTTATTTTAGAATGGAAAGACACCCAAAAACTGGCTTGGGGAATTTTAATACTATTTGGCGGTGGTCTATCACTGGCAAATGGCATGTCCGTTTCGGGTATTGTAGATTTGGTTGCCCAAGTTATCGCAGAAAGCAACCTAAGTATATTGCTTACGGCTTCTTTATTGATCGTTCTAATGCTATTTATGACAGAATTAATGAGCAATGTTGCTCTTGTTGCAGTATTAGCTCCTGTTGTTGCGGGAATAGCCATAGGGCTGGGTCTGCCCATAACCTATCTACTTATTCCCATCACTATTGCAAGTAGCTGTGCTTTCATGCTACCAATGGCCACGCCACCAAATGCCATAGTTTTCGCTAGCGGATATATTAAGGTTCATGAAATGGCACGCGCGGGAATAATTCTTAATCTTATAGCGGTTCTCTTACTGATCCTCTTATTTCAATTTTTTCTGCCTCTTTTATTTTAATAGGAATTTATTATAAAAAATAAAGCCCTTGCATATTGCAAAGGCTTTATAATGGACTAATTCAGAATGAAAAAATGTTTATTCCTATTTAAAAGACGCCTATTGATCATGATTGTTACAAATAGGCTTAAGAAATTATTAACTATTTGTTACAGATATTATTTCAATCTTTGGAAGATTACCTAACTAACTCACAAATGAAAAGAAAATTACTTGTAAAATTATTACTATTACTGTGTGTTTTTGGCTACCAGAATGCTGACGCCCAAATTTTCAAAAAGAAAAAGAAAAACACGGAACAAGAAGCTAACAAGCCTTCTAAAGATAAAATTCAACCTTATAACAAGGTTATAACAAAAGATGCTAAAAGTGATTCAGGTCTATTTACTACCCACGTAGTAGACGAAAATCACTATTTTGAAATTCCAGATTCCCTGTTCAACAAAGAAATGCTGATGGTAAGTCGTATTTCCAAAACTGCATCGGGCATTGGTTTTGGTGGTGGAAAAATAAACACCCAAGTACTTCGCTGGGAAAAGAAAGATAAAAAAGTATTACTTCGTGTAGTATCCCATGATGTTGTTGCCGCAGATTCTTTACCGGTACATGAAGCCGTTGTAAATTCAAACTTTGAACCGGTTTTATTCTCCTTCGATATTAAAGCTATTCAGAAAGACTCGCTCAACCCTACAACCGTAATCGAAGTAAACGATATTTTCACGAAGGACACCAAAGCTTTTGGTATGCCAGATAGGTATCGCAAAAGATATAAAGTATCTCGTTTAGATGAAGGCAGAGGGTATATAGAATCTATTAAGAGTTACCCATTAAATGTTGAAGTACGCCATGTGAAAACGTATTTGGCGAGCAACCCACCAAGTAATTCTACCTTAGGTTCAATTTCTGTGGAAATCAATAACTCTATGGTACTACTTCCTGAAGAACCTATGAAACGCAGATATTTTGATGAGCGTGTAGGTTGGTTTGCACGTGGCCAAGTAGATTATGGTCTAGATGCTCAAGAGAGCAAAACGATCAAGTTTTTAGATAGATGGCGCTTAGAGGTTAAAGATGAGGATATAGAGAAATTCAAAAATGGCGAACTAGTTGAACCAAAAAAGCAAATTGTATACTATGTAGATAGGGCTACACCTAGAAAATGGGTACCTTTTATTAAGCAAGGTATTGAAGATTGGCAAACCGCTTTTGAAGCTGCAGGTTTTAAGAACGCCATTATTGCAAAAGAACCACCTACAGTTGAGGAAGATCCAGAATGGTCTCCTGAAGATGTGCGTTATTCAGTGGTACGTTATTTAGCATCACCTATACCAAATGCCAATGGTCCGCATGTTAGCGATCCCCGCAGTGGTGAAATATTAGAATCTGATATTAACTGGTACCATAATGTAATGACCTTATTGAGAAACTGGTACTTTGTACAAACAGCAGCTATCAATCCTGCTGCCAGAGGTGTATCTTTTGATGATGAAGTCATGGGTCGCTTAATTAGATTTGTATCATCACATGAAGTTGGCCACACGCTTGGGCTTCCACATAATATGGGCAGTAGTGTTGCATACCCTGTAGACTCCCTTCGTTCTAAAACGTTCACAAAAAAATATGGTACGGCACCATCAATAATGGATTATGCCCGTTTTAACTACATTGCGCAACCTGGTGATGAAGGTGTTGCCTTAATGCCAGATATTGGGGTATATGACAAATATGCCATTCAATGGGGATACAAACCAATTTTAAACACTACAGCCGAAGAGGAAAAAGCTATTTTGGACCAGTGGATCTTAAAACATGCAGGTGACCCTCTTTACCGTTTTGGCCATCAACAAGTAGGTGATATAGTTGACCCAAGTTCACAGACCGAAGATTTGGGAGATGATGCTATGAAAGCTAGTGAATACGGTATTGCCAATTTAAAAAGAATTGTTCCCAAACTTATAGAATGGACCGCAGAAGATGGTAAGAACTATGAAGACCTAGATAAACTTTATGGGCAAGTATTCGCTCAGTTCAATAGATATATGGGCCATGTTTCCAATAATATTGGGGGCGTATATGAGCACCACAAAACCTATGACCAAGATGGCGCCGTGTATACCGCCGTACCTAAAGAACGCCAGCAAAGAGCCATGGCTTTTCTTCAAGAACAGTTATTTAACACGCCAATGTGGATGTTAGACCAAGATATTTTGGAGCGTACCGAGTACTCTGGCTTTTTAGAACAAATGCGGGCTATGCAAGTACGTACATTAAATAATGTATTAAGCTTAGGCAAAATGGCAAGGTTGATAGAAAATGAAACAATGGATAAGTCTGAAGCTTATTCCCTTGCCCAAATGATGAGCGAATTAAGAAAAGGAATTTGGTCCGAAACAAGAAGTGGAAAAACGGTAGACACCTATAGAAGAAACTTACAAAAAGCCCATATTGACCGCTTAGCATATTTGTTGACTGCAGAAAATCAAGCCAAGGCTTCGGATTTTGGTGGCTACAGAAAATCAACAGTTGTCAACACCAGTCAATCTGATATTCGAACCATTGCGAGGGCCGAATTGAACATTTTAAAGCGCGATATTAGAAATGCACGTAACAGAACCTCTGACTTGATGACAAAATATCATTATGACGATGTTTCTGAGCGTATTAACGTCATTTTAGACCCTAAATAAAAAGTCGTTGAAATACACTTTTTGAACCAATATCGATGAACAACCAATATCATCGATGAATGAAATGTGATAACCACATTTTAAATATTCTAGACATCAAAAAAAGCCCATTACACAACAATGGGCTTTTTCATGCGTTATTCTTTTTTAGATTAGCAATGAATTTAAAACCCCCAAATCATGACCAACAAATTAAAAAGTCTTATTTACTTAGCTTGTTTTATCTGTGCATCTGTTGTTTATCATCAAAATATAAATGACAATACACAAGAAGAAATTGTAACGAACACTTATGATCAAGAAGCTGATATCGTTATCAACCCTTATAAAACTATGGAGGGCAGAACAACAAATTAAATTTTAAAAACATTTACCTACTTAAAAGCGCGGCTACCTACAGCCGCGCTTTTATATTTTTACCCTTTTAAAACGCCGTTAAACTTTTACTAAAATGAGGTAACCGTTTAAACCAATTAGAAAAATTCATGTCAAAGAAACAAATACATAAATTAATAAACATGAAAAAAATAGTAATGGCCATTTTAGTAATGGCAGGAATATCGGCAACTGCACAAGATCATAATATGAAAGGTAAAAGAGGCGACATGAAGGATTTAACTCCTGTACAAGTTGCCACTTTACAAACCAAAAAAATGACCTTGGCATTAGATTTGAACGAATCACAACAAGCAAAAATTAAAACCATACTTACCGAAGACGCTACGGCCAGGAAAGCAAAAATGGAAGAGCGAAAAGCCAATAAGGAAGATGGTAAAAAAGTTTTGACAGCAGATGAAAAATACGCTAAGCAAAATGAGCGATTAGACCATCAAATTGCACGAAAAGAGCAAATGAAATCTATTCTTAGTACTGATCAATATGAGAAATGGGTAAAGATGGACAGCAGAAAAAAAATGCGCGGCAAAAGAAAAGATCATGGAGACAAAAGAGCAAAATGTTCTTCTAAACAATAAACAATCAATTTAATATTCTAAAAAAAGACTTGCATTCAGCAGGTCTTTTTTACTTTTAAACGATACCATATGTATAGGACAATCGTACTAAAAAGCAGTATCAAGCACTCAAATGATTCATTCATGGATGAATTCGCATACTTAACCAATAAATTTTATTGTGGTACAGTAATTAAAGTACTTAGATAGTCCAAATTAGAGATCAATTTAATTTTAACCAACGGTCCCTATTTTGAATTTCAAGATACTAAGCCATGATAACAAAAAAAATAGGTTATTTATCATTACTTATAGCCTTTAGTCTTTTGACCGGTTGTCAACAAGAACTATATAAGTCTAACAACAAGTTTAACATTCCTGAAAAGAGTACAGAAGAACCTCTTGTCCAATTTTTAATAGAGCCTACCAATTACAGCGCCATTGTTGAAACCGAAAATTTAGCAAAGGCTCTTGACTATTCTAAAATTGCACACAAAACTTTGTGGATAAACCAATTTAACGAGAAACTTAATATTGCACCAACTACAAGAGTGGTGACCGTACATGAAACTGCAGGCCTAAGTACTATTGCAATAGATAGTCTTTTAAAGTTTGTTTCCAAAGGTGGTACGCTATTAGTTACCAAAGCTGCTGAAGATGAACGCATGTCCTATTTTTATGGAATGACACCCGATGCAGATTGGAGTACCAATAAAGAGGCCTCCGGTCTTTTTTTTAACAAGCCTCTTTTTCCAGGAATGCAAGGGTGCGGTTTTGATAATAAAACGGTTCATCTTGGATTTGACAGTTCTAACTTTTCTAGCAACATAAATGTCTTGGTAGCTGCAAATGACGATAAAGACTATCCGGTATTAATTGAGAATAAAATAGGTAACGGAAAGGTAATTCTTTACAACTCATCTCAAATTCTTAAGAAGGAAATGAGAGGTCTTTTATTTTCCGCCAGTCTATTGGGACTAGAAGGTATTCCCTATCCTATTGCAAATATTGGAACACTATTTCTTGATGATTTTCCCTCCGCAATGTATGATGATAACGGAAAAGCTATCAACATACAAAATGGCATAAGCAAATCTGAGATGTTAAAAGCTGATTGGTGGCCAAAAATGAAAGCACTTGCCCAAGAGGAAGATATCAAGTACTCGGCCTATGTAACTTTCAACGCAAATGAAAAAAATACAGGAGACGCTAATTTTAAAAGCTGGGACCAAACCACCTTATTAGAAGGTAAAAATGAAAATGGCACTAGTAAGTGGCTTACCAACGAATTTACCAATAGAGGCCACGAGCTTGGTTTTCGCGGTTATAACGACCTACCACTTTCTAAAAAATTATGGAAAGATACCGACCTTATTTTGGACAACACAAAAGCATCTAGAGAAAAATGGGAAGATCATATTTCTAAAAACCTACCTAGCTCATACGTTGCGCCAGACAATCAAATAGATAGTTTGGGGCTTATAGCGCTAAAAAAAGGATTTCCTAGCCTAAACTTTCTACACACATCATTTTTAGGTGACGTATATGAAGGCGGTAACAGAGAATTTGATCCAGACCCATTGAACAATAGATTTTTTGACTACCCTCGTTTAAGTAGTGGTTACACCATATCCCAGAAAGAACTATGGGCAATAGAATCTACCTATCTATACACGGGTATTTGGTCACATGCAGTGAATACTGGTGACATACTTAATATAGGCAGTACAACGAATGCGATCGGTGAACTAAAAAAACATATTGTAGATTACAAAAAAAGACACCCGTACATGAAATTTTTGACTGCTAAACAGTCAACAGAGGCAGCAATGGCCTGGCGCTATCAAAGTATTAGACACCTAAGTTATGAAGGACGCTATGAAGTCTCCAGCTCTTTGAATTCTGATGAGAAAAAAGAATCTTATTGGTTAATGTACGTTGAGGAGCGTAACAATGTAAAGGTGCATGAAGCTCTTTCATTTGATGAAGCAGAATTTTCTTCGATACCATTTCTTAACGGTTTTCTATACAGTATTCAAACTAAGTCTCCAAATTTAAGCGTACCCGATATTAGACCGGAAATTAGAACGCTAATAGGTACTACTTCATCATTGATTACAAATACAAATAGCGATTACAAATCCTATAATAAGAGTAAGCAAACCTTGGTGCCGTTGAAACAAAAAATAGATAGATTGATTGTTGAGGAAAAAACAGCGGAGGCCACAAACCTTATGGAGAAATTATTCAAGAACAATAAATTTATTAATTCGCAACAGATAATAAGCTATGCAGAGGGAATGGAAGAACAAGGAAAGACCGACGAACTTTGGTCTCAATTAAACGATCTTTATCTAAAGAACCCTTCTAGTTCTTACGCTGATTTTTCTAGAGACATTAGTACGGTAAGTAATTACCCTTCATCTGAAGTTAAAAAAATGTGGATGGAAAGGCAAATGGAATGGGGTCAAAACAACGCAGCCATTCTAAAAGATTATTATGAAAATTTCAACACTGAAGACAACACGGAAATCATAGAACAAGTATTAGAGGTATTATATAATATAGAACCAACTGTAGAAAATAAATTGAACTATTATGAATTTTTAGTAAAATCTAATGACGAAGACTTAATAAAAAAGCTAGATGACATAGAGCCTTGTAGTATTTCCAACAAAGATTTAGCTACGTCTATAAGCCAAATATATGCAGATAAACTTAATTTTGAAAGAGCAGAGCAGTGGCAAAAATGTGGTAATATCTCTCCAGAAATCGTTAAAGAATGGAAAGAAAAAACCAGAACTATAGAAAGCAAAAAGTTTACGGATTTCGAGTATTATATACGCTATCTACTGGTAAACGACCAAGACAAGGCAGTTGAAGAATTAAGGGATATTGAAATATGTAGACCTGACCTCATAAGATTATCTAAAAACATCGCATTTTTGTTCGCAGACTACACCCAATACCAAAAAGCTTTAGATTGGAGCACCTGTACAAATACGGTACCCGTAGCAAAATTGTTAGACTGGAATTTGGAATTTGCCAATGGCAGGTATTTAACCAAAGTATACGCAAAACATATTGACAATAACCCTAGAGATTATAATACCATGAACCACATGGTAAAGCTACTTTTATTAAAGGGCGATGTAAATGGTGCCGGCGAAATTGCTATGAAAATACCACCGTCTAAAATTGACCCCGACTTTAAAATTGCATTCAACAATGAAGTAAAATCAACATCTGAAGAAAAACAAGCTTTGTATGTAAGCAAATTTAAATCGTTAATGGACGACGCAATTGTAAATAAATCTGAAATTGAATCACGAAAAAAGAAAGGACATTCTATTGGGCTTACCTCTTCGGCTGTAGCAGATGAATTTAAACCAACCTTATTGAACAACTCATTTCACTTTGGTTTTTATAATAAAATGTTAGATTTTCACCGATTCTCCATTGTGCAAGGTACCGCATATTCTGTCTTAAAAGATACTATTGTACCTAATGATATTGGCAGAGATTTATTAGGCATTGAATATGTTTACAAAAAAGATTCTAATCAAAAAAGACCGTTTTACATAGGAGCTAGAATTGAGATGGACAACTTCAATAAAGTTTTCTTCCATTTTAATGCTGGTATAGATTTTAAAGGCGAAAACAATACATCTTCTTTAGCAGCAAAGCTGCACCCCGTTACTACAGGACCTGGTTATGATCTAGGTATTTATGACATACAAGTGAAAGCAACACAAGAATTTGATTATTCATCCAACCTAAATCATGAGTTTTATATTACTGCAGATTATTATACCGACAGTCAATATTACGCTATTGGTGGTACACGTGTAGAATATAATCTTCTGAACTTGGATAAATTTAAACTTGGACCTTTGGTGGAAGGCGCATACGGTGTAGGTACTGAAGATAGAAGAAACGGTTTCCCTTATTGGTTGACAAAAGATAGACTTTTTGCCGGTGGTGGACTACAATTTAAACTTGGTAATGATGATTCTGATTTTAACTTGAAGAGTGATTTTTCTCTTTTTGCCGAGCAAGATGAAGACAGCTTTCAGCGTTATGAAGGTGAATTGTCATACAGAATTAAAAACTTCACCACTATAAATTTAAACTACTCCTACTTTACAATTGATAAGTTTTTCTCAAATGCTGTTCAACTAGGTATTCAGTATAATTTTAAATAATTTTATAACTAACTCAAACAAAAAGAGCCCTCATGTGAGGGCTCTTTTTATATATTACATTTAATATACGTACCCTATAAATCTATTTCTTTCAACGCATTTATAGTTGCATCTAAATCTTCATAGCTTAATGCATCGTTTAAGAAGTAACTTTCAAAAGCACTTGGCGGTAAATAAACACCTCTTTCCAACATACCATGAAAATACTTCTTGAACGTTTCATTGTTACCTTTTGCAGAAGAAGCAAAATCAACAACGGGCTCATCTGTAAAATGTACCGATATCATACTACCGTAACGGTTAATTTGATGTGCTATCTTTTTCCCGGTCAACACTTCGGCTATGCCTTTATGTAAATATTCCGCTTTTTTGGCAAGGCTCTCAAATACTTCTGGATTATTGTTCAATTCGGTCAACATGGCCAAACCTGCACTCATAGCCAACGGGTTTCCACTTAAAGTTCCTGCTTGATAAACAGGGCCATCAGGGGCAAGAAAATCCATAATTTCCGTTCTTGCAGCAAAGGCACCTACCGGTAAACCGCCACCGATAACTTTGCCGTAAGTAACTATATCGGCTTTAATGTTCAATACTTCCTGGGCTCCGCCTTTCGCCAAACGAAATCCGGTCATTACCTCATCAAAAATCAATAGAATACCTTCTTGCGTACATAGCTCACGAAGACCCTTCATAAATGCCTCGGTAGGTACAATACAACCCATATTACCGGCAATTGGCTCAATAATAATGGCTGCCAACTCACCTTTATTGGCTTGCACCAATTCTTTCACCCCGGCCAAATCATTATAATCCGCCAACAACGTATCTTTTGCCGTTCCTTGAGTTACACCCGGACTATTAGGACTGCCAAAAGTAACGGCACCACTACCTGCTTGAATTAAAAACGAATCTGAATGACCATGGTAGCATCCTGCAAATTTTATGATTTTATCTTTACCCGTAAATCCTCTTGCCAAACGTACGGCACTCATACAAGCTTCTGTTCCACTGTTCACGAACCTGATCTTATCCATGTTGGGCACCATAGAAATAGCCAATTTCGCCAGCTCTGTCTCAATTTCCGTAGGCATACCAAACGAAGTCCCGTTCTGTGCTTTTTCAACCACTGCATTGATTACCGGTTCATGGGCATGACCCAATATTAAAGGACCCCAAGATGCTATATAATCAATTAGCTTATTACCATCCTCGTCATACAGATATGCTCCTTTGGCTTTTTTCACAAAAATTGGATCTCCACCAACTGCCTTAAATGCTCTTACAGGTGAATTTACGCCACCAGGTATATATTTTTTCGCCTCTGTAAACAGGGCGCTACTTCTTTGGTAAATCATTCTCTTTCAGGATTTATTTGTTATTTAACCTTAATTGGTTGCCCAATAGATAAGTCTGAACTTCGTAAATTATTTAACTTCATTAGTTCATCTACACTCATATAGTACTTTCTTGACAATGAATACAGGGTATCTCCTTTTTGTACCGTATGTATATTGCTTGCACCGCTAGTGGCTACAGTTGTAGTTTGGTAATCTACTTTTTTGCTTGGTTTGTCATACTTATGCAAGTCATACTTTTCTATTAAATAAATCAGTTTTTGCGGGTATTTAGGGTCTGTAGCGTAGCCTGCTTTTCTTAAGCCTCTGGCCCAACCCTTATAATCTGTAGGCCTTAAATTAAATAGAAATGCATATCTAGAGCGTGTAGTCAAGAAAATACTATGGTCCCTAAATGAGTACATAGGATGGTTATATTTTCTAAAACACTCCCCTTTTGCATCATCATCATGAAAGTCGTAGTCACCTTCCCAGCCCTTATGGCATTTTATACCAAAATGATTGTTGGTTTTCATGGCCAACTCACCTTTTCCGTTACCACTTTCCAAAAGTCCTTGTGCCAAGGTTATACTAGCCGGTATACCGTACCCCAACATTTCTAACTTAGCTGTCTCTGCAAATGTATTTATATACTCTGCCGGAGATGATATGTTAAAACGAACAAATTTAGATGGCTCTGCAGGTAGATTTGCATTTTCTTCCTTCTTAGAAATATCCGCTGTTGATTTTCTACGTTCGTTAAGTACGTTTTTGGTACGTAATTGGTCTGAGTATCTTTTCTTGGATTTACAAGATGACACCCCTATTCCAATTAACAAAACCAACAAAATTATCTTTTTCATATATTCAACAAAGGTAAATTTTTCTTTTTCAGTACACTATTCATGCCAGCAATACCTTGTAAACCACCGGTATGTATTGCTATAATTTTGGTTCCTACCGCAAAAGTATCATGCTTAATCATATCGAACAACCCAAAAATCATTTTTCCCGTATAAATAGGGTCAAGAGAAATTGAAGTAATGTCTTTAAATAGATTAATGAATTCAATTAACTCTTTTGATGTTTTTGCATAGCCGCCAAAATGATATTTTGTTACCAATTGCCAACGTTCATTATCTACCAATTGTTCAATCTCATTCCTTAAAAAATCACCTTTTAAAGTTGAAAAACCAAATACTTTTTGATGTACGAAAGACGACTTAATCAACCCGGCCACCGTACCTCCCGTACCCACACTGCTGCATACAACATCAAATTCCTTATCTTCTTTGGTAATAATTTCTTCGCACCCTTTTATTGCCAAACTATTTGTACCGCCCTCTGGTACTAAATAAAAATTTCCATATTCTTTTCGTAAGGCTTCAATAAATTCTGCGGATTCCTTTTCACGATAATCACTTCTACTTATAAACCTAAACCGCATACCATCATCATAAGCCTTCTTTAACGTATTATTCGTTTGCCAAGAATTTTCAAGTTCCTCGCCACGTATTACACCTATTGCTTTAAACCCCTTTTCTTTTGCCGCGTAGGCAGTAGCGGCTATATGGTTAGAATATGCACCGCCAAAGGTTAGTATGGTATGCTGATTTTCTGCCTTGGCAGCCAATAAATTATATTTGAGTTTTCTGTATTTGTTACCAGAAATAAACGGATGCAACAAATCTTCACGTTTAAGAACAAGGGTAACTTGCTTTTCGACCAATAAGGGATGTTCAATAAGCTGATTGATACTTTGCAACTAGGACGAATTTATCGCCAAAGATATTTAATAAAGCTAAATATTTTTCGATTAGATAGATAATCCATATCATTTTCATGAATATAGGCTTCACGCTCAAAACTTAGATTTTGATAAGCCTTGTAGGTATCCAAATAACAAATGGCACGAATTGTCCATTCTGTGAGATATAAAATATAAAAAGGAAGAATCAATAGTTCTCGTTGCTGGCGCAGATGAATTTTCTCATGATTTATGAGTACATCATCATTTTTTAAACTTCCATTTTTTAAAAATATGAAAGGCCATAGCGAAAGACCCACATAATTTTTATAGAAGAAATGTCTAAAAACCAATATCATAGATATATTTTGATACTATCATTACAAATATAACGCCAAAAACACACTGTAAGAAAATTACCGGTTTTTGTTGCCAACAAAACCGATTAATGGTCAAAACAGGGCTAAACGGCTTCATTGGCTATCTTCCGGAAGTCATGTCATTAGGTTATCAACAGAAAGAAGTAACTTTATACCATCTAATGACTTTGCAAAATGAAAGAAATAATACCTATAGAAGAAGGTGACTTTTACTGGTCTGAAAACGGATTTAGAGTTTTTACTGAACAGTTTCATCTAAAACGTGGGTATTGCTGTGAAAGTGGCTGTAGACACTGCCCATATGGATATGATCCAAAAACCAATACTCAATAAAATTTAACATAGCACGGCATGATATTTGTGAATGTTTATTACAGAAAAAATTAGTACTTAAAATATATAACATTATGAAAAACATTAAACTACTTGGCTTGCCGCTACTTCTTTTAGTTTTTATTACTTCCTGTTCATCTGTAAGCGTACTTTCAGATTATGACCAGAAAGCTGATTTCAATGGTTATAAAACATATGCATTTTATAAAACCGGAATAGACAAAGCTCAAATATCAGACTTGGACAAAAAACGAATTTTACGCGCCATTGAAACTGAAATGAGCTCAAGAGGTTTCGTAAAATCTGAAAAGCCAGATTTATTGGTCAGTATCTTTACCAAAGAGCAAGAACGCGTTGATGTTTATAGTAACAACTACGGTTGGGGCGGTGCCTGGGGATGGGGTTACAACCCATGGGCTTGGGGACCTGGTTTTGGCTGGGGCGGTACTAGCGTAAGTGCCAGCACACAGGGTTCTCTTTATATTGACCTTATAGATAATAATACAAACGAACTGGTATGGCAGGGTAAAGGTGTGGGAACACTATCCAATACCAAGAATATTGCAAAAAAAGAAGAACGTATTAGAGAATTTGTATCTCAAATTTTAGAGCAATACCCACCTAATGCGGTTGCAATGAAATAATAAACACATATTTTAAAATTAGGGCTTGCAGATGATTTCATCTGCGAGCCTTTTTTATTTATAATAATGGAAAATGCGTATCGTTCTTTACCTCATTTAAAACAAAAGCGCTCTTAACACCACCAATACTTGGTAAAGAAGCTATCTTAAATTTTGCGAAATTATAATAAGCATCAAGGTTGGCCACTACCACTTTAAGGAGAAAATCAAACTCGCCACCCACTACAAAGCATTCTACCACTTCAGGATACTTTTTTACCTGTTCAAAAAAATCATCCATCATTGCGCCTTTTTGAGCCTCTAAAGATACAAAGCTAAAAACCGTTATGCTATCCTCAATTTTGTCCTTATCCAAAATGGCTACATAGTTCATTATAAACCCATCTTGCTCAAGACGTTTAATACGTTCATATACTGGTGTTTTTGTCATTCCAAGTTGCTCTGCAATTGCCTTGGCACCAATTTTTGCATCTTTCTGCAAAATCTTTAATATCTCCCTATCTATAAAATCTAATTTTTCCATCAAAATATTTTCCTGATTAACGGTCTCTTGAGAACACTATAAAGTAATAATTACTTTTAAATTATCTATTTAAAGTCTTATTTCCTAATTAAATCAAATTTAACATTTAATTAGTCCTATAATCCTATATTTAGTAGAAATAATATAGGCTTCAAAAGTATAATTATGGGCGAAATTACTTCTACATATGAAAGCAATCCTATTTTGGATAAACTTCCATCACATTTAAGGCAATACATTAAACCTCAAAACTATGAGGAATACACCCCTATAAACCAAGCTGTTTGGAGATATGTGATGCGAAAAAATGTAGATTACCTTAGCCAAGTTGCCCATAAATCATATACGGAAGGCTTACGTAAAACAGGCATCTCTATAGACAACATCCCAAACATGTACGGCATGAACCGTATATTAAAAGATTTAGGCTGGGCCGCCGTCGCTGTAGATGGCTTTATTCCGCCCGCCGCTTTTATGGAGTTCCAAGCCTATAATGTTCTAGTTATAGCCTCTGATATTCGCCAATTAGAGAATATTGCCTATACCCCTGCCCCAGATATTATTCATGAAGGAGCGGGCCATGCGCCTATTATTGCCAACCCTGAATATGCTGCATATTTAAGGCGATTTGGTGAAATTGGCTGTAAAGCTATATCCAGTGCTAAAGATTTTGAATTATACGAAGCTGTACGCCATTTATCTATTATCAAAGAAGCTAAAGGCACACCAATAGAAGAAATTCAAAAGTCTGAAAAGCATATTGAATTTCTTCAGGATAATATGGGCGAACCCAGCGAAATGGCGCTTATTAGAAACTTGCATTGGTGGACCGTGGAATACGGACTCATAGGAACTTTAGAAGACCCTAAGATTTACGGAGCGGGACTTTTATCCTCTATTGGTGAAAGCCAGTGGTGCATGACAGATAACGTAAAAAAACTGCCTTATTCCATTGAAGCGGCAAGAACCTCTTTTGATATTACCAAACCTCAACCACAACTTTTTGTTACTCCAGATTTTGCTTTTTTGAGTCAGGTTCTTGAAGACTTTGCAAATACAATGGCTTTACGAAAGGGCGGACTTTCAGGTTTACAGAAACTTATAGACTCAAAAGAACTAGGAACAATTGAACTAAGTACTGGATTACAAGTATCCGGTAATTTTGAATCATTGATTTCTCATGAAGGCAAACCTATATACTTTCAAACCAAGGGTAAATCTGCTTTAGCATACCGAGAAAAAGAGTTGGTAGGTCAAGATATCAATCAGCATGAAACCGGTTTTGGATCACCAATAGGACGACTTAAAGGTATTAATATACCTATTGAGGATATGAGTCCGCGCGACCTTAAAGCATATAAGATTTATGAAGGTGAAATTGTTTCGTTAGATTTTATTGGTGGAATCAATGTTACCGGTAAAATAGTTACCGGCACACGTAATCTTCAAGGTAGAATTATCTTAATTACTTTTGAAAATTGTAAGGTAACCCATAATGGAACAACACTTTTTGAATCTAACGATGAATTGTACAATATGGCAATTGGTGAAGACATAGTTTCCGCCTACCATGGTCCCGCAGATTTGCATAGTTTTGACCTTTTAGACCATTCCCTAAGCCCTAGCAGTCTTAGCGAAGATGAAGAAAGTTTAAATGAACTAGAATCTTATTATAAGACAATCAGGGATTTTAGAGAGGGAAAAAATACCATTGTTTCTAGAACAAAAATTTTTCAGGAAATACAGGAAAAATACCCAACAGATTGGTTATTGCCCGTGGAAATTTATGAACTGGCCATAAAAAGTAATGATGACAAACTAGCAAAAAATATAGAACAGCACTTGGAAAACATTAAACTTGACCAACCGAAACTTGGGCAATTAATTGATGACGGATTAGCATTAGCTACGGTAAAATCCCTGGCTTAATTTCTTGCAGTGTCTCTAATGATTCAATGGTCTGATCTTGGTAGGTTAATTGCCAACCCATAGAATTGGTAAGAATATAGAACTTCTGCAGCTCACTAATTAGTCTATTCTCCGCATTGCCCAATAATGCAGAAGCTTGTACTTTTTTCATTAATGATGCATTTACCGTTTTCTTTATTTTATTATAATCGGTAGCATCAAACTGGTTCAAATAATCTGCGGTAACGTCGTAGTATTCAAAATCTGGATTCAGATTAATTTCTGCTTCTGGTATGCTTTTAATTTTTAACGTTTTGGTTGCCTCATCAACTTCAAATTCTATCTTACTTAAATCATAAGCTACCGTTACATCTGCATTTACCACAACCAATGCCTTTTTTTCTGCCCGCAATAACGGACCAAAAAGTTCTTTTGAATCTTTATAATTGTACACCTCCGCAAAATGCCCCTCAGTTACCACCAACTTGGAAACGTTGGTGATTTCTTGTTGAATGAGCATGGAGTTTTCTTTAAGAATAGATTTATCTTCTTTACCATCATTGCAGGAACGAACCACCAATACAATTGCTAAAGTAATTAGAACGCCTGCAATAAATTTTTTCATGCCTTTGAAATTTTGAAATCCATAAATGGATACGCTTTCTGTATATACGTAATCTTTCTACGTAACGATGTTAAAAATTTTTGATGTGCTTCACTATTCGGATTAAAAGGTCGATGTTGCAATCCACGTTGAATTTCATCAACTTTTTTCATGTGATCGTCCATACTATCCTTAATCCAAACTAATCTAAACTTCTCCCAGATATACTCTATTGCCAACTCATTGGGGTGTATCATATCTTTGGCGTAAAAACGATAATCACGCAACTCATCCATCATTAATTCATAACTAGGAAAATAAGATACCCTATCCTCATTTAAAACCTGATGAATAGCGGCAATAAGATGCGCTTTACTTCTTTGATTCTCCAGAAATCCATCCTTTAAATGCCTAACAGGTGATACCGTAAATATAAATTGTACTGTAGGACTTACAGATTGCACAAATGTGATAACTCGTTTTAAACTCTGTGCCACCTCTTCTACGCTTAACAGCTCTTTAGTAAAATTTGACTGCGGTACTTTATGGCAATTTGCTACAACTTTATTGCTAGAAGTCTTGCGGTACACCCAAGCGGTACCTAAAGTGATAATGATATGACTAGCTGTATTTACTTGCGTTGAAGTTCTACTTATTGCATTATTTAAATCTGTAATAATTTGTGCTTTGGACGGATTACTTAAGCTAGAATGCGCATCAAAACTATGCCATTGTTCATTCTGGTTAAACACATCTTTTTCTGTAAATAATTCTTGATTGACCGACTTTTCAATTATCCTTTCAATTGCCAAAGGATGAAACAATATCCCAAACGGGTTCTGTATTCCTTGAAATTTGTAATACGATAGCTTAGCCCCTATATTTTCAGAAAAACAAGAGCCCAACAATAATAACTGACTAGAGTAGTCAATAGGATTATTAGCTTTGGAGAACGGTATTTCAGTTAAGAGATTCATTTTGGTCGTTCACTCTCATTTAACTTATGAAACAGTTGATATGGATAAATCTCATAAATTACATTATCCTCATTTATAGTATTATCTCCATATTCAAAAGCTTTCTTCTCCCATTCCGCACCTTCTTCATTTCCCAATTTGGTCATACTTCTACCCTTAAAATAAAGTGCTTCGGCAAAATTTTCATAAACCTTTAATGACATTTCAAGTGAAGTAATCGCGTCTTTGTAATTGCCTAGTTCAAAATCTGCAATACCCAAATAATACCAATCCAAATAGTGACAGGCTTCTTGCGGAGGATCATTAGGAAAATCTTTAAACTGCTGCTCTTTACTTAGCAACAAAAACTCTTTTGCTTTAGAGAATTTATTTAATTGAAGATAATCCAGACCAATGTAAAAGTTATAGGTATGATCCATAACATACCCATCGCCAAACTCTTTTTTGGCTCTCATAAATTCAGAAATCGATTTTATATAATCTTTTGAGAAAATACAGTTTATAAAACCGCTATAATCCAAATACTTTTCCGGGTCGTACTCAACAGCCTTCTCTAAAAATGGTTCTCCTAATTGGTATTTTCTAGTTTTATATAGCGGCATTGCTTTTTGTTGCCATAGCCAAGCGCTCTCTGGCATAATTGCTAATGCAGAATCTAAATACTGTTGATGTTCCAGCGAATGCATCGGGCTTTGAAAAGATTTCTCTACATACTCCCTAATACGCACAGAATCTATACCTGACAAGACTTTTTTCTCTACCTTTTTATCATCTTTTTCAGACTCTACCTTTTTATCCGAAAGGTTACAAGAGGAGATAAACAGCAATAAGATGACATATTTTTTCATAAAAAATCGCAATATTAAGCCCCTCAATTAATACAACCAAGGTATTATTATTTTCATCTTAAGGATGATAATATTACCCCAAATAACTCTCTGCTTTTGCCAAAGCCTCATCAATACCACTAGGGTTTTTACCGCCTGCAGTGGCAAAGAAAGGTTGACCGCCACCGCCGCCTTGAATATACTTACCAAGCTCACGAACAATTGTCCCGGCATTTAATCCTTTTGAGGCAACCAGTTCTTTAGATATATAACAGGACAATAAAGCTTTACCATTTTGCTCTGTACCGAACAGTAAAAACAAATTATCTTTATTGCCGCCCATTTCAAAACTAAGGTCTTTAATACCAGCGGCATCTAAATCTATCTTTTTAGCTAGAAACTGCACTCCGTTGATTTCCTTAAGTTCTGAAAGTAAATCACCTTTTAGGTTTTTTGCCTTATCCTTAAGTAATTCAGCTACTTGTTTTTTAAGGCTGCTATTCTCTTCCTGTAAACTTGAAACCGACTTTAACGGATCTTGGCTATTGCCTAAAACATGTTTTATTTCTGATAGCAATTTGTCATTATCAGTATGAAGGTCTTTAACGGCATCACCGGTAATTGCTTCTATTCTTCTAATACCTGCCGCAACGGCGCCCTCTGACTTTATTTTAAATTGCCAGATATCTCCCGTATTCTTTACATGTGTTCCTCCACATAATTCTATGGATTGACCAAAACGAATGGTTCTTACCGCATCTCCATATTTTTCTCCAAATAACGCCATAGCGCCCTCTGCTATCGCCGTTTTCATTGGTACGTTTCTTTCTTCTTGAAGCTGTAATTGTCCGTCTATACGAGCATTCACAAAATTCTCAACCTCCTGCAATTCTTCTGGTGTCATTTTAGAAAAATGAGAAAAATCGAATCGTAAATATTTTGAATGTACCGAAGACCCTTTTTGCTCTACGTGCTTACCCAAAACTTCTCTTAATGCCTGATGCAACAAGTGCGTTGCCGTATGGTTAGCTTCAGTTCTGTTGCGTTGCTTTTTATCTACGACCGCTTTAAAACTTTCATTTAAATGCTTTGGTAGGTTCTTGGCAAAATGAATGATCTCATTATTCTCTTTCTTGGTATCGGTAATATAAATAACATCGCCATGTGCATCTTCTAAATACCCTTTATCACCAACTTGACCACCGCCTTCAGCATAAAAAGGGGTGAGATTAAACACCAGTTGATATTGTGTACCTTCTTTTTTGGACGTTATTTTTCTGTATTTGGTAATCTTTACCTCAACATCAAGCATATCATAACCAACAAACTCTTGCTCGTTATCCTCTTGTAAAACCTCCCAATCTTCTTTAGATACGGACGATGCGGATTTTGACCTATTTTTCTGCTTCTGCATTGCGGCATCAAAGCCAACTTCATCTAACTCATATCCTTTTTCACTAAGAATCAATGCAGTTAAATCTATTGGAAATCCGAAAGTATCATATAGCTCAAAAGCCTTTCCGCCATCTACGATTTTTCCTTTGGTATTCTTTATGATGGTATCTAAAAGCAATAAGCCCTGATCCAAGGTTTTCAAGAAAGAGTATTCTTCTTCTTTGATCACATTTTCGATCAGTTGTTTTTGTTCTTTCAATTCCGGGTAAGCTGCACCCAAAGAATCCGTTAAAACATTTACCAAACGGAACATAAAAGGTTCTTTGGTATTTAAAAAGGTGAATCCGTAGCGTACCGCTCTTCTTAATATTCTTCTTATTACATAACCGGCACCTGTATTACTTGGCAACTGACCGTCTGCAATAGAAAATGCCACCGCGCGAATGTGATCACTGATCACACGAATGGCTATATCAATTTCTTCATTTTTCCCATAATCGGAATTTGTTATGGTTTCTATTTCTCGTATTAACGGCGTAAATATATCTGTATCATAGTTAGATTGTACTCCTTGTAAAACCATACAAAGACGTTCAAACCCCATTCCTGTATCCACGTGCTTAGCCGGCAAACTCTCTAACGAACCATCCGCTTTGCGGTTGTATTGCATAAATACCAGGTTCCAAATTTCCACTACCTGCGGATGGTCTTGATTTACCAAACTTGCACCAGATACTTTTGCCTTTTCTTCTTTTGAGCGAATATCCACGTGGATCTCGGAACATGGCCCACACGGTCCTTGGTCGCCCATTTCCCAAAAATTATCTTTTTTGTTCCCCATGATAATTCTATCCTGCGGAACAATTTTCTTCCATAGCCCAAACGCTTCTTCATCCATATCCAATTGATCGGCATCTTCACTACCTTCAAAAACTGATACGTACAAACTATCCTTATCTATTTTAAATACTTCGGTCAACAATTCCCATGCCCATGCAATAGCCTCTTCTTTAAAATAATCGCCAAAGCTCCAGTTACCCAACATCTCGAACATGGTATGGTGATAGGTATCTTTACCTACTTCCTCCAAATCATTATGTTTACCACTTACACGCAAACATTTTTGAGTATCTACCACTCTTGAGCTCTTAGGCTGAGTAATACCCAAAAAGTATTCTTTAAACTGGTTCATGCCCGCATTTGTAAAAAGCAGGGTCGGGTCATCTTTTATGACCATAGGTGCAGAAGGCACTATTTTGTGTTCTTTACCTTTGAAAAAATTCAGAAATTGAGTTCTTGTTTCTTTGGAATTCATCTAAAATGCTAAGCTTTTACAAATTTTAACGGTTTCTATAAAACTATCTTTATATTTGTTTGTTCCCTAATAATTGAAAAAACAAAAATAGGATAAATAACATTCATGTCTAAGGTAAAATACTATTACGACCCAGACACGCTGTCGTACCGTAAAATAGAACCCGAAAAATCTAAACGTTATAGAAATATAACCTTCTTTATTTTGGGCTCCTGCCTTTTTGGATTGTTAGGCTTAATACTTCTTCTCAACACCAATCTTGTCAATACCCCAAGAGAACTTTCTTTATCTCGTGAAGTAAAGAACTACGAGCTTCAATACGAGTTGCTGAACAAAAAAATGGAACAGATAGAAGAAGTTCTGGGCAATATTGAAGAACGCGACAATAATATCTACCGTTTATATTTTGAGGCCAACCCCATACCAGATGAGCAGCGTAAAGCCGGTTTTGGCGGTATTAACCGTTACAAATCTTTAGAAGGCTTCAACAATTCAGAGATGATAATATCTACCACCAAAAGGCTGGATATCATAAAAAAACAGATGGCCATACAATCAAAGTCACTTGATGAGATTACAAAATTGGCAGAGGAAAAAGAAAAATTGTTAATGTCCATTCCCGCTATACAGCCAATCAATAATGAAGATTTAACCCGTATGGCTTCAGGATATGGTTGGCGCTCAGATCCATTTACAAAAGCAAGAAAAATGCACTATGGCATGGACTTCACTGCACCTAAAGGAACACCTATATACGCCGCTGGTGATGGTAAAATAACCAGAGCAGACAATAATTCTTCCGGGTACGGAAAACATATTCGCATAGAACACGGCTATGGATACCTGAGCCTTTATGCGCATTTAAGTCAGTACAACGTTAAAAAAGGACAGAAAGTAAAACGAGGCGATCTAATAGGCTTTGTAGGTAGTACAGGCAGGTCCGAAGCTCCACACTTACATTATGAGGTTTGGAAGGACAAAGATCGTATTAACCCTATCAACTTCTATTACGGAAGTTTATCGCCCGAAGAATTCGAGAACATGCTTAAATTTGCTAATCAAGAAAATCAATCATTGGATTAATGCAGATAGACCTTCCAGAAAAAAGATATTATGGCATTGGCGAGGTTGCCCGTGCTTTTGGTGTAAACGCCTCGTTAATTCGTTTTTGGGAGAAAGAATTTGATGTGCTCCAACCTAAAAAAAATGCAAAGGGAAACAGAAAATTCACCCCTCAGGACATTAAGAACCTCCAATTGATCTATCATTTGGTAAAAGAAAGAGGCTTTACTCTTGATGGCGCAAAAATTCACCTTAAAGAAGAAAAGCAGAAAACGCTTTCCAATTTCGATATCATTCAAAAATTGGAGCGTGTAAAAGCGGAACTAAATAAAATTAAAGACCAATTATAACACAACCATTATGAAAAAAGGATTAATCGCACTAATCGTTATCGCCGTCATAGCATTTGGACTATACCAATGGGGCGTAGGCTTCAACAATACCGCTGTAGCACTAAAAGAAACTTCTACAAAAACCTGGGCAAATGTTGAAAGTGCATATCAACGTAGAAATGACCTAATAGGCAACCTTGTAAAAACTGTACAAGGCGCTGCAGATTTTGAAAGAGGTACCTTAACAGATGTAATCGAAGCTAGAGCAAAAGCTACTTCGGTGAGTATTGACCCAACCAATATTACACCACAACAATTAGAACAATTCAACCAAGCACAAAGTGGGTTAAGCGGAGCATTAAGTAAATTATTGGTGACCGTAGAACGCTATCCAGATTTAAAAGCAAATCAGAATTTCTTGGAACTGCAATCCCAATTAGAAGGTACCGAAAATAGAATAAACGTAGCACGTGACAGGTTTAACGCAACAGTAGAACCTTACAACCTGCATATTAAAAAATTCCCGAATTCTATTTTGGCAGGTTTTTTAAATTTTGATGAACTAGCCTATTACAAGGCTGATGCAGGTTCAGAAAATGCACCAGATGTAGATTTTGATTTTGAATAACAACCTATGTCCAGAGTAGAAGATTTTTTATCGGCAACAGAAGAGCAAAAGATAGTAGAAGCTATTCTTAAAGCTGAAAAGAATACTTCTGGCGAAATTAGGGTACATATTGAGGGGCACACACGTAAAGATCATTACGAGCGCGCTAAAGAGGTTTTCCATCTATTAAAAATGGATAACACCAAACAAGAAAACGGGGTACTGATCTATGTTGCCGTAACCGACAAGAAATTTGTAATCTGTGGCGATAAAGGGATAGACAACGTTGTGCCCAAAGATTTTTGGCAGACTACCAGAAATAGTATTCAAACACATTTTGAAAAGGGAGCTTTTAAAGACGGACTAGTTGCCGGCATTTTAAAAGCTGGCGAAGAACTAAGAAGTCATTTTCCTTGGCAATCAGATGACACCAACGAACTAAGCAATGAGATATCTAAAGGTTAGCCTTGTAATTCTTTTTCTTTGGTGCACTCCGTCATGGAGCCAGTTTGAGATACCCGAAAAACCAGCCTTACAAACCAGTGTTTACGACTATACCAATTTACTGAGCGATCAGCAAAAAGTAGCTTTAAGCCAAAAATTAGTTAGGTATTCGGACAGTACTTCTACCCAAATTGTAATTACCATTATTGCGAGCACCAATGGTGAGAACATTAATTATTTGGGTGCCAACTGGGGGCAAAAATGGGGAATTGGCCAAAAAGGAAAAGACAATGGTATTCTTATAATTTTAGCCGAAAACGACAGAAAAGTTGCTATTAGTACCGGTTATGGCGTAGAAGGTTTACTTACTGACGCCCTGTCCAAAAGAATTATAGAAAACGTGATTCTACCGGAATTTAGAGTTGGAGATTACTATGGAGGGCTAAACAAAGGATCAGATGTGATTTTTCAAGTATTGAACGGTGAATTTCAAGAAGACCGAACATTTGGCGATAATGGCGGCACTCCACTCTCTTCTTTTCTACCATTTATCATTTTTTTGGTAATACTTTTCATTTTATGGAGTCGTAAAAATGATGACAATGACAGAAATGGTGGCAGAAGGCACAGAGGACTAAGCCCATGGGATATGATTATTCTCAGCAACATGGGACGCTCTAGCGGTTCTAGTGGCGGATTCGGTAGCGGCGGAGGCGGAAGCTTTGGCGGCGGTGGATTTGGAGGAGGTTTCGGCGGCGGCGGCTTTGGCGGCGGCGGTGCTTCTGGGGGGTGGTAGTTTTTTTTCCAAAAAATTACTAAGTCTGTTTTATCAAAAATGTTTAGTACAATTCAGAAGCTATTCCCCTCCCGGCATGGGCTAAGGATGGGTTGCTGTTTGTGAGTTTGTTGTAATCTTCATCATCACAGTACCCACCCCTCTGTCCCCTCCCCAGAGGGGAAGATTACGTTTTTTTGTTTTGAGATTGTTGAGCGCCGGGAGCAATGTTCCCTCAAATATCATTTAATCTGCCTTATCTAAAATTTTTAATACAAGTCAAAAACTGTTCCCCTCTCGGGAGGGGCTAATGGTGTGTTGTTGTTTAAAACTCAAAAAAAAAAAAAAAAAAAAAAAAATGACCAAACAATACTGCTTAACATAATTGTTTGGTCATTTTCAATTTTACAATTGAAGATTAGAATAAAATCTTTATTTCTTCCTCATAAATACTGTAATAGGCACCCCAGTAAAATCATACTCTTCACGTATCTTATTCTCTAGATAACGCTTATATGGCTCACGTACATATTGCGGCAGGTTACAAAAAAATGCAAACTGCGGATACGGAGTTGGTAATTGCGTACAAAATTTAATCTTAACAAACTTCCCTTTATATGCCGGTGGTGGATAATTTTCTATTATAGGCAACATTGTTTCATTGAACTTACGGGTAATAATCTTTTTATTACGATTATTATATACCTCAACTGCAGTTTCTATTGCCTTAAAAATACGTTGCTTTGTCAATACAGAAACAAAGAGAATTGGCACATCTGTAAATGGCTCAATAGCTTTTTTAATTTTATCGGTATAATGCTTTATAGTATTGGTCTCTTTATCCTCTACCAAATCCCACTTATTCACAAGAATTACAATCCCCTTGTGGTTACGTTGTGCTAGCCAGAAAATATTTTCTACCTGACCGTCAAAACCTCTTGTGGCATCTAACATTAAAATACAAACATCGCAATGCTCAATTGCCCTAACCGAACGCATTACGGAATAGAACTCCAGATCTTCCTTCACTTTTGCCTTACGACGAATACCAGCGGTATCAACTAGGTTAAATTCAAATCCGAATCTATTATATTTTGTATCAATGCTATCTCTTGTCGTACCTGCAATATCGGTCACAATATATCTATCCTCCCCAATAAGTGCATTTATAAATGATGACTTACCGGCATTAGGCCTACCTACAACGGCAAATCTTGGCAGATCACTTTCCTCTTCTACAACATCTGGCAACTTTTCTACCAAGGCATCTAACAATTCTCCAGAACCACCTCCATTTATACTAGATAAGGTATAATACTCACCAAGGCCCAAAGAATAAAACTCAACAGCATCCTCAGCTCTTTTGGCATTATCAACCTTGTTGACCGCCAAAAAAACAGGCTTCTTGACCCTTCTAAGTAACTTGGCAACATCTTCGTCCATACCGGTAACACCAGTTTCAACGTCTACCATAAAAATAATGGCATCAGCTTCTTCGATCGCCAATTCAACTTGCCTATCAATTTCCTTTTCAAAAACATCATCACTACCTACAACATATCCGCCGGTATCAATAATTGAAAACTCTTTTCCGTTCCAATCACTTTTACCATAATGGCGATCACGTGTAACACCGCTAACGGCATCAACAATAGCCTCGCGTCTTTGAATTAATCTATTAAAAAATGTTGATTTCCCTACATTAGGTCTCCCTACAATGGCAACAATAGCACCCATAGCTTAAATTTGCCGCAAAGGTAGTATAATCCGAACAATAGTTGCCTGATTAGCTTATCTATATATAAAATTTAGAAAGACTTTACTTATTATACCCAAAGCGTTTTAACTGACGTGCATTACTACGCCAATTCTTGTTCACTTTTACATATAATTCAATGTGCACCTGTTTGCCAAAAAACTTCTCCAAGTCTTTTCTAGCCTCTACCCCTACTTTTTTTAAGGCAGAACCTTTATGACCTATTATAATACCTTTTTGAGAATCTCGCTCAACCATAATAACAGCTCGCATACGAATGATATCTTCATCTTCAAAAAACTCTTCGGTCTCTATCTCAACAGCATACGGAATTTCCTTTTTGTAGTTCAATAAGATTTTCTCCCGGATCGTCTCATTTACAAAAAAACGTTCTGGCTTGTCCGTTAATTGGTCTTTTGGATAATATGCCGGAGACTTAGGCAACAACTCTATTATACGTTCAAATACACCTTTTATATTAAAATTCGATAATGCAGAAATAGGATGCAACTCTACACTTGGCAACATTTCTTGCCAGTATTGCACTTGCTCTTCCAATAATTCTTGCGTAGCCGTATCTACCTTGTTCAACAATAATAATACGGGAATTTTACTGTTCTTTATTTTTTCAAAAAAAGCTTCATCTTTTAGAGCCTTTTCCCCTATCTCTACCATGTACAAAAGCACATCGGCATCTTCAAAGGCCGATTTTACAAAATCCATCATACTGCTCTGAAGCTGATATGCCGGCTTAATAATACCAGGGGTATCCGATAAAATCATTTGAAAATCATCCCCATTTACAATTCCTAAAATACGGTGCCTTGTTGTTTGTGCCTTTGATGTTATTATGGATAATTTTTCACCCACAAAAGCATTCATCAATGTTGATTTGCCAACATTAGGATTACCAATTATATTTACGAAGCCCGCCTTATGATCTGCCATCTCTATATTTTAATATATATTTCTTCAATTCTACATTTACCTTAGGAGCCAACAAAAGTACGGCAATCATATTAGGAATTACCATTAGTGCATAAGACAAATCAATTAAATTCTTAACCAGCTCTAACGAAGCAACTGCCGCAAAAACAATCATAATCACAAAATACCAGTTATACAACTTGCCTATTTTAGCATTGGTCAAAAAGGATAAAGATTTTACCCCATAGTAAGAATAGGTGAACAAAGTAGACAATGCAAATGCAGTTACTATAACCATTAACAGTACGTCTCCCCAACCGAACAAGGTTTTTTCAAATGCCGATAAGGTCATTACAATACCACTAGAATCTTCTAAATACGCTCCACTGAGAATAATTACGATTGCCGTAAATGTACATACCAAAATAGTATCTATAAACGGCCCCAACATAGCCACCAAGCCTTCGCGAATTGGTTCATCGTTTTTTGACTGACCGTGATACATTGGTGCGCTACCCAAACCGGCCTCATTTGAAAACATTGCCCTACGGACACCAATAATAACCAATCCCCAAAAGCCGCCAGTAGCCAAAGATTTAAAGTTCCAAGCTTCAGTAAATATCATTTTTAAAGCAGGCAATATTTGACCAGAATTCATAGCCATTACAGCAATAACCGCTATTAGATATACCGCAACCATGAACGGAACTATGGCAGAAGCGACTTTTGCAATCTTTGTTAATCCGCCGAAAATTACAAATGAGGTAATCACGGCCAAAATAAGTCCTATAGTCCATTTCCAATTCTCATCGCTCATTTCTATTATTGTTGAACCAGGTTCAACTACACTCATAAATGTTTCTGTAAACTGGTTCGCCGTGAAAACACCTAAAAACCCGAATAACCCACAAACCGCAAAAAAAATAGCCAACGGTCTAGCTTTTTCTCCCAGTCCTTTTGTGATATAGTACATGGGACCACCTTGTAATTTACCGTCTGAATCTGTACCACGATACATAATTGCCAAACTACAAGAGTAAAATTTGATACACATACCTATTAATGCTGTCATCCAAATCCAAAAAACCACTCCCGGTCCACCATCATGTATGGCTATTGCCACCCCAGATATATTCCCCAAGCCAACTGTAGCAGCAACTGCGGCCGACAGTGCCTGAAATGAGCTTACCTCACCTTTAGAATTTTTATTATCATATTTACCTGCGGTAATAGCAATGGCGTGACCGAAAAAACGATAGGGCATTAGTTTTGAATAAAAAACTAAAAAGAGTCCGCCACCTATCAACAAAAGAAACATTGGCCATTCAGTATACGGTAGCGCGCTGGCTATAAAATCATTAATTGTATCCATAAAATTGCAAAAACCGAAGTTATGGATTTAATGTTTTTTAAAGGATATAGCTCTTGAAAAATATTCTTTAAATAAGTTTTGAAAATATAGAAAATGTGTTGTATATTTGCACCCCGCTACGAATAGTAGCAAACCTTTATCTCGTCAGCGTAATGACCTGAAGTTGAAAACAAGTGAGATAAAAACCCATATCGCGGGGTAGAGCAGTAGGTAGCTCGTCGGGCTCATAACCCGAAGGTCGCTGGTTCGAGTCCAGTCCCCGCTACTAATAAAATCAAGCCTTTCAAGAAATTGAGAGGCTTTTTTTATGCTTGGGTACAACATAGGTACAACATTTCTTTGTTTTGCTAATCAAAATAAAAATTATCATTATTTGACATTAAAAACAGTCAATAGCAATTATTTGAGTACTACTCCCAAAGATTTTAAATTGTAAGTCCCCGATTTTCAGCTTACTTGGTTCAAACCATTACAAATTAAATTATTGTTAAACTCAATAAAAATTTTAAATTTTTATATATTTGTGCTAATGAAAAAAGTATCTCAAAAAATAATGTCAATCTTGATGGCGTTCGTAGTGTTATTCTCTACGATGTCATTTACCATTGATTTGCATTACTGTGGAGATACTATTGTCGATTATTCTTTCTTTCATAATGTGGAAACTTGTGGAATGAAAAAAGAGCAAGTTGTATCAACTTGTGAAAATCCAGAAATGAAAAATAAATCCTGTTGCTCAGATGAACAAATCATCATCGAGGGACAAGAAGATTTAAAAAATAATTTCAGCACACTCACATTTGAGCAACAGATTTTTGTTGCATCATTCCTTTACTCTTACATCAATCTTTTTGAAGGAACGGCATCAGAGGAGGTTCCTTATAAAGATTATCCACCACCATTTGTCATACGGGATGTGCAAGTCTTGCACCAGACCTTCGTAATTTGATTTATTAAACATTCGTGATTCGCCCTTCGATAACTATCGACTAGGGCTCAATTTGTTGTATTTGTATTTCTGTGTTTCAGGATTTCAAATCATTCGTAAATGTTTAATAATCAAAGTATATGCTTAATAAAGCTATCAAATTTCTTATCGAGAATAAGCTCGTTGCAGCTCTATTGTTATCCCTGTTTGTAAGCTGGGGAATTATAAGCACTCCATTTAATTGGAATACCGGAATTCTACCATCAAATCCTGTTGCCGTAGATGCAATACCAGATATAGGAGAAAATCAACAAATAGTATTTAGCAAATGGGTTGGTAGGTCTCCTCAAGATATAGAAGACCAAATTACGTACCCTTTAACAACCACTCTTTTGGGAATACCTGGAGTTAAAACTATTCGTAGTTCATCTATGTTCGGCTTTTCTAGTATTTACATCATTTTTGAGGAGGATGTTGAATTTTACTGGACTAGAAGCCGAATTCTTGAGAAAATAAATTCTTTACCTAATGGTTTGCTTCCCGATGGTGTCAACCCCACATTAGGACCTGATGCTACAGGATTAGGACAAATTTATTGGTACACTTTAGAAGGTCGAGATAAGGATGGTAATGTAACCGGTGGATGGGATTTACAAGAACTACGAAGCATTCAAGATTATTATGTTAAGTATGGCTTGGCTTCTGCAGGTGGTGTTTCTGAGGTTGCATCAATTGGTGGTTATGTGCAAGAATACCAAATTGATGTTGAGCCTGAAAAAATGCGTCAATATGGTATTGGATTAAGTGATGTCGTTAAGGCGGTTAAAAGGTCTAATCAAGATATTGGTGTACAGACTTTAGAAATGAATCAAGCGGAATATTTAGTTCGTGGCTTAGGTTATGTGAAATCTATTTCTGACCTAGAAGATGCTGTGGTTACTTCAAAAAACTTTACCTCAATTCATATCAAGGATATTGCGAATGTACATTTAGGCCCCCAAACGAGAAGAGGTATTCTAGATAAAGAAGGAGCTGAAGTTGTAGGTGGCGTTGTGGTTGCTAGATATGGTGCCAATCCATTAGAGGTAATTAACAATGTAAAAGAACAGATTGTAGAAATTTCATCAGGTTTACCCTCAAAAGTATTGAAAGATGGGAGAACATCTCAGTTAACAATTGTCCCCTTTTATGATCGTACAGAGCTTATTCAAGAAACCTTACATACGTTAAACGAAGCACTTACGCTAGAAATTCTTATTACTATTCTTGTAATTATAGTTATGGTGTTCAATCTACGTGCATCTATACTTATTTCGGGTTTATTACCGGTTGCAGTATTGATGGTCTTCATTGCCATGAAATTGTTTAATGTAGACGCAAATATCGTTGCTTTATCTGGAATTGCGATCGCTATAGGTACTATGGTAGATGTCGGGGTAATACTCGCTGAGAATATGATTCGGCATTTAGAAGATGAGAAACTGCGCTTTCAAGCAAATGGTGTAGAGTATACAACCAATGAAATTATATATAACGCAACGGCAGAAGTATCAGGGGCAATATTAACAGCTGTCCTAACAACGATTATTAGTTTTTTACCCGTATTTACAATGATAGGTGCAGAAGGTAAACTTTTTCGTCCGCTAGCATTTACCAAAACAATGGCATTAACGGCATCTTTGGTAATTGCACTTTTCTTGATACCACCAATCGCCGCATTTCTTTTTAGAAAGCGAAGTTTAAAAACAGCAACAAAATTCGTTATTAATGGGTTATTAATAATTCTAGGTTGTATCGCCATTTTTTATGGCTATTGGTTGGGCTTATTGTTAATTGCTTTTGGTGCTGTGGCTTTTTTAAAGATCAGGTCTTTTATATCATCGAAACAAGAGAATTTGACAAACATCGTACTATCAACGTTAGCGATTGTAATCTTACTTGCAGAATACTGGAGACCACTTGGGTTTGATCGTAGCATTATCATGAATTTGATTTTTGTTTCTATTATTTGTTTCGGTCTATTGGGAGTATTTACCGTTTTTAAAAAGTATTATGACCAAATTCTTCGCTGGGCTTTAGAGAATCGACTTCTTTTCTTAACGATACCAACAGTGATTTTAATACTGGGGGTTCTCATTATGAGAAATACTGGCAAAGAATTTATGCCTGCTCTTAATGAAGGCTCTTTTCTTTTGATGCCTACTTCTTTACCGCATGCTGGTGTTGAAGAAAATAAACGTGTTTTGCAACAACTAGATATGGCTGTTGCCAGTATTCCAGAAATAGAGACTGTGGTTGGCAAATCTGGTAGAACAGAATCTGCGCTTGACCCAGCTCCTTTATCTATGTACGAAAACATGATTCAGTATAAGTCTGAATATATGAGAAATAGTAATGGATTAAGGCAACGTTACAAGGTTAACGATGACGGATTGTTTGTCCTTAATAATGACAAGTATATCATCAACCCGAACAATGACATAAATGATGATGCAATTTATGAAGCTTCAAAACTAAAAACTACAGCTACTAACAGAGATTTAATTGCTGATGATGACGGAGAATATTACCGAAATTGGCGACCAGAAATAAACAGTCCAGATGATATTTGGAATGAGATAGTTAAGGTAACCAAATTTCCAGGTGTAACATCTGCCCCAAAATTACAGCCTATTGAAACTAGACTTGTAATGTTACAGACCGGTATGCGAGCTCCAATGGGTATTAAGGTAAAAGGTCCCGATTTAAAAACTATCGAAGATTTCGGATTGCAATTGGAAACCATTTTAAAGGAGGTGAATGGTGTAAAGAAACAAGCTGTTTTTGCAGATCGCATCGTTGGTAAGCCCTATTTACTAATTGACATTAAGAGGAAGCAATTAGCCCGTTACGGATTAACCATAATGGACGTTCAAGAGGTACTACAAGTAGCGGTTGGCGGTATGTCTCTTACGCAAACGGTAGAAGGAAGGGAACGATATGGAGTAAGAGTTCGTTACCCAAGAGAATTAAGGTCAAACCCAGAAGATTTGAAAAATATCTATGTTCCCATTAAAAACGGTACACAAGTGCCACTTGGTGATCTTGTAGATATAAGATATGAACAAGGACCACAGGTAATTAAAAGTGAGGACACCTTTTTAATAGGTTATGTATTGTTTGATAAATTAGATGGTTTTGCTGAAGTTAATGTTGTAGAAAGTGCACAAGCTCGAATTGAACAAAAAATCGAAAATGGTAGTTTAATAGTTCCGCAGGGTGTCAGTTATCGCTTTACCGGAACCTATGAGAATCAGATAAGGGCAGAGAAAACACTTTCAATCGTAGTGCCTATGGCGCTGTTAATTATTTTCTTGATATTATATTTTCAGTTTAAATCGGTAGCCACATCATTAATGGTATTTACAGGAATCTCGGTTGCATTTGCTGGTGGCTTTATTATGATCTGGTTATATGGTCAAGATTGGTTTTTCAATTTTAGTTTATTCGGAGAAAATCTACGGACACTTTTTAATATGAAAACCATTAACCTAAGTGTAGCTGTCTGGGTTGGTTTTATTGCACTGTTCGGTATAGCTACTGACGACGGTGTTGTTATGGCCACCTACCTGACCCAAACATTTGATAGAGAAAACCCTACTGATAAAAAAGGGATTAGACAAGCAACTTTAGAAGCTGCAGGCAAGCGAATAAGACCTTGTTTAATGACAACCGTAACTACCATATTGGCACTACTGCCTGTATTAACATCTACAGGAAAGGGAAGTGATATTATGATACCGATGGCCATTCCCATATTTGGAGGAATGATCATAGATATAACTTCCTATTTTTTGGTTCCTGTTCTGTATAGCTGGAAAAAGGAGTATGAACTTAAAAAAGTATACAAATGAAACAGTTAAATCTAGTTATTTGCTTATTCCTTCTAACTGCATTTGTTAATGCCCAAGAATTACAGTCTTTTATACAGGAAGCTAAAAGTAATAGTCCAGAGATACAAGCATACAATCTTCGCCATAACATAGCTGAAGAAAAAGTGAACGAAGCTAATTGGATTCCGAATACGGAATTTAGCGCTGGCTATTTTGTAAGTGAGCCAGAAACTAGAACGGGAGCTCAACGAGCACGTTTTTCAGCAAAACAAATGCTGCCTTGGTTTGGTACTATCACAGCTAGAGAAAATTACGCGAGTTCAATAGCTAATGTCGAATATGTAGAAATCGTAATCGCCAAGCGTAAACTAGCACTTTCCGTCTCTCAGTCGTATTACAGCTTATACACAATTAAGACAAAACAAAAAGTGCTTGACGAGAATATAGAGCTACTTAAGACCTATGAAAAATTGGCACTTACTTCCGTAGAAGTTGGCAAAGCTTCAGCGGTAGATGTGTTGCGATTGCAGATTAGACAAAACGAATTGCAGCAACAAAAAGAGGTGCTGGAGGAAACCTATTTGGGAGAGCAAACTTCCTTCAACAAGTTGCTGAATCGAGATGGAAATACAGGTGTAACCATTCTCGAAGCATTGATGTTGCCCAGCGAAGACATCTTTTACGATGAAAATAACCTATCACTTAATCCAGAGTTGCTTAAATATGACAAACTCTATGAATCCATAGCACAATCAGAACTGTTGAATCAAGCCGAAAGCAATCCTATGATTGGTTTTGGATTGGATTATTTGCCAGTTTCTGAGCGTCCCGATATGAATTTTAGTGATAATGGGAAGGATATTTTAATGCCGATGGTTTCGGTCTCTATCCCCATTTTCAATAAGCAGTACGATTCTAGAAGCAAGCAAAACGAATTGAAACAGTTAGAAATCAACGCTCAAAAAGAGAATCGATTGAATGTTTTAGAATCCGCTTTCGCGAAAGCGCAATCGCAACGTAATCAATCCAGAATAGCATACAATACACAAGCTAAAAATTTAAAGCAAGCTAAAGATGCTGAGCAAATTCTTATTAAAAACTATGAAACAGGCACTATCGATTTTAACGATGTACTGGATATACAGGAGCTTCAACTCAAATTTGAGTTGAATCAGGTGGAATCCATACAAATGTATTACATACAATCTGCACTGATTAATTACCTAATTAACTAACCGATGGAAAAGAAATTATTCATAAAAAATATGGTGTGTAATCGCTGTATTAAAGCAATTCAGAGGGATGTTGAAATATTAGGTATTCAATTAAAGCATATTCAATTAGGCTCTATAATCTATGAAGAGAGATCTAAAGATGATTTTAATAATATAAAAACGATTTTAGAAAATAATGGTTTTGAAATTCTACTTGCTCAAGACCAGCAACTAGTAGAACAAATTAAAATTGAACTCATCAAGTTACTGCAAAAACTGCCTTTACAATTGGAAAAAACTCTCTCTAAATATTTAGAAAGCACGATGAGTATCGAGTACTCAAAAATCAGTAAGATTTTTTCATTTAATGAAAGTATAACTATAGAAAAATACTTTATCAAGTTAAAAATAGAAAAAGTAAAAGAGTTGATACAATTACAAGAAAACAACTTTACAGAAATTTCACAACTACTTGATTATAGCAATGTCAATCATTTAAGTAGGCTATTTAAGAATGAAACTGGTATGAGTTTAACGGAATATAAGAATAGTCAAAAAAGCATAAGAAACGCCTTAGACCAAATTAGGTAGATAAGAACCATAATTGTGATACAAAAAGCTTTAATTCAAGAGTAATTTCGTGTCTACAAAATAAAAGCTAAAATGAAAACTAAAATAATTTTGTTGTTTCTAATTGGGTTAACTACAGGTGTTTATGCACAAGACACACAAGGAAATATAGATAACCTTCCAGTAAGAGAACACACTATTACCTTGCGTGAGGCTACTGTGAATAAAGCAGGCAAAGATGTTGTGGGAATGACCGTTAACGGGACAATTCCCGGTCCAACTTTAGAGTTTACAGAAGGTGAATATGCAATAATATATGTAAAAAATGAAATGAGTGTAGAAACCTCAGTGCATTGGCACGGACTTTTACTTCCTAACTTTTACGATGGTGTACCGTACTTAAATACACCACCTATAGAACCAGGACATACACAGAAATACGAATTTCCTATCAAACAATCTGGAACCTATTGGTACCATTCCCATACAATGTTACAAGAACAAAGCGGCGTATACGGTTCCATTGTTATTCAGCCTAAAGAAAAAGTGTTGGATTATGACAAAGAATTGGTGTTGGTCTTATCTGACTGGACGAATGAAAAGCCGATGAACGTTCTGCGTAATTTAAAGCGTGGGAATGAATGGTACAGTATTAAAAAAGGAACAGCTACACCTTTAAATCAAGTAATTGCGCGTGGCGCTTTTGGAGCACAACTCAATTTTTGGAGGCAACGTATGGAAGGTGCAGATATAGCAGATGTATATTATCCTGCATTTTTAATTAATGGAGAAGAAAGCATTGACTATCCAGAATTTAAAGCTGGTGAAAAAATAAGACTGCGAATGATTAATGGAGGAGCTTCTACCTCTTTTTGGATGACGTTTGGAGGAGAGATACCTGTACTGGTTTCTTCAGATGGATTAGATGTGGTTCCTGTCGAAAGAAATAAAACTTTTATAGGAGTAGCCGAAACGTATGATTTTATTGTCACGGTACCAAAAGAAGGTAAGATGGAATTTAGAATTACTGCACAAGATGGTTCTGGTACAGCCTCTGCTTTTATAGGTAATGGTACAATTTTACCTGCAATGGATGTTGCTCGACCAGATAAAATCGGGATGATGCAGAAAATGGCTAAAATGGATATGAAAATGGGTGCACACGCTTTAAAATTTCAGCCAGGTAAGGATGAGCGTTTTGAGATGAAAGAGGAATACGGGATGCAGATGGATAAAATGGAAGGAATGAAAATGGATGGAGAGATGAAAATGGATCATTCTAAAATGAAAGGTATGAAGATGGATCATTCAAAAATGTCTGGAATGGATATGAATAAGCCAAAAGATACTACAGAAATGGGTAAGATGGACCATTCTAATATGGCAGGAATGGATATGAAGAAAGACAAAACAATGTCTGGAATGAATATGAAGAAAGAGAATTCTATGCCAGGAATGAAGATGGAGGGAATGGATCTATTTGCCGAATACAATTATGATTATTTGAAGTCGCCCAGCAAAACAACATACGACAAAGATGTTCCCGTTAAGGAAATATTACTAAATCTTACTGGTAATATGAATCGTTACATCTGGAGTATGAATGGTGTACCACTATCTGAGGCTGATAATATCAAAATAAATAATAAGGAGGTAACGCGCATTACATTCAATAACCTGACGATGATGCACCACCCAATGCACTTACACGGTCACTTCTTTAGAGTACTTAATGAAAATGGAGAGTACTCGCCATTAAAGCACACGGTAAATGTGCCCCCAATGGAAGAAATGACTATCGAGTTTTATGGAAATAATGGCGATGAGGCTGGAGACTGGTTTTTCCATTGCCACATTTTATATCATATGATGGGTGGTATGGCAAGAGTAGTGTCTTATGATACGCCACGAGACCCAAGAATGGATGAATTTCCAGCTTCTAAAATTATTGAAGAAACCAACAAATGGTATTCTTGGGGACTGGTAGATGCAGCGTCGCATACTACTGGTTTTAATTTGATGACCTCTAATATTAGAAATCAATTTAATGCTTCTTTTGAATATGGATGGAATGAAAATCTGGAAGGAGAATTCACGTATGAACGGTATCTACACGATTATTTACGAGTTTTTGGTGGTGTAAACATTGAGAATTCAACACGTGATAGCTTAAATGAGTTTAGCACAACGGCAGTTGTTGGTGTTCGCTATTTAACGCCCTACTTATTCAATTTAGATGTGCGTGTTGATAATAAATTAAGACCAAGAATTGGTGTAGGTCGCAGTATAATGATTTTCCCAAAACTGTCTGTATTCGGTTATTATGAATACCAAATAGATTTAGGTTTCGTAGATGACCTACCTATGAATAAAGACTTTACTTCAGAAACAGTATGGAGTGCAGGAGCTGAATATATGCTATCAAGAAACTTTTCTCTTATGGCGAGTTACGATAACCGTTTTGGTGCCGGTGGAGGATTATCAGTAAGATTTTAAGTAAATAATATTAACAATAAAACAAATAAAAATGAAAACAATTAAAAGAAGTATTAGAACAGTAGCCTTAGTCGCTACAATGATTTTAACCGTGTCTTGTAAAGATGCTAATAAGAATGAAGCACCTTCGTCTGCTAGCAATGAAGTAATGCAAGAAAATATGGATAGCTCAAAAAATATGGCAATGAATAATTCTCAAAACGCAATGGCAGAAGCTATTTTAAAAGATTATTTTAATCTTAAAGATGCGCTAGTAGGAGATGAAAATGACAAGGCTAAGATGCTCGGTGGAACACTTGCTAAATCACTTGGCAATCTTGACAAGTCAACATATTCTGAAAGTCAACAAAAGGAATTAACAGACATTATTGAAGATGCAACAGAACACGCAGAGCATATTTCTGAAAGCGATATCAAACACCAACGTGAACATTTTAAAATTTTGAGCAAGGACATTACAGTTATGGTTTCCATAACAGGAACTGCGACAAAGTTGTACGAGCAATTTTGCCCAATGTACGATGGTGGAACAGCCTGGTTAAGTACAAAGAAAGAAGTAAGAAACCCATATTACGGAAGCTCAATGTTGAAGTGCGGTAAAGTACAGCGAGAAATCAACTAAATGAAAATTGTAAAAATCATAGCTTGGGTAGCATTAATCGCCTTTGTGATTATTCAATTTTTTCCAACGGATAAAAATGAAAGGTACACAATACCTGAAACTGATTTTATGATGTTTAACAAAGTACCGTCTAAAATCGAGAATCAGCTTAAGGTGTCTTGCTATGATTGTCACAGTAATAATACTGTATATCCTTGGTATAGCAAAGTTCAGCCAGCAGCTTGGTTTTTAGAAGACCATATTAAAGAAGTAAAAGAAGATGAAATAACATTTCCTTTTAAAAATATTGCTTTCGTATCTGACTTTAAAGAAGACATATCCAATGCATTCAAAAATGCAGAAGAAATCGCAAAAAAATGCAATGCAAAAATTCACTTGTTAAACATCAATACGACATCAGATTTTAATAGTGTTGAAAATGGTTTACAACCAATAAAGGACTTCTTAACGCATTTTCCAAAATTGGAAAACTATCAGATGCACGTTTATAGTGAAACTAATATAGAAAGTGGTATTGAAAAATTTGAAGATTCTATTGATGTAGATTTAATAGTAATGTACACTCATAGTAGAAAGGGATTATCAAGCATATTTTCAAAGAGTATTACTGAAAGTATTACCAATCATTCAAAAAAACCAGTGATGACAGTTCATTTATAATATGGAAAATTACGATACCCTTTCAGAAGCAATAAGTAATCTACAGACAAGAGGCTATACCGTTGATTTCAATTTGAAAGAGAAACATCTGGAATGTAATGCCTTAAAGTTAAAGATACATCCAGAAGATTTTGATGTTGATGAGATGCATCGTTTTGAAGGGATGAGCAGTACAGATGACAATAGTGTGCTTTATGCCATTTCATCCAAAAACGGAATTAAAGGCTTATTGGTGGATGCTTATGGAGTTTACGCCGAAAATATTTCAGAAGCAATGCGGAAAAAATTAAGATAAATACAGATTATTAAATGAAACCCTTAAAAACAAATACCCAAAAACTGTCATTATTAGGCTCTGTATCATTAGGTACAGGTGTGATGATAGGTGCTGGTATTTTTGTATTAATGGGGCAAATAGCCGAATTGGTCGGCGATTTATTTCCTATTGCATTTGTGGTAGGAGCTTTTATCGTAGGATTTAGTTCGTATTCGTATGTAAAATTCTCAAACGCTTATCCGTCTTCTGGAGGGGTTGCAAAATTTTTAACAGAGGCCTATCACCCAGGTACACTTGCGGGTTCATTTTCCTTGTTAATGTACGTTTCAATGGTTGTTGCCGAGAGTTTGGTGGCAGGTACTTTTGGGGCGTATGCATTACGACTGTTTCCGCAGGAGTATGCCGGCTACGCATCTGTATTGGGAGTCATACTTATTGGTATTGCATATATTGTCAATATTTCAGGTAATAAAATTATTGAACGTACCGCCACCTTTACTGCAATTATAAAAGTTGTTGGTATCGCTGTATTGGCCATTTCGGGATTGGTTATTTCTGGTTTACCTACTATCACAGGTAGTTATAGTCCTGCAACTACCCAATCCTTTCCTGAGGGTTTTGGATTTGTTGCCGCATTAGCCTTATCGATTCTTGCTTATAAAGGATTCACGACAATAACGAATCAAGGTGGCGACATAAAAAATCCTCATAAAAATGTTGGGCGTTCCATAATTATTTCAATTATCGTTTGTACAGTTATTTATGTTGTTTTGGCGTTATCGGTTGCTGGCGGATTGAGCATTGAAGAAATTATAGTAGCAAAAGATTATGCTTTGGCAGCTTCCGCAAAACCACTATTTGGCGAATGGGGTTCCACTTTAACAATTTTACTTGCCATTGTAGCAACAGTTTCCGGTGTCATTGCCAGCGTGTATTCTGCTTCAAGAATGTTAGGAATGTTAAGCGATATGAAACAAGTTCCTAATTTGAATAGAATCAAGAAACTTAAAAACCCTTCGTTGATTCTTACCGTTTCATTAGCAATACTATTAACTATTTTGTTCGACTTAACTCGAATAGCGTCTATTGGAGCAATTTTCTATTTGATAATGGATATTGCCATTCATTGGGGACTTTTTAAACACCTTAAAAACAAGGTAAAATTCAATCCAGTAATTCCCATAATTGCTTTAGTAATGGATATTGTTGTTTTGGCAGCATTTATCTATTTAAAATTTTTGACCGACCCATTTGTGCTTATTGTCGCAGCAATAGGTATTGCTCTCATTTTTCTTTCTCAATTTCTATTTATGAAATCACATACAGATAAGGACGGCAATATGAATATGGGAATGGAAATGAGTGAAGATGAAATGACCAAAATGTAAAAAATTAAAATAAAATGAAACACACCTATCACATACAAGGAATGACCTGCAACGGTTGTCGCAGTCACGTTGAGCAAACTTTATCTAAAGTTGATGGTGTGACAAACGCATCTGTTGATTTAAAAAAGCAGGAAGCAACAATTGAGATGAGTTCTCATATTTCTCTGGAAACTTTTCAGAAAAGCTTAAAGGATGATGGAGGGCGTTATTCCATCCACAACCTTGGCGAGCATCATCATAAGGAAGATTCGGCAAAAGAGAAAAAGCTAAAACAAAAAGGCAAAGGAACTGGCACTTTCTACTGCCCGATGCATTGCGAGGGCGACAAAACATACGACGAGCCAGGAGATTGTCCTGTTTGCGGTATGGATTTGGTTGAAGAAGTCAATCTTTCCGCAACCACTACAGAACAATGGACGTGTCCAATGCACCTAGAAGTCGTGAAAAACGAAGCTGGAGCTTGCCCTATTTGCGGAATGGATTTAGTACCGATGGAAGCAGATAGTTCAGCAGAAGAAAAGAACTATAAAAAGCTGTTGAAAAAATTCTGGATAGCTGTTGGGTTCACGTTACCCATTTTTATAATCGCAATGAGCGAGATGATTCCTAACAATCCGTTATACGATGTAATGGAGCAAAAATGGTGGAACTGGATTCAATTTGGCTTATCCATTCCAGTTGTGTTTTATGCCACGTGGATGTTTTTTGAACGTGCCTATCGCAGCATCAAAACTTGGAATCTCAATATGTTTACGCTAATAGGAATAGGTGCTGGTGTGGCGTGGCTATTTAGTGTTTTCGGAATGCTGTTTCCAGACTTTTTTCCAGAACAGTTTAAAACAGAGTCTGGTGCAGTACACGTTTATTTTGAAGCAGCAACCGTAATACTCACATTAGTTTTAATGGGTCAAGTTTTAGAAGCGCGTGCGCATAGCAAAACCAATTCCGCAGTTAAGGAATTATTGAAACTTGCACCCAACAAAGCCATTAAATTAGTTAATGGAAATGAAGAAGAAGTTTCCATTGACCAAATAGAAAAAGGAGATATTCTACGAGTGAAGCCTGGAGATAAAATTCCCGTCGATGGCAAAATTACCGAAGGCGAAACTACTGTAGATGAATCGATGATTTCGGGCGAACCTATACCAGTTAACAAAACTACAGATGATAAAGTAAGTAGTGGTACAATCAACGGCAATCAGTCTTTCTTGATGGAAGCTGAAAAAGTAGGTAGTGATACGCTGCTTTCCCAAATTATACATATGGTAAACGATGCCAGTCGTAGTCGTGCACCTATTCAGAAGTTGGCAGATACCGTTTCCGGGTATTTTGTACCTGTTGTAGTAATTATTTCGCTCATCACTTTTGCGGTATGGGCAATTTGGGGTCCAGAACCAGCTTATGTTTATGCCTTGGTCAATGCCATTGCCGTATTAATTATAGCCTGTCCTTGTGCTTTAGGATTGGCTACACCTATGTCTGTGATGGTAGGAGTTGGCAAAGGTGCACAAAATGGTGTACTAATCAAGAATGCCGAAGCCCTTGAGAAAATGGATAAGGTGGATACCCTTATCGTGGACAAAACAGGAACCATTACGGAAGGGAAACCAACCGTTGAGAAAATAGGTATTTTTGGAGACCACTTTCGCGAAAGCGAGATTCTACATTTTATCGCATCCCTAAACAGTTCCAGCGAGCATCCACTTGCCGAAGCTACCGTGAAATATGGAAAGGAACAGAAAACCGAAATATCCAAAACCGAAAACTTTAGCGCAGTAACAGGAAAAGGCGTAGAAGGAACAGTTGATGGCAAGAAGCTCGATTTAGGCAATGTCAAAATGATGGAGTACGCAAATGCTACGCTATCATCTGAAATGGAAACCGAAGCACAATCCTTTCAGAAACAGGGAAAGACCGTTTCTTACTTATCCATTGATGGCGAAGTTTCAGGCTATGTGGTCATAGGCGATAAAATAAAAGAAACGAGTGCCAAGGCAATCAAAGAATTGCAAGACAAAGGCATCGAAGTAATAATGCTCACAGGAGATAATCACGACACCGCCCAGGCAGTAGCCAACGAACTTAATCTCGCCGACTTCAAAGCGGGAATGTTACCAGAAAACAAACTGGACGAGGTTAAAAAGTTACAAGAACAAGGCAAAGTAGTGGCGATGGCTGGCGACGGTATAAACGATGCACCAGCATTAGCCAAAAGTGATGTAGGTATTGCAATGGGAACAGGAACGGATGTCGCTATTGAAAGTGCAATGATAACATTAGTAAAAGGCGATTTACACGGCATCGTAAAAGCAAAGAATTTAAGTCATAAAGTAATGCGGAATATCCAGCAAAATTTATTTTTTGCCTTGATATACAATACCCTCGGTGTACCCATTGCAGCGGGAGTTTTATTCCCATTTTTTGGAATACTCTTATCGCCAATGATTGCCGCGTTGGCAATGAGTTTCAGTTCGGTTTCGGTCATTGTAAATGCACTCAGACTTAAAACAAAATCAATTAATTAAAAACTAAAAGCCATTAGAAATGAATTCAAAAGAGAACAATCACGGAGAAATGAAAAAAGGAAATTACTCAAAATTTGTTGGTATGCTCGTGGCATCCTTTATAGCAATGTACATCACGATGTATCTAAACACCTATGCAATCGAACACGTATATTTTAGCCTCACAAGGTTTTATATGAGCTGTTTAGGTATTGCAGCGATGGCCATAATAATGTTTGTGGCAATGCGAAATATGTATCAAAATAAAAAGAAAAATGTTGCCATAGTTTTAGGAAGTATTATTCTATTTGTTGGTGCGCTAGGACTGGTACGTGACCAAAAATCAACTGTGGGCGATGTACTCTGGATGAAAGCTATGATACCGCACCACTCGATAGCAATATTAACCAGTGAGCGTGCAAATATTCAAGACCCTGAAGTGAAAAAATTAGCCAATGATATCATTAAAGCTCAAAAGAAGGAGATAGAAGAAATGAAACAAATGATTGACCGATTGCAAAATCAGAAATAGAGCATTCGAGCAGTCTTTTCGCTATATCTTTTGTTTGCAGAAATAGCAAAAAAAGGATGCCGCTACAATCCCTAACACCCATCGTGCTACACATTAAACAATTTTTATTATGAACAAAAACATATTATATATAGCAGTCGCAGTAATAGTGGGATTATTTGCAGGCTGGCTCATTTTCGGAAATTCTGAGATTGATGTTGACGCAAGCAAGGATTCGTCTAATATGTCAGATTCCCACAACCACTCTAGCGATACGGCAAACCAAATGTGGACTTGCTCAATGCACCCACAGATTATGCAACCAGAAGCAGGCGACTGTCCTATATGCGGGATGGACTTGATACCTGCTGAGTCTGGCGCTGAAGGTCTCGCTTTGAATGAGATAAAAATGACAGATAACGCAATGGCGCTGGCCAATATTCAAACTACAGTTGTAGGTAGTGGTGCACCTTCTGATGAAGACGGAATGATCTCACTCTCAGGAAAGATTGCTACAAACGAAGAAAATAACGCTGTACAAGCAAGCTATTTTGATGGTCGTCTGGAAAAATTGAATGTAAGCTATGAAGGTCAAAAAGTAAATCGTGGTCAATTACTGGCTACTATTTATGCGCCTAATTTAGTAGCGGCACAACAAGAGCTTTTAACTACGACTGCTTTAAAAGAATCGCAACCTGCTTTGTATAAAGCTGTGCGAAACAAGTTGAAACTCTGGAAGCTTTCAGAAAGTCAAATTAATGCTATTGAAACTTCTGGGAAGGTTCGTGATAATTTCCCCATTTATGCTACTGTTTCAGGAACTGTCTCAGAAGTTGCGGCAAGAGAAGGAGACTATGTAAAACAAGGTCAACCAATTTTAAAAGTGAGTAATTTGAATTCAGTTTGGGCAGAATTTGATGCCTACGAAAGTCAAATCTCTAATCTAAAAGTAGGTCAGAAAATGATGATAGTAACCAATGCCTATGCCAATAAAGAATTTGACGCCACGATTTCTTTTATTGACCCTATGCTGAACAACGCAACGCGTACTGTTACCGTAAGAGCAACACTTAAAAATATAGATGCCCTATTTAAGCCAGGAATGTTTGTCACGGGCAAACTCAAAGGAGAATCCAAAATGAATGACGATTTAATTACCGTTCCTGCAAGTGCAGTGATGTGGACAGGAGAACGCTCATTGGTGTATATAAAGACCAATCCTAACGAACCAATTTTTGAAATGCGTGAAATTGTGATTGCGAATCGTAATGGAGAAAATTTTAGGGTAAAAGAAGGGCTTGAAAATGGCGATGAAATCGTGACAAATGGAACATTCTCAGTAGATGCCGCCGCACAATTACAAGGAAAAAAATCGATGATGAACAAGAGCAAAAAGGAAACATCGGATATGTCATTGTCTCAAATGATAATAGACTTACCATCAAGTTTTCAGAAGGACTTTGAAAAAGTGCTCACATCCTATCTTCAAATGAAAGATGCATTTGTCTCAAACGATGCTAACCAAGTTGCCGCTTTTGCAAAAGAGACATCCAAGGCCTTAAAATCTATAGATATTAGTGGTTTAGGAAAGATGGAGCAAGCACACTTAAATAAAACTATTAAAATGTTTGACGCCATTGTAGAAAATGATAATCTGGAAAATCAACGTGACCATTTTGTAATTCTGAATGAAAATTTAGTGCCCATTGCTATGAATATTGAGAATGTTGATCCCATACTATATTTGCAAAAATGTCCTATGGCAAATAAAAATAAAGGTGCTTTTTGGCTAAGTAAAGATAAAGATATTCGAAATCCATATTATGGAGATGAAATGTTGACTTGTGGAAGTATCATTAACATAACTAAGTAAACTGTCAAAGAATAGAACACAAATTTTTCAAATAGTCCAGATTAAAATAGTTTAAGCTAAAACCTTAGAAAAGATAAATTTTTCTAGGATATAAAAAGAACCAAACTATAGAATTAAAGAAATAAATGTTATAGCACACTAGCAAATGAAAAAAATAATTAAAGAATTCATTGGAGCAATTTTGATTAAGTTACAACCCCAAAAAGTTGAAATATTAATAAAAAAAGGCATCAGTTTTAATGTCAAAAATGAACTCAGTTTAAGTGAGCGATTCATGCGTTCGGCACTTTTAAAAAATGCCGAAAAAAACCAAGACTTCGATTTGCTGGCAGATTATCATGAAAATTTTTGGAAAGAGACAGGTAGAAAATATTTTTCAGATAAAGAGAATGTATTGAAAGATTTTTTTTTTCCTAATTGTTTACCAGTATTTGAAAAGCTTCAGAATATTTTAAAAGATACATCACATGAATTTCACACCATTGTCGAGATTGGAACAGGCAATGGGGATGTTTTAGATTACTTGAGCGCTGAATTTTCACAAATTGAAAGATTTATAGGTATTGATTTAAGTGTTGAGCAAATTAAATTTAATAAAAAACAGTATGTTGAGAATATTAAAATCGAATTTGTAGCCGCAGATGGATTTGATTGGATTAAAGAAAACGGAACCAATAATATGATAATCTTTACTTCAGGTGGTGTCCTAGAATATTTTTCAGAACAACGATTGCAAGAGTTCTTTTCTTACCTAAACAAATTAGGGACTTCAATATTTATTGCAATTGAGCCCATTGGAGCAAATATTGACTTTAGCAAGAATCCAAATTCTCAACCTTATGGTGTTGAGCGATCATTTTCTCATGATTATGCACGCCTTTTTAAAAATGCAGGTTTTAATTTATGGCACGAGTCTAAGGCACCAGGCAAGATGCATGAAGATTATTTTGGGGTTTTTGGAGCAATAAATAAATGAATGTTATTCATTAATAATTACATAGAAATTGACGTTTAATCCAACATAACAGTTCGAATAACCAAAAGGTCTTGTATAAAAAAATGATAAGACTATCTTGGCAAACGATTTTTTTACAAAGAGATTAAATCAAAATAACACCAAACCATAACTAGAAATTTACTGATGACCACAAAAATGATAGACTTTTTAAAGAGGTACGAAATATGGGTGTTTTTAACACTTGCACCAATGCTGAATTTTGTAATAACTTTTGCTAAAAGCAAAGGCGTAATAGAATTTTTCCCGTACACCAATGGTCGCTTTTACGCTTTAATGTTTTTGTTGTTATTTATTGTAAAAATTACAAAAGGTAATGAAGGTATAAAGAATTTATTTAGACCTATGCTAGTTTGGAAAGTACACCCAAAGTGGTATGTATTTAGCTTACTGTTCGCATTTACCATAGGTTTAATAACTTTAGTAATTGTAGCTTTTTATAATGGAGATATGTCCATTCTTGATTTCGAAATTTATATACCTACCTTAAAATTCACTTTGTTTCTTTTGTCTTGGGCATTTCTAGGTGAAGTGGTATGGATAGGTTATGCATTTCGTGAACTTTCGAAAATTACTAAACCATTTTACGCAACTCAGGTTATCGGCTTTGTATGGTCTTTATGGTGGCTACCTTCCGTTTATATAAATGTTGGTGTAATTGAAGACCTTCCTGTATGGCCGTTGTTTTTAAATATGATGGGAGCTGCTGGTATGTGTGCTATTGTATATTCAAAAACCAGAAGTGGAATATGTGTACTGGTAATACAATCGATGTTAAATATGTCTCTTGTTTTGTTGCCGATTTCACCAGATGCGGGTGACCATACCTATACTATATTTGCGGTTCTTTACTTTATAATAATGTTGGTCTTTATGTATTTTATGCCACCAAAGATAGATTCTAATTCATTGAAATTGTAGTCTTTCTTATTAATTAATTACTTTAAAAAATTTTAAATATTATCCGTCAGCACATACCCCAACATTCCGCGAAGAGCTTCATTTCGGGAAAAGCGCTTCATTAAAGGTCTTAGACACAATCCCAAAGATTCCGATTTCCACTACGCTAATCCCGCCCAAAAGCAGGAAACGCTTCATTCCCAATCTACATATTTGAAATTTAGTCCGCTTTAAATTCTGCTAAAGAGGTTAATTCGTTTTCACAATCCGTTCAGCACATTCCCCTACATTCCTTAAAAAACTTCATTCCGTGAAAAGAGCTTCTCTACAAATGTCTTGGACACACCTATTGTTTTGCTTCCTTCATTACGTTAACCCGAACCGCTACGCTGGTTTGGGACACTTCATTTCGTTAGAAAAAATAGGTAAGTCCAACAAAACATCGGAAAGCCATCGACTCGATTTTCTTAACAGGATTTTCGGCGAAGTCTTCTTGAGCCTTCACTCGAAAATCCTTAAAAACCGAACCGCTGCCTTACACATTTTAAGGGGTTTATAATGGATAAAGCCTTTGTTGTTTTTCGGGGCGTCGAAAAACAGGCACGACATAACCAATTCTAATTTAATCACAGCTGCTTATCTCGCTTAACTGTCGGTACGCTCAAACGCAACTGCGCTTAAAAGAATTACTAATGCCCTTATGGAACTTGTCAAGACTATACAAGTTTTAGTGAAAAAGAAGGTTTCTACTTCCTTGAAAATCCAAGGATTTTACTACGTCGCAAACACACCTGATTTGTTCCCGAAAAGTCTGGACAAAACCCACTCTATCCATTGTGCGGTGCACAGAAGAAAAGAACAAACACCCCTTAAAACTTAATTCAGTTTAAATCAAATAGGGGAAATATAAACCAGTCTGTAACAAAGCAGACACAAATCTTTTTATTATGAGTACTATTAAAAATCACGTACAGTTAATTGGAAACGTTGGACAAGAACCAACTATTACGAACCTTGAAAGCGGAAAGAAAGTAGCCCGTTTTTCACTCGCCACAAATGAGTATTACAAAGATGCCAAAGGCGAAAAACAAACTGACACTAATTGGCATACGGTAGTTGCTTGGGGCAAGACTGCCGAAATTGTAGAGAAGTATGTTGTTAAAGGCAAAGAAGTTGGAATATCGGGAAAACTTAAAACCCGAAGTTATACAAGTGATGATAACGAACAACGCTATGTTACGGAAGTTGTAGCCGATGAAATTCTATTACTTGGAAGCAAAGACGACAAGTAAATCTTAAAATGAAAGAGGGCGTAACCGTCGAAAGATGCGCCCTCTTTTTCATTATTCACACTTTAAATAATATGTACAATGAAAGCACAAGTTAACGAAATCAAAGAAGGATTGCAACATTTTCACGGAACGGAAATGTTCTATCAAATCCCATTATTAAAAACACGTTTTACAGACGGTCTAAAATACCTTGCTAACGTGGCAGATTGTTTTTGGCTCATTACAGATACATCCGTAATCGCAAAAAGTTTGATGAACCGAAGCGAATTTGTAACCATAGACTTCAAAAGATTGTCCGAAGAAAAACAGGATTTTACAGGTTATGAAGCTGAAATTATTTATACAGATGGCAACGATACTATTTTAGAAAAACACAGCTATCGTGTAACCGATTTTCCACTCGACGAACTGCGGTTATTTTTTGTAAATAATACGCTGATGTTACCTAGCGAATATTAGAATTTTGAAGCTATGATTTACATAAAATTTCAGGATTTGAGCGAGGAAAAACAAGAGGACCTTTTACAGGTTTCGAGAGAGCACGTAACACATCTTTATGGGGAATCCATAAAAAAATATGTGGAAGAAACTGGTGCAGATTATGAAAACTTGATTGACGAGGAAATGATTAAAAACTTATACACCTATAATTTCGTTTTCAATATTTAGCACTATTATATAGAGCAACGAACACCTCTAAAATTTTAGAGGTGTTTTTCTATGCAATTAATATATAGTCAAGAAAAAAACGTATCTTTATTTCGCTGAAATTCAGCATTCAAATTTAAGTAGGGTTATCCACTTTTCGACTTTCGCCGATAACCGTACACATCGAAAAATAACATATCGGAAAATCATTTTCCCTGAAAATGGCAATCGGCTTTTTAGCCGGATTGTATGGATTTTTGTCACGCTTGCGCGTGACGAAAAGGAATAGCAAGAGGGTAACACGCTGCGCGATGTTTCGGATTCCTTTTCGTTTTCAAATAGCTGATTGCCAGCGATTTGAAGGTGTTTTAATTTCCTGACAATCAGAGATTTGCGACAAACGAGCTGTAAACGCCCATTTTTAGGGAAGATTTTGCGACAAATAGGCGAAATATGGACTCATTTATTGGAATTAGATTTAAAAAGGAAACTGCAAAACGCTTCCAAAGTTTCTCACGCACTTACTTCAAATCGCACACCGAAGCAATGGCTACGATGCTCGATTTTTTCTTCTACAATGAAATCTCGCCAAAGGAAAAATTGGGTCCGACGGGGCGAACCATCGAAGCCAAATTACTTAAAAGAATCAATGCTGTAATTGCCATAATGAGGGATGTGGAAAAGACACAAACCAAACCTACGGTAGCGATGATTCAATCACTTTTTGAAACAGAAGAACCAACCAAAAAACCGTTGATTGTAGAAAAGAAATATGCCGAACAAAAACCTAAAGTGAGATTTCAGGAAAAACAAAATCAGAATAACGAACTCTAATTTTTGAACTATGTACATCACAATAACACCCCAAAAATTAGGTGGCACTTATGGTCAAAGTTCGGCGGATTTTGTAGGCTATTTAGAGAAAGAAAACGAAGGTTTAGAACAACGAGATATGGAACACTTTTTCAACCAATATGGCGACGAGATTCCCGCTGAAGAAGTGGTCAAAGAAATTGATGGAAATACCGCAAAATTAAAAAAGAAAGAACCCAAGTTTTATTCGATTACGGTCAGTCCTTCAAAGTATGAATTACGAAAACTAAAGAACAATAGCCAAGATTTAAAAAATTACACTCATGAGCTGATGAAGGATTATGTCGCCAGTTTCAATCGGGAAATAAATGGACGACCTATATCAATCAATGACATAAAGTACTATGCTAAAATTGAACATCAAAGAACATTCAAGGGTACAGATTTTCAGATTAAAGAGAACCAACCTTACGCTTCAAAAATTCTTCAACTAAAAACTGAAATCCGAAATATTCAAGATGGACGAGCAAAAGGGAATATTAAAAAGATGAACAGGGAAATTGCCAAACTGGAACGCCAAGCACCGCATCAACAAAATGGAAAACGCATTGTCCAAGGAATGTCAAAAGATGGAAACCAAAGTCATATCCATATTATCGTAAGCAGAAAGGATGCTTCCAATTCGGTAAGTCTTTCGCCTGGTAGTAAACACAAAGCTTCTGAAGTAGAGATGCACGGCAAAAAGGTAAAGCGAGGTTTTGATAGGGATGCCTTTTTCGTTAAAGCGGAAAAGACGTTTGACAAAACTTTTGGATATAAACGCAATTTTGCCGAGACCTATAAAGCAAGAAAAGATTTTGTTAAAAACCCTAACCTCTATTTTGCTGCCTTGATGAAACTACCAGCTAACGAAAAGGCATTGGCTTTTAAAATGATTACAAAAACAGGCTTGCCAGTAATACCTAGTATTCCTTTAAGCCAAGCACAAATTGCGCTTCGGGTTTTCAAACGGTTAAGACGTGGTGCAGAAATAGCAATTAAATCAAGTTCCATCGGAATATAAGTAGTATGCAGATAGATAATATCATAACGACACTTTCAATTATTGGTTTTACCAGTACTGTTTTCTATGCGATGTTTCGGCTAAGTAAGTTTGCGTTTCTTTTGAATATCGCAATACTGTCATTTTTCGTATTCTATGTTGCTGCTGGAAATGAATTAACATTCATTTTGTTGTATCTAGTTTGTCCGCTACTATTAATTAATACAGGACTATACGTTTTTCTGCATAAAACTGAAAATTCGCAAAATGGCGATAGTAAATACCAAGTCAACTTTGCTACGAGCAAAGGGAATTTTAAATTGGATAATATTAAACGTGGCGCATCCGTCATCGGATCCGCTGGAAGCGGAAAAACCGAAAGTGTCGTTTACGGATTTCTTAAACACTTCCAAAAAGAAGGCTTTTGCGGAATCATTCACGATTACAAAGATTTTGAATTGACCGAAATGGCATATCCACTTTTCAAGGATAGCGATATTCCATTTAAGGTCATTTCCTTCGATAAAATCATCCATAGGGTAAATCCTATTGCGCCACGCTATTTAGAGAACGAGGAAAGCGTCAATGAGGTGTCAAGGGTGTTAATCGAAAAACTTTTAGAGCAAAGAGAAAGCGGAACAACTGGCACGACAAAATTCTTTAACGATGCTGCAGAGGGGTTGATTGGTGGTTTGATTTGGAAACTGAAAACGGAATATCCAAAATACTGTACGTTACCCCATTTGATAGCTGTTTATCAATTCCTTGATACAAAAAGCCTAATCCAGTTTCTGGAAACCAACACCACCTCAAGGGCGATGGCAGATGCTTTTATTAGTGGCAAAGATTCTGAAAGACAGACTGCTGGTGTAAAAAGCACCTTGGCCAATGCGCTCAAACGAATTAGTACCCAACGTATTTTTATGGCATTGTCCGCAGACGAAGTGCCATTGAATATTAATAGCGAGGAAAATCCATCAGTAATTTCAATAGTGAACAACCCAAAATTTGAAACCTCCTATTCGCCCGTCATTGCTACCATCATTCATACTATCACCAAGCAAATGAGCGTGCGGAATTCTAAACCGTCGTTCTTGCTGATGGAAGAAGCACCGACCATACGTTTGTTGAATATGCATCGTATTCCAGCAACCTTACGTAGTTACAACATCTCAACTATTTACGTGATGCAAGACAAGATTCAGAATGATATGATGTATGGCGATAAAGCAAGTAAAGCGATTTTGAGCAATTTATCCTATCAATTCTTCGGTAAGGTCAATGACCCGGACACCGCCAAATATTACGAACGCTTTTTTGAAATTATTAAAGACCCGACCAAGAGTATCAGTCGAGGACATAACCTTGATTTTGATACGCGTATTACTACGGGCGAAAAGGAAATTCCAAAGATTAGAGCTGATGTTTTCTTCAGGTTGAAACAAGGCGAATTTATTACTTACGCGGATGGAAAGGATAAGAAAATTCAATTTAAATTGGATGATATTCAAAGAGAATTACCAAAGGAATCGAAACAGTTTGCACAGGCTGATTTAGCAGCTAATTTTGAACGGGTTTATGATGAGGCGCGTTCGATATTTGAAAAGCGACTGTATGTGAGTTAAAGTAGCGACGTTCTTTGTACTCTTAGCAAAAAGCGGATTTTGTAAAGAGTGTGGCATTTTTGAAGCATACTTTAATGAGTTTGACTGCAATAACGAAACGAAGCACAACAAGTATAATGTTAAGAGTACATTTAAACAATCGTTTAATTATACTTTTTTAGTTCCGTAAAAGGTGAATTACCGGAACTACTAAAAAGAACGACAAATTGAACTGGAAGCGAATATGTTAGCAACATTTTCAAGTCATTTTGTAAAACGGCCGTTTTAAGGAACTAAAATCTATGTATTTTATTTCTTTACTAACTCCACTTCATCTTCTGCAATCGCACCGCATTCAATATAGCTAGCAACGCCACCCCCACATCCGCAAAAACGGCTTCCCACATTGTGGCAAGTCCACCAGCACCAAGAATAAGAACTATAATCTTTACACCAAATGCCAAACCAATATTTTGCCAAACAATTTTTCGGGTAGAACGCCCAATTTTAATTGCTCTTGCGATTTTTGAAGGTTGGTCCGTCTGGATAATGACATCCGCCGTTTCAATGGCAACATCGCTACCCAAACCGCCCATCGCGATACCTACATCACTTGCTGCCAATACCGGTGCATCGTTGATACCGTCGCCTATGAAGGCAACCTTCAAATCTGGTTGTGCTTTGAGCTTTTCGACTTCGTTCAATTTATCTTCCGGTAATAGACCGCCCTTAGCCCAATCTATGCCCAATTCTTTTGCGACCTGTTGAGTTATGGAATCCTTATCGCCCGAAAGCATAATGATTTTGGAAATCCCAGAATCCCTAATTTGCTTTATGGCTTGGTGCGCATCTTCCTTTAGTTCATCGGCAATGGTCACATAGCCCGCAAATTTTCCATCAATGGCGACCATGACGATGGATTCCACAATGTCATTGGTTGCAGATGGAGCTTCGATGTTATTTGAGGTCATCAAAGCCTTATTCCCTACCAGAACAGTCTTACCATTAACCGTTCCCAATAAGCCTTTTCCAGCCACCTCAGAAACATTCGTGGCATCTAAATCTGCACCTTCAGCTTTATATTCCAGAATTGCTTTTGCAATAGGATGGGTAGATTGTTCTTCCATTGCCATCAAGTATTTCATAAATACCGCTTCCGAGAAATTGGAACTGTTTATTACTTCCTTAATCTTGAAAACACCTTTGGTCACGGTTCCCGTTTTGTCCATTACCACAGTAGTCACTTTGGTCATTGCATCCAAAAATGAAGCTCCTTTAAATAGTATACCGTTGTGCGAGGCTGCACCCAGACCACCGAAATAGCCGAGAGGAATCGAGATGACCAATGCACAAGGACACGAAATCACGAGAAATATTAAAGCTCTGTACAGCCAATCACGAAACACATAATCATCCACGAAAAAGTAAGGCAAGAATGTCAGACCGATAGCGAGAAAAACAACGATAGGCGTATAAATCCTTGCGAACTTCCTTATAAATAATTCCGTCTTTGATTTTCTTGCAGTCGCATTCTGTACCATATCAAGAATTCGTGCAATGGAACTATCTTTAAACTCTTTTGTGGTCTCGATTTCGATTACACCATCGAGATTTATGCTTCCGGCAAAAACACTATCTCCTTTGGCGATAGTATCGGGTTTGCTTTCGCCTGTTAAAGCTGCGGTATTAAATGAACCTTTATCAGAAAGCAGAATACCATCGAGTGGTACTTTTTCGCCCACACGCACCTGAATCTTTTCGCCTATCTGAACAGTCTCGGGATTGACCGAAATGAAATCGCCATCACGGTTTACCAAGGCTTCATTAGGGCGCACGTCCAATAATGCTTTTATATTTCTTTTAGCACGGTTAACAGCAGCATTCTGAAACAGTTCTCCAACGGCATAGAAAAGCATTACCGCAACACCCTCGGGATATTCGCCTATGGCAAATGCGCCCAAGGTTGCAATGGACATTAGAAAAAATTCTGTAAAGAAATCGCCATTCTTGATACTGTTCCATCCTTCTTTTATGACTGGAAATCCAACTGGAATATAGGCTACCGTATACCAGACAACACGAATCCAACCCTTAAAAAATGGAAAAGCATCGAAATAATCAATGGCGATTCCTGCTATCAACATTACAAAGCTAAAAATCGCTGGTAAATAAGTTCTGAAATTGGAGGCTTCTTCTGGACTGCCGTGATTGTGTCCGTCATCGTGATTGTGCCCGCCTTGGTGTTCCTTTGGGTCTAAATCCCGTAAGTTTACTTTTTTCTTTTTCATGAGTGTAATTTCCTAATTATTTTGATGCAACAGAAGTGCATTTATTGCCTGCTGCATTTGTCACAGATTCCCTTCAAAACCAAATTTGCGTCTTCGGCAACGTAACCGTCCGGGAGGTTGATATGTGGAATCTTATGTTCAGTCAGACAGACCGTCTCATTGCAGTTGCTGCAATGAAAATGAAGGTGTAAATCCTGTTCAATCTCACAGTTACAACCGGGCTCACATAAGGCATACTTGGTTGTGCTAGTGCCATCGTCTATCTGGTGTACGATTCCTTTTTCCTCAAAGGTTTTCAGCGTTCGGTATAACGTAGTCCTGTCAGATTTCGCGAAAGCGTTCTCAATATCCGTAAGGGCGACCGCAATTTCCTTTTCGGCCATATATTTATAGATCAAGATGCGCATTGCCGTAGGACGCACATTTTTATTTTCCAATGTTTTTTCTATTTCCTTCATGCTTTATTATTAATGGCCGTGACCTCCTTCTTCTTCGCTATTCTTTGCTTTTGCCAAAAGGGTAAAAGAATCCTTTAAAACAATTTCCATAGAAGTAATGTCCTGCGTTTCATCGACAAATTCGAACGCAACAAAACCTTCTTCCTCGTTACCTTTTGTGATTTCGAGCATTTCAAAATCATTCATCGGGTTTTCACCTTCTCTCCGTTTTCCGAGGGATTTAAAAATATACTGTTTTGCTTCAAATCGAACTATGGCTTCTTCTGGAACGGCATATCGTTCCTGCGCTTCCACTTCAATAGCTGCATTGACGAACATTCCTGGCAATAAGTCTTCATTTTTTTCCTTTAAATGACCGTGAATCGTAATAGACCTATCGTCACGCACGTTGCTTCCAATGAGAAATACTTCGGCTTCCATCCATTCTTCCGGTGCATTTGCCAGTCTAAAGCGAATGCGTTGCCCATTACGAATCAAGGGAATATCATCTTCATATACCTTAAGTTCTACATGTAAATCTGTTGCATCGGTAATATCCATTATTACATCTTGGGGATTGAAATATTTTCCTGTGTTGATATAAACATCCCGAACCACACCATTTATGGGCGAATACACATTCACGACAGTTGATAGATTACCATTTTTTACACTTGTTGGGTTTATACCTATCAATCGAAGTTTACTTTCAAGCGACTTGATGTTTGCCTGATTGGTCAAATACATACTTTTCGCCTTTTGGAATACTTTTGTTGATGTTACATTTTCATCGTTCAAGGTTTGCTGACGGTCAAAATCTGCTTTGAGATAATCATTATTTGCCAGAGCTTCCAAATATTCCCTTTGGAACTCGATAAATTCTGGATTTTCCACACTTGCTATTACCTGACCCTTTTTAATTCTGCTACCAGGAAGCATTTCGGTATATTTCAAAAATCCCCCGTACAGTACTGTAACTGAAATATTGCCCTGTGGTGGCACATCAATCATTCCGTTTACCGAGATTTCGTGTCCTATTTTTCGTTTTTCAACCTTACCAATGACAATGTTGGTCTGTTCCATTTGCGCATCGGTCAGTTCAACTTGATTTTCTTCTCCTTTGTGGTCATCTTCAACCATTGGTTGTGCATTATCCTTACAACCTGTTGACATTAAAGCGACGATAAAAAAGATTGTTATATATATATTCTTCATTTTATTGATTATTAGCGATGAGTTCTTCGATTTTTATGAGTGTTTGATTGTACTGGTTTACAAAATCCAAATATTTCACTTGAATAGTCATTGCCCTGTTAAGCCCTTGGATGTATTCGATATACCCAACTTCCCCTTCCTGAAATCCACGTTGGGAATTTTTCAACAGCAATTCCGCTTGCGGCAAAGCATTGTTTTTGTACGATTCCAGATTTGTTTGCTCCGTTTGAAGCGTTTCCCATAAGGTATCAAACTGGGTCTGCGCTCTGTTTTTTATAGCTTCCAATTGTGCTTCGTTCTCCATTTTTTGGATTTTGGCAGCTTTGATTTTCGCTGTGTGTGGTTTTAACCAAATTGGGATACTCAAACCCAATTGCACACCTGTAAATCTATCTCCAGAATCGAATACTGTTGGTGTTCCGTTTGCGGTTTCGCCATTGCCTATAAAGGATTGATTGAAATAACCCAATGTGATATCTGGTAATAGTTTTGAAACAGCCACGGATTTTTCATTTTCGGCAAGTTCGATTTGCTTTTGGTAAAAAGCGAGCGTTGGATTATTTGAGATTGCTGTGGAATCCTTCAACTGGGGTAACATTTCAGTTTTTACTTCTAAATTTCCTACATTGATATCAACCAAACTATCTGTATTCATCAGATTTTGCAATTGTAGTTGATGGTTTTTAAGGACAGAAGCGTTATCCAAAATCATAATCTGAATATCTGCCAGTTCCACATTGGCTGTTGCCTGCTCCAATGCATTGCTTTCGCCTGTTTTATAACGCAAGTTCGCGGCGTAGGCAAACCGTTCATAAATGCTGTCCTGTTTTTGCAGTACCATTTGTTTGCTCTTGATATACCACAATTCGTAATACGTGGATTTAACTTGGGCAATCAAATCATTTTTTAGAACCGCTTCATTCAGTTCGCTTGCCTCAATTTTGGTTTTTACCAATTTATTTTGGCTTCCATAAAGTGTTGGGAACGCAAACTTTTGACTAACGCTAAAACGTGTATCATTATCTGCAATGCTATTGATTTGTCCATATTCCAAACCAAAATCAGTTTTAGGTAAATCGAAACTACTGCCTTTCAATGCCTGCTGCTGTTCTGTCTCCAAACGTGACACCTTGATATTGGGATTGTTTTTTAATGCTGTTTCAATTACTTCATCAATATTTTGATAGACTTTTACTTGAGAAGTTGTCTGCGCATTTATGGAAAAGGCACTTCCGAATAATGCCATCAGCATAACAAGAGCTGTCTTATTAGGTTTCATCTTTAATTTTTTTTCAGAATAATAATAGAGGATTGGCAATACCACGAGCGTTAAAAAGGTTGCTGTAATCAAACCACCAATCACTACGGTTGCCAAAGGTCGCTGTACTTCTGCGCCAGAAGTTTGGGAAATTGCCATTGGCAAAAACCCTAGAGAGGCTACGGAAGCGGTCAAAATTACAGGACGTAAACGGGTCTTTGTGCCTTGATAGATGCGTTGGAAAATATCTGAAATTCCGTCTTTTTTAAGTCGGTTAAATTCCGCAATTAAAACGATACCATTTAGGACCGCTACACCAAACAAAGCAATAAATCCAACTCCTGCAGAAATACTAAATGGCATATCTCGAAGCCAAAGTGCAAACACACCCCCAATGGCTGATAATGGAATTGCCGTAAAAATGAGCACACCTTGTTTGATTGACCCAAACGTAAAGTATAACAGAATAAAAATGAGCAACAATGCGAGTGGAACTGCAATTGCCAAACGTTCTCGTGCTTCCACAAGATTTTCAAACTGCCCTCCATACGAAATAGTATAGCCTGGTTTCAGATTGATTTGTGAATCGATTTTTGAACTTATTTCATCAACAACGCTTTCCACATCCCGATTACGCACATTGAAGGCTACGATTATTCGTCGTCGTGTATCATCTCGTTGAATTTGGTAAGGTCCATCTTTTATGGAAACATTTGCTACCTGTTGCAAGGGAATCTGTTGGCCATTGGCACCATTGAGATACAGATTCTGGACATCGTGAAGGTCTGTTCTGTTTTTATTTTCCAAACGTACTACCAAGTCAAACTGCTTTTCGCCTTCATACACCAAGCCTGTGGAAGCTCCAGCGAATGCAGCTTGAATCGTATTGTTTACCGATTTTATATCCAATCCGTATTTTGCAAGTTGTCCACGATTGTAGTTGATGACTATTTGTGGCACTCCCGTGACCTCCTCCGTATAGACATCCACAGCACCTTCCACCGTTCCTGCCAATTTTCCGATTTGGCTTGCATAGGTAGAAAGTTGATTTAAATCTTCGCCATAAATCTTGATGGCGACATCTTGACGCACACCTGTCATCAACTCATTAAAACGCATTTGAATCGGTTGTTGAAAACCAAAGGTAACACCAGGAATAACTTCAAGTGCTTCAGCCATTTTATTTGCCAAATCTTCCCTGTTGGATGCCGAAACCCATTCTGATTTATCTTTAAGAATTATCATTAAATCGGCAGCCTCAATCGGCATCGGATCTGTTGGGATTTCTCCCGAACCAATTTTAGATACGACTTGTTCCACCTCTGGAAAATTATCCAAGAGGATTTTTTCAGCTTTGGTAGTCGCTTTTATTGTATTTGAAAGGGAACTTCCCGTAATAACTCGTGTTTCTACCGCAAAATCGCCTTCTTCAAGTGTTGGAATAAATTCGCCACCCAAGCTTTGGAACACTAAAAAAGCGGTGACGAAAAGTGCAATGGTACTACCAACTACAATAATTCTTGTACGCATTGCCCAATGTATGATTGGTTCGTAAATGCAATAAAAGAAGTCCATTATTTTATCGGAAATATTCCGCTTGTGTTCTGTTTTTTTGCTCAAGACCAATGCCGACATCATTGGAATGTAAGTCAGCGACAATAAGAATGCTCCCAAAATAGCGAAACTTACCGTTTGCGCCATCGGTCCGAACATTTTGCCTTCCGTTCCCACCAAGGCTAAAATAGGTAGATATACAATTAGGATGATGATTTCTCCGAAAGCTGCTGAATTTCGAATTTTACTTGCAGATTGATACACTTCTTCATCCATTTCAGCCTGCGTCAATTTTCTGGAAATTTTTAACGCCCCTAAATGGAATAGGGTCGCTTCCACAATAATGACCGCACCATCCACAATTAAACCAAAATCAACTGCTCCCAAACTCATCAGGTTTGCCGAAACACCAAAAATATGCATCATACTAAACGCAAATAGTAAAGCGAGAGGAATAACGGATGCTGTAATCAAACCAGCACGCCAATTGCCCAACAATAAAAGTAAAATGAAAATCACGATAAGCGCACCTTCCACAAGATTGGTGGTAACTGTACCAATGGCATTGTCCACCAATTTAGTTCTATCCAGAAAGGGTTCGATAACCACACCTTCGGGCAAGGTTTTGCTAATGGTTTCAATTCTATCTTTTACATCCTTTATTACTTTGGCGGAGTTAGCGCCTTTCAACATCATAACAATCGCACTAACCACTTCGCCTTCGCCATTTCGGGTTGTTGCGCCATAACGAATCGCCTTTCCTGTTTGAACTGTTGCAACATCACTTATCAAAATAGGAATGCCACTTTCTGTCTGCTTTACAAGAATATTCTTGATATCTTCTATCGAACCAACAAGGCCTTCGCTTCTAATAAAAAGTGCTTTGTCATTTTTTTCAATATAAGCACCGCCAGTATTTTGATTGTTATTTTCGAGTGCGCTGAAAAGGTCGGAAATGGAAACACCCATACCGTTCAAGCGTTCTGGACGAACTGCAATTTCATATTGTTTTAGATAGCCACCAAAACTACTGACGTCTGCAACGCCTTTCGTTCCCAATAGCTGGCGTTTAATGACCCAATCTTGTATCGTCCGAAGCTCTGTTGCTGTGTATTTGTCCTCATAACCAGGCTTTGTAGCAATGACATATTGATAAATTTCACCAAGTCCCGTAGTCAATGGTGCGATTCCTGGCTTACCGATGCCCTCTGGAATTTGGGATTGAGCATCCGCCAGACGTTCGTTTACCTGTTGTCTTGCCCAATACACATCTACATTCTCCTCAAAAACAATGGTTACAACCGATAATCCAAAACGTGAAAAAGAACGAATTTCATCGATTTGGGGAATGGTTGTCATTGTGAGTTCAATGGGAAAAGTGATTAATCGCTCAACCTCTTGGGCTGCAAGTGTTGGCGAGGTCGTAATGACCTGTACTTGATTATTGGTAATATCCGGAACGGCATCTACAGGAAGCTGTTGCAATGAATAAGCACCCGTGATAATCAAGGCTAGAGTGAGTAAACCAATAACCAGCTTATGGGTTATGGAATACCTAATAATTTTATTAAGCATAGAAAGAATTTAATACAGTTAAACATCACGGAATTATGCCAAAAAATTGCAATTGTCCGCAGCGGAGTGTGACCTTTCTCGGTCAAAATCGGATATAGTTATCCTAGTGTAAAACTGACTATGCCTTTGGAGGCTGGAAAAGAGAGTGTGAAATGTCATTGCCGAAGCTATCGAAATGCGCAAATTTTTCCTTGAAATTCATAAGAATCAAGGGTTCGAACGAAATAATGTTGGATTCGATGGTATGGATATGGCAGCAATGGCAATTGCAAAATGGGGAACACAGGTCGGTTGCGCCATGGTCATGATTTCCATCCATCGCGATTACATTTTCGATTTCCGCATCATCACTTGACATCTTCCCATCATTACACGGAATGAAATTGAGTGCCAAAAAATATAGCGATAATATGATTGCGATTGATTTCACTTTCCAAAGATAACAAGAAATTCATGCAACTGTATTGCAAAGCTTTACTATGCTATGAGTTCCTAAAAAAAGAAAGTTGTACGGGACTGCATTTAATTTCTAAAGTTCAAATAAGGGTATTTCCATAGAATTTAACTAGTACGTTTAAACCCACCTTTATTTAGACTTTCAAAATTGCAGATTTAGTCTACTTATAACGACCGTTTAAATGGACCTTTCTCAACATTATTTAGTAACTATTTACAAATAGCACTTTTAATAGAAAGTTTTTGCATAGAGGACTATTACATAAAAGGTGCAAATAGTGAAGTAATCTCTTCTAGATAAAATTAACTATAAAATCTATTTTAGACAGAGTTCAGTTTACACCATCATTCATGGACTAACCGATTGTAATAGGATACAAATTCCACAACATCCTCATCGCTGATTTCATCCGAAATTTGTTTAGATGAGATGACCATATCTTTGATATTAATTTTCAAAATATCGTTGAGTTCTATTAAGTCTGATTGGTTATGACCAAAAGCGGTATAGGCTTCAATTTTACCTTTTATAATACTCTTGAAAATATCCAGCGCTATAAACGCGGTATCAGGGATATTATTGTTATGGACCTGTTCATTATCCATAGCTTAAAAAGGCCCTTTTTCCCTCGGTCTTTTACTGGTAACTTTCCATTGACCGTTTTCTCTAACCAACTTGAAAATTCCAGTTTTCCCATCGTAGGTGCTGCTGTATTTTATCCAGGCAATTTCGCCATCAACAGCTTCATCTAAAATTTCCACTTCGATGTTTTTATCAGAATCCGGTATCATATTCTGTACAGTAATCAAACTGGCATAGCCTTCTGTAGTAGTATGTTTTTTTAAAGCTGATTCATCTTTTGAAAAAAAACTTCCCGCAACTGCCTTGGCAGTTTCAGAAGGGGATTTTGTTGTGCTTTCTGAACAAGAAAGGAACAACAGTACAAGCGAGCAAATGACGATTTTTTTCATAACAATTTTAATTTGGGTTATTGATATACTTATGCGATACCTTCAATTTTAAATCCCTTTCCCCATTTTTCTCATTCAGCTCAACCACTAATCTACGGTCATTAATTATTGAAAATTTAGGCATTACATAAACTAATTTTACAACTTCGCCCTCAGCTATTCTGGACGGTACGTTGTGCTTAAAAATGGGTTCTTGAAGCAGCTTTTGTAACGATTTTCTTTTGCCTTTTTGTCTTGTTTCTAGCGAGAGATTTAAGAAATTTAAGTCGTAATCCAAACTCGATTTATTCTCAATCTGGATAACAAAGTAGAGTTCTTCCTTATCAAAAACTATATTCTCAACACTCAAAACGATGCTTTCATTTCGTTTTTGTATCGTACCTATTCGTTGCTTTCTTTCAAGAAGATAAGAAGAGAATTTTGTGTAGTAAAATCTGCTGTTATCTACTAAATTCTCAACTTCAGTTACTTCGGTAGTGTCAATGATGATAGGTTTTTCATTGCCTATACTACTTGATTGTGACACGAAATAATTGAGCTTCGATAGCTGCTTTCTATATCTTATAATATACGAAAAAATCGCCCCATTTCTATTGATTATCAATAAATTACTTTCTTTTCCAGGGGTTGCCTGAAGCAATCCAAAGTACTGTTCTTTTTCACGATTGTAGGTAAAGACAAAATTATCCGAACCAGTTACACCTTGCCTAATAGGTTCTGGAAAGAACAGCGCAACGTTTTTGGTGTCGTTGGCATAAATGGTGTCGAGAACTTTGGTTGTTTGTGCTTTCGCGAAAGCGGAAATACATATGACTGCTATTATTAAGACTGAATTTTTCATAAGAGTGCGTTTTTAAATACCCATTATAGGCCTCATAATTTTGGTTTTAAGATTAATTTGTAATTGTTCAAAACCGTAACTTTTACGTTACGATTACTACGTCTAAGAACTTTTGTAATTCCACCTACTTGCGGAACGGCAGGTATGTTGATGTCGCCAATAATGTCGTCAAGAACTTCGGTGGTGGCTTCTGCTCTAAAGTTATTCTCAACATAAATACCTTCGCTTCCATCTTGCAAATCGAATGCTTTGAGCTTTGTAGGATGATGACTAATATTTTCAATTTCAATCAGCGCGCGATTGGGTTGAAAACTAATAAACCCAAAAACTGGTGTATTCTTTGGCATCAGCTTACCATTGATAGTTGCCGATTTAGTAAGGCGCATTCTTAATCTTGTATTTGCCATTACGATTTGGCTGCCATCAACGATGACATAGATACTGTCATCTGTATTTCCAATACTAGAAAAGGCATTGGGTTTAGGCGAAGCAGCAAAAAACAATTGATGTTCTAGACCCAATTCTTTAGCTTGAATTTTTTGTTCTCTTTTAATATCGGCTGAGTCAATTTGCTGGATATTCTTTTGAGCGACTTTCCTTTGTCCAAAATTTTGATATCGTTTTTCAGAATATTGAATTTTACCAGCATTATAAATACTATCCACAATACGTTCTTTTTCACGTTCCGGAAGGTCTTGGTCATAAAATCCCAAGGAATCAATTAGTTTTTCATCGTAGATACTAGGCGCATTATTTTCTCGCACTTCCTTTAGGTCGTTAATAGCATCCAATTTAGAATCATACTCTTTTTGGTTTTCGTCCAAATCGGGTATCAAGGTCTGTTCAAGGTTTTCAGTTTCACTTTCATCATCGCCCATAACCATTACAGAATAGGAAATCAGGAATATGAAAATCACAGCCAATACAGCTGCAAAGACAATTTTATTTTTCTCTACTTTCATCAGATAATTTTTTAAGTGTGTTTTCAAAGTATTCCGTAATCAAAAGACCGTGCGGATTGTTTGGAAAGTTTCTATCAACTGGAATTAAGTTTCCACTAGAAACGAGTTCGTAGGTATCTATTATTGAACCTCTATTAATTTCAAAGACGCTAACCGTTCTAAATACGTATGTTCCATTTTGTTCTTCGATTTGTGAGTCTATACTCAGTACTTTTTGAACTAGCGAATATTGTAGCAATCGGTTATAGACACCATCTGCTTTTTTCTGACGGTACAAATTATCCACAGAACTATTACCCAACCAAAGCGCCTTTTCCAGATTCCGTTCATAATTGCTAGCATCAATGTTATAGAAGTACTTATGGAACAGGTCTAAATGGGCTAAAGCTTCAACCTGAAAATTTTCTTTTTGGGTAACGAGTTTAAGCGGAATAATACTGCCATCGGTATTAATGGCGAAAGCGCTATTGAGTGCTTTTTTATTCGTTTTAAAAGCCATCCAAAGTGAAAAGGTGCTGGACAGCATTGCAAAAATGACAACTGCCAACACGATAAATCTGTTTAATTTTAAGACCTTGTATATGTTCTTGTATGGTGTTTTCATATTTCTATTTTTAATCTGCCTTAGGCAGTAAACAATCTGAGCGTAAAAGATGTGGCGCGTTTATATAATTTGAACTTTAGAAAAAGAATGAAACCAACAGACCCAAGCTGAACGACAGGTGCAAAAAAGCCCTGGCCAACATCTGTCCCAAAAAGGTTTGTCCAAAAATTTGTATTGATTTCAGTATAGAGAGCGTTTACAAATACATTGACCAAAAAGAAGGCTGGCACCAACATATAGACCGCAGCGTACAACTTGAAAAATGTATAAGCAAGCGAACGGAATTTTCCAAAAACTGCTAAACTTATAACCAAGGGGAAGAAGGCTTGCATTATGCCCAATAAAAAATAACGTTCTGAAAGGAATAACGGATAGATGAACAAATCCAAAATCCAGAGGAAAAGGCTAATAATAAATGCAAGTATTTTGAACCCGTAAAGTGGTGTCACCAATGCTTCATATAGCAGCGTCATTGCTGCTGTTGCGACCTCGATAATATTGACATCTTCTTCAATGGGAATATCCTGCATCTGCAAAGGCAATAAAGCTGGTGCTGTACCACGATACTGCCCTTCAATGGAAACTAGGATGCTATCGAAAAAACCTAGTACTTGTGTAGAGAAAATCACCAGAAGAACAACTGCAAAATTCTTTGTGAGTTCCGAAGGACTTAGCCCCCAGGTATAACCATCTTTATCCGCAACCCCTTCATTATATTTTTTTAGGATATTGACCAAAAAGAATAGTACAGCAAGCGTTTTCATTCCAGCAATGGTGTATTGCGAAAAATCACTTGCCTTTATCGTTTGAAAGACTGCATCTACATATTCAAGCCCAAAACTCATTAGTAATCTGTTTCGCGGTTATTGACTTTATCCTGCATTTTTCTAAAGGAAATAATATCCCTGTAGCGTTTCGTTTTTGTCTCAATATTGGAAACCATTTGTTTAGATTCTAGTTCTTTTTCCTTTAAAACTTCAGCACGTTCAGCATCCGACATTTTTAGGTTATCGCTTGATAAAATTTCACCCATAAAATCAACCGTATCTAATGAGTTTTGGACTATGGCATCAAATGATTCCGCAACCCGTGTTACTTCCTCGGGCTTGATGTAAGGCGAGTTTAAAATATCCTGTAAGTCGTTTTGCATTACATTAATAAGGCGTTGATTGTTTTGTGCAATTTGCTCAACTGCTCTAAGTTGTTGTACCACACTCGATACTTTCTCAATGCTTTCTTTTGCATCTTTCAAGAACTGTACGGACTTAATCATTTGAGCTGTCTGCTTTCCAGATTCTACCAGTTGTTTTACTAAACTGATAAAATTGGTATTGTCGTAAGTGGGCATTCCTTGGGCAGTAGCACCGCCAGGCAATAAAATGGCTACCGTGAAGATTAGTCCGAACAAGATTGTTTTGATTTTTGTGTTCATAATATTATGTTTTATATGTGAATTCAATTATTGCTTTTTCCATATCGTGATGCTCATCGTAGAGCTTCATTATTTCCTCGTTTTCTTGTCCATCCGTTAAGTAAGCTGCATACACTTCTTTGGGAACTTCTAACCTGAAAATGTTGCTTTCCTTGCCTATTTTGATGAACATTTCGGTGTATTTCCGTGGACCAGAAAGATTGTTTTTGATGGATTTTAATTGGTTTAAATCGTGGCTGGATAGGTTGAGTCTTTTGACCAATTCGTCATAACCCTTTTCATTGTTCAGGCTATAAATGACTTGTGTGTTTTCAAGTATGCTTGCCGATGTTGCATTATTTGGAAGCTGATTTATCGACTGAAGAATAATACCAATAGCACCATTTTGTTTACGGATGGCTTGGTAATAGAATTCCACACTTTCCAGTACATTATCAAACTTCAGTTGCTTTGCAAACTCATCGAAAAGGATGATGCCTTTTTCAGCACGATTTTTCCATATCGTTCTTTGAATGGCTGACTTTATCAACTTCAACATTACGGACAAGATTTCTTTATTGTCCTTGACTTCATCCAGTTCAAACACAATCAAGCGTTTGTCTTCAATTTTATAGGTTTGGTCTTCACTAACTTCAAACAGGAAGCTATATAGACCATCGCCGACATATTCGGACATTACGTGCAAGAAGCTTGTAATATTGAAGTAGTCGGGATGGATTTTTAAGGTGTCCAGAAGATCTTTCTGATTCCTCTCTATAAAGTTGTAGAAACCATCTAAGGAATGATTTTCTGAAGTATTATTGTAATAATGGCGTAGTATCTTTTTAACCGAAACCGATTGTGCTTTGGTAACTTTTAAATCTGAGGCGAAAAGTTCAAACAAGAAAACGGACAAGTCTTCCAAACGTTCTGGTGTTAGGTCATTTTTATCACTTATATAAAAAGGATTGATGCCTAAATTTTTGCCACTTTCATAGCGAAGCACAGTATATTTTTCGGGATAGAGTTTGGCAAATTTGGTGTAGGATCCACCAAGGTCAATTATGACCAGGCGGACACCACTTTCAAAATACTGGCGCAGAATGTTATTTGCCAAAAAGGACTTGCCTTCGCCAGTAGGTGCAAAAATGGCAAAGTTTCTTGCCTTAATGCGCTTCTTGCGTTCGTCCCAAACATCTTTAAGAACAGGCACATTATGTTCCCTATCATTAAAGATGATTCCGGTAGTATCAGAATTATAATTGGTGTTATTGATGAACAGGCATAAAGCGTGTTTTAAATCGGTAACATATAAATCGTTATTTGAAAAGTTTGAAGAAAAACAGCAGTAACTATTTAGGATATAATTCTTTCGTTCCTCACCTCTAGGATAGTAAGGAATAATGTCTAGTTCCTTAAACTCGGTCTTTATTTTTGAACCGATTCGACTTAAATTTTCTGGGTTCTTGTCCCAATAGATGATGTTTAAATGACCTCGAATAATACGTGCATTATCATCAGCGTTGATTTGGTCAAGGATATGCTGAATTTTACCGAGGACTACTTTATTCTGCGAACCGAAGTTGGAACTTTTATTAAGTTCTTCAACTTTCTTATCCAGTAGCTTGCGCCACTTCTGTTTGTCATCCAGATAAAGGATTTGATTGACAATATGATTTTCATTAAGCGTGAGCCCTAAGCCATCAATAAACCCTTGATGAAACACAAAATCGTCAGAAGTGAATTTCTCATTGGTCTTGCTACTCTGTACACTTTCGCCAAAGCACAGTTCGCTATTGATAGCCAGGGCATCAAAATGGTTTTCGCCAATATTGACGCTTTTTTTATCTAATATGATATCGGTGTCAAACCCTTCATTAAAACCATTGAAATATCCATTCGTTAACTGCTGAATATCTTTCGCTTTAAGCGAAGCAAATTTCATTTTTCGACTATTGTTTATGAAGGAAACAGAATCACTAACAGAACCGACAAAGCTCTTAACGTTGTCATCCAATTGTTGTGTAATCCCTTTGGAAACTTTACGGAAAGGGTTGACATATTTTGAATTGTTCAGCGCTTTATTCTTAGTGAGCGTAAAGAACAAAAAGCAACGATGTTCCATATAATCACGTCCTTTGAAGTGGTCGTGTGTTGCTTTTTCCAAAAACGTTGTATTTGGAAGCGCTTCTGAAGTGTATGTTTTTTTAAGATATATGTCCTGTTTTTGCACTACAGTACCAATAGGTAATGATTTCAAAGCCTGAAACCAAGCACCGTGTATATCTTCAAAGTCTTTTTCGGACAATGAATAAATCTCTGGTAACGTACCTTCATAGCACAGGACAACATTACCATTGTTGGCAAATATGATATTGTCTTGAATATCTACAATAGGTTGATATGCTGAAAGATTAATCTTGTTCATAGTTGAAGCCAGAGTTTCTTTTGTTACTTATTATTCTCGGAAAAGCATTAGCCATCTGAAAAATTTGTGGGTTATGTGTTATTCTCGTTAAGGCTACGTACAAGGCAGCATTAAAAACGAGTATTCCAATTATTATCCCGAAGCTGAAAGAGAAGATTATGATGAGCAGCGAAGCCAAAATGGAAACCATCATTAACGCAAACAGGGAAATAGGCAGCCCAAAAATGACCGCCCGTTTCCTAATGTTTTTATAGACCTCGAAGCGTTTCATCTATACTACGATTCCTATTAGGTATGTGAAGATGCCGACAACTGCGCCAGCAATCAAAACAAACACTAGCACTCTGGTAATCCCTTTTTTAAGGTCTGCATTTTCCCCAAAGAAATGCCCTGCATTAAACAGGAAACCAACTAAAAAAATGACACCAAGTAAAATTGGAAAGATGGTACGTATGGTATCGCCCACATCATTAACGGAATCTTCAATGCCACCAATTTGTGCAAAAAGTGATGTTGAGAGCAACGATAAAAAAGTTGCTAAATAGATTGATTTTTTCATAATAAAACTGTTTAAATTTTTATTCATTTTCTCTTTCTGAAATTTACATATATTTGTACATAAATAACTGATAATCAAATATTTGTGAAAAAAATATTATTTGAAATCCATTGAATTTAATTACTATTATTTGGCATCAAATTCTATGATTTTTTGAATGGAAATTGTTGATAACCTAAAAACTGAAAATGAAAAAAGTGCTCAAAAACGTCAGTTTTGTCTTTTTGCTTCTAAAAATGTGTATCGTTTTGGGACAAGAGACAAGTACTAAAAAACGAATTATAATTGATGTTGGACACGGTGGAAAAGATACCGGTGCGATAGGCATAAATAAAATCCAAGAAAAGGATGTTGTATTGGATATAGCGAATGCCATTTTGAAGCTGAATAATAAATTAGATACCCCTTTGGATATTTATTTAACCAGGTATACTGATACACTCATTTCGTTATCGGATAGAGCAAAACTGGCCAAAGCTCTAAAAGCCGATTTGTTTGTGTCGCTGCATTGCAATCATTCAGATAATCCAGATGCAAGAGGGATAGAAGTTTATGCTTCACAAAAGGGAACAAATAATTCCAAAGAATCTATTTATACAGGTTATCAAATTGAAAAAGCACTTTGCAAAGCCATAGGATATAAAAGTAGAGGAGTGAAGTTTGCAAATTTTCAGGTACTACGTGAAACTATTGACTATTGTACTTCGGTTCTTTTGGAACTGGGTTTTTTGAGTAATAGGGATGAAAGCAGTTATATTTCTGCTTTTAAGAATATCAAATTAATTGCCTTAGTCATTTTATTATCTATTAAAAACTAATACTATTATGAAAGATATATTTTTAGAGTTGACAAAAAGTTTAAAAGCTATTGTACTACAATTTATTGCAGAAGTAGTTTTATTATATAAGTCTTTTAGAAACTAGACTACTGCCATTTGTTTCTAGCAGTTCTATTAATCAAATAATTGCTATATTAAATATTATATATTTAAGTGTTTGCTTAAATAATAAAATAATGTAACTTTGCTTTATGGACAATAATTCTTGCATAAGACAACAAGCCGATTTAGAACAAATTAATCGTTGCAAAGACACGGTTTCGGAATTAAACGAATCGTTCGACTATTTGGCGAATGGACTTTCATTAGTTGGGAATAGCGTAAGACTTAAAGTACTATACCTACTCTTTGAAGAAGATAGGCTTTGCGTTTGTGATTTAAGTGATATTCTTGGAATGAATATTTCGGCCATTTCCCAGCATTTGAGAAAAATGAAAGACCGAAATCTATTAGAAACCGATAGAGAAGCCCAAACGATTTATTACTCATTGACCGCTGAATATGAAAAACTACTCAATCCGTTTTTCGCAATACTTGATAAGAACAAAGTTTTAGAAGCAATATGAAAAGTGAAAATAAATTAATTGGAGCAGGCTTGCTAACTGCAATTACAGCTTCCTTATGCTGTATTACGCCTGTTTTGGCTCTTATCGCAGGAACAAGTGGGATTGCTTCAACATTCTCTTGGATAGAACCTTTTAGACCTTACCTAATCGGGCTTACAATTTTAGTTCTTTGTTTTGCCTGGTATCAAATGCTAAAGCCTAAAAAGGAAATCGATTGTGAATGTGAGACAGACGAAAAACCAAAATTCACACAGTCCAAAACTTTTTTAGGAATTATAACTGTATTTGCAATAGTAATGTTGGCATTTCCATACTATTCAGGAATTTTTTACCCAGACACGGCAAAACACATTATCGTAGTAGATAAATCGGATATTAAAACAACTGAATTTAAAATTAGTGGAATGACCTGTGCGGGTTGTGAGGAACACGTAAACCACGAAGTAAATAAACTCAGCGGAATCGTGAGCTCAAAAGCATCATACGAAAGTGGAAATGCAATCATTGAATTTGATAAAACCAAGACCAATGAAGCGGAAATTGAGAAAGCAATTAATTCTACAGGTTATAACGTGACCGACAAAAAAGAAAAATAATGGAAACTATATTGACATCTGAAATAACTTGCCCAAACTGCGGACATAAAAAAGTAGAAGAAATGCCAACGGAATCTTGTCAATTCTTTTATGAATGTGAGAGTTGCAAAACGGTTCTAAAACCAAATGAAGGAGATTGTTGTGTTTATTGTTCTTACGGAACTGTGCCTTGTCCGCCGATTCAAGAAAACAAAAGTTGCTGCTGAAAAGACAATACTCTAAAAAATGATATATTAGGAAAATGCAAACGGAAGAAGAAATCCTAAAAATAAAAAAAGTAAAAAACACCGCAGTACGAATGGTTGTTCTGCGCCATCTTTTAAGCCTAGAAAAAGCTCAATCATTAAAGGATATTGAAAATGCGCTGCCCTATACGGATAGAAGTTCTATTTTCAGAACACTAAAAACATTTGAGGAAAACAAAGTTATCCACAGCATTGAAGATGGCTCTGGAATGACCAAATATGCAGTTTGTGCGGAAGGCTGTAACTGCGACCCAAAAGATTTGCACTATCATTTTTATTGTACTAACTGCGACAAAACGTTTTGTCTTTTCGACGTTCCTATTCCCAATATTCAACTTCCAAAAAATTTCAAGTTGCAACAAGCAAATATGGTCGTGAAAGGCCTGTGCGACAACTGCAACAGATAATCTTTGCAATCGAGTTGCGGTAAATGCTAAATACATTTGCAATATTCTTAAAAACCAGAATAAGCAAATGAAAAAAGTATTTTTAAACACATTATTTTTAATGTTATCAATTATATCATTCGCACAAACGAGTGATATTTCCATTTCTGTGAGCGATGCCGAAACAGATGGGCCATTATTGGGAGCGACTGTATATTTTGAAGAATTAGAGAAAGGAGCAGTAACAGATTTTGACGGAATTACCACATTTACAGAAATCCCAAATGGAAACCAAACCGTAAAAATTTCATATGTAGGTTTTAAAACCATTGAAACCACTATTGAGGTTGGCACAAAAAAAGAGTTCTCTTTCAAGCTCGAATCGGGAGGAAATGAATTGGATGAAGTCGTAATACAATCTTCAAGAAGTACACGAACTGTTAGAAAAATACCTACGAGAATAGAATTTATAGGTGCGGAAGAATTAGGCGAAAAAGCAGTAATGAATCCGACTAATATTTCAATGGTGCTTCGTGAAAGTACCGGAATACAAATGCAACAAACCTCGTTAAGTAGTGGAAACACCAATATTAGAATTCAAGGTCTCGATGGACGTTATACACAACTTTTAAGAGACGGATTTCCTTTGTATGGTGGATTTTCAAGTGGTTTGAGTATTTTACAAATTCCGCCTCTAGACCTACAACAATTTGAGATAATAAAAGGAAGTTCTTCTACACTTTATGGAGGAGGGGCTATTGCGGGTTTAATAAATATGGTATCAAAAACACCTGATGAAGAACCATCTTTGGATATTATGCTAACTCAAACACAAGCGTTGGGTAGTACAGCAAATGTCTTTTATAGTAAGCGAAATGAAAAATTTGGAGTTTCATTATACAGTTCTGGTCATTACCAAAAAGCGTATGACCCAGAAGATGATGGTTTCAGCAATCTACCAAAAACAACTTCGTTATCTTTTAACCCCAAATTCTTTTATTATCCTTCAGAAAAAACAACTTTTTGGATAGGTTTAAATGGAACTTATGACGACAGAATTGGTGGAGACATTACAAAAATTGAAAGTGGCGAAAATGGGATTCATCAATATACCGAAGAAAATCTTTCTAAAAGATTGACCAGTCAGGCTGTTTACGAAACACAGATAGATTCGGTCAGTTCATTGAACATCAAGAATAGCATCTCATTTTTCGATAGAAAACTATCTATTACCGATTTCAGTTTTGACGGCAAACAAACCAATACATTCACAGAAATCAACTATCAAAAGGCATCCAAAAAAACCGATTGGATTTTTGGTGCAAATTTATACACATCTAATTTTGATGAAAATGATAATGCGACATTACAACGAGACCAATCAGACGTTACTTATGGAGCATTTGTAAACAACATTTACGACGTTTCAGATAGTTGGATTTTAGAAACAGGATTAAGAGCAGACTACAATACAGATTTCGGTTTTTTTCCACTTCCAAGAGTTTCCTTGCTTTACAAGAACGACAGCGGATTTTCGAGCAGAATTGGTGGTGGATTAGGTTATAAAATTCCAGATATTTTCACCGAAGAGGCGGAATATATCAGTTTTGAAAATGTACTTGCTATAGATAAATCTGCTTTAAAGGCAGAACGTTCCTATGGTGTCAATTTTGATGTGAATTACCAAACAAGGTTATTCGATGTGGTAGGTTTTAGTGTTAACCAACTCTTCTACGTTTCAGCTATTAACAACGGGCTATTATTAAACTCAACAGACGATGGATTTTTTATGTTTGAAAATGCAACCGATAAAATAATAAGCAAGGGAGCGGAAACCAATATTAAATTTACGTACAAGGATTTTAGATGGTTTTTAAACTATGCACTCATTGATACAAAGCTGAACTATTTGGCAGGAAATCCGCAAAAACCGCTCACAGCAAAACATAATGCAGGTAGCGTTTTAATGTACGAATCTGATAAATGGCGCATAGGTTATGAAACTTTTTACACAGGAAAGCAGTTTTTGTCTAATGGCACAGAAACCACGGATTTTATAACTATGGGATTGCTTTTAATGCGCAATTTCAAATGGGGAACAACCTTTGTAAATTTTGAAAACTTTACAGACAGAAGACAAAGTAGGTTTTCACCTTTGGTTTTGCCACCACACGACAATCCAGAATTTCCAGAAATTTATGCGCCTACGGACGGTTTTATTTTTAGTGTAGGAGTAATTATTAAACCTTTTGGAAACGAAGATGAAGACTAAAATGAACAAAACGGTATTTGAAATTAGCAAGATGGATTGTCCTTCCGAGGAAAACCTAATCCGAATGAAACTGGACGGAATTCCAGAAGTTAAAAACCTTGACTTAGACATCGCTAAACGAAAACTGACCGTTTTTCACAACGGACAGGCAGACCAAATTGAAAAGTCGATTGACGAATTGAAATTAGGAGGAAAGAAAATTTCAACAGAACAAACCCACGAAACGGATTTTGATGAAAAAACAAGCCAAAAAAGGTTACTTTGGATTGTTCTTGCAATTAATTTCGCCTTCTTCATTATTGAAATGACGACAGGACTGATTTCAAAATCAATGGGATTAGTTGCGGATAGTTTGGATATGCTTGCGGATAGTTTTGTTTATGGAATTAGCTTGTTTGCGGTTGGAGGAACGTTGATTAAGAAAAAACGCATTGCAAAATTAGCTGGATATTTTCAAATAACACTTGCAATTATTGGATTTGTGGAAGTGTTGAGAAGATTTTTCGGAGCCGATAGGCTTCCCGATTTTTCGACAATGATTATCGTTTCAATTTTTGCACTTATTGCGAACGGCTTGTGCCTTTATATTTTGCAAAAGTCCAAAAGCAAAGAAGAGGCACATATGAAAGCGAGTATGATTTTTACTTCTAATGATGTCATTATTAATTTAGGGGTTATAACCGCAGGAGTTTTGGTCAATTGGCTAAATTCTAATAAACCTGATTTGATTATCGGAACAATCGTATTTGTCTTGGTAATTCAAGGTGCTTTTAGAATTTTAAAACTTGGTAAGTAATTTATTCTACTTTCTCTTATCCCCAGCCCGCTTGTCAAAAGCAATCAAATTAAACAGTTCTCGCATTCTGCTACGAACGCGATTACCATAGCGTTCTTCTAGTTCCTCGGCATTCAGATTAGTTGTAGCGTGGGTTTTCATTTTATGTTTGGTCTCAAGGTAAAGTTCGTATCGGGAAAGTAATACTTCGCCCATCACGTTTAAATCTTTACCATAAAATCTTCCTGCAGGTTCAATACCCAAATCATCAAAGCAATAGAATTTGGTACTGCCATAATCTTCAATAGTCTTAAAGCCTAGGTGGTTAAAGCTAAAAGCAACATTCCTGCACGGAATCATTTCGTACGGTCGTTGTAGCGGTACGATGTGTCGCAATAATTTCATTAAACTTGTTTTTCCACAGCCTACGGGTCCAGAAAGCAAAATGCCTTTGTCAATGTCTATTCCATACTTTTCACAATTGTCCTTATCCTTGATAAAATAGTGGCAGAGCTTTCGGATGATTGTGATATCTTCATCGTAAATTCTGAAATTTTTTCCGAATAATTGTCGGCCTTTGGCATTCAAGTAAATCAAGATTTTATCAAAATCGTAGAGAACACTTTTGCCATCAAATTTTCCTAGCGAATATTCCACGCCACCTTCGTTAATTTTAGAGGGGTTGTCCATAGTCTTTGTTTTTAGTGGTTCGCAAGTTGTCCTTGATTTGGGACGCCTCTTTAAAGTTTGGTTTGTTTTCCTCAGCGAAAAGTTCGGTTCTATCCATCCAATTTGTAGCTACTGCGCGCCAATCTCTAATCGCTTTTCCGTCGCTAGTTTGCCAATTACGAGTTTCATAGTGTTTATAGAATTTTTTTCCTTCATCAGCATTAATACCTTTTTCAATAAAAAAATCAATAATGGCCTGCCAGCCCTTTGGTTGTTTTATATTGTTTACTTGTTTGGTATTGTTTATAGTAGATACTAATGCTTGTCCACCTATGGGAGGGTGCAAGTCCACAGCTTGTCCGTTTATGGGATGGTGCTGTCCCGTAAGCGGTACACCATTGGGACGGTACTGTTCCGCAACCTGTTCTAATATGGGACTGTACCGTCCCATATCCGGTTCATCACTTGTCCCGATAATGGACATCTTGATTTTACTGCCCTTATATGGATTGTTGGAAGGAAAGTAGCTTAGATAGTCCCAAGCATTTAAATCGGTCACACATCTGTGGTATGTGGATTTTGAGCCTATTTTAGACGCAAGCATCAAATCCCTGCGGTTCACGTAAAATTCATCCGCAAATCTAGAGCTGTTCCATTCTTGGAACAGCGCCATATACAAACTGATATGTGTAGGATTGAGCCGGTCATCAAAAAAGAACTTTTCAAAAGCCGCATTGAGTAGCTTTATATAGTTCATCGCCTAAGAATTAAGACCGTGCTGCACTCGGTTGGCGGTCATTATCGTTTGAATTTCTTCAGAATCATAGTAAATGATTCCCCCAACTTTGGTGTAAGGCAATGTACCATTGATACGTAGGTTTTGTAAGGTGCCTGGACTTACTTGTAATAAATCCATAACCTCGGAAGATTTGAGGTATTTCTTGAGCTTTCCCTTGGCCTGATTGGTCAATAGTTTTTTAATGTCATCGAGTAATTCTAGTTTGAATTCCCGAAGGTCGTCTGTGGTAATAATACTTGTCGGCATAATAAAACGGGTTTAATGGTGAGGGACTATCTGAGTTTGAACTTTTAATTGATAGCCCCTGACCTGATTTGACTTTCGTTCTACAAATTTGAATAGGTTTATCGGATTTTATTCCCCAGTACGACCGTAGTACGGGCAAAATTTAACATATTGAAATTTGATATGTTCTGTAGTGTTTTGAAGGTCATAAAATAGAAATCACACGCCAAATCATAGTAAAATAAATGAAAAAAGTTTTCAAAATCGAAAGACCGTAGGTCTACCGTAGTACGGTCTTATTTTAACATTTTAAAATTGAGTTTAAGGAAATCATTAAAGGCTTATTCTTCGCTCTTTTTTATTTCGATTTGAAGTGCTATCGAAAGGTCGTCAAGAAAAAGAGTTCTACTATTTTTCCGATTTTTAATGTCCTGAAAAGTTTTGTAAATGTCTTTTGGCTCAAAATCGAATACCTGCTGCAATCGCTTAGAAACTTTCATTATACTTTGATTATCCTGCTTGCCTAAACCTTTTGCACAAAGGGCATAGACCAATTCTACCCAATCCGTATTAGAAAACGGCCACCGGATTTTTTGAAAAGATGTAGCTGAAGTTAAAGGGACATTTGAACCATTCTGAATTCGAGTTTTTTTTTCATCCAGATAAATTATCAGAGAATTGAACGCCTTGAACTTTCCTAAAAGCATATCTCTTGGTGTGCAAAATTCTGGGTCTTGAAAATAGAATTTTGAGGTAATAATGCGAAAAGTGTTCATATGGTCTCTTGTATAATACTCTTTATCAAAATGAACTGCTTCAGAATTAATATAACGCCCAAAATCGATATTATACAAGAAGAAACGATTGAGTTTGTTGATTTTCTTTTTGATATATTTTAACTGATTATTTTTACCCGCCTTCGGGAACTGTGTTTCAAAAGAATGTATCTCTGAAAAATAAATTAGTGCTGTTAGCGGAATTTGCTTGGTTTCCTTAAAGAATGTTATTTCGTCCTTGATGGTATTAAATCCTTCTCTAAGAATTTCTTTCTTAAAGGTGCTGAGTAAACTGCTGCATAGTGCGATGGATTGATACGCCCTTTCCAAGATGTCATCATTTTGAATTCTAACATCATCCAAATCTTTTATCAGCTTTTTTGATAATAATTGTAAATTCATAAGAAGGCGTATTAAAAGTGTAAAACATATTAACGTGTTTTAATTAAAGGTTTCAAAAAGGATATTTTTGTGATTTAAACTAGATTAAATCGCACCCATATTCTAAAAAAATCAAGTTTTGCAAGGGTTGTAATGGAATTCTTGTTAATTTACTTTTTTAGTAAAATAAAGTCAAGAAAATGTGACGTACTTAATTACGGAATATACCGTATTTTTCTACGGAACTACAGTCATTTACTGTAAACACTAGGTTTGAAGTCTTTGGTAGCTATTACTTTTTCTTCCGGAATCGTTTTAAAAATTCAGTTCTATTTTTCACGCCACTCTTTTTAAAAATATTGGAAGCGTGTTTTGATACTGTACTTTCAGCGATGAATAAATCTTTAGCGATATTTTTGTAGCTCAAGTTACTTTAAATGGAAACTGCAACCTCGATTTCACGCCGGGTCAAATCTTCATAGATAATCTTATTCTTTATTAATTCGGTTCTATGCTTTTTCTTCAACGCAAAAACCTGATACATCCTGTTCTTGTTTTCGATAAAATAAAGATACCTGTCGATTTCTATGGTCGTAATGGCGTAAAATGCAATATTCATTACGCTAAATGTAAGCCATTGATAATCGCCTATCAGCGTGCAAACGGGAAGCAATGCAATACTTGATGCGCCAATTAATGAAAGTTTGTTCCTTCTCAAGATAACAGGCTTAGGATTATTTGGTATTGATATTCGACGATAGAAAATGGCTAGAAAAACGAAGGCAATTATCGAAATCGGAATTGAAAAAAAAAGTCTTGCCGAATTAAGATTGTCCGTTAGTGAATAAGGAATTATAAATAATATTAAAAAACAGACTGCTACCATTATAGCAACATTCCGAACAGATGATTTAAAGGATAGAACTACTATATCGTATTCTTTATATAAGTGGTATATAATGAAAACGCAAAGGGCAATGGCCACGCTATAGGTAACGATATATTGAAGAATAATTGGACCTGGTAAGCTATCTACAGGAAGTAAACCGCCTGTAATATTGTATGTAATAAAAAGTAAGCCTAGACTGATAAAACGTTCAAGGCTCCTACAGTTCTGTTTTCTAGAAGCGTAAATTGCAAACAATACAATAAACGTATCTAGCAATAGATAGAAAAACGTTGTCCAATGTATAGATGTACCAAACATTTATAATGTTACTATTCATTATGCTCAAATTTGTTGGTTTCTAAGTTTTTTGAAACATTGTTCCAATGAAATACTTTTCCGTTCATAGCAATATAAACATCTGGCTTTAGAAATTGTAGTGAGCTAATTGCATACCCTAAATTAAATGGGGCATCCGTATTAGCAGACGACCCTAAAATGAAAGACCCAACTAAAACTATAGTTTTGCCAATATTGAGCTTTCCTATATAGTTTGCGGTAGCTTCCATCGTGAAAGTACCGTGTGTAATTAATACTTTGGTCGCATTAGTTCCAATTATCTTACTGACAAGCAATTCAAGGTCATTTTCAGTAATAGCTCGACTATCCTTTTTAAAGATACTTTCGATGGTATATTCAAAGTCAACATTTGCACTATCTAAAAAGTCTTTAATTGTTATATTAGTTTCTGTAACACCTTGGTCATTTTCATAATCCAAACCTTCGATTGTGCCGCCCGTTGTGAATATATGTATCATAATTAATTGTCATTGTAATACTTTTAAAGTTAACCGAAATATTTTATAATGGTTTTGAGGGGATTTAATGTAGATAAATTTTAAGATTAAACATACAAGTATGATTAGAAATTAATGACACTATCAAGCGCATCATCAGTATCTTTATTGATGAAGTTTGCTTGGTAGCGTATTGTTGTGGTCACCGAAGAATGACGATATAATTTTTGTAACATTTGAATTGGTATTTTATCCCCAGAAATATTTCCGAAACTATGTCGAGCTATATGCATACTTATGTTTTTAGTTATGCCTAGTTGCTTTGCTGCAATTTTTAGCCTTCTGTTTAGGTTTCTGGTAATGGATTGTGTCCTTTTTGAAACTTCCTCGGTATTATTTAGGTCTATATGATTTAATTGAGGAAACACCAATCCGTTGCTTTCTGATTCATCCTTATAATTTTCGATTATTTCAATTGCTTTTTCAGGAACCTTTAGAGAAACCAGTTTGCTATTTTTATTCATTCTATAAAGTAGCCTACCATCATTAAAATCCGACCATTTTAGTTGAAGTACATCCCCAACTCGTATGCCAGCGAAATAAAAACTAATAAGCCAAATATGAATTGCCTTTTGTTGGGCTTCCGTTATACCTTGCGCATTTTCAAGTTTTTGTATTTCATCGGCGGTAAACCCTATTTTTTGAGATTCAGGAATTCTAATGGTCATCTTACCTTTCCCAAAAGGATACAACCCTCTATCTACAATAGATTCTGAAATAGCTAAATTATAAATGGTTCTTATAAGAATCAGATAATTCACAACAGTTCTAGGCGATAGGTTTTTGCGATGTAATAAGTGTGTTTCAAACTTCTTTAGGATTGTAACGTCCAGCTTGTTAAAAGGAAGTGAATCCTTACCTAGAAACTCTTTAAACTTTTTCAATCGACCAAATTCCGTATCGTACTGATGGTGTTTGTTTCTGTTCTTAAGATTTTGAAGATGCATATCTGCAACCGTAAAAAAGTCTAAACCCTTCTTCTTAATTATTTTATTTCTTATTTCTGAAACAGTTTCATACTCAGATTTCATTTCCGATTTGAGAACCTTGTCATTTGCTTCGGCTAGCTTACCTGTTATAAAATTGTTGAGGACTTTGGAGTTAGGGTGGGATTTTCTAACATTACGATTCCTTTCATCCCAAAACTTTTCATCGATGTATTGACCCGTATTTAGAAAGGTGCTTTTACGGTCTTTTGTGATTCGAATAGCAATAGGAAGCTGTCCAGCTTTGTTTTTTTTCTTTCTCGTAACTGCTCTAATTGTTGCCATATCGAATTTATTAAATCTTCAGTATAAAGGTAATCATTTTGGGTACAACATAGGTACAACATTTGTTGATTTCGTTTGATATTATTTGATACCAAATTATATTAATTTTTAATTAAATAATTGAATATCAGTATGTTTATATTATTATGATGCATTAGTATCAAAAACTCATAACCCGAAGGTCGCTGGTTCGAGTCCAGTCCCCGCTACTAAAAAAAAAGCCACTGAAAATTCAGTGGCTTTTTTTATCCAAAATTTTACTCATTCAATTTTTTACGAACTGTTGACCAAAAGGATAATAACGTAGCCGTTGTTTTTTTAGAAAGATCTGCTAATAGGGTCATGTTGGTTACAAACACCTCTTTAGAATCATAATAATGAGAAGCATCTACCGGGGCATAAAGTGCCATATCCCAATTGGGAAAATATCTTTGATCTGAAGTACCTTGCCATAAAAGATCCAAAGTGTGGTGTCTGTTATCTTTTTCTATTTTACCGAATAAATCCATTACATCGTTCTTTTCACCTTCCAAAATCTGAACAATACTTTCTTCAAAATAGACCAGGCATCCGGTTATATTCCGAGCGTTATTTCTCTTTCGTGCATCAATGAGAATGTTCTCAATTTGATCAATTGTTAATTCAGGTGCTATTTTTGATTGGTAGGTTAGTTGAAACATTTATTCAATAAAGTATGTTTAGCACATTAAGTTAATAAAAAAGTTCATGCATTTTGCCAATCTCTTAAAAAAGCGGTCTGCTATAATTTTCCAATAGTCAACAACTCTCCCCACTGGGTAGTATATCTAGGGCTCCTGTGTTCTTTTATCAATGCCCATTCTTTAGTTCTGTTCCCTACGGTGGCTACCTTAATTTTGTTTTTACCAAATTTGCCGTTTAAATCATCAATGACACTGGTAATTACATCACTTTCACTTTTATGTGGTTTATTGAACAAATTTGTCTGCACCTCATTTTGGCGTACCAATTGCGTTAGGTTTACGCCTACTTTTTTGTACCTATAGCCTGGTTTATAAATTTCTCGCAAACCTTTAAGTGCTTCTTTCGTTAACCTAATAGTGCTATCGGTCGGTGTGTCTAGCGTTATGATCGTCTTATTTCTATACTGCTTATCTATAGCACTATGTTGATTGGTCTGTAATGAAATTTCTAATTGAGCCGCAAGACTTTGTTGCTGTCTTAGCAGATCGGCCACTTCGGCTACATAATAACTGCAAGCTTCTTCTATAAGCGAATAATCGGTCAGCTTGAAACCGAACGACTTTGCCGTGCCTATACCTTTTTTAGCATTGGCTTCCGTTTCTAGAACTAAACAAGGTATATTATTAAGTTCTCGCCAAAGACGTTCGCCTATAACCGTCATTTCTTTCCTAACCCAGGCCACTGGCATATTGGCAAAATCCAACGCTGAATGAATGCCATTGTTTTGAAGCCGAATTGCATGTTTCTTACCAATGCCCCAAATATCCTTCACTTGAAGATTTAGCAGTAAATGGTGTCTCTTTTTTTCACTATCCACTACATATACATTATTGTTTTTAGGTATTTTCTTGGCGTACTTATTCGCCAATTTTGATAGTGATTTTGTCTTTGCAATACCCACACCCACAGGTATACCTGTATTTTTATATACCGTATCTTTTATTGTATGTGCAGTTGCCGTGTAATCATCTAGCCTAAGACATCCCAAATCTACCCAACTTTCATCAATGCTGTATTCTTCCACTCTGGGTGAAAAGGTCATCAAGGTATCCATCACTCTTCTTGACATATCACTGTAAAGCGTATAATTCGATGAAAAATAGGTGACATTATTTTCATCCAGCAACTTTCGTATTTTAAAAATAGGCTGAAACATGGGAATATCCGTCAGAGCTTTTGCTTCCTTGTTCGCAGCAATTACGCATCCGTCGTTATTACTTAAAACAACTACCGGTTTATTAATTAAATCTGGTCTAAAGACCTGTTCGCAAGAGGCATAAAAACTATTACAATCTACCAATGCTATCATAAAACCGCTTTAATTATATATGTTATTGTTCCCCAAATATTCATTTCAAGATTATGTTCTTTTGCTATACGTACTATCTTAAAACTATCGTCTACCGTTGCTAGCACTAACTGGTTTTTTTTAGGGCTTAAAGATTTATCTACAATAAGTACATCATTGGTAACTACGTTATACTCTTTAAATTCATCATCGACCACCCTTATGTAAAAAGTTGAAGACGAATTGGTGACCAAAACTTCATTTAAATCTATACGAGGTTCACTGTAATGTGTAGCCGGACTGGAAAAACCTGTCTGCGTAGGGCTTTTAACCCTATGGTTGTTTCCTGACTTTTTAATTAAACGATTATCTAAATCATTCATTATTATATGATTACATTATTATTCTTTGCGCTCTCTTACCCAAAAATCATTAGGTACATTCCAAAAACCCAAAACGGGCATAATTTTAAAAACCACTCGGGATGGATACCTGTAGTATAGATAAATATCATGTGTGTCAGTTTCATATTCCACAAAGAAACCATCCATAGAAATCGGTTTTTGCTCTATTAGCCCTAAATCCTTTAATGCACATTCATAGCGCTCTTTCCCTATCTCTTTGAGCAGGGCCTTAATACGCTTAATATCATAATTTCTAAATACTGTTTTGGACATGCTCCAAATTTCAGGATATATTCCAAATAATTTAATGTATTTTTGAAAATATTATTAACAATGACGATAAAATAAAAAAACCACCTCAAGGCGAGGTGGTTATCCAAATCCAATCAATAACCCTTTAAATAAATTGAAGGGACTCAAAAACTTAATCAATGCTACAAAAGTACGTATGGTTACGAATGATTTTCGGTAAATTTTTAACGTAAAAGAATTAAATCTATGTGCTCAATAAAGCTATTAAATACTTAATGCGAGTTAACTTTATGTACAAAAGCATACTAATTTACAATCACCGTATAGCTTTGACCTCATGAACAGGGCTATTCTAAAAACTTCAATTTAACTACAACACTAAATGAGTTTAAAAGAAGAATTAAACAAGCAACAGTTAAAAGCGGTTGAATTTTCAGGTAAACATCTGTTGGTATTGGCAGGTGCAGGTACCGGAAAAACACGCACAATTATTGCAAGGGCCGCTTATTTGATAGAAAACGGAGCAAATCCGTCAAAAATTCAGATTCTTACATTTACCAAAAAAGCGGCAAATGAAATTGTAGAACGTGTAAAGGCTAGTTTACCACAATCCAATGGGCGCGCTATGAGCGGTGCTACCTTTCATTCTTGGTGCAATCAACTGATCATTAAATACCCCAACTTATTCGGTGCCGCTAATTTTACGGTCATTGACCCGGATGACCAATTGGGATTGATGAAAATGGTCTGCGGTAGTCATAGCGAAGTTTATGGTAAGCTACGTATTAAACCTCAACAATTATTAGATGTCTATTCTTATGCCAGAAATACCAAAAAGAATTTAACCGAATCTATACGCACGTTACTCTACAAGGGTAAAGAAGATAAGGATACCGATTATGAAATAACCGCAATGAAGCCCAATGTAGAACTACTACTAAGGGCATATCAAAAAAAGAAAATGGAACAACATTATCTTGATTATGATGACCTGTTATTGGTAGTTTCTACACAACTAAAGTCTAACCCAGAGGCCAGAAAGCTCTTATCTCAAGACCTTGATTATCTACTGGTGGACGAAATGCAGGATACCAACCCACTGCAATGGGAACTACTTTACCCGTTCATAGATATCTGTAGTTTGTTCTGTGTTGGCGATGATGCGCAATCTATCTATTCTTTTAGAGGTGCAGATTTTAGAAATGTTCATCTGTTCAAAGATCGTGTACCCAATTCAGAAGTTTACAAACTTGAAAAGAATTACCGCTCTACGCAAGAGATACTGGACATCTCTAATTGGTTATTGGGTAAATCGCCAATAGATTACAATAAACAATTACAGAGTGTACGGGGAAGCGGAGAAGTACCTAAATTACTGAATGTAAGCGATGAATGGCAAGAGGCGAATTGGGTAGCAGATGAGATTTTAAAAAATTATACAGATGAAGACCGTAAGTTTTCGGACCACTTAATTTTATCGCGTTCCCAATATTACACCAAGACATTACAGGCGGTTTTCATAAGACGAAAAATACCGTACGTTACCTACGGAGGCCGTAAATTTTTACAAGCAGCACATATTAAAGATCTTGTTTCTTTGTTACGTATAGTCAACAACCCTTATGATGAAATTGCTTGGGTACGGTTCTTGACCTTTTGGGAAGGAATAGGAGAAGTGAGAGCTTCCAGAATTATGGCAGTTATCATTGCCGATGAAGGTAAAACCGACATCCCCACACTATTACAGGGTGCCATACCCGGAAAAGATGGAATCAAAATTGCAGAACTTTATAATGCCGTACAAAAAGAGAAAGGCAAAGTGGGCAGAATGGTAGACATTGCCTATGATGCCATGTCACTAGGGCTAGCTTTCAGATATCGTAAAGATTGGATCGAGAAGCGCAAAGGAGACTTCCCTGTATTAAAACTTTTGGCGAACAGCTACGCCAGCCTAGGTGAATTTATTGGTGAAGGTTTATTGGACAATGCGGAAAAGATGAACGGCGCACCTGTTTTAAGCGAATCTCAATTAGAGACCGATGAAGAAAAAGACCATGTGGTCATATCCACTATCCACTCTGCAAAAGGATTGGAAGCGGATGTCTGTATTGTTTTGAATGTATCGCCAAAGGCATTTCCTTCCGCATGGTCTTTAGATGATGTAGATGCCATTGAAGAAGACCGTAGAGTACTGTATGTTGCACTAACACGTGCTAAGAATAGATTGATAATTACAAGAAATACCGCATCAATATCGGCAATTCACGGTAAATCCATTTCTGCCAATGTAGGACAGCAGACAGACGATGCAGAAACCTATTTTTTAACGGCTATACCTGAAAGATTGGTACAACAAGAGACCATTGGTCATGACTTTAAACCAGTTAAAGATGCTTCAACACCCAATGCTATAGACCTTTCTTCAGGAATGGATTTCAGCTAAAGATTACAAATGCAGAAAAGACAATTTGCTATTATTTCAATGACCACTTTTGGTTATAAACCTGACCCTTTAAGAATAGTACAACTATCAATTAGTAAGCTTAGAGGTGACTATTACGAGCCTATTTTTACGACCAACATCAATCCTGAAGAACGTTTACCAAATTACATTCAGCAAAGAACAGGTTTGACCGATACTATACTTTTAAAAGCCCCTACTTTTTCAGAAGTTGCCAATACTATATTAGAAGAACTTGAAAATCATATACTAGTTGGGCATAACGCATCATTTCTACATTATGCCCTACAATCGGAATTTAAGTATTTAGGGTACTCTTTTAAAACTCCACAGTTATGTACCGTCCGCTTGGCGAAGAAGTTGATTCCGAACATGACTAGTTATGAACTACCCTATTTGAGCGGTGTATTGAATATTCCGTATACAGCATCAAATACTCTAAATGATGACAATGCTGCTGTTGCCATACTATTTCAAAGATTGATTTTGCTAGATGATGACGAAATGGTCATCTCAAAATTCTTAGAACCTAAAGTCGAAAAAGAACATATAGCACCCAAAAACACAGCCTATCAAAAACTAAACGCTTTACCTAACTCTCCCGGTATTTATAAGTTTCAAAATAAGAAGGGTGAGGTAATATATGTTGGCAAAGCGAAGGATATTAAAAAAAGGGTATTAAGCCATTTCTATAATACCACGGAGAAAGAAATAACATTATGCGATGCTACCTTTCATATAGATTTTGAAACTACCGGTAGCGAACTTATTGCCTTATTACGAGAAGCCGATTTGATTGACAAACTAGATCCACCTTTTAATTACATTCAAAAGAAAAGTTATGTCACGTACCATATAGTGCCTCAAAAAAATAGAAAAGGTATAATACAGCTTAAAATAGAAAGAAGACCTTTTGAACACTCCCCCACCGAAATATTCTTGAAAAGAGGTGATGCCATTAAACGTTTAATTGAACTGACCGAGAAATTTAGATTATGCCCCTTACAAACTGGTCTAAAAAGTAAGTTGGGCAGATGTACCCATGGTGAGTATAACGAATGTGATGGCGTTTGCACCGGGGAAGAAGAAATAGGACTATACAATTTTAAAGTTGAAAATGCCTTAAATTATCTCAACAATGAAAATGACAATTATGTACTTTTTGAAAAAGGTAGAACCAAAGAGGAACGTGGTTTTGTTTTAATTCTTCATGGTGTTTATCAAGGATATGGATTTTTAGACAACTCCCAATCGGTTTCTAATTTAGAACATTTAAAAGATATGTTAGACCCAAAAAAACACTCTTATCATACCGCAAAGATTATTTCAAGCTATACCAAGCGTAATCCATGGAAAATTAAACCTTTGGAAAATGTAGGTTAAGATTTAAAAAAAAACAATACATCCAGTTTATTTAGTTCACCTTCATTTCAAAAGTCTCATTAAACTTTGCCATTTCTTGTTCCTCCCAATCTTTTTGTAATTCTTCAGGGTCAAACCATTGTGGTTCCGTATGGGTCTTACTCCAGTTCCGGGCCTCTATAACCATTTGCTTCAATTGCTCTGGATGCTCTTTGCTTAGGTCATTACTTTCACCTAAATCATTTTCTAGATTGAAGAGCTTCCAAGGGTTTTCATTTATCCTTAAGGCTTTCCATTCATTCAGCCTTACACCAACATCACTATATCCTGCCCTATGCCTTAAAACAAATATAGGTTCATCTTTTCTTGAGTTCCTGCCTTCTATCAAATCTTGCCAAATGTCTTTACCGTCTAATTTTTTTCCCTTTGGGATAGAAGCTCCTGACAATGTCGCAAACGTAGGATAAAAATCTAACGCAGAAACCGGGTAATCAAACTTTTTTCCTGAAGGAATATTTGCCGGCCAATGAAAGAACATTGGCACTCGGTAACCGCCTTCGCAAGTGCTTCCTTTCCCTTCCCTTAAAGGGTAATTGTTTGCTCCTTTTGAAATTTTACCTCCATTATCACTAAGAAAAACAATAAGTGTATTTTCATACTCATTTTTAGCTTTAAGCGCTTTTACCAATTCGCCAACGCCTCTATCAACTGCATATACCATAGCGGCATAGGTTCTTCTGTCATTATCTTCAATATGCCTGAATAATTCTAAGTCTTCCGCTTTTGCTTCCAAAGGTACGTGAGGGGCATTATATGCCAAATACAAGAAGAAAGGATTCTCGTCTGTATTTGTACCCTTAACAAAATCTACAGCTTTTCCAGATAGCTCATCCGTAAGATATTCCGTAGGGTTTTCTACATTTTTACCATTATGCTCCAATGGCTTTAAATAATCGAAAATAACCTCTCTTCCTTCTGCTTTTTGCTTATTATAAATAACAGTATATTCCTCTGAAAAATACTTATGACCACCGCCTAAAAATCCATAAAAATCGTCAAAACCTCTTTTATTTGGATGATAATCTGTTACTGCGCCCAAATGCCATTTACCAACCGCACCTGTTCTATAGCCTGCATCTTTGAGCATTTTACTCATAAAGACTTCTTGCAACGGTATTCCTTTACCAACATTTACCTCACTATTAGCTGGTAAGTTAAACTGAGAACCAATTGTATGTGGATATCTTCCTGTTAACAATGCGGCCCTACTGGGGCCACAGAAGGGATGTGCAACATAACCTGAAGTTGCAATAGTACCGTTTAATGCCAGCTCGTCCAAGTGCGGGGTATCAATATCTTTAGAACCGTTAAAACCAACATCTGCATACCCTAAATCATCTGCAACGATCAGTATTATATTTGGTCTTTTAACTGATTGAACCGTTTTTTTGACGTCATCTTTTTGGTGTTCTTTACAACTACTACCTATAATTGATAGGGTAAGAACGATTGCACAACCGAATATATATTTTTTCATCACTTCTAACTATTAATTAAGCTTCGCCATATTTCCTTGCCAACCTTTATTGAACTGAACCAAAAGTTCTTCAACTATCTTGGGATTTTCATTTGCGATATTCACAGTTTCGGTAGGGTCATTTTTGTGATCGTACAACTCAAAAAATACCGGCTTAGATTTTTGGTCCGTATAATCTTTCCAAACCGTAAAACGATATTGAGATGTTCGCATTGAATATCCCATTAATCTATTTTCAAAAAGGTCCCTGTTCCATTTATTGCCCTGTTGCTTCTTTATTCTTTCTTCAACCTCCTTTAATAATGGTCCGAACGATGTTTCCCTCATCCCCTTAGACAAAGGGTTGGCCGCCCATTCCCGTAATGCCGGACTTGGAAATTGAGTAAATGCCGCTGTTTTCCATTCCATGTTGGGGTTCGTCAACAAAGGTTTAAAACTTTGTCCTTCAATACGCTCAGGAATTGACACTCCCGCTAATTCACATAGCGTAGGGTACATGTCCACTAGTTCAACCAGGGCATTGGTTTTACTACCTCTTACGGCATTTGGCATATTAGGTGTTGAAACTATAAGCGGCACTCGCGTAGCTATTTCGTAATTAGTTGCTTTTCCCCAAATACCCATGTCGCCCAAATGCCAACCATGATCGCTCCACAGCATAACAATGGTATTGTCCTTTAACCCTTCTTCTTCTAAAGCTTTTAGCATCTTGCCTATTTGAGCATCAACATAACTCACTGTGGCCAAATATGCGCGTTTTAAGTTTTTAGCCTGTTCTTCTTCTATATCACCATAATTAGGTATATCTGCTCTGGCACGTAATTCAAAAGAAGCATGTAACCCCATTGTCGCACCATTTACCGGACCCTCATGTTGATCTGTCAACTGCAAATCCACATCTTCATACATGTCCCAGTACTTTTTAGGAGCGATCCATTCTAAATGAGGCTTTAAAAAACCCAACCCTAAAAAAAATGGTTTATCGTTTTGCGCCATTTCCTTCATTGTTTCAATGGCCAATTCAGTATTGTGACCATCTTCATAGCTATTGTCAGGAGCGTCTGCAAACTCATAAGCCGGACCTTTACCTAAACCATTTCTAGGTGCATTTTCACCATATTTGGCAATGACTTCAGCTCGGTTTTTCCTAAATATCTCTTGATTTTCAGCTAGCACATATCCTCTAACCCTTTCTGGCATTTCCTCAACTTTAGGCCCCGAATATGCTCTTCTGCTCCATGAAAGTTCTTCATCTGTGTAACCAGGATGAAATATCTTTCCCGCATAAACAGTTTCATACCCTACCGATTGCAAATGCTGTGGCAGGGTTACTATATCTGGATTGAGGTCCCGGAAATATGAAAAATTCTCGATAACCTTTATAGTCTCCGGCCGGGCGCCTGTCATAACACTTGCTCTAGAGGGGCTACAAATAGCTTCTTGGCAATAAGCGTTATTAAACAAAAGACCTTCTGCCGCAAGTGCATCCATATTTGGCGTTATTGCAACTTCTGAACCGTAGGCGCCTATCTCAGGTCTTAAATCATCTATAGCGATAAATAGAATATTAGGTTTTTTAACGGGCTCTACGGATAAATTTTCTATTTGGGCCTTGCAGCTAAATAGAAATATATTTATTAGAATTAAGATGTTTATCCTTTTCATACGACCACCTTTTAAGTTTTAAAAATTAAGTACTATTATTTCTTACCTATAAAAACCTTCCCACCCTTTTTAATAGTTCTATTTATGCTCTCGCCGTTGCTCCACGTAACATTCACTTTTACCGGGGCTTTACAAAGACCTAATCCAAAGTGCATATTTGCATTAAAACTTGAAGAATAAACCGACCCTGTAGCTCCTACCCTTTGTAGCTGATCATTTTTACAGCCCGTAACTTTTACCAGCGCACCCAATGCAGTAGCTTTACCGGATGGCGAATTACCAACTTTTACGATAATATGTTTGTTATAGGAATTAGACAATATCTCATTTTCAAACAAATGCCATTTACCGCGTTCATTACCTATTACCACATCAACATCACCATCTAGGTCATAGTCCAGAACCTCAACTGCCATACCTATTGCACCAATATCCGAAGTAGCTATACCATGATGGTGAACCTGCTTAAATGTAGCATCACCCTGATTTAGGTACATTATGGATTTATTTTCATAAACAAGCTCACCTCTTCGTACCATCAGTACGTCTTGAAAGCCATTATTATCAAAATCTGCAACCGAAACTCCAACGGTATGATCTATAAGCAAAAGATTCGCTTTTTCAGTGACATCAACATACTTGCCTTTTATATTCTCTAACAAAACATCGGGCAAACCTTTAGAATGTTCATATGCCGGGTATTCTTTAACTCCTATTACCGTTCCAGTTGTGGGAGACCAAGTACTACCGGCAATACGCCAACTATCATTACCAACATACCCCACATGTATACCACCTTCTTCATTTAAAACATCTGGAAAACCCAATGCATCACTATTAACCAAGCGTATGTCCTTACCTGAATGTGTTTCTCCAATAAATTGGTACTGATATGCAGATTCACCTATATAATATGCGTCATTAAATGGCCATTGCGATTGAAAATTATTCATATGTAACACATCGCCTACTACTAAATCATTAAACTGAAAATCACCTCTTTTGGTAAAAAAACCCCATGTTAGCGTTTCTTCATTAAAAAATGTTTCACCAATTTCAAATTCTTTTCCCCTGGTCATTATCAAATCAAAATCACCATCATTGTCAAAATCAATTTCACTTATGGCCGTTACGTCATTAATTTCATAAGGTAAAAGTGCCGACTTCTCTTCATAGGTTAAATCTCCATTACCTAGGTAAAGCCTGACCTTATCATTACCAAACAGCAGTATATCCATAATACCATCGGTATTTACATCGGTCAACGTTGTTTTTTGACCATCCGCTTTTATCATGGGCAATGTTGCTTTTAAATGAAGTTGTCCCTTAGCATCATTTTCATAAATATAATTCTCTGTTTGTCCTTTTTTTTCTTTGGACGGAAAAGCGAAATTTATGAGATCTAAATCACCATCTTGGTCACCATCATAAAATTTTAAGGTTCTACCTCTCATCATTTCAAATGGTACTTTAAAATCTGGCAAGGGCAAAAACTCCCGCTGTGCGGTAACTTTATACATTTTTGAATTACGGGCATTACTACCGGACCCACCACCTCTGGACAGTACCATTTCATTTATTCCGTCAAAATCAAAATCACCGACAGCTACACCATGTAAGTCACCCATGATCACATCATAGGGTTTTGAAAAACTGCCTTGGTTATTCCAGCAAACACTAATGCCCAAACCATGATCATTGAGAACTAGATCAGGATATCCATCATTATCCAAATCGGCAACAATTGGGGCATCCCATTTTCTAAGGTTTACTTCCTTTCTAGGGAAACCCTCAAAATTCTCTTTAAAAAAAACGACCGATCCATGCTTATCTTGCGACCAAGCATTTAATAAAAAACCTAAAAAAATAACACTAAAAACGCCTTGTATCTTGGTTCGGCACTGCATTATATCGCTCATCATCTTAATATCGGAAACTTCAGTTAATTCCAAATCATTGGCATGAAAACTGTCATTTCACCAACACCCCTATTACTCCATGCGTAGTATGGTATTAGATTAGTTTTAAACGTATCAAATTTTGGCATACCCACTTCTTGATACATGCCCAGAGCTTTATCTTTCCTTATCATTAAATCCCCATCTAATGTCGTCATACCACCAAGGTAATCTGGTCTGTAGGTTGGTTTTAAACTATTACTACCTTTAATGTAAACATCAAATATGCTGGTATCTTCCGGTAAATCGGCAGATTCTACACAGTAGACTACAGGTCCTCTTTTTACGGCAACTTGATTACGAACTTCTTCGATTCTAGGATGACCTTCAATAAACTTTACCTCCATTGGCATATCTAAGGTAATTACATCACCAGCTTTCCACTCACGCTCAATTTTAGCGAAGCTTCCTGCTTCCACGTTCTCAACGGCTTTACCATTTACATTAAGCGTGCTACCTTCTGCCCAAGCAGGAATTCTCAACAACATTTCAAAAGCTTCTGGCTTACTTTCTTCTATGGTAATCTTTACCTCCCCTTCCCAAGGATAGTTGCTTTTTTGATTTAATTTTATTGCTGAACCATCTAATAAGGTAGTTTCTAATTTATTACCGCCATAAAGGTTTACAGCAATACCATTTTCAGATTTACTGTAGGCCCACCCTGGTGACTTTGCTATAGTACGCACCAAGTTTGGTGGGCAACAAAAACATTTTAGGTAAGGTTGACGCTCCGGAAATTCCACGTTCATTTTATCATAGTCCAAGGCACCATCAACCTTACGCAATGGATTAGAATAATAGTAATCTTTTCCTTCTAGGCTAATACCCGAAAGCCCACTGTTATGCAACACTAATTCCATAACATCTCCGTGCTTGGAATCTCCACTTAAGGTCAACATTCTATAATTGAACATTGAGTTACAAATGTTGGCACAAGTTTCATTATAGGCCGTCATATTGGGCATCATGTATTCATCAATGAACCCTTCTTCAATTTTATCCAATCGAGATGACCTACCGTAATGCGTTTGCCCAACTGCACCTGTTATGTACATTTTTTTATTGGTTACGTTATCCCAAAGTCTATTTAAGGCGTCTATTAATTCTTTCTCGCCTGTTTCTGCATATACATCTGCTGCACCGGCATAATAATACAATGCCAGAACTGCGTGCCCTACCGCTTCTGTTTCTTCCCTCAACGGAACTCTTTCTTGCACCATGTCACCAATAGGATAACCCTCTGTGGTTGAGTCTTCAACAATATCAAAAGTACCTCTAAGATTTATGAACTGTTCTGCAAGTTTTAGATAGCGCTCATCTTTTGTGGTACGATAAAGTTCTACCAAGCCCATTATTTGGGTTTGATTAAAACCGAATCTTTTCAATGAGTCTTTTATTGGCACGAATAATTCGTATAAATAATCTGCATGTTTTATGGCGATATCCAAAAAGTTAGTTTTACCTGTTACACGATTATGGATACATGCAGCGGTCAATAAATGCCCACTATTGTAAAGTTCATGATACCTTCTGTTGGTAAACGGGTCTATATCTTCACGAATGATAGCAGGAGTAGATAGGTACCCATCCTCTTGTTGTGCCTTGCCGATGACCTCTATAATTTCATCAAGTTCATTTACAATAGCTTCGTCCTTGTTTACACCGTATAGATACAAATTGGCTTCCATCCATTTGTAAAAGTCACCATCATGCCACCAAAAACCTTTATGCTCGCCTTCTTTAAGACCTGCCGCAATTTTAAAATTATTATAACCATGACCAACATCGCCTTTTAGAATTTCTCCCATATGCGGAATCATTACCTCCTCGGCAATCTTCCATTTATCTGCCCAAAAGCCTTCGGTCCAACGACAATCCCCAATATCTATACTTTTAAGTTTAACATTCGGGCTATTTGTATTGTTAATGATACCCTTATTGGTATCTAGTGATAATATTTCTTTTTTTTGATTTACATCTGTTGATGCAACTTCTTGATTTTCTTTACAGGAAAAGAAAACGGCTAAAAGACAAAAGCTGAACAAAGTGATTTTTTTCATTTTACTTAGAGTTGAAATAAGGATTACAAGAAACGCATAAACAAGGAAATGTGAGATGTGATTATTAACTATGACCTACACTATTTTACCCTTTATCTAAAACTTAGGCAATCTCTAATTACCATTTACTACAAGAGCACTAGATTTCTTACAGGTGAGAATATGGCTTTACTTCTCTTTTATATCCATACGTTTAACATCAACAAATAGCGGACCTGTTGCCAATCTTCCAATTTTAAAATACGCATGAAAATTACCTTCTCCCTTAGGCAAAGAAACATTAGTAAATACAACATTTCGCTGTCCTTTAACAATAGGCTTTGTTAGATGTAAACTGTTATATTTTATATGTGCCATGCCATCTGCGCTTACCTCTGGGAGATCTAAGCTAATGGTATACGATCCAGGCTCTGTGGTAACCCGCCAATGCCCCAATTCATTTTCTGAAATTACCCGTGGTCCGCCCCAATCAAATCTAGACAGGTTTACTTCTGGTTGTTGCGGTGTACCTATATATATTCTTTGAATACCTTTTGCGTCTCGCTCTTCCGTAACCTCATCGAACCAATTCTCGTACTTGGCCAATAAATCTTCTACAACATCTGGATGGTCTTTAGCCAAATTAATGCGTTCACTTGGGTCTTCTTCAACATTATATAGCTCTAAATTTGCCAGTACTTCTTGTAATTCTTCATCTTTGGGTTGGTATAGAATGCCATGTGGAAAATCATGCGGACTGATCAATTTATATTTTTGGGTTCTTACTGCAAAATGCATGTATTTAAAAGGTGTAGGACCATAATGCATTTGAGTGAAAAACAAGCTATTCTCAAAAGAAGTCTTTTTACCGGTCCACAAAGGTAAAAGAGATTTTCCGTCAATCTTAATATTCTCCGGTGCCTGTATATTACAAGCGTCAAGTATGGTGGGTAAAATATCGATCACGGTACCCATAGTTTTTGTGGTCTGATCCGGTTGTATATGACCGGGCCATTTTACAAAAAACGGCACTCTAATTCCACACTCATAAACACTTGTTTTAGTACCTCTTAAATTAGCTGTCCACCTACCCGGGTAAACATCATTCTTTGTTCTTCTGTTTCTTGGACCATTATCAGAAAGAAAAATTACAATGGTATTCTCTTCAATCCCCAGTTCCTTTAATTTTTCTAACACGCGACCAACATTGTAATCAATGTTATCGATCATACCATACGTTAGTGCGTTGTCTTCATGCAATCCCTTTTTGCGATAAGGCTCTGCCCGTTTATCTGGAACCTGTAACGGAAAATGAGGCAAATTGGTCGCTAAATACGCTAAAAAAGGCTTTTTATCCTTTTTACCGATAAAATCTAAAGCAGCATTGGTAAAAATATCATCGCAATATCCTTCAAACTTTTTAGACACATTGTTATGTTCTAAAATAGGGTCGAAATAGGTATTTCCGGCAGGTCCTGCAGCCTGACCTATTCCACCACCTTTATGTACCAACGCTTCTTGGAACCCTTGATCCGTTGGTCTCATTGGTGCATTATCTCCTAAATGCCATTTTCCAAAAATTCCTGTTCTGTAGCCATTATCTTGAAGTATTTCTGCCAAAGTCTCTTCTGAAGTATTCATAAAGTGATCTACCTGAGTTACAGCTGTTACCCCAGTTCTATATGGATATCTTCCGGTTAAAACAGCAGCACGGGATGCTGAACAATTTGGATATGTAAAAAAATGGGTCATCTCTACTCCTTGCTCACCAATAGATTCCATATTAGGTGTCTTCAAATACGGGTTACCATGAGCACCTATATCTCCGTAGCCTTGATCGTCGCTCATCATAATGATAACATTAGGGCGATCTTGTGATCGTAAAATGGAGCAGGTAGAAATAATGGTTACCGCAATCAATATTCTTGACAATCTAAACTTTAGCTGAGTACTCATAATTAAACTTCTTTTACCAATTTGTATAAGAACCATCTCTCTTTTTTAAGCGGGGTGTTTCTACAGGAATAAATTCTTTGGACAAAGCTAACTCTTCATTGAAATCAACACCTAGCCCTGGAACATCTGGAATACTATATTTAGCACCTTGCAATTGCGGTTGATTAGGATAAAATTCAGCATCATTGGTACCTGGCTGTTCTGCCGGGGTATTGATTTCCTCTAACCATGCTACATTGGGGCATGCCGCCGCCAAATGAATGGAAGCCGCAGTACATATAGGACCTAACGGATTATGTGGCATTAAGTCAATATAATGCGCTTCTGCCATAGCAGCCACTTTCATAGCCTCTGTAATACCTCCTACATTACAAACGTCTACCCTGGCAAATTGGGTGATGCCTCTTTCAATGTAGGGCAGAAATTGCCATTTACTGGCAAATTCCTCACCTATTGCAAAAGGTACATCTACCATTTTCCGTAGGCTCTCATACGCTTCGGGCGTTTCATCCCTAATGGGTTCTTCAATAAAATCTAAAGTTCCCTTAGGCATTTTCGACAAAAAAGAATAGGTCTCCGGTGCTGAGAGTCGGTGATGATAATCTATACCTACAACCGGATCAGCCCCTATAACCTCTCGTAACCTTGTAACCCATTTTGATATTTTTGTAATAGATTCCCTAGGTTCAAAAATAGCCTGACTATTCTCTTCATACTCTGCAGGTGCCAAGCGCAACACATTCCAACCTTCTTTGATCAGGTGTTGGGCCCTTCCAATTAATTCATCTTCTGAAGTGAATCGTAATGAAGCAAAACAATCTATATAGTTTCTTTGTTTACCCCCTAATAGTTCATAGACCGGCACACCCAAAGATTTTCCCTTTATATCATACAAGGCAATATCAATGGCAGAAATAGCCGCGGTCAATACACGACCTCCTTCAAAATACTGACCTCTGTATAAATCTTGCCAAATAGCTCCGATCTGATGAGGGTCTTTGCCTACAATATTTGGTCTAAAATGGTCTATAGCACCAATGACCGCCAATTCCCTACCGGATAATCCCGACGCTCCCCAACCGTATATACCGGCATCGGTCTCTACTTTGATAACCAATTGACTGCCAAAACCTATATTGATAGGATATGTTTTTACTGCTGTAATTTTCATTTATGATTTTATACTTTGGGTTCTACTACTTCAATTCTTTTTACTTTACCAACAATCAACAAAAAGGACAAAAAACCAAGAAGTGTCATTGCGCCTATAAAATATAATGCCGGACTAAAATCGCCATCCTTCACAAGTATCCCTATAACTACGGGAACTACCACGGCCGAAAGTCCACCAATTAAATTAAACACACCACCTACCAAACCGATCAAATGCTTTGGCGCCATTAACGAAACAAACACCCATGTGATAGAAGCCAACCCATTACCAAAAAAAGCAAGGGTCATAAATAAGATGACATAAAAAGTATCATTGGTGAAATTTGCTCCTATAATACTGACCGACAATAATAAACCGCATAAGACCGGTGCTTTTCTGGCAATCTCCTTAGACTTGCCTTTCTTGATTAAAAAGTCTGAAGTGAAGCCAGAAAGTAATACTCCTGCAAATGCCGCTAAAAAAGGTAACGATGCCAAAAAACCCGACTTTATAAAATCCAATCCCCTATATTCTACCAAATAAGTTGGAAACCAAGTCAAGAAAAATATAGAAACAGAACCTACACAAAACTGACCAAGGTATACCCCCCACAATTTTCTATGTTTAAAAGCTTGTGCTAAGTCTAACCAACTAAACTTTGTTTTTTCTGTTGTAGCCTTCGTAGTCTTCACTAGACCACCACCTTCTCTAATATGCTCAATCTCCTTAGAACTTACAGACTTGTGTTTATCTGGATCACGATAAAAGGTATACCAAACAATTGCCCAAAGAATACCTATGACTCCCGAAACTATAAACAAACCCCGCCAACCCAATTTATCTTGAATTATCGTCAATACCGGAAACAGAAAGGCCAAACCAATAAATTGCCCAGAAGTATATATAGCTATTGCGGATGCCCTTTCACTCTCAGGGAACCACTTTGTAACTATGGCGTTATTTGCAGGATATGCGGGCGCCTCAAATATTCCAATACTGGCACGCAGACCCAACAAAACAATGAATGAATTGACAAACCCTTGTAGCAATGTAGCTATTGACCAAAAAAATAGCATAAGACCATATAACAACCTAGCCCCTACTTTATCCACGACGATGCCGCCCGGTATTTGCAGTGCAACATACGTCCACCCAAATGCCGAAAAAATTAAACCCAATTGTACGGATGAAAGATCTAAAGCTTCTTTAATTGCCGGAGCGGCGACAGAAATATTGGTCCTATCCAAATAATTAATAACTACACTTCCAAAAATTAAGGCAAGTATGTTATAGCGTTTCTTGGTCATAAAATTGAATTTCTACTTTTTAGATTCTCCGTTCAAATATTTAGATTGATCCCTATATTCATCCATGCGATCTATATCAACTTTTTCAAAAGACTTTTTTAACATCCATCTAGGTCTTTCTAAAGTAAGTTCCCAAGCAAAAAGTTCCTTAAACAGCTCCCTTACCATTTCTGGGTGATCCGCAACCACATTATTGGTTTCAGAAATATCATTTGGAATATTATAAAGTTCAGCGGGCCTATCTGGATATCTAATAAGTTTCCAATCTCCTTTACGAATTACACCCCTTGCATCTTTTTTCCAAAATAACGTTTTGTGCGGTCTATCTTCATTTATACCATTGATGTAAGGCATAAGGTTTACACCGTCAATGTCTTTTAATTCTTTTTCATTACCACCTGCCGCCGCGTAAAATGTAGGTAGCAAATCTAAAGTACTTATTGGGTAGTCATATACCGTATTCGGTTGCAACTTACCTGGCCACTTCATTAAAAAGGGTACGCGTATGCCACCTTCTAAGTGGCTGGATTTAGTGCCACTTAATGGATAGTTTACACCGGCATTTTTATCGGTAGGACCACCATTATCATTTGTAAATATGACAATGGTATTATCTTCAATACCCAATTCTTTTAATTTATCCAGAACCTTACCACACGCACGATCTAGTGCCAAAGTCATAGCGGCAACAGTCTTTCGTTTACCTTGTAAATAGGGAAATTGATTTAAATCATCTTCCGTGGCATCCATGGGCGTATGAACCGCATTAAAAGATAAAATGGTAAAAAACGGTTTAGATGCTTTTGCATTTCTCTCTATAAAATCTACAGATTCTTTTGCCAATGCATCGGTCAAATATTTTTCTGGCTCTACAAAATTACCAAAACCACGTTCCATTAAATCCAATTCACTCGCAGGCGCATCAGAATATGGAAAATAACTTCTTGCACCTCCTCTAAAACCATAAAATTCATCGAAACCTCGCTTGGTAGGGTGAAACCTATCATCACCTCCTAAATGCCATTTACCATAAAACGAAGTAGCATATCCTTGCTTTTTCAAGTAATCCGCTATGGTTATTTCTTCTACGGGTACGCCCATTTCCCTATTGTCCACTGCAGATACAGCACTCATATAACCAGGTACATTATTTTCTTCAAAGCCAAATCTTTGTTGATATTTACCTGTTATCAACCCAGCTCTAGACGGACCACATGTAGGATCGGACACATACGCTTGTGAAAAGCGTACGCCTTGTTTTGCCAGTTTATCTAGATTTGGTGTCTTCATTATTTTACTACCATGAAAACCAAAATCAGCATAACCCGCATCATCGGAAAACAATAGCACTATATTCGGTTTTTCCTGTGCCGAGGTACATACGCCAATAAGGCAAAATACCATGAATACTATTTTTTTCATTAACATCTTTTTAAAGTTCAAAATATCTTTGAGAAGTAAAGCCGGAGACATACCCCGGCTTTGTTCTGCATTCAAATTGAAATAAGTTACCAATAATTAATATCCTTCGTTTTGAATTAGTGCCTCGGTTCTATTAATTTCCGATTGCGGTATTGGTAAATAATACTGCTTTTTATCAAATGGCCTTGTTTCAATAGTAAATTCTTCAAAAGAGACATTCTCATCCAAATCTTTTGTCCAACGCAGACCTTTTACGTCAAAACCAAGATTATCTTCATTTAACCAACGTCTCTCATCAAAGAAGTTATGGCCTTCAAAAGCTAGCTCTACTCTTCTTTCCCTTTTGATAGCCTCTAAAAGTTCTGCCCCACTAGATGTAATAGCTGGTTGTAAAGCTCTTTCTGAAACTCTGCTCACATATCTTCTTGCCGTCTCTTCATCACCAGCCCTAAACGAAGCTTCTGCATAGTTTAAATAAATTTCAGCAAGACGATAGATAATATACGGTCTTCCCGGACTAGCTTGTTTTACATCGGTACCTAAGGCTTCGTTTTGGAATTTACGCATTGCATACCCTGTTGTAGAACCGTGTCTAAAGTTTCCTAATGTTTGCTGATCTTGTGAAAAAGAATCCAAACCATCTGGAACAACGGTGTTATCTACAGAGATAGCGTAATCAATAGGTCTTCCCCTAAAATTAGCCCCTTGATAATTAATATTGGCATAAAAGCGCATTTCACGATTTTCGTAAGGGTTTGCCGCATCATAAGAAGGACTATCCGTAGTACTACCATCTTCCATATTATAAACCAATGTGTAGTTGTGCAATGGGGTAGAAAGACTCCATCCATCAAAACCTCTTGGCGATTGTGCATTGTCTGGTTGGGTAGTTACATCTGTACCAAAACCGAACACACTTCCTCCAAATGGTCTTGCGAACAAAATATCTTCATTTGCCGATAAAAATAGTTCTTGGTAAGCCTTTGCATTTGGGGTACTTATTAAATCCCTGTCTCCAACCAAATCGATAACGGCCTTGGCCGCAGCGGCAGCATCTTGCCATTTATCAGGTTTGTCATAGGTATACAATTCTAAATTAGATGATTGTGGTGCTAACGAAGGATCATGCAGGTCACTGGCAGCATATAGCAAAGTTCTGGATTTAAGCGCCAAAGCAGACAATCTTGTAGCCCTGCCAAATTCCCCACTATCTCTGGTCAAAGGTAGAAGCGGCGCAATAGCATCTATTTCACTTACTATAAAGTCTACAACATCTTGGTAACTGTTACGTGGAATGTTAAAATCATCATCCAAGGTTGCTGCCGATGTCAACAATGGTACCCCACCAAAGAACTTTAGTAATTTTGAATACTGGTTAGCCCTTAAAAAACGCATCTCTGCCTTTAAAGCTTCAATTTCTTCAGGATTGTTTAGCTGCGCCTCACTGCCTTCAACTAATTCCAGAAAGACATTTGCTTGTCTCACATACGTCCAAAGATCTTGCCATTTGCGACCCAACTGCCCCACATTCGCAGATGTCCACCCTCTAAGTACGGCGAATTGATCTAAAGCTTGTGTTGTTGCATTAAAATTCATTCTAGCTTCAAAAGAAGCAATTTCCACATTCATGTACCTGGCCCAAAATTGACTTCCGGCCCCAAAAGATTCAGTACTGTTATATGTGGTAAGCAGCAACAATTCTACTTGTTCGGGCGTGCTCAATACCAAGTCACTGGCAAAAGAATCCCTTACATCTATTTCTAAACTATCTTCACAAGCACCCAAACTAAAGAGAATGATTGTTAGCACTAACGCACTATATCTTTTAATCGATTTATAATTTTTCATGATCATTTTTTTTTAGAAACTAAAATTAACACCTATGGAATACGTCTTTAACGGAGTATAACGAGCTCCTCTAAAATTGTTATAACCCGTAGCTTCAGGGTCAAGACCCAAATCCCAAATATCAGAGAAGAAAGTAGCTAGGTTATACCCCCTTGCAAATAAGCGTACATCTGCAAACTTGATTACGTCACTCTTAAGCGTGTATGAAAGTTCCACTTCTTTAAGACGAACAAAAGAGGCGTCAAAATAATAAATATCGGCAAAGCCAGAAGTACCATCTACCTGCCCACCACTTATAGCATCACCTTGGGCAAAGGCTCTTGGATAAATTGAATTTCTATTGTTCGGTGTCCATCTTTCATTGAACACAAATTCCGGTTTTGATCCAGATTGATCAAAGAACACCAAGGTTTCCGCTTCTGCCTGGCCTTGGAACAAGAAATTTAAACCAAAAGCTTTGTAATTGATCCCCCCAAATACACCATATTGTACTTGTGGTATGTTAGAAGTCGATGTTCTTATAAAATCATTTGCGTTGGCTACACCATCATCATCTATATCAAGGTAAATTGGCTCTCCTTCTACAGTACCTTCTCTTTTTATTTCTGTGGCATCTACTTGGGCTTGATCTCTAAAAATACCATCTGTAGGATAAACCAAATATGAATCTATAGGTTTACCGCTTTGCTTTTGTGAGTCCAATATATTATCACCCTCCGGTAACGAAATTACTTCGTTACGAGCTTTGGTAAAGTTCATTCCTATATTATAAGAAAAGTTGTCGTTTACCTGATCGTTCCAAGCCAATTCAAATTCATAACCCCAACTTCTTGTCTCTCCAATGTTCTCTGCCGGTATTTGACTGTTTTGTAATCCAATGAATCCGGGAATCGCACCTGATCTGTTTACCAGAATATCCGATCTATCTTGCTCGTAGTAGTTTACATCACCCGACAATCTGTTGTCTAAAAATGTAAAGTTCAACCCAACGTTCCACAGCTTAGCAGTTTCCCAAGTAACATCAGTATTTGCTAACCTAGCAAGATTATAGGTGTTGAAGAAATTCTCTCCACCCGCGCCCAATACATAATAATTTGGAAATCTTGTGCCCAATGGATTATTGGCGTTTCCGGTGTTTGTTCCAAGATCGAACAAGGAAAGAAACTGATTGGCACCAATACGATCGTTACCCATTTCTGACCAAGAAGCCCTAAGTTTTAAACCGTCTATCCAACTAACGTTTTCTAAAAAGCCTTCTTTATCAATTGCCCAAGAAACGGCGGCACTTGGAAATGTACCATAACGGTTACCCTCACCAAATCTACTAGACCCATCATATCTCATAGTAAAGTCTACAAAATATTTTTTCTTAAAATCATATGAAATGGACCCAAAGAAATCCTGTCTTTTGAACTCAGAGCTAGTTCCGCCAGATGACTGCCTATCATCATTATTACCTTGAAATAATTCTCCTCTGCTAGCATCTGGAAAACCACCAACTTTTGTAGCAAAGAAATTGTTAGAATCGTTCGTTAACCTTTCCATACCTACGAAAGTGCTTATTGAATGGTCACCGAACGTATTGTCATAATGTAAACGTGCGTTATAAATTTGCTCATCGAATTTATTAAAGCTCTCTGTCAATATACGTTCCGTTCCTTGTTGGTTAGAACCAATTCTAGGCTCAAACGTTCCATCATCTGATTGGGCGTAAAATGTCCACGGTGTATACCAAGATTTTGTATTGTTCTCTATTTTTCTAAATCCTGTAAATCCTTTTATACTTAAGCCTTTTAACACTTTATCCAAATTCCAATCTACCGTAAAGCGGCCTGTAATGGTAGTAGTAAAGTTATCTTCAAAACCAGAAGCATTGCTAGACGTCAATATAGGGTTACCTTCATCACCACCACGTGCCGGCAGCCCATTTGAAAATCTTGCTATTTCATTTGGTGGCAGTCCAAAAATTAGTTTATAGATATTATTGGCGTCTACACCTGGTGACGTTCTTTTGCCAAATCGTGTAGATAGATCAACACCTAATTTAAAGCTGTCCGTTAAGTTCACATCTATGTTAGAACGAAGTTGATATTGTTTAAACCCTAGAGCACCTGAACTATACAGGCCTTTTTGGTCTATGAAATCTCCACTGACAAAATATTTAGCTTTGTCCGTACCACCGGATACAGAAAGAGAAGTTCTTGATTCCGGTGCGCTTTTTGCCAAAACCTCATCGGCCCAGTCCGTATTTGGAAAACCTGCAATTTGCTCCGGAGTAAAAACTGGGTCAGCATCGGCACCATTAACCCTTGCATTTATTTCATTTTCATATATAGCGAACTGATTTACATCCATCAATTCCGGTCTTCTAGTAAAGGATGAAATATTGTAAGCATTAGAAAAGTTTATTTTTGGCTTTCCACTCTTACCTCTTTTAGTAGTCACCAAAATAACCCCATTGGCCGCACGTGATCCGTAAATAGCGGCGGAACCATCTTTAAGAACCGTAAGAGATGCAATATCTTGTGGTGCCAATTGCGAGAACGAACCTGAAGGAACACCGTCTATAAGAATCAAGGGACTGTTATTACCTAAGGTAGACTTTCCCCTTATCAAGATAGTAGTGGCATCGTCATCCGTATTGCCCCCTGCACCATTACCAGCACCCGGTACTCCTCCACGGTCACTAATAATTAAACCAGAAGCCCTACCTGCCAATGATTTGGCAATATCCTTACTTGAAGACTGTTCTATGGCTTCACTACTAATGGTGCTTACAGAACCGGTAACTTCCCCTTTTTTCTTGGTCGTATACCCAAGAACAACTACCTCGTCCAATTTAGAGGCATCTTCTTCAAGGGTTACATTGATTAAAGATTGCCCATCTACCGAAATTTCTTGTGTAGCGTAGCCTATATAGGAAAAAACCAATACTTCACCATTGTTTACGGTTAATGAGTAATTTCCATCAAAATCTGTTTGAGCCCCGGTAGTAGTGCCTTTTACCAAAACACTTGCACCCGGCAAAGGACCTTGAGCATCTGAAATAGTACCGGATACCTTTAACTCTTGAGCCATAATACCGGTTATGCCAAAGAATACACATAGAAAAGTACAAAGTCCCATTCTATGAAATTCTTTAAAATAAAAACCGCCCCAACTAGGGTTGTTTTTCTTTACGATTGCTTTTTTCAATTTTTCCATAAAGCTTTCTGTTGTTTATTTAAGTTTAGTTTAAGTATTTCATTGTGTTTACTTGTTTGAATTTGAGTACGATACGCTATACCCTTAACCCATCTTTAACAATTACTTTACAAAAGAAGTGGAAGCTGTCCTGTTTCAACACCAAAAAATTACCTAGTACTAGCATTATTCTAACCTTTTTGATTTCTTACTAAATTTTAGGGTTAAATTTTGCGAATATAACATTATGGTATGTGCATTTTAAACACATAACCAAAAAACCTGTTTTTAACTAAGAATGAATAAAAAGACGTGACCAGGAATGAATTATTTACCGGTTATTGATACAATTACCGATAGCAAAAAAGTATAAAAAGTGTAGATAGTGTAAAAACCGGTTACTTTGAAACCTCCATAAATTCTACAGGAGCACCATTGTGGTCTATAAATGCAACACGAACACCATCAGCGGGAGCAAAAATTTCCACCAATATATTTCTACCCAATAAAGCCTCTTCAAGGTTATCTACCAAATAAGCTACATGTGGCATTGTACGCATCATTTTCGGCATCGGGCTATCGGCATCGAACTTCACCCATTCCACAGCATATTCATCGGTATTAAAATCCGTGTAATGAATTTTACCAGGCTTATAATAGCCGTCCCAATCTTTTTCTTCTTGTGTAGGTACCCCAATATGACTGAACTGATATTTCATACTTCTAACTTTTTACAAAAAGGTTTATTTCGTTTCGTATTGCCGTAAAATGACCTTGCAAAGCTTCAAAATCCTTCACCTTGATCATTTGTTTGTCAAATAATGAACTGCCCATACCGGCGCCCACTACGCCCGCTTCAAAAAAAGATTTGATATTTTCCTGAGAAACTCCACCTGTTGGCATTAACTTAATTTGATTTAAGGGCGCCAGCACATCTTTTATGTATTTAGGACCCAATTGTGTTGCCGGAAATACTTTTACCGCAGATGCACCCAAAGCCCATGCTTTGTAAATTTCCGTAGGCGTATACGCACCGGGAAAAACCGGTAATTGCATTGCAACACATTTTTTAATGACCTCTTCATCTATAATGGGTGTGACTATAAATTGCGCTCCCGCAGCTATTGCCTTATCTAAATCTGCCATAGTACACACGGTACCCGCACCAACATTTAAATCAGGGTAATTTAAACGTAAGTCATTTATTATTTTAGCAACATTGGGCGTATTCATAGTTACCTCTATGGTATAGAATTTTGCAGCGATGTAAGCCTTTATAATTTGCCTTACCGTGTCCAAATCCAGCCCCCTTACAATACCTACGATGGGTGTAATATGATATCTGTGCCAAGAAAAAGCGGTATTATTTTGCATATATTTCCATTATGTTATTTTGCCCTAACAATAAAGCCTTTTCCAAAACTTTATCACCAAAACATATTACTTGTGCAGCATTAAGCACACTCTCTAACGCCAATTTGTACATACTATAAAAAGGCTCTGGCGCCGCAAGAAAAACGTTATGTTCCATGTCTTTTAAGTAAGAGAGCTCATCACCTATAAGCATACCGCTTAAAAAATAGAAATTATCTTTTTTGTTGGCATCATCAAGTATATGCCTTGCCCTTACAGAAAAAAGATGCGCACTTAATTCTCCCCTAAAACCAATTTTCAGCCCTTGCTTAAATGCATCATGCCTTTTGTTGATCCAATGACACTTTTCTACACTATTAGACAGAATACTATTGCAAGACAACAACTCAAAAACCTCACCTGTCATAAAGCTTTTAAGGGAATTAAACTCCCCGTTTAAATAATGAACATGCTTACTGTGCGTGCCTGGCAATATGAGAATACCTGACCGATAAGACTCTAAATATTTTGAGAGCCCTAAAGCTTGTATTTCCTCCCCGCGCATCATACCAGTTTCGGTTTTTACCCCAGAAATCAAAATAATATCCAGATTTTCTTTGAACGGTACTATTTCCCACTTTAGACCTTCTCCCTTATCATTGAAAGGTACCTCACCATAGGGCAGTTCCTTCATTCCAATATTTGAAGAAGCCATACCAGCAGCTACAATTAAACCCGCTTTATGGTAATCATCAAATTTATTGATTTGACTTTCTAGATAATTTTTAAAAAATTGAGTTTGACCTATTTGATTTTGCTGCAAGAATTTTTGGTAAACGACTTTTACTCCCTGATCTGTCTTATGTTCAACTAATACATTGAGTGTTTCGGTCGCTACCAACTTAAGCCTAAAATTAGAGGTACCCCAATCACAACTAATAAAGTAATCTGGTATTTTCATCTGTTCAAAGCAAGTGTAACTCTCTTTTTGACCAAATAATCATCTAGCGCATAAGTAGAGCAATCTACACCAATACCACTATTTTTTACTCCTCCATGAGGCAGATAAATATCATATTTTACACCGTTGAGCTGAACCTCACCAAATTCTAACTTCTCAGCAAAATAATTTAAGGTATCCTCATTTTCAGAAAAAACATAAGAAGCCAAACCGGCATCTGTATTATTCGCCAATTTAATAACCTCTTCTTTCGTATTAAAAGGAACAATAATTGCTACGGGACCAAAAATTTCGTGTTGTAATATCTCAGCATTATTATTTTTCATGCGAATAATGGTAGGTTCAAAATAATAGCCTTTTCCTTCAATAGAATTACCACCATATATAAGTTCACCACCTTGCTTAATTGCTTCTTTTATAATAACCTGCACTTTTTTAACCGATGCTTCATTAGCCAAAGGTCCCATATCAGGTTTGTTTTCACGACCGAATCCTATTTTAGTATTACCGAACCTTTCTGCCAAACCCTCGGTAAAATTATCGATAAGCGATTCGTGTACAAAGAAGCGATTAGGCGCTACACAAATTTGCCCGGTGTTGCCTATTTTTAAAGCAGCTCCAATAGTTATGGCCAACTCTAAATTAGCGTCACCCATTACTATAAAAGGAGCATTACCGCCACACTCCATACTATATCTTTTAATAGATGTCCGTGCACTTTGCGCAATCAGCTTTTGTGCCGTTTCAGTAGAACCGATCATGGTAATCAGTCTTGGTATAGTACTCTCACATAACGGAATACCAACATCTTTTAAATCTCCACAGATTACATTTACAACGCCGGCGGGGAAATTAATTTCTGCACAAAGCTCCCCAATAATATAGGCCGACAATGGTGAAAATTCAGATGGCTTTAAAATAATACTAGACCCAGATGCCAAGGCAGGGCCCAGCTTAAAACCTAAGTTCAGCAACGGAAAATTATATGCCAAAAAAGCAACGGCAACACCTAGTGGTTGTGATACCATCTTGTGCTCATGACTACCCTCTTTATCTTCAATAGGAATATCCTGCCTTAATTGAATTTCTTCAGAATAGTATTTTAATGAGTTAATGATACTAGTAAGATCCTCTTCTGAACCTTCCCACGTTTTGCCCATCTCATACATGATACTTTCACGCAGCAGATCACTATTCTCTATTATTTTGTTTCTTAGTTTATCAATCCATTGTAACCTTGTGCCTAATGGCATTGCAGACCAAGTTTCAAAACCTTTTTGTGCCGATTTTAAAGCCCTGTTCGTATCTTCAAAACTTGCCCATGCAATGGTGGCCGTAGGTTTTTCATCTGCCGGACAAATAACCTCAAAAGTCTTTCCATTGGATGCTTCTGTTAATTGCCCATCTATATATAATTTTTTATGACCGAATTTCAATGTCCCCATTATTTATATTTGTTTCTTTCTCCTTGAATTTTTTTAAAGCGTCTAGATCCACATCTACACCCAAACCTGGTGAGTTTGGCACGTTGATCAAACCATTCACTACTTTGACATCACTCTTTGTAACAATATCCCGCAGTGCATTTTCGGTTCTGTCCAATTCCATCGTTGGTAGTTCGCAGTACATTCTACCGGGGTTCATATCCAAGTTGCCCACAAAGTGTACGGCAGCGCTGATAGCGATCCAAGTACCCCAAGTATGGGGAACAACATCCTTGCTATATGCCTGCGCCAAGGTTGCTATGCGCTTAGCTTCTGTCAATCCGCCGGTAGCACAAATATCTGGCTGGGCAATATCTACGCACTCGTTTTCAAATAAGCGTTTAAAGCCAAATTTTAGATATTCACATTCACCACCGGCAATTGGTATTGTAGTATTCTCCCGTAACCTTCTGTAACCTTCATAATCTTCTGGAGAAACTGGCTCTTCAAACCAAGATATATCAAATTTTTCAACTTTTTGAGCAAGTCTAGAAGATTCTCTATAATTGTAGGCATGATTAGAATCTATCATTAATCTAATGTCCGGACCAATGGCTTTTCGTATTGCAGAAATATACTTAATGTCTTCTTCTACTCCCAGACCTACTTTCATCTTCACCGCCTTAAAACCTTGACTTTTATACAATAGCGCCTCTTCAACCAATGTTTCTTCAAGATTTCCTACCCTAGTAAAATATAGTCCTGTTGCATAAGGTTGAATTATTGGATTTTTAATTCCGCCCAATAACATAGATACAGGTTGCCCCAATAACTTGCCTTTAATATCCCACAATGCAACGTCTATTGCACTTATTGCCGCCTGAAGACTGCCACTACGAGCATAATCCAATGAGCGGCGATACATTTCTTGCCATAAAATCTCATGGCCCAAGGCGTCTTTACCTAGAAGAAAAGGTGTAAAAAATTCAATTCCCGCCTTAATTACACCTGCCGGTCCATAGCCTTCTCCCCAACCATAGGTCCCATCTTCTAAAGTAACTTTTACGATACAAATTCTACGCGTATCATACTGCCATTGAGAAAAATAGAAAGGAGTGTCTAACTTATGTACTATGATATAAGGTTCGATTTTTGCTATTTTCATTTTATATATTGTTTACTTCTTGAAATCTATTGCCATTACAACCTAACCTCTTCTTTTTAATAATTTGCATAGCCCAATATGCATATGGCCAGTATGAGAACAAACAGACCTATTAGAAGTATTGAAAAGGGTTTTTTAGCGTTTTTCCATTCGCCTGCCCTATAGGCCCAAATATTACTGATTATCAATGCCAGCCCCAATAAAATGGGCCAACCTATTACCGGTCCCATTTTACCCATTAATGCCGCACCCTGCCCATAAACCCCTAAGGCACAAAACCAAAAAATACCGGATACTATGGCCCAGGTATATGCCTTGCGGCTGTTTATAGTCTTATAGGAAGACCACGAATTATTTTTTGATAATTTAAAGATGGCATACCCGCCGTTCATAATGAACGCCCCGATCAAAACAACTACCCATGATGCCAAGCTGGCATTTTGAGCACCTACTCCATAAAAATCAACGGCCCTACTAGCTACAGGTGCCGCATTGGCAAAACCAACATTTAAAAAGGCAGAAAGCACACCGGACGCCACTGCAATTGACACTCCCGTTTTTATAGCTCCTTTCTTGGAGTTTTCGGTAATGCTCAACTGATCTCTTTTCACCCCCGCAACGGCGGTAATGGCAACGCCCACCAATAAAAGGGCGACCCCTATTAAAATTATAGGAAATGTAGGCTGGGACATTGCACCATCAATTTGAAATAACGGTATGATGGATCCCATAGATGCCGCTAAGCCCATTACAATTCCGTATGTAATAGAAATACCCGTCTTCTCTACACTAACGCCAAACAAAATTCCGCCAATACCCCATAAAAAGCCATAAAAAGCTGTTACCAACAATACATTACTTTCTGTACTTGAGATAACCCCGAACAAATCTGGAACAACCAAAAAAGCCCATAGCATTGGTACAAATATCATTGCAACAAAGGCATGTACCAACCACCAAGCCTCCCATTTTAAAGGAGCCATATATTTCATGCCCAAGCCAAATGTTCCTTGAAAAAAACTTGCTAAGAGCACCAATATCAAAGGAAGAAATTCAATATTCATAAGTTTACTTTATATAAACAAAGAGCAATTAGATACATTTGCACTGTTTGGAACTACCTTGTACAAATACAATATTACCCTCGTTTCAATTTCATTTATAAGAAAGAGATGAAGCTGATTTAATATCATTTTAAAATGATAATTAGATTCTATTACATTATTAAGCATTGAAAATAAAACACGGCAATACCTGTAAAATACTACCGTGATCATATGCAACAACTAACTCAACTGTAATAATTGACTTAACTCAACTAACAAGTCAAAGTACGTGGTTATCAAGAAGAGCCACTATGCAATTATTAACCTACGACTGCACAATATTATCATTTTGATAAAAATCAAGCACTCAAACAGATAATTTAGGTGTTTTTTAAACTTTTTATAATATAATCCTAAGAAGTAGAGGCAATTAACAATCTTAGTTAGAAAACCAAAACAACAATAAAACAAGTAAACCGCCACTAATTGCCACAATGCCGGAAAGTACACTGAACGACCTTAATAATCTGGTCACTGAAACATCATGAACCTCTTTAAACAGCCAGAAAAAACTACTGTTTACGTGTATAATACCTAAAGACCCGGCACCAATTGCGGCAGCTGTCAATTCAGGATTCAAAACCCCACCAGTTACCAAAGGGGCAGCTATAGAAGCGGTAGTGATTAAAGAGACCGTTATTGATCCCGTAACCGTAGTGAATAAAAAACTCAGTAAAAATGGAATAATTACACCTAATATAGAAAGACTGCCCATGTCCACTTCCGAAAATAAGGAGTTGACAATCTGAGTATCTTTAATTACCTGACCAAAAGCACCACCTGTACCAGTGATGAGAATGACTATGGCGCATTTTGCCCCAGCAGACTGAAAATATGAATTTAGATGTGTTGAAAATTTTACCTTACCAATTAAAGGAAGTGCAAAGCATACCCCTATCATTAATGCCCAAACCGGATTTTTGATAAAATCAATGAACGGATTTTTCACATGAAATATGTTGCCTATGGACATTAAGATCAAAGGTACAATTAGGGATGCAAAAGGCAATATCCGTTTATACCCAACCAATTCTTTTTTATCCAAAATTTCATGGTCTTTTTCAATTGCTACAGCACTTTGTCTATTCAATTTTACTGAATTCAGCTTTATCCAAATTAAACCTCCAATAACTGCAACAAAAGCGACCATAACATTGAATGGTATCATTTCACCAATGTTAATTTCTAACAGTGCCGCTACCGCCAAAGGACCTGGAGTTGGAGGAATAAGTGCATGCGCAACAGTTAAGCTCATTGCCAGAGACAAGCCCAATACCAAAATTGACTGACCCGACCTTTTTGAAAGTGCTACCATGGTAGGTAATAAAGTTAGATAGGCAACGTCCATAAATACCGGTATACCAACCAGAAAACCAATTACTGCCATGCCCAATGGCAATCTATTGATTCCAAAAAGCTTTATGATACTTTCGGCAATAACATCTGCACCACCGGTCTCTGCCAATATCTCACCAAGCAGTGTACCAAATAGTATGACCAAACCTATCCACTTTAAGGTGTTACCAAAACCACTTAAAAGACTTTCGGTTACCATCTGGACCGAATTACCTGTTGCCAAACCTAAAACCAAGCCTGCAATCAATAGCGCAGGAATTGGATGTACCTTAACTACCGTAACACCTATTATTAGCAATATTATGCAGCCAATTAAAATAAAAAGGGAGGTCATATACTTTTAATTCTATGGAATATCAATTGCAATTAACGCCTATAATTAACATTCCTTCACAAACTTAATTGAAACAACGATCAACAACACCTTCACAGTTATCTAGCAGATGCACTATTTTAACTTATAATCAAACGTCATTTAAAAAGGCGCAAACCAAATAGAAATATTAAAATTGCGAATTGATATATTCTCTATACGTTTTCTAACTCTACTTTTTGATTTGAAATATAGGGTTCCATATATTCAGTAGGTGTCATATTCATTAAGGCTTTAAACTGACGATTGAAATTTGTGACCGTATTAAAACCGGATTGATAGCAAATTGTAGTAATCTGAAGTTTACCTTCTATTAATAATTTACAAGCGTGCCCAATTCTAATTTCATTTAAAAACTGCACAAAAGACTTTTGGGTTCTTTTCTTAAAATATCTACAGAAAGCATTTGGCGCCATATGGGCTATAGATGCCACGGTTTCTAATTCTATCTTATTTTCAAAATTTTCATTGAGATATGATATTATTCTGGCCATACGTTCTTTTTCACTCTTTTTATATGAGTTATCAAAACCATTGGAACATAGAAAACTGAAATTTTCGCTTACCGATAGAATATCCAATATCTTTAACAATCCCACAATTCTAGAAAGTCCTTGTCCCCTAACAAGCCCCATCATATGTGTATGAACCAAATAGGTTGCTGCCTTAGAAAATTTGAGACCCCTATTTGAATTATCAAAAAGTGTCTGCAATCTTTTTGCTTCAGGCAATTCTTTAAAAGTTTCGCCTAAAAAATCGCGTTCAAATTTTACAACAATTAAATCTGCTGAGTTATTTTCATCTATACCATCATAATATTCCCTGTGGTTTCTGAACAAATGCGGCACATTACTACCTATCATATAAAGTTCACCCTCCTCAAAATTACCAATTGAATTACCTACATAACGTGTACCGGTACTTTTTAAAAAATAGATAAGCTCTATCTCTGGATGAAAATGCCAATCTTGCTCAATACATGGTATTGTATCTTGACGTGCTAAAAAAGAATTTTCCGGTTTTCTATCGGTTTGTTTATAGGTTAGCTTCATTATTCGCAGTAGTAAAATTTATTAGCTAAAAAATCCAGAATTAATAATGCAACAATAAATTCACTTGATTTTTATCAAATATACAAATTATAGATAATTTAATACTATATGCCAAATTACAACCATTACTTATGACAACTTGTTTATTATTACTACAACATACATAACTAAATTTAAGACGCATTTATTGATGGTCCGTTTCCTTTAAACACTTATAATTTTAAACGGGATACGCACCCTTTTTAATAAAATGATAATGAAATGAAAATAAGGAATTAAGCCTAAAAACTTTAATCTACTAGTGCTCTAACTCTGCAATTGTTTTTAAAAATATGGAATGTCCTTTTACCACTGCATTTACTTCCTTTGCATCATTTAAAATTAGGTGCTCTTGATTTGGGAACAATTCTTTTAAGGCTATCTCGTATAGTTTTAAAAGTGGCGAAACAGTATTTAAAATAATCTGTTGATGTTCACTCTCTATATTAGACAATTCTTCACCTATTAACAAACCACTTAAAAAGTAAAATGCCTCGTTTTTAGAAGCTTCGTTTAAAATATCATTTGCACGTATAGCAAACAACTGTGCCGTTAATTCTTTTTTAAAACCTAGATTTAGTCCTCTAACAAATTCTTTTTTTGACTTTGGAGACCATTGCTTTTCTTGAACACTATTAGAGAGAATACTACTTTTAGACAAAAGCTCAAATAGCTCACCTGTCATATAGGTCTTAAAATGAACTATTTCATTATTGCAGAAATAAATATGCTTACTATGAGTACCCGGCAAAAGCAATACACCTTTATCATATTTAGCAAGAATAGTATGTAAACCAATTACTTGCGTCTCTTCTCCGCGCATTACATCAACTACATCTCTAACACCTGATATTAAAAGTACATCTGGCGAAGTAGGATTGGTTATCAATTTCCAATGTAAACCATTGCCCGTAATTGAAAAAGGAAGGTTTGCATAGTCCATTTCCAACATGCCTATGCTAGAAGAGGCCATACCAGAAACAACAACTAAATCTTCTTGAAATTCCAGCGGTAAATTCTTAATCAGTTCTATTAATGTCTTATAGAAATAACTGAACTGCCCTTTATCGGACGCTTTTAAATAATCTTGATAGACCGCCTTAATACCTACATGGGACGAAAACTCGGCAAGTGTGCTCAGCGTTTCTGTCTCTATGACTTTTAATCTAATGTTGGTGGTTCCCCAATCACAGCTAATAAAGGTTAAAGGTATTTTCATTTTCTAGTTTACCAATTTGTAAGAGAGCCATCGTTTCTGTACAACCTAGGCACTTCTATCATTTTAAATTTCTGTTCAATTGCCAGGTCTTCATTAAACTCAACACCTAGTCCCGGAGTATCGGGCACTCGGTATCTGGGACCTTCTAATTGATGTTGCACCGGATAAAACTTTGGTGCGTTCGTTCCCATATACTGTGCAGGCGTATTAACTTCCTCCAGATAACTAAAATTAGGACAAGCTGCGGCCAAATGAATTGAAGCCGCCGTACAGATCGGACCTAAAGGATTATGCGGCATAAGATCTACATAGTGCGTTTCTGCCATTGCAGCTACCTTCATAGCTTCGGTCAACCCACCAACGTTACATACATCTACGCGTGCATATTGCGCTATATTATTTTCTAAAAACGGCATAAATTGCCATTTACTGGAGAACTCCTCACCTATGGCAAATGGCACATCAATTATACGCCTTAGCTCTTGATAAGCACCCGGGTTTTGATCGCGAATGGGTTCTTCAAGAAAATCAATAGTACCGGTAGGCATTTTTTTCATGAACGAATAGGTCTCAGCAATGTTCAATCTGGTATGGTAATCAACGCCTATGGTAATTTCATTACCGACTTCCTTTCTTAAACTGGTAATCCAACTAGCTAGTGTAGCTATTGATTCCCTTGGTTCAAACCTACTTTTATTTTCTTGAGACTCAAATTCTGCCGGTGCAAGCCTTAGTACTTTCCAGCCTTCTTTTACGCATATTTTTGAATACTCTAAAAGTTCTTCTTTGGTCGTAAATCTTACAGAGGCAAAGCATTCTACATAATCTCGCTGTTTTCCTCCTAAAAGTTCATATACCGGCACCCCTAAGTGTTTGCCTTTTATATCATACAGAGCAATATCTATAGCCGATATAGCGGCCAACAAAACCCTGCCCCCTTCAAAATATTGGCCTCTATACATTTCTTGCCAAAGAGCACCAATTTGCCGAGGATCTTTGCCTATTAAAAAACCTTTAAAATGTTCTATTGCACCAACAACGGCCATCTCCCTTCCTGACAAGCCAGAACAACCTAAGCCATATAGGGCATTATCAGTTTCTACCTTAACGACCAATTGTACTCCACCACCTTCAATATTTATTGGATACGATTTTATATCGGTTATTTTCATAAATGTGCGTTATTTTAGTTCTCAGGGATTATACGTTCTACCTTGCCCACAATAAATGTATAGGAAATTAAACCCAATAAGGCCAATGCCCCTATAAAAAAGAGTGCAGGACTAAAGTCGCCATCCTGTACTAAATAGCCTATAACTATAGGTACCACCACAGCAGACAAACCACCAATAAAATTGAAGGTTCCCCCTATTAATCCTATATTGTTTTTTGGTGCTATCAATGACACAAATATCCAAGCGATACTTGCCAGTCCGTTTCCAAAAAAGGCTATTGACAAAAACACTATTATCAACGTAGTATTTTCTGTATAATTTGCCCCTATTATTGCTATTGACAGCAACATACCGGTAATTATAGGTGCCTTTCTTGCCACCTCACGGGTAAAGCCTTTTTTAATTAAATAGTCTGAAGTAAAACCGGCCAACAGTACACCAAAAAATGCTGCCAAGTAAGGAATCGATGCATAGAAGCCTGATTTAATAAAATCCAATCCCCTGAATTCCACCAAGTATGTAGGAAACCATGTTAAAAAGAATATAGTAGTTGCGCCCAAACAAAATTGCCCAATATATAAGCCCCAAAGTTTACGGTATTTAAAAGCATTTGCTAAATCTGACCATTTAAATTTTTGGGTATCGTCCTTATCTTTGGTAACTATCAAACCTCCACCATCTTTAATGTGTGACAACTCGGCCTTACCAATTTTTTTATGGTTTTGTGGATCACGATAGAAAAAATACCAAACTGCCGCCCAAAGTAGACCTATTATCCCAGATACGATAAACAACCCCCGCCAACCCAGGGCATCTTGAATCAAAGTTAGTACCGGTAATAAAAAAGCCATACCCAAGAATTGTCCAGAGGTATATGTTGCTATAGCAGAAGCTCTTTCATTTTCAGGAAACCATCTTGTTACTATTAAATTATTGATCGGGTAAGATGGCGCTTCAAACATGCCTATACTTGTTCTTAGACCCAATAACGCCGTAAAAGAATTTACCAAACCCTGTACCAATGTTGCCAGTGACCACAACACCATTATAAGCGGATACAATATTCTAGATTTTACCTTATCCGCAACAATACCTCCCGGTATTTGAAGTAAAGAATACGTCCACCCAAAAGCAGAGAAAATATATCCCATTTGAATGGCGTTGATACCTAATTCTTCTTTTAACGCACCAGCCGCTATGGATATATTAGTACGGTCCAAATAATTTATTACCACAGTAATAAATATCATAACTAGAATATTGTACCGTTTTTTACCTATACGTTCTTTTGAGCCTGGCCCTACATTACCCATATATCTTATTTTAAATACTAATATCTGTTCGCCTTATTAATTTTTAACCCACCTCATTAATACTACACTATTTAATACAGGTTTTCGCCAATTCATAAATTGACCATACCAATGTTATAGTATCCTAATTTTTAAAAATTAAAAATCTTGAAGATTAGTTAAAATTCTGATCCAAATATGTCTTTAACATTTTTAATTACCTCATCATTCTATTCCTGTAATCACTACTCGATGCAAATAAATTTTACAAAAATTAAATGTTCCACAACGCCATTTCACGTATTTCAAATCTAGACCTAAACCTTAGAGGGAATAAGTAATATTTATTCAAATACTATAACAAATAGGCTAAAAGCGTTCAAAAAATGTTAGCGATATTCAGTAATGATTTAGAGTTCACATTTATGATGACTTTACTTGTAATTTAATAACTATGATACGTTAAGGTAAAATAGAAATGAGCTGTATAAAATTATTATTATTGGCTACCAATAACGCAGCGGTATCCCCATACTTAATGAGCTGCATATCTTTGGCATCATGCGGTGCAAAAAAGCCGCTTTCCATTACCGGAACCACATTAAAAGCTCCTTTTCCGTTTCCCTTTAAAAACAGACCCACTCCTGCATCATTTCTAGGGGTTTCTATTTCAGATGCATACAGGTTGCCAGAGACCAAAAGGTCTTGTTTTCCATCTTTATCAAAATCATCTGCTATAATATTGTTAATACTAGAAACTTGTGCCAATTGTGGCAGTAAATGCTTTTTGAACGATTTTCCTTCTATATTCTCAAGGTAATAAGATGCAAAAGTATGTGCCTTTAAGTGCAAAGACTGTTCTAGATCAGCTCCATAAATTGTATTTAAATCTGCCTCACCGAACGACTTAAAAGTGGGGAATTTTTTTTCTAATGAAGGCATTTGTTGAATAGAACATGATCTTCCCCTAACAGGAAACAGTTTGCCATGCTCATAATAACTGAGCACAATATCGTTTAATCCGTTTTTATCAAAATCACCGCTGTATACTTCAAAAGGAGTTTGTGTAGATGCTTTGTATTTATAATTTAGCCCCAGGTTACCTACGATAAGGTCTTCATCTCCATCACCATCCATATCTCTGTGTACAACTTTATAGTACCAACCCTCGCTATTCTCAAGCCCCTTCATTTTATTTCTAGCAAATTTTCCCGTCCTATCTTGCAAAAATATAGTTACCGGCATCCATTCACCTACAACAACCATATCCAATCTAGTATCACCATCGACATCTACCCATGTTACCGAAGTGACCATACCTAAAGTTTTAAGTTCAGACGCCTTTTCTGCAGTTACATCTTTTAAAAAACCGTTCTTATTTTCTAACAACCTACTACTGGCCGGCTGCGGATAGTTACCGGGCACAAGTCTACCTCCAATAAAAACATCGTGGTCACCATCGTTATCAAAATCAGCTACCTCTACTACTGAACCGCTACTACCATCTTTTGGAATGCGATTGGCTGCCTTGGCAAATATTCCTTTACCATTATTTAGGTACAGTCTATCTTGAAGGTATTTACTGCCAGATTCAAATTCATTACCGCCACTAACTACTAAAAGATCCAAGTCCCCATCATTATCAATATCAAAAAATGTACTTCCCATATCCTCAGAAGCTTTATCTTCTGTCCATATACCGTCCGTAACCTCTTTAAAACCTGAATGTTGCTGCATGAATAACGAACCGGAAAAACCTGCGGCGCCACCTATATAGAAATCATCCAGCCCGTCTGCATTTACATCTCCTACAGCTATTGAAGGCCCAAATGTGGACATTTTATGTGGCAACAGAATTTCCTTTTCAAAATCATCATATTTATTTTCTTGATGTCTATAATTCAATTTGGCCTTTTTAGTACTTGTCACAAAAAGTTTACGATTGCTTTTAGCAGTCAATTCAGAGTTCCCTTGCCTCAAAGTTCCTTTGGTGAGTGTCAAAAGTTGATTGGCATTGACATCTCTCAGTTCTTCAATAACACCATCTGGCCATTTAACCTCTATTTTATCTATAGCTTCTACTTCACCCAGACCAAAATGTGCTATGTCCTCACTTTTGGACATATACCCTCTTGTATTCGTAATCTCTATCATTTGCCACAATTCCGTGTTTTTGAACAGCGTAATCCTTGTTCCGTAAATGGATTTATTCTCATCTACATTTAACGCTACACGAAGGTAATTGCCCTGTTTACGGTCAATGGTATTATTTCTGTACAGAAATGCCTTCTCATTAATATTGTTGACCACTATGTCCAAATCACCATCATTATCCAAGTCTGCATATGCCGCCCCATTTGATAGGGATGGAAGATCAAATCCCCAATCTTCTACAGTATTTTTAAAGGTCAAATCTCCATTATTCCTATAGATATAATTGGTCAGTTTATCTTCTGGTGCCATTTGGGCCAGGGCCAAAACATCTACCACATCTTGAAATCTTTTACCGGTGTCTTGAGCTACCTTTTCCAAACTGTCCAAGATTACTTCATAGGTATTATTGACATCACTGTAGCGCATATTTCTTTTAATACCGTTGGTAACAAATATGTCTTTTAGGCCGTCGTTGTCAAAATCTGCAATTAACGGTCCCCAACTCCAATCCGTATTAGAAACCCCGCCCAACTGCGCCAGATCGCTGAACGTACCGTTACCGTTATTTCGCTGAAGCGTATTGAACATATATTGATAGTGCCCCCCATTCTTGACAATGGCCCAAAAATCTTCCGGATTCATTCCACTCATGTTGGTTTTTATACGTTTATGATCTTCGGCCACCATATCAACCACCATGATATCTAAATTACCATCATTATCATAGTCGGCAATATCACTGCCCATACTAAAATTAGATATATGCTTGAAGCTTTGTTTTAGCACATCTTTAAACTTACCATTGGCAGTGTTCAAGTACATATAATCTGGCCTGTCATAATCATTGGTCACATAAATATCTGTCCATAGATCATTATTGATATCTCCAATAGCGGCAGAAAGACCATGGGCCATATTTTGAGTACCGGAAAAAGCGGACACTTCCACAAAGCCCTTCTCTTTACCTAAATTTCTATAAAGTTTATCACTGTAACGGGTATTTGTATTTTTTAACGGTGTTTTACCTCCCTTTCTATTCCCGTAACTTGGTGGTTGGTTCACCAAGTACATATCTAGCCAACCGTCTTTATCATAATCAAAGAAATTTGCCTGAACGGCAAATCCAGGATCTGCCACATTATACTCCTTTGCCATTTCAGTAAAAGTTAAGTCGCCATTGTTTACATACAAAAGATTATAGCTTACCCCCGTATTATTTCTTGCGCTCTTACAGATATAAATATCTTGAAATCCATCTGCATTGACATCGGCAAACGTTACCCCGGTAGACCAAGATTTTTCCAGTAAAATTCCGCTACTTTTCGTAATATCCTCAAATTGAAGATTTCCTTTGTTTACATAGAGTTGATCGTGTACTTGATTACCGGTAAAAAATATATCTAGTAAACCATCATTATTGATATCCGCAACAGCAACACCTGCACCATTTACGAACTTCTCGTTCAATAAATGATTATCTTCTTGGGTTTCTATCAAGCTATTTTCAAAATCAATATTGGAATACGTATGATCGATCAACGTAAAACGTTTATCAGATTCACTAACAGGCACACTCTTTTCCTTATTACATGATGCCAATAGTACTAGACAAAATATCGACATCATAGAAATACACTCTTTTTTGACCATTATCCTTTTCAATTTTATTAAAGATGTTTACAGTGCCAAAGAACCTATAACGTTCCTACACATAAACACGTCTAACCACCATTATACAGTAGAAACTACATGTTCCGCCACGATTACGAATTACAATATAATGCAACTTACCCTTATAAATTTGATAAAATATCGATTGAAATAGCCTTTGATTAGATATTCCTTAATAATGCACACCATTTACCATTAATACTATAAATATTACACTTCTTTTGGAGTGTGGTTAAAACTACTGCCAACTTCTCTGCTCAAAAAGACTTTTTTTTATAGACGGAGCAGTATTACCACGAACGAATAACGAACACTTAAATTAACTTAAAACTCATATTACTATGCCAAAACACTATGTATTAAGAAAAATGAAAAAAAATGAAAAGTGGTTTGTTCCACTATTGTTTTTTCTATGTTTAACAACACTTGCCTATGGCCAGACCGTAAATGTGAGCGGAACTGTGACCGATGAAATGGACCAACCGTTGATAGGCGCAAACATTTTGGTCAAAGGAACAACTAACGGTGTTGTTGCAGATTTTGACGGTAACTTTTCCATAGAGACATCAAGTACCGCAACTTTAATAATATCCTACACGGGCTATTCAAAACAAGAAGTACCGGTAAACAACCAAACTAGTATCATGGTAAAGTTATTACCTGATGCAGCAGCTCTTGACGAGGTTGTGGTAATTGGATATGGCTCTAGAAAACGGAGTGATGTAACAGGTGCCGTTAGTACAGTAAAAACGGCTTACATTGAACAACAATCTGCAGGTGATGCAACACGTGCTTTACAGGGTAGTGCATCTGGTGTAACCGTTGTTTCTTCCGCCAGACCCGGCCAACAGGCACAAGTACGTATTCGTGGATTGGGTACGATCAATGGTAACGGTCCCCTATACGTTGTTGATGGGGTTTTTGGCGCACAACTACCGCCAACCAACCAAATTGAATCTATGCAAGTTCTTAAAGATGCTTCTTCTACCGCCATTTACGGAGCAAGAGGGGCAAACGGTGTGGTATTGATCACAACAAAAACCGGAAGAAAAAGTCAACCTGCAAAAGTAGAATTGAACGTTAGAACAGGTATTGGTTCGGCAAGTTCCAAGTACGACTTTGTTACCGACCCCGTTCTTGTTGGCCAGCAAATTTGGCTAGAACAGACCAATGACGGTATTACACCTAGTAGCGCACATTTTAATTTTGACCCGAATAATATTCAAGGTACTACCGTGAACGATTATTTATTTCCAAACGGTGCATCGATCGGCGATCCATCTACAGACCCTGCCTTGTATGCAGAACGTGATTACCCCATTACCTTAACCAACCAAAACGGAACAGATTGGTTAAAAGAACTTTACCAACCGGCACCTATAACAGATATTACACTTTCTGTTTCAGGTGGATCTGAAAATACGACATATGCCATAAGTGGTAACTATTTTAAAGAAGATGGTGTTTTAAGATATAATTCTTTTGATAGATATGCCTTTAGAGCCAATGCGGATTCACAGATAAAAGATTGGTTGAAAATTGGTCAAAGACTTGGGGTAACCTTAACGGAATCTAAAGGTAACACGGTAGGTTTTAATGCTATTGTTGAAACAAGCCCTTTAATCCCAGTAAGAGATATAGCAGGTAATTTTGCCGGTGGTATTGTAGGTGGAGGTTTAAACGATGGTCCTAACCCTTTAGGTAATAACTTTCGCGAAAGAAAAGACACAAGAACAACTATTAACGCTACCGGTAACTTCTACGTAGAAGTAAAACCGCTTAACAATATTACCGTTAAAACACTTTTTGGTTACAATACAAGCTGGTATGATAATTATGACCCACGCTTTGCCGATCCAGAAAATACCAATGGTACAACCGGTAGTACATTAAGTGAAACCAGAGGAAAAAACTTTTCTTGGAACTGGACCAACACCATTAACTATTCTAAAACGTTCAACGAGCTTCATAATGTTGAATTCTTACTTGGTACCGAAGCTACACGGTTTGAATATGATCAAATTAGTGCCGGTAGAGAAGGTTTCATCTCTACGGACGATGACTTTTTTATATTGAGTTCCGGTTCTGAAAACCAAACAAATGATGCAGAAGCTGCAGCTTGGGCATTAAATTCTTACTTCGCCAGGGCATATTATTCATTTGACGACAAATATATGCTAGAGGCTACCCTAAGACGCGATGGATCATCAAGATTTGGTGCAAACAACAGATGGGGTAATTTCCCGGCCGTATCAGGTGGTTGGGTTCTTTCAAGAGAAAATTTCCTTAGTGAGAGCAATGCCTTATCATACTTAAAACTAAGAGCTGGTTGGGGACAATCCGGTAATGACCAAATTGGTAATTATAACGGCTTTTCTACTTTTGGTTCCGGTCTTGGCGCTTCTTTCTATGGCCTTGGCGGGGCAGATGGTATTATTGTTCAAGGATTTCAATCTACTGCCGTAGGTAATCCAGATGCAAAATGGGAGACTACGACCTCTACCAACTTTGCCATTGATGCTACATTTTTTAACAGAATGAACATGACCTTGGATTTTTGGAGCAAAAACACTTCAGATATGTTATTTCCGGTTGCCATCCCTGCCGTGGAAGGTATTGCCAACGCACCTTCCGTTAACATTGGTGACATGGAAAACAAAGGTATCGATCTAGAACTAAGCTATAGTGGCGGCGGAAACGAAGAAGGTGACTTCAAATATAACGTTGGTCTGGTATTTTCAACATACAAGAACGAGATTACAAAATTATCAGATAACGAAGATGAGTTTATTGTTGGTAGCCAACAACGTGCGCAACGCTATACCAGGGCAGAAACAGGTACATCGTTCCCTGAGTTTTACGGGTATGTCGTTGATGGTATATTCCAAACCCAAGCAGCTGCAGATGCCCATCCTACAAATGGCGATTACAATCAGCCAGGAAACCTGATTATTCGTGATGTAGATGGTAATGGTGAAATAACGGCTGACGATAGAACATATATTGGTAATCCAAACCCAGATTTTACAGCTGGCCTTAACTTGAGATTGGAATATAAAAACTTTGATTTTACAGCTAGTTTATACACTAGTCAAGGTAATGATGCCATCAATTATTATAACCGTTTTACGCGCTACGGCCTTTTTCAGGGTCCAAAGAGCTCTGATCGTTTATTCCGTTCTTGGGGCAGCCCTTACTTAGACGACAATGCAAATGCGGTTCTACCTAAAGCATCATCGCAAACCAGCTTTGAGCAGAATACACATTCCGATCTAGTTGAGGATGCATCGTTCATTCGTTTGCAAAATGCGCAAATTGGCTTTAACGTACCTGAAAGAATTTTAAATGATCTGGATATTACTTCAATGCGACTTTATGTTATGGGTACCAACCTTTTTACAATAAGTGATTATTCTGGATTGGACGCCGAAGTATTTGTAGGTAACGAAATAGACAGAGGTCTTGATCGTGGTACATGGCCTTCGCCAAGACAATTAATTATCGGTCTTGACATTAAACTATAATTTCTAAGAAAAATAAAATTGAAAAAGATGAAAAAATTACACTTTAAAATAGGGATACTAACCGCTCTAGGGCTTCTTCTAGGAGCTTGTAGCGAAGAATTTTTAGAAGAAAAACCTAAGGGAGCCGTAAACGAATCTACCTTAGCCGACGAAAATGGTGTTAACCTACTTCTTGTAGGCGCTTACTCTAGAATAGATGGTTATGCAAGTGGTGAAGCCGGTGGCACCGGTGGTGCCTCTGCTACAAATTGGGTCTGGGGAGATGTTACTTCTGATGACATGCACCGTGGGGACCAAACAGGTGGCTGGGCCCCTATAAATCTTATAGAACGATTTGAAGTGGACGCCTCCAACCCTTGGGTAGAAGAGTTATGGATAGCCAACTTTGACGGTATTGCCAGAGCTAACGATGCTTTAAGAATTTTGAGACAGGCAAGCGAAAATATATCGGACGCCAATGCCGCTCAATTAGAATCCGAAGCAAGATGGCTAAGAGCTTGGTACTACTTTCAACTACGCTCTAAAATTGAAAAAGTACCTTACATAACAGAGGATATGGTGGCCAGCGAGGTTCCAAACGACAGAGAAATCTGGGACGATATTGAGGCGGACCTTCAATGGGGTATTGATAATAATATGGACGAAAACCCAGAAATTGGTCGCGCTTCACGTTGGGCAGCAAAAGCTTTAAAAGCCAGAGTGCATTTATTTCAACAAGAATATTCTGAAGCAAAACCGTTATTGGATGATATTATAAACAACGGTCCGTTTATGCTCATGAATCATTTTTATGACAATTTTGACGAAGAAAAGCAAAACAATGCAGAGAGTATTTTTGAGGTACAATATACCGTAAACGACGGAGCCGGTGATGCAAACTCCGGTATTGACCATAGAACGCTTTTTCCAAGGGGATCGGACATAGGCTTATGTTGTGCCTATAGCGCACCTTCTTTTGATCTTTTCAACGCTTTTAAGGTAGATGCCGACGGACTACCGTTATTGGACACTTTTCAGGACGATTTATTACTGGAAGATTATGGACTTCTAGATACGGATGAGTTTACACCTACCGATGTCGCTTTAGATCCACGTGTAGACTGGACTATAGGTAGAAGAGGAATTCCATTCTTGGATTGGGGACCGATGTCCGGTGGTGATTGGATGCTTGATCAAGCAGGTATGGGACCCTTTTTAAATAAAAAGATCATGTTCTATAAAAGAAATTTTAAAACGATCTCTATCTCTAGCCCAACATGGTCCGCCGGTCTAAATGGCAACAATTGGCGCTTATTTAGATTAAGTCATGTTATATTGTGGAGAGCAGAAGTTGCTGCTGCAGAAAATGACCTGGAGACCGCTAAAGACATGGTGAACATGATACGTGAAAGAGCCCAAGATGATATGGTAATGGGCAAAGTAAACAATACTACTTTTGAAAGTGGCTACGTTCCGGATATAGATGAGGATCAACCTTCCGCCAATTATAACCTTGGACTTTATACTTCCTTTCCTGATGTTGAATATGCCAAAAAGGCCATATATCATGAAATGCGATTAGAATTTGCTTTGGAAGGCATGCGTTTTCAAGATCTTGTTCGCTGGGGCATTGAAGAAGAAACAATGAACAGCTATTTACAATCAGAGTTATCTGATGGAAAGTTACCTTGGTTACAAGGCGCATCGTTCACCGCAGGAAAAAATGACCATTTCCCAATTCCACAGGCACAAATAGATTTGCAGCCGGGAGTATTGACTCAAGATCCGGCGTATTAATATAATATAAGAACAATTTTTTTTGAGTTAGTTTGCTTGAAGGCGACCCTTACTGTTTAGGGTCGCTTTTTTTAGTAGTAAGGACTATCATAATATTGATAAGAATAACGCAACAAGCACAAAAATTAACATTAAATGACTTTAAATCAAAAAGATAACATATAGCATATTAGATTAATAATAGTTAGGTTCAATTTTTTCATAGAACAGGGTTTCCATATTATTGAATAGAATTTACCCGGTAAAAATAAAATTATGCAGAAATAGAATGGTATTTTTAAATGTTACCTAACGTGGAGAAAAGTATATGAACAGAATAATCAAATCTTATATCTATCAAATATGTGTTGGCATTATGCTGCTGTGCAATAGCACCACTTTTGCCCAAGGAACTGATTTGAGATTTGAGCATTTTATAGATGACAAAGGGCTTTCCCAAAATTCGGTAATGAACATTCTGCAAGATAAAGAAGGTTTTTTGTGGATGGCTACGCCAAATGGCCTGTACAAGTATAACGGTAAAGGTTTTACGATCTACAGACATGAACATGACAACCCTAATAGCTTAATCAACAACTCGGTCTACGAACTTGAATTAGATACTTCCGGCAACATACTTATTGGTACAGGACGAGGATTGAGCCGGTTCAACAAGGTAACCGAGACTTTTTCAACATATCCTGCAATTTTAAAAGACAAAAGAATTAGCGCTATTTACCCTGAAGATGATGGCTCTCTTTGGGTAGGCACATTATATTCAGGTGTCTATCATTTTGATAGCAGTGATGAAATGGGCACTAAACCCGAGCGATATTCTTTTCAACTTGATATCTCTTCTACTGTTAAGAACAACAAAGTACATTCTATTACAAAAGATAGTGCCGGCAATGTTTGGGTAGGAACCAATTATAGCTTGTACAAGCTAAAAAAAGAATCTAATGACAATTATGTTCAGTTCAAGGTGTTGAATGAGGGTGTAAAATCGCTTTTCTTAGATAAAAACGGAAAGCTGTGGGTAGGGATTAAAGGGCATTTTTTAATTGGTATTGAGAATGCAGAAAATATAAATGCACCAGAAGACTTAAAATTTAAGCGATATAGCTTTCATCCTGAGTTAAAGGACGCCAATGATTATGGGGGCTTAATTGCAATTAGCCAGGCAGATGGTTCTAATTTATGGTTAGGCATACACGGTTTTGGCCTGTATTGGTTCAATACAGAAACAGGTGAATTTAAGCTATACGCACCAAATCACTTAAACTCTAAAAGTTTAAGCAGTGTAAATGTAGAAACCATACTTGTAGATTCCTTTAATGTTTTGTGGGTGGGCACTGAAGAAGGCGGGTTGAACAGATGTGATCTAGGCCATAAGGATATAACTTTTTTAGAAAAGAATAAACTCACCAAAAACTCTTTGAGCAACCCCTCTGTTAACGCTATAATTTCTGGAGAAAAAAACGCTATTTGGGTAGGAACAGAAAATGGTCTAAACCATATAAAATTTAATGGAAATGGCTTTAACGAGCCCAGTTTTAGCCACTACTATTTAAATAACAAATTGACCAAATCAGGAAAATCGTTTTCACAACCAATATGGTCAATTTTAAAAGATAAAGATAATGACTATTGGCTTGGAAGCACGGAAGGTATCACACATATGACTGTTGATGGAAATGAACAAAATGTTTCTTTAAAGCCCACTGAAATCAACGATGTTATTGAGGTATTTTCATCTTTGGAAGATAGTAACGGAGTTTTGTGGTTTGGATCCTTTATAGATGGTTTAATTAAATGGGAAAAGAAGAAAAAACCTAATAGTAATGAATTTGATTTTTCGAACGCAATTTATTATTTACCGAATTCAAACGACCCAAATAGTATTAGCGGCAAAGAAATAAGCTGTATTTATGAAGACAGTAAAAATCAACTTTGGATCGGCACTTTACAAGGTGGACTAAACTTGGTAATACCTGGAAAAAATGGACTGCCCGATACTTTTGTGTCCTATCAACATGACCCCAATGATATAAATAGTCTAAGTCATAACTCGGTTTTTTCTATTATAGAGGATACGAACGGTGATTATTGGATCGGCACCTTTGGTGGTGGGCTCAACAAAATGACCCTTTCTGAACATGCGGATAAAAAACCGGTTTTTAAACATTACCGTGAAGAGGATGGCTTGGCCAACAATGCAGTTTACGGCATTCTTGAAAGTAATCAAGGAGAATTATGGATCAGTACAGATAAAGGCATTTCTTCTTTTGACCCGGTGAAAGAGACCTTCAAAAATTTAAATAAGAAAGATGGGCTTCAAAGTAACAATTTTAGAAAAAATGCCTATTTCAAAAACAAAGACGGATATTTATTCTTTGGGGGGCTTAAAGGCCTGAATATTTTTCATCCTGATAATTTGAAGGACAATACCATACCGGCCGTACCAAAAATTACAGCCTTTAAAATAAAAAACCAAGCCGTAAAGGTAGGTCAAGAATTTAATGAGCGTATTATCTTAAATCAATCCATATCCACCTTAGAAAACAAAAAAATAGAGCTTAATTACGACGAAAGCGTACTTACTTTTGAATTTGCCGCACTTCATTATGCCGCTCCTGAAAAAAACAGGTATTCTTATAAATTAGAAGGTTTTGATGATGAATGGCACAACTCAAAAAATACCGCTTTTGCCCATTATACAAACTTATCTCCTGGCGAATATACTTTTAAGGTCAAAGCTTCTAACAATGATGGTGTTTGGAGCGAAACACCAGCAACTATGAGCTTTAAAATCTCCCCTCCTTTTTGGCATACTATCTGGGCATATTTACTATACATTCTACTTCTAATACTACTTCTTTTGGGTGTAAGATCCTATTTTGACCTTAAATCAAAAGAAAAAACAGCACTAAGGATTCAACAGGAAATTGAAAAGACAAACAAATTAAAACTTCAGTTTTTTACCAACATTTCGCATGACTTTAAGACGCCCATTACATTAATAATGAATCCTATAGAAGAGATTTTAGAAGACTCGAGTATTAATACCGCATTGCGTAAAAGGTTAGGTATCATTCAGCGTAATGCCGATTATTTATTGAGACTGGTAAATCAATTAATAGAATTTCGGAAAATAGAGGTTGGCGAAACTAGGTTGATCGCAACCAAATCTAACATTGTAAATTTTGCAAGAGAAATCACCTTTTCCTTTAAGGCCTTGGCCTTAAAAAAGAATATCAGTTTATCTTTTGAAAGCCAATCGTATGCATCAGAAGTTTGGTTCGATTGGGATAAACTGGAAAAAATACTCAATAATCTAATTGCCAATGCCATTAAATTTACCAATGAAAACGGTAGTGTAACCGTTCGTTTACGGATTTCAAAAGACAAATCTAAATTTGAGATCAGAGGAGGAGAAATGGAATCTGAATTTGTCAGTATTGAAATTGAGGATAACGGACCGGGAATACCACATGATCAATTGCCTCACATATTTGAGCGTTTTTATCAAGTAAACAAAAACAATGAAGCTTCATCAAAGCCAGGTTCAGGAATTGGCTTGGCCATTACAAAAGACTTGATCGATTTACATTACGGTGCCATTGAAGTTGATTCTAACTTAGGCGTTGGTACCAGATTTATTTTAAAACTTCCTATTGGCAGTGAACATCTATTGCCGGAAGAAATAGCCCAATATTCTGAACCGCCACAGAAAGCAGCAGAGACGAACAGCCATTTAGAGACTACTATTGTTGAAAATGTCAAGAAAAAAACTGTGAGTAAAAAGAAAACTGTTTTGGTAGTAGATGACAATCAAGATATTAGGTCGTTGGTTAAAAACGGATTGCAAAAAAAATACAATGTATTGGAGGCAGACACGGGTAAAAGTGCCTTAAAGATTGTTTTACAAGCATTACCCGATCTTATCGTTAGCGATGTACTCATGCCAGAAATGGACGGTATACAATTATGCCATGAACTAAAATCAAATATTAGAACCAAACATATTCCCATTATTTTACTTACTGCATTAAACTCAGTTGAACATAGAATAAAAGGAATACAATCTGGCGCAGATGCATATATTCCAAAGCCCTTTAAAATGAAACTTTTATCTATCACTGCAGATAAACTCATAGAATCTAGAGAATATATGCGTGTTCTTTTTAAGACCGAAGAACAGTTAACGCCCAAAAAAATTATTCTAGATTCTGAGGACAAGAAATTTTTAGATAAGATCATGTCGCTCATGGAAGAACAAATGAGCAATGAAAATTACTGGATAGAGCAATTGGTTTTGGACATGAACACCAGTAGATCAACCTTTTTTAGAAGACTTAAAAAATTAACAGGGCAGCCGCCCAATGATTTTATTAGACTTATTAGACTAAAGAGAGCCGCACAACTTCTAGAACAAGGTGAATTAAGTATTGCCGAGGTTAGCTACAAGGTTGGTTTTAACGACCCAAATTATTTTGGCAAGTGTTTTAGAAAAGCATTTGGCAAAGCACCATCTAGGTATGTATCAGAAAACGAATTATAGCTTAATACAGTTGGCACCTGCAATTAATAACAGAAGACCCATAATGAGCATTAACACTCTTTACAACACATTTAAATTGAATATAGCTCTGGCGTGTATTTTTAGCGTGTTCGTTTTTTCTTGTAAAGGACCAAATGAAGATCCACCATCCACAAGACCAAATATCGTATTTATCATTGCAGATGATGTTAATTGGAACGACCTTGGGGCCTATGGCAACGATATTGTAAGAACACCTAATATTGATCAACTAGCAAAGGATGGCATGTTGTTTACCCAGGCATTTCTGACCACAAGTTCATGTAGCCCAAGCAGAACAAGCATTATTAGCGGTCTATACCCACACAATACAGATGCAGAACAACTATCTTGGCCCTTGCCAGATGATAAAAACACCTTCGTTGAACAACTTCATAATTCTGGATACTGGACCGGGTTGGCGGGCAAGCATCATCTTGGCGAATCTGTAAACGACGCCTTTGATACCATTTATGAAATGCAGTGGAAAGATGCACCCCTTGGGCTAGACCGAAGATTAGTGGGTGACGGTAGCGGCTGCGACGAATGGATTAAACTGCTAAGAAGTAGGGACAATAACAAACCTTTTTTTACTTGGCTAGCTTCCTTTGACGCGCACAGGCCTTTTTCAGAGGGCATTATCGATGATCCGCACAGACCAGAAAATGTAATCTTACCTCCATACCATCCAGACACGGATAGCGTAAGAAAGGATTATGCATTATACTATGATGAAATCTCCAGGATGGATGATTACGTGGGCAAAGTAATTGGTGAACTAGAAAACCAAGGTGTCGCAGACAACACCATAATTCTTTTTATTACAGATAACGGAAGGGCTTTTCCAAGAGATAAGACCACACTTTATGAGGGCGGAATAAAAACCCCATGGATTATAAAATGGCCGTCCAAGATTAAACCTGGCACTACAAACGATCACCTTGTCAGTTCAATTGACATTGCACCTACCTTTATGAAATTTGCGGGTCTAGAACCACTTTCAGAATTTGAGGGCAAAGACTTCACGCCGCTTTTAAATAATAATTCGGCCCCTATTAGAGATCAAATTTATGCCGAGGACCATTTTCATGATTTTGAAGACTATACAAGAGCTATTAGGACTACTGAATACAAGTACATTAAAAACTTTTATCCTGACCTTCCCAATACACCGTCCGCTGATATTATTAGAGATTTGACCTGGAAAAGCATGTTAAGCGAAAAAGAAAAAAAATTATTGAACGAGGCTCAAATGAGATGCTTCATCATACCCAGACCAACAGAAGAACTTTATGATATAGCAAATGACCCCAATGAGCTTAACAATCTTGCACAAAATGAAGCACATGCCAATATTCTAACTGATATGCGCTCTAGATTAAAAAAAATGCGCAATACCACAAATGACTCCCTACCAATTGCCAGAACAAATGATGATTTTTTTAGGGATACGGGACTACCTACCAAATACAGGTTAAGACCAAGGCCATCTAAAGATATAATGATGAAGGCAATGTTAGCAGGCGAGGAACTAATTAATCCAGACTTCGAATAAATTCATGGAGGTAATTTTCATATGTAATGCAGGCAAAATTAAATTTTAAAATGCCGTGTACACGAATAATTCAGATTAGGACCATGGTTTACCCAATCAATCTTTTGGCCAGCTTTAAATCATTGGTATTGTTGCTTGTGGCTTTATGTTTTATGGGATGTAGTTCCATATTTCATATCAATACTTTTGGCAGCGATCTTGAGGTATTGAACACTATTGACGATTTACATGTCTTAAAATCGGAAAACTCAATGATAGCGGTTTCAGGCGAATTGCAGGGCCGCGTTTTTACAAGTAGCTCTAATGGTTTAAATGGCAAAAGCTATGGTTGGTTCAATCGAAAAAGTATAAAGGACCATAGTTTTAAAAACAGGTTTGGCAATTTAGGTGGTGAAGATAGAATGTGGTTTGGACCACAATACGGCAAGTTCAATGTATTCTTTGAACCCGGGCTTACATTTGATGACAAAAACTCCCGTATAGCACATGATCTTGACACCCTATTATTTGAAACTAAAAAGAAAACCCATAAAGAAATAATTAGTAAGGGCCGTATGCACATAAAAAATTATCAAAACTATGTGTTCAATATAGATGTAGAAAGAAAAATCTCTATTTTAAATAAACATGAAATAGAACAAAATCTTAATATTTCTATAGATGATGAGGTTACCTACGTTGGTTTTGAATCTGTTACTAAGATGACCAATATAGGAACAAACAAGTGGTCAAAGAACACCGGACTTCTATCAATTTGGATCTTAGGCTGTATGGTCCCTACCAAAAACACCGTAGCCATGATACCGGTTAAAGGGCACCTTGACGAGGTCACCAACTATTTTACGCCCTTAGATGATTCACGAATAAAAATCAAAGACGGTATGGTCTATTATAAAGCCGACGCCAATTACCTGAATAAAATTGGCATACTTCCACAAAATACCATTCCTGTGTTTGGAAGTTATTCCCCTGAATTGAATTTACTGACCCTAATAGAATTCACCTTTGAGAACAATGAGCACTATGTTAACTCTAAAAGAAAAGATAACCAAGATCCTTATGCGGGTGATGTAATAAACATTTTTAACGATGGTGTTACCTCAACAGCAGGTCCTTTTGGTCCTTTTTATGAATTAGAAACTTCTTCCAACGCACAAGAACTTGAAGCAGGAAAAAACATGGTGCATATTAGCAAGACCTATCATTTTGAAGGTAAGAAAGAGTATTTAGATAAAATTTCCTATAAAGTCTTAGGTGTAAAATTATCCAATAGGGTTAAGCTATAACTCTTTGGAAAAAAGTAAAATATATCATAATCAGAAAAATTAAATGAAATCCCTTCTTAAATCAATAATTATAATCGGTTTGTGTATAGCATGCAAGAATAGCAACCATAGAAAACCTATGACCAAAGCTATAGCCGATACCACATACCCAACTATTGGGTATTTAGAAAAGATAGATGATGCATTTTATGAGCATATATCAAAATCTGCAAAAATTGAAGTGATTTCCAAAGGTTATGTTTGGACGGAAGGCCCCGTGTGGGTTGCCGAAGAACAATGCCTTTTATTTTCTGATGTGCCACAAAACATCAATTACAAATGGACACAACAAAACGGTGCCGTTGAATTTTTGAACCCCAGTGGTTATACCGGTAAGGACAAAAAACTTCAAGGCTCTAATGGTATGTTTCTGGACCATGAGAACAACTTAATTCTTTGCCAGACCGGTGATAGGGCAATTGCTCGATATTTAGGAAACTTCAATAATCCAAAACCTAAATTTGAAATTATTGCGAATCAATTTAATGGTCAAAAATTTAATGCCCCTAACGATCTAGTAGTTGACAAAAAGGGAAATATTTATTTTACGGACCCTAATTTTGGACTTGAAGATGGTTCCAAAGAATTGGATTTTGAAGGTGTATATAGAATTAACACCAATGGTAATGTTAAACTGCTAACTTCTAAATGGCCAACGCCCAACGGAATTGGTTTAAATGAAGAAGATTCAAAATTATACATTGCCAATTCAGAACCGCCATTATTTGTGAGCTACGATATTTCTGAAGATGGTAATTTAACAAACGAGAAGATTGTTTTGGACCTAAAAGAAGCACTGGACAAAAGTATTGCCAAACAAAAACCCGATGGTATGGCCATAAAAAAAGACGGTACCATTTTTTTGACCGGACCGGACGGTGTTTTTATAATCGATAAAAATGGTAATCACTTAGGCACTATAAAAACTGACAAACTAACATCTAACTGTACATTCAACGAAGATGAATCTGTTCTGTATGTTTCATGCCATGAACTTATATTAAGAATAAAATTAAATTAAATATGAAAAAATTTTCAGAAGAGCTTTTTGCACAAACTCCTATTGTTGGCATTTTAAGAGGCTATGATAAAGAGACCGTATTAGAAATTGCCAGAACTTTTGTGAGCGAGGGATTTACAAATTTGGAAATAACTAAAAATAGTCCAAATGTATTTGAAATCATAGAAGCTTTAGTTGATGAATTTCAGGGTAAACTAAATATAGGTTGTGGTACCGTTCTTACTAAAAAAGATACCAAAAAAGCGCTAAAAGCGGGTGCATCTTTTATAGTTACACCAATAGTTAACAAAGATGTAATCCGTTTTTGTGCCAAAAAGGAAATCCCTGTTTTTCCCGGGGCTTTCTCTCCAACGGAAATCTATACTGCCTGGAAATTAGGAGCTAAAATGGTTAAGGTATTTCCATCTGCCAATCTTGGTCCAAGCTATATAAAAAATGTTGCCGCCCCTTTAGATTTTATAGACTTTATGCCTACAGGCGGTGTTTCATTAGATAACATAGATGAATTTAAAAAAGCCGGCGCAAAAGCATTTGGTATGGGCGGCCTACTTTTTGATTCGGAAATGATCGAAAGAAAAGATTGGCACTCCTTGGCACTCCATTTTAGAAAATTCAAGGAGGCGCTATAAATTATTTATTCTCAGTAGGTTTTAAAATCGAATATTATCCAAAAGAAGGGTTTAGCGCTAGTTAAACCCTTCTTTTATAGTTGGTTCTTACTAATGAATATACCTGCTAAACTTTATACCTCCCTAAATATTTTAAAAACCAATTCTTTGGTCAAAGGCCTGCCGTTTGCTTTTTCACGAATGGCATCAAAACTACATCTAAAGTCGCAGCCCGATCTATAGTCACTACAGCCATAAGCAGTTTTACCTTTAACGATGGTACCTGTATTACATTTTGGACAGCTATTTTCCTCAGGTTTAGGCTTTGCTTGAACTTTTGCTTTCTTTGGTTCTAATTTCAATTTAAAACTATCGTCAAACCTAACCAAACCTTCTACCGAAGCACCATCAACCTTAAAACCTTTTAAATTTACCGTTGAACCTTTTTGAAACAGTCTAATAAATTGTTTTTCTGAAATGGTTTTTCCTTCAAACTTAAACGGAATTACAAAATCGCAGGTTGTATTAAACTCAGAACAGCCATAGGCAGCTTTTCCTTTACGGATGGTTCCTTTTTTACATTTAGGACAATTCTCTGCAGACAACCCTTTTGATTTTTCGGCTGCCTTTTTATTTGTCGTTTTTACGGGTTTATTATTTACTGCCGATATATTAGCCTTTCTAGTTTCACTTCGCACCTCATAGACCAATTGATCTACCATTTGCTTCATTTGCTTAATAAAACTACCGGCATTAAAGGTACCTTTTTCAATGTCTTTTAACTGCTTTTCCCATTTACCGGTAAGTTCGGCAGACTTTAGCATTTCGTTTTGTATAGTATCAATCAATTGAATACCGGTAACTGTTGGTATAACCTGTTTCTTGTTTCGCTTTATGTACTTTCTCCGGAACAAGGTCTCAATAATATTGGCACGTGTAGAAGGCCTGCCTATACCATTTTCTTTCATCAGCTCACGCAGCTCTTCATCTTCTACCTTTTTCCCTGCCGTTTCCATAGCCCGTAAAAGCGATGCTTCTGTAAATTGTTTTGGCGGTTTTGTCTGCTTTTCAAGAAATGAAGGTTCATGAGGTCCTTTTTCCCCTTTCTTAAAGGTTGGCAACATCCCTGATTCTTTAGCTGTGCTGTTAGGTGTTTCAAAAACCGTACGCCATCCTTTTTCTATGATTTCCTTTCCAGTGGTCTTAAAATTTACCTTATCGGCTTTTCCTATTACCGTGGTATTGGAAACTTTACAGTCTGGATAAAATACTGCGATAAAACGACGAACAATGATATCGTATACCTGCTTTTGATTGTATTGTAAGTTCATTTGTTGACCAGTAGGAATAATGGCGTGGTGATCCGTCACCTTACTATCATCAAAAACCTTTTTGCTTTTTTTCAGCTTCTTACCATCAAGTGGTTTTGTCAACGTATCATATTCCGTTAGGTTTTTTAGTATTCCCGGTACTTTAGGGTAGACATCATTTGGTAAAAAAGTGGTATCTACCCTTGGGTAGGTTACAACCTTTTGCTCATATAATTTCTGTACTATCTTTAAAGTTTCATCTGCACTATACCCAAATTTGGTGTTACAATAAACTTGTAATCCCGTTAAATCGAAAAGTTTGGGCGCATACTCGTTACCCGCTTTTTTAGTGGTAGAGACAATTTCAAAATCATGTTCTTTTACAATGTTCGCCAATTTCTCACCATCTTCTACCTTAAGAAAACGCCCTTCTTCATAACTAAATAACGTATCTCTATATAATGTTTGCAGCTCCCAATAAGGTTGTGGCTTAAAATTCTCTATTTCTTTAAATCTATTTACCAGCATTGCTAAAGTGGGCGTTTGCACGCGACCTACGGATAAAACTTGTTTATAACCGCCATGTTTTAAAGTATATAAACGGGTAGCGTTCATTCCTAAAAGCCAATCGCCTATGGCACGAGAGAAACCTGCGTAATATAAATTATCATAATCCGTTGACGGTTTAAGATTTTTAAAACCTTCTTTTATAGCCTCGGTGGTAAGGGAAGAAATCCAAAGTCGCTCAACCTTGCCTTTATACTTAGCCTCGTTTAATACCCAACGCTGTATCAATTCTCCCTCTTGCCCAGCATCCCCACAATTGATAACCACTTCTGCCTTATCAAACAATTGCTTTATAATCTTGAACTGTTTTCGAATACCGGAATCTCCAGAAACTTTAGTCTCAAAATGATCGGGCAACATGGGAAGGTTATTTAAATCCCAACTTTTCCAATGTGGCTTGTAATCATTAGGCTCCTTAAGTGTACAAAGATGTCCAAAAGTATAGGTTACCGCATAGCCATTGCCTTCATAATATCCATCTTGCTTAGAACTTGCACCAAGTACAGAAGCAATTTCTCTTGCAACAGATGGTTTTTCGGCAATGCAGACTTTCATTTTAGAAGTTAATTATTTAAGATTTAGGCTTGCTTTTTCGCCCGGCAAATATAAAAATTGTTTGCAGAAACCACCACCATTGGATAACTAGCATCCATTGGGTTTAATTGAACGGTAAGTTAATGAAATTTAGGTTTAGATATTTTTTTAAGCACCAGAATAGCTGCAAGCTTTTTCATGTTAGAACAATAAACTCTTCTTTAGCCAACTCTTCTTTTTTGTTTACGGATACTAAACTTAGCGATTTTAACAACAATTCTTTTAGCCCTTTAAAAGATGAAGATTTTTTCAAAAATTGATTAGCACCATCTAACTTTAGCTGATTTACCTCTCTATCTCTATAAATAGAAGAATATGCTATAATATAGATGTTATTGAATTTTTTAAAATTCCTTATATCCATGAGACACTCAAACCCATCCATAATAGGCATATACAAATCTAAAAATATAACGTGTGGCAATGTAACGTCAGTGAACAATTTATCCATTAAATCAACACCATTATCAAATTGAGACACTTTAGTATTTAAAGGAATACTGTTTAGTGCTTCCATAAAAAAATCTCGATCATCATAATCGTCATCCGCAATATATATCTTTAAATCTTTCATGATATCCATACAAAACTAGTATGGACATAAAATTATGTACAAGTGCTACATAATTTTCTACCAATAAAATGGAATCGTAACTCAATACCATTTTAACCATAATATATACTTAACAAAATCAAAAAAATGTAGTAAATTACTTACATTTGTTTTCTAAAATCATTAAATATTCCCCAGTTAATTTATGTAATGTACTATGGCATTTAAAAACTGTAATGAACTTTTAGAGACCCTAGAGCAATATCAGCAGGACTATTATACTAAAGGTAAAGCCTTAAAAATTCATAATGCCCTTACAGATGTTCTACCTAAACTAAATTTTAGAAACGATAAGGATTCTTTAGAATTTTATGAGCGCTACAAAAATTTAAAAAAAATTGAAAGCCTAACGAATATTAATGAATATTCAGAAAAATTTGCCCATAACCTGTTACGACTTATGCTAATAGTGAATAATTCAAAATTTTCTTCTGAAGAAAATTATAATTAATATTCGCATGTTGAAGCTTAGAATGACCAGGAAAAAAGAAATACAACCTAACTTATTTCTTTAACTTCTTTAATTAAAATTTTCATGCCCTATTTTATGAAGAAGTGCTTTTGCGGCAAGCCAAAATCTTTTAGAAGTTGGGTTAGGTAGAAAAGATTTGCCTACCGGTTCTGTTCCTGAATCAACTAGTTGTTCTATATACCTAAAAGCTTCGTTAGGCAGTTGATTTGAAAGGTATGCCATGCTCCAAGTATTAAATTCCCTAGAATAGATATTGCCTTTAGAGAGCAAATTGACCGCTCTGTGCCTCTTGTCCAATTTAATCTTTTCAAACAAGGCCAGGACAACCTCTGCTTCTCCCTCTAAATATTGAATAAAAAAACCTTGATGATAAATGAGGCAACCGGTAATGTCATGCCTAGCATTAAAATCTCTAGATACCGCTAAAATTTCATTGACCTGTGCTAACGTAAGAGTGTTGGCAATAGATTTATAGACAAGATTGTACATATTAGAATTTATATGACGCTACTTAACAAACCTTTAAGTTACTACCTTTTAGCAAATGAGTACTATTTTTCTTACTTATTATTTACAAACAAATTTTTACCGCAATCAATAAAAAAACATCACCCTATTTGACGAGTCAATTTTAAATGTGATTGCGTCTATAGCAAGTTATTTTAAATCATACTTTTCTACAAGAATCTTAAAATATGAAAATTATGAAAACCAATATTGCAATTATACTTGCCTTAACGTTTATTTTGACCTCTTGTTCAACTACAAAAAAAGCCTCTTCTACTACAGAAAAAGTTACTACACAAAATGAACTGGATAGCGGATCAACTGATGCCATGAACAAAACAGAAGTTCAAAGTACTTCAGAAAGTTTTAAGAGCGAATATGCAGACCTGTTTTCCGAACTGGAAATGAACAAGGACCAGATCAGCACTTTTACCGCTGCAATGAATCGTTTTAAAGAACAACAGGCCAATACCGCCAGTGGAGAAATTTTAGGAAGTATAGATAGTGAACGTACCCGCCAATTGGAAAATATTTTATCTAGTTCCCAATATGCAAAATACGAACAATGGATGGCAAAAAATAAGTAAAAACTCTTACAATTATGTATTGCACTATTAGTAAAAGGTATATAACAAATGTATACCCTTTAGCTTCTATAGCTTTATAACATATTAATTATAAAAAAATATTACAATGATAAAACCTACAACAGAAGTACCGCAATTAAAAATACCTTTAATTAACGATACACAATGGAGCTTGTACGACCAAACGAGCACTTCTTTTACCATGATCGTATTTTACAGAGGATTGCACTGCCCAATTTGTAAAAAATACCTAGAAGATCTGGCTACTAGATTAAAAGATTTTAGCGATAGAGGTGTACATCTAGTAGCCGTTAGTAGCGATAGTGAAGAAAGAGCGAAAAAAGCAGGAAAAGAATGGAACGTACCTGAACTACCAATTGGTTATAATTTACCTATTGAAACTGCGCGGGAATGGGGTTTATATGTTTCTAAAAAAACATCTGACAAGGAACCAGATGAATTCTCGGAACCTGGTTTGTTCCTAATTCGCCCAGATAATACACTATATGCAAGCGCCATACAAACAATGCCTTTTGCACGACCCCATTGGGACGATATTTTAAATGCCATAGACTATGTCAATAAAAACAATTACCCTGCCAGAGGCGGTGAATAATATACTTAAGATATAGGCAAAACAGTAAAAATGCCGGTAGGTTTCAAAAACTTACCGGCATTTTTATTGAAATAGTTGGTCTAGTTTCTTTCTAATTTCCAGTTTTCAAATTCCGCCTTTATACTTTCATCTACCATAGGGTATAGACCTATTACCGCCCTACCACGTTGAACTTGCTCAATAACAAACTCTTCATACATGGTCATTTGAATACACTCCTCTGCAACTTCATTAGCCAAATGTGCCGGTATTACCATTACTCCGTCATCATCCCCCAATATTATATCGCCTGGAAAAACGGCAACATCACCACAACCTATGGGATCATTGATGGCAATTGCCTGGTGCAACGTTAAATTAGTGGGTGCCGTAGGCCTATTATGATATGATGAAAAATCAAGGTCGGCTATTTCTGCGGAATCCCTGAACCCGCCATCTGTTACAATACCTTCTGCATTTCTAACCATTAGCCTTGTAACCAAAATAGACCCTGCAGATGCTGCTCTGGCATTTTGCCTACTGTCAATGACCATAACGGCGCCTTCTGGGCACTCTTCTACCGCTACTCTTTGTAAATGCTTTGGGTCTCTAAATACCGAAATAGGATTTAAATCTTCACGTGCTGGTATGTAACGTAAGGTATATGCCTCTCCCACCATAGTAGGCCTCCCTAGTTTAAGTGGCTTAACATGTTGTATAAACTGGTTCTTAAGTCCCTTTTTAAATAAACAGGTTGCAACGGTCGCCGTACTTACCTTTCTTAATTTATCTTTAGTTGCCTTAGCTATTTTGGTCATTGTTTTGTTATCTATTATTTATATTACTCAGCCTTTTTCCAGGTTTCCTTTAAAAAGCTCAAATCTTTTTTCATCTTGGCAAATACTTCTTTTTTATCCATTGTAATTTTGGATGCCCCTTTTTCAGCGCCGCCAAGTTCATATTCTAAATGCAAAGATATTGGCACGTTAATATTATATTTTTTGAGTAGGGAAAAGTATCTATTAAAATCTACCATACCCTCGCCCAAAGGAGTATTTATCGGCTCCCATGAACCATTTTTATTTCCCCATTTAAAATCTTTGATTACAATGGATTTTATATAGGACCTAATACGGCGTAGGTCTAATTCCCAACTTTTTCCTCCTTCTACAACAGCATGCCTTATATCATACTGACAACCTATAAATTCGCCATTAGTTCTTGAAAAAATAGTGGGCAAATCCCAAATTGGTGCCCCTACATGATTTCCTGCATGGTTTTGATAGCAGCCAACCAGACCTAAATCTTTATTCAATGTTTCCAATTTTTGGGCTTGACCTGCATATTTTAGTAAACTTTCGTCAATAGATGTATCATCCGGATAACTTAACCAACCTGTACGATAATAGCCAACCCCTAACTTACTTGCCGTTTCCAATACTTTTCGCTGACCTAAATCTTCTATATCCCAAACATTGGTGGTGATCATTTTAGGTGACAATCCAAATTTTTTCATCGCTTCTACCGCGGTAGGCAAATCTTCCTGTACTTTTTCTGGAAGTACATGGCCTTTTGGGCGTACGGTTAGATCTAATCCGTCAAAACCTATTTCTACCGCTGCGGCAGACATTTCGTGATAATCAAGAAATTGCAAATGTTTAGAAAAAAGGTGTACCTCAACAGCATCGTTGCTGTCAATTTTAGACCGTAAAAAATCGTCCTGAAACTTCACCAATGGCAAGCCAGCCAACGCCATAGCAGATTTCTTGGTAAAATTTCTTCTAGAAATCCCTTTTTTATCTTCTCTCATTTTTAATATCCCTTTTATATTTTATCAATAGGTTTTGTGTTAATTAGTTGTCATTCTTACAAATATATGTATTTTTGGTCAACCAAACTGGTTAACCAGTTTATTGTAATTTTCAGGTAAATTGCATTTATCAAACCTACAATTAGTTTCAAACCAGATTAATAACACACATAATGAAAAAGGTTTTCTTACTATTAACATTTATTTCCCTACTGTTTTCATGCGGTGAAAAATCTAGCACAAGTACTATTACCGTGAACGACATTAACGAACTAAACTCGGCAATTACAGATGCTAAGCCAGGTGATGACATTGTGATGGCCAATGGCAATTGGAAAGATGTGAGCATTAAGTTTGTAGCGTACGGTAATGAGAAAAACCCCATTACACTTCGTGCAGAAACTCCTGGTGAAGTTTTAATTACAGGCACTTCAGATTTAAAGCTTGCCGGTGACTACTTGAACGTTAACGGGCTATATTTTACTAAGGGATCATCTCCTTCTTCTGCGGTCATTGATTTTGGCATTAGTGAAGACTCTGTGGCCAACCATTGTAAAATTACCAATACTGCCATTGTAGATTTTAATAAGGCACAACGAAATCAAACAGATTTATGGGTATTGTTCAAAGGTCGCCACAATGAACTGGACCATTGCTACATTGCAGGAAAGTCTAATAGGGGACCTACCGTAAGAATAGATTTGGCAGGCAACAATAGCATTAAGAACTATCATAAAATCACCAATAACTATTTTGGTCCTAGGCCACCTAAAGGCGGACCCAGTGCAGAAACCATACAATTAGGAAATAGTTTTACTTCTATGGCACCAAGTTTCACCTTAGTGGCCAATAACTTCTTTGACAAATGTAACGGCGAGGTAGAAGTGATTTCCAGTAAAAGTAATTTTAACGAGTTTAGAAACAATGTTTTTTATAAAAGCGAAGGGTCTTTGGTAACAAGGCATGGCAATTATTGTATTATTGACGGTAATGTATTTATAGGGGACAAAAATTCTGAACAAATTGGTGGTGTACGTTTAATTGGCACCGGACACTGGGTTACCAATAATTACTTCTATAATTTAAAAGGGCAAACCTTTAGAAGTCCGCTGGCTGTAATGAACGGTATTCCAAAATCTCCTTTGAACAGATATTTACAGGTTACAGATGTTGTCGTTGCCAATAATTCTTGGATAAATTGTATATCGCCTTGGCAGTTTGGTGTAGGATCCAATACTGATCAAAAAGATATTTTACCAAAATCTGAAATTAGGTCTGCCACACCTATTAGAACTATAGTTGCCAACAACCTTATTTATAACGACAAGGGCGATAAGCAACCTATTGTTAAACATGACTCAATTGACGGTATTAGATTTAAAAGCAATATCATCAACAATCAAGGAGTTATGTTCAATACCGTTGACGGACTTACACAAAAGGATTTTGGTACTACTGTAGCCGATGGCGATATTTTAATGCCCGATAATTCATTGGCCGAATTTGAACTTTATTACGGATTTGAATTTGACCAGATAACCGCAGATCTGTTCGGTAACTCTAGAGGCGACAAAAATTTGGTAGGTGCCGTAATTGGGAAACCTGTCAATAAAAAAGATATGATGGATGTATCTCAATACGGTACAGACTGGTATTCTAACACAACTTCTAAGAACGAATCTGGTAAAACACATGCAGCGGGCACAACAACAGAACTTGTAAATGCACTTACATCTGCAAACAATGGAGACACTATCAACTTAACCGCCCAACGATACGATTTAAGTTCTCCATTAAAAATTGATAAATCTATAACTATAATGGCTGCTACACCAGATGCAAAAGCAACTGTTGAATACAAAGGGGCGTCTGAAAGTCCGGCATTTGAAATGAATCCGAAAGGGCAACTTACGCTTAAGAATATTCAACTTGTAGGTAACAAAGAACAATACGCTTTTGCTAGTTTAAAAAACAACATGTCTAGCCTTTACAATCTAAATGTTATCGATTGTGAAATATCAAATTTCGATTATGTTTTAAAAGCATATAAATTAACGTTTTCAGAGAACATCAGTTTTACTTCTACGCAAATTGAAAATTGCGCCAACGGTTTAGAACTAGCTGAAGAAACCGATGATAAAGGCGAATACAATGCCGAGAACATTACCATTGACAACTGCTTATTCGATGGTGTCGCCAATAATATTATCAATTACTATAGAGGCGGCTATGATGAATCTACCGTTGGCGGTAATTTAATTGTTACCAATAGCACATTTACCCATTGTGGATTAAAGGCGGACGAAAACCTGCTTTTTAATACTTACGGAATCATCAATGTAAATATTGCCAATAACAAATTCATTGATAACCCCGTTAAACTAGTTGCGCGTTTATGGGGTGCGAAAAACAATAGATATTCTAACAACGATATTCAAAATTCAGGAAAGATAGTAGTACAAGAAAACCTACCTCTTAAACTAATGTATTAATCGTACTTATAAAATTACTATAAATGAAAAAATCAATAGCTACCATCATTGCAGTAGTAACATTATTTGCATGTAAAGACAACTCAAAAAAAGCTTTAAATACTACTGAAAAAACTACAGAAGATAGTGTAGTTACCACAAAATACCCAAGCGATGTCATCCCGTTTATGGATGAATGGAAAATTCTTTTAGGTGATGGCACCTATGAAGATAATCTTAAAGATTACGCTAAAGATGATTTCTTTTACGTTGAAAACGACGGAAAAACGGATTGGGTAGTCTATAAAACACCAAACAGCGGAATCACTTCAAGAACCTCTAGCAATACAAGAACCGAGCTTGGCCAAAAGGAACATTGGATACCCGAGACAGGAGGAAAATTGACGGGAACTTTAAAAGTACAACACGTATCTACTTCTGGAGATGCCAGGGTAGCTGCTTCTTATGCCGTGGTCGTAGGACAAATACATAGTGATGAAGGACACGAAAATGAGCCGATAAAAATATTCTACAAGAAATTTCCGGGCCATACAAAGGGTTCCGTATTTTGGAATTACGAAATTAACACTGAAGGAGATAATTCAAAAAGATGGGATTACTCTTCAGCTGTATGGGGACATGACATGTCTGTAGTAGGATCAGACTCAACCACAGCCCCAAATGAACCTGAAAATGGAATTGAACTAGGAGAAGAGTTTAGCTATGAGATCAATGTTTACAAAGGGTTTATGTATTTAACCTTTAAAAGTGAAGGTCATGAAACCATCAAATTCACCAAAAACCTATTGAAATCGGAATTTACCAAGACCTTACCGGAACAAATTAAAACATTGTACGCCTCTATAGGTCGTAACGGTCTGGAACGTGAAAATGCCTATGCGGGCGAAATTCAGTATTTTAAGCAAGGCGCATACAACCAAACCAATGGTAAATCTCCTGAAGATAATATTGTTTGGAGCACGGGTGCGGACACGTATGATGGCGATATTGAAAAGCAATATGCAAATGGTGATTATGCAGAAGTCTGGTTCAGGGAAGCTACTGTAGGCGCTGGCACTCCGCCAAATGAAGAATAATATCCACTAATTATATTTAACCAACAATAGAAGTCCGTTCAACTAGAGGGAATATATTTTCACTAATAAACAGACTTCTATTCTTTATAAAATTGGTTGTTTACAAATTATTGAATTGATGAATTTTGAAGTAAATCATTATTGATTCGTAATTTAAACCACCCTTTTTATGTTAAATACTTGCCAGTCTTACAAATATCCTTATTTTTGGTAAACCAATTTGGTAAACCAATTTTGATTTATGAAACTATCTCGCCTTCTATTTTTAGTTGTTCTTATATGCCTGGCATATTCCTTTACCACACCAAAACAAGTATATACCGTAAAGAACGTAGCAGAGTTTACAGCTATTCTTAAAAAAGTACAACCTGGTGACAGCATCGTTCTTGCCAATGGTGTCTGGATGGATTCCGAACTTTTGTTTGAAGCCAACGGCACTAAAGAAAACCCTATAACCCTCATAGCGGAAGAAAAAGGAAAAGTGATTCTTTCCGGAGCTTCAAACCTTAGAATTGCCGGTGATCACTTAGTGGTTAAAGGCCTTGTTTTTAAAAACGGCCATACCCCTACTAATGCTGTTATCTCTTTTAGAAAAAGCAGGGAACAAATGGCAAATAATTCTCGCCTTACCGAATGTGTAATAGACAATTTTAACAATCCCGAAAGACAAGTACAAGATTATTGGATTATTATCTACGGAAAGAATAATAGAATTGATCATAATCATATTGCAGGGAAAAAGAACCTAGGAGTAACCATGATCGTTGGTTTGGATACTGAAGACAGTAGGGCCAACAACCATCAAATAGATCATAATTATTTTGGACCTCGCCCTACCTATGGAAACAATGGCGGAGAAACCTTAAGAATTGGCACGAGCCACCACGCTTTAGAAAAATCGAACACTGTAGTTGAATCCAATTATTTTGACAGAACCAACGGCGAACATGAAATTATCTCAAACAAATCTTGCAACAACACTTTCAAATACAATACCTTTTTTGAATGTACAGGTACATTGACCATGCGCCATGGAAACGAGACCTTGGTTGACGGCAACGTATTTATTGGCAATAACAAACCAAGTACTGGTGGCATTCGTGTAATCAATGAAACACAGACTGTCATCAACAACTACCATATTGGGCTAACAGGATATCGCTTTAGAGGTGCTTTTGTTATGATGAACGGTGTACCTAACTCACCCCCTAACAGATATGTACCGGTTATAGATTCTAAAGTAAACAACAACACTTTTGTTAACTGTGACAATATACTTTTTGGAGCCGGTAGCGATGCAGAAAGAAGTCAGGCACCACGTACTTCCGAGTTTTCTGGAAATATCATTTATAATGACACCAAAAAAGATGTTTTTACGATTGACGATGACATTAGCGGCATTACCTTTAAGAATAACATTCTTGGAGAAAATTCTGAAACTACGATCGAAGAAGGATTTAAGAATGCCAAAATTACATTGGTAAATGACAAAAATGGATTTCCTATTCCTACTTCAAATAAAATAAAATCAAAAGTATCCATTAGTCCAAAAATTGCAACAAAGGAAAATACCGGAGTATCATGGTATTCAAAAGCGGATAATACTGTTGCACTAAACTCTGGTAAAATTATAAATGTAGCCGCCGGCATCAACACTTTGTATGATAAAGTAAAAGAAACAAAAGCCGGTGATATCATTGTTCTAGAAAATGGCGGCACCTACTTGTTGACCAAAGCCGTTAAAATTAACCACCCGCTTACCTTTAAAACACTTGGAAAGGAAAAGGCTACCATCTTGTTTGAAAGAATGATGGCTTTTGAGATTGAAAACGGCGGTAGTCTTTCTCTAGAAAACATCGCTTTTGATGGCACCAAATCTCCTGACTATGCCGGTAACTCGGTTATTAGTACCAGTAAAAAATCTATGATCGAAAATTATAAGTTGTTCATAGACAACTGTGAATTCAAAGATATGGTCGTCAACCACTCTTTTGACGTACTTCGTGTTTCCAAAGGTACCTTTGCAGATACTATTAGTATCCAAAATTCAAAATTCAAAAACATTTCCGGTAGTATAGCGGCATTAGATAAAGAAACCGATGATATTGGCGCTTATAATGTAGAGTACTTTATTATGAAAAATAATAGTATTAATGATCTACAAGGTGCCGCGTTAAGATTATATAGGGGCGGTAAGGACGAAAGTACTTTTGGTCCGTTTTTAGAGATGGAGCATAACGTATTTGACCATGTTGGCTATGGCTCCAAAAATAAATATGATGCAACTGTTTCTTTATATGGCGTTCAAGAGACTGAAATTAAAAACAATATTTTCAAAGATAGCAAGGCCATTAACATGCACTTGGTCGTTGGTGAGCCTATTGTAAAAATTTTGAACAATGCCCTTAGTAATTCTGAAAAATTAATGGTTACCGGTGACCAAAAATATCTTGTTGAAAACCAATGGGAGCTTGAACCTGAATTTTCCAAAGAAGACGATTATTCATTGAGTACAGATTCTCCGCTTAAAGGAAAAGGTACTGACGGCAAAGATCTAGGGCTACTTAAAAACAGATAATATACATGACCAAATACTTAAATACCTTAAAAGCTTTTATCTGTACTGTTTTAATAACATTTAGTACAGTTGCACAAGAACACCCCAGTCTTATACTTACTAAGGACGGTGTTTCTAAAATTAGAGCAGAACTGGGAAACGTTCCCTTGTTCGATGCATCTCTTAAAAAAGTAAAAGAAGAAATAGATGCGGAAATTGCTTTAGGCATAGATACACCTATACCCAAAGATTATTCTGGTGGTTACACCCATGTTAGGCACAAGCAAAATATGTTTGCCATGCATCAAGCCGGCGTTCTCTATCAAATTTTAGAAGATGAGAAATATGCCAAATACGTAAAAGACATGCTCTTGCAATATGAGGAAATGTATAAAACATTACCCTTACATCCCAAAACAAGATCATATGCACGTGGCAAATTGTTTTGGCAATGTCTAAATGATTCTAACTGGTTAGTTTATGTTAGCCAAGCGTATGATTGTATTTATGACTACCTGAGCAAGGCAGAAAGAAAAAAATTGGAAAATAACCTCTTTAGACCTTTTGCAGACCATATTTCAGTAGATAGTCCGCAGTTTTATCAAAGAGTGCACAATCATAGTACCTGGGGAAACGCAGCTGTTGGTATGATCGGGCTTGTAATGAACGATAAGGAATTAATTGACCGAGCGCTTTACGGAATTCCGGGATTGGACATGGATAAATCTGCAAAAGATGATGACGGAGGATTTATAAATAAAGAGGGAAAAGCTGGATTTCTAGCTAATATAGAAGAACCTTTTTCTCCGGAAGGATATTATAATGAGGGTCCATATTATCAACGTTACGCCATGTATCCGTTCTTAATATTTTCAGAAGGTCTGCACAATGTAAAACCCGAGCTTAATATTTTTGAATATAAAGATGGCGTTTTATTAAAATCTATAAATGCACTGTTAAATTTATCTAATGCAGATGGTGATTTCTTTCCCCTTAACGATGGCCAAAAAGGAATGTCCTATTACACAGACGCATTGGTGTCAGCTGTTGATATTTCTTATTATTACGGATCACAAGACCCGGGACTACTAAGTATAGCGGCCAAACAAAATAAAGTTTTGTTAGATGATTCCGGTTTGGCGGTAGCCCTAGGCGTTAAAAATGGAAAGGCTATACCATTCGATAAAAAATCAATCAATTTATCCGACGGTCCGGAAGGTAAACAAGGTGGTGTAGGTATTTTACGCAGCAAGAATACGGAACTTGTATTTAAATATGCCTCGCAGGGATCCAGTCATGGTCATTATGACAAATTATCCTATTCCTTCTACAATACCGGAAATGAAGTATTACAGGATTACGGATTGGCCCGTTTTGTAAATATTGAACAAAAAGGCGGCGGAAATTATTTAAAGGAAAACAAAACTTGGGCAAAGCAGACCATTGCCCATAATACGCTGGTACAAAACGAGAGATCTCATTATCAAGGCAAATATGATATTGGAAGTAAATACCACCCCGAACTCTATCTTTATGATGATTCTAATGTTGCGGTACAAATAGTAAGCGCCAAAGAAACCAATGCTTACCCTGGAACGGCAATGCACAGAACCATGGCATTAATAAAGGATGACAGTTTTGAAAATCCATTTTTGCTGGATATTTTAAAAATAGATTCAGATAGTATAAACCAGTATGATTTGCCTTTCTACTTTATAGGACAAGTCATTAAAACTAATTTTGAATACGAAGTACCCAACACTCTTGAACCTTTAGGTACATCTAATGGATACCAACACCTATGGTCTGAAGGTTCTGGAATTTCAACAGACGAGAACACAAAACTGAGCTGGTTAGACCAAGGTAAATTCTATACATTGACATCGGCAAGCTTAAAAAATGACGAACTAAAGTTCGTTAGGATAGGTGCCAACGATCCTGATTTTAATTTAAGAAGAGAAGCAGGTTTCGTTATACGTAGAAAAAATACCCAAAACACCTTATTTATATCAACTACAGAAACACATGGTGGTTATAGCCCCGTGACGGAATCTGCTGTAAATTCCTATAGTAATATTAAAGAACTTAAGGTAATTTTAGATAATGAAGATTACACGGCCGTAATGATAACCACCGTAAAAGATATTACAAAGGTTTTCATCATTGCAAACAACAATGCTTCAACAGAAGCTACGCATGCATTAAAAATCAAGGATAAGAACTATGAGTGGTCTGGCTCATATTATTTTAAATAAAAACAGAAAATTAATAATTATGAAGAGATTTAGCGAAAAGTACGTGATCACAAAAGATATGGAATGGGAAGTACTTGGTGGCGGAGTATCAAGAAAATTCTTAGGTTATGACAACCAAATCATGATGGTAAGGGTCAAGTTCGAAAAAGGTGCACTAGGGGCTCCACATCAACATTTTCATACACAGGCAACTTATTGCGTGTCAGGAAAATTTGAATTTGAAATTGACGGCGAAAAGCAAATTGTAGAAGCGGGAGACGGTGTTTATATAGAACCAAATTTACTACATAGTGCAGTCTGCCTTGAAGAAGGTGAACTTATTGACACTTTCAGCCCAGTAAGAGAAGATTTCTTGACCGGTGAAGGTCCATCTTACTTTGGTGACAAGAAATAATTAAGATTTTATTTAAAATAATGCTACATTCAGCACAACTAATTGGTGTTTTTCAAAAAATCCCCTCTTTTATGACTATTGCCATAAAGGATCAACATTAAAATTTTAACGAATGTAGTATACCATTTTAATTCGTTTTCATTGAAGTAACGAATATCAATTTCAAAGCTGAACCAAAAGATAATGGCTACAAAAAATTTACCCTTTTTAGGAAAAATAAAACAACGCCTTAAAAATTTTGGTCCAGCTTTTTTTATTATTGGCTATGTTGTAGGAACAGGAAGCGTGACCTCTATGGTGGTTTCCGGTGCCAAATATGGTCTTAGCCTGTCATGGGCACTATTACTATCATGCTTTTTCACCTATTTTCTTCTTGTCTCCATAAGTAAATTGACCATAGTTTCTGGAGACACCTTAATGTTCAATTTTAAAAGAACTTTTGGCAAACCATTAACCATATTTATAATTACTGCCCTACTCGTCTCTATAGTTTCTTCATGTATAGGTGTAATGGGTGTGGTAGCAGAAGTTACTATGGAATGGATTTCGGTAAAAACAGAAATCTCTTTCCTTAACGGTCCTATGGTATCCATTTTCTTTATTGCATTGCTTATTGCTCTTTTCTGGACCGGAAAACACGAAAATTTTATAAAAGCAATGAGTATAATGGTCGGTTTTATGGCGCTGGCCTTTATGATAACCAGTTTTATGGTCGTTAATGAAGCAGGTACCTCTATCACCGAATTTTTTCCGGAGCTACCTAAAGGGGATAATAATGGATTAGTTATAGCCGGTATTGTAGGTACCACAATGGCAGGTGTATGTTTAGCCTCTAGAAGTATTTTGGTTCAAGAACAAAATTGGGGTTTAAAGGACTTAAAGACCGAAAATAAAGATGCCATGTCATCTATGATTATGACATTCTTTATTAGTTTTGCCATTATGATCAGTGCTACCGGAACATTATATTTTAAAGGCGCACCGGTAGATGATGCAACGGACATGATGCATGCCTTAGGACCTTGGGCCGGAGATTTTGCCTTAACCCTCTTTACACTGGGTATTATTGGGGCAGGTTTATCTTCCATATTCCCTAACCTACTTCTTTTCCCATGGCTAGTGGCAGATTATACCAATACGGAGCGTAACATGAAAAAACCGCTGTATAAACTTATGGTTGTTTTAGTGGCGTTATCCGGTCTAATCGTTCCTGTCCTAGGCGGTAAACCAGTTTGGATCCTAATAGCCTCACAAGCTTTGAGTCCGTTTGTGATGCCATTGATTACATTGTTTTTACTTATTCTTTTAAATAAAGAAACGGTTATGCAAGAACATAAAATTAGCTTGTGGATGAATCTTGCCCTAGGTGCTACCTTCATTTTCAATTGCTATATGCTTTATGTAGCCCTAAACGGGTTTATTGATTTTATTTAGAATTACATTTATAGGAATAATTTTGATTGCAATAAAAAAGGGCTAACAAATAACTTCATTATTGCAAGTCCTTTTTACATCTTCTTAATTGATAAACACTTTCTTAACTAGGAGGGTAACATAGCAAAATTTTAGATGCTATGGTAGACGAAAATTTCACTTCGTCTATTGCTGCCGAAAAAAATATTTCATCTCCCTGGGCAAAACTATACTCCTTACCTCCACTAATAATCGTACCCTCACCATAATAAATAACAGCAACAAAAAAACTACCATTAGCTTTTAAGGTATGTTCGCCATTTACAGTTAAATCCAATTCACTTAAACCAAAGCAATCTGTATGGCTTTCATTAAATATTGTATTCAGGGTATGTTTATCAGATGAGTCAATGGTCTTTGGAGAAACTTTCCATCTTTTCAATGCCTCTTCATAGGAACAACCATTATAATGAAAACAGTCTAGCATATTTTGCTCACCAACACCTTGGTGTATCAACTCATCGGAAATTGTTAATCCTGCGGGAGTCACTTTTTCTACACGCATCGTATAATCCGTAGGCTCTTGTACTTCCATTAAAAAACACCCACTACCAATGGCATGTGGCACTCCGCCATAAATCATATAAGCATCACCAGGGTTCACCTCTATTTTATGAAGGCAGTCTAGCATACCTTCTATATCTTGATTTTTAAATAAGATTTCCCATTTTTCTCGGGTCACTCCTTCTTTAAACCCCATGTAAATGACACTCTTTTCGCCATTTATTTCACGTTTGTTCAATACATACCAAGATTCTGTTTTTCCAAAAGCGGAATCTAACATGGTTTTAGCATAGTCTTTATCAGGGTGTACCTGTATGGTTAATCGCTCTTTTGAGTCCAACATTTTTATCAGCACACCGGTAGTGCCAAATTTATCAGCCAAAGCTTTACCCAAATAAAGTTCTTTGTTAGACGCTACCAATTCCTTTAAAGAATAAGTTCCAGAAGGTGTTTGGACCATAGACAGACCTTCATTATCAGGTCTACCCTTACCCCTAGCCGTCACAGTTGACATTATCCACTCCTCTGGCATGCTCCCATCAACTTCTGGAGCATCTTTTTTCCATTTATCTATTAAGGCTCCCCCTTCATATGTTCTCCAAACCCTATTAGAAAATTGTTTTAGCGGTATATAAGCGTATTGTTCTAAATCAGTGTTCATATTGATATTTTATAGTATGTGAAAATGTTGAAAATCAATGAAACTTTACTTATCAAATTCACTGATTTTAATCAAAAACCAAATTGAAGTTTTAGAATTCTAGAGAGGAAAATCGTTCAAATCTAGGCATTTATATGCTAATTATAAGCAAATTTCACCTCAAAATAACCCATAAAAAGTCATTTTTCATAAACAGCTCATGTGTTAACAAAATATCAAATCCTCAATATTTGCAGGGCTTAAAAGCGGATTTGAAAAATTGGGAGGCCTTGAAAGTTGTTAAAATGAAAAATTCTCTTTTTTTAACGAATAAATAACATATATTTGGTAAACCAAATTGGATAACCAGTTTGGAAAACCAAAATTTTAAACTTTACTCAAATTAGAATTGAACTTTAACTTTTATCAAACTCAATGAAAAAAAAATCAGATTAACACATTTACGAAACATCATTTAATCCATCTTTAGGACTAAAACTAAAAGTGTACTATTTACTGTTCAAAATTTTCAAATTAAAAACTAAGGAAACCAAAGAACAGATGTAAAATGAAAAGATTAATCTTTTTCAGTTTTAATGCTTTAATCAGACTTAGCAAAGTCGAACTTAAATTAACATAACAAGATTACAAATGAATTTAAAAACGAAATTAGTATTAATGATGGTATTGTTACTCAACGTATCATTATTCGCACAAGACGGCTATACCTTAACAGGTACTGTTACCGATGAAACTACCATGCCGGTACCAGGTGCCAATGTTGTTATACAAAATACAACTACTGGTACTTCTACAGATTTTGATGGAAATTTCTCCATTAAAGTTTCCAGTGGTGATGTCTTAGTGTTTTCCTCTATAGGGTATGCAACAAAAAATGTTGAAGTTAACGGACAGCAAACGTTAAACGTAGTTTTAGCAGAGGATGCAAGTCAACTTGAAGAAGTTGTCGTTGTTGGTTACGGTTCGCAAAAGAAATCTCATTTGACCGGTGCCGTGGCAAAAGTAACAGGTGCAGATGTCGCAGGAGTTCAAGCAACACGTATTGATGATGCAATTGCTGGTAAACTACCGGGGGTTTTAATTCAAAACCAAAGTGGTGAACCAGGTGCCGATCCAAAAATTCAAATTAGAGCAGCGTCATCATTATCAGGAAACACTAACCCTTTAGTTGTTGTTGACGGTTTTCCTATATCGGGAAGTATAGCAACCATTAATCCAAATGACATTCAAAGTTTAGAAGTCTTAAAAGATGCCGCTTCTGCTGCTATTTACGGTTCTAGAGGTGCAAATGGTGTTATACTAGTAACCACAAAAAAAGGTAGAGACAGCAAAACCAGTATTAGTTACAATGCATACACAAGTTTTTCTAGTAAATACAGAGATCGTGTAGACATGTTGAAGACAGCTGGAGAATGGGCAAATGAATTACGCTCAGGTCTTGCAGACGGAACATATAATTCTGAAATTGACCCCCAACTTTTAGAATATAGATTAAGTGCTTACGAAAATTCGCCAGATGTTGAAAGTAGAGAAGATTGGCTTTTTAGAACCGGAAACACTCAAAGTCATGACGTAAGTATTACCGGAGGCTCTGAGAATGTTAATGTATTTGCTTCTTTAGGTTACCAAGACACTGAAGGTGTTGCACTAAAACAATCCTTTGAAAGAATAAACGGTAGATTAAACATTGATGCTAAGATTGGTAAAAATCTAAAAGCAGGAGGTAGTTTCAATGGTTTCACTTCCAACAGAAGCCAATTACCTCATGACCAAAGAGACCTTTTAAGAGCCTATAGCGTTGCGCCTACATATCATACAACAGAATCTATTGCATTTGTTCAACAATTAGACCAACAAAGACAGGCACTTTTCAATTCTACCGGCATTAGCGCTCTTGAGCCTACCTTTGACTCAGGTTACAGAGGAGGTTTAGGTAATAGCATATACGATTTACAGGTAGGAGATGCCTACCAAGAATGGCATTATGGAAGAAATGGTAATGGTATTGGTGGTTCTGGAGATGCCGGACCAGCAGTTAAATTAAATAATGCAGAGTTAACAACTAGAACGTTCTATTTCAATGCAAACACTTACCTACAGTACGAACTAGCAGAAGGATTAACGCTTAAAACTGTATTGGGTGCTGATTTAAATGATACACAAGATTATTACTACCAAGGAGTATTAGCGGATGCAAGAGAAAGAACAGACCAAAGTGATTTAGACCAAACTGATCTTAAGCAGTATTCTTATTTGAGCGAAACCACATTAAGTTATGTCAAAACAATAGGAAAACACGATATTTCTGCGGTTGCCGGTTTTGAATTTCAAAACACCTTTTTAAAAGGTACTTCTTTAAGAGGAACAAACGTGCCTATTACAGATTTCTTGAATTTCAATAGATTGGAAGCTAGTGATATAATTACAACAGAAAGAGATGAGACCAGAACAAGAAGAAGTGTGTTTGGTAGAATTCAATACGCATTTGATGACAAGTATTTAGTTTCGGCATCAGTAAGAAGAGATGGAGATTCACGTTTTGGAGCAAATGAAAGATACGAGGTCTTCCCTGCTTTTTCACTAGGATGGAATGTACATAACGAATCTTTTTGGGAACCACTATCTGAAACAGTAAGTACTTTTAAACCAAGAATAAGTAGAGGTTCTTTAGGAACAGCTTCTTTCTTAGGTTCTTATGACGCATTAAGTTTATTAAATCCAGGGCAAACAGCGTTTGGTACAGGATTCTTAATTCCTGACAATATTGCCAATCCAGATTTAACGTGGCAATCAAATACCGAAACAAACTATGGTATTGATTTAGGATTTAGCAACAACAGATTTAAATTGAGCGTTGATTACTATACCTCAGATATTACAAATATGTTGTTAAACCAGAGTGTCTCTGAAGTTTTTGGTGTCTCTTCTGTAATTCTTAATCGTGGAGACGTGAGAAGTTCAGGTTTAGAACTAGAACTATCTGCACGTTTGGTACAATCAGAAGATTTTTCTTGGAATGTTTCAGCAAACTTATCTACTGTAGATACCGAAATTTTAAGCTTGGGTAGTGTTGAAGAATTATCTCAAGTTTGTTGTGGACCTAGCGGAAGAGGACCATTATTCAGAAACTATGTTGGTGGTGAAATCGCTGAAATGTGGGGCTACGAAGTTACAGGAGCTGTAGAGACAGAGTTTATAGCTGACCCTTCTCGCGCAATTGGAATTTCTTCTTCAGAATACTATGTAGTAGACCAAAATGGTGACGGAGAGATTACCGAAGATGGCGACTATGTTAAACTCGGAAAAAATACACCTGATTATTATTGGGGACTGAACACCAACATGAATTATAAGAATTTTGATTTATCATTACAATTTCAAGGTTCACAAGGTGCTTCCGTATATAATATTGATCCTATTTACTGGCAGTCTGAATTTGGTGGTAGAGTTAGTGATAGTTTTGATGCCAACGGAGACGGCATTGCTGATGCTAGTGGTCTATTCTATGAAGAATCAAGAAACGCGCACGGCGCACATGTCCAAGATGCTGGTTACCTAGCCTTAAGAAACTTAACTTTAGGATATACATTAGATAGAGATGTTTCTGAAAAAATTGGACTAAGCTCATTAAGGGTGTATACGGCTGCAACCAATCTATTGTACGTTTTTGGAGACGATTACACTTCTTATAACCCTGAAGGGGTGTTAACAAGTGGTGGTGGATATGCAGGACCAACAACTTACGGTTTTCAACAAGGTGCAAGCCCTATCGTAAGAAGCTTCACTCTTGGATTAAATATTAATTTTTAATTAAGAAAAAAATGAAAAAAATAAATAGAATATTTGCGTTATTCAGTTCAGTATTACTTGTTACGGCATGTAATAATGACCTAGACCAAACACCAGATAACATTCCAGATGCTGGCTCATTGACCAATTTTGAGGAAGTCTTAAATGCAGCTTATTATTACCAACAACCGGCAGCAACCCCTTTAGCCGTTATGGGCGACTTTAGAGCGGACAATGCGTTATTTGATGAAGAACCATATCCAGCATTTGACAGATTCGATACTGATTTAGGAAGAGGAGATTTAGTGGAACAATTTTTCCGTCCATTTTATGCCAACCTTTACAAATCAATTTTAAGTGTAAACAACATCATAGAAAATTCAACTGATGCGAATGATATTGCCGAAGCAAAATTTTTAAGAGCAATGGCATATTTTAAGCTTGTTACCGTTTTTGGAGATGTAACCTTAAACTTAGACCCGAGTCCAAATACTTCTGATAGCTCTATTCTAGTTAGACAACCTGCAGAAGACATTTACAACAATGTAATTATACCAGACTTGACAGATGCTATTGACGGTTTAGGTACTGATATAGTTTATGGAAGAGCTTCAAAAGCAGCAGCAGAAGCTTTATTGGGTAAGGTATACACCTATTTAAATGATTATCAAAATGCAGAAACTTATTTAGCAGATGCAATAAGTACTTCCACCGCTGCCGGTCTTGTGTTGGAGGCAGATACTTTTTCTGCCATTGCAGACGGTAGTTCAGAGATTATCTATTCTATACCTATGTCAGCTTCTATACCAGATGCGTACAGCTCAACAGAATTTACGGGATGGTTTGAAGGTGGCGACCCTAAAGCCGATTTACCGGTCGATCCTGATTTAGTTGCCGCTTTCGACGCAGTAGCTAATGACACTCTAGCCGGTGGAGATATAAGAAGATCAATGACTATTGATTCCGTTGGTCTTAGAAGCACAAAATACCCACTTCGTGATGAACAAGATTTTGTAGAATTTAGATTATCAGATGTAATCTTATTATACGCTGAGGCATTAGATAAAAATGGAGCTACTGCAGCAGAAGCACTTGGTCAATTAGATGGTATTAGAACAAGAGCAAATTTAAAACCTTTGGACCCTACAGTTATTACTGATGTTGCTCAAGCCATACAGGATGAGAGAAGATTAGAGTTAGCTTTTGAAGGACACAGATGGTTTGATTTGGTAAGAACGGGTACCGTTGACCAAGAAATGGGACAAACAATCAGTGTCGACTATAATATATTTCCAATACCATTTACCGAGATTCTTGCATCAAATGGTGTAATTACCCAAAACCCAGGGTACTAAAAAAAATATAAAAGAAAGTTGTTTGAGTTAGTTTTTTAAGATGGCTGGCTTTTTTGAGAGAGCCAGTCCATCTTTCTTTAAAATATTAATGAAGTTTTTAATATTCAACTCATTAAAAATTTGATAACACATATATTTTTATAAATTTGACAAACCAATCTGGTTAACCAATTTTTTCATTTAAATAAAATGTGAGTTATGAAGCTAGAGATACTAACAAAAAACGACCATCAGCAACTTCACAATGAAATCATTGCTAAGATTAGAGATTTAATAAACAATAAAAATCTTGAACCTGGCGATAAATTACCTTCAGAACGTATGTTGTCTGAACGCTTTGAAGTTAGTAGGGGAAATGTGCGGGAAACTATTCAGAAACTTGAATTTTACGGCATATTAAAATCTAAACCACAAAGCGGAACCTTTGTAGCAGATATTGGCTTGGTTGCTATGAACGGTATGATAAACGACATTCTTGCATTGGAAGATCCAGATTTTAAGTCATTGGTTGAAACAAGAATTTTACTAGAGCTTAAAACAGTAAGACTTGCAGCAAAACGAAGAACAAAGGACGATCTGGAAAAGATAGAGTCGGCATTAGAGTCTTACAAAGAAAAAGTCCTGAACAATGAAGATGCCGTTCAAGAAGATTTACTTTTTCATTTAGCAATTGCTCAGGCTTGTAGAAATAGTACCATTAATAGAATGATGTTGATCATAACCCCAGAAATCATCAACAACTTTGAGAAATATCATGTTTGTGATAAGAATCAGGGTATTAAACGAATAAAAGAGCATCAAGATATTTTTAATGCCATCAAAAATCAAAATACCCAAGAAGCCAAAGAAATGATGAAAATTCATTTTGGCGAGCTTTATAAGTATTGTTACAATTTATAAGAATTTAAGATTAGCATATAGCGTAACCGACCAAATGAAAATAAAGATCTATTTATAACTTAATTAATTGATCGATTATTCTCATCAAGAAACAAGACCAAAAAGAACAGAATTATGAAAATTAAAGGATTAAGATGGTGGGTTATAACCTTGATAGCAATAGCCACAATTATAAATTACATTGATCGGCAGTCTATTGGAGTTCTTTGGCCAGATATAGCAGAAGACTTATTTCCTGACAAAACTAATGATGAACGTAAAGAGGTATTTGCCACTATTTCCGTAATTTTTATGTTCGCATATGCCTTTGGGCAAGCCATTTTTGGTAAAATATTAGACTGGTTGGGCACTCGAATAGGTTTTGCCATTTCAATTGGTATTTGGTCCATAGCAACAGCACTTCATGCCTTGGCGAGAGGGGTATTAAGTTTTGGTATTTTCAGAACTATTCTAGGTATTGCCGAAGCCGGCAACTGGCCGGGTGCCGCTAAAGCAAATGGAGAGTGGTTTCCTACTCAAGAAAGGGCTTTTGCCCAAGGCCTCTTTAATTCCGGAGCCGCTATTGGCGGTATAGTCGCTATACCGGCAATTGCAACTATGACCGTATATTTTAGCTGGCAAATGATATTTATAATAGTAGGTGCCCTTGGGTTGTTATGGTTGATACCGTGGATGATCTTAGTAAAAGCTCCACCAAAAAAACATCCTTGGATTTCAGATGAAGAACGTAACTATATCTTGACCGGGCAACAAAATCAAGATATAGATAATGACGGTACACCTGATGATGGATATAATCCCGATACCAAAAAACTTTTGTCACATAAGCAAAGTTGGGGCGTTATTATAGCTTCTGCTACCATTGATCCCATATGGTGGTTGTTCGTAGTATGGATTCCGATCTACCTGAACGAGGTGTATGGCATGGACGTTAAAACAATAGGTATATATGGTTGGGTACCTTATGTAGGTGCCATGCTAGGTGCTTGGTTTGGCGGGTTATTTGCCCAAAATAGATTAAAAGCGGGATGGACGGTAGATAAAACCAGAAAAATTATTATTACAATTGGTTGTTTGATAATGTTGCCAAGTTTGCTTGCAATGGCCAATCCGGGCGGACCAACTACAGCCGTATTGATTATGGCCCTTATCCTATTTGGCTTCCAAACTGCAATAGGTAATGTTCAAACCTTACCTAGTGATTTCTTTGGAGGCAAAACAATTGGAACTTTATCGGGTATTGCAGGTATGGCAGCAAAGTTGACTGCTGCTGCATTAATTTACTTAGTGCCATGGTTAACTTCCGGGGGCAATTATACTCCTGCATTTGTAATAGGCGCAACTATGGCTATTATTGCCTTGGCCAGTATATGGTTGTTATGCGGTAAAATTGAACCGTTAAATGAAAATAAATAAACTGAATTAAGAATAGATTAAAATAAATTATAACATGAGTACAGAAGGAAAAGTAGCAGTAATTACAGGAGCAACTGGAGGAATCGGATTTGCAGTTGCTAAAAGATTAGGACAAGATGGTTACACCGTTATCTTAAATGGAATAGATGACGAAGCTGGTGCCGAAAGAATTAAAGAACTTACTGCAGAAGGTATTACTGCCGAGTACTTAGGATTTGATGTTACCAATGAAGAAGCGGTAACCAAGAACATTAAAGCAATCGGTGAAAAATACGGTAAAATAGATACACTTATCAATAACGCAGGTGGTCTAGGCGGTAGATCCCGTTTTGAAGAGATGACTACTGAATTCTATAGAGGTGTTATGGCCTTGAACTTAGATTCAGCTTTCTTTGCCTCTAGAGCTGCAATACCTTACCTTAAAAAAGGTGATCATCCATCTATCATCAACTATACCTCTAATGCAGGTTGGACAGCTGGTGGACCAGGTGCTGGTATCTACGGTACTTCTAAAGCAGGAGTTCATGCTTTGACAAGAGCTTTGGCAAAAGATCTAGCTGAATATGGTATTAGAGCAAATGCAGTATCTCCTGGTACTATTGACACTCCTTTCCATGCTCAGATCAAAGCTACAAAACCAGAAGTTTTTGCTTCTTGGGCAAATAACATTATGTTAGGTAGATTGGGTCAACCAGAAGATGTTGCCGGTGTTGTTTCTTTCTTAGCTAGCAAAGATGCTGCTTTTATTACTGCTGAAACTGTACAGATCGGTGGTGGTCAAGCTTTAGGTATCTAAAAACATTTATATTTGAAAAAAAGCGTTATCGTAACTTTACGATAACGCTTTTTTTATTTGGACGAATCTCGTACAATTAACGCCGAGTCCAGAATTAATTTATTTAAAGATTGTTCTACCACATCTTTATCCACGTAACCTAAAAAGGTTTCGGCAGCCAATTTTCCTATCTGTTTACTGTGCTGATCTATACTTGTAATGGAAGGTGTTACCAAAGAAGTAAACGGTTCGTTCCCAAAACCTACCAATTTTATTTCTTCGGGCACTTTAATGCCCATCTCGTTCAAAACCTGTAACGCTCCTAGCGCGGCATAATCACTTGCAACATAGACTGCATCGGGCCTGTTCTTCAACGAAAGTAATTTTTCAATCTGTTTTCTGCCATCTTCTAATGTAAGGCTACTTTCTATAAGTAATTCATCATCATGTGGTAGGTCGTGCTTTTTTATGGCATCAATATATCCTCTTATTCTGTTATTGAATATTCTGGTTCTGCGGTAACCACCAATATGTGCAATTCTTTTGCAGCCTTGTTTGACCAAATGCTCTATAATCATATGACTACTATCATAATCATTGATCCCAACATAATCCACATTCAAATCATTCTCTCCCCTATCAAATAAAATTAAAGGAATTCCATTGGACTTAATTTTTTCATAGTAGGACAAATCAACCGTTTCGTTTGCCATAGATGCTATAATACCATCAACTTGCAAGTATAACAGCGTATCAATATTGTCGCATTCCTTTTCAAAAGATTCGTTAGATTGGGTTATTATAATGTTGTACCCTGCTTTATTTAGAACCTCTTCCATGTTTTCTACTACAGAAGAAAAAAAATTGCTATTGGTTCTAGGAACGATCAAACCAACTAATTTACTTTTCCCTTTCCTTAGGGCACTTGCCAAATGGTTTGGTTGATAATCAAGTTCTTTGGCTACTTTTTTTACCGCATTCTTGGTTTTTACACTAATACGCGCATCATCATTTAAAGCTTTTGACACGGCGGCGGTAGAAATACCCAAAACGATTGCAATGTCTTTTAAAGTTGTTCTTTTTTTATTCAATTAGTTTATATATATTTGTTTAATCGATTAACCAAAAGTAAGACTTTAATAGTTTTAAACAAAAAATGTCTGTTTTGGTTATTTTTTACCGAAGTTGGTTAATCGATTAAACAAAATTATAAATCAGTACATATTAAATTTATTAAACAACATGAAAAAAGTAGTAACATTCGGTGAAATCATGCTTCGTTTGGCACCACAAGGATTTTTAAGATTTTCTCAAGCTAATAATTTTGATGTAGTTTACGGAGGTGGAGAATCTAACGTAGCTGTTTCATTGGCTAATTATGGTGTTCCTGTAGATTTCGTAACACGTTTGCCAAAGAATGATATTGGTGAGTGCGCCATGATGGAAATGCGTAAGAGAGGCGTTGGTGTAGATAAAATAGTATACGGTGGTGATCGTTTAGGTATCTATTTCCTAGAAACCGGTGCGGTATCTAGAGGTAGTAAAGTAGTTTATGATAGAGCTCATTCCGCAATTTCAGAAATAGAATCTGGAATGATCGATTGGGATGCCGTTTTTGAAGATGTAGAATGGTTCCACTGGACGGGTATTACACCTGCAATTTCCCAAGGTGCTGCAGATGTTTGCTTAGAAGCTGTTAAAGCTGCAAGTGCAAAAGGAATTACTATTTCTACGGATTTAAATTATAGAGCCAAACTTTGGACATATTGTGACGATGCTCACAGAGAAAAAATAATGGCCGGATTAACCGAATATTGCGATATTATTTTAGGTAACGAAGAAGATGCCGAAAAGCACTTTGGTATTCACCCAGAAGGGTTAGACGTACATAAAGATGGTGCCGATGTTAAGGCTGAAGCTTTCTTATCCGTATGTAAGCAAATGATGAAGAAATTCCCTAAAGCTAAAAAAGTGATCACTACTTTAAGAGGTTCTATTTCTGCATCGCATAATACATGGGCCGGTGTTCTTTGGGATGGAACTAAAATGTACGAAACCCGTCAATACCAAATTACCGATATTGTTGACCGTGTTGGTGGTGGAGATTCTTTCATGGGCGGTTTGATCTACGGATTATTAAAATACCCAGAAGATGACCAAAATGCACTTGATTTTGCAGTTGCAGCATCTTGTTTAAAACATACGATCAAAGGTGATGCCAACCTAGTTACAGTTTCTGAAGTTGAGAAACTAATGGGCGGTGATGCATCTGGTAGAGTTGCTAGATAATAAAAACACTATCCTTTATCCTCTAAAACCAAAAATATGTCTCAAAAGTCAATTTTAATCCTCTGCGGTGGCGGTCCTGCTCCTGGTATAAATACCGTGATCAGTACTGTGGCAAAGGCATTTTTAAAGGACAGTTATCGTGTTTTAGGTTTGCATGAAGGTTTTAAAGGAATTTTCGATGACAATCCGCAAATCAAGGAGTTTGATTTCTTCCATGCGGACCGTATTTTTAGTAGAGGTGGCTCCACTTTGATAATGAGTCGTTTTAAACCTAAAAACGAAAAACTAAACACTAACCTGTTTATTGATAATAATGTGAAACTGTTGGTAAGTATAGGTGGTGACGACACCGCCTCTACTGCCAATAGAATTACAGGTTATCTAGAAAAAGAAGGTATCTCAATAGCCAATATTCACGTACCTAAGACTATTGATAACGATTTACCATTACCTGACAGAAACCCAACATTTGGTTTTCATTCCGCTAAAGATGAAGGTGTACGCATAGGTAATACAACTTATGAAGATGCACGTACCAGCCAAAACTGGTTTGTTATGTCTACTATGGGAAGATCGGCCGGTCATTTGGCATTTGGTATTGCGGCAAGCTGCCATTTTCCAATGATGATCATACCAGAAATGTTTGATCGTACCACTATTACGTTTGATAAAGTAGTACGCATGGTCATTTCATCTATGATCAAACGTAAAATTGAGAACGTTCATTACGGTGTTGCCTTAATTAGTGAAGGCGTGTTTCATAACATGCCAGATTCAGAATTAAAAAAGTGTGATATAAATTTCACCTATGATGATCACGGGCACCCAGAATTAGGTAATGTTAGTAAAGCGCATATTTTCAATATGCTCGTTCAAAAGAAATTAAAGGAATTAGGTATAGATATTAAAAGTAGACCAGTAGAACTGGGTTACGAATTACGCTGTTGTAGGCCTATAGGCTTTGACCTAACCTTATGTACGGTATTAGGTCTGGGCGTAAAAAAATTATTTGATGAAGGTAAAAGTGGCTGTATGGTCACTGCAAATTCCAGAGGTGAAATTACACCATTATTTCTATCCGATATTCAAGATGAAAATGGTAAAATAGCTCCTCGTTTGGTCAATATCAATTCTGAGTTGGCGGAACTATGCTTTCAAAATTTATTCTATGTAGGTGAAGATGATTATGAAGATGCAAAAAAATATGTGGACAATCCTTCAGACTACGATTTCAACAAAATTTTAACCGAGAAATAAAAAACAAATGGCACAATATTCAAGAATAGAAGTAGCAAATGTAATGAAGGAATCTGGTATGGTACCTTTGTTCTACCACCCAGACATTGAGTTAGGTAAAAAGGTTTTACAAGCTTGTTATGATGGTGGTGCGCGTTTAATGGAATTTACCGCTCGTGGCGATTTCGCTTTTGAAGTATTTTCTGAATTGAACAAATACGCTATTAAGAACTTACCAGGTATGATTATGGGCGTAGGTTCTATAACCGATGCTGCTGCAGCATCATACTATATGTCTATAGGCGCAAACTTTATTGTGACTCCATCTTTAAGAGAAGATATTGCTATAGTTTGTAACCGTAGAAAAGTATTATGGTCTCCTGGTTGCGGTTCATTGACCGAAATCAACAAAGCCGAAGAAATGGGCTGTGAGATCGTAAAATTATTCCCTGGTTCTCTATATGGCCCTGGTTTTGTAAAAGGTATTAAAGGACCTCAACCATGGACCAGCATTATGCCTACCGGTGGCGTAAGTACAGATGAAGGCAACCTAAAAGGTTGGTTTGATGCAGGCGTTACCTGTGTTGGTATGGGATCACAATTGATCAGTAAAGACATTTTAAACAATAAAGATTACGCAGGTTTAGAAGCTTTGGTAAAAGAAACCTTGGCTACTATCAAGAAATTAAGATCATAAAGTATAGAGACAGTACCTGAAACATTTTTGTTATCGGGAAAGTCTTTTAAAAGTGCATATTTAAGTTGTTAGTTGAAAAAGGGCATTTAAACTTTGGCATAACGCCGAGGTTTGGTGCTCTTTTTTTTTGACAAAAGTCAGGACAATACAAATTATTAGTCATCAAACATTGAACAACCTGACCTTTAGTTTTCAGTAACTATAACTATTTTAGACAGTTACCATCTTAGAAAAAATTCAATCATATTATTAACCAATTAGTTTATATTTAGGGGTATGAACAACAAATTAAGCATAATCATACCTCAATATATATTCCTTGCTTTCTTTATATTTCTAATACCCAATAGCTCCTTAGCACAAATTTCAAAAGATAGTTCACTACATTACAGAAAAGCAATTCTAAACCCTTCTCAACCTCAAGACCTGCCCTCTGGCGTTCACTATTTTACCAAGAAAAAAGAGCGGGATATAGAATCAAAAGATACCTTAAATGCAATTTATGACCTTAGGCTGCTTTCTATAGCTGAATTTAAAATTGGTAATAATTTCAGTAGTGAAAATCATATTGTTGAAGCCCTTAATCTTATTGAGTCAATGCAGACCAAAGATACTTTGATCAACTCTAGGGTAGGTCTTTACAACCAATTAGGGCGTATTTATAGAGCATCGAACAACGCAACCGAAGCTATTAGAACTTTTGACAACGCATTACAAATTGCCAATAAACTAAGCGATAGTGTTATCATCTTGAACAATAAAGCCAATATCTACAAAGATCTTTTCGACTATAAAAACGCATTGGACATTTATTCGTTTCTATTTGAAAAACGTTTTGATTTTGCCAATGATTATCAAACCACCTTGGTAACCGATAATTTAGGTCTTGTACAGTCTAAACTTCACATTCCAGAGGGATTGGATAATTTAAAAAATGCTTTAATACTTCGTCAAAAAAATAATGACCTTATTGGTCAGCACGCGAGCAACACTCATTTATCAGAGTATTACTTGGATAGAAAAGACACTACAAAAGCATTATTCTATGCAGAGAAAGCGCTATCCCTTTCAGACAAGATCAACAGTAGTTCTTTTAAACTAGAATCCATATCATTACTTATGAATATGGATAAGAATCCTCTTATTCATGAATATAAAAAACTGACCGACAGCATAGCCAATGCCAAGCAAATAGCAGAGAACAAAAATGCATTTCTAAAATATAATGTAGCCGAAGAACAAAAGAAAACTCAAGCCAGTATACTACTACAAGAAATAGAATTACGTAAGCGGTTGGCTTACCAAGCCCTTGCCTTTATTATTTTTCTAATTCTAGTTGGTTCTTATTTTATCTACAGAAACCGATACAGAAAGGCTAAAATCGAAGAAATCTATAAAACCGAAACCAGAATTGCCAAAAAAGTGCATGATGAAGTTGCCAATGACATGTATAAAGTGATGACATCTCTTGAGAACAATTCAGAAATTGACACTACTATTTTAGATGAAATGGAAAAAATATACACCAAAACACGAGATATTTCTAGAGAAAATAGTGCAATTGACCTTAGAAAAGATTTTGGCAAGCAATTAAACGATTTATTGCTAGGATATAAAAATAGCAAAGTCAATATCATAACCCGTAACCTTTCTAAAATGCCTTGGGACGGTATTTCTGAAATGAAAAAAACAGCTATCTATAGGGTATTGCAAGAGCTCATGACCAATATGCGCAAACATAGCCACGCAACTTTTGTAACCCTAGTTTTTGAAAAAGAAGGAAAAAAAATTCATATTAATTATCGTGATAATGGCGTTGGATGTGATCTTTTTAAGAAAAATGGCCTTCAACATACGGAATCCCGTATCACTTCTATAAATGGAACTATTAATTTTGAATCCAAGCAAGGTGATGGCTTTAAGGCATCAATAATAATTTAATGCATGTTCAAAAAAGTTTTAATTGCGGAGGATATGGAAGACATCAACAAAGGTGTATTTTCATTACTGACCGAATTGGGTGTTTCACAAATAGATCAAGTTCAATATTGCGATGATGCCTATTTAAAAGTAAAAAGGGCGGATTTGGATTCGGTCCCGTTTGATCTAGTAATATCGGACCTATCATTTAAGGTGGACCACAGGTCACAGACTTACCCATCAGGGCAGGCTTTAGTGGCTAAACTAAAGTCAGATTTCCCTTCTCTAAAAGTCATTGTATATTCTGTTGAAGATCGCTTGCAAGCTGTGCGCACTCTCTTTAACCAGCATGATATAGATGCATATGTTTGCAAAAGCAGAACCGGACTTAAAAATTTGACCCAAGCCATTTGTGAAGTTGCTAAAGATGGAAAGTTCTTATCCCCAGAAGTTTCAAATGCATTTAGTGCCGAGAACGAACTGGAAATTGATGACTACGATATTTCACTTTTAGACAACCTTAGTAAAGGCTTATCTCAAGATGAGATCAGCGCACTCTATAAAAAAGAGAATATTTCACCTGCTAGCCTAAGTTCAATTGAAAAAAGATTGAACAAATTGCGAATACAATTCAACGCCAATAATGCCATTCACCTTGTGGCCATCGTAAAAGATTTAGGGCTAATCTAAAAATAAACCGTTGCCTTACGGAAAACCGTAATACTGTTAGTTATAATGGTGTTAGGTTTGTTCTTGCTTAGCAATAGGCACACTAACCAGAATTAAAATACATATTGCTATGGCCATCCTGCTGAAGAGGTATTTCGGGGGAACTGACCGATTTGGTAGGTATGGCCTATTTATAAATCAACCACTCAACAAAACATTATGCGTAAACTAATTACCCTATTATTTATTCTTTCAATTCTAATTCCTACCAAAAACTATGCTCAAGACAATGGTGCCGTTGTCGCAGGAGCAGTGGGTGCCCTTGCTGCAATAGGAGCAGGTGTAGCAGCAGTGGAACAAATGAAAGAACGTGCTGAACTAACTGCCACGGAATGGTTATTGGCAAACAACCCCAACATAACCAGTTTTTCATTAAAGACTATAGATTTTGATGGTAAAAAGTTAAAAGACATGTCATCTGCTTCTGTCATCACCTTTAAAATTCAAGAATTTGAACCTGCGGACAAGCCAGTTTTAGATGGCAAAAAACAAGTACTGTTAGGTTTTACTAGTCACGGGTGGATTAATGAGTATGGTATTGATTTCAATAAAATAAAATGGTTTTTAATCGATGAAGCAGAATGGGTTAATATGATGGTTTCCTACGTTAAGGTTGCATCTGGAGAATCAAGTGACTATAATGTGGCTTCTACTTTACAAGAAGGACGTATTGTTAATAAAGGTGTCAAAATTAAAAACAAAATGACCATACCATTTTATCAACTTTCCGGCGATATGTACGTTGTTACAGACTATTCTAATGATATGAAATTCATTTATAATGAAAGATCTTTAGGTATTTTCTTAAAAGACACGAGAGACCTCGTTCAAATTAAAAGAAGTAGTTTAATTGAATTACATGAATTCTTTTTTGAAGAATAAACAACTTAAACCACAGCAGCAATATCAACCGCCACTTTTAATTTACTCTGTCCGCTACCATATACAACCCCTTTTAAAGGCGGCACGTCATAATAGTCCCTACCCCAGCCTACCACAATGTGTTGGTCTTTGGGTATCTGGTTGTTCGTTGGATCAAAATCTACCCAACCAAAACCTGGAATATAAATAGCAAACCATGCATGGGAAGCATCGGCTCCTATTAATTTTTCTTTACCGGGAGCAGGTAAGGTTTCTATATAACCACTTATATAGCGTGCCGGTAACCCTACAGACCGTATACAAGCAATGGCTATTTGGGCAAAATCTTGACACACTCCTTTTTTCTCTTTCATTACCTCTTCAATCGGTGTGGAAATAGTGGAGAATTCCGAATCAAAATCAAAGTCGGTATAAATGCGTTGCATCAATTCATATGCAGCTTCAAAAACTGATCTATCGCCCTTAAAGGACAATTCTGCATAGTCCCTAATCGCCTTATCCGTCCTTCTAATAAAAATAGATTCCAGCACATATTGCTTAGCTTCCAAAGTTTCCGCATCCATCTCTTGTAATGCAGCTAGGGCATGGTTCATGGTAATATTTTTACATGCCTCGCTATTGAATGATTCATGGTATTGGGCGTATTCTCTTTTAATCTTACTCTTTGTGGTTACTTTTAATGTTCTATGCTCGGTTTGAATGGAAAAACGTGTTATATAATTTCCAAAAAAATCTTTACGCTCCGTAATTTCAGCCGGTTCAGGCGATATTTCAATGGTATAATCCAACAGTTCCTGGCCTTTTGATTCTCTAGGGCGTAATGTCGCAATATTATGACAATAGCTTACAGGAGCGTTATAGTCATACTTGGTAATATGTGTAATATTGAATATCATTATTAAATGGGAAATGACTGTGTAAACAATTGTGTTTGCTTGTCCGTATGATTAAAATAGGTGTTGGATATAGATTGTGAGGTTTTATACAACAAATCAGAAAGTTCTTTTAAAAGAGTATCTAACTGCTCTCTTGTAACATCTGTTTCAGATTTTGTCTGAACCAGCTTAGAAGACTCTGCCAATCTTAACTTTGAAAATGCCTCAAATACAAATTTTTGATAGTTACTTAACTGATGGTCATGTTTGGAGTGTGGCAATCTTGCGATATCTTTTTGCAATCTATTGATCATAAAGGTCAATGAACGTGCATAATCCAGATCCAACACCACTAGATCCAACACATGTGCCAATTCTATATGAGAGCGGTAACTGTATCTGTATATATTAAGGCTTTCATGACTGGTCAACAGGTACTCCAACAAATCATACTCTACCTGCTCATCATATTTTATGGTCAATAAGGCCCTACATTTAGTAATATTCAAACTACTTTGCTCCAATTGCAACCCTATAAAGTATAATAGCAAACCTTGTTGCACCATAATACTTTCTTCAATAAGCCCCATAAATGCAATTAACCGTGTAATCAATTGATTTAAAACTTTGAGAATTTTATTTATGGAGTGATCATCACCATCTACCAGGGAGTTCCAAATTTTTTGAATATTCTCAAATACGCGCCACATATCCGAGGACCATAAATTACGGATGGAATAATAGGAGTTCCCGAACATACTTATGGTATGCGCCAAACTGCCCACCCTATTCTTATCTAAAATTACGGATAACATTTCCTCATACGGATTATCCATGGCCAATTTGCCATCTTTTGCTCTTTCCACGAAGCCAGGATAGGTACCCGTTAATTGTGTAACCGCTTTAAAAAGCACTTTAAGTTTTTCAGAATCGGGTTTTTCGTTTCTGTTCTGCACTATGGCCATTTGTCGCATTACCGTACGTAAAAAACGTGCATTTACCAATGTACGCCCTACATATCGTCCTGCCCAATATAAATTTTCTGCCGTTAAGCTGGGCAAATCATTTAGTCCCGAAATGGCAATAGATGATTTTTGCTGCCAATGCCTATTTTTTTCTTCCACAATGGGTTCATCGTCCAATATCCAAAAATCTTTACTGGTGCCACCTCTTTGATTGGACACTCTTACCGTCTCGCCATCTGGCGCCACCCTGACCAAACCACCTGGCATTACGGAATAGTCTTTTTTAGATGCGATACAAAATGCTCTTGCCACAACATTTCTTGGCGCTAATTTATCATTGGTAAAATTGGGTGCCGTTGAGAAATTAATGCGTTCCTGTGCAACAAAACGATAGGGACGTTCCAAAATGACCTTTTTAAGTTCATCCAATGCTTCCGCACTCATTAGTTCTCCAAAATAGATACTTTCCCTATTGGTACGATCTATTCTTTTTATGACCAATTTTGATATGTTATCCAAGACAAAATTTCTTTCCTTTTCTTGTCCGCACCACCATGATGCAATCTGAGGTAATTTTAATTCCTCATCCATAAAGAATTTTGCTATGGCCGGCATAAACGGAATCAATCCCGGATTTTCAATAACTCCACTTCCTATAGGGTTTATGACCGCTACATTGTTTCTTCGTACAACATCCAATAATCCGGCTACGCCCAAATGTGAATCTTCACGTAGTTCCAAAGGATCGGTAAAGGCATCGTCTACCCTACGCAATACCACATCGATCTGCTTTAAGCCTTGCAAAGACTTCATCCAAAGAAAGCCGTCACGCACCACCATATCATTACCTTGTACCAATGGATACCCTAAGAAAGACGCCATATAGGCATGTTCAAAATAGGTTTCGTTATGTGAGCCCGGTGTAAGAATCACAATATTCGGATTTTCCTTTTTGCCCGGTGCTGCATCAATAAGCATTTGATTGAATTCCTGAAAAAATCCGGATAAACGCTTCACTTTCATTTCCGCATATAAATCCGGCAGAATTCTACTGGTCGTGGATCTATTCTCTAGAGCATACCCCATACCTGATGGTGCCTCTGTCCTGTCATTTACCACCCATAAACGCCCATCCGTTCCACGGCATAAATCTGCGGCATAAATAGATAAATACTGTTCTAACTGAAGCTCCATACCGGAACATTGCCTAAGAAAACCCCTATGCCCATAAATTACTTCATAGGGTACGATACCGTTTTTTATTAATTTTCGGTCGCCGTAGACATCTTTTAACACCAAGTTGAGCAATTCTGCCCTTTGCTTTAACCCTGCCTCTACCTCTGCCCACTCATTCTGGTGCAGCATAAAAGGAACCACATTAAGGTTCCAAGGTCTATGCATACCCTGTGGATCGTTGTATACATTATAGGTGACCCCGTTTTCTGACAATAGCCAGTCTATATCTTTTTGACGTGCCGTTAGGCCCGTGACCCCCAAGGTATCAAAACTGGTCAACAGTTTACTCCAATAGGGTTTTATACCATTGTTCAATGAATACATTTCATCATTGCCCTGTTGGGTATCATAATTATTGAACCACGTGGTTTTTGTTGTTGGCATTACCTCTTCAATTACTTCTTACGCAAATCTGTTACATGTGGATACTCTGGGTTGACCGGCATCTCTTTGTATGCAAATGTATTTGAACCTTTCTTAGGTTCTACCATTCTGCCCGTAAAATTTGTTGAAGCCACCAATTCTGTAGGTGTTACCTCATCTTGTGTCATGCCAATATCCCAAAATCTATTAATTCTGCGCGATTCTGCTTCTAAGCTATTTACCGGAAAGGTATCATACGACCTACCACCTGGGTGTGCCACAAAATAGGTACAGCCACCAATAGACTTTTTGTTCCAATCATCCACTATATCAAATACCAGTGGAGTATCTACCCCAATTGTCGGGTGTAAGGCAGACCATGGTTCCCAGGCTTTAAAACGCACTCCCGCTACGTACTCGCCCTTTGTTCCCGTAGAGCTCAATTCAATTTTAACTCCATTACACGTTAACGAGTATCGCTTTTCATTAAAATTATTGACTTTTACCTGTACACGCTCTAATGAAGAATCTACATAACGGGATGTTCCGCCACCGGTCATTTCCTCACCAAGCACATTCCACGGTTCTATGGCCATACGCAATTCCATTTTTATGGTATTAACATCTACCATACCGTACAACGGGAAACGGAATTCAAAGAAGGGATCAAACCAATCTAATTTGAACGGATATCCCGCTTCGTTCAACTGCTCTACAATATCCTTAATATCTTCTTTTACATAATGCTCCAGCAAGAATTTGTCATGCAATTCCGTACCCCAACGCACCAATTTGTGTTTGTACGGTTTTTTCCAAAACCATGATACCAACGTACGCACCAACAACATTTGCATTAAACTCATTTGCGCATGAGGAGGCATATCAAAAGCACGTAGCTCCAAGATACCCAAACGCCCGGACGAAGAATCCGGAGAGTATAATTTATCTATACAAAACTCTGCTCTGTGGGTATTCCCTGTTATATCCGTCAACAAATGCCTGAACAGACGGTCTGTGATCCAAAACGGTACCTCTTTATCATCTGGTATTTGTGAAAAGGCAATTTCAAGTTCATACAAGTTCTCCAACCTTGCTTCATCTACTCGTGGAGCCTGACTAGTAGGTCCTATAAATGCTCCTGAGAACAAATAGGATAGCCCGGGGTGATGTTGCCAAAAAGTCAACAAGCTTCGTAATAACTGCGGGTTACGTAATAACGGACTATCAGCCGGAGTTACACCGCCCAAGGTAACGTGATTACCACCACCCGTTCCGGTGTGCTTACCATCTAGCATAAATTTTTCGGTTCCTAAACGGGCCTGCTTTGCTTCGGCATATAAGGTTAGCGTATTGTCCGTAAGTTCTTGCCAATTTTTTGCAGGATGTACGTTTACCTCAATAACACCTGGATCAGGGGTCACCTTTAAAACTTCTAACCTATTATCACGAGGTGGCTCATAGCCTTCTAGAATCACCGGAACTTTCAATTCTTTTGCTGTAGCCTCTATACTTGCCACCAAGTCCAAAAAGTCTTCGGCACTATCTAACGGAGGCAAATAAAGAAATAATTTATTCTCCCTTACCTCTGCACAAATTGCCGTACGCACATAAGGATGCTTTCTTGGGTGACCTATAGATTTTAATTTCAATCGTTTTTCCAATGCATCGCCAGGTTTTGGCAAATCCGGCGAGAGTTCAAACAACTCTACCTCTGCCGTTGGTTCTGAAGGTATTGGCGGGTCTTGGGGCAATGCCGCCAAAGGCAAACGAAGTCCTATAGCGGAATTACCGGGCGTAAGAAACAAATGTTTATTTCTAAACTTCCATTTGTTCGTAAGCCATTTATTGTTCTTTTTGGTCAAAGGATATACGTGACCTACTACTTCACCAATTCCATTTTCCAATATTTCACCCAATTTTCTACGTAGGTGACCATCATCTTTATTATATTTTTTAGGATTGACATCTACCGGTAATTTTCCTTCTTCCCATAAAAAGTAAAAGGCATCTTCATAGGCTGGCATTACACTGTTGGTCTTACAACCCAAATAGCCCCCTAAAGTCTTTAAAAATCGTTTGGTAATATTTCTGGGCATTTTATATTCCTCAGAAAAAGATGCCAATAAACTTAGATCGTTCCAAATGGGTTTTCCGTCTTTGCGCCAGTGGATACCAATGAGCCAACGCGGCAAGGCCTCTCCAGGATACCATTTACCCTGTGCGTGGTGCAAGAGCCCCCCTTTACCAAATACCTCTAGTAACCTAATGGAAAGTTTGCTAGCCAATTCCCTTTTGTGTTGACCATCTGCAGCGGTATTCCACTCCTCAGACTCCATATCATCTATAGAGACAAAGGTAGGTTCGCCACCCATAGTTAAACGAACATCATTGGCCTGCAATTCTTCCTCTACCTTAAAACCAAGATCATAGATTGCTTGCCATTGTTCATCTGTGTAGGGCTTGGTTACACGTGGCGATTCAAAAATTCTAGTAACCGAATTTTCAAATTCAAAGGTAGTTTCGGCAAAATCACTGAATCCGCTTACCGGTGCGGCACTTTCATAAGATGGTGTACATGCCAATGGAATATGACCTTCACCCGTAAACAAACCAGATGTGGCGTCTAGACCGATCCATCCGGCACCGGGCAAATATACTTCTGCCCACGCATGAAGATCGGTAAAATCCTCTTCTGGACCAGAAGGCCCATCCCGTGATTTTTCATCGGACTTCAATTGTACCAAATACCCGGAAACAAAGCGAGCCGCCAAACCTAAATGACGAAGTGTTTGCACCAGTAACCATGCAAAATCCCTACAAGAACCCAACTTGGCCTCTAAGGTTTCTTCACAGGTTTGTACCCCGGGCTCCATTCTCAACGTATAATCCAAGTAATTATACAATTTGCTATTTAGCCCAATTAAAAAATCTATACTTCTTTGCGGAGTCAAATCTATCTTTGACAACCACTCTTTCAATAACGGACCACTCTCCACCTTTTCCAAATAAGGCAAAAGTTCTTTCTTAGCCTCATCGGAATATTTAAATGGAAACTCCTCTACAGCTTCCTCAACAAAAAAATCGAACGGATTGATCGTTTTTAAATCGGCTATAATCTCTACATCAATAGACAGCTCAGTGGTTTTATCGGGAAAAACAATTCGTGCCAAATAATTTCCAAAAGGGTCTTGTTGCCAATTAAAAAAATGATTTTCAGGTTTAATTTTAATTGAATAAGCCTCTATTGGTGTTCTACTATGTGGTGCCGGACGCAACCTAAAAATATGTGGCGATAGATTTATACTTCTATCGTAGATATACTTGGTCTTGTGTTTAATTGCAACTTTTAATGCCATACGGTTGTGGGATTTCGGTACTACCTAATATAAGCACTATAATCAGCAAATGAATATAAGTAGGCGTGAATCACAAAATTTTTATTCAAATTGGAGTTGGAACGCTATTTATTGATAGATTGCTAATGTTAGGGGGTGTTTGTTGATCTTTTTTGGATAGAATAACATTAAAAAAAAGATGGTGCTGAATAACGCAACCCAAGGGGTTACTATTTTTTTGTAAATTGAAACATACATAAAACGCTCTACTTATGGAAAAGGCACTGCAAACCATGATCGACAACATGCCTGAAAAGACAGGAAAATCATTGAATGAATGGAAGACCATTCTTAAAGAAAAGTCATTTGCTAAACATTCTGAAGGTGTCAATTATTTAAAGAAAGAACATGGTGTAACCCACGGTTTTGCAAATACTATTGTTACCCTTTCAAAAGAAGAAAACCATGCTCCAACGGATTTGGTAGATCAGCAATATAAAGGGATAGAAAGCCTACTCCCTATTTATGAAAAGCTGCTACTTGTAATAAAGCCTTTTGGAGATGATATTACCATAACCCCAAAGAAAACCACTGTAAGTATCATTCGTAAAAAGCAATTTGCATTGATAAAACCTGCTACCAAAACTAGAATAGATTTAGGATTAAAAATAAAAGACAAGCCAACTACAGACCGACTTGAATCTTCTGGACCTTTTGGCAGTATGTGTACGCACCTTGTACAACTTACAGATGCTGATCAGGTTGATGAGGAACTGACCGATTGGTTGAAGGAGGCATATGAGAAAGCGAAGTAAGATTATTTAGTTCTAGAAAATTATCCAATGAAAAGCATATCCATATCAATTTCAATTCTTATTCTAAGTATCATATCTACCAGTACTCTTTTTAGTCAAGATTCTATTTTCAAGGATATATCACCTGACGAACTTGAAATCATATTACTTGGTGAACAGTCTCATGGAGATGGTGCCGTTTTTGATAAAAAATTTGAAATGGTAAAAGAGTTACATGAAAACTATGGTTACAATTTGTTGGTTTTTGAAAGTGGTATGTATGACAATTTTAAGGCAAACGAACTATACCAAAACAAGCAGGAAAACATAAAAATTTTTAATCAAAGTGTCGGTTGGCTATATACTACTACCAAAGTTTTCCAAGAATTATTAAACTATTTGGAAACGCATCCTGAATTGAAAATTCTTGGGTTCGATTCTCAAGAATCAAATCTCTTTGAAGAGTACTTCCTTGATGACTTTAAAACTTTATGTTCCAAAAACAGGATTGAAGTTTCAAATGAAACTTATATCGAGATTGAAAAAACCATGGTTGCTAGAGATTTTGAAAAGTATGCTTTTAATAAAAAGGATTCCACCGAGCTATATAACCGTATCAATGCTGTCATTGAAAAATTAGACCAAATCCCTAAAAATGATATTAAAACAAAAGTAATCGTCCAAACATTTAAAAGTGTATTTTCTGATTTGGATTTTGGATTAAAGAGTCTTCAAAAAGAAAAAATTGCCATTCAGAACCCTAGGGATAAGCAAATGGCAGAAAATCTTATTTTCATAAAAGAAACCTTTCCTAATGAAAAAATAATGGGCTGGGGCGCAAGCTATCACTTTGCGAATAAATTGAACCAATTCGAGTACACCTTAGAAACCGAAAGTTTTATTAAAAAACAAATTGCAATCATAGACAGTGTTCAAGGCGATAGCCATACTAGCGCTGAAGAAGAAATTGCACAAATAAAAGAATTGAAATATGCCTTACCAATGGGTCAAATTCTTAAAGAAAAGTACGGCTCAAAGTTGTTTAGCTTAGCTTTTACCTCTTATGAAGGTTTATATTATGATTTTTCCGTACAGCAGATTATTCCAATTTTACAACCGCCATTTAATAGTATTGAATCCGATTTTAAAAAAAAGAGTTTTAAGTCAGACCTATATGTTCTAGATGATATTCCACATCAATTTTATTCATCCGCTTTAGGCTACCTTCCGTTATCTGCCAATTGGGAGAACATTTTTGACGGTATCTATTATATCGAAAATATGTACCCACCTAAGTATATTGATTACAGCGATAAAACGACTGAGATAACAAACTACAATAAAACAGACAACATAACTGGTTTTATCTTTGACAATGATACTTCTACACCTATTAATTATGCAGACGTTTATTATTCTAATTTGAATTCAAGTACGGTTTCAAATTCAAAAGGACAGTTTAACATTCCCCGTAAAGTAAGTTCAAAAGAATACTTAGTCTTCTCTGCGATAGGGTATGAAAGCGATTCGGTTCATATAAGCTCAATTAAATCAGAAAATAACATAAGACTTAAAAAATCTAAAGATGATATTGTTTTAAATGAGGTTGTTGTTTCGGCTGCAAGAGTAGAATTAAGCGCTGAAGAAATCATTAAAAAAGCTCGGGAAAATATTGAAATGAATTACGTGCAAACTCCCTATAATCAAAGTTTTAATTACAAAGTAATTACATATAGTACTAAAGATTCTGTAAATAAAGGAGAAGAAGCTGTAATTGAAACTTATAATAAAAAGGGTATTAATGGATCCGTAAGACCTGAAAATAATATCTATGCAGAAATTCATCATCTAAGAACCAATACCGACATCTATGACAAAAAGAACACCCTTAACGGTATTGGTAGTTTATGGGTAGTTTTAAATAGAGACATTATTTTAAGTAAAACCAATGTTCTATATCGCTCTGGATCTTATGATTTACAAAAGGACGCAGTTTTAAATTATGAAGGGCAAAAAGTCTATAAAATAAATTTCAGCAACAACTCTCCAGGTTCGTATTCTACGGGTTATGGCTATCCGGCACCCATTGCTTCTTCTGGCAGTATTTATATAAGTTCAGAAACTTTTGCCGTATTAAAATATAAACACGACATAGAACGTGCCGAATACGAAACCAAAAAAACGAAAAATCTAGTAAAACAAAATCATAGCATTGTACAAACCTATAAAAATGTACATGGTAAATACTTTTTCAATCTTTTAGATGTATCTACAAATACAAAGGTATTTTCACCCAAACATGAATATTTATATTCCATATTTTACAAAAACAACCTTGTATCCAATGACATTGAAACTAATGCTGTAAAAACTATTAAAAGACCACTAACCGAACTAAAACAGGACTATAAAAAACAACTAACCGATTCTTACTGGAACGATAAACCAATGGATTTTCAATCACATATAACGACAAATAAAATTTGATTTTAGATAATTAACTTTAAATAATATCCTTTCATTTCCAAGTCTGCTACCTTTGTCCTATGAGTATTGAACAGACTGCCATTAAAACAACATACTTTAGCATTGTAGGTAACATTCTCTTGGCTCTTACCAAAGGTTTAGCGGGATTCTTTGGTAATTCTTACGCTCTTATTGCAGATGCCATTGAATCTACCACTGACATCTTCTCCTCTATTTTGGTGTTATTAGGATTTAAGTATGCAGAAAGACCAGCAGATGAAAATCACCCTTACGGTCATGGTAAAATAGAACCCATTATTACTTTTTTAATTGTTGCTTTTCTAGTGATATCTGCAACCGTTATTGCCTATGAAAGCATTGACAACATACAAACTCCACACAAAACCCCAAAATCATGGACATTAATAGTTCTTGGCGTTATCATTCTTTGGAAAGAAATCTCATACCGAATCGTCATTAAAAAAAGTAAGGAAACCAATAGTACTTCGCTAAAAGCGGACGCTTGGCACCATAGAAGTGATGCCATAACATCGATCATGGCTTTTATAGGCATTTCAATTGCCCTAATTTTTGGAAAGGGTTACGAAACGGCCGATGATTGGGCCGCCCTAATTGCTTCGGGTTTTATTCTTTACAATAGCTACCTAATCTTACGACCTGCGTTAGGCGAAATAATGGACGAGCAACGGTATGACGAACTATTGGAAGAAATACGTAAAAAATCACTGGAAGTACCCGGGGTTACCGGTACAGAAAAATGTTTTATACGAAAAGCCGGAATGAAATTTCATATTGACCTCCATGCCATGGTAGATGGCACTATATCGGTTACAAAAGGGCATGATATTGCACATTTACTAAAAGACCATCTACATCATGAAATTCCGAACCTAGGTCACATATTAATACATATTGAACCTGATGATTTGTAACTAAACCCCCAAATGCAACAAGGCTAAAGCATCTTCTGTTTTTCCTTCTGCCAACCACTGTTGTGCCAGTTTGTGCAATGCTACAGCATCTTCATTACCGTTTAGTATAGATTTCACCTCAGCATGTTCAGCAATAGCAGCAATTGCTTCTTTAGTAGGTAACTCTTCTAGATTGCCTAATCTGCCCAAATTATTCCCTGTCAGTACCGTACTGTTACGCACAGCTTCTGGCAACATATCTACCCCAATACCTTTGGTTCGTATAGGTTTTGGTATTTCAAACAAGGCATCGCCATTAGCTCTGCAATACCAATTGCCTCCCATACGGGCTACTAAATCTAACTTAGGAGTATCTAATTTTCCTTCGGCATCTAGAAATGCTTTCTTTACGTGTATCTGAACTACTTTTGCCAACACTAGATTTCCTGCCCCTGGACCATCACCCAATGCTATTACCTGATCCACCACACACTCAAAAGCTACGGGAGCCTCCCCTACTCTTGGTGGCTTTACCTTATCACTTGGTACTTGGGTTAATCCTGATTTTACAAATTCATTTACCCCGTCACCGTATTCCGTACTTGACAAAGACATTTGCTCTACCATGTCATAATTCACAATATTGATTACCGTTTCCTTTACTTCCAATACATTCTCCAAGGTGTGCTTGGTGGTATTATCACGACCTCTTCTCGAAGGGGAAAAAACCATCATCGGAGGGTTAACACTGAATAGGTTGAAATAACTGAACGGACTCAAATTTACATTGCCGTCCTTATCAATTGTGCTGGCAAAACAAATAGGTCTTGGCGCTACAGCAGATAATAAATACCCATGCAACTCTTGTTGAGATATACTTGCCGGGTCTATTGTATTTATTTCTTCGTGTTGTGACATTGTGCTCATATTCTAAATTACTTACTGGGTAAAATAGTACCCGTTACTTCACCAAAACCAACCCTTACGCCTTCTTTCTCCGCGAATCCTTTCAAGGTTATGGTGTCATTATCTTCAATAAAGGTGCGTTTGCTTCCGTCTTTTAATTCGAAAGGTTTTTTACCTCCCCACGAAATCTCTAGCAATGACCCATAGGAACTTTCATCTTTGCCCGATATGGTACCCGATGCCATTACATCGCCTACATTTACATTACATCCGTTTACGGTATGGTGCGCCAATTGCTGCATCATATTCCAATACATATACTTAAAATTTGAGCAACTGATTATTGTTTCTTCCGAAGATTTGGAAGACAAGCCTACTTCTAATTGTATGTCATAATTTTTGGCTCCATCATATTGTAAATACGAAAGTACAGCTGGATCTTGCTTAGGACCTTGAACCTTAAATGGCTCCAGTGCCTCTAACGTAACAATCCAAGGCGACATGGATGATGCAAAACTTTTGCCCAAAAACGGACCTAAAGGTACATATTCCCATTTTTGAATATCCCTAGCGGACCAGTCATTGAACAACACCAATCCAAAAATATGTTCGGAAGCATTTTCAACTGTAATTCGATTTCCTAATTGTGTAGTTTTACCTACTATGAAACCCATTTCCAATTCAAAATCTAAACGCCCCGATGCTTGAAAAACCGGCGTTTCCATTTCATTGGTTTTCACTTGACCCATAGGTCTATGAATATTGGTACCGCTTACCACAATGGAAGAAGCGCGACCATGGTAGCCTACCGGAATATGCCTCCAATTGGGCAATAGCGCATTTTCTGGATCACGAAACATTTTACCTACATTGGTAGCGTGCTCAATACTCGAATAAAAATCCGTATAATCGCCTACTTGCACCGGTAAATGCATCGTAGCGTCTTTCTGTTGCACAAATGCTTCAGGATGATTTTTTAATGGCGAATTTTCAATCACTAGCAACTGCTGTATATCTAAACGGACTTTATTGGTAATCTTCTTTCCTAGAGCGATAAACTCGTTTAAAGTTGATTGATTAAAATAGTTGGCATTGACCTCTATCAACCCTAACTCTGATACCACAACCAAATCAATAATTTGCGTTCCAATAGCGATACCTGCTCTTGGCTGATCATCGTTCACCGAAAAATTGCCAAAAGGAAGATTGTAAATGGAAAAATCTGAATTATGGGGTACGTTGACCCATGTTTTTAGTGTTGTCAAGTGTTTTCTTATTTCTGTTATAACCAAGATTGATAATAATCGCCATCATCTAATTTCATGGCATTCTCAGTAACCATCAACGGCTTAAAGGTGTCTATCATAACCGCTAATTCTTCAGACCCTTTTTGACCTATGCTACGTTCTGCAGCACCTGGATGCGGACCGTGTGGTATACCTGCGGGATGCAAAGAAATATTACCCGGTTGTACACCGTTTCTGCTCATGAAATCACCATCAACATAATACAGCATTTCATCTGAATCTATATTGGAATGGTTATATGGTGCCGGAATGGACTGCGGATGATAATCGTACAGTCTTGGCACAAATGAACAAATTACAAAGGCATTTGTTTCAAAAGTTTGATGCACTGGTGGCGGCTGATGAATCCTGCCCGTAATAGGTTCAAAATTATGAATGGAGAATCCGTATGGGAAGTTATATCCATCCCAACCCACAACATCAAAAGGATGCCCTACATATACCATCTCATGCATGACCCCTTGCTTCTTTACCTTTATCAAATGTTCATTGGTATCGGTAAATGTTTCAAGGTTTTGTGGCAATTTATAATCGCGCTCACAGAACGGAGAATGCTCCAATAACTGCCCAAACCAATTGCGATACCTTTTTGGCGTATAGATCGGTGAATATGATTCGGCATATAATATGCGATTGTCTTCACTATCAAAATCTATTTGATAAATGGTTCCTCTGGGAATGATTAGATAATCACCATATTCAAAAGGAATTTGTCCAAAAATAGTCCTTAAGGTACCAGAGCCTTTATGTATGAACAACATTTCATCGGCATCTGTATTCTTATAAAAATATTCGCGTAACGACTTTCGTGGTGCCGCTACCCCAATGATGATATCACTATTGACCAAAAGTGGCTCACGAGCTTCTAAAAAATCGTCTTTTGCAGATGCATTAAAACTAACCAACTTTAACGAACGTATATTCTTCTCCAAAGCAATCTTAGGAGACACATCTGTACTCTTTACAATCTCTTTGACCATGGTAGGTCTATTATGATGATATAATAAAGAGGACATACCGTCAAAACCAATGGTACCGAACAATTGTTCTGAATACAATTCCCCATTGGGTTTTCTAAACTGCGTGTGCCTTTTAGGCGGCAACGCACCTTGCTTATGATAGATAGGCATATACGTTCGTTTTGTTAGTTACTACTATTTTATTAAAATTAAACTATTCTTGGCTTGTCAAGAAATCTGTTGAACTTATAGCGTTCCTCTTAATTCTTGCTCACGCTCAATAGCTTCAAACAAAGCTTTAAAATTTCCTTTTCCAAAAGAAGTTGCTCCTTTACGCTGAATAATTTCAAAGAACATGGTTGGTCTTGCCTGTACCGTTTTGGTAAAAATTTGCAACAGATACCCTTCATCATCACGATCCACCAAAATACCTAGTTTTCTCAATGATTCTATATCCTCATCAATTTCACCAACTCGCTCTGTCAATACATCATAGTATGTTGTTGGTATGGTCAAGAACTCCACACCTCTACTTTTTAAATCAGATACCGTTTTTACAATATCATCGGTTGCTACGGCAATATGTTGTACACCTTCACCTTCATAAAACTCCAAATATTCATCTACCTGAGATTTTTTCATTCCTGGAGCAGGCTCGTTGATCGGGAATTTAATACGACCGTTACCATTACTCATTACTTTACTCATGAGCGCTGTATAATCGGTAGAAATATCCTTATCATCAAAAGACATTATTTGCTTAAAGCCCATTACATTGGCGTAGAAATCTACCCAATAATTCATTCTGCCCTCGTTCACGTTACCTACCATGTGATCTACAAACTTTAACCCAGTAGAGGTTGGCTGATAATCGCTTTCCCATTTTTGGTAGCCCGGTAAAAATGTACCGTTATAGTTTTTACGCTCTACAAAAATATGTACTACTTCACCATAAGAATAAATACCAGAACTTACCACCTTACCATGCTCGTCTTGTTCGGTTTTTGGCTCCATATAGCTTTTAGCTCCTCTTTTCATAGCCTCGTTATATGCATAGGTAGCATCATCTACCCACAATGCCGTTACCTTAACTCCGTCACCATGCTTGTCTATGTGCCTACCCACATCTGTACCACTCTTTAACGGTGATGTCAAAACCAATCTAATTTTATCTTGCTCTACCACATAGGATTCAAAATCCCTACTACCGGTTTCAAGACCTTTATAAGCTAAAGATTTAAAACCGAAAGCGGTTTTATAATAATGTGCCGCCTGTTTAGAGTTACTTACATAAAGCTCTAAATAATCGGTACCGTTAATAGGCATAAAATCTTGTGCCTCTTTGTGTTTGTTTTCTGCTACTGTTGAAGTTGACATAGTATATGATTTAGTTTTATATTATTTTTTTGTTGCTCATGCAACATATATGATAAAAAAAATTATGCTGTGGTCGTTCGGTTCTTCATTAAAACCTCAATTGCGGCCAAAAGTGCTTTGTTAGCCTCTCTTACCCCAAAAGATATACGCACTTTCCCCGGCGCACCAAAATTACCTACAGGGCGTACCATTATACCTTTCTTTTCTAAAAAAGAGGTAAACTCCATATCATTCACCGGTGGATCTATTAGCACAAAATTACCCTGTGTTGGCCAATATTTTAGATTCATTGTATCAAGACCGTTCAAAACGAACCTTCTTTCTTCCTTAACCAATGCTACAGTTTTGTTTACAAACGCTACATCTTCCAAAGCAGCAATTGCGCCCTCTAAAGCCAATGATGACAATAGAAAAGGTTTACAAATCTTACGCATGTAATTACTTAGTTCTAAAGGGGCATAACAATAGCCAACCCTTAGACCTGCCAAGCCATAGGTCTTTGAAAAACTATTGATTGCAATTACATTTTTACCTTCTACTACAAAAGGAATTCCCGAAGTGTAATCTTCGGCTTCGGCAAAATGTCTGTATACCTCATCTAACACTAATACTACATGGTCAGGTAATTTATCTATGAAATTTCTTAAATCTGTCAGTGGAATATAATTTCCTGAAGGATTGTTGGGCGATGCTAGAAATATCAACTTTGTTCTATCATTAATAGCCTCTAGAATACCGTCCAAATTGTAATCATAATCCTCGGTCATGGGTACGTTGATCGCCTTGGCTCCCATCCAACGGGTAAAGGCCGTATAAGGTAAAAAGCAAGGCTGACTCACAATTACCTCGTCATCTTCGTTCAAAAATGCCTTAGAAATCATATCTATAATTTCTGAACCACTATTTGCAGTAATAAAGTTATCTACGGTAAGTACACCATCAAAATCTTTCACCAACGCCTCACGTAACCTTATATCCGTATTATCCGGATATAGGCTCAAACCATCTAAGGTATTTGCCAAGGCTTCCTTAACTTTTGGGGAATACCCTAACGGATTTTCGTTAGAGGACAATTTGTGAACGGTAACACCATCGGGCATTACAATCTTCTTACCTCCGCCTTTGTAAGTGCTATCTTCTAATATATATTTCTTAAAACCTGGTTGCATATTTCTAGTACTTTTTGCCAATTTGAACTAAGTAAAAATACAACTTTTTTTCAATTTTGTTGCATTAACAACAATTTTAACGATAAACTCCTGTATTTTTGGAAGAATAACTTTGAGATTATGGACAGGACGGAGGGCTTCGGCGTTTACATTGATCGTACTTTAAAAAAAGTACAGAGCACTTTTTTACAGGTATTTGCAGAAAACAACATTGATCTTACTATTGAACAATGGGTAATTTTACAACGTGTACATTTAGAAGGAAAAGACGCTTCGCAAGCTGATATTGCCAAATCTAACTTTAGAAATAGAGCTACGACTTCTAGGGTGATCAGTGGATTATGCAAAAAAGGGTTCTTACGCAAATCTAGATTTAGGGATGACCAAAAAAGATTTAAACTGGTAATTACGGAAGAAGGCTCTGAACTTATAAAAAGGGTAATGCCTTTTATTACCGATTTAAGAAAAGTTAGTACCCTGGGAATCACTGAAGAAGAATTTGAAATTTTCTACAAAGTACTTGACCAATTATGGGAAAATTTTGATCAATACGAAGGTCGTTCATAGTCATATTCCTGTCTATAAAAGAAATAATTAAATTTTTATTGATTTTCGTTTTACCAGTCTATAAAAATCACTAAGTTTGCACCCACATTTGAAAAAATGGTGTCGGTCGCATAGCTCAGCTGGATAGAGCATCTGCCTTCTAAGCAGACGGTCGGAGGTTCGAATCCTCCTGCGATCACTCAAAAGCCCCTTCTAGGGGCTTTTTTGTTGCATAATATTTGCTTAACCCTATCTCTTACTATCTTTTTTAAATGGTGTACTTCATTTTTTAGCATTTTTATTATTTTTGCCCATTAAGGATAACTTCAACAATATGTATACATTGACATATGAATCTGTAGCCACTAAAAAATTAAAAACTGTGGAAATGGAAGAGCTTCTTGAAAATGCTCGTGCCAATAATGAGAGAGATGATATTACCGGATGTCTTATTTATTACAAAGGTGGATTTGTTCAACTTTTAGAGGGCAGTAAAAAGAATATCACCGAACTTTATGATAAGATCAAAAAAGATCCTCGCCATACAAATGTTACCTTATTTTCCGACGATGAAATTAGCAAAAGAACTTTTCCAAATTGGGGAATGGCATACTATCCTATTGATGAAAATAATACCTCTAAATATGAATATGAGCAGTTTAAACGAAATTTAACCCTGCTAGCCGATTTGGTAACACCTACAAATGTTACCTCTAAACAATTTTGGAAAAAGATAAAAACTATGGTTGCAGAGCCGCCTATGTAATCTTGACCAAGACCATATTACAAATATTATCTAATAGCCATCAATCCCCATCCTCATTCTTTATTAGTGGATGATCCGTTCTGCCTAATCCTATTATTTTTATAATATTGATTATAGTATTGTATAACATCAATACCACTACAATTAAACCAGAACTCAATATGGCGCTTACACCGATAGTAATGTAATAAATGGCATCAAAATAGTTTTCCGGGATATTTTCACTTTCCGTAACAGGCAGATTAAACACCAAAAAGAACAGCAAAGAGGCTATAAAAATTGCCGTATCCAGCTTTGCAATTTGCATAATATGTAAATAATGATCATTCTTCAGTTTAGAGTTCGTGCCTGAGCTTACCCCTAAAAGAGTCAACATTAAAGCCAATATGGTTGCCGAGGCCAACACAATGGTATTACATAATGTATTTAATCCCGTAAGGCTAGACTTTATTAAAACTTTAGCTTCATAACCGCTTAAATTTCCAAGCATAAAAGTTCCTAAACCAATAAACCCTAAAGAGATTAAACCGCCTATAATTGCCCGCTTTGTATAAAGTGAAATTTCTATACCCATATTACATTAAAAAATTACTACTAATTAAACTTTGTTATATGTATTCCACTAGATCCTTGTGATTACCCATGAAACTGTAATACCAAAAATCATATGTGCAAGAATCAATTGTAAAAAGAAATATGTCCAGTTAATTTTGGGCGGATCATTATGGCTACTTATAATCATTGACCACCCGCCTACACCAACAATCCCTAGTATGAATCCAAAAATCAAACCCGTCCAAATAACGTCACTATAATTTATGTGAGAATAAAAGACATATATGATAGCCGCCATACTTATGCCTATACCAAAATGAATTAACCAGCCTAAAAAATAATTATGTTTCACGTTTCTTTTAAAGGTCTTGGAAAGATCAATAAGCTGATTTAATAAATGTGCCTCGTTAAATTTATTGCCGCTTAACAATTCAACCACATGACTAAAACCTGTCATAATCGTAGTTCCTAAAATGCCAGCGCAAAATATAATTAACAATTTCATTGCTGTTTTTATTTAGTTAAACTGATATGAGCTTTAAATTAAATAATAATTGGCGCATACGACTACCTATATTTTTTTGAACAAACATTTACTTGTAATGCATTACTTTTTGGAGCTTAACGCCAGTACCTTCAATGTTATGAAAACGAGCATAACAATTGTTATGCATTATATATGATCAACTACTAGTAACTAACATGGAAGAAATTATTGGAATTTTCGCCGGTATATTTACAACCATTGCCGCAGTTCCACAGATTTATAGAGCTTGGAGAACTAAAAAGGTAGATGATGTCTCCCCTAAAATGTTTTTTACATTAACGCTAGGGGTCCTGCTCTGGACAGTATATGGTGTTATGAAAAAAGATGTTCCAATTATTGTTACAAACGGTATTTCAACACTATTGAATATCACCATGTTCATGCTCATATTCAAATATAGAGAACAGAACAAAAGCCAAACACAATAAATTTTAAAGCTATAGGAAACATTTAGATTGTAAATATAAAAGTTGATTTTCCTTTAGATCTATAGATTCTCTTAAATGCAAAAAAGAATCACTCTAACCTATCCTAATGCAGCCCATAAGATTTCATTTTAATCATTATTTGTGCCGTATTGATATCATTATTTATCCATATGCTATACCGCACAATTTCCAATTAAAAGAGCAAATTATTTAACTGTGCATATTTTAATTTCAAGTAAGAAATTACAACCTATTAAAATTTAACAAGATGAAATTAGCATATAAAAGTTGCATAGAAGCCTGTAAAAAATGCTTCATAGATTGCCAAAACTGCATAGTTAACATGGCAGGCAAAGAAAGTATGAACGAGTGTCCAAATTGCTGTATTCAGTGTGTAGATACTTGTCTTAGTACCATTAAAATGTTAATGGCAGATAGTCCATTTTCCTCAAAACAAGCAACACTTTGCGCTGAAATTTGTGAATGGTGCGCAGAACAATGTCAACAACATGATCATGATCATTGCCAATTGTGCGCAGAATCTTGCCTGGCATGTGCCAAAGAATGTAGAAAACTTGCAGCCTAACACCTATTTAAAACTTAGAACATGGAAAATATTACAATAGATAAAAATCAAGAACAGACCGTACAACCTGGTGATGAATTTAAAATGAATCCTGAGCCGCTCACCATACGCGAAAGCTACAAAGGCAGTGACAAATTAAAAAACAAAGTTGCACTACTTACTGGTGGCGATAGTGGTATAGGTAAAAGTGTAGCGGTACATTTTGCAAGAGAAGGAGCAAAAATTGCCATCATTTACCTGAACGAAGAAAAAGATGCACTACAGACAAAAATTGAAATTGAAAATGAAGGCGGTCAATGTCTTTTATTAAAGGGCGATGTAAAGAACGAACAATTTTGCAAAAAGGCCTTAGATAATACCATTGCAAGCTTTGGCAGTTTAAACTGTATAATCAATAATGCGGCAATGCAATTTCCTACCGAGCATATTGAAGAAATAGAAACAGAAAATTTACACACCACCTTTGAAACCAATATCTATCCCTATTTCTATATTGTAAAAGCTGCTATGAAACACTTAAAAAAAGGCGATACCATTATAAATACAACATCTGTTACTGCTTATAGAGGGTCTGAGCATTTAATAGATTACGCCAGTACAAAAGGAGCAATTGTATCTTTTACAAGAAGTTTGTCAAAATCGCTTGCAGAGAAAGGAATTCGTGTAAATGCCGTGGCACCTGGACCCATTTGGACTCCTTTAATACCAGCTACTTTTGATGGTGAAAAACTAGAGAAATTTGGTAAAGATGTACCCTTGGGCAGACCAGGCCAACCGGCCGAAGTAGCGCCTGCCTATGTGTATCTGGCCAGTGAGGATAGCAGCTATATGACCGGACAGGTGTTACATATAAACGGCGGTGAAATTATTGGAGGATAATTAATTGACTTACTAATGATGAAAGATGACGTATTCCATATCTATATGGCAGAAGACGACGCCGAAGACCAACAAATTTTTATTGAAGCTATTGATAGTTTGCATGAGAACATACATATAACCATGTTCTCTAACGGGTCTGACCTATTAAATGAACTGCATACCAAACTGCTTACACCAAATGTTATTTTTCTAGATCTTTTTATGCCTAAATTAAATGGGGAAGAAACCTTGACCGAAATTAGAAAAAGTGCAGATTTTGACGATATTCCGGTGGTTATATTTTCCAATCAATATGATATTGACCGGATTTCGAATTTGTTCGAAAATGGAGCCAATAGATATCTCCACAAGCCAAATTCGTTCAAAACGCTGACTTCTGCTTTAAAAAGAACTATAGAATCTATTAAAAATAACACTTTGGGCGGTACGGCTATAATAAATTATGTTGCATAACAGTTACATAGAACGGTCATTAATAATATGACCCAAAAAAAGCAAATCTATTTTTTTAGGTATTGAGTTATTTTTAAAATCAATCGCATTATTGCGCAAAAACAGCAAATACTAACTTGCAATAGAATAATCGGCATTTCTAATGCCGATTTTCAATCAAATAATTTTAGAGTTCAAATTATTTACCGAACATGAGCAAACCAATTTTAAATGTTTTCCTAGCGGATGACGACAGTGACGACAGAACATTTTTTTCTGACGCTTTACGCGAAATACCAATACAGACCAAAATATCGGAATTCAACAATGGCGTAGATCTTATGGCAGGCTTGCTATCCGATAGTAACGATAAACCAGATGTCATATTCTTAGATTTAAAAATGCCTATGATGGATGGATTCGAGTGTCTTGCGGATATACGTGATCTTGAAAAATACGAAGATATTCCAGTAATTATTTATTCAACATCGTACCACCCTAAGGAAATAACCCGTTTAAACGAAATGGGGGCATCATTATATTTGCAAAAACCATCTTCATACAATCAACTTAAAACACTTTTACATAAGTGCCTTCGCTATGTGGACAATGCTGAAGAAAGCAAGCCTGAAAAAGAATTTGTTATTTCCATCTAAACACATTCTTTATCTTTTATTTTAACATCTTTTCCTTTTTACTCCTGTACCACCTTTCTGTTATTCTATTTTTCTAAAGCTTTATTAAGACCATATATAAAATAAAAAAGCCAGCTCTAAAGAGCCGGCTCAACCATTTTCATATATTTTACCTTATGCTGAAAGCGATACGTTTCTAATGTTCATTAAGTATGCTTTAGGAGTACATTTAAACTTGTTTCTAAATATTTTAGAGAAGTAACTTCTACTGGTAAATCCTATGGAATAAACTATCTCTGAAATATTCATATCAGATGTTTGTATCAACTCTTCGGCAAGAATCAACCTTTCATTTCTAATGAAATTGGTTACCGTAGTACCTTCCATTACCTTAAAGCCCTCTTGTAATTTAGTTGGCGAAAGACCATATTCCTTACTTAAATCTGTTACGGTATATGGAAATTCCGGTTTTCTTTTAATTGCGTTAACAGCTTCTTCAATTCTTAAAAGCTCTTTCTTGGTCAACATCGTAGATACCTGCCCACTATTCTCAATATCTTGCTTACAGTGTAATATCTCTAAAGCTAAAGTAAAGTTTACAATACCTTCTATTAGCAGTTTTCTAACCAAACCTACCTGGGTAATTGATCTGATCTGCAATAACTGTTCTTTTATTTTTAGATTGAAAGTTCCAATATGTGCATTACCGTCCTCATTTAAGAACTGGGCAAACAATTGGTCGTACAACTCATTATTATCTACGTTCTTACTTAGAGATTCCCCGTTTTGCGTTACCTTAATAATAGATAAGTTAGATTTTGTAGCCTCTCTTAATTTTATATTAATAGTTTTGTTAGAACCGCCTACAACCACTGTTTGCAATGCTTCAACCTTACTATTTTCTTTTCCGTTTGAAAACCTGAAATTACCTTCCAAACAGTAAATAAAGTATAAACTACGATTTTCATCCAATTTTAAATCAAAATTAAAATCCTCGTTCAAATCCATATCATATTCTGTGTAGGATATTCCAGATCCCAATGAAACAGTTTGTATTCTACCCGTTCCTTTATCATTATCATATTGAAGAATACGATCACCTTGAAAACTGGAGATACTTCCTCCTAATACACTATTGAAATAACTTAATTGATTATGGACTACTTGCATGATATATTGTTTAAATGGTTATTATTAGATAAAGCCTTTTGCGCTACTAAAGCGTCTGATGAGCTAGAAGTTGATATTTCTAGTTTAGAACCTTGGTTATTAGAGTTTTTGTGTCTTACGGCACCTACTCTAGCATATTGAAGATTGTTCATAAAAGCTTACATTTTTTGTTGTTACAAAGATGCAGCCTGTAGCAAGTAAATACGTTACAACATTTTTAAAAGCTGTTACACAATTTTAAGAAGACATAAAAATTATGAAATATACCTATTATAAAAGGGTGGGTAGATATACAGTGAAAACGGCCCCTTTATCCGTCTCTCCCTTGGCCATAATAGTTCCGTTATGTGATTGCACTATTTTTTTACAGATGGATAACCCTAACCCTGTACCGGAAAATTCTGTTTTTCCATGAAGGCGTTGAAATATTTCAAAAATTTTCTCTTGGTACTTTTTTTCGAAACCAATACCATTATCGGCAAATTGAAGTTGCACATAATTAATGTTAGGTAACAAGGTTTCTATATCCGTTTTGTTTCCACTTACTATATTACCCATAATTTTAATATGGGGGCGTACACCTTCTTTTACATACTTAAGTGAATTACCTATAAGATTTGCAAATAATTGCTCTAATTGAAATTGAATACCGTTTACGACCGGAAGGCTTACAGATTCTACTTTGGCATCTAAATCAATAATTCTTTCGCCCAAATCTTCTAAAACATTATTTAAAACGTCGTTTAAATCTACCCTTGTAGGTTGTTCGCTTACCTCATCTACTTTTGAATAAGAAAGCAGATTATTGATAAGATTGCGCATTCTATCCGATGAATATTTGATTTTTGACAAATACCCTTGCGACCTTTCACTTAAACGCCCCTCTTCTTCTTCGTCCAGTCTACTAACAAACATTTGAATTTTACGTAACGGTTCTTGCAGATCATGACTTGCAACACGGTTAAATGCTTCTAAATCTGCATTGGTTCGCTTTAGCTCTGTATTCTTTATCTGTAGTATAGATTCTGCCTCTATTTGTTTGGTTACATCCCTAATGACGCCTACCATATACCAACTACCCTCTTTTTGATGGCATTCTCCTATAGTATTCATATAGCGTAGTTCTTGAGATTTCGTGTAAATGCGAAAAACAAGATCTGTTTTAGACTTGTTTTTTCTAGCCTCTTTAAAACTAGACTTTACTTTCTCAAAATCATTTGGGTGTAAAAAAGTGAGCAGACGATCATATTTATTATCAAACTCGTTTGGATCGTAACCAAACAATCTGTACACGTTATCCGAATATTTTATATGATCCTCATTTAAATGCCAACGAAAGCTACCTATATTGGCCACACGTTCAGCTTCTGACAATAGCCTATTCTGTATAAATAATTGCGCTTCATACTTTTTCTCCTGTGTTACATCTTTAGAGAACAATATAAGGCCATCATTCATTTTAACCGCTTTAGTGGACAACCAAACAGGGTCATCTGTAAAAGCAAATTCTTTAGTGTATTCTTTATTCTCTCCGGTCGTATAACAATCGGTCAAAATTTCCAATACACCATTTTCTAAATTTTTAGGGTAATATTCTAAAATGGTCTTACCTTCTATAAAGCCCGAATCATCATTGGTAATCTCATTTAACCGATTATTAATATAATCTATACGAAAGTCCTCTACACCTCCCGCTTTATTGAACACGGGCTTTAAGTAAGAAATAATACTATCATTGCTATCTAAAACACGAATACCAAAAAGATTGGAAATTTCAAGTTCTCTATTTCTTGATTCCAAACTACCTAACGGAAGTTTAGAATCCTTATCTGAAATAAATTTTGGCTTTACCAAGGTCAGGGCAAATAATAACCCCTTACCAAAAATCCTAATTCTTACATGATAATTGAGAATATTAGCTTCTTCCCTTACTATGATATTAAAATTTTCATCTTCACCAGTTTCCAACACCTTGTTTGCCAAAATCAATACCTCATCATAATGAACAAGCTCCTCTAACGTTTCACTTTTATCATTTTCTGCTGTAACCGCAAAAAAGACCTGTCCTTTCTTGTTTGCATATTTAGGCCTATAATCTTTGATATTTACAGAATTAGAGGCTGATGGCTCAGCATATAAAATAGCAGTATCGGCATCATCTACCATTGTTCTAAAAAAATCATCCGCTAAATTATTCTTCATACTATTCCGTATTAAACATCTTATGTTAAGATACTGCGAAATAACTTATTAAATTGCGACTTGTTTGGTGCTAAAACAAAAAAAGTTGTTCCTAACGAAACAACTTTGATAAAATACCTTATGTAAGCAGTTTATATTTTCAATAAAAAGTTTTCTTTCTTAAAATCATTTAGGTGATAGGCCCAGTTCATTTTAACTACTTGCTTTAAGGACTTTTTAAGCTCGTTAAAACTACTTGGTTTTTTAATATAAATATTGGCTCCTTTTTCAAAGGTTTCCTCAATATCTCTTTCTGCAGAAGAAGTAGAATATATTGCGACCAACAGATCTTTTAAATGTGGTGTACGTCTAATTGCTTCCAAACACTCAAACCCGTTCATAATAGGCATATTCAAATCTAGAAATACCAAATCTGGAGTATTGTCCGTATCGTTCAATAAAAATTCCATACAACTCTTACCGTTCTCTAGCTGACGTAACTCCGTATTGAGTTCAACCCCTTCCAATGCATCTGCAAAAAACTGTCTGTCGTCTTCATCGTCATCAACGAGAAGTATTTTTAATTTATCCATTTTCTCTATTCATGTATTGAAAAGAAGAACCCTTCCTCTTTATTTTTTTCTAAACTTCATGTATTGGGTTATGGTTAACCCTGTTACTTTCTTGAATTGATTTGATAAATGGGGAACACTGCTAAAATTTAAGTTATGGGCAATTTCACCTAAACTCGTATTCTCTAAAAGCACTAATTCCTTTACTTTTTCTATGCGCACTAAAATATAAAAATTCTCTATCGAGGTAAATGTTTTACTAGAAAATAAGTTTGAAAGGTAAGGGTAACTAAACCCTAATTGATTAGATAATAATTCTGAAATTTTTACATTTCTAATATCACCTTCATAAACCATTTTTTTTATGTAAATCTTAATTTCCTCAACAAGATCACGATTTTCTTTCGTCTGAACTTTTATACCAAAACCCTTCAATTCACCAATGATCGCTTTAAGCTTTTCATCACTTATATCATCAGACAACTGAACGGTATTGTCATGCAAAATTTCAAAATCAACCCCTGCAGCGTCCATTGTTCTTTGAAATATTTCATTAACCATTTTTTCAGGGCTATATATGAAACTATATTCCATTAATTACATCAATATTAGTTCGCCACATTTAAGCCGGTAAAATTATTGTTTTACCTATAGATTATATAACAAAATACAATAAAATTTTACCACTATTAAAGCCGATTCCATAAAAATATTGAAATGTAAGTTTAAACCTACATAATATTATATCGGAATAATGCCATTTAAAAAAATTCTTACGATTTGGTAAATATCAATGCTCCATATGCAGGTATATTAATTTTTCCTGTCCAGTTCTTGGCATCGGTATGTTCTTCAACAACGGTTACATCATCAACCGGTAACTCTGAGAACGCTTGATCATATATTTTACTGCTAGCATTGATCTTAAGTTCAAAAGATTCATTTTCATGTAGACCGATACCGTAATTCCCGTAGTCCTGATTGCTAAAATTTAAAACGACCAGTACTGAATTGGATACATTATTTTCATCAAACCTTTTATATGCCAATATTTTAGTTTCATGATTTACATGTAGCATTTCTATATGCTGGCTTCTTAAACCCTCACCACCATCTATTTGGCCTGTTCTTAGCTTTATAATATCACTTACAAGATTTTCAATGCCTTTGTGTTTCTTTTCTTTGTCCCAATCCAAGCCTTCCGTATCTTGAAAGTATTCATCTTCAATAAACTCCTGCCCTTGAAAAAGCATTGGTATACCCGGTGCCGTCAAGGTCAAAACTATACCTAACAATGCTCTCTTTTTAGCAAAATCACTTTCTGCATCACCTGGTTGTATCTCTTCTGGCACTCTTGCCTTACCATTGGCAACCTCATCATGAGACTCCGTATAAACTATACGGCAAAACGCATCGTTACTATACTTAAATTCCAAGGCATCTACCACTTTTTGCAAATCCCTACTATCATCATGGGTATCTTCTATCACCTCTCTAACGGGGTGTACAAAATTCATATCCCATTGAGATCCATAAGCAAGTCCATTATGTTCAATGGCATCCGTTACCCTACTATCGCCTTTAAGATCTTCGGCAATTGTCAATACATGCGGATATTTATCCCTTATTTCAGAATTGATATCACGCATTAAAATATTGCCTTCTTCTATTTCGGTATCATACCCTAGACCACCGCCTTCATAACGTATATATGAGGTAGCATCCATACGCAACCCGTCACAATGGTACTTTTCTATCCACATTAATGCATTGTCCCTTAGATATTGGCGTACTTCTTTTCTGCCATAGTCAGGTCTAGTATCTCCCCAAGGGGTATCACTTCTATGGTCATTATAGAAATAGATGCCGCCTTTATCGTTCTCGCTCCAACCATCAAACTGCCATAGATCTACATCAGAAGGACCAAAGTGGTTATACACTACATCCATTATTACAGCTATACCTTTTTTATGCGCTTCATTGACCAATTTCGCAAAGGCATCTGGACCGCCATAATCTTGTTCAATGGCAAATGGGTGCGCAGGGTTATACCCCCAAGAAATACCACCCGCAAACTCTGCGACCGGTAACAGCTCTATACAGTTAATACCCAAATCCCTTAGATAGTCTAACTTATCTATAACATCTTGGAACGTACCTACGGTATCTGATGCCGAACGATTAAAAGTACCTACATGTAGTTCGTATATAACAAGCTCGTTCCAATTTGGCATGTTAAACTCCGCATCGTCCCATTTAAAATCTAAAGCCCTAATTATGGAATTACCATTGCTATTGGTCACTTCAAAGGCATAAGGATCGTTTCTTGCCAAAATCTCCCCATTATATTCAATAAAGAATTTATATTCATCACCTTCAGATGCTTTTTCGGTGATTACAGACCAGTACCCATTTTCTTCAAGTTCTAGTGAAATGTCATTTTTAGACCAGTTGTTGAAGCTTCCGCCAACGAAAACTTTCTCCGCATGCGGAGCCCACACTCTAAAGGTTACGGCACCATCATTTAAGACAGCGCCCATACCTGCCGATTTTTCTATAGTAGTATTCATATACCAAAAATAGACTGCGATCGGTGTAAGTAATATCCTCAAAAAGAGATGCTTTAACTCAAAAACATTTTATTCACGTAATTATAGGCTTCCCTATAAAAAAAGCTCATTTTAAAGAAAATGAGCTTTTTTTATGAATGCAATCACTTTGGTTCAAGAAACACTTTTCTATTGCATTTTTGGCAATACGATTTCAAACACCGATCCTTCGTTAAGTTTGCCCGATGCACTAATTACACCATGATGATTCTGTACAATCTTCTTAACAATTGCCAAACCTATACCGGTACCTACATATTCTTGCTTAGAATGTAAGCGTTGAAATACTTCAAATATCTTTTCTGCAAATTGTTCTTCAAACCCTATACCATTATCGGTAATGGTAATTTTAACGTATTCCTTATTATTTTTTAACCCAACATCTACAGATTTTGCGTTCGTAATAATTTCCGTATCTATGGTTACATTGGGCGAGACATCATTTTTAGAGTATTTTACGGCATTGGATAATAGATTATACATTAACTGCCTAAATTGAAATGGCACCACCTCCAATTCACATGAACGCAACAAGGTTATTTTGCCCTCTTTCTTTTTAAGTTCTTCCCCAAGGTCATTTTTGACATCTTCTACCAGTTCTTTTAAATCTATGACCTCAAAGACCCTATTCTCGGTATCTGTGCGTGAATATGATAGTAAATCATTGATCAGTGATTGCATTCTTTTGGCCGCAGATTGTATCTTTTCAAATTTAGCTTTGCCAGATGTGGATAGTTTATCATACTCTTTGTCCATCAACACTTCGGCAAACATCTGAATTTTACGCAGCGGTTCTTGAAGATCATGGCTAGATATGTATGCAAAAGACTGAAGCTCTTTATTCATTGCCTCTAATTTGCTATTACTATCAGCTAGTTCTTTGGTACGTATGTTCACTTCTTTTTTAAGTTCATCTGCAAACGATTTTTGTTTATCGATATTCATTGCCGTACCAATAAAGCCCACCATTTTATTTTCCTCGAATTTTGGAACCCCTAAAACCTTAAACCATTCGTATTTACCGGTTTCCTTTCTTCTAACCCTATATTCTAGCGTAAAGTCAGTTTCATCTGCAACCGCTTTACCAAAACCTTCATAAATAATATCAAGGTCATCTGGGTGCACTACTTCTTTCCAGACCTTACCGGTAAAGTCCGCTTCTTTTTCTATTCCTACATAATTTAATAAAGCACGATTAGAATACTGAATATTGATATCATTATCCGTAATCCAGATCCATACCGGAGATAAGTTTGCCACTTCCCTAAACCTACGCTCACTTTCCTTTAAGCGCCTTTCTGCCAACACCGCCTCCGTAGTATCGGTAACAATAACCAAAACGCCAGATACTTCTCCTTCTTCATTTTTTACGGGACTATAGCTAAATGTCCAGTAAACATCTTCCATTCTACCATTTCTAAAAATAGGAACCATTAGGTTTTCTTTCCAAATAGATTCGCCATTTTCAGTTACAATTTTTAACATAGGTTCTACATCGCTCCAGCTTTCGGACCAAGCCTGCTTTCCGTTTAAACCCAATATCTTAGGATGTTTACCATCATTTCCTAAAATGGGCCTATACGCATCATTGTAAAAACTCTTTAAAGTATCTCCCCAAAACAAAAACATGGGAAATGGAGAGTTCAACATTATGTTCAATGTGGTACGTAAATTATGCGGCCATCCATCTGGCGTACCTAACGGAGTAAGAGACCAATCTTTTTCTCGCATTAGCCTACCCATTTCACCACCATCATCCAGAAAATGAAATTTTTTATTCATAAGAATGTAATATCAAAACCCCTAAAACAACTATTAAATAATTGACAATCATAAAATTATATAGAAACTAAAGCAATCAATTTCTACCTGAAAAACATAATTGTCAAAGTATGCAAATTAATCAATTTAAAAAGTAATTGTTAACTCAAAAAAATAGATTGGCATTCATATGAAAAATTCTTACTACATAACTAACATTTTGTTTAAAAACATGGCTCATTGATCCACTATTCTTATTTTGCATACAGATACCAACCACCTACCATCTATGAAGAACAAGACTATTTTTAAAGTATTAATTTATGTTATTCCTTTTCTTTATCTGTTTGTTCCACAAAATGTAACAGCTCAAGACAAGGTTTCCAATCAAGAATTAGTTCAACTTTTTAGAGAATGGCGCTCTTTTGAAAACCCGCCACTAGTAGACGGCGCCCCTGATTATACCGTGCACACTTTTAAGAAAAGATTTCCAAAATTTGAACTATTACGAGAACAACTTCTAGCTATTGATACTGCAGGATGGCCTATACCGGACAAAGTAGACTGGCACATTATACATGCCGAAATGAACGGTTATGATTTTAACCAACGAATTTTAAAACCTTGGACCAGAGACCCTGCATTCTATAAAACAATTTGGACAGACCGTAGCGATGTTCCTGCCCACGAGGGTCCTACCCACCATGCCATAATAGATATTTGGAAATATAGCTTTCCCTTAAACAAAGCAGACCAAACCAAATTACTTAACTCTTTAAAAATCATTCCTATCCTTAACAAGCAGGCTCAGGAAAATTTAACGGGCAATGCCAAAGACCTATGGTTGGCCGGCATCCGTGATATTGAGACACAGAGTAATGACTTGGCAGCTATAAAAAACCTGCCCGGGATTCAAAAAAACAAAAAAATAATGGCTGCGATCAATGCGGCAATAACATCCACCGATCGTTTTTCGGCATGGCTAAAAACGGAAGCCAGTACTAAAACCGGTCCTTCGGGCATTGGCAAAGAAAATTATACCTGGTACCTACAAAATGTTCATTTGGTACCATTGACATGGGAAGACGAGGTTATGCTCTTAAAACGAGAGCTTACCAGAGCATGGTCCGCACTTAAATTAGAGGAACACAGAAATAGAAATCTGCCTGAGTTACCAGATGCCGGTAGCGTTGAAGAATATAATAAAATGGCAAAGGTCTCCGCAGAAAGCCTTTTGCAATTTTTAGATAAAAATGAAATAGTAACGGTTAAAGACTACTTTGAGACTGCGCTTAATGATCATTTAGGTGCATATGTACCTCGTGAGAAAAGAAACTTTTTTTGGATTACCGCCCATTTAGATCAACGCCCGCTTTACTCTCATTTTTATCATTGGTTTGAACTGGCAAGGATGGACAAAGAACCTAACCCGCGCGAAATTAGAAAAGAGGCCCTACTATACAATATATTCGATTCAAGAAACGAAGGCGTGGCTACCGCGGTAGAAGAAATGTTCATGGATGCGGGGCTATATGATGACCAAACCCGTTCTAGGGAAATTGTTTACATTATGATCGCACAACGCGCAGCAAGGGGCTTGGGATCGCTCTATGCACATGCAAACCTTATGAGCTCTGAAGAAGCGGGCGGCATCCACTCCAATTACACCCCAAGAGGTTGGATGAAAACAGAAAAGGACCTGTTGCTTTTTGAGCAGCACCTATACCTAAGACAACCAGGATACGGAACTAGTTACATTACCGGTAAATACTTACTTGAAAACACCATGGCCGAATATGCCAGAATGAAAGAATCTAAAAACGAACCTTTTGAAATGAAAGCTTTTTTCGATGAGCTAAATGCCATAGGCTGCATTCCAATAACATTGGGCAGATGGCAAATGACAGGTGTACGATCTTTTTTAGATAAAGAATAACATGGCCAACCATAACTACTTAAATATTGACTACGAACTCTAAGAAATTAAACCGCCAAATGGGGCTTCTTGCCCTTACCGCTACGGGTGTTTGTTCTATGTTAGGGGCATCTATAAATGTTGTGCCGTTCATGATACAACGTAATGTGCCGGGTATTGGCCCTTACGTACTGCCTGCATTTATTTTTGCGGCGGTGCCTGCATTGTTCGCGGCATTGGCCTATGGTATTTTGGCGTCTGCCATGCCACGTGCCGGCGGTAGTTATATATACGCCAGTAGAGGCTTAAATCCGTATTTAGGCTTTGTCGCCAGTTTCTCCCAATGGTTCGGGCTCTCTATTGTTATTGGTGTTATCGCTTACGTTACCGTACCGTTTATAAGAGATGTAACACTGAGTTTGGGATGGAAAAACATCTCTAACGGATTGGAAATAGGATGGATAAGAGTAACCATTGCATTGGCATTGATCTGGTCGTTTATCACCATTAACATTAAGGGCATCAAAAGTTATGAACGCATTTTATTGCCCATGATGTTTTTAATGTTCGCCCTTGGCGGAATTGTCATAGTTTCGGCACTCATTTACGATACAACGGATTTCCTGGCCGGGCTACAAAACAAAACAGGACGCAGCTTTACCCCTGTAAATCAAATAGATTTTGATTGGCGCATATTTCTGTCTGCGGCCGCACTTTTGTTTTCCAGCTTTATTGGTTTTGATTCTATTGCCCAAGCAGGTGGGGAAGCAAAAAAACCTACTAAAACATTACCAAGGGCAATTTTACTCGCCATATTTGGCGTTGGGCTATTTTACTTTCTCTTTGCAACGGCGGTTTACCATATTGTACCGTGGAGTTTTGTTGCAGAAGAAGCTATGAACAAAGATATCTCTGCCCCTGGGCTGTTAAGCTATGTACTGCCATCTGGTTTAGGCATTGCAATACTGGCAGGTGCCGCAATTGCCCTGATCAATGATCTACCTGCTATGTTACTATCCGTATCACGCTTAATGTTCGCTTGGGCCAAAGATGGTATTTTTCCAAAATCCATCTCTAGGGTACATCCAAAAAATCATACACCACATATTGCCTTAATAGTGGCTGGCGCTATGGCAAGTATTGGTGTTCTAGGCTCTCATTTTGCAGGAGATTTCTTTTTGGGCATAGATATTATGGTGACCTCAATGATGGTCAATTTTCTGCTAATGTGCATTACACTTGTTACCATAAAAAAGGTAAACCCAGGTTTGGCAAAAAAGATTTCCGTACTTAAAAACAGAACATTACAACTATGCATTGCTTGGTCTGGCATTTTCACCCTTTCCGGGTTCTTGGGCATACACACTTATAAGGATCTTACCTCAGAGACAACGGCGTGGTATTTTCACTCTACACCAATATGGCTCATAGTTATGGCGCTGGCAAGTTTATTATTTGCCTACTACTGGAAAAAATTGAAGAAACAGAACAACGATACAAACAAATTATTTTTAGAACTGCCTGAAGAATAAAAGATGCGAACAACAATTGAATTAGCAAAAGATTTAGAGATTTCCAGAGTGGTTACGGGCTTATGGCAAATTGCGGATATGGAGCGTAACGGCAATACCTTGGACCCTGTTGCAACGGCCAAGTACATGAAGCCTTATCTAGATGCCGGTCTCACTTCTTTTGATATGGCAGACCACTACGGCTCCAGTGAAATAATTGCCGGTACCTTTAAAAATAACCTAGCGGATAAAGATAGCGTGCAGCTATTTACCAAATGGGTTCCAAAACCCGGAAAAATTTCCCGTAAAGATGTCAGAGCTGCCATACGGACTGCACTTGACAGAATGCAACAATCCAGCATAGACCTTTTGCAATTTCATGCGTGGTACTACCCCGATGCCAGTTGGTTAGATGGCCTCTTATATTTAAAAGAACTACAGGAAGAGGGTTTGATCAAACATATTGGGGTCACCAATTTTGATGCCGCACATTTAAGAATTGCCCTGGCAAGCGGTATCCCTATTGTTAGCAATCAAATTTGCCATTCATTGATAGACCAAAGGGCGAACGGGCAAATGGCAAAAGTATGCCGTGAGTATAATGTAAAACTATTGACGTTCGGGACTTTGGCAGGCGGATTTTTAACCGATAAATGGTTAAACAAAACCGAGCCCACCAAAAAGGAACTGACTACATGGTCACAAATGAAATACAAACGTTTTATTGATGCCGCCGGCGGATGGGAACCGTACCAAAAGTTATTGCGGACCGTAAAAAAAATTGCAGATAAACATAATGCTTCCATCGCAAATATTGCAAGTAGGTTCATCTTAGAAGGTGAAGCCGTTGCCGCTGTTATTGTAGGCGCCCGTTTGGGAGAAAGCGAGCATATTGACGATAATAGAAAAATGTTGGACATTCAACTTGATGCGGATGATATCAACGATATTAAAAAGGCACAACTTCAATTGAAAGACATACCTGGAGATTGCGGTGACGAGTACAGAAAACCTCCCTTCCTGACCGCATCGGGTGATCTCAGCGACCACTTGGAAACTATTCCCAAAGCTTTTACCCCGTTAAAAACGGGAGAAAATAAAGAACAGATTTTTAGTGGTACCGAATGGGAAGAATATGCAGGTTATTGCAGAGCCATTAAACTTGGTAAAAACATCCATGTTTCTGGCACCACCGCTACACACGGCAACTTAATGATCGGCGGTAACGATGCCGCTGCCCAGACCCATTTTATAATTGATAAAATAGAAGGCGTAATCACTTCCTTTGGCGGTAAACTTGAAGACGTGGTTAGAACACGTATTTTCGTCAACGAACTAAAAGATTGGGAACCTATTGCAAGAGCTCATGGCGAACGGTTTAAAGGAATAAACCCTGCAAATACCCTGGTAGAAGCCAAACTGGTAGGCAATGGTTATATGGTAGAAATTGAAGCCGAAGCTATACTACCATAGCTCTTTTTAGTTTTTTGATCAATCTTTCAAAATGGTATTGCCTTTTTCAATATTTTCTTGAAAAGGAACCCAGTAGTCTTCCATAAAATTAGATACGGTCTTAGAAAACTCCGCGACAAGTTTTTTTGCTTGCCCAAGAATTTCTTGATGCTGAACAGAAGGTTCGTTGTTCTGTGCGGCCGCAATACGTAATGCGTCTTTTATTTTTGAATAGGGCGTTGTGTCAAATGATTGCCAAGCCCCTACTTGCCTATCTGGTTTTGGGGTCTTACCTTTTGCCCGTAATTCTTTTAAGGACTGTTCCATTTTTTCTAGCTTACCTATCAATACCTGATTAAGATCATTATTAGATGCTTGTATTTTAGATAGCCAATCAGCTATTTTCTTGCTCTTGGCATCAATATTCTTTAAGTCATTTGACAAAATTTCTACTTGAGCATCTACTTCTTTTTTATAATCATACAATGCTTTATCTACACTTGGCAATACTTCAAATCTAGGATCTGCAACTACGGTAACCTTTGTAGTATCGGCATAAGTACCTTGCTCTAAGACGATGGTATATTCCCCCGGCAACACTGGTATATCCCTAGAAAAATCATCTGTCCACGAACCTGGCAAGGAAGATGCCGTTTCATCTAATTTCCAGATCATATAATTTAAACCTTTGGTCAATTCCTTGGTCTCAACTGTATTGATTAATCTATCTTTTTGATCATAGATCATGGCGGTTACCTTAGTTTCTTTGGTAGGCTCGTCCGTAAGGTAAAAGGGAATTTTAGTCTTCTGAAATACCTTATTTTCCCCTTCAAAAGTGGTATGAAAACCTGTCCAAATATTTCCTGGCGGATTTATGAACAAACCTTTTACCTGTACGGCATCATTCATAGGCAGTGCGGTTAAGCCCAACTTTAACCTGTTTGCCGCAATTTCACGTAAGGCGGACAAATCATCCAAAACCCAAATTGCCCTTCCAAACGTACCAACGATCAAAGCGGATTCTTTCTCTTGAATTTTAAGATCCATGGTTGATACTGAAGGAAATCCGTTTTTAAATTGAGACCATGTTGCCCCTTCATCAATGCTTATCCATAATCCGTTCTCCGTGCCCAAAAAGACCAAATTTGGTTCTACCGGATCCTGTATTATACTTAAGGCATAGCCTTTTACCATAGTATTATCCGCTACACGTTTCCATGTTTTGCCTAGATCATCCGTTTTAAAAACGTAGGGTTCATAATCACCCTTTCTATAATTGTTGACGACCATCCATGCAGAATTTTCATTATAACGAGAAGCCTCTATTTGGGCAATCCAACCTTCGTTTGGCATACCCTTTACCTTAGAGGTTATATTTTTCCATTTTTTTCCGCCATCGGTAGTTAGTTGTACTTGTCCATCATCCGTACCTACCCAAACAATACGTTCGTTCAAAGAACTTGGTGCAATACTTAAAATTGCATTATAGCGCTCTGCACCGGAAACATCCAAGGTCAACCCTCCATAATCAGGTTTTTGGTGCTCGGGATTATTGGTCGTTAAATCTGGCGAAATAATTTTCCATGTTGCCCCTTTATCTTTGGTTACGTGTACAAATTGAGACCCGTAATAAGCTGCATTGTCATTTTTGGGGTCTCTTGCAAAAGCTGCGTTCCAGTTAAAACGTAATGGAACGTTTATATCTTCTGACGGTGGTTTTATACTTACATAATAACCGGTTAATTTGTCATACCTGTATAAATCTCCGTTTTGGGAGGAACCATAACCAAATCTAGAATTATCCGGATCGGGAGAAATATCAAACCCATCACCACCTACCAAATACTGCCAGTACAACGTTCTAATCCCACCTCTTTTCCAGGTATAGGAAGGCCCGGACCAATTGCCATTGTCCTGCATACCTCCGTACACATTGTAAGGCGTATCGTTATCTACGCCCACATGATAAAATTGCGCCACCGGTATGGTTTCCGGAAAGTACCAACTTTTGCCATGATCTTGGGTTATGCCCAGACCGCCGTCTCCACCAATGATAAAATGTTCGGCATCTTTAGGATTTACCCAAAAGGCATGAAAATCTGCATGAATGCCCTTTGTCTCATCAGCGGGTATCATAGGTACTGTATCAAAAGTTGCGGCACCATCATAACTGACCGATAATGGCTGATATATATTATAGACTCTGTCCGGGTCTTCCGAATCTACCGCTAGGTCTTGAAAATAAAAGGGCCTATTATTGGCAAATTTTGGATTATCATTGATCATTTCCCAACTGGCACCTCCATCATCGCTTCGGTAAATTGCATTTTTCTTTGCTTCTATTTTTGCATAGATCCTATCTGGTTTAGAAGGTGCAATGGCAATACCTATTCTTCCTAGATCACCAGAAGGCAATCCATTTTTCTCATCTAGCTTTCGCCAATGTGCACCGGCATCATCAGTTACATAAAATCCGGAACCTTCTCCGCCCGATGTAAAATAATAAGGCGTACGTTTATGTTGGTATAGCGCTGCAAATAGCTTTTTAGAATTTGTAGGATGCATGACCAGATCTGCAATACCGGACGTGGTATAGGAGTATAAAATCTTTTCCCAATGCAACCCGCCATCAACAGTTTTATATAAGCCCCTATGCTCATTTTCCGTAAAAGGATCGCCCATTGCCCCTACGTAAACAATGTTAGCATCGTTTGGATCAATACGTATTCTATGTATAGTTTTAGTGTCTTTAAGCCCCATGTGCTTCCAGGTTTTTCCGCCATCCGTACTTTTAAAAACGCCCATACCTAAATTCATGGAATTACGGGGATTACCTTCGCCCGTACCTACCCAAATGACATTAGGGTCATTTTGTTGTATGGCAAGCGCCCCTATATTTTGCGTTGGCTGTTCATCAAAGACAGGCTTCCATGCAGAACCTCCATTTTCCGATTTCCAAACGCCGCCAGAAGCCGCCCCAACGAACATCGTCTTTGGATGATCCGTTACCACATCTATTGCCGTGATACGACCGCTCATATTTGCGGGGCCCACATTGCGTATTTTCAGGTTTTTAAGTGTAGAGAAGTCTATCTTTTGCCCGATCGCAAATGGTGCAGTCATGGCAAATGCGAAGAATAAGATACTAAAGCGAATTTTCATAGTGTGACAGGTAGTTTACCCAAAAATAAAAATCAAGGCTTTAATATCAGCAGTGTAAACCATAAAAGATAATCATGGCATGTATATTTATATTAAGGAAGAATGCTACTTATGCAAATGTGTAGCAAAGTATACCCCGTATATGTAAATCATTAAGGTTCCATTGAAAGAAATGTGAAAACAAGCACTGTATAAATTTTAAAAACTATCCATTTTAGCTTAAAAACAGTTCAAAATCCACTTAAAACAGTCAAATAAATCATAAAACGGGTCAATTTCTTGTGTTTTATCAAAATTATACTATGTTATAGTTTAACCTTAAATTATTCTATGCGACAATTAAAGATCACCAAACAAATTACGAACAGAGATGCCAAATCATTGGAAAAATATTTTCAGGAAATCAGTAAAATAGATTTAATTACTGCAGATGAAGAAGTAGAGCTGGCAAAGAAGATTCGTGAGGGTGATCAAAAAGCGCTAGATAAATTGGTCAGTGCCAACTTAAGGTTCGTGGTATCTGCGGCTAAACAATATCAAAATAGAGGGTTACGCCTAACGGACCTCATCAATGAAGGTAATTTAGGACTTGTAAAGGCCGCTAAACGTTTTGATGAAACCAGGGGATTCAAATTTATATCCTATGCCGTTTGGTGGATCCGCCAATCTATTTTACAGGCATTATCGAACAAATCTCGACTCATTCGTTTACCACAGAACAAAATTGCGGTGAACTCCAAAATCTATCAGGTATATTCTGCTTTAGAACAAGCAAACGAAAGACCCCCTAGTGCTTCTGAGGTTGCACAGGAGTTGGACATCCATGTTTCTAAAGTAAAAAGCTCCATGAAAAATTCCGGTAAATCGGTTTCATTGGATGCTCCTTTTAAGGAAGGGGAATCATCTTCTCTTTATAATGTACTGGAATCTACCCAACTCAATAGCCCGGACAAGCAGATGATGGCAGAATCTTTGGAAACGGACATTGATCAAGTGCTAAGAAAAATTCCTGAAAGACAAGGCGATGTTCTTCGCCTATTCTTCGGTCTAGGAAATCAGCCTGCCATGAGCCTAGTTGAAATAGGCGAAGTCTTTGACGTTACCAGGGAGCGTGTACGTCAAATAAAGGATAAAGGGCTAAAATCACTTCGCCGTACCTCTAATACGGAAATACTACGTGCCTATCTATAGTATTACCTTAGAAAAACAGGTACAGCCCAATTACAAGTACCCCCTTAAAACAGAATAACATAAACTTAACAGCTTTAATTTGGAGTTGCAATTGCTTATGTTATGTTACTATTAAAACAGAGCTACATGAAATTTATTTACATTAAAAGAGAAAGCAATACCAAAGAATTGTACAGAACACGAAATGGTTTAAAAAAGTCTAAAGTAACCTCTATTACAAAATACTTTTTAGGAATACCTATTAAAACCTTGCATACCTACAGACAAATATATTACAGACGCAAGAACAATGCTGTTGACAAGATGTTGTTCATCTAATTGAACAGCTACACATACCATCCAATAATTAAAATTAAATTCATGAAGATATTAGTAATAGGAGCCGGCAATATGGGCCTAACATATGCAGAAGGCATGTCTAAATCAAAATTACTTAAGAAGAGAAATATAATGGTGCTGGACACTTCTGAAGAAAAGTTGGAGGCATTACGGGAAAATCCCCAATTTGATGCTTTTGACGATCTAAAAAATTGTGCTCCCCAGGCCGATATTATTTTTATAGCCGTAAAACCTTATCATGCAGAAAGTGTATTTCTAAAATTGAAACCCCTGGTTAAACCTGGTCAAATTCTTATTTCCATAATGGCAGGCGTGACCATGGAAACCATTAAAAGCTTAACGGGACTCACAAAAATAGTACGTGCCATGCCCAACTTGCCGGCACAGATCGGTAAGGGACTAACTTCTTTCGTTGCCGCAGAAGATGTCACTAGAATTGAACTGTTGACCATAGAAAGCCTGTTGGATACCACAGGTAAATCCGTTTTGGTGAGCGATGAGAATTTTATAGATGCCTCTACGGGTATTTCCGGTAGCGGACCTGCCTACGTATTCTACTTTATGCAAAGCATGATGGAAGCTGCTTTAAAAATGGGCTTTACGCCCAATGTCTCTAAAATATTGGTTGCACAGACCTTTACGGGAGCTATTGAATTATTCAACCAAAATGAACTTTCGCCAAATTCCTGGATGGACAAAGTTGCCAGCAAAGGCGGTACAACCCGTGCGGCCCTAGATTCTATGGAAAACAATAATGTAGGTGAATTGATCAAGGATGCGGCCTTTGCAGCCTTTGAGCGTGCAGTAGAACTTGGAAAAGAAAAAGTCGGTGAACATTAAATTACATCTCCCTAAATTGCCGATCCGTTTTATTTTAAAATAACACTATATTGTTGCCTAGCGGAACATACAGATTCCAGTAAATTTAATTGACAATGGTACCCCTCTACCTATTGTCTCATTTAATAACATTAATACTTTGATAAGACTATATTTTGTGCTTTATTTGAAAAATGCAAGCTAGAATTATCAAATTCATTAATGAAAGGCGCTAAAAATATGAAATTCATTCCTCACCTTTCTTATGACTGTGTAATATTCGGGTTTAATGGAAAGACGTTAAAAATACTCATTTTAGAATATCACAATACGGGCTTGTTTGCACTTCCGGGAGGCTATGTCAAAAAAAACCAAAGTTTACAGGATGCCGTAAACAAGGGAGTAGAAGAACGTACCGGACTCAAAAATGTGTATTTAGATCAATTTCAGATTTTCGGAAAATTAGATAGAACCGATCCTGAGGCCACGCGTCGCATTTTAGAGGCAAACAATAAGAATTTGGAAAAAAATAAATGGATGATGGAACGCTTTGTTACCGTTGGCCATTACGCCCTTATTAATTATGAAGATGTAAACCCTAAACCGGATCACCTTTCAGATAGTATTGGTTGGCATGATATAAACAAGGTACCCAAGTTAATGATGGACCATAACGAAATTGTTGAAAAGGCCCTGGAAGTACTTCGTAACAACATTAGCGAGAAATTGATAGGTATGAACCTACTACCCCAAAAATTTACAATGAAACAGTTACAACAAGTTTTTGAGGCTATTTTGGGCGAAACCTTAAGACGAACCAGTTTTCAACGTAAAATGCTGTCTCTTGATATTTTAGAGCGACATGAAAAACTTTTTGAGGGCAAGGCACACAAAGCTCCTTATCTATATAGCTTTAAACAATAAAAATAATATTCACACTTTATACAACAACAATGAAAAATTCAACAAACAACTTATTTAAATGCATGGCTATTGCCATTTTTATGCTAGGCACGGTAACCACCTATGCCCAAAAGAAATTTGGTGGCCTTGCCCTTTATACGGTCAGAGATGACATGGGTAAAGACGCCAAAGCTACGCTACAGGCTGTAGCAGATGCCGGCTACAAAAATATTGAAGCCGCCGGTTATGAAGATGGAAAATATTATGGTATGACACCATCTGATTTTAAAGGTTTATTAAAATCTTTAAAATTGAAATCGATCAGTACGCACCAAAGCGCGGTTACCCTTGACAATGCCGATAAAATGATGGCAGATGCCAAAGCTGCGGGGTTTAAGTATTTTGTAGTACCTATACCACCAATGGGCATGTTTACCTTTGATCAGGAAACAAAGCAAATGGGTATGACCGGCACGGTAAAAGACCTGGCTGAAATTCTGACGACATTAGGTGAAAAAGCCAACAAAGCAGGATTAAAACTACTTTACCACAATCACGATTTTGAATTTAAAAAGAACGAAAACGGCATAGTACCTATTAACTATCTTTTGGAAAATGTAGATTCCAAATTATTGGATTTTCAAATGGATCTATATTGGGTCACCAAAGCGGGCGCCAATCCTATAGCATATTTTAACAAGTACCCAGGTCGTTTTAAAATATGGCATGTAAAAGACATGGATGAGCAAGGTAGATTTGCCCCTGTTGGCACCGGATCCATCGGTTTTAAAAACATATTGGCCAATAAAGCTCTTTCTGGTATGAAATATTATATGGTTGAGCAAGACATGACCTTTGATGGTCTTAAACCTTTAGATGCCATTAAAATTAGTCACAAGGGTATTAAAGAAATTGGCTTCAAATAATAAAGAACACCAAACAACGGAGAAGGCCCCGAAGAGATTTTTCTCTTTGGGGTTTTCTTTTTTTTTAGCTTCTTCTCATTAAACCTTTTATCATTAAGGCTGTCTTAACCATTACATTAAAATATGTCCCTATTTTTGCGCACCAAAACCAACGATTAAAAAGTAAAGAATGAAAATGACCACAAGTTTACGCATGAGAATTATTCACCGTTATTTAGGTTTCTTTTTAGCCGGTATCATGGCTATGTATGCTATTAGCGGAATTATCATGATCTATAGAAATACCGATTTTCTTAAAAGTGAAAAAATAGTGGAACGCCAGTTAAAACCGAATTTAAAAGCTGCAGAACTTGGTGGAGCATTACGTATTAAAGGCGGCGTAAAGCCCCAAAAAACAGAAGGTGACGTCGTCTATTTTAAGCAAGGGCAATACAATAAAGTTACAGGTATGGCAATTATAAAAAAGATGGAACTTCCATTTATCTTAGATAAGATGGAGCACTTACATAAAGCCACGACCAATAGCCCTGTTTATTTCTTGAATATTTTCTTTGGGCTATCGTTACTGTTTTTCGTGGTTTCATCATTTTGGATGTTTTTACCCAAAACTTCAGTTTTTAAAAAAGGACTGTATTTTTCTTTGGCAGGTATGGTGTTGACCATTATACTGCTATTCGTTTAGTATAAACTCGACTAATTCAAACCTAAACCGTTGTAAGGAACTTTCCTTACAGCGGTTTTTTTTGCTTTAGTAGCTATCAGTATAGCGACAAAACAAAAACCTCCCTTCTTGGGAGGGGATTGAGGGGTGGGTAATCGGGTACTGTAGATTTCATGGAACATGCTAACCTTCAAGAACCCACCCCTAGCCCCTCCGAGGAGGGGAATAGTTTGTGACTGTTTAATCTCCATCCATTAACCTTTAATTAATCAAACTTCTGTATCTTTCAATAAGCAAAGTACTCTCCCCTAACACTTTATAATATTATCTTTATAGTAAATCCATAACCATAGGATTTTTTAAAAAAACCGTAAAATAAATATCTGACCAAATGAAAAAAGTTTTAACCCTTCTTATCCTTTTAGCAACTACATCATCCGTTTTAGCTCAATCAAAACTCATAAAAGCAGCTTCTTTTTTAGATGTTAGAACCGGTAAGTTAATTTCACCTGCCAACCTGCTCATTGAAAACGGAAGTATCAAATCTATTAATCCAAAGGCATTGCCTGAAGGTTTGGAAACAATTGACTTAACGGGTAAAATATTGTTACCCGGGCTTATGGACATGCACGTGCATTTAGATGGGGAATTTAAAGGTAGTTGGGACTATGTATATAAGGAAAGTGCCAGTCAAGGTACCATAAGGGCTGTTACAAATGCTGAAAAAACACTGATGGCAGGCTTTACCACCATAAGAAGTATAGGGCAATTACATATTACTCCAGAATTAATAGATGTTGCCGTTTCAGAGGCTTCTGAACAAGGTACCATAGCTGCACCACGAATTATTCCATCGGGACATATGATCACCATTAGCGGCGGACACGGGGATATTTCTTTAGGACTGGCGGAAGGATTGGTTACCGTAGGTCCCAATGACGGAGTGATCAATGGTAAGTATGATGCCATAGAAGCGGTAAGATATCAAATTAAGCATGGTGCCAAATTCATAAAAATGCACGCCACCGCAGGTGTGCTCTCTATGGAAGATGCCATTGGCGCCCAACAACTAAGCAATGAGGAAATGAAAACCATTGTTGACGAAGCTGCTAGGCACCATATTAAAGTTGCCGCCCACGCACATGGTACAGAAGGTATTAAAGAGGCCATAAAGGCTGGCGTGTACTCTATTGAACATGGGTCTATTATAGATGATGAAGGTATTCAACTAATGAAAGAAAATGGTGTTTATCTAGTACCTACCAGGGGGCTGGCCACTATAATAGAACCCATGATAGATAAAATGGATCCCGTTATGGCCGGTAAGGCAGAATATGTAATGCCCATTGCCAAACAAAACATTACAAAAGCTATAAAAGCAGATGTCAAAATTGCTTTTGGGACGGACACGCCTATTATTCCCCATGGAAAAAACGCCATTGAATTTGCGGCATTAATAGATTGTGGTATGAGTACTAAAGAAGCCATCAAAACCGCTACTACCAATAGTGCAGAAATGCTAGGGCTCACGGATCGTGGTGAATTAAAAGAAGGTATGCTCGCAGATATTATTGCTGTAGACACAAATCCAATTGAAGATATCTCCACTTTGGAACACGTAAAATTCGTGATGAAAAACGGTACAGTTTATAAGAATGAAAAATAAATAACCTTTTAGAATTCAATCAATCAAAAAAACAAATTATGAAATCATTACATCGCAGTATTAGCAATACGTTACTTACTTGTCTATCTGTTGTGCTTTTTATAAGTACCTCAGCGATCGGGCAATCAAAATCAGAAGAAATAGATGCACTCCTAGATCAATATCTCTCATATGGCAAATTCAATGGTTCTGCCCTAGTTGCCAAAGATGGTGAGGTTATTCTTAAAAAGGGTTATGGTATGGCGAATATGGAGTGGGATATCCCTAACAGTCCCAACACCAAACATCGTTTAGGATCGATCACTAAGCAATTTACCGCCATGCTTATTCTTCAATTGGCAGCGGATGGAAAGTTAGATCTTCAAGCTCCCATAACTACATACTTACCAGCATATCCAAAAACTACCGGAGACCAGATTACCACCCACCATTTATTGACCCATACCGCCGGTATACCCAACTACACCTCATTTCCTAAGTTTTTTGAAGAAGATAGTCGCGACCCATATTCGCCAGAAGAGTTCACTAAAAAGTTTCAGGATATGGAATTGGAGTTTACCCCTGGGGAAAGATTCAATTATAGCAATTCGGGGTACTTTCTTTTGGGTTTGCTCGTTGAAAAACTATCCGGCAAAACGTATGAAAAAATGCTAACGGAACATATATTTTCTCCACTAGGAATGAAAGATTCCGGATTTGACCATCACTCCAACATCCTTAAAAATAGAGCTACAGGCTATGAAAAAAATGGGAGCGAATTCATCAATGCTCCTTACCTAGATATGTCCATTCCGTATGCGGCAGGATCTCTCTATTCTACCGTAGAAGATTTATATCTGTGGGATCAAGCGCTATATACCAACAAATTGTTACCTCAAAAATATATGGATATGTATTTTAAACCATACATACCTGCATTTGGCAGTTTTCACTATGCCTACGGATGGATGACCGGTAATGAAGCCCTTGGAAATACAACAGATAGTATTGCCATAATTAGCCATGGTGGCGGAATTAACGGATTTAACACACAAATTTCCAGAGCGCCATCGGACCGATCATTGATCGTGCTTTTAAATAATACAGGCGGCGCTCCCTTAGGTCAAATTACGCAAGCTATTCTCGGTATTATAAACAATAAGAGCTATGACCTCCCAAAAGCTTCCTTGGCATCTAAAGTTTTAGAAGTTATAGAGATAGAAGGTATTGATGCAGGAGTAGCCTTTTATGAGAAAAATAAAGACAATCAAGATTTTGATGTCAATGAAAATGAGATGAACCAAGCGGGATATAAATTATTAAGGTCTAACAAAACCAGTGAAGCTATTCAAGTCTTTAAGTTAAATGTAGACGCGTATCCAAATTCTGCCAATGTATATGATAGTTATGCCGAAGCGTTAATGAAATCAGGTGATAATAATGGTGCTATTGAAAACTATACCAAAACGGTAGAAATGAATCCTGGAAATATAAATGCGATAGATATGCTTAAAAAATTAGGTGTTGATACCAGTAACTTCACTAAAGAGTTTGAAGTACCAGAAGCACTACTGGAAAGTTACCTAGGCGTCTACGAATTAATGCCCACTTTTAAAATTACGATTACCAAAGATGGTAAACAATTAAAAGCACAGGCAACGGGGCAGCCATCGTTCAATATTTTCGCCAAATCGAAAGATACTTTTTACTTAAAAGAAGTTGCCGCACAAATTCAGTTCATAAAAGACGAAAACGGAAATACAGAAAGTTTGACCCTATTTCAAAACGGACAGGAAATGAACGGTATCAAGGTGGAGTAAAATACCCACACCTAGCCCCTCTATGGAGGGGAAAAAATTGAGACCGTAATTTAACTTTCAGCAAATGATTTACATGACAATAGAATTTTCAACCAACGCTAACTTTACCATCAAAAACGCAATTCTCCCCTCTTGGGAGGGGACTAAGGGGTGGGTGCTATCATGAGAAAAATAATACCATACCACCCATATTTAGTAGAACTGGCTAAAAAGCTAAGGAACAATATGACCTTAGGTGAAATTGCCCTATGGCGAGAAATCAAGGGTAAAAAATTGGGTTACAAATTTAGCAGGCAAATACCTATAGACCAGTATATAGTAGACTTTTATTGTAAAGATCTTCAACTTGCCATAGAAGTAGATGGCAGTATCCACTTTAAAGAAGGACATGAAGAAAAAGATAAGAAACGGCAAGCTCGTTTAGCATCTTTAGGAGTAAACATGATTAGGTTTTCAGATAGTGATGTGAAGAATAATCTATCTACCGTTTTGGGAGAAATTAAAGAGTATATTGAAGAATTGGAACAAGGAAGAACCCACCCCTAGCCCCTCCGTGGAGGGGAATAGTTTTTAACTATTATTCACTTTTTAGATAAAAAATGGTAGTAACCTTTTTGAAAACGTAGCTCCCCAACAATCAACAAACCCCAAAACAAAGACGAAAACCTCCCCTCTTGGGAGGGGACCAAAGGGGTGGGTAATCGGGTGCTGTAGATTATATGGAACATGCTAACCCGGTAGAACCCACCCCTAGCCCCTCCGAGGAGGGGAATAGTTGGTGACTATTATTATACATTTTAGATAAAAAAGTAGTGGTAACCTTTTTGAAAACGTAGCTCCCCAACAATCAACAAACCCCAAAACAAAGACGAAAACCTCCCCTCTAGGGAGGGGACCAATGGGGTGGGTAATCGGGTACTTTAGATTTCACGGAATATGTTAACCCGTAAGGACCCACCCCTAGCCCCTCCGAGGAGGGGAATAGTTTGTGACTTTTATTACACTTTTTAGACAAAAAAGTGGTGGTTATCTTTTGAAAACATAACTCCCCAATAACCAACAAACCCAAAACAAAGACAAAAACCTCCCCTCTTAGGAGGGGACCAAAGGGGTGGGTTCTTAGGAGTTCTAATCTCAATTATAAACCTCCCCGCCCCATAGTAGGCAACCCATTTATTTTTCTGACAGTTTTACGGAAAGCCATAAGAAAATATACCGAAAACTTCTTTATATTGCATTAGCAAGCAAAGTATACTCCCTCTAGCACTTTAGCTGAAACTATTACATATATATTTTAATATTTGCGAATATGTGTAATTGTACAAATGCACCATAGTTACCTGCAAGCTGAACAAATGTAAATGAAAAAAATAATAGGAATTTTAATTGTTGGATTATTACTTTTTGGGTGTAAAGAAAAAACATCTGAAAAAAGAGAAATAAAAGAAAAATTAGAGTTCAATCAGGAATTAGCGAATGAACTAAAAAAAATGGCTGAGATTGACCAAATCGCCGCATATATTCCACAGGGAGAATATAAAAAAATGACTGATATGCAATGGAATTCTTACAAGGATAGTGTTTTTACTACTCACGAAATGAGATTAAAACAAATTTTTAAGCAATATGGATTTGTAGGGTTTGACTTGGCTGGAAAAGAAGGCTCACAAAACTTTTGGCTAATGATTCAACATTCTGACCACAATCCTGATTTCCAAAAAGAAGTATTGGAAAAAATGAAAATCGAAGTTGACAAAGGAAATGCAAAACCTAGCAATTATGGTTTATTAGTTGACCGAGTAATGCTTAATATTGGGAAACAACAAGTGTATGGAACTCAAGTGGACTACAATATGGAGACAGGACAAGCATTCCCGAGAAATTTGAAAGACAGCTCAGAAGTAAACAAAAAAAGAAAATCAATCGGACTTGAACCGATAGAAGAATATTTAAATGGAATGTCTGAAATGCATTTTGAAATGAACAAAGAAGGCTACATTAAGAAAGGAATTACAGAACCCAAATTATATAAAATTGAATAGAAGCCAGCATGTAACAATGTATAACCGCAATTACGGTGGATTCGAAAACGTCCGAATCCACTCGGAATTGCTAACGTCTGTGCTAAACCGAAAATTAACGCATATAATCCCGTAACTGACGGTAATACGGGACCGTTATGCATAATATTCCAAAACCATAGAAAATATGAAAAACCTGAATGGTACTTGGCTAAAGATTAAAACAGGAGACGACTATTGTCGACCAGAATTTATTGAATTCACTAACAACCAAATTATCCATTTTGAACTTGAATTAAAACACGGATATGAATTATCAAAAATCCGAACTGAATGGAGCGAGAAACTTTCCGAATCAAAGTATGAATTCGTAAATAAAAACCGAATAAGAATATTTAGAACGGGAAAAACTCTTACGGTTTTGAGCGAAACTGAATCTAAAACGGAGGATACTGAATTTGCGACTGACTATGAAAGAATTGAACTAACGAAAACGGAACTTGAATTTAAAAAAATTGAGACGCTCGAATTCAAAGCACAGTGGAATAACGAGAAAATACCATTAACGTTTAACAAACTTTTGGATAGTCCAGTAATCCAAGAACTAAATAAAAAAATGAAAAGAAATGGACGGAAATTAATATTAGAAAATTTGCAAGGAACTTATTTTGCGTCAATTTTCGAAAATGATGAACGAGAAACCTTAATCGGAATTAAGGAAATAGATGAGAAAAAAGCAATATTATTCGGATTTCCAGAAAAACCTTATGAAATAAAAGCTGAATAAAACGCTATGCACAACAATGTATAACCGAAATTACGGCGGATTCGACTACGTCCGAATTCACTCGGAATTGCTAACGTCTGTGCTAAACCCAAAAAATAGCTAATTTAACCCGTAATTGACGGTTATATGAGACCGTTGGTAGTAATATGAGCACAAGAGAAGAACATATCAAGTATAGACAAATAAAATTTGAATGTGTTATTATGAATCCCATTTTATCCAAGGAGGATTTGGAAATTTTAAAAGAATATGGAACTTGGATGGAAGCTCTTTTTTTAAAAAAAATTGAACCCCTAAACGAAAAGCAAGCTGAGTTTTGTCGGCAACTACTGCTTGATAAACCACCTGAAGAAAAATTTGCCAATATTTTTTGGAAATATCTTAAAAGGAATGAATTAGCAAATACCATTGAGCTAAACAATGTGCGTAAAACTTCAAAAGATGATAGAGAAGATTGGAAAAAAATTAGAAAAATGAGATTTTAATGTTTTACAACGGGGCTAATTGCGACATATACATTGGTAAAGGTGCAGGGAAAAAATTGTTGAATGACATTCGTAATGCAAAAACATCCATTAAAATCGTTTCACCTTATCTATCACCATTTTTGATTTCCGAATTAATAAACTTTCGAAAACGAAATCTACGGGTAGAATTAATTACTACCGATAATATTGAAGATTTTTATGGGAGTTACAAGAAAAATATTCATAAAATAATTATACAGAATAGAAAAACAGACAATGAAGCTGTTGCGCAACGTGAAAAATGGAAGGATATTAACAAAATATTACTTTATATCGATATTGGACTATTACTACTAATAATAGGTCTAGCCTATTTCTTAAGAGATATAAAAGTTGCTTTTGGACTAATACCAATAGGCGTTATACTTTTAATTATAAAACTCTATAAAAATAAAATCAGAAACAAAAGAATTTACTCTTATTGGTATTCTCAATTATTCCCTTTCAAAGTTTATATGTCGCCTGACACTACAGAACTGAGTGATACTTTCATTCACGGAAAAATTTATTTGATTGACGACCGTATTGCATATTTAGGTTCGTTAAACTTCACAGCAAGCGGGACTAAACACAACTACGAAACGCGAATAAGAACAACAGACCCAAAAGCAATTAAGGAAATCAAAAATGAACTCCACCAATTATTGAACCACTCAAATTTACCAGAAAGAGATATTCAATATTGGGGAAAGCAATTGTATAAAGAACCTATAAACTGAAAAAATACTACTGCCAATACGGCATATAAAAAATAGCGGTTTACATGCTTGAACAAAACGAGTTTTGTAAATTTATTATCAACCTTAAACCGAAAAGTAGTCGCCTAAAAAATCCGCTACTTTCCATATAAGAAGCCGCCACAAATCCCTATCCAATTTTGAACAAGAAAATCTTTAAAAGAGAAGAAAATAACTAAAACGTACCAAATGCCAAGGTGAATAATAATTAATGAAATCTATGATTCCCTATGAAAACCACCTTCTCCACCATTATTTTCATCCTGTTGCATGTAAACAGCTTTGCCCAAGACAGTTTTAAAAAACTTCCCCAGGCAGCTAATACCAGTTGCCCAATACTCTTGGTAGACGAGCATATTATCGCCAATAAAAACATCATCACTTCAAAGGAAGATATTGAAGAAATAGGAGTGATAAAGGATAAACCTAGCCGCAAAGCGCATTTTCACAATCTCACGGCAAACGGTATTTTGTTTGCGAAACTAAAAAAGAAGATACCCTTTAAAACGCAAACACAACTCAATGCCTTTTTTAATTTGGAAGAGAACAACCCGGTATATGTAAACGGCTATCTATTAGAGCATGACACCTATACCATTGCAACAGAAAGTATTGCGACCATAGACCTTGTAATGCCAAATGAAGAAAATGACTTAGACCAAAAAGTCATCAATGTTTGGATAATCTCCCAAGAAGAGCGTAAAAATGGCTGTTCACTGCAACAAATGGAGTAAATTAGTTGCTCACCTCATCATCGCTCATCATGAAAAAAATGATTCTACTTATCTCTTTCATCCTATGTACCACAACAACGTTGGTTGCCCAGCAAAATCAATTTCTAGAAGATAGTATTGAACGTTTAGAGAACTCCCGCAAGTATTTGCTCTTAGTCGCAGAAATGATGCCCGAAGAAAAATATGGTTACAAAGCCACAGCAGAATCTTTGAGCTTCTCCGAGAATCTAATGCACATTGGTTTTGCGCTAGATTGGCATAGCCAGTCGCTCTTAGGTGGTCGTGAAGCCCGTGTATACCAAACCGATACCATTTTTAAACCTGCCCATAAGACCAAGGCGGAAATGATGGCACGTATAGACCAAACCTTTACGGAAGCCATTGCCTTGTTAAAGGATTTTGACCCCAAAGCATTGAACGATCATTTGGACTATTTTGGGCTGGATCGCTCTAAAAGACAAATATGTATGCTGTTGGCAGACCATATTACCCACCATAGAGGGCAAATGTTGGTTGCCATGCGCTTGAACGGTCTTACGCCACCACGGTACGTTTTGTATCAATAATATTACTCCTGCTTCTTTTTATCGGTATTCATAATAGAAAGCACAATCCCTACCAGGGCAATGCAGACGCCGGCAAATATGGCGATCATTACTACACCATTGCTCCAGTTCACCAACGGAAGATTCATTGTTATCATAGTTTGGTCATTTTAATTGCGGTAAATGTAATCTCTAACGGCTGTGTATTCTATGACAATTGTCAGTCCGCCAACAATAACATGATGTATTTCTGCTTGGATTATCGCCTAAAGATTGTATGCCTAATTTGGGTTCTGTATTTTTATAGTTACAAATGATATTTGAACATGGTAGATAAAATTAAATGTCCGAATTGTGCGCATGAGTTTGATGTTGAAGAGGCACTTTCTGGCAAAATGCAGGCTCATTTTAAGGCTGAATACGAACGTAAAGTAGCAGAGCAGGCAGAGAAATTCAATAAAGAACGTAGAAAGCTTGAACTTGAGGTAGAAGAGTTCGAGAAAAAGAAAGAAAAAGAGAACGAGCTTTTTAAAGAGAAGCTGGCGCAACGTCTTGCCAAGGAATCTGAAAAAATACAAAAGCAGACCAACGAATCTTTTGAGCAGCAACTCCGTGCCCTACAACAAGAGAACGAAAAAAAGAAAGAGGAGAACAGAGCTTTGCGTGCCCAAGAGATCGATCTTTTAAAACGTGAGAACGAATTAAAGGAGAAAGCCGAGGAACTGAAGATGAACGTGCAAAAAGAGCTATTGGAGAAGCAATCTATCATAGAAGAAAAAGCCAAGGCAAAAGAGCGTGAGGCCATGGCGCTGAAAGAGAAGGAATACCAAAAGCAACTGGACGACCAAAAGAAACTTATTGATGAAATGAAGCGTAAGGCCGAACAAGGTTCTATGCAAATGCAGGGCGAAATACAAGAACTTGCCCTAGAAGAGTTGCTACGTAACACCTACCCTTTTGATAATATAGACGAGGTTGGTAAAGGTATTCGTGGTGCAGATTGTATACAAACGGTGATTAACTCCCTTCAGCAGACCTGTGGTTCTATCGTATATGAGAGCAAGCGCACCAAAAACTTCAGTAATGATTGGATCAATAAGCTAAAGCAAGACCAGATCAATTGCAAGGCAGATATTGCGGTGATCGTTACGGAGACCTTTCCACCAGACATGGATCGCTTTGGTGAGAAGAACGGTGTATGGATCTGTGGGTTCAATGAGGTAAAAAGTGTATCGCTGGTGCTGCGCGAGTTGCTGCTAAAAACACAATCGATCAAATCATCTGACGAGAACAAGGGCGATAAAATGGAACTTTTATACTCTTACCTTACCAGTAACGAGTTTGTACAGAACATTAATAGAATTATTGAAAACTATGATTCTATGATCAAGCAACTGAACTACGAGAAAAAAGCTGCCTACAAGAATTTTGCGGTTAGGGAAAAGCAAATTTGGGGCGTTCAAGAGAATATTAACGTGCTGTTTGGTTCTATTAAAGGTATTGCCGGTAACTCCTTATCTACCTCAACGATTCTTGACCTTCCGGATGCGGAGATTGATGATTAGTTGTTAGTGTGTTAGTTGGTTGTTGGTTGTTGGTTGTTGGTTGTTGGTAAAATAATGAATTTCACTTTGCGCTAAGCACAAAGCCCTTAATAAATTATGCGCCAAGCGTGCCACGCATTGCGTTTAGCGTTGGGCGCTAAGCTCTTTTTAGTTTGGAATTTAGCCAGGTGATCATCTTTTCAAATCTAAAAGAGATGAATATTAAATATATACAGCTCATAAAACTACCGATATTGCTACTTGATGTATCTTTAAAATAAAACACATTTAAAAGTGTTGCCGCTAACCCTAAAACACCAACAAAAAGAATAAAGTATTTTATAATTTTTATGGTAAGGGGCTGAAGGTACTTTTGCATGTTTTGGACGATTTTGATAATTAACTACGCCTATATGTAGCATTTTTGTGCAAATTGTTACATGTTTTGATGAAAATAGAGGGCTTATAAATAACCAAATTATTTTAATGGTTCAATTATTGATGCTAATTTACCTATGAAGAGACCTGTACTTTTTACCCTATTTTTTATCCTTATAGCCATAGGTTGTAATGCCCAAGAAGCTACAATTTCTGAATATGACTTGTATGGATGTTGGGTTCTGGACGAGGAAACAAAATCTTCCAACAACATCGTTATATATAAACCTTGTGAAGATGTCGACAATAAAAACGTAAAATTTGGATCTAAAATATCCCTCCTCGCATTTAATGTAAGTGAACATGAAAGCACGAATCATCAAGCATGCTTTACTACATTTACCGAAAAAGGCACTTGGGAATTTGATGAGAACACAAGAATAGCGAGTTTATACTCAGGTCATGAATGGTTAAAAGAGTTTAAATAACTTGACCCTGAAGAATATGCCAGTTAGGGATCACCTGAAAAATTTGAACAACTAAAATTCAGGGTTATCGGTATGGAGAACAAACAACTTACCGTAGAAATCATTCCTAAGCAAAACCCTAAAAGCCCAAGGGAAGCCTCATTAGAATAACACTATGGAAATAAAACGATTATTATGCATTCCTCTACTGGTTGTCACCTTCATGTCTTGCCAACAAAAAAAGAAAGCATCAGGTGATGATGTAACTGTTATGTGGACGTCCTTTTTGTCCGATTTAGAGGCTAAGGATAAAGTAGCTTTTAAACAATCATCGGACAAGACCATTCGCTGTTACGATTGTTTAGAGAATACTCCATCCGAAGTACAACAAATGAACCTTTTAAGGGAAAATGACGCTCTCTGGTACGACAAAATTTATGATGATTTCATTTATATTCCCATAGATAGCTTTATTGCCAATGACTATGACATCCTTTTCAGTCAAAAATTCATACGCATTCTCAGGGAAAATGAAACGATTATTTCAAACGAAGATAAGAATGGGGTGGCATTCGCCCACATATTAGTGACCACTACCCTACCCACTGCATATTTTGAAGGCGGGCAACATATCTTTTCTTTTAGAAAACATGAAGAGGGCGTATGGAAACTGAATGAGATAAGTACCGTACCGTAAACATATAAGTTAGGCGCCCATCCAATTTTTGAAGTCCGACGCTTTTGCCTTGCTTACTACAATACGCTCGCTACACGGCGGATGAACATCTACCAATAACTTGCTGTTGAAATGAAATTTAATGGCGGTAATGGCTTCTCTACGTACTATAAACTGTCTGTTTGCCCTATAAAACAGCTGAGGATCAAGTGCATCTTCAACATCTTCCAGTTTAATATCCAATACATAGGATCGCTCCTGTACCGTTACTGCTTTAACGAGCCCCGTATCTATATAAAAATAGGCAATGTCCGCAGTTTTAATAGGCAACAACTGATCGCCGACACCTACTAAAAATGTTTGTTTATAATTAGCGGGTTTGTTCTGTATTAAATGCAATAGACTTTGCATTTGCCGCTCATTGATACCCTTTTGTTGGTTCTGAACTTCAAAACGACCTAAAGCATCAGACAGCTCTTCTTGGTCTATTGGTTTTAATAAATAATCTATACTGTTGACCTTAAAAGCTTTTAACGCATATTGGTCATATGCGGTTGTAAATATGATGGGAATATTGATGGTAACCTGGTCAAAAATCTCAAAAGAAATACCGTCCGCCAAATGAATATCCATAAAAACCAGCACACCTTCATGCGAATTTGAAAAATAATCAACGGCGCTCTTTACGGTGTCCAATACCGCAATGACCTCAATACCCGGGTTGATCTTCGTCAACAAATAGGTTAGGTTATCACTTGCAGCAAGTTCGTCTTCAACCAATATTACTTTCATGCCACTTCCTTTAAAGGTAATTCTACTTTAAATATATCATTAACGGTACTTACCAGAACTTCTTTTTTTAATAAAAGTAAATATCGCTTTTTAAGATTGTACAATCCTGTGCCCATGCCTTCTGCCAATGTACTTCTTGAGCGAATGGGGTTTTCTACAATTAATGAATCCTTACCTGCATAAACCTTTACGATTAAAGGATTGGTAGATGATATTTCATTATGCTTTACAGAGTTCTCTACTAAGGATTGCAAAGCCAAAGGCGGTATCTCACGATCAAAAAAACGCTCATTTATATTGACCTGAATTTCTATACGATCACGATACCGGGTCTTCATTAAAAAAATATAACTGTCCAAAAACTTTAGCTCATCTTTTACCGGTACCAAATTGGTTTCACCGCTCTGTAAAATATAACGATACATATAAGAAAGCTTGTTTACGAACTTGGTGGCATTCTCATTTTCACGAATTAACGATGATAAGGAATTTAACGAATTGAACAGGAAATGAGGATCTATCTGGTTCTTTAATGCCGCTAACTCATTCTCAAGGTTTTGCTGTTTTAATTGTTCGTTCTCTATTCTACTTTCTTGTTTATCCGTACTTACCCGTAACAAACGTGCTATAAAAAACAAAACAATAGATAGATTGATGAAGGTGAAATTGACCCAACCCATTTCATTGGACCTCAACGACCTACCATTGACCAAAGGATAACAGATCTTAAAAATTTTAACCACCGTAATTGCCAACACAATATTGACCAATAGAATAACGATCCATCTAAAAAATGACGGCCACTTAAATTCATCGTAATCAATATTCGCGTTAAGCTGAATAACAGACCATGAATAGCAAAAGAAAAACAGGTAACGATACATAAAATCGACCACCCATGACATGGAAAAATTTAAATTACCCTCCATTATACCATTGTATAAGTAGATGGTTTTTGGTAACGACACCAATATTCCTAAGAGAAGAGCTGTCTTAATTACTTCGCCCTGCTTAACTTTTGTTATTGCCATTTAATTTATCTCTAATGGTATTTCTCAAATATACCGTAATAAACCTATGTAGTTTATGCACAAAAATAACGTGGAATATGGCTAACCGATGGTATTTATGACCCAAACGTCTATAATTACACCTAAAACAACCTTAGCCAATTATGAAATTTTAGGGAAGGGCAAAAAACATGGAAAAAATAAAAACAAACAGTACCTAATGAAAAATTGAATACTATGAGATGTAAGCAGAATAGCTACGTACTATAGCACTTTATACCTAGTGTTGACCGAACCAATGACGTACCGTTTCTTCTGCCAATTTATTGTTTGGCGTAAAGGCATTGTTATGTTCTCCACGGTATTCTAAATAACTTGGGAATTTCCACCACAAGATACCTTGGCACCAGGGTTCATTCTCAATACCCTTAAAGATAATTTCGTAAGATCTGCGCTGTGCTTCTTCATTTATAGTATCGTCTGCCTCTGCATGCGGATTCTTCCACGGAGTAGCTACACTCCTAAAACCTATTTCCGTAAATACAATGGTTTTTTTAAAACGGTCATATACTTTTTTAATTTTGGTCTTCACGGTATCGAACCTTAAGCTCATTTCCTCATCTGTAGGGTTGTCTTTTTTACTTAACGGATAGTAGGAGTTTAACCCAATGAAATCCAGATCGTCCCAAAAGTCGATTTTCTCGAACTCATCGCCCCAATTAGCGGCATAGGTCAGTTGACCGGAATATAATGCGCGTGTCTTTTTGATCATCTGGCGCCATGCATGGGGTTGGGACAATGTTGCTTTGGTAAATTCTACACCAATACACAACGCATCCATCTCATGAATCTCCGCCAAAAAAGCGTAATGGCGAATCCACCGATAATAATAGTCATGAAATTTGTCCCATTGGGCATCTGTAGGCATGTCTATACCACCAGGCCAACTACCGCCCACATAAATTTGAGGTTTCAATAAGGTATACATACCCATATCACTTGCCATAGAAACGGCATGTACCACGGCATCATCATTCTCGCTTCCGGCATTATCACTAAAATGTAATGGGGTTGGTGTATTGATATCATTAATACCCGTATACGGAACAATTGCCATGGCATTACTACCCATATTCATTTGCTTCAACAAAGATTCCGTTGCTTTTTTTGAACCGTAACCGTTGTAAATACTATAGCCCTCATGTGCAAAATTAAAGCCTTTTAAATAGGGCATTTTTTTCTTTACCGTATCTTTCTTGGGGTGTGTTTTTGGTAATTCCGCCAAATAGTCCTGCCATTTCGCTTCAAGTGTTCTTACCTCTTGTTGGGTAAGCGACAGCTTATGATAACGGTTTAGATATGTCTCTTTGCCCCAGGTATCAATCAAAAAATCAGTGAACGCACCTGCCATACAATCTCTAATCAACGAAGATTCCATCTCCAAGAATGAGTTGTTCAACAGCTCTGCTACCGTAAACGTATTTTCAGATTCTACCAATCTTGCGGCCCAATACTTGTATCCCTTCATTTGCCAAGTTTTGGTAAAATAAATTGGCAAGCCCAAGGTCATGATATTTTTATTGCTCTTACCGATCAGGTGGTGCAATAACAGCGCATTGTCCCTGCCAATGTTATTATCTGCATAAATATTATTGACTATGTTGTGTACGGAATTTGTAACGGTATCAAACGTTGCGTGGTCCGTATTGCCCGTCATTAAACCTTTTTCTTCTGTACAGGTATAAAAATTATACGTGATCTTTGGTACGTTCTTGCCTCCTACAAAATTTATGATCTCTGCTTTTGATGTGGAAATCAATGCTTGCCACTTGGCTACATCTGCTTCTTGAACGGCTTTCTGGTGGTCTACAAACTTAACATCATCAGTATCTAACAACACCCTAGAACCTTGGGCAAAATTAAAAAAGGTAGATTCATCTATTCCCCAGTTTGCATTAAAATCGCCCATGACCAATCGCTCTTTGCTCTCATACACCTCATATTCTAAATTCTGGCGGTAAAACGATTGTCCCCGATTTTCTATTTTCTCCGCAAATAAGGAAAACACTTCTTGAGCATCTGTACCTGTTAAGATGGCAAAAGGAATTTTTGGATTTTTGGGACTGGGATAAAAGCATACTCCTAAAACCGAATTATTATTGGGTACTACCTTAGCTCCCAATTTTATTTTTAATGGCGATATTTTAAAAGGGGTGTTACCTATGTATTCCTTAATGAGTGGATTATCAGCTATGGTCCCCACTAAATACACAATGCTATTGTTCAACACTTCATGGGTTACCTCATCAACACTTTTGAAGTTGACTTTGACACTGCGCCATGATCGAGATACTTCTACTAATGAAAGCTCATGAAGAATATTTTTATATTGCTTTTGCAAAGCGGTATCTTTTGCCCCGTATACGACCAAAATTTCCCGTTTATCAAAAAAACTTCTACGCAGATCTCTTCGCGAAGCTATAGAATCCAATTCTTTGGACATTATCTCTTGTTCTGCCGTTGGCAAGTATTGTACACCGGCAAAACCTACAATACCACCAATAACAATCAAAACAATAAAAAGATATTTTTTCTTCATAGACCAGTTAACAGCAAACGCTTGTTTAAGATAGCAAAACTGCAAAACCTATGTCTGTTTGCACCATTATTTAACTTTTAAAAAGGAGTTTGTGTGGTGATTTGCCAGTAATATGTTTCTATTATATTTTTAAAATTCACTACGCTTCTTTTAAAACACTCGAACTGACATTTTAAACAAAAAAAGGTTTTGAAACAATAGCCATTGTGATAAGAGCCCATTTGTACCTTAACTTTGTATTACACAACAACCAATTTTACATGAAGCCATTTTTGTTCTTAACGTTTATCCTGTTTTCTACCTTAAACACTCTTGCACAACACCGAGCCACGATACCTCTAGAAAAATATACCGAGCTAAGCGTATATGACAGAATAAGTGTTACCCTGGTAAAAGGTGAGGAAAATAAAATTGAAATAAGCGCTGCCGATAAGAAAGAACTAAGCATTACCGAAAACGATGGGCGTTTAAGGCTAAAAATGTGCTCTGGCGAATCTAATTTGAGTACCATTTTAAGCCTTACTCTTTTCTATACCGAAGCACTATCCGTTTTAGATGCCAACAAAAATTCTAGAATTATTTCAACGGGACTGGTTATTGGCACCGACCTAAAAATTGAGGCACAAGATGCCAGTACCATAACTTTGAATATTGCCTACAACAATGTGTCCGCAAAAAGTACTAGCGGTAGCGAAATAAAACTATCTGGAACAAGTAATGACCAAGAAATAATGATCAATACCGGTGGTAAACTCTTGAACAAGGGCTTAAAGACTAAAAACAGTACCGTAATAGTTCTATCTGGCGGTAGTGCGGAAGTATACGCCAGTGAGTCGGTCATTGCAAAAGTAAAGGCCGGTGGGGCCATTACCGTTTACGGCAACCCAAAAACCGTGGACAAGGATGATACCTTTGGCGGTAAAATTGCAATAGTAGAATAATTATTGCTCTATACTTTGAACATCAAAACCGATCAACTCATTTTCTTGAAATTGCGGCGTAACTTCAATTGGGTTACAACACACTTCACAATCTTCTACATAAGTTTGCAATGACACCGATGGGTCTAATAACATAGAAACTTCTTCCCAGCAATACGGACATTGAAAATAATGCTCGAACATAATATTTTTTATGCTTTTAACTCTTTGGCAAGTTCCTTTAAAGTCAGGGACTGTATTAAATTGCCTCCGTTGGATGTGAAAATGGTATCATGCCCCAATTTCAAAGAAAGCACATCTTCATCTACATCTAAATGAATGTCTGACGGATTTACCTTAATCTCCTCCAGCTTAACATCAAAACGCTTTTTTAGGGTAATGGAACCATTGATCTTACTTAATTCAAACCCGTAAAAATCGAACAAACGTTGTAACCCGCTGAAAAAGCTGAATCCTATGTATATCAAAGCAGCCATGGCAAACTTATATGCCAATGTAAATACATCTAGCTCATCACCGTTAATAAAAGTATACACTAAGTTTATACAACCGTAAATACCTAACATGAATACCAATAGGCCAACTACAACGGCCAATACATCTGTAAGCAATGCTTTTGTGGTTCTGGTCACAACCAAACCTTCTGCAGTTTTATCTGCCCTAAAGCCAAAATCTTTTAAATAATCCAAGTTATTTATTTCAGCACGCTTATGGGCAATGGTATTTTCCAAATCACTTAAATCTACAACAACAGCGCGTTTTTCCAGCTCTTCATGTAAACTTAACTGTGCTTCAAAAGTGAGCAATGAATGTTGGTTCATTATCTCTATGAGCTCGCTATTTGTTCTATCGCTATACATTTTTTCCCTAATTTATTTGCTCGTTATTCGAGATTAAAACTTTAAGGTTTACTTATAGTTCTATATTTAGTAATTGTCCTGTAAGTTGCAGTAATTGAAGCTCTGCCAACTTTGCATCATACTTCGCTAAATTCTTATTGGTCTGTGCATTCAACAAATTGATCTGTGCCTGCCTAAACTCGATTGATGTAATACTCCCCAATTGAAATTGCTCTTTAGAACGCTCAAAGTTATTCTGGTTGGTAAATACATTCTGTTCTTGAATTTGATATATTTTCAATAGATTCTCATACAAGGCCATAGCATTTTGCATATCACGATTTACCTCTAGTTCTACCTGCTTTCTCAATAATTCTTGATTGGCATATGTAATTTTCGCATTCTTAACACTTACAGTAGTGCTACCACCATCAAATAAGTTCCATGTAAGGCTTGCACCTAATGAATAATTGCCAACATTAGAATTGGTACCCGGAAAAACAGCACCCGTTAAAAATGCCGATGGTGCGTTCTGGTTTCGGTTCCAACCATAAGAACCTGACAGACCGATTGTTGGTAAATAGCCGGACTTGCTTACTTTAATATCATATGCATTGATATTTAAGTTAGTTTCGGTCTGTAGCACTGCTACGTTATTGGCAATTGCCTTATCCATAAATTCCATTATTTGAAACTTCGGTATAAAAACAATGGTGGTATCTACCTCATATTGGGTATTTAAATCTTGATTAAGCACTACATTCAAATCACGCTTCGCATTGGCCAATTGCTGTTCCGTATTCAATAGATTAATGCTATCATTGGTCATATCTACTTGGGCGTTCAATATATCCAATCTAGTATTTTGACCATATTCAAAAGAGTATTCTGATCTCGTTATTCTATCCCTAGAGATTTCCAATGCCTGCTTTTGTACATTCTTATTTTCCGTAAGTCTTGCAATTTCAAAATAGACCGTGAACATTTGGATCATGGTATTTTCTATAGTTTCCCGAGCCTGTAACGTGCTCAACTGATATTGCTCTTTTAATCTTTTATAATTATAAAACCTGCCCAAACCATCAAACAAGGTATAATTTAGGTTCAATGCCGTACTATACCGTTGACTTTCTGCACCGTCTATAGAGATATCGTCTCTTTGGCTACCATCCTCGTTAAACTGACCAGGAAACTCAGTAGTCGTATTATTGTTGTTATATGTAGCAGCTGCCGTTCCGGTCAACGTTGGCAAATAGCCTGAATTTAAAATACTGGTATTATTCTCTGCAATATCAACTTGACCTCTGGCAATCTCTATACCGTAATTGCTCTCTAACGCCTTGATTACAGCTTCTTCTTTAGAGAGTGTTTTCTCTTGCGCGAAAACTGTGCACATGGGCAGAAATACCAATAATATGATGAATTTTACTTTACTCATTATAACTTATCTATATTCTTATATCAATGTGAACCTGCTTCAATTTGTTCTTGATGCTTGCTACCTTCTATACCTTCTTGTGAATGGCCTTCTAAATGATTGGCTTCTTTTCTTTCCTTTATAGCTCTTTCCACCTCTTCTTTCGTAATCTTATGGCCAGAAGCAAAAGATAAGTTCTGAGCTTTTAGATTATTACTGAACGATAGGAACAATGGCAACATCAATAATGTCAGTACCGTAGCAATACCAATACCATAGGCAATAGATATGGCCATTGGTTTTAAGAACTGGGCCTGTCTACTTGTTTCTAACATTAAAGGGGCCAATCCTGCAATGGTAGTTATAGATGTCAAGAAAATAGCCCTGAACCTAGATTTACCAGCTTCAAATATGGCGTTGTCGAAGGTCATACCTTCACGCAAATTAGAATTGAACTTACCAATAAGCACCAGACCATCGTTCACCATAATACCGATCAAGGCAATGATACCTAAAATAGAAAGTACGTTAATTGGGAAATCATGAATCCAATGTCCCCATGCTACAGCCGTAAAGCTAAACGGCACCAATAATAGTAGCATTAACGGCTGACTGAAACTCCTAAACGTAAATGCAATTGTGATATAGATTAAAAGAATTACCGTGAAACCCACTAACTTTAGCGAGCCTGTTAATTTCTCCAACTCCCTGTTCTGCCCTTCATAAGATGCACTTACCGTAGGATACTTAGATTGTATCTCCGGCATATGTACATTTTGGATTTCTGTCATAATCTCCGTAGGACTATCCTTTACGTCTTTCATATCGGCAGACACTTGAATTTCCCTTCTACCTTCCAAACGATTGATGGCAACATCACCACGTTCAATGGTATAATCGGCAATTTCACTCAATGGAACGCGATCACCTGACGGAGTTACGATACGCATATCATCTAAATTGGAAATTGACGAACGCTCTTTTCTATCATAACGGACCCATACCCTAATCTCATCTTGCGATCTTTGAAAACGTTGTGCCTGTACCCCAAAGAAACCTGCACGAACCTGCGTCATCAATGTTTGAAGATCTAATCCTAATAAATAGGCATTCTCCTTTAATGTCAACCTAATTTCCTTGATACCTGCCGGGTCATTGTCCGAAATATCCTTTAACCTTGGATTTTTGGTCAATATGCTTTTTAGCTCTGCCTTTGCAGCTTTCAGTTGCTCAATATTATTCCCTAACAGGGAAACCGAGACCGGAGACCCACCAAAGTTTCCACCAGACCCATAAATTAAGCTTTCTACACCCACAACAGGCCCCACAAGCTCTTCTAATCTTCTAGTAACCAAATCTGCTGAAATATCATTTGGTCTCTCCTCTCCTGGCAGCAGGTTAATTGTCAATACCGCAGAAGATGACCCAGGACCTAATCTTTTGATCACGTTTTCAAAAACTTGTTTATCCGATCCATCAAGATATTCCTCAGTCAATTCTTTATTGACGATCACAGCTTTCTCTTCGATCAATGATATAATAGAATCTGTAATTTTTTCATTGGTACCGTTTGGCATCTCTAATTCTATACCAACCCGGTCACTGGCTATTCTAGGGAAGAATGCCGTTCTAATAATACCACCGCCTACAGAACCTAATGTTTGAATGAATGCAGATGCAAATACCGCAAACATGAATATTTTATGGTTCATTGAAAAGCTCAATACCGGCGTATACAATTTATCGCGCATCCATACCATTAGCCTGTCGCCAAACTCATTGATCACCCTAAGCTTTGCAAAGGCATTTGCAAATCCGCTTTTTGGCTTATCATCTATAGGCTGTAATGCTTTTGAATGTGCCAAGTGAGCGGGTAAAATTACCAAAGCCTCTACCAATGACACTACCAAAGTTAAAATTACGATAACCGAAACCTCACCAAAAAACTCCCCTATTCTACTATCTAAGAACAAAAAGATAGAAAAGGCCAATATTGTGGTAATAATTGCAGATATGATTGGTGGTAAAACCTCCATAGTACCATCTACCGCCGCTTGAACAGGAGACTTTCCTTTTTCATAATGCTGATAGATATTCTCGGCAATTACGATACCATCATCTACTAAAATACCGATAACGATGATCATACCGAAAAGTGAAAGTACATTAATGGTCACATCAAAGAAACCTGCAAAAACGAACATACCTAAGAATGCAACAGGTAGACCAAAGGCAACCCAGAACGCCAATCTGGTATTCAGGAACAGGGATAAAAATATGAGTACCAAAACCATACCCATAATGGCATTTTCCGTAAGTAATTGGGTTCTTTGGTTAAGCGTAGTGGACTGATCGGATACAACGTCCAATTTAATATTGTTATACTTTTCGTTAAACTCGTCTACATAGGCATTTACCTGGTCCGCTGCAGCAATTAAATCTTCATTATTGGTACTCGTTATCGTTGTGCTAACCGATAGATTACCATTGAAAAACGTTGCATTAGGACTCTCCGCAAATCTATCCCTAACTACAGCTACATCCTTTAAACGAATTACATTACCGGATTGATCTGCGCGCACAACTAGGTTACCCAATTCACTACCATAGTATGAACGGTTATTGGCACGTATTAAATATTCTTCCGCATCGGTCTTAATATTACCGCCCGTTACTAAAATATTGGCACTTGAAACCGAGCTGGCTACTTCCGCAAAAGATAAACCATAGGCCAAAAGGTCATTTTCATTAACGGCTATTTCAATCTCCTCATCTGGAAAGCCCGATATTTCTATTTGAGAAATACCATCCATTGCCCTTAAGTCATTTTCAATATCCCTGCCTACACTTTTTAAAGTCGCTAACGGAATATCCTCCCCGCTAATAGCAAATGATATTGTTTGGCGTACGGTCTCTAGTTTAGAAACAATCAATGGCTCCATACCTGTAGGAAACGTAGGCACCCTATCTACGGCATTCTTGACTTCTAAAAGCATGAAATCTATATTTTCGCCTTTTTCGATCTCAACGTTTATAGTACCACTATTCTCCCTAGACGTAGAGGTAACACGATCAACACCTTCTAGCCCTTTTAGGTTATCTTCAATTTTAAGAACAATACCTTCCTCAACCTCTTGTGGAGATGCCCCCGGGTATGTAATGGTTATGGCAATATTCTTTGAATCTGTTAGCGGAAAGAAAGAAGACTTCAGCGCCTTGGCACCAACGATACCAAATAAGGCAAAAGAAATTACGACCACATTGACCGCAACATGGTACCGAATAAAATACTCTATCAGTTTACGCATTATTCTTTTGTTTTTTCTGGTTGTTCAGAGTAAATTTTTACGGACATCCCTGTAAATGCACCACTAATTGGTTTAGAAACTATAGTAACACCATCCGGTACATTTTTTAACACTACGCGCTTATCGGAAAAATAAACGGGTTCTACATCTATCTTATCAAGCACAGAGTCTTTTACTACAAATATTTGATTGCCATCTAACAACAACCCTCTGTCAACTTCAATGGCATTTTCTTCCTTTTTGGCATCTAGGTCTGCCTCTAGGTACATACCCTCCCTAAGGTTTTTATCCGCAACCTCTATATATGCATTTACCGATTGCGTTAATTGATCTATACTACCATTGATTCTGGTAACCTTTCCTTTATAGGTAGTGTTATCATCTAAATTGGTCAATTCTACAGATTCCCCTACCTTTAAAAGATCCGTGTATCTTTTGCTAATGGCAACTTCAAGTTCATATACTTCGGTATTGATGAATTCACCTAATTTTTGGCCTGATCTTACCAAAGTACCCTCAGTAACCAAAGCCTCTGTTAGAACGCCCGAAAATGGCGCGGTTATACGATACTTGGACAATCTTTGCTCCAAATTCTTAACATTGTAGTAACTGGTTAAAATTCCTCTACCGGATATAAAAAACTTTTCTTTTTCCGTTGCCAACTCCGGAAGTGCCGGGGTACTTTTAGACATATCAAAATTAGAAAGATACTCTTGCCACTTAGAATAAATGTCAGGGTAGTCCAATCTTAAATCTGGCATTACCGCCGTTAGTTGATTGAAAAGATTACTTTTTGCAGATTGTACACTTGCGGCATATTCATTGGCATCTATACTGATAATGGTTTCACCTTGACGAAAAGCCTGACCTTCCTTAAACAACTTACTACCTTTTTTGAATACTCCCTGAACCTCAGCATATAGCTCTACCCGCTGCTTGGCCGTTAAATTACCATTGGCAGATACTACGATAGGTACCGTACCATTCTTAACAACCTCCGTAAAAACAGTTTTTACTACTTTTTCAGATTTCGGTTTAAATGTTTTCTTACTATCTATAATAATCCCTGCTAAAAAAAAGGATACTACAATTAGTAACAAACCTAGAACGGTAAAAATAATTTTTCGCATTTTATTTTAATTTATAAGCGTATTTCCAAAAAACTTGGTATCAAAAATACTTTTTAATATCCCTTATGATTATGGCAATTAAATGAAACGACCAAATTTGGTAGTGAACCGACTTTGATCCTATTTCAGCTTTATTCACCATTGTTCAAAAGTTTTGTGTATTCGTCCCAAACCCTAAAACCATTTGAAGAAACAATAAATTTATTGTTAAAACGTGGCACTTGTTTTAATGAGATTTTAACGTAAAACTTTTGGATATCAATATATCATTGGCGAAACTACAAAAAAACCTATCTGGCATGGAGCGCTTTTATGGTTAAAGTAATCATAAAATAGGCGTTGGGCGTGAAGATTAAAAACAAAAAAAGGGATGCCAAAGCATCCCTTTTTTTATCAATATTATACTCGTCTAGTTTCTTTTTGCATCTTCATACTTAGTATCAACAATTCTTGTTCTGTCCGCATCTGTTGAACCAAACTTCATGTTTAAAAATTCGTCATCGCTATCAAAAACGGCCAATTTAGAACTTTGCATCCTTAACAGTGAATTCAGCGATCTAAAATCATTGCCCTGTAATTGTACAAATTCCAAATTGCTCAAAGTTGCCATACCACTTGGCAGATCACCTTCAAACTTATTATATGAAAGTATCAGTTCCTTTAAGTTCACCAAACGTCCTAGATCTACTTCTATGGCGCCTGCCAGTTTGTTACCAAAAAGTTCCAGCCTTTCCAGTTTAGCCAATTTTTCAATTGATTTTGGCAAACTACCTTCCAAATAATTACTTGATAGGTTCAGCGACTTTAAATTTGACATCTCCCCTATTCCTTCAGGAATTGTTCCTTGCAATAAATTATTGAAAACGGACAGTTCTTCCAACTGTTTCATTTTTGAATAATCTTGAGGTAGATTACCTGATAGTTTATTCATTTCTAAACGTATCTCCTTCAACTCTTCTAACTGGAATATATCATTAGGTAATTTGCCTTCTATGATATTAAAAGCCAGATTCAATGTCTTTAAATGCGATAATTTTGATATTCCCTCTGGAATAGCACCCTTAAGATTATTGCGATAAAGTTTTAATGCCGTTACATGGCCATCCGTAATTTCTACACCATACCATGTAGAAGGATCATCCTGTAGATCCCATTTGTTTTGCCATTGTTCGCCAATGGTTCTCTTGTTAAAATCTAATAAATATTGTTTTTCGCTTGAAGGTATTTGAGCATGAACAGAGAAACTACAAGACAAAATAAAAATTAAGCAGGCATAGGTTATAAAATTTTTCATATTGAAAAAATTAATTGTTTGGGGGACTTTACGTATACCATTTACTTAGTTATACCATATAAAAACGGTACTAGTGTAAAAAGTACTTTTATTATAACGTGCAAAAAATACATTTATGATACGCCATTGATATTAATGTACTTATAACAAAAAAGAGATGCTGTTCAACATCTCTTTTTTTCACCAAACTAACTAAAAGTGTAAACTACTCTTACTCTTCTATATCCTCAAACTTCGTATCCGCCATTCTGGTCTTACTGAAGTTTATATCTTTAAATTCTAACTTTTTATCTTCTTTATCATAATCAAAAACCAAGTATTCTTTTGTTTCCAATAACTCTAATGCCTTAAAAGAACTAAAATTATTATTCTGAATTTGAAATACTTCTAAACTTGCCAATTCCGCAAACTCATTTGGTATATCTCCTATAAATCTATTATTGGCCAAGACCAGTTCCTTTAACTTACTAAGTTTGCCCATATCTCTTGGTATTGCGCCTTCCAATCTATTTTCAAAAAGACCTAAAGTTTCTAATTGCGATAGTGCGCCCAATGAACTTGGCATATCGCCATAAAACTCATTACTAGAAAGATTCAATACTTTTAAACTGGTTAGATTACCCAACGTAGCCGGAATTTCTCCTGTAAAAAAATTGTTGAACGCAGAAAGCTCTTCTAATTGAACCAAACTACCAATACCTTCTGGCAGCTTACCATTAAGCCTGTTCATTTCTAATTTCAACACTTTTAAGTTGGCAAGATTCGCTATTTCTGAAGGCAAAGCACCAGTTAAAGAATTGAATGCTAAATTCAACACTCTAAGATTCTGTAAATTACCTATTTCAGAAGAAATTGCACCCATAAGATTATTATGGAATAAATTAATCTCTACTACTTGATCATTTTCTACCGTAATACCATGCCATTGGGAAACAGGAGTCTTTAAATCCCATTTTTTTACCCAGTGATTACCATTTGCGGTTTCATATAAATCAATTAACGCTTTCTTCTCCTTTTTGGAAACTTCTGCAAAACAAATCGTTGTCAGAAAAAATAGGCTGAAACTTAAATAATATAATTTTTTCATAAGATGGTGGTTTGGAAAATTCTCACACTAAGAATTCTCCTACAAATTTGAACTAATAACGCTGAAAACTGAAATTTTATCGTTGAGTGACCTCTGTTTGTTGTGAAAGTAGCAAAATATGTTGTGAAAGTAGCAAAACTGTAGGTTTGGTATTATTTGTTTAACCCAACTCCTCAATTTCCATTGTAAGTGTTTCCCATTTCTGCATTAATGTTTCTAATTCCTTCTTTTTAGCTTGGTAACCATCAAAGAAATTGGGCTTGGCTATAGTGGCGTCATAATCTACCAACAACTCATGATCTATATTCTTAATTTCATTCTCAAGTGTTCCGATCTTACTTTCAACCGAGCTCAATTGGTTCTTTAAACTCTTTAATTTTTTTTGGTCTTGAAAAGAATTGGATGCTTTAGGTTTTTCTTTTGATGTAGCTACTGCCTGCTTTTTTTCAATAGCCCTAAAATCTTCTACTTTACGTTGTTCCAAGTAGTAGTCCACATCGCCTAAATACTCTCTTATCTTTTGATCTTTAAATTCATAAACTTTATTAGTAAGTCCTTGAAGAAAATCCCTATCATGGGATACCAATATCAAAGTTCCCTCAAAATTTAAACAGGCCTGCTTCAATACATTTTTAGATTTTATATCCAAGTGGTTGGTGGGCTCATCCATTACAAGAACATTAAAAGGCTGTAATAACATTTTGGCCAAAGCCAAACGATTACGTTCACCACCGGAAAGAACTTTCACATATTTATCCACTTCATCTCCCCTAAATAAAAACGACCCTAAAATATCTCTTACTTTACTTCTATTTTTTTCGTTGGCCGCATCTATCATGGTATCTAAAATGGTTTTGTTACCATCTAAATATTCCGCCTGGTTCTGTGCAAAATAGCCTATTTGCACGTTATGCCCCAGTTTTAAGTGACCCTCATGTTCCAAATCGCCAACAATAATCTTTGCCAAGGTAGATTTTCCTTGTCCGTTCTGCCCAACAAAAGCAGTTTTGCTATCCCTTTCAATTAACAGGTTAATGTCATTTAACACTAAGTTATTACCATACGCTTTTGAAAGTTCCTCTATTTCTACCACAACCTTGCCCGGCGTAACCGAAATTGGGAAACGAAGGCTCATAACACTGTTATCATCCTCATCAACTTCTATACGTTCAATCTTATCCAACTTTTTGATCAATGACTGCGCCATAGAGGCCTTGGTAGACTTGGCCCTAAACTTCTCTATTAAGCGTTCTGCCTGTTGAATTTCTTTTTCTTGGTTCTTTTGGGCATTTACCTGTTGTTGCTTTATTTCATTTCTTAACACCAAATACTCAGTGTAAGGTTTATTGTAGTCGTAAATACGCCCCAATGAGATTTCAATAGTCCTGTTCGTTACATTATCCAGGAACATTTTATCGTGTGAAACAATAACTACGGCGCCGGTATAGTTGTTCAAAAACTGCTCAAACCAAATGATAGATTCTATATCTAAATGGTTGGTAGGCTCATCCAGCAATAAAACATCGTTAGTTTGCAATAACAATTTGGCAAGCTCTATACGCATTCTCCATCCCCCGGAAAATGTTTCTGTTTTTTTATCAAAATCCTCTCTTCTAAAACCTAGACCTTGTAGTATTTTTTCTGTCTCCCCCTGATAGTTATAACCCCCTAAAATTTCATAATGATGCGTTATATCACTCAAGTCTACAATGAGCTGACTATAGGAATCCGATTCATAATCCGTTCGTTCTGCAAGTTGATGATTTATTTCATCCAATTTTAATTCCAAAGCCTTGATCTCTTCAAAAGCTTGATACGCTTCTTCCAATACTGATCTTCCTTCAACAAAATCTATATCTTGACGCAGAAATCCGATCTTAATATCTTTTTCTACCGCTATTACACCGGTATCCAAAGGCATATCTTTATTTAACAACTTCAGCAAAGTAGATTTTCCTGCTCCATTTTTACCTACTAGCCCCACTCTGTTACCGGCATTTAAACGAAATGAAATTTCTTCAAATAAATATTCTCCTCCAAAAGAGACTGATAGGTTGTGAACGTTTAACATAAATTCTAATTCTTCTATTGATTACTTAAAAATCCCATATAAAATTTGATGAGTTTTAAGCTAATTTTATCATTATAACTACAGTAGAGCAATATGAGAAATATCTCAAAATCGTACCTTAGTGCAAAGTTTTGCAAATGTTAAAAAAAGGAAACAAACTCTACAGCATTTTAACAGGAAGTTGTCCTAGATGTCATAAAGAAAGTATGTATTTGGACAAAAACCCGTACCATATGGGCAAAATCTTTAAAATGCACGAAAGATGTAGCCATTGCGATTTAAAATATAAAATAGAACCCTCTTTCTTTTATGGCGCCATGTATGTTAGTTATGGAGTAGGAATTGCTTTTGCAGTTGCGGCCTTTGTTATTGCATATTTGTTTGTTGGTGCAGACCTTATAGAAACATTTATAGCTATTATTGCGACACTTGTTATGTTTATGCCGGTAATTATGAGGTTATCCCGTAATATTTGGATCAACATGTTCATAACCTATGACCCTAACGCAACAAATAATTTTAAAAATTCCTAATTCCTATTAAAACGAGCTATATCCATTTCTTCAAGCAGAGGCAATTCTTTTTCTACACGATTATATAGCGCTTTTGCCGCCCAAGGAGCTATTGTAATTCCATGAGACCCAAAACCGTTCAACAACCATAAATTAATATACTTTGGATGTTGACCTACCAAAGGTCTTCTATCTTTGACCGTAGGCCTCATACCTGCCACGTGATCAACTACCTTATATGGATGATTCAGTAAGGTATCCAATTTATTTAAAAGCTCGCTTTTAGCTTCTTCCGTAGTTATATTATTTTTATCGTTTCTATGGTACGTGGCGCCTACTTTATACAGATCATTACCAAGAGGAATTAAAAATATAGAGGATTTAATCACATTTAATTCATTTAAACCTTTAGACTCAATAACAATATACTCCCCTTTTGAACCTTGCATAGGTAGATAATTGAAAAACGGATTCTGCATCATTCCGTATCCTTCGGCAAATACGACATTCTTTGCCTTTATATCTTTGTAAATTACGTAGTCTTGTTTTATTTGAAGGTCGTTATAAGTAAAGGTCTGAGTATATAATTTACTTTCTTCTTTTAGCCAATTCTCATAATTATTAAAAAGTGTTAGGGTCTCTAACCTACCTGTCTCTAAAACTTTACCCAATTGAAAAGGAATATTTAGTCCGGCATTTTCATTATTCACCAGCTTTGTAGCTAAATATGGCTTAAGCTTATTTTTATCTGCGGCTTCAAACCACAGATTCTGCTCTTCAATTGAGGCAAATTTTCGTAGCACGTTCAGCTTTTTATCAAACTTTACATTCAAAAATTGCTCTAATTGCGTGTAAAACTCGGTAGCAACAGGTAATTGTTCATCTGCCCGCCAAGAAAGGGTAAAGCGTTTTAAAATAACGGGATTATACAAACCGCCCGCAACACGAGAGGATGTCTGCGATCGGTCATTAAAAACAACAAAAGTTTTATCGTTTTTACGCAAGGTTTCGCAAAATGCAGTACCCGCCAATCCTAACCCTACCACTATATAATCTACCATGACACAAAGGTAACGACAATTGCATAAAACGTTATATAAAAACAAAAGACCCGATCTTTCGATCGGGTCTTTTTTTTATGTGAATTGGATTTTCAGTAAGCTTAGTAAGCCCACATGTCTTGTTCCTTATCTCTAATTGTTTCTTTAATTCGTTTTGCTTCCAATAATTGGAACAAAGCATTATCAGAAATGTAATCATCTACTTTTCTGTCGCCCTGTACGTTATCTTCTTTATAGATAACAGCATCGAATCTTCGTGCATTTAAAAGCATGTCAAAGGAGATAGGCTGTGCTGAATTTTGTTGGTTGAAAACTTTTGCTTCGTGTAACATTTCACGTGCATCTGGGTACCATACCCAAAAAAGCTCTACCATATCTGGATTGTCATCATCCATAAAGTTTACATCTGGTGCAACAGGAGCAATACCTAAAAGACGGTATTTTAATTCTCCCTGCCTTTTATCAAAATACCAAATTCCTTTAATGTGGTATTCTTCAATGTCTGCCGCAGAAATCGTTCTTCGAGTAATATACTCCTCAGAAACTGCTTCACCTGCATTCATTTGCTCATACCCGTAATCTAGGGTATCAACCATTTGTAAAGCATCTTTTAAATCGTCAAAAGTCCTTTTTTGTGTAAAATAAGAATCTGTGTAAGTATCTAATTTTCCACTTTTTAAATTTTTAACCAGTACATGGTACAAAGACCTTCTATCCGGTCCAATATCCATAGTATCTGTTGGGTAATATAAGGGGAAATTAACTCTCTCATCTAAATCAATGGTTTCCCATAAGGTTTTAGACCAAAGGATATCCCTATCATCTACATAACCATATTCTAACGGAGCATCATTATCAACAGCCTTTTGAGCTTCTGTACGAATACCAACCTCACTTGGTTTCTTTGCATTCAATACATTTGCTTGGGCCATCATTGATAAAGGTAACATTGTTACCGCCCCCATTACTAAAACATTTTTCCAATTCATGTTTACTTCACTTTAAAATTAACCGGGCAAGTCCTTAGGACCTACCCGGTATCATTCCATTTATTAGTTTGTAATCTCCACAACTACCGGAGATACTTTCTTCAACTTGTAACTTTTGTTATTTGTGATATAAGCTTCGATATCGAATATTTGTACAATATCTCCTCTTTTAGCACGACCTAAAGCTTGTTTAGCCTTAGCATTCATTTTGTTTCCTCTTACAGAAACTGTTGGTTGACCTGGAACTTTGAATTTGAAACCGCTTACAGCTAAGTTCAAGTCAAAATCGAAATCTTCTAAACCAGCACCTATAGTAGCGATCTCAACATTTCTCTTTGGAAGTTTAAGACTACCTGTTTGCTTGCTTATGCTACCTTCTGGTCTTGGAATATCCTTAATTCTAAATTCAGACTTAGAAGATACAGACTGACCATCTGGCAATGTACCAGAAGCTGTAATAGTTACATTTCTACCAGTACCTGGTGTCATCACATACTTACTACCACTTACCGCTTTAAGACCTGGAGCAGATGCTCTAACCTTATTGTTAGGTATACCTGGTATAGAGATAGACATTGGGTTAGCAACACCTCTATATACAACGTTCATTTTATCTGCAGCGATCAAAGCAGCATTAGGCTTAGATATTGTTGCGAAAGAATTTTTAACCTCAACAGGAATTTCTTCACCGTCTTGCTTAAAGTAGATGGTACCTTTTACTTCATGATCACCGGCAGAACCAGAACCAATCAACATTTTAACACCACCAGCTTCTAATTTATAATCAGAACCTTCAGATAATTTTCTACCATCTAAAGTCAACTCAGCTCTTACCGGAGTAGAAGAATTATCAGTTTTGCTGATAATGATCTTACCATCATACTTCTCACCTGCATAGTATGCAGATTTTGTAGCTAAAAGAGATGTTGCAAAGTTCTTTAAAGAAACTTGCTCAGTTAACTCACCAGCCAACATTGATTTCAAAGCTGCTTCTTCAGTTATCTTAACATCAGCCTGTAACTGTGTTAATTTTGCCAAAGATGCTACCAAAGGATACCCTTCATAGTGGTAGTTGATCCAATCTTGCTTTGTACCGTCTCTCTTTTCAACTTTACCGTTCTCATCTCCTGTTTGGAAACGATCGATAACAGATTGCTTTAGAGCAGCTGGTACAATTGCAGCAACTTGATCTCTATAACCTGTAAGGTTACTCATGAACTTTTTACCATCTTCAGATAAATTTTCACCTTGAAATAATTTTTGGTCCAAGTAATCTGACATGTCCATACGGGCATAATCCTTAGGATCTTCGATCCCTTCCATCATACCTTTCTTAAGTCCTTCTAAGTAATCATAATACTCTTGAGACATAGCTTTGATCTGCTGAGCATTTTTATATAACTTATCATACTTTGCAGCATCTTCAGATGCTTTAGTTCCAAGACTTTCCAAGAACGCATCGTTACTTGCGGTTGTCTTTTCGTTAGAAGTCTCTAGCTTTTCATTCATTATACCGAATGCCGCTAGCACCTCTTTACTCATGTTTAACGCCAACATTGCGATGAAGATCAAATACATTAAGTTGACCATCTTCTGACGTGGTGATTGTTTTCCTCCTGCCATGGATTTTTAATTTAGATTTTTATTAATAATTGATTCGGGTTGGTAAAAATCCAAACTAGTTTTTGCTCATTGCAGATAACATACCACCATATACACCATTCAATGAAGAAAGGTTTGTAGACAAAGATGCCATTTGATCTTTAAGTGCACTTGCATTTTGAACAACCTCTTCATTAACTGAAGCTTGCTTGCTAGCACTTTCTAATTGTACTTTATAAAGACTGTTCAAAGACTCCATTTGAGCGGCAGCCTGAACCATTTCACTTGAATATTTCTTAGTAGATTCCATTGCATCAACTGTTGGAGCGATACCTTTAGCAGCACCTTCAAAGTTTTTAATGCTAGATCCCAAGCTCTCCATAAGACTTGCGTCTACACCAGCTTCTTTTAATAAATCATCTAATTTTTTAGATAATGATGCTTCAGCTTCTTTTACTTCAGTTGCAGCTTGAGCTTTCTTAGGTGCTTTACTTTCACCACCAGCTAATTCTGGATATACCAATGACCAATCTAAATCGTCATCTACCGGTTCAAATGCACTGATCGCAAAAATTAATGCTTCTGTAATAAGACCTATCGCTAAAAGAATACCACCATTTAATGGTCCTAACTCCCAGTGAAGAATTTTGAATAATGCACCAATAATAACGACTGATGCTCCAAGCCCGTAGGCCATGTTAAATAATTTTTTTGTGGATTTTGACTGTGCCATGTTTAATTTAATTTAAGGTTTAAAAAAAAAGATTTGGTTAAAAAATGAATTTGAATTTATATTAAAACTGTTAATGTTATTATTTATTGTGTGGAATCTTCCTCACCCATATAATCCTGTACCGTTCTGAAACCTATGTAACTACGGGCAGAATCTGCATATTCGTAATCTCTTGTACTTACTTGTAAGAAGTATGCTACATCTTTCCAGGAACCACCTCTAATAACTTTTCTTGTATTAGATTGATCACCACCGTTAGGGTTCATCGTTGATACATAATCATATGCACTTGGATCGTAACTGGAATTTGTCCACTCAGAAACGTTACCGGCCATATTGTACATATTAAAGTCATTAGGCTCATAAGATTTCGCTTCTACTGTATATAAAGCAGCATCTGCAGCATAATCTCCACGTTGTGGCTTAAAGTTTGCCATAAAACAACCAGTGTCACTGATTACATATGGTCCACCCCATGGGTACGTACCACCTTCTATACCACCTCTTGCAGCGTATTCCCATTCAGCTTCCGTAGGTAATCTAAATTGATTTACAAACTGTCTACCACGACTCTTGTTATCATCGTTTTTAAACTTTGTTCTCCAGTTACAGAATGCTTTTGCCTGTTTCCAGCTAATACCTACAACAGGATACTCACTGTAAGCATCGTGCCAGAAATAATCATTGTGCATTGGTTCATTATAAGAGTATGAAAAATCCCTGATCCAAACTGTTGTATCTGGGTATATCTCAACTTCTTCTGTACGGATAAAGTCTTTACGGCTCTTGTTTCCTTTAACAGAAGCACGTGCGGCAGCCTCTATATCCATCCAGCTATACTTATACTTTAATGTTTTAACATCAATTGTACGTTGACCGTTATAAGATTCTTCTTCAGATAGATAGATAGAATCCATAATCTCGGTATAATACTCGTCCGGGTAATCTGCAGTGTTCCATATAAGGTCTTCATCTTTGCTCAACGCCCTACCTTCGTAACCCGTTTCACCCATACCTGAGTAATTGTCCAACATATACTTATCATATACAGAAGCTCTTGTAGTATCTGCGTCTTTAAAAGCATAATCGCCAATACCTCCTTCTTCCGGACCAATACCTAATTCATCAGCTAAAATGGCAAGCTTGGTTCTAACGATAGAATCCTTTACCCATTCTACAAACTGACGATACTCACTATTTGTGATTTCAGTATCATCCATGTAAAAAGAACGTACCGTAACCGTCTTGGTAGGCGCATTCAATAATTTTCCTTGGTCTTCTTCACTCTTACCCATTATGAAAGAACCCCTTGGGATAAGTTCCATTCCATATGGTTTTTCCGGATACCATTTTTTTCCCTGGACTCCAGTTAGCTCACCTTTCTGTTTAGACCCACAACTTGTGAGTAAAAAAACAAACGCTATAGAGGATAACAATAGCTTCTTCATACTTTAGGTTAAATTTCGATTATGGTTAAACTCAGAATACAATAATTTATTCTAACAACTAAAACTAGGTTTTATATAAAATATTGTATTAAAGTCTTTTTATACTTTAAAAATAATTATGTTAATTAAAGCCTTTCTTGTAGGCCTTAAACCACCTTTCAGGAATTTGTTGATTACATGCATCTAAATAATCCTTCTCGGTGCAAGGTAATAACGCAGGTGTATGGCCTTTAGTATGTGAAGAGAAAATAGATGGAACTTCTGTCCACCATCTTTCGGTCAATAAACTTTTGTAGAACACCAATTCTTCATCTTCGCTTGGTACATTGTACTTTACAAAGTCATCTGTTTTGGTATATGGAGATTCTTTGATTCTAAAATTGATACCTTCTATAAAGTACCATATTATTTGAGCTATAAGCTGTTGCGACTGTACGGTGTTCTCCATTTCATACAAGCCGAATACAGATACTTTATCGCTAATACCGGCATATCTAGAAATAGCGCAGATTTCTCTACCATTAAACCCGTTAGGAGAAAAATTAGCTGACAAAGAAATTTCGCTTGCCTTTACAGATCGCATATCCAGACTTACCATATGAGCGTTTCTAAGCACAGGTTCCGCCAAAGAAATATCATTGGCGACCTCCCCTAGCCTGTATGCATCAAAAAACAATCGCTCCATTAAATCTATTTCTTCTTGAGCGTTGAAATAGCTTTGATAGCCAATGTTTGAAAAATTGAAAAGGTTGTTTGGTTTATCGGTAATGATTTTACTCATGTAAGAATGTGAAGATATAAGCTCATCTTCTATACCAAAATCAAATCTACTATCAATCGCTACCAGGTTGATCATATCCCTAATACCATCAAAAGCCCTATAGGCAGGATAGGTAATATCTTGTGTAGCCCCTAAAATTATTGGTATAATATCTTCTTCCAGTAAACCGGCCACTACTTCTTTCACTACAAAATAAGTGTCATTTACCGTAGCACCTTCCTCTATATCCCCTAAATCTACTATAGTAGCATTCCAATTACCTATTAAAAGTTTGTAAAACTGTAATCTTATAGCAGAAACATCTAATTTTTCATGTTTCTTTTCATAGGCGTTTCTTGACTCTCTTACCCCCACAATTGCAACTGTAACGTTTGCCAGAACCGGCAAACCATCTTTTTCTGTATGTATGTGGGCATTTTTACCTATTGCCTGGCTGGGCAACAACTCATTATGGGCTAAAACTTTATCCGATACCGGAACTAGAAAATCAAAGGCCATCTATTAAAGGTTTTTAGAAATCATAAAAAATACTGTACTAATATTTTGACCTAAAATTAAATTACTTTTTTGTTTTAGGTTTAGCTTTTGCCTTTTTCTTTGGAGCTTTTTTCTTGGGTGTCTTCGCTTCGATCAACTTTTGGGCTTCCTCTAAGGACATATTTACTACATCTACCGTTTTAGCCAATTCTACTTTGATCTTACCTTTAATTACATTATGACGACCCCATCTGGCTTTTTCTATACGTATACCTTCTTCTTCCCAGTTATGAATAACCTTATCGATCTCTTTTTGCTTTTTAATTTCGATAAGTTCTATTATGTCATCATTTGATAGGTTATCAAAATCATACTTTTTGTTTACGTTGATGAACATGCCGTTCCATTTAATGAACGGTCCAAACCTACCGGTGCCCTTGGTAACTTCTAAATCCTCGTACATGGCAATTGGGGCATCGGCCTTCTGCTTGGCTACAATAAGTTCTATAGCCCTATCCATTTCAATTTCAAAGGCGCTTTCACCTTTGTCCATTGAAATAAACTTATCTCCAAATTTTACGTATGGGCCAAATCTACCTACATTGGCCAATACTTCCTCTCCTTCATATACCCCTAATTTTCTAGGAAGCTTAAAAAGATCCATTGCCTCTTCGTAAGTAATAGTATTTAAAGATTGCTCTGGCAGCAGACTTGCAAATGTTGGTTTCTCTTCATCATCTACGGTACCTATTTGTACCATAGGTCCAAATCTACCTAAACGGACAGATACTTGTTTGCCAGATTTAGGATCTTTACCTAATATTCTTTCTCCACTTGCGCGGTCTGCATTTTCTTCTACATCTACTACATTTGGATGAAAGTCTTTATAGAACTCTTTCATCATTTTCTTCCAGTCTTCATCACCTGAAGCTATCTCATCAAAATCTTCTTCCACCTGGGCGGTAAAATTGTAATCTAATATATTGGCAAAATTACTCACCAAGAAATCGGTTACGATCATACCAATATCCGTTGGTACCATTTTACCTTTGTCCGAACCTACATTTTCGGTAAGGTTCTTTGTTTCTATTTCATCAGACTTCAATATCAATTGCTGATACTTACGCTCAGTACCTTCTATAGTACCTTTCTCCACATAACCTCGGTTGAGTATCGTAGATATCGTGGGTGCATATGTAGACGGTCTACCAATTCCCAACTCTTCTAATTTCTTAACTAAAGATGCTTCCGTAAATCTGTATGGCGCCCTTGTAAAACGTTCTGTGGCAGATATGAAATTGTTCAACAAACGCTCTCCCTGCTTCATTGCCGGCAACATACCTTCTTGCTCTTCGGCAACGTCCTCATCATCTACACCTTCCATGTAAACTTTCAAGAAACCGTCAAACTTTATAACTTCACCGTTTGCCGTAAATTCTTCTGAATGTTTGTTTGCCTTTATCCTAACATTGGTACGTTCCAATTGAGCATCGCTCATTTGAGATGCAACGGTACGTTTCCAAATTAAATCATATAGTTTAGATTGATCACGCTCCAATGACGGAGATTGATTTCCCATATCCGTAGGTCTAATGGCTTCGTGTGCCTCTTGGGCCCCTTTAGACTTTCCTTTAAAATTTCTTGTTTCGCTATATTCCTTACCGTAGTTCTTTTCAATAGCTTCTTTGGCAGATGCCAATGCTTCATTAGAAAGGTTGACACTATCTGTTCTCATGTAGGTTATTAAACCTGCTTCATACAAACGTTGGGCTACCTGCATGGTTCTACCTACAGAAAAATATAATTTTCTTGATGCTTCTTGTTGTAATGTAGATGTGGTAAACGGTGCAGATGGCGATTTCTTAGCCGGTTTTTTATCTAATTTACTTATAGAAAAATCAGCTGCCTTATTTTTTTCTAAAAATGCCTTCGCTTCTTCCTCGGTAGAAAAAGTTTTGTTCAGTTTTGCAGAAAATACACTTCCGGATTCTGTTTGAAATTCCGCTGCAATCTTAAACGATGCCTGTGGCTCGAAACCTTCAATATCCCTTTCTCGTTCTACAATGAGCCTTACGGCTACAGACTGAACACGACCGGCAGAAAGACCTGGCTTAATTTTTTTCCATAGTACGGGAGATAACTGGTACCCAACCAAACGGTCCAAAACACGCCTAGCTTGTTGTGCATTTACAAGGTTAAAATTGATCTCTCTTGGGTTCTCGATCGCTTTTTGAATAGCTGCTTTTGTAACCGAGTTGAAAACAATTCGCTTTGTTTTCTTCTTGTCCAAGCCCAGTTCTTCTGCAAGGTGCCAAGATATAGCCTCTCCCTCTCGATCCTCATCACTTGCTAGCCATATAGTTTCTGCCTTATCCGCCAAACTCTTAAGTTTTTTCACTAAAGCTTGCTTGTCTTTATCAACTATATATTTAGGTGTAAAATCGCCTTCAACATCTACTCCCAGCTCCTTTGAAGGTAAATCCGCTATGTGACCAAAGCTAGATTCTACCTTATAATCTTTTCCCAAAAACTTCTCTATAGTTTTTGCCTTTGCAGGAGACTCAACAATTACTAAATTTTTCGCCATCAACCTTGTTTATACTTACAAATGTATACTAAAAATTAAACTTTGGAATTTCCAGATTTTATTTTTCCTCATATTTCAACAGAGTTCAACCAAATAAAATCATGAAATTAACGCATATTATCACCTGTATATTACAACGCATAAACCAATTAGTGGCTTAAACTAAAAAAAAGGAAGCCGATCGAGCTTCCTTTTTTTTAACCTAATAATAATTTTATAACTGTAGAGTACTGAGTAATTTTATATCATTATCTACATATTCATATTGGTATAATATTCGGTCACCTATCATCAGTAAAGATGACGGCAAGGGAATAACATCATAAGCTACAATATTTTTAAAAGTGTTGATCAACTTAAGATTTGGAGCGTTGGTCTTATCATAAACCTTTAAACCAGAATCTCCATCACAGACAAAGAGCGTATCATCTTTTATCCCCAATCCGTTTGGACCGTCCATAGGGTAGATAACCTTTAGTTCAGGATTTTCAAGGTTAGAAATATCTATGACATAAAGACCACTTTCCGTATTTCCGCAAAAATTACCACCTTTTAAGGTTACATATGCATAACCGCCATCGACCACAACAGGATCACAAGCGGTACCATGCCTGAATTCTGAGATAAATTTTGGTTTTTCCGGATTTTTAATTCCATAAATGTACATGCCCTGCGAGCCCCCTATAAATAAAATATCGCCTTGATTATATATGGTCTCAATATCCCAGGCTACCTGAACATCGTCCAAAACCTGTACATCCTCTACATCTGTAATGTCAAAAATATTTATATCACTATAATCTACGACATATAAATAATTCCCAATTATCTTAAAACGGACCAAAGAACCGCCTTGACCGGTACTTGGCTGCGGACTATCATTGAAACTTTCAAGAGAATCTACCACACAACCATCACAGTTATACCTAGACTCATACTCCTCTACCGATCTTCTTTCCGTTACAACTTCCCAGCCAATAACAATATCCCTATCATAATCAATATCGCCGAATTCATAAAAATCTGCCTGCGGATATTCAACATCCGTAGCCCAAACACCATTATTATATATGGCATTTTCAATACGCCCGGCTATTGAAATATTATTAATATCCGATATATCAAAAATGACCAAATCCCCATAACTATCGGCATATATTTTATCATCTTTTATAGAAATATCATTATTACCTTCTAATTTTATAAACGCGATACTTTCCGGAGATGAAGGGTTTTGATTATCGATTACATGAAAACCCTTATTTACATCATTGACAAAAATATAATTACCATAAGCATAAATTTTGCCCGATGATACCACTGGCACAGGTTCGGTAACCGATACGGCCTCTGCCTTAAACGTAATTGCATCTTGCAAAATAGGTCTTGCAACTTGGTAATCTTGGTAAGGTCCGTCATCGTCACAAGAAACAAATACAGATAATGCGATGGCACAAAATAGAAAAACAAAATTCTTCATTGACAATAATTTAGCTGTTTGTAATCATTAGATGAAAAAACACCTAATAGTTGCGTTATCAATGATTTGAAATTTTCTTTACCTCACCAAAACCTACACCATCCTTGTACATGTAATACACCGGCACTTTACCTAACATTGCAGTGAACAGCACGCCCACACAACATAAAATAAAGCCAAGTTGCGCCACAAATGCCGAAATAATCACCAAACCGAATATGACCAACCAGTTTTTGTTGCCCAACGTAAAACTCGCCTTTACCATTTCTAAAGGAGACAAATGATTTGAAAACGCCAAAAAAGCAGGTATCAACGAAATTGGCACCATGACATAAAATACGCCAACACCACAGGCAAGTACCCCTAAAATCGATAGGCCAAAAGTATATAATGCAAGTATGAACACTTTACCTAAACGCCCTTCTTTAAAATAATAGAAGTAATCATCACTAGTAAAATCCTCTAAATCTTTTTCTTTACAAATTTTCAAAAATGACGCATTTAAAGCTAAAGCAAATGTGGTCACCCCTATTGAAAAAACAGGCATAAGAATAGCTAATGCAATAGCTGCCATAGGCGGTAACTCACCATGCTGCAATGCTTCTGGATCGGTTATACCCAAAGCGAACATTGGGATATACAAAACAATATAAAACGGTAGTATAACAACAAATGTCAAGAGCAAAATGATAAAGCCTTGCAACCAAACTTTCTTAAATAGTTCAATAGACCTACTGAAAATGGTACCGAATTCTAAATCTGGTTTCGTGTTAATGTGCTGAGTCAAGTTTTCTAAATTCATGTATAGAGGTGGTTATAATTGGTACTAACACTAAATAATTTTCGTGTGCAAAGCCTAAACAAACCCTAAATATTCATGTCATCTTGTCATATTTTTGATTATAATAGTATCTTTGCCTTCCAAAATATTTTATACGCAACGTATTACAAAAATGGAGAAAACCATAGACGAAAATGTGCAGGGCACAACTTTGGTAGTTGAAGGAAAAGAAACGAACAAGCGTAACCTCTTTATAGAAAGCTATGGTTGCGCAATGAATTTTGCCGATAGTGAAATTGTTGCCTCTATCTTGGCAACCGAAGGTTTTAACACCACCCAAACATTAGAAAATGCAGATTTAGTACTTGTAAACACCTGTTCTATTAGAGATAAAGCGGAACAGACCATTCGTAAAAGATTGACCGAATATAATAAGGTAAAAAAATCTAGACCGCATTTAAAAGTAGGTGTTCTTGGCTGTATGGCAGAAAGATTAAAAGACAAACTTTTAGATGAGGAAAAAATTGTAGACATGGTCGTTGGGCCAGATGCTTACAAAGACTTACCCAACCTAATTAAAGAAGTAGATTCAGGAAGAGATGCCGTAAACGTAATTCTATCCAAAGATGAAACTTATGGCGATATTGCACCGGTTAGATTAAACACCAACGGTGTAACGGCTTTTGTATCCATTACCAGAGGATGCGACAATATGTGTACCTTTTGCGTAGTACCATTTACCAGAGGTAGGGAAAGAAGTAGAGACCCACAATCTATTCTTGCCGAAATACAAGAGCTTTCGCAAAAGGGCTTTAAAGAAATTACGTTACTTGGCCAAAATGTAGATAGTTATTTATGGTATGGCGGCGGGCTCAAGAAAAATTTTGAAAACGCATCTGAAATGCAAAAAGCTACCGCTACCAATTTCTCTAAACTGTTGGACATGGTGGCATTGGCAAACCCAAAGATGCGCATTCGTTTTTCTACTTCGAACCCTCAGGACATGACCCTGGACGTAATCAGGACCATGGCAGAACATAAAAACATCTGCAACCATATTCATTTACCCGTACAAAGCGGTAGCAACCGTATTTTAAAGGAAATGAACCGCTTACACACCATTGAAGAGTATTTTGAACTCATAGATAATATTAGAAAAATTATTCCTGATTGTGCTATTTCTCAAGATATCATTAGCGGTTTTCCAACGGAAACAGAAGAAGACCATGCAGATACCTTAAAAGCACTTGAATATGTAAAATATGATTTTGGTTACATGTACGCCTACTCTGAAAGACCAGGGACCTTGGCCGGCAGAAAAATGGAAGACGATGTTCCTGAACCTATAAAAAAGAGACGTCTTTCTGAAATTATAGCCCTACAAAGAAGCCACTGTCAATTTAGAACGGAAAAGCACGTAGGCAAAATCCAAGAAGTTTTGATCGAAGGAACTTCTAAAAAATCTGAAAACGAGTGGATGGGCAGAAACTCTCAAAGCACCGTGGTTGTTTTCCCTAAGGAAAACTACAAAATTGGGGATTTTGTAAATGTTCAAATCAATGATTGCACTTCAGCAACCTTAAAAGGTGTTGCTGTTGGGTATTCTGACAACAATTAACTTTTAGTAGCCATTGTATATGGAAAGCATACAAAGCATAAAACAACGTTTTGAAATTATTGGGCAAGACCCCAAACTGAATCGTGCACTGGAAAAAGCAATGCAGGTTGCCGCAACAGATATTTCTGTTTTGGTAACAGGTGAAAGTGGTGTAGGTAAAGAATCGATCCCAAAAATTATTCATTCGCTTTCCCATAGAAAACATGCAAAATATATTGCGGTAAACTGTGGCGCCATACCGGAAGGCACCATTGACAGTGAACTATTTGGCCATGAAAAGGGCGCTTTTACAGGTGCTACGCAAACCAGAAGCGGCTATTTTGAAGTTGCCGATGGTGGTACCATTTTTTTAGATGAGGTTGGCGAGCTACCTTTAACCACACAGGTTCGTTTACTACGTGTATTGGAGAATGGTGAATTCTTAAAAGTTGGTTCTTCTCAAGTTCAAAAAACAGATGTACGTATTGTTGCGGCAACAAATGTAAATATGTTCGAAGCGATAAAGAAAGAACGTTTTCGAGAAGACCTGTACTATCGATTAAGTACGGTTGAAATCAACATACCACCACTACGCGAACGTCAAGGAGATATTCATTTATTGTTCAGAAAATTTGCATCTGACTTTAGTCAGAAATACAAGATGCCAACTATAAGATTAGATGAGCATGCCGTGTCTTTATTGACAAAATACAGATGGCCTGGCAACATACGTCAGTTAAGAAATATAGCTGAACAGGTTTCCGTACTGGAAGAAAACAGAGCAATTAACGCTGCTACTTTAAATGGCTACTTGCCCCACAACACTACAAGTAACTTACCTGCGGTAGTCTCTAACACAAAATCTGAAAGCGATTTTAGTAACGAAAGAGAAATACTGTACAAAGTACTTTTTGATATGAAAGGCGACCTCAACGACCTTAAAAAGTTGACGATGGAGCTTTTAAAAAACAACGATTCTGAAAAGGTTCAAAAAGACAATGAAAACCTGATTCGTAAAATTTACGGTAACGATGACGAAGAAGACGTTGATATTGAACATGATACTCAAGAAGAATCTTCACTTAGCCTTTTACACCTGCCAGAACCAAAACAGGAAGAACCTTCTGTAATTCAAGAATCCTACGAAGACAAGTATCATTTTGCCGAAGAAATTCAAGAGGAAGAAACCCTATCTTTACAAGAGAAAGAAGTAGAATTGATCAAAAAATCTTTAGAACGTAACCGTGGAAAAAGAAAGGCCGCAGCAACAGAGCTAGGCATTTCCGAACGAACACTATACCGAAAAATTAAGCAGTACGATCTTTAATACAAAATGAATCTCATTTCCATGAAATACCTAAAAAAAACTATTCTTTATATACTACCCGTAATTCTTTTATTTAGTTGCGGTGTGTACAATTTTACCGGTGGCAATGTAGGTGAGGCAAAAACTTTTAAAGTAAATTATTTTCAAAATTACGCAACCCAAAGTCCAGGCTCAACATTTGAACCTGGTGTAGATAGAGACTTTACGTTGGCGTTACAAGATAGGATTCAAAACCAAACCAGTTTAGACCTGATCAGTACCGGCAACCCAGATTTATTGTACGAAGGTGAAATTACCGAATATAAAATTTCCCCAATGTCTGCAACAGCAGCCCAAACGGCCGCTCAAAACAGACTTTCCGTGAGGGTTAAAGTGCGTTTTTATAATCAATTAAAAGAAGATGCCGCTTTTGACCAAAGTTTTTCTTTTTTTTATGATTACCCGGCAGACACGCAATTAGCCAGTATTAAGAGCGAAGCCCACGAAATCATTTTTGAACGATTGACACAAGATATTTTTAACGCCTCATTAGCAGATTGGTAAGAACATGAACGTTAAGGACTTTACATATTTTCTAGAACACCCTACCAAAGTGGTAGAACCTATACATACCAAACATTTAGAAGATATTATTGATGAGTATCCTTACTTTCAAGCTGCACGAGCGCTACACTTAAAAGGATTAAAAAATTTAAACAGCTACAAGTATAACAAAGCACTTAAGGTAACTGCGGCATATACTACCGATAGAGATGTCCTTTTTGAATTTATTACCTCTAAAGACTTTCTACAATCCAATGTTTCGGAAACTATTATTTCAGAAATAGAAGAAAATAAAAAAGTAGAACCAATAGAAGAGGTAGAAAACGCACTTGCTACAGAGGAAATTGAAACTGTTGTAAACGAGGATGCTCCCAACACAATAGAAGAGTCACATATACCTGACGAAGCTACAGAAGAAGTTGAAGTCGAAATTGAAGCTACAGAAACCAATGCACCTGAAATTATTGCCGCAGCGTCCACTGCCTCATTAATTATTACTTCTGAAGATAAACCATTGCCACAAAATGAAGAAGATGCCGATAAAATTTTAGACCCAGCACTTTTTCAATCTAAAAATCCTGACAATACCGAAGAGGAAGATGCTTTGGATATAGGCAAACCGCTAACTTTCGATGCCAAAGAAAAATATTCTTTTTCTGAATGGTTAAGCCTAGCTTCAAAAAAACCATTAGAAAAATCTGAAGAAGTTGTAGCTGAGAATAACCCAGATGAAATTACCGAAGCGCAAGTAGAGGTAAAAGAAAGCAAAATTGAAAAGACTATACAAAAGGTAGAGAAACAAAAAGTTACCCCAAAACCTATAAGAAAACCCAAGGTCAAAAGCGAAGCCATTAAAAAGAAATACGATCGTATAGACAAGTTCATAGCTTCAAACCCAAAAATTGTCCCTACCGAACAGAGTACGACCATAGATATTTCCAGCTCTTCTAAAATTGACCATAATGAGCTTATGACAGAGACTTTAGCAAGGGTTTACCTAGAACAAAAAAAGTATAAAAATGCAATTCAAGCTTACAAAATTTTAAGTTTGAAATATCCAGAAAAAAGTAGTTTCTTTGCAGACCGAATTAAGACGGTAGAAAAATTACGAAAAGATAATAAATAATTTAGAATGAGTACATTTTCAATTTTCCTAATACTTATCATTGTTGTTTGCTTATTGTTAGTATTAGTGATCATGGTACAGAACCCAAAAGGTGGCGGACTTTCTTCTTCTTTTGGCGGAGGAGGCAACCAAGTTGTTGGAGGAGTAAAAAAAACAGGTGACTTTTTAGATAAAAGTACATGGACTTTGGCAGGATTGCTAATAGTTTTAATCTTAGCTTCTAACGTTGCCCTTAAAGGTAACTTTGGCGATACGGATTCTAAATTATTACAAGGGGACGATATTGAGACCGTAGTGCCAGAAGCACTGCCAGAAACAGTTACGCCACCTGTAACCAATGAGACTACACCGTCTGATAGTTTATAACATTACGACCACAAAATATTTTAAATGCCAGCTTGTCATAAGCTGGCATTTTTTGTTTACAATTTGTCAGTAAATAGGCAATGGCATAATTTCTGCCTTTAGTTAATCCACGAAACTAAAAATCAATTTTAAAAATTAATAATTATGGCTAAAGTTAACATCAAACCATTGGCAGACCGAGTTCTTATCGAGCCAATGGCAGCTGAAACTAAAACTGCATCCGGACTTTACATTCCTGATACCGCAAAAGAGAAACCACAGAAGGGCAAAGTTGTTGCCGTGGGTCCTGGTACAAAAGATGACAGTGTTACCGTTAAAGTTGGCGATACGGTTCTTTATGGAAAGTATGCCGGTACTGAACTGAAATTGGAAGGTACAGATTACTTGATGATGAGAGAAAGTGATATTCTTGCTATTATCTAAAACTAGCAATCGGCTATTGGCTTTAAGCTATTGGCCCTTAAATTTTTATTTAAAAAACAATAATCTTCTTGACTTTTTGCCCTGTGCAAAGAGTCACTAATCAAAATAAAATTAAAATGGCAAAAGATATTAAGTTTGATATAGATGCAAGAGACGGCCTTAAAAGAGGTGTTGATGCATTGGCAAATGCTGTAAAGGTAACGTTAGGACCAAAAGGTAGAAATGTTATTATCAGTAAATCATTCGGTGCTCCACAAGTAACTAAAGATGGTGTTACCGTAGCAAAAGAAATAGAATTAGAGAACCCGTTAGAAAACATGGGTGCACAAATGGTTAAAGAAGTTGCTTCTAAAACCAACGATCTTGCAGGTGACGGTACTACTACCGCTACCGTTCTTGCCCAAGCTATCGTAAAAGAGGGCTTAAAGAACGTTGCTGCCGGCGCCAACCCAATGGATCTTAAAAGAGGTATTGACAAAGCTGTTGAAGCTATTGTTGAAAATTTATCGAAGCAATCTAAAAAAGTTGGTGATTCTTCCGAGAAAATTAAGCAAGTTGCTTCTATCTCAGCTAATAACGACGAAACTATTGGTGACTTGATCGCTCAAGCTTTCGGTAAAGTTGGTAAAGAAGGTGTCATCACCGTTGAAGAAGCTAAAGGTACAGACACATACGTTGACGTTGTTGAAGGTATGCAGTTTGACAGAGGTTACCTTTCTCCATATTTTGTTACCGATTCTGAAAAGATGGTTTCTGATTTAGAAAGTCCTTATATCTTGTTATTTGACAAGAAAATCTCTTCAATGAAAGACCTACTTCCTGTATTAGAGCCAGTTGCGCAATCAGGTAAACCGTTATTGATTATTGCCGAAGATGTTGATGGTGAAGCATTGGCTACATTGGTAGTAAACAAATTAAGAGGTTCTTTAAAAATTGCGGCTGTTAAGGCTCCAGGTTTTGGTGACCGTAGAAAAGCAATGTTAGAAGATATTGCAATCTTAACTGGTGGTACCGTTATTTCTGAGGAAAGAGGTTTCTCTTTGGATAACACTACTTTAGACATGTTAGGTACTTGTGAAAAAGTCCAGATAGACAAAGACAATACAACTATTGTTAATGGTGGCGGTGTTGCAAAAGATATTAAAACAAGAGTTAACCAGATTAAATCTCAAATTGAGACTACGACATCTGACTACGATAAGGAAAAACTTCAAGAACGTTTGGCTAAATTGGCCGGTGGTGTTGCCGTACTTTACGTAGGTGCAGCTTCTGAAGTTGAAATGAAAGAGAAAAAAGATAGAGTTGACGATGCATTACACGCTACAAGAGCTGCGGTTGAAGAAGGAATCGTTGCAGGAGGTGGTGTTGCATTGGTAAGAGCAAAATCTGTTCTTTCTAAAGTATCTACTGATAATGAAGATGAGGCAACCGGTCTACAAATTGTAGCTCGTGCCATTGAAGCTCCTTTAAGAACAATAGTTTCTAACGCAGGTGGAGAAGGTTCTGTAGTTATCGCAAAAATACTTGAAGGTAAAGGCGACTACGGTTATGATGCCAAGTCTGAAAAGTATGTAGAAATGATGAAAGCTGGTATTATAGATCCTAAGAAAGTAACTAGGGTAGCATTAGAAAATGCTGCTTCTGTTGCAGGAATGATCTTAACTACTGAATGTGCTTTAACAGATATTAAAGAAGATGCTCCGGCAATGCCCCCTATGGGTGGCGGTGGCGGAATGCCAGGCATGATGTAGTGGCGAGCCGCCACAAGCAATTATTAGCTTGTTTGCGGACGTACATTAAATTTAAAGCTGCACTTGAAAATTTCAAGTGCAGCTTTTTTTATACTTATATCAATAAAAAAACCACCTTCTTTATTTACAAAAGGTGGTTTTATCGTCCAAACAGTATCGCCTTCTAAAGGCAATAACTAGACTACTTCTTTCTAGGAGCAGCTTTTGGGGCGGCCTTTTTACCAGCTTTTGCCGGTGCAGGCTTTGCAGCTGGTTTCCCTGCTGATTTTGCTTGTGCCATTGGTATAGAATTTTAAAATAAATCTATAGCTAATGTATTTCAGATTTTGATCCGTGAATATTTTGTTGGCAAAAGATTAACTAAAACACGATCTTCTTCTTTTTTAGAATTACACGCTGCACCAACACTTAATTAATTATCATGATGTTGACCGTCATCAGAATTATCTTCCCTATATCTACAACAAGGGTGCACACTATTATAAGCTTCTTCTGTAGCTTTTAATTCTTTGGTATCATGACCTACGGCTACAATTGCTGTTTTTATTTTCATAGCATCGGTTTTACGTTCATCCATAATTACATCTAACTGATGTGTAGGTATACTCCAATTGGCATATTTCACGCCTTTTACATTTAATGCAGCTTCCTCTATGCGCTCTTTACACATGGCACATCTACCATTTACGTCAAAAGTCATTTTTTTGTTCTTGTCTTGAGCATAGGTCAATACTGCAATCAACATTATTGCCACTGATAAAATTGTTGTTTTCATAGGTATTATTGTATTTGTTATTTATAAAATTTTAAATCGGAATCCGCCATAGAACATTCTACCCATTATTGGCGCATACACTATTGTTGTATCAAAATTGGGACCAAAAGGGTTATCAGCGCCCAATACAGGATTAATTTGCTGCACATCCGAAAGGTTTTCACCACCCAAATACACTTCAAATGAATTAGAGAATACTTTTGTCACTTGAGCATTCATTAGATTATATGTTGGGGAAAAAGCAGGTAATTGGTATTCCACCGGGTTAGCACTAGTGTCTGGCAACCGCGCTTCTCCAAAACTATGAAGGGTATAATCAAATTTCCATTGCGCACCATTATCCTTAGCCTCGGTCTCATACCCTAAATTAACAAAAAATCGATGTTGTGCTTGTAATGGTTTCTGTAGATTTCCGCTTTTATAATCCGTAGATACATCATAAAACTTATACGATGTTCTAAAATTAAGACGGGTCAAAAGCTCATAATTTAATTCTACTTGAAAACTTTTAGCACTACTCTCTCCTTCCAAATTATAAAAAGAAACTTCTTGCGGATTTTCCCAATCCACCACCACTTGGTTTTCAAAATCAGTGATGTAATAATCTAAAGAAATATCTCCCTTTCTGTTGAAGAAATTAAATCCTTGTAGAAAGCTAACTCCATAATTCCATGCATCTTCTGGCTCTAAACCATACACATCACCACCCGAACCTGCAATATTAATTTGCCTAGCAGAGGCGAACGATTGCTGATTTTCGGCAAAAATATTGGCAGCTCTTTTACCTCTACCAAACGAACCTCGTAAGCTTCCCTTTTCCCAAGGGGTATATCTAATATGGAATCTTGGTGTTACAAAAGTTCCCAATCTATTATGATTATCTACCCGTAAACCAGCGGTGAGACTCACTTTTTCCAGATTTTCATAGCTGTATTCAAAAAAAGCACCAACGGAATTATCTACACGAGAATAATCTGTAGTTGTCACCATTTCATCATAACCATCATAAGCAAAGGTGATTCCGGTTTTAAATTTATTTCTGGTATCTCCAATAATGGAATTAAATATTAAGTTGCTATAAAGGCTCTCGTGATTGATATCATAGGTTCTAAATCCGAAATAAGAGTCCTGCTTATGTAAGCTATAAGACGTTTGAAACCCTAAACTTTGAAAGGGCAATTCTGGAAAAACATAGCCGAGTTTTAAAGAAGTATCAAAACGACGGGTGTTAATTTCGCTTCCCCACACTTCGGCTCCGCTCAGTGCAGGAACTTCGGCTCCGCTCCGTGACCTATTACCTCCATCTACTCTATCTGTATCAGGATTAAAATCTACTTGCCCCACTTGTTTTTCATCATTTAAAAAACGAACGTTAAAAAAGCTGACAAATCCTTTTTCCGCATCTTGATATTGCCAACGGTTCATGACATTAATCTGATCTGCTAAAGGTGCATCTAAAAAACCGTCATCATTACCATCTTCTTTTTGAGTACGCTTATTTCCATGTATATATAAACCTGTACTCCACTTATCCGTTAGCTTTCTGTTGAAATGTGTATTCAACTCATAACGCCCGTTTTGGTTGGCATAACCATTTACAAAAACTGCATTATCGGTTAACGGCTTTACCAACTCGGTATTAATTTGACCTGAAATACTTTCGTAACCATTGACCACACTACCTGCACCTTTGGTAATTTGAATACTCTCTATCCAAGTACCAGGTGTAAATGTTAATCCGTATGCCTGTGATGCCCCACGAACCATAGGAATGTTTTCTTGAGTTATTAATAAATACGGACTCGTTAATCCTAACATTTGAATTTGCTTGGTTCCCGTTAATCCATCAGAAAGATTTACATCAATTGCCGGATTGGTTTCAAAACTTTCCGCCAGATTACAGCAAGCGGCTTTTAACAACTCATCACTGTTTACCGTAATCACGTTCTGCGGATTGAAATACGTTTTTTGTATAGCATCTCTTTGCTGCTGAACAACAACCTCATCTAATTCATTAGATGGCTTTAGACTAACCCGTATTGTTTTAGGTTCGTTAATGGTTAACGTATCAGACTCAAAACCAACATAACTAATGATCAATTTATTGAACTCTTTCAGATATGGAATGGAAAAATTACCATCGAAATCTGTCACTACTCCCGTTTGAGAATCTTGCCAGTAAACATTTGCCCCTGAGAGACCCAAGGCATTTGCGCCTTCAGAATCCAGCACTACACCTTCTACTTTCTCTTGCGAAAAAACAAGTCCAGACAGCAAAGTCATTAGTATTACTATTATATATTTGTTCATTTAATATTCAATTTGATTAATCAATTTTTACTGTTCGTAGTCGTAATGCATTTGCAATGACCGAAACAGAACTAAAACTCATAGCCAAAGCGGCTATCATAGGCGAAAGCAACATCCCGAAAACAGGATAAAGCACTCCCGCCGCAATTGGTATACCTACCGAATTATATATTAATGCGAAAAATAAATTTTGTTTTATATTCTTCATAACCGCATTACTAAGGTTATATGCTTTTACAATTCCATGTAAATCTCCTTTTACCAAAGTAATTGCAGCACTTTCAATGGCGACATCTGTTCCCGTACCCATGGCAATACCTACATCGCTTTTAGCCAAAGCAGGCGCATCATTAATACCGTCTCCTGCAACAGCTACCTTTCTTCCTTCAGATTGTAAACGCTCAACCTCCGCCAATTTATCCTGTGGTAACATACCTGCTTTAAAATCTGCCAGGCTTAATTGTTCCGCTACCGCTTTTGCCGTATCATGATTATCTCCGGTAAGCATTATCACCGCAATACCGGCTTTCTGCAACTCTTCAATAGCTTTTTTACTCGTCTTTTTAATTTTATCTCCGATTGCAACAAAACCAACTGCCTTATCACCAATTGCCAAGTAAGAAACTGTTTTTCCAAGTTTTTGATGAGAAACTACATCTGCCTTTAAACTATCTAAAATGGATACTTGAGCCTCATTCATCATCTTTTCGTTACCCAAGGCAATAAACTCCCCATTTATTTTACCAGTGACGCCCATACCTGTAACCGAATTAAAATCTTCAACCTTTAAAACGTTTACATTATTTGCCTTGCCATACTTTACAGTTGCATCTGCCAATGGGTGCTCACTTTGCTGATTTAATGAAACAATATATTGCAATACCTTTTCTTGGTTAATCTCAGAAATACTACCCACCTTTTCTACAGATGGTTTCCCTTCCGTAATTGTACCGGTCTTATCTACAATTAGCGTGTCAATTTTATCCATTCGCTCTAAAGCTTCTGCATTCTTTATCAGCACGCCAGATTGCGCTCCTTTACCTACACCCACCATAACGGACATTGGCGTAGCCAAACCTAGGGCGCATGGACAAGCTATTATCAATACAGCAATAGCATTGACCAAAGCATATACATAAGCAGGTTCTGGACCAAAAATGACCCAAACAATAAAGGTGATTACAGAAATGAACACCACAGCAGGTACAAAATAACTAGAGATTTTATCCGCTAATTTTTGAATTGGTGCCTGACTACGACTTGCCTTGTTCACCATGTCAATAATCTGGGATAGCAACGTATCCGAACCAACCTTCTCTGCTATCATCACAAAAGAACGCTTACCATTAATTGTCCCAGAACTTACATGATCACCCTCTACTTTTTGAACCGGAACAGGCTCGCCCGTTATCATAGATTCATCTACCGTGCTTTCGCCTTCATGTACACTACCATCAACAGGTATTTTATCCCCTGGTTTCACCCTAAGCAAATCTCCTTTTACTATGTTATCTATTGCAATTGTCTCCTCTTTACCATCAACAATGCGAATTGCCTTATTTGGAGCTAGCTTAAGAAGTTCTTTAACCGCAGAATTAGTTTTACTATGCGCACGAGCCTCTAATAGCTGTCCGAACAAAACTAGAGTCAATATTACCGTAGCTGCCTCAAAATATACATGAACCGTACCTTGGTCTGTCTTAAACTGCGGAGGAAAAAAATCAGGTGCCAAAATAGCCAATACACTAAATAACCACGCTACACCTGCCCCAATACCAATCAATGTAAACATATTCAAGTTCCATGTTTTTACAGAACGATAGGCTCTCTCAAAAAACATCCAAGTTGCATAAAACACAACAGGGATTGATAATGCAAACTGCACCCAATTCCAATTTCTTAAACTCAAAATATTGTGAAGCGGATTGTTCGGTATCATTTCTGACATTGCTACAATAAAAATGGGCAACGTAAAAGCCACCGCTATTTTAAACTTTTTTAAAAGCTTATTATAACTTTTCTCTTCAGCAGAAACATCAGCTTGCTTTGGCACTAAATCCATACCACAAATAGGGCAATCACCCGGTTCATCACGAACCACTTCAGGGTGCATTGGGCACGTATATTCCTGACCTTTATGACTACTGACACTCGCCTCTTCTACCAAATCCATACCACAAACCGGGCAATCACCAGGCTCTGTATAGGTTTTATCTCCCTCGCAATGCATGGGGCAATAAAAAGTACCATTGCCATTTTCTACTTTCTTAGGCTTCACTTCTTTATGATGATGCGCTCCTAATTCATGAATAGCATAATGACCGCCATCTTTTTTCATGGCATTTTGCAACTTTTTCAATGACAATTCTTTGTCCATCTCCAAAACCGCTTCTGCTTTCTCTAAATTCACTGTAGCCTTAGAAACTCCTTCTACGGTAGATAAAGTGTGCTCTACGTGAGACCTACATCCATTACAGGTCATGCCACTTATAGTATATGTATGTTTCATTATAAGATAATAATTTCTAACAGTTACTCAGAACCGTCTCTACTTTCTTGTTATTTTTTCAAAAATCTATAATTGCAACTAAAGCTTTTAAAAAGCTATTTACATTTTACAATAGAATTAAAGAAAAGGGATACTAAATAAAAGTAGTTTTTGATTAAACTGCATTTACGAACTAAAGCCGGTAGACAGTGCTAAAATCAAATCAAGAAAACTTGGTGTAGAATATTCAAATCCTCAGCCAATGTTGGTGGCGGATATGAATTAAAAGAAATGTTATTTTCAACTGAATCCTTAAATAAATCTAAGTATGCATTTGTAAAGGAAACTAGAAATACCTGTTGTGAAAAATCGAATTTTGAAAAATCACGCGTCAAATCATCTTGACCCTGCATGGTAAAAGCCTCATCAGCACAACAATGTTTTTTAACCGAAGGTGCATCTTCCAACAAAGCCAAACCAGCCTTCATTCCGCAATCTTCGGCATGATCAAACAGTGCAACATCCATAACACGCCCCATACACAAATGCTTTTCTACCGTCCACGATATTGTGGACAACAACAATAGCATTGCCATGAAAACGGAAAATAGTTTATGTAGCAATTGTTTCACACTTCAAAATTACAAAATATTAATAGCAAAGTACTTATACCAGATTTCTTTAACGAAACTTTTACTTAAGAATTCTCCTATAAAATAAACAATGTGCCGAATATACGATTCTAAGAAATTTTAAGTTAAAAGAGTTAACACATTAACAAACAGTAATCAGTAAACACTAATCATCAAAATTAAAAATTATGAAAAAACAAGTTAAACAGATTTTCCTAATATGCACTATTGCCCTGTTCATAGGCAGTTGTAGCTCTGACGACGGGTCAATTTTTGATACCCCATTACCAGATGACACTACAGGGGATGATAGCGGTGATGACACCAATGAGCCAGAAGTGGCAACAATTGTTTTCAACGAAGCTGTTCCTTCCTCAAATATAACTACGGCATCTGCTAGTGGTGAAGCAGGTACCAACGTTACAGGTAGAGTTATTTTTACATCAGACGCTACAACACAACGTAGAATGTACATTACCCAAAACTATTTGGGACAAGGAGAAATGCCTTTTAGTTCTTTTGATTTGGTAAGTGATGATTTGGACAAAGCATTAAAGGCCGATGGCTCTATTGATTTGGATGGTGCTACAAAGAAAGAAATCGATTTTTCTTTTCCGTTACCGGTTCCGGATATTGAAAATGGAGAAATTGTTTACTCTTTTTGGACAACTACAGGAAAAGGTGATTTTAGAGACAGCTCAAAAAGATTGGCTTTAGGTGTTGGTCAAATTACGGTAACAGTTGGTAATGGTACCAACCCTACCGCTGCCGTAAGGGAATTTACAGATGTTAAACTTTTTGCCCCGGCACAAGATGGATCAACGGAATCTTTCTTTTCTTTATTGAACGAAACCGTTTATAGAATTGATGTAGGTCCTGAATTTAGAGCTTTCTGGGATTTTGGATATTACTATGGTGCTTCTGGCCCTTCTGCCGGCGACAATGCTTCTTTTGCCTCAACAGAGCAATATGACGCTTCTTTTGGTTTTGACGTTGAAGGACTTAAGCCTGGTGCAGACGAAGAAAATGCCGCTACGGAAACGTTGAACCAAATGTTCTTTGCTACTTCTGCAACAATTGACGTTGCTGCATTTGATGCGATAGCCCTAAATAGTGAACTAAATTTTATAGCTAGTTCTAGCGCTCAAAAAATTACCAACCTAAGTGTAGGTGACGTAATAGAGTTCGTAGACAACTATGGCAAAAAAGGCCTTATTAAAATTACCGCTATAGAAGCTGGTTTCAACAATAACGACTTTATTGAATTCGATGTTAAGATTCAACCATAATCTAAATTTATATTTCGTATAATTATAAAGAGGATGTTGAAAAACATCCTCTTTTTTTGTTTTAGCGCACACGGTTACATTGCAACAATATGTATTTTTGTAAAAAAAAGTTATGTTCGATACGCTAAGACCTCAAGTAAGCTCCATTGTTGATTCTAACAAAACACCGGATGCCAAAATGCAGGATATATGTGAGCTTTTAAAAGCCAACGTACCACATTATGACTGGGTAGGATTTTATTTTAAGAACGGTGACAAGCGAGAACTTAAATTAGGCCCTTATGCAGGTGCACCTACAGATCACACCATAATTCCTTTTGGAAAAGGAATTTGCGGTCAAGTAGCCGAAAGCAACGAAAATTTTGTGGTTCCTGACGTTCAAGCACAAGACAACTATATAGCTTGTAGTATAACCGTTAAATCAGAAATAGTAATTCCCTTATTTGTAAATGGTGAAAATATTGGTCAAATAGATATAGATTCTAACACTCCAGATCCTTTTACCAAGGCAGATGAGACCTTTTTGGAATTCGTAAATTTTGAAGTAGCCAAAATTCTTTAAAACTTTAGGCTTTTTGTTGATAAACTAGCTCATTTTATAACTGCAAAAAAATTACTTTTGCTTGCTTATTAAAAACATTTAAGCATCATAAAATGAGCAGTGTAAAAAAAGCATCTTCAGCCTTAATTTCAGTTTTTCATAAAGACGGATTAGAGCCCATAGTAAGAAAATTTCAAGAATTAGGAATCACAATTTACTCTACCGGAGGAACCGAAAAATTTATAACTGATTTAGGAATTGACGTTGTTCCCGTAGAAGATGTAACAAGCTACCCTTCTATTTTAGGAGGAAGAGTAAAAACTTTACACCCAAAAGTATTTGGCGGTATTTTAAACAGACAGGACAACGAAAGCGATGTTGCCCAATTGGCCGAATTTGAAATTCCACAAATAGATATTGTTATTGTTGACCTATATCCGTTCGAAAAAACCGTTGCAAGCGGTGCTTCTGAACAAGATATCATTGAAAAAATAGATATAGGTGGTATTTCGCTTATACGTGCCGCAGCCAAGAACTTTAAAGATGTTACTTGCGTTTCCTCAATGGAAGATTATGCTGATTTTCTTGAAGTGATTTCTGCTGACAACGGAAATATTAGCCTTGAAGACAGAAAGCGTTTTGCTGCAAAATCCTTTAACGTTTCTTCTCATTATGATACTGCCATATTCAACTACTTTAACCAAAACCATGATATCGCTGCATTAAAAGTTAGCGAAACTAACGGTAAGGTTTTACGTTACGGAGAAAACCCTCACCAAAAAGGATTTTTCTTCGGTGATTTTGATGCAATGTTCTCTAAGCTTCACGGTAAAGAACTATCATACAATAATCTATTAGATGTTGATGCCGCCGTTAATTTGATGCTGGAATTTAAAAATGATGCTCCTACTTTTGCTATTCTAAAACATAATAATGCTTGCGGACTAGCACAAAGAGAAACTTTACACCAAGCCTATGTAGACGCTTTGGCAGGTGATCCTGTTTCAGCTTTTGGCGGAGTTCTAATTAGCAACAAAGAAATTGACAAGGCTACCGCAGAAGAAATTCATAAATTGTTCTGTGAGGTAGTTATAGCTCCTAGCTATAATGCCGAAGCATTGGAAATTTTAAAAGGAAAGAAAAACAGAATCATCTTAATCCAAAATGAAGTTGACATGCCAGAAATGCAAGTAAGAACTTGTTTAAACGGTATGCTTCTTCAAGAAAAAGATCATAAAACAGATGCTATTGCAGACCTTACAAATGCAACTACCACTAAACCTACAGATCAAGAATTAGAGGATTTAATTTTTGCATCAAAACTTTGTAAGCATACAAAATCCAATACCATTGTTTTAGCCAAAAACAAACAACTTTGCGCAAGTGGTACCGGTCAAACCAGTAGAGTAGATGCCTTGAACCAAGCCATACACAAAGCAGAGTCTTTTAATTTTGACCTTAAAGGTGCGGTTATGGCAAGTGATGCTTTCTTCCCGTTCCCTGACTGTGTTGAAATTGCCGATAAGGCAGGAATCACCAGTGTAATACAACCAGGCGGATCTATAAAAGACCAATTAAGCATAGATTATTGCAACGAACACAAAATTTCAATGGTGATGACGGGCACACGTCATTTCAAGCATTAATTTCATTACTTTTGTCGATGAAATACACCCTTTTATCTAAAATTTAAATATCACATATGGGATTTTTTGATTTCTTGACCGAGGAAATAGCTATAGATTTAGGTACAGCCAACACTCTTATCATTCATAATGACAAGGTAGTTGTCGATAGCCCTTCCATCGTTGCCAGAGATAGAATTAGTGGAAAAATCATTGCAGTTGGTAAAGAAGCCAATATGATGCAAGGTAAAACCCATGAGAACATAAAAACGATTAGACCATTGAAAGATGGTGTAATTGCAGATTTTGATGCATCTGAAAAGATGTTGATGATGTTCATCAAGAATATTCCTGCATTAAAGAAAAAATGGTTTCCACCTGCATTGCGTTTGGTCATCTGTATACCTTCTGGCATTACGGAGGTTGAAATGCGTGCGGTAAAAGAGTCCGCAGAACGTGTAAACGGTAAAGAAGTATATCTTATTCATGAGCCTATGGCCGCAGCTATTGGTATTGGCTTGGATATTATGCAACCAAAAGGAAACATGATCGTTGATATAGGAGGTGGTACTACTGAAATTGCGGTTATTGCCCTAGGTGGTATTGTTTGTGATAAATCGGTAAAAATTGCGGGTGATGTATTTACTAATGACATCATTTATTATATGCGTACACAACATAATTTATATGTTGGTGAAAGTACAGCAGAGGCAATTAAAATTGAAATTGGTTCCGCAACAGAAGATTTACAATCTCCACCAGATGAAAAATCTGTACAAGGGCGTGATCTGTTAACAGGAAAACCAAAACAAGTTCAAATATCTTACAGAGAAATAGCAAAGGCTTTAGATAAATCTATTCTGCGAGTTGAAGACGCGGTTATGGAAACACTATCTCAAACTCCCCCAGAATTAGCTGCGGATATTTACAATACAGGCATCTACCTTGCAGGTGGTGGTTCTATGTTACGTGGCCTGGACAGAAGGTTATCCCAAAAAACCGATTTACCGGTTTACATAGCCGAAGATCCGTTGCGTGCCGTAGTACGTGGTACAGGTATTGCACTTAAGAATTTAGAACGATACAAGAGCATTTTAATTAAGTAAGAAGCTTGTTGAAAAAAACAACTTCTTACTTAATACTGATAACCTTGAAAAAAAAATCAAGTGCCATTAATTAATGATTATCGGTAGAATTAGTAGACCAAGGTCCCAATCAATTTACGTGCAGGCCGTTTAGTCAAAAATTCTATTATCGAGTAAAAATATAGGGGTGAATGCAACAGATCATAAATTTTCTAATTAGGTACAAGATATTCTTACTTTACCTTTTTCTGTTATTGATTTCTTGCATATTTACGTTTCAATCGCACTCGTACCACCAATCTAAATTCCTAAATTCTTCTAACTATATTACGGGGAGCATCTACACTTTTTCAGATAATATAACTTCCTATTTTGGATTAAGAGAAGAAAACGAAAAGCTTGTTGAAGAAAACAAAAGGCTTAGAGACAAGTTATTCAACAATCTGGTTCTTTCCCCTTCACTTATAGATTCTACCTCTGTAAATTACGAAGTTATCAGGGGGCGTGTTATCAACAATAGCTATGCAGACCAACGTAACTATATTACTATCAACAAAGGAGAAAGTGACAGCATTGTGCAAGACATGGGCGTTATTACCGACAAGGGTATTCTTGGTATCGTAGAAAACACCTCAGACAACTTTTCTACCGTACAAAGTATCTTAAGCGACAAATCTAACATCAATGCAAAAATTAAAAACTCCAATCATTTTGGTTCTTTGGTTTGGGAGAATACTACAGATTACAATGTTGTACAATTAATTGACATACCAAGGTTGGTTCCCCTTACTATTGGTGACACTATTGTTACCGGCGCCATGAGTAGTATATTTCCAGAAAATATTCCTATTGGCACCATTAAGAGGTTTGATCTGGACAACTCTAAAAGTTTCTATTTTATTGATGTAGAGCTCTTTAACGATATGACCAATATTGGCACTATTTATATTATTAAAAATTTAAACCGAAAAGAAGTTTTAGAATTAGAAGCAGAAACAGAAGCCAATGATTAACAATACTTCATTTTTACTGGTGCTCAGATTTATTTTATTGGTATTACTACAGGTGTTGGTATTCAATAAACTAAATTTCTTTGGTTACATAAATCCGCTTGTATATATTCTTTACCTGTATTGGTATCCTATCAAACAAAATAGAACTACCTTTATAATTCTATGCTTTTTCTTAGGTCTTTGTGTAGATATTTTTTCTGATACCTTAGCAATCAATGCGGCCGCTACCGTTACCATAGCTTATTTACGACCAACCATTATGCACTTTGTTTTTGGTGTCAATTATGAATTTCAAAGTTTTAAGTTAAACAACAGTACCAAGGCACAACAATTCACATTTTTAGCGTTATTGATTATAATACATCATTTGGTATACTTTACGTTAGAAATTTTCAGTTTTTCCAATAGCCTGTTAATTTTGCAAAAAACGATTATCGTTGGTATTGCCACCTTGATTTTAGGAATGTTGTTCAGTACGTTATTCAGTAGCAAAAAAGAATGAGAAAAATTCTTTTATCATTAATTATAGTCGTTATCGCAATTACCTTTTTGGGAAGGCTATCCTATTTGCAAATTTTTAGTTTTTCTGCAGAGCAAGTTTTAGAAGATCCAGCGATCAAAGCAATTTATGACTATCCTGAAAGAGGTTATATCTATGATAGAAACGGTCATCTTTTAGTAGGTAACGATCCTGCATATGACGTCATGGTAATTCCACGGGAAGTAAAACCATTAGATACCTTGGAATTTTGTGGACTTCTAGGAATAGACAAAGAAAAATTTATTGAGAAATTAAAAAAAGCTAGAGTATATTCCCCTCGCCTTCCGTCGGTATTGGTACCCCAACTTTCTAAACAAGATTATGCCAAACTACAGGAGAAAATGCGCAAGTATAAAGGTTTCTACATTCAAAAAAGATCTTTGCGTTATTATGACACACCTAGTGCGGCAAATGTTCTAGGGTACATTAGTGAAGTTAACGAAGGTGATTTGGCGGTCAATAAGTATTACGTTCAAGGTGAACTGAAAGGCAGAACCGGCGTAGAAAGATATTATGAAGATTTATTACGAGGAAGAAAGGGTGTTCAGTATATACAAAAAGATAGATTCAACAGAGACATTGGCCCCTATAAAAACGGTGCGTTAGACACATTACCTGAACAGGGAAAACAGATTAGTATTACCATTGACAAAACGCTACAAGAGTATGGTGAATTATTAATGAACGGCAAGCGGGGCGGCATTGTAGCCATAGAGCCTGCTACAGGAGAAATCCTTTCTATGATATCAGGACCAACCTATGACCCTGCATTATTGGTAGGCAGGGAACGTTCTAAAAACTACACCAAACTTTATAATGACACTATAGCAAACCCTACTTGGGATCGCAGTATTCATGCGCAACAACCACCTGGATCGCCGTTTAAGACCTTGAATGCCCTGATTGCTTTGCAAGAAGGTGTGCTTGATGAAAATACGACCATACAGTGTTATCATGGCTTCTATGTAGGCAAAAAAAAGAGAGGCTGTCACTGTGGAGGCGGTTTACGAAATCTAAACAAAGGTATATCACAATCTTGCAACGCATACTTTGCAGGCGCCTTCAGAAAAATCTATGAGAAATTTGAAACCACTGACGAAGGTATGGATGTTTGGGAAAAACATATGCGTAGTTTTGGACTTGGAGATTATTTAGGATACGATTTACCTTTTGGACAAAAAGGCCGTATTCCAAGCAAAGAATATTATGACAAATGGTACGGTGACAACAGATGGAGTTCTTCTTATATCATATCAAATTCTATTGGGCAAGGTGAAATATTGGCCACTCCGGTACAGCTAGCGAACATGACAGCTGCCATAGCCAACAGGGGACACTATTTTACACCGCACATTTTAAAGAAAATTGAAGGTAAGGATATTACAGAACCAAAATTTACAGAAGCAAAACACACCACAATAGACCCAAAACATTTTGAGCCTGTAGTTCAAGGTATGGCAGATGTCTATGTTAGCGGTACTGCAAGATGGTTGCAAATACCAGGAATAGAAGTTGCAGGAAAAACCGGTACGGCCGAGAATTTTACCAAAATTGATGGTGTACGTACACAATTGACGGACCATTCCGTTTTTGTGGCATTTGCACCAGTAGACGACCCTAAAATTGCCATAGCGGTGTATATTGAAAATGGATACTTTGGATCTAGGTACGCCGGACACATAGCTACACTTATGATCGAAAAATATCTGAAAGGTGAAATTACCTTGAAGACTCTTGAAAAAAGAATGCTTGAAAAAACTTTAGAAGCAGAATATGCGAAACCCTACAGTGGGGAAGAGTTTAAAATTAACGAGCGTGTCTGGTAGAAGCATTTTAAAAAGAATTGATTGGCTAAGTGTATTTATCTATTTCGCACTTGTTTTTATCGGCTGGATAAATATCTACTCTAGCACGTTCATTGACGAACAAAGTTCAATTTTCGATATTGGCACACGCTATGGAAAACAGCTATTTTTTATAGGAGTAAGTTTAGTTTCCATTGTTATCATTCTTGCTCTTGAGGTCAATTTTTATGAACGTTTTTCTAGCATCTTTTACCTACTTTCAATGGTTTCGCTGTTAGGCTTATTTGTTTTTGGTAAAACTATTGCCGGAGCAACTTCATGGTACGATCTGGGATTTTTTAACCTACAGCCTTCTGAGCTCGCAAAAGTAGCAACTGCCCTTGCACTCGCCAAATACCTTAGCGATATACAGACAGATATTAAGCGTAGAAAAGATCAATTCTATGCACTATTAATAATACTTGTACCGGCCATTTTAATTATACCTCAACCAGACCCTGGTAGCGCCCTAGTATTTTTCGCCATGATCTTTGTAATTTTTAGGGAAGGACTTCCATTATATTACCTGGTCATTTTACTAAGTCTAATTCTCATTTTTGTAATCACCCTAATGTTCGGTACGGTTTGGCTTATCATCGGTTTAGCACTAATGATTATACTATTGTTTACCCTAAAACGTAAATCATTGAAAATTCCGGTAATTCCCCTTAGCTTGATCAGCGCCGCAATTATTCTATTTTCACTTTCGGTAAATTTTGTTTTCAACAATGTTTTTGAACAACGCCACAGAGATCGTTTTGGTTTATGGCTTCGATTGGAAAAGGATCCTAAAAAATTAGAACAGATTAGAAAATCAATCGGTTACAATACCTACCAATCTGAAAAAGCGATAGAATCGGGCGGATTTTTTGGCAAAGGTTTTCTTGAAGGTACACGTACCAAAGGAGATTTCGTACCTGAGCAAGATACCGACTACATTTTTAGTACCGTTGGTGAAGAATGGGGATTTATAGGTACCGCAACCGTCATTATTCTATTCACCGTTCTGTTTCTAAGACTAATATCCTTAGCTGAACGACAGAAGAATGCATTTGCAAGAATGTATGGCTACGGGGTCATCTCTATTCTACTTATTCACTACTTCATCAATATAGGTATGGTAATAGGAATACTACCTACCATTGGTATTCCACTACCTTTCTTTAGCTATGGTGGATCCGGACTCCTATTCTTTACTATTCTACTTTTTATTTTCTTGAGACTGGACACCAATAGGCTAAAAGAGAGTTTCTAAAACTTCCACCCGGTCGTATTTTTACTACTTTCAAAACCATTTTGCTGCTTTTCAGGCAGTTCCGTAAAAAAGTCTATTCCTGTTTCTTTTTCTATTTCATCGACCGATACTACGAAATTGCGCAATGATGTAAATTGGGGCTTATTCGGTATCAAAAAAGACAACGTATATACTTTGTCTCCCTTTTTACGTGCAATGATCTTGTAAAAAGCATCTGGCACATCAACATCTTCCTGTCCTATTTCTTCTAAGCCACTTTCTAACACTCCGCCCGTAAATACATACAACGTTCCAAATTGCTTTGCCCAGCGTCTTGTCTGCTGTTCCAAATCGTTCCAGATACCTGAATTGAACTCCCTATCTTGCGGACTTATGTTACTTGTATAAAATGTCTCGTTGTATGCCTGTAGAGAAAATCTGCGATCACCGGCAGGCACCAAATGCCCTCGATCATAACCAGACCCCCTGTAATTTCGCCAATCGGCAGATTTAGTAGAAACGAACGGATCTTCTATAAAATACGGCCGTTTTCTATCATCATAGGTCAAATGACTTTTACTCAAAATATATGCTACCCATTCAGCTTGCTCATATGGTTCATTATAAGACAATGTAAAATGTTCATGATTTACTATTTCACCTGTTGTAGAAGACGGCAACAACTCTTTTGGAAAGTCATTAATAGTAGCTCCATCGTTACTTTTAGAATAAGTAGCCGGGGTATAAAAATTTTCGAACAGCCAAAAACCAATAATACAGATTAAAATTAAAATACTGTAAAGAGATCCATTTTTTTTGCGGTATGCCATACGCCAAAATTACCTAATTTTGTAAGATATAAGGTAAATTACCGACCAATAAACCTAGTGAACAAAGTCTAAACGAAAGGAAAATTATGATGCTAACTTGGAAAGATGTAATTCATTTTTCAGTGAACGGTAACCCTGAACCTGACAGAAGAATTGAAAAAACAGAACAGGAGTGGAAAGAGATCTTGACTCCAGAACAGTTTAGAGTTACTAGAAAAAAAGGTACTGAAGCGCCGCATTCCGGCGCCTTATGTACTGCGCACGATGCCGGAAAGTATGAATGTATTTGTTGTGGTACGCCATTATTCGATTCTACCATAAAATTTGAATCCGGTACCGGCTGGCCAAGTTTTACACAACCTATTAAGGAGAACGCCATTAAATACCATAAAGACACTTCTTTTGGAATGGTACGTGTAGAAGTACTTTGTAATACCTGTGATGCGCATTTGGGACATATTTTCCCTGACGGACCAGCACCCAGCGGATTGCGGTACTGCATTAATTCTGAATCAATGCAATTAGAAAAGGAGGAAGCCAATGGATAGTAACAAATTAGAAGTCGCTACTGTAGGCGGCGGTTGTTTTTGGTGTACCGAAGCGGTATTTCAAGAAGTAAAGGGCATACATAGCGTTGTATCTGGATATACGGGAGGGACAGCTCCCGGCAGACCCACTTACAGGGAAATTTGTTCCGGATTAACAGGGCATGCAGAGGTAGTTCAGGTAACTTTTGACCCAACGATTATTTCTTATGAAGATATCTTGATTATTTTTATGACAACGCACGACCCCACTACCTTAAATAGACAAGGTGCCGATACCGGAACTCAATATCGTTCCGTTATCTATTACCACAATCATGAACAAAAGAAGATAGCACAGGTGGTCTTAAGCGAAATGAAAGCCGTTTACGAAGATCCTATTGTTACCGAATTAACTCCTTTAGGTATTTTTTACGATGCCGAAGAGTATCATCAAGATTATTATAAGAACAATTCTGAGCAAGGATATTGTCAAGTAGTTATAAATCCTAAGTTGGCAAAACTTAGAAAGCTACATGCAGAAAAGCTTTTATAACAAAGTAATTTCCACTTATCTTTAGAGGTACTCGGCTCATCTACAGCAATATACTATTCACCTATGAAATCAAATATTTTTTCATAGGTGAACTTATTTTTGGGACATAATAACATTAAAACCTACTTATTATGAATTCTCAAAAAACATTTTATTACATAGCTTTAGGTCTTTTCGCAACCGCAGTTATTGGATCGATCGTTAATTCAATTATCAACTATGACCTAATAGTAGAAACTTTTATTAAACTAGGTTACCCGGTTTACCTTATACATGTGCTGGGGGTATTTCAATCCATTGGTCTTATCTTGATCGTATTCAATAAATCTCATTGGGCTTTGGAATGGGTCTATGCAGGTTTTTTCATGAATTACTTTTTAGGCGCAATGGCACATTTAGCCGTTAAAGATGGTAACGGGGCATCAGCAGTTGTTTGCATTGTACTGTTATTTGTAACTTATATTCAAAGTAAAAAAATACGCGATTCCAATAGCGAGTTAGCTGAATTCGGCAAACCGAAACATGCCAAGTTCATTTAAAACAAGAACAAAAAAAAAGCCGCTACATCTTAAAATGTAGCGGCTTTTTCATTATCAAATTTCTTTTAATTCTTTACACTTGCCAACTTAGCTTGTTTGATATTATTCATTTTTAAATCTTCCAAAACATTTACTGCTTCTTCAACATAAACATCTTTAGCTAAATTCTTATGCCATCTGTTACGCTTTTCTCGTAATATAGAATCTTTAGTAAACAATTGCTCTTCGTAACCTAAAGATTTAAACGTAAGTTTAGAATCATAATCAGTTAAAGTCTTAAAGTAGTTAGACTGTTCTTTATCTTTATTCTTTTCTTCTTTATATGTCTCAAAATTTAAAGAGATTTCAGTTTCATCTTGCTCTGCCTTTAACCATTTGGCATTTTCTTCTATCAACTTAATTTGTTGACTGGCCGCCATTCTCTTTTTACTATTGGCAACAGTTTTCTCATAATTGATATAACCATCCCAAGGCTTGTAATCTGCCGGAGTAATCTTATCCCAACCTAAAGGATTGGATTGGTCTCTTTCTCCTAAATCAATATAGCTATATCTATCTGGCACAACTATATCACTCTTTACACCTTCTAATTGAGTTGATCCACCATTGATTCTATAGAACTTTTGAGTAGTAATCTTAATAGCTCCTAAATCTCCATGATCATTACTACGCAACATATTGTTCAATGGAATAACGTTTTGTACCGTTCCTTTACCAAATGTTTGCTTGCTACCTATAACTATAGCTCTTTTATAATCCTGCATTGCTGCCGCTAAAATTTCTGAAGCAGAAGCAGACAACTCGTTTACAAGTATTACCAAAGGTCCATCCCACTGAATTCTTACATCCTTGTCATCATAAACATCCTTGCCCTTATCTTTAGATTGTACCTGTACTATAGGACCATCCTTAATGAACAAACCTGCCATTTCAACAACCGTTTTTAAAGACCCACCTCCATTATCACGTAAATCAAGAATAAGACCTTCCATGCCTTCTTCTTTTAGGCGCTCAACTTCCTTAGCAACATCCGTTGCTGCATTTCTTTCACTGTAATCGTTGAAATCCACATAAAATTTAGGAAGATTAATAATACCGAATTTCTCTTCTCCCTTAATAATATTAGCTGATTTTGCATATGACTCCTCTAATTCTACAACATCTCTTGTTAAAGAAACAACATCTAAAGAACCATCTACTTTTCTCACGGTCAAATCTACAACGGTTCCTTGAGCTCCTTTTATCAATTTAATGGCATCATCTAAACGCATACCAACAATATTGATCGGCTCTTCACCGTTTTGACCTACTTTAATAATTTCGTCACCAACTTCTAAACGTTGATCTCTCCAAACCGGTCCACCGGATATTATTTCTACAATTTTTGCACCTTCGGATTTTTTCTGAAGTCTTGCACCAATTCCTTCGAATTTACCTGACATACTAGTGTCAAACTTTTCCTTTTCTTCAGGGGCAAAGTAGAAAGTATGTGGATCAAACTCATCTACAATAGTATTAATATATTGTACAAACCAATCTTTGCGCTCTAAATCACCAACAAAATCAAAAAACTCATCTAATGTAGTTTCCGTAGATTTTCTAGATTGTTCTTCTGCATCTTTTGGTGTTTTTATTTGGTCCTTTTCGTTATCGACCGCTTCTTTACCAATTTTAGAAATCTTGGAATCATACGTACCTAAAGTTGCATACTTTAACTGCTTTCTCCAACGTTCTTTTAACTCTTTACGGTTTGCCGCAAAAGGCTCTTCATCATACTTAATACTAATACTTTCGTTCTCAGAGTAATCAAAAGGAGTTTCCAAAACTTCTTTATAAATTACTTTGGCATCGTCCATACGTTGCATCAATCTTTCATAAACTATATTGAAGAAAGTGATATCCGTATTTTTAATTTCATCGTCTATCTGATACTTGTACTTTTCAAACTCGGCAATATCCGATGCTATAAAATATCTTTTCGTTGGATCTATAACATCAATAAAATCTTCAAATACATGTACAGAAAAATCATCATTGAGCGCTTTTGGCTCATAATGCCCTTTTTCAAGAACATAAGTTATCAAATCTAACAACAACTTATCCTTGTCGTCATTTTCAAAAGTCTTATTTGTAAAACTGCACGATGCTACAGCTGCCAGCATCAACAACAGTACGTAGGCTAAATTTCTTTTCATAAAATTATCTTTTACTTTCCTTTTCAATTTCTCCGAATTTGAGGGTTAAAAGCAGCTGTAAAAGCTACTTAAACCTCTAAGGTAAAGAAAAAACCATGCCAATAAAATCTGCTTTGAACTAATTTTTTGTTAAACGGCATTTCGGACATATCATATTTAAAAACGTATTTTTACTACAGAAAGTATACGCTATGGAAAAACCATTGATTTTAGTTACAAATGACGACGGTATTACGGCACCTGGGCTACGCATGCTGGTTTCTATTATGAAAAAAATTGGTGATGTTGTGGTGGTAGCGCCAGATAGTCCGCAATCTGGAATGGGGCATGCCATTACCCTAGATACCGCCCTATTTTCAAAAAAAATGAAAATTGACCTTGACAATGAGAATATTGACGAGTATAGTTGTAGCGGCACACCTGCAGACTGTGTAAAATTAGCTCTTCAAGAGATACTGCCCAAAAGACCAAACATCTGTGTTAGCGGTATTAATCATGGTTCTAACTCATCTATCAATGTAATTTATTCAGGTACCATGAGTGCTGCTGTCGAAGCTGGTATTGAAGGAATTCCCGCCATTGGTTTTTCGTTGTGTGACTATAGTTGGAACGCTGATTTTTCTCAAGCCCAAGATTTTATTCATGATATTGTAATTCAAGCTTTAGAGAACGGAATCCCTAAAGGTACCGTTCTAAATGTCAATATTCCCAAACTAAAAAAAGAAGAGCTTAACGGTATAAAAATCTGTAGACAAGCGAAAGCTAACTGGAAAGAGAAATTTGACAAGCGCACCAACCCTATGGGCAAAGACTACTATTGGTTGACCGGTGAGTTTGAACTATTGGACAAAGGCGAAGATACCGATGAATGGGCACTTGCCAATGGTTATATTTCTGTAGTGCCAACACAATTTGATTTGACCGCCCACCACGTTATTCAGGAACTGAATACCTGGAATTTTTAGAATTATACAAAACATATTTTATTATATCTCGCTCAAATATTTTAAATGAATACCAAGAAAGAAATTTTAATAGGTTTTATTGTAGGCATTATCGCAAATACCATTGGCACATTATTATACATTTTAATATTCTCGGATTTAGGTATTATAGAAACTTTTGAAGCCGCCGTTAGACAAGAACACGTAGGCAGTCTTTTGGCTTTGGGCGCCATTCTTAACCTTGTGGCCTTTTTCGCATTTCTAAGAATTAAAAGGGACAATAGGGCCAAAGGGGTTTTGATCGCAACCATTTTAACCGCATTCGTGATTCTTTACTACAAAGTATTTTAAAATGAAGTATTACATTATTGCAGGCGAAGCTTCTGGTGATCTTCATGGCTCTAACTTGATTAAGGCCCTGAAGAAACAAGATGAGAATGCCGACATTAGATGTTGGGGCGGCGATTTAATGCAGCAAGCCGGAGGAACCCTTGCCAAGCATTATAAGGAACTGGCCTTTATGGGTTTCATAGAAGTAATCCTGAACCTGAACGCCATTTTTAAAAACATTAAATTTTGTAAGCAAGATATAGCGGCATTCAATCCTGATGCTATAATTTTCATTGATTATTCTGGCTTTAATTTGCGCATTGCAAAGTGGGCAAAAGAAAATAACTTTTTAACCAACTATTATATTTCTCCACAAATTTGGGCATCTAGGGAAGGTAGAATTGATAAGATAAAAGCAACGGTTGATCATATGTACGTGATACTGCCTTTTGAGAAAGAATTTTACGAAAAGAAGCACAATTACCCAGTCAACTTTGTAGGTCATCCATTACTAGATGCTATCAATAATAGACCAGAATTAAACGAAAGTAACTTCAGAGCCGAAAACAGTATTGCCCCTACAAAACCGATTATAGCCTTATTACCCGGCAGCCGTAAACAAGAGGTTCAGAAAATGTTATCGCTTATGCTTTCTTTGACAAACGACTTTTCTGAGCATGAATTTGTTATTGCAGGAGCACCAAGTTTGGACAAGAATTTTTATGCTGAATTTCTCACCGATCCCAATGTAAAGTTCGTTCAAAACAAGACTTACGACTTACTTTCCATTGCCAGTGCCGCCCTTGTTACCAGTGGAACGGCAACCTTGGAAACAGCCTTGTTTAAAGTACCACAAGTAGTTTGCTACAAAGCAAATTGGATTTCTTACCAAATTGCTAAACGTATCATCACCTTAGAATACATTTCATTGGTAAACCTTATCATGCAAAAAGAAGTTGTCAAAGAGCTTATTCAAGATGATTTTACAAAGCAAAATTTAAAAAAGGAATTGAACTTGATTTTAGATGGCGCGGCAAGAACAAAGCAATTGGCTTCTTATGATGAGCTTATTACAAAGTTGGGCGGACCAGGTGCTAGTGCAGAAGCTGCCTCTTTAATTATTGCAAATGCCAAAATCCCATAGGTTTAATCATTTTAAAAAATAATTTTATAATTTTAGAGTTACACGTATTACAGGGTACAATTTACTTTATGCGCATACTACCATTTCTTCTTGCTATTTGTTTTTTAACCAGTTGTGGAGTCAAAAAAACAAGCACTTCTGACAAAGAGCGCAAAATATCTGTTGCGGCAGCCAATAATGCTCGCATAGGCAATACCACAATACCGGCAAGAACGGAAGATCACAGCGCATTACCGCCAACCATACGCACAAAAGCAGATGCAATAATCAATACCGCACTTTCATTTTCTGGCACGCGCTACAAATTTGGCGGCACTACAAAAAAAGGAATGGACTGCTCCGGTCTGCTTTATGTTTCTTTTGGTGAACACGATATACAATTACCAAGAACTTCTATACATATGGCAGAAGAGGGCCGTAGGGTAACCGTAAAAAATGTAGAAAAGGGTGACTTACTTTTTTTTAAAACTACCCGAGGATCCAAACGCATAAACCATGTAGGAATGGTTGTGGGTACGGACAACGATGAAATTACATTTATTCACGCATCTACATCTCGTGGTGTTACCGTTTCTTCTTTAAGAGACGGTTTTTGGAACCAGGCATTTGTAAAGGCTACAAGAATATTATAACATGAAACTCTTAGCGTTTATTCCTATCAGATTAACGCTTTTACTCATTTTTGGAATCTTAATAGGCTACTATTTTCAATTCGACCCCAAGTACTTACTAACCGCTACCTTATCTCTATTTGCACTATTAGCCCTAGTTTTCTTTCTTGAAAAAAACAAAAAATCAATTTTATTTGGCAGTATGGCCGCGCTATCATTTGTTTCATTGGGTAGCTATAGCTATACACTTGCACAACCAATTAATTCAAGCAGCCACTACAGCCACTTTGCTTCTAACCAAAATGAAAAGTGGACACTTAAAATTAAAGAAGTACTAAAGCCCAACCCTTATTCTAACCGTTATTTTGCCAAGGTCAAAAGTATAAGCAACACCCCTGTAAGCGGTACTATACTGCTTACCATTCCCAAAGACTCTTTTGGTTTAAATTTAAAAATTGACGATGAACTAGTAACTTATTCGCAAATTCTACCTATTGATAAACCATTAAACCCACATCAATTTGATTATAAAAAGTATTTGAGAAACCTGGGCATATACCACCAATTGAAAATTGCAAAAAAGCAGTTCATAAAAATTGAAAATAGAAATACCACCTTAAAGGGTTTTGCCGCCAAAATTCGCAACCATATAATCTTAAAACTAAAACAAGAAAATTTTGGAACTGATGAATTAGGTGTCATACAGGCTTTATTATTAGGCGAACGCTCAGATATTTCTAAAGAAACCTATACAAATTACCAAAAAGCGGGTGCCGTACATATTCTTGCGGTCTCTGGTCTGCACATTGGTATTCTACTTTTAGTCATCCAATTTTTACTGAGTCCGCTGCAAAATATTCCAAATGGCAGAACTATCATTCTTATATTTTCCGTTCTATTTTTATGGATGTTTGCCTTCATTGCAGGATTGTCCGCTAGTATTATTCGTGCAACTACCATGTTCACTTTCGTAGCCTACGCACTCTATTTAAACAGACCTCACAACACTTTCAATATACTTGCTCTTTCTATTCTATTTATCCTGTTATTCATAAATCCGAATTTGCTATTTCAGGTAGGCTTTCAAATGAGCTATGCCGCTGTATTTGCCATACTTTGGATTTTCCCGATTCTTAAAGACCTATGGTTTCCAAAGAATATAGTGGTCCGCTATTTTTGGCAATTGCTTTGTGTCAGTATCGCGGCACAGTTAGGAGTTTTACCCATTAGCTTGTACTATTTTCACCAGTTTCCAGGACTTTTCTTTATATCTAATTTAATCATCGTACCCGCCTTAGGTGTAATTCTAGGCATGGGTATTTTTGTGATTTTCTTTTCAATATTAAACTGGCTCCCCACTCAACTTGCCTGGGTATATAATAAAATAATTGGGCTCATGAACAACATTATAGCTTGGGTGGCTCAGCAAGAAAGTTTTATTTTCAGTGCTATTTCTTTCGATTTTATTCAGCTATTACTTTCGTTTACCGTACTTGTTATAGGCATTGAACTATATACCAGGTTCAATTATAAACGGATAATGTTCTTTTTAGTCAGTATTCTTTGTTTTCAAGGATATACCATATATCAAGAGCAACAGACTAAAAACATATCAGAAGCTTTGGTACTGCATCAAACTAAACAAACTCTTATTTTAAATAGACGCGGGCATCAGTTATCCATCTTAACAAATTGCAAGAACAGACCCGATTATCTAATTTCAGATTATAGAACTGCTGAACGCATAGATTCTGTTCATTTTGATTCTTTGGAAAATAGCTATTCATTACAAGATGAGAAACTTTTAATTATTGATAGTACAGGAATATATTTGAAGTCAGCACCTAACTATATATTATTGACACAATCACCAAAAATAAATCTGGACCGGTTAATAGATAGCATACAACCTAAAGAAATCATTGCGGATGGCAGCAACTACAAAAGTTATGTGGACCGTTGGAAAGCGACTTGTATAAAAAATAAAATCCCTTTCCACTACACTGGTGAAAAGGGAGCTTATTATTTTGAGTAGTTAGTGACTAATACACTTTACCCATCAACTTTTTAATAATCGGTGATGCTAAAAGTACGATTGCCCCTGCTCCCAAGGCATATTTTGCAATCAGCATAAAACCATCGGTATATACTGTTAACGTAGCAAAACCACTAACATCTCCATCAGTACTTTCTATTGCCAATTGCTTACCGATGAAGCCAACAATTTGAAAGGCAAAGGCAGATGATAAGAACCATACCCCCATAATAAAAGCTATTAACCTTGCAGGAGCAAGATCGGTCATTTTAGACAACCCAACAGGTGACATAAAAAGTTCACCTACAGATAGCAAGAAATACATTAGCAACAAATATGTGAACGGTACAAAACCATTTTCGTTGGCGCTACCGCCACTAATAGCAAGAACGTAAAAACTGATTCCCGCAAAAAGTAGTCCCAATCCAAATTTATAAGGAGTTCTAGGGTTCCAGTTCTTTTTACTCAACCATGTCCACATCATGGAAATAGGAATAGCCAAAATGATAATAAACATAGAGTTCAACGAATTTGTCTGTGCTGCGGACATAATACCTTCCAAGTCAATATTTCTAGCCGCAAACAATGTTATAACACTACCCGACAATTCATGGAAGCCCCAAAATATGGTCATGAAAAATGTAAGTAACACAGCCACAAAAAGCTCCTTTCTTTCTTTAACATTCGCCTTGAACATCTCGTAAGCCAAATATGCCAATACTGCAATACCTATGCCTGTAAAAATTACATTTACAATGTTCTGATCCGCAAACATACCATCTGTAGCTATTGCCTTATAAGATGATAAAAGTAGGGCAATCAAAGGTGCCGACAACACAGCTAGTACAGGTACTAAAATCCCTTGTTTTACACCAAGCACTTTCTTCTCCAATACATGTTCATTAGGAGGTAAACCTCTATCACCGAACACATTATTTTGAATACCCCTCCAAAATACGATCAAACCGGTCAACATACCTATTCCCGCCAGACCAAAACCATAGTGCCAACCATAGGTTGCAGCCAACCATCCACATAATAACGGAGCTACCCAGCCACCAATATTAATACCCATATAAAATATGGTAAATCCAGAATCTTTTTTAGGATCGCCTTTCTCATATAAAGTACCTACAAAAGTTGAAATATTAGGTTTAAAGAATCCGTTACCTACTATGATCAACGAAAGCGCCAGAAAGAACGCCATATTGTTTTCTATAGCCAAAACAAAGTGACCTATAGACATTAAAATACCACCTAAAAAGATAGAATTTCGCATGCCCAAAATCTTATCTGATAATTTACCACCAATTACGGTCGATGCATATACCAAAGAACCATAGGAAGAGTATACCGCTGCGGTGGCATAATCTCTTTCAGCCAAAGCTTGAAAGATTACATCTATCATGTAAAGCGTTAGCAACGCCCGCATACCGTAGAAGCTAAAACGCTCCCATAGCTCTGCAAAAAATAAATAAAATAAACCCTGAGGGTGCCCAAAAATCTGTTTTTGGTCTGAAAATTCAGTACTTTCAGTCATATTGATGTTAGTTTGATTATAGTTTTTCCTTTATAAAATTGGTCATCTTATTGAATAGGTGAATTCTTGTATTTCCACCGTAAATTCCATGATTTTTATCTGGATAGATACCCCAATCGAATTGTTTGTCCGCCTGTATTAATGCTTCGATCATACGCATTGAATTTTGTACATGTACGTTATCATCTCCTGTACCATGAATCAACAAATAATCACCTTCTAACAACTGCGGGTAATTGAATGGCGAGTTGTCATCATAACCGCTTGGATTTTCTTGTGGAGTTTGCATGTAACGCTCCGTATAAATTGTATCATAAAAAGCCCATGATGTAACAGGAGCAACCGCAATGGCCATCTCAAAAGTGTCATTACCTTTTAAAATACAATTGGTAGACATAAAGCCACCATAGCTCCACCCCCAAATACCTGTTCTTTCTGCATCTATATATGGTAGTTCACTCAACTTTTTAGCAGCAGCTATTTGATCTTCAACCTCATATTTACCCAATTCTTTCTGAGTAACTTTCTTGAAATCCCTTCCTTTAAATCCGGTTCCCCTACCATCTACACAGGCAACTATATAGCCTTCAGCAACTAAACCTTGATGCCAGTAATCATTAGCACCCATCCAACTATTGCTTACGTTTTGTGATCCAGGACCACTGTACTGATACATAAACAACGGATATTTCTTTGAGGGGTCAAAATCTTTTGGCTTGATCATATACATATTAAGATCGTTACCATTAATTGATATTGTAGAGAATTCTTTAGGACTTACAGCATAGCTCTTCAATCTTTCTAAAAGCTGATCATTATCCTTAATATCTTTTACTTTCTTACCATTAATGGCTTGATGCAATGTAAATACAGGCGGAGTATCAGCGCTTGAAAAGGTATTAATGAAATAAGTAAAATCTGTACTAAATTTGGCATTATTAGTTCCTTCTTTGGCAGCCAAAGCTTTTTTATCATCGCCACCACTACTAATATTATAAACACCACGGTTAATAGAACCGTTTTCTGTAGACTGATAGTAAATTTTATCTTCGTTTTGGTCGTACCCGTAGTATTTTGTTACTTCCCAGTCGCCTTTTGTAATTTGGTTCATTAAGCTACCATCTTCTCCATAAAGGTAGATATGGTTATACCCATCTTTTTCACTGGTCCAAATAAAGCTATCGTCTTCTAAAAAAGTAAGGTTGTCCGTAATGTCAACATAAGCATCATCTTTCTCTTCCAACAAAATTGTTACATCACCTTTTTTGGCATTAACAGCATACATGGTCAAATGATCTTGATGTCTATTTAAAGTCTGTACACTCAGCATATCTTTATGGTTCATCCATTTAATACGCGGAATGTAATAAGCACCGTTTGTATCTACTTCAGTTATTTTACCACTTGCAACATCTAAAAGGTGTAAGGTAACTACAGAGTTGTTCTCTCCTGCTTTAGGGTATTTGAATACATGTGGTTGTTGATATAGCCCCGTACCGTAAACATCCATTGAAAACTCAGGTACATTTGTTTCATCAAAACGTAGAAAAGCAATTTTAGTGCCATCTGCATTCCATTCAAAGGCACGTACAAAGGCAAATTCCTCTTCATACACCCAGTCTGTAACACCATTGATGATAGCATTCTTTACACCGTCATTAGTAACTTGTTTGGTTTCACCTGAAGCGATGTTAAAAATGTAAATGTTATTATTCTTCACATATGCCACTTTGCTACCATCTGGTGACAATAACGGTTCTTGAATTTTATCTGCACTTACCTGAACCACTTTTTTTGCAGCCACATCGTACACATAATATACACCTAGTTTAGAACGTCTAAATATTGGCTCAACTTCAGTTGAAAGAAGCATCTTCTTTTCATCTGAACTAAAATCATATGATGAGAACGAAGGAATATCCGCTAAATCTGCAGACGAAACCACTGTACCTACTTTTTCTAATGTTTTGTAATCGTATTTATCAACCGTAGTAATTTGGCTAAATCTGTTTGAATTAAGAACTGTGTATTGGGTGCCGTTATTCATGGATCTAAGGGCTTCCATACCTTCCGTTCTAAAAGCTCCTTGATAAATATCTGAAACTTGTATTTGTTTTTCCTGTGCCCAAGTAAATACGCTGAATGAAAGTAATATCAACGCAAATAAGTGTGTTTTTCGCATAAATGAGTGAATTTTGTTAAATCTCTCAAGTTTACCACTATTTCCTCAAAAAACCACGCTTTACCGTAAAAAAGAAAGCGCTTTTAACGCTTTGGGCCTTTAAAAAAAATTCTTACCAATATGCGTATCTTTACTACCGTAACAATGTGCGGTATTTTTCTAAATCTTCACTTGTACACAACATTGAATATTAGTAGAAAGTTATACCTAAATGACCAAACCGATAAGTGGTTTCTCGAAGCTTACGAAAGAAGAAAAAATAGACTGGGTTACCGAGAATTTTACGCAAAACGCAGCACAATCAAAGAAAATTCTGCAAACGTATTGGAACCAAGATAAAATCGTTCAACAATTGCATGATGAGTTCATAGAGAACACCATCACCAACCTTTACGTACCACAGGGCATTGCTCCCAACTTTTTAATTAATGATACGCTGTACGCCATACCTATGGCCATAGAAGAAAGTTCTGTAATTGCCGCAGCAAGCAAAGCCGCAAAATTCTGGTTAAAGAGAGGCGGTTTCAAGTCCGAGATACTAGGTACCGAAAAAGTGGGTCAGGTCCATTTCATTTTCAAAGGGGATACTAAAAAACTAGAATCTTTCTTTACGTACCTAAAGCCTGTTTTACTAGCTGAAAGCGCATCTTTAACCACTAGCATGGAAAAAAGAGGCGGTGGTATTAAAGATATTGTCCTTAAGGATAAAACTCATGAGCTAGACCACTATTTTCAATTGCACGCTACTTTTGAAACTAAAGATGCCATGGGCGCCAATTTTATAAATAGTTGTTTGGAGCAATTTGCCACAACGTTAAAAAAAGAGGCTGCCCATTACGATGCATTTTCTACACCAGAGAAAGATGTAGAAATTGTAATGAGCATACTGTCTAACTATGTTCCCAATTGTACCGTTCGTGCAGAAGTAAGTTGCCCCGCAGAAGACTTAAAGCTTTCGGCAGAACTAACTCCACAACATACTGCAGAAAAAATAATACAGGCTATTAAAATTGCCCAAGTTGAACCTTACCGTGCCGTAACACACAACAAAGGTATCATGAACGGCATTGATGCGGTGGTATTGGCTACAGGGAATGATTTTAGAGCTATTGAAGCCGGCGTACATGCTTACGCATGTAGAAACGGAAGATATAGCAGTCTTACCCATGCCGAAATTGAAAACGGTATTTTTAAATTTTGGATAGAGCTACCTTTGGCATTAGGTACGGTTGGCGGCCTTACAAACTTACACCCTCTTGTGAAACTGAATTTAGAAATGCTACAGCGACCATCAGCACAAGAGCTTATGCAAATAGTGGCAGTTGCCGGACTTGCACAAAATTTTGCCGCCGTAAGTTCTTTGGTCACTACCGGAATTCAAAAAGGTCATATGAAAATGCACCTATTGAACATTTTAAACCAACTTGGCGCCAATGAAAATGAAAAAGCAATTTTGGTAGAACATTTTAAAACCAACCCGGTTACTCATCACGGTGTAGAAATTCAATTAAGTACTATTAGAAAGTAAATTTTAAGCTATGATGAATGAATTTTACAGCAACGGAAAATTACTACTAACAGGGGAGTATGCAATTCTTGATGGCGCTAAAGGACTTGCATTACCTACAAAATTTGGTCAGTCATTAAAGCTTAGAAACAAGAATACGAAAACTATACAATGGTTTGGTGTTGACGAAAATGATGATACTTGGTTTTATGCCGAATTTGCCAAGGAAGATTTTAAAACGGTTACTACCACCGATGACACTACATCAGATCGACTAAAACAAATATTGACCGAAACCAAAAAACTTAATCCTAAATTTTTATCCAACATTACGGAAAACAGTATTGTTGAAACTAAAGTTACTTTCCCTATGAATTGGGGACTAGGCACTTCTTCTACTTTAATAGCCAATATGGCAACATGGGCAGGTGTAAACCCATATCAATTGCTAGAAGCAACCTTTGGCGGTAGTGGTTATGATATTGCATGTGCTACACACAACACTGCTATTACCTATCAAAGAAACAACTATGAGCCATTAGTTGAAGAAGTTAATTTTAATCCGACTTTTAAAGATGAGCTGTTCTTTGTTTATCTGAACCAAAAGAAGAATAGTAGAGATGCAATTAAAAGTTATAGAAGTTTAGATTTCAATAGAGAGGAATTGATAAACAAGATTAACGCTATTACCGAAAATATACAGAAGTGCACTACCGTAGCCGAATTTGAAAACTCATTGAACGAACATGAGGCAATTTTATCGGAAACACTTCAAATTTCTACAATCAAAGAATCTCTTTTTCCTGACTATACTAGAACTATTAAAAGCTTGGGAGCTTGGGGTGGAGATTTTATACTAGCTACAGGAACGGAAGAAAACATATTATACTTTAAGAATAAAGGATACCAAACAATTCTCCCCTATTCTAAAATGATATTATAAAAAAAGAGCATCCAAATTGGATGCTCTTTTTTTTATATAGATTTTAAAACAACTACTAGTAGAAAGTAGCTCTTTTATCTTCAATTTCAGAACCGTCTTTCAATGCGTTGTATACCGCGGTGTTTGCACGACTTGCCGCTCCTGTTTTTAAAGCATTGGCATATACGCTATAGTTATCCAATTTTGGAGCTTCTGTTTTCTTTACGATCTCTATTTTGAAAATACCAGTATTTCCTTGAATCAATCCTGAAGTTTCACCAGCAACCATTCCGTAAGCAGTACCTACCACTACAGGCTCGCTACCTGCGCCAGGAATTGTTGGAGACTTTACAGTAAGTGCAGAAGCGTTAGAAATACTTACACTGTTATCAGCTGCAATAGCACTCATATCCTTACCCTTGTTAGCCGCTATAATTTGAGCCGCCTTACGTTCTTTTCTTATTATAGGCAAAACTAATACAGAAGCATCTTCAGCACTCATTACACCCTCAGCATAACTACCTGTCAATTGAACAACCGCATAACCATTGTTGATATTGAATCTCTTCACATCACCAACTTCGGTGTCCGCATTGAATGCCCACTGGACGATATTTCTTTGATTTGGTAATCCCGGAAGATTTTCATCTAAAGCCTTAATCTTATTTACAGGTCTAACTACATATTCATCTTTCTTAGCGATGGTAGAAAATGCACTTTCATCCTCTGTAGCTTCCATTTCAAATTTAGTGGCATTTGTAAACAAAGTATTGATCGTTTCTTCCGAAGGAACGATTTCTCTAGATACGGTAGCTATTTGAACAACATCTTCCTTATCATCTATTTTAATTACGTGGAAACCAAAATCAGTTTCAACCAGACCAATAGAACCTTCATTATTGTTAAAAGCAAAATCGTTGAACTTAGGTACCATTACCCCTCTTTGGAAATATCCCAAATCTCCACCATTTGGTGCAGATGGTCCGTCAGAGTTGTCTCTAGCCAATTCAGCAAATACAACACCAGATTTCTTAGCTTCTCTCAATAATTCTTTTGCCTTCGCTTCTGCTTCCTCTTTAGTTCTTGTTACAGCAGGGTTTGCTCTTGTAGCACCTGTATAAGCCAATAGGATATGGCTGGCTTTCACGGAACCATTTGGCTTTCTAGCGATCATTTTAGAAATCTTGTAAGAATCACCATCTTTATAAGGTCCGTATATCTCACCGATATTTAAACTCATTAAAGTATCTGCTACGCTAGAAGGTAAGTTTTTCTTAGCCTTGTAGATAGTATCGAATTTAGTATCGGAATATCTGCCTAAAAATGCAGCTACGTCCTTTGTATTTCTAAACCCTCTAATAGTATCGTTACGATCTGTTTGAGAATTGTATTCTACAGTATCATCTAAAAGTTTAGTGATTTCATCCTTTATGGCTTTTTGATCGGCCTCAGATGGCTTCTCTTGAAAATATACATATTGCAAGTCCCTGGCAGGATCTTGCTTATATTCTTCTTTATGCTTATTAACATAATCGGCAATTTCACTTTTGGTAACATTGATCGTACTATCTGGAATAGAAGTATAAGGTACTCTTACATACTTTATGTCCATTTTTTCGTTAGCCAACTTATAATCTAGCTCACCTTCTTTCAATGTAGCGCCAACACCTGCCTTGACCATGTTAAAATAGGTTTGCTCTTTTGCCAATTGAACGATTTCAGCTTCTGTCTGCATCCAAGCTTCATATTGTGCAGGGTTGTTTACTTTCCAATCCGCAACGGTTTGCCTGAACATGTTTGCATCAAACTGACCATTTTGATCTTGAAATTGAGGATTCTGGGCATACCCGGTAGTCCTAAGAAAATCGACTATCTGATCTTGCTCGATACCAATACCCAAATCTTCAAACTGCTCACCTAAAATGGTCTTTCTTACTTTATTCTCCCAAACTTGATTTACTACTTGCATTGAAGATGTAGTAGGACCAACCCTTTTAGAAGCAACTTCAACTTCTTGTCTAAATTCATCAATAGAAATATCTTCTCCATTAATTTCGGCTACGGACGAACCTACTTTTTCACTTCCAAAATTGCTACTGGTAAAAACCCCAGAAATAACAAATGCAAAAAGTGCCAAACCTATTATCAAGATCAACACTGTTGTACGTTTCCTAATATTTTCTAATACTGCCATTCTTATTAACGTTTAAAATAATCGTTTGTGGTTATTGGGTGGCAAAACTACCATTTTTAATTGAAATAATAAAAACTAAAAAGCCACCTAATTTATTGATTGATGCACTGTTATTCCTCTTCCAAAACTTCTATGGAAATCAAATCTATTTTGGTATTGGAAACTTCTAGTACGGTAAACTTATAGGAGTCTATGGTAAGCTCTACTTCTTTATCCGGAATCTCCCCTAGTGTATGTACCAATAGACCCCCTAAGGTCTCATACTCATCTGAAACCGGAAGATTCAATTTGTGATTTTCATTAATATCATCTACTTCCAACCTTGCCGAAAAAAGAAAATGACGATCATCAACAACCTCTTCTCTTAAATCCGTAGTATCATGCTCATCTTCTATTTCACCAAAAAGCTCTTCTACAATATCTTCAACAGTTACCAGACCAGATGTACCGCCATACTCGTCCAAAACTACGGCTATACTTTTTCGCTTTTTGATCAAAACGTTCAATATATCTTGAATTAACATAGTTTCAGGCACAAATTCAACCGGTAATAATATGCTTTTGATCGTCTTTGGTTTTTTGAAAAGCTCATAAGAATGTACGTAGCCAATTACATTATCTACCGTATCATTATAAACCAATATTTTTGAGTAACCGGTCTCTGTAAACAATTTCGCCAAATTTTTGGGCGTTTCATGCATTTCTACCGCAACTATTTCTGTTCTGGGCACCATGACCTCCCTAGCTTTAACGGCAGCAAATTCTAATGCATTTTGAAAAATCTGTATTTCGGTATCAACTTCATCCTCTTCCTCTACAGTTTCCATCTGTTCCGTAATATAATCTCCCAATTCCAATTTGCTGAAAGCCAGCTGAACTTCATCTCCAGAGGTTCCAAAGACATATTTTAATATTAAATCAGAAATCCAAATTATAAAATCTGATATAAACGAAAATAGGATATAGAACAAGAATGCAGGTATTGCCAATAACTTTAACAGGTTATTTGCATAAATTTGAAACAGCACTTTTGGTAAAAATTCTGCCGTTATCAAAATAACAAATGTAGAGATCAAGGTTTGGGTCAACAGACTAAAATCTGTAATCAATAATTTTAAAAAAGCATTGTCCGGCGCAATACCCGTAAACCAGTTCATAAGCACATCGCCCATAAAAAGACCATAAATAACCAATGCTATATTGTTTCCAATTAGCATGGTAGCAATGAATTTAGATGGTTTTTTGGTTAGCCTGGTCAACACCGTAGCTAAAAATCCTTCTTGCTTCTTCTCTATTTCAATGTGGATTTTGTTCGCAGAAATAAAGGCAATTTCCATTCCTGAGAAAAATGCTGAAAAAATCAAGGAAAGTATAATGATAATACCGGCTGTACCCACTATTTATTTTGATTATCCCGTTTACGTTGTTCAAATTTTTTTCTGTAGTTTCTTCTAAACAAGAACATACCTATAGAAATGACAGCAAAAAATATGAAAAAATAAGCCATACTTCTATCGGTATTCCAATCCGTAAAAATTCTATAAATTGAAAAACCGGCCACTATTATATATAAGTATTCCGTATACCTTAAAATATTAATCATTTTCTTGTTCTTTATCTTCTTTTATCAACATTAGACCATAAGTCTTATGCGCATTTAAAAATTTGAGGTCTTTTTGAATATCCATTCCTTCACCATCCATCACCGTACCATCATCAGGATTGGTAAATGTGAACTTCTCTTTTGTAAACGCCCACTCATTACCACGGTCATAGTACAATTGAGATGTTGACAATTTCTTACCATCATCACTTTTTATAAGTACATTACCACGCAAATCTACGATAGAAGTCTTAGAATACAACACACCATAATCTGCCTCTATGATCGTTTTCTCGTTTTTTTCATTAAAAATCTCTACTAAAAGACCTTCTGGAAAGGTTTGATAGGGAAAAGACAGTTGTTCAAAATCATTTCTTATAGGTCCGGAAAGTACTGCCAATACTTTTGAAGAGCCTACTTCTTCAGACACTAATTTTTCTGGTGATTCTGTATAGGTAGCCACAAAATTCTCGGCAACACTTCTTGGGTACACTTCTTTTGGCGCTTCTTCACCTACGCGTTTATACTCGTCCTTACAAGATAAAAAAAGCATTGCCATGGTACATACCACAGCAATGCCTTTAAAATTTTGAATTTGTATCATTTTTTCTATAAAGAAGGTACTTTCACACTACCACCAACCCAACAGCTGAAAGTAACGGTCTTACCGGCCATACCTGAACTAAAGATCATTTCTTTAGAAGGTGCTTTTGAGCTATAGCTATTTGCAGCTTGACTTGAAGAACCACTTAATGATGGATCTACTCTACCTGCTTTTCTTGCCATGTCCGCAGCTTTCCAATACATTGCTCTTTTCTCAAACGCTGAAGAACCACAGTCATTGGCACTTGTTGCATAAAGGTTAGCGATCAATAAATATGCACGGCCGTTTGAGGGGTTAGCATCAATGGCTTTTTGAGCATAACTACGTGCTGTAGACTTACTACCTTTTCTTTTATTGATAACTGCTACTTTATAAGCAATCTTAGATTTTTTATCATTACTAGTTTCCAAAGACAATGCTTTATCAAAATCTGCAAGAGCCCCTTTAGTATCTCCATTCTTCATTTTCAACGTACCACTGTAAACATAAGCATCGGCTGATGGATCTAAAGCTAACTGTGCTTCAAATAATTTCTGGAACAAAGGATCATCCGTACACTCTTTGTTGAACATAAGACCTACAGCTCTTTTTACCCAAACAACATCTCCTTTTTTCTCTTCAAAACTTTTCTCATAAAGAGGAATAAGGTTTCCACAATCCGCTAAAGGACCTAATTTAGAATCAATACTACCCGCAATCTTACCATAAGCTTCAGAATAAGAGTTGTATGCCTTTAAACGAGACTTCTCTTTTGAAGTTAATGTACCAGCTTCTTCCTTAGGTAACAACTTGGCAATTTTCCCGGTAATTTTTTCGTTTTCTACTTCTATTTTTTCAGTAACCCCGTCATAAACATCAAAAACTTCCTGTAAGTCTTTTCTACCTGCCTTATGCTCATCAACCAAACTAGAAAAGTAAATGTATAATGCCTTAGGATTTGTAAAATTCTCCTTGTCGTTAGTAAATGCATTGCTTAACATGCTATACATTTTAGCATCGTCGGCCATTTTATTATCATACATTACCAATGCCTTATCTACCTCGGTCTCACCTTGGCTAGTTTTAGATGCGAAATGCTTTAACTTATTGTCATAAAGACCCATAAGATCATTAGCAAATTTTTCTTTATCGGCACCTGTTGCCTTTTTCATCTTATCTTTAAGTATACGTTCACCATATACATAGATAGCGTTATTTAACTGTGGACAAGTTTCATAAACCATTTTCCATGGCTCATAAGCCGCGTCATAATTTTTAACTTTTGAATGCTCGGAAAATATGGACAAGTTAGTCATACATTCAGGGTTTTGTGCCTGTGCATTGCTCACTCCCATCATCCCTAGGAACATTATTGCCGTGAAGTAAAGTTTCGATTTCATGTTTTCTCTTTTTAAAATGGTTAATGTACTAAATTTTTTTATTAATTGATTTTTCTTTTCTGGAACCAGCGATCGTTCAATGATAGACCTACATTAAATTTAAAATAGCTCTCTTCAATTAAATTAGCCCTGGTAGTTCCTCTTTTACCAAATTCAAAACCTAGGTTAAGATTAGAGAAACTTCTACCCAGTGGTAAGCCTAACCCAAAAGTTATGCCAAAGTTATTTATATCAACATCGTTCACCAACATACCGGTCTTATCTAATCGTAAGCCTGCACGATATGTTATACGTTTAAAGTAACTTGTAAATGAACCATGTTCCGGTGTAATAAAAGCCCCCAAAGCAAATGAACTTGCATCTTCATACACAATACTCTCTGCACCCAAGAATGCATTTTCAAAAGAACTCATCTCTTGAAAACTATACTCGGCACCTATAAACCATTTATAGTCTTCCCCATAACCAATACCTAATGTAGTCGTAGTAGGTATTTTCAATTCAGTGTTCTTTAAATTCTGAGAAATCAAGTCTACCTCTACCTCTTCTATATTAACACCGGTAGACACTGAAAAAGAACCCAATTGCCTATCATTTTTAGACACTAGATTACCTTGTGTATTTACCCGTATTGATGTATGAAGTCTATTTCTACCCTTTATAATAGGTGAATAATTTAGGGCATAATTAAAATCGAATCCGTTTACCCTTGAGCTTCTTCTATCAAAAGTACCAAACTGGACATCTTCTACTTGTTGCAATCTTTCACTATCCAAAGTACCAAAGTTGAAATTTACCGTAGCACCTATACTTACGTCTTTAAAAATTTCATACCCTACAGAATAGAAAACTCGCGTTAAACCGCCTTCACCAGAGTAAACATTGACCAATGAATTGCCCGAAACAGTTCTTTCATCTACTAAATTATATCCTACAGATGAGTAAGGTTTAATACCAAAACCCATGCCCAGACCCTTACCTACACTAAAACCAAGTGCCAAATAATCTAGATTTGTAATAGAGCTTTGTTGTTCTTCCGTAAAACTTTTAAGGGTAAATTGCTTATTGGAAACACCGGCAGTGTAGGTAACCAAACCTTCACGGTCCATTACCTCTAAACCTAATTTACCAAAAGCAGCAGGGTTTTTTAAGTTGATGTGAATACTATCGGCATAGACGCCAATGCCTCCCATCATTTGATTTTCTACCGTACTTTCATTATTTAAATCTCCAATTCCAAAAAAAGAATAGGGAGAAACGGTACCATCTTGAGCGTACATACCAACAGTGGATATGTATACAATTGCAATTACAATTTTTCTGATCATTTAGTGCTTGTTGTATTCCAGCAAATAATTAAGCCCTTTCAGGAGAAATTTGGAATCCGCAAATATGGTATTTTTTAATCGTTTAGACAAAAATAGTGTGTCTCCACCGGTTAAAATAACTGTTAAATTTTTAAATCTTGCTTTGTAAAGATTAATGACACCGTCTATTTCAAGCGTAATTCCATTTACCGCCCCACTGTGTAGACAGTTTTCAGTAGTGTTGCCAATGTAGTCTAACAGCTCCTTTTTTTCAAGTAATGGCAATTTAGATGTTTGGTAATGCATAGCATTATACCGCATTTGTAAGCCCGGGGAAATTGCGCCACCCAGGTACTCATCAAAATCATTGATCATATCATACGTAACACAGGTTCCTGCATCAATAACCAAATTATTTTGATGTGGATTATAATAATAGGCAGCCGTAGACAAGGCCAAACGATCTACACCTAAAGTTTGTGGAGAGGCATATGAGTTCTTAAACGGCACTTTTGACGCATGACTAAGCTCATGAAGTTCACTAAAAATAGCCAAAACCTTAATCTGTTCCTCTGAAATTGACCCTACACTAGAAATTATTGAAAATTCTATTTTAGGAAATTCCTTGAAAATTCTTTTTACCGCCTCAACAAACAAATCTACAACAACAGTCTCTAAATGAATTATTTCCGACTTTTTAAAGATTGCTAACTTGACATTTGTATTACCCGCATCAACAATTAAATTCATGTTGCAAAGATTAAAAATTAAAAAAACATTTTTCTTTTTTTACGATTTAGTTTGGAAATCATAAAATTGAAATTATATTTGCACCCGCTTACAGCAAGCATGGTGCCTTAGCTCAGTTGGTAGAGCAATGGACTGAAAATCCATGTGTCCCTGGTTCGATTCCTGGAGGCACCACAATAAATCCTTACTTAACGGTAAGGATTTTTTTGTTTACATCCCTTTCTTTTCTACACCAAAAATATACAAGGATAGCCAACCTACATACTATTAAAGCTGTATTTTTTACTTTATAAGTTGTAAGTAGGCAAATTGTAGAGTCTCCAGTGAAAATTTGCAAATCAAAGTAGGTGCGGTGCTGTTAACATCGACTAAAGACTACTTTAGCCGATATTACCACAGTATAATGAAGCAAACTTCTACCAATAGTTAGAAAGTAAATAAAGATTAAATTTCAGCGTAAATTAAATAGGCGCAATTCACACACTGATTTTACAACATGTTAATCCCAAACCCGTTCTACCTTATGTTCTGTAAAATCTTCAATTTTTAATTCTTTTTCTGAATTGTTCACAATGGTCAAAGCCCTAAAAAACTCATTGGGAAAAATTTGATTGGTCATCACATACTGCCCCTCATTGATGAATAGCTCTAACGAAGAATGGTCTAAAAGCATCATTATTTCTATAGGTCCGTCCGGTATATTCGGAATCTTCATTTGTTGAACACCAGGAGCAAATTTTTCACTAAAGTCTACCTTACCCGATTTTCTTCGGTCAAAAGTGACAACTTTCTTGTCCCTATCAACATCTATACTCACGCTATCGCCATTTTTATTTCTAAAGTACATTTGCGCATTGGGCACGGAAAGCGTAAACTGTATTTTACTTTGGTTTCCATATTTAAGAGGCATAATTCTTTTTCTCGTAGGCAAGATTTCCAAAACACTTTCCGGATAAGCCATTGCTACGTGCCTCTCAAAACTTTTTAACGGATAATTGTACAACAACACGTCATCATTTACTTTCCGCAAGGTCAATTCTCTAGGTACAGTCATTGCACTTCGCCATTTATCTGTAGGTGTATCTCTTGCATAGTCCCAATTGCTCATCCATCCAATAAAAACACGTTCATCATTAGGTGCATCATTATAGGTTACTCCTGCATAATTATCCCTACCTAAATCTATCCACTTATGCTCCACTTGGTCCGAGGTAAATGTTTCTCCATCAAAATCTCCTATAAAATATTGCGTACCACTACCCCCATTTGGTGCACCCGGATTTATACTGATCAACAATACCCATTTTACCTCATCGGTACCTTCAATCTTCAACCGAAATAAATCCGGACATTCCCAAACCCCTCCATGAGCACCTTGCTCTTTACCAAACTCACTAACTTTTTCCCACTCTTTTAAATTAGGAGAGTTCCATATTTGCAAATGATCACCTGCTACTAGTAGCATTGTCCAAGTTTCTGCCTTATCGTTCCAAAACACTTTGGGATCCCTAAAATCTTTAATGCCGGTATTACCAATTACTGGGTTCCCTTCATACTTGGTCCAACTATCACCATTATTTAAGCTATAGGCAATGCCCTGAGTTTGAAAATCTTTTTTACCTGCTTGCTCGCCCGCCATGTCATGATAGGTAAAAATAGCCACCATTGCCGTCTGATCTTCCGTGCCAAAACCCGAAGTGTTATTATGGTCCATAACGGCACTACCAGAAAATATCAATCCATGTTCATCTGGAAAAAGCGCAACTGGCTTATGCTTCCATTTCATCATATCTTTACTTACCGCATGACCCCAATGCATAGGTCCCCAAACGGTACTATCCGGATAATATTGATAGAACAAATGATATTCCCCATCATTATAGACAAGTCCGTTTGGATCGTTCATCCATTTTTCTTCTGGTGTAAAATGATATTGAGATCTAAAGGGTTCTATATAATACCCTGTTGGCTCTACATCTTCCTTGAAAACTTCTTGTTTAACGTCTTGTTTACAACTAGTTATTAAAATACCCATTATTAAGACAAACACCTGTAAGCCTTTATTTTGCAAAGTTTTAACCATAAATTCACTTTTCAACCGGCACTTCTTGAAATCTAATTATAGTACCTTTGTAAAGATGAAAATACTAATTTCTAAATTAATATTCTGTCTTGTGATTTTATTACACTTCTCTAATAAAAGCGTAGGCCAAGACAAAATTACAAAGGCTTTGAACTCTTGGAACCAAGGCACTATACCCTATGTATATTTTGATAATCTACCGATTACCGATTCTATTGCATACCTAGATACAAGGGAAAAAGAGGAATTTGAGGTAAGTCACCTAAAAAATGCCATTTGGGTAGGATACAAAAAATTTGACGAGCAAAGAGTTTTAGAATCTTTACCTGACAAAACACAACCTATTATAGTATACTGCTCTATTGGTGTTCGATCTGAAGATATTGGCGAACAGTTAAAAGATTTAGGGTATACCAAAGTTCAAAACCTTTATGGCGGAATTTTTGATTGGAAAAATAAAGGCGGACAAGTTTTTAACGACAAAGAAATACCTACCGATAGCGTTCATGCGTTTAGCAAGCATTGGGGCAAACTTTTAAAAGAAGGAATTAAGGTGTACTAGTTAGGAGTTTGGAAAATTTAAAGAATTAGATTGGCAATATTACAAAACAATAAGACGGAAAAAGACGAGAAAATTATAGATTTCACTCTCGCAAACTCAAACAACCTTTTGCTGATCTTTACCAGAAACCCAGAACTTGGTAAAGGCAAAAGGCGTTTAGCAGCAACTGTAGGTGACCAAGCAGCATTTGATATTTACAAATTCTTATTAGCGCATACGGTAGCCATTACCAAAAACCTTTATGCCGAAAAACAGGTGTATTACTCTGAAGAAATTTGGAATAACGATATTTGGGACAATTCTAAGTTTGATAAAAAAATACAAAAAGGCGATGACCTTGGCATTCGCATGGCAAATGCCTTTCAAGAAGGATTTAGAAACGAATATCAAAAAATCATCATCATTGGCAGTGATATGCTAGACCTTTCTCAAAATGATCTAGAAGATGCATTTAAGGCTTTAGAGAAAAATGATTTTGTAGTGGGTCCTGCAGAAGATGGAGGATATTATTTATTGGGCATGAAAAAATTTGTGCCCGAACTTTTTAAAAATAAATTATGGGGTACGGAAACCGTTTTAAAGGACACCTTAGCAGACCTTAAAAATGAAACAACCGCCCTTTTAGAAACAAAAAACGACGTTGATTATTATGAGGACATAAAGGATATTGAAGCCTTTGCCCCTTTTTTAAAACATATGAAAAAATGATGAAAGAAGAACTTTTAGAGTCTGTAGCCTACCTTAAGAACAAAGGTTTTGACAACCCAGAAATTGGTATTGTACTGGGCACAGGATTGGGAAAATTAGTAGATAGTATTGAAGACCCCATAGATGCCCATTATAACCACATTCCATTTTTCCCATTGGCCACCGTGGAATTTCATACAGGAAAATTAGTCTATGGAACCATATCCGGAAAGAAAGTTGTGGTCATGCAAGGTCGTTTTCACCTTTATGAGGGGTATGACTTTCTTGACATTACCTACCCTATTCGCGTAATGCATATGTTAGGTATTTCAAAACTGTTTATCTCTAACGCCGCTGGTGCGGTAAACCTAGATTTTAAGAAAGGAGATATGATGTTGATAGAAGATCATATTAACCTTCAAGGAGGCTCTCCATTGGCATTTAAAGGTGTAAGCGAATTTGGCGAACGTTTTGCAGATATGTCTGAACCTTACGATGTAGATATGCGCAACAAACTTACCGCCATTGCAAAAGAGCATGACATTTCATTGAAAAGCGGTGTGTATGCATCTGTTGTAGGACCTCAATTGGAAACCAGGGCAGAATACAGAATGATTAAATTGATAGGAGCAGATGCAGTAGGCATGAGTACCGTACCAGAGGTCATAGTTGCCAATCACTTATCATTACCCATAGTGGCCGTTTCTGTTTTGACCGATGAATGCGACCCAGATAACCTAAAACCTGTTGATATAGGTGAAATTATTTCCATTGCCGAAAAAACAGAACCTAAAATGGTGAAGTTATTTAAGGAATTGATCAAGCAATTGTAAGGTTTGCCGGTATTTGGCTACCATAAAAGGGTCAACATTGTATTATGAGTACACACCAGCCAACCATAAGTATCATCATTCCTGTTTTAAATGAAGAAAAGTATATTAAAGATGTGCTTTTTGCCATTTCTAACAATGCGGTCAGCAACCGTATAAAAGAAATACTTGTGGTTGATGGTGGCAGTACAGACCGTACCGTTGCCAACGCTCAGAAACATGGAGCAATGGTAATCAACAGCAATAGGGGACGCGCAAAACAAATGAATCTTGGTGCTACAAAAGCTACTGGCGATGTACTTTATTTTTTACATGTAGATTCTTTACCGCCCAAAGGTTTTGACCGTGCCATTTTAAACGAAATTAACCAAGGCTTTGAGGTAGGCTGTTTTCAAATGCGCTTTAATAGCAACAGCCCCTTTCTAAAATTCTTTTCTTGGTGCACCCGTATCAACCATCAAATTTGCCGAGGTGGTGATCAATCACTTTTCATTACCCGTGAACTTTTTAACCAACTAGATGGTTTTAATGAAAGCTATATTGTGTATGAAGACAATGAATTTATTCAGAGAGTCTATAAACTAAAACCATTTAAGGTAATTTCTTCTTCTGTAACCACTTCTGCCAGAAGGTACGAAGAACGTGGTATGATAAGGCTACAGTATCATTTTGGCATGATCCACTTAAAACATCGTTTAGGCGCAAATCCAAAAGATCTATACCAATATTACCTAAAACATATAGCTGCTTAAATTATTGGCGCCTTTTTATTTCTTCACATTTTAAAAAAATTTACGACACCTATTAGTTACTATAAGTAGGTCTAAGTTTTAAAATTACCCAATAACGGGTATTGTTCTCCAGTATCTACCATTTTACATTTATAAATGTTAATTTAAAACTATACCAAAATGAAAACCAACGTATTAAAGCACTTTTTCTTTACTGTATTAACTCTTTTTATTATCAGTTGTGATAAAGACGAAACCGAGGTAACCGAAAATGAACAACAAGAACAAGAACAGATTGAGGAACCAGAAGAGGAAGTTACAGACCCCACAGTTGTTTTAGCCGAAGAAAGGGAAACTGTCATAAACTCCCTTACAAATGGAAATCAACAAACATGGAAAATTACTGAAGCTATTTTGACCAATAATTCAGGGACTTTTAATATTTCAAATAATTTTAATGTTATTGACGACGAGCTTATTTTCATCAATGAAGTATTTGCAGGTTCTAAAACAGACTTTAACGGTACGTTAGAATGGAGACCAGGAAATTTCATTGAAACCGAGGCTACAACAATAGAGGAAACCTTGGTAGATTATTATGAATCTCCTTTTAAAACATCCTTTGATTTTGTTAGTGAAAGTAGCGCTAACTTAGAAAGCCCTGGTTTTACATTTACCTATGTAGACGGAAATACAATTACAGGAACCGTTTTAGGCGAAGGTTCATCAACTATTGATATTATACTTAGCCCAAAAACAGTGGAAGACTATGTACAAGTACCTACTGAAACATTATCTTTTTCACCTGCTTTCACCTATCCATCAAATGCAGTTAGCGGGATGTCCCCAGGAATGACAGGATCAAATAGCAGCAATAGTATCTATATTGTAACCAGGGAAGATGGCATGAGAGGTTCAGAATCCATGAATCCAGAACGTGTCTCAAGATTCGATCTTGAAAACGGAAACCTCACTGATCAATTATTTTTTCAAGGAGATATTGTTTCAAAACAACTTCATATTATAGACAATAAACTAAAAGTAGTTGGCGGGCAATATATAAATACATATGATTTAGGCTTACAGACAAATCCTACCAGTGCTTCTTATGAAGGTCAGATTGCATTATCTAGACATGGGTCTGCCGTAATAAACGACGAAATTTTTATCGTAGGCGGATCTCTTGGCGACACACAAAATGTTGGTAATGAAATTTATAAATGGGATGATCTTAATTCATCACTTTCTCTTGAAACTACCATGCCAGAAATTAGAAGTGGCGCCCGCGCAGAAACCGTCCAAAACAAACTATATGTTTTTGGCGGTACAGAAGAGTTCGTTGGTCAAAATGCAAAAAATACTATTTATATCTATGATTTTGAAACAGGGGATTTGAGCACTGAAACCATGCCATCATCTGTCCATTTTACCTACACCGGTAAACATGAAAACTTAATAATTGTGGGAGGACAAATTAAAACATTTACAGATGATGCCGATGCAGATGGTAACCCTGACGGATTTTTAACTCAGGTTGACAATGATCCTTATTTAGGGGTGTACAATACATTAAACAATGAATTCACTGAATTGAGCACTAACCTAACAAGTTCTGAAAATGAAACCATTCATTCTATGACCGTAATCAATGGAAATATATATATTCTATACGGTCAACAAGAAGAAGTGGCAGAAGGAGAATTTCAAAATTGGGATGTTTTAGTAGCAGATTTAAACTAGGTATCTACTAATTTAATTGCAATCTTATATATTAACCTTTACGGACATAACAACCGTAAAGGTTTTTTTTTAAAGCAGAACAATTTAGACAGTTAGTAGTAGTTCTATTCCCCTTCATAATCCAGCAACACCCCTTCACTGATCCATTTTGCCAATGCCTGCCTATTATCTGGATCCACAATCCTTACTTGATCTTTGGCATTTCTAATATTTCCAATTTCGATAAAGGTCATAGCAGGGTGAGTCTTTTTCACCAAATAAAGAGAGGTTCTATCCTCAAAAGTACCAGAGTAGCTTCGGTTTGGTTGGTATTTCTTATACTTGGCTTCAAAGGTCCTATGAATACTTTGCGCCAATCTTTTACCATTTTTACTATGCTCATGGTGATAAAAAAACACATCTATGTTCTGCCCCTCGCTTCTACTATCTACATGTGTAACTATCAATCTTTGATAGTTGCCTTTATTAGATTTATATAAATCATTTACAACTTCTACACGCTGCTTTAATCTCGCAACTTGATTTAAAGGTATTGTTTTGTCTAAATAAGCCACCTCATCATGGTCGACCTCTAAAATAAAATCATCTCTAATACCGTCATTGGGATCTTGTATAATAATATAGACTTTTGCACCATGGGAAAGCAATTCTTTTGCCAAACGCAAGGTTATGTCATATGCGTATTCATCTTCTGCAATGGCCTTACCGGCATATATGCCCATTGCCCCGGGATCAGGACCGCCATGACCGCTCACCAAATAATATATAGTACCTTTTAATCGCTCACTTTTCTCAATGACATTTTTATGTTTCTCACCAAATATATCATAAGAAACACTTTCCAATTCCTTAATTTCCTTAGACTGTATCTGTAGGGAATCTACAATTGCCACAGTATCTAATTTTACAGCTGGCATAATGTATGTTCTACCCGCAATAAGATGTACACTATCGCGTAAATTTTCATTGTTCAACAACACAAATTCATCGAACACTTCATAGGGGTCAACACCTTGCTTTCTCAACAGTGACAGTATACCGTCACCAGGTTCTGCAACAGTAGTTTTTAATGAATCTTGCCCAAAGCAAAAAACACTTAAAAACATACATATTACTATGGTAAAATTTTTGTAATTCATCTTGGTACCAAACGCAAGGTCTATGCCATAATTTACGGAAGACCTCTCATAAAGCCACAAAGATTGCTAAAAATATTGACCAATACCAAAGACAATACCGTTGTCTCCGTCTTTTGTAATTCCGTAGCCGTAATCAATTCTAAAAATTGCATTGAAAATGCGCTTGTGCATAAATCGTAACCCTACGCCTGGGTAAATTCTAAGATTTTCACTTTCCCACAAATCATCGAATCCGCCTGCTGGGTTGCGCCATGTACCTCCATCTATAAAAACATTTCCTTGTAGAACAAACTTGTTTTTATCAATTATAGTTTGACGATATTCCGTATTTAAAACAATCATTCCGGTACCTCTGTCAATTGTATTACCTACGCCTCTAATATTTAAATTATTATCTACAGTAAAAGGTGCAAAAGGACTATCAACATTACTTGCCAAACCTAAGCGCAGCCTATTTGCCCAATTACCTTTATCACCTATTCTTTTGAAATACGTAAAATCATTGAAACCAATTAAAAATTCGGGAAGATTGGTATTTGTACTACCTACATATTGCAAATTCAACTGACTTCTAAATCCTTCTAAATAATGATAGAAGTAATCTAAACTATTATAATCATAAATGAATTTGAACAAATGCTTATCTACATTCAAATTCAAAGGTACCCCAGCACTTGTGGCGCCCTCTATATATTCATAATCTTCCGTAAAAAAACTAAAGCCCAGCTCCATTCTGTTTTTAAAACTGAATTCATACAGCCCCAAGAGTTCAATACCGGTATTATTGTATTTGTAATTAGCCGTATCATCTTGAAAAAAAACAGGTTCCAATGTGCTGAAATCATTATAATTAAAGGCAAGCCCTAGCTTATTGGTAAATAAATAGGGCGCTCTTACACTTAAACCAAAAGAGCTGTAATTATCATATTGATAAAAAGCCCCTAGAGTAATGTTTTTACCAAAAGAATTGAACTCTTGCAAACCTACCCTAAATGCAAAATTATCATTTGAGGAACTGAAAAGATTGGCAAACGGAATTAACGTAAAGTTCTCTTCAATAACATATTCAACATTACAAGTTTTATTTGGTAAAATATTGACATTGTAATAAGCATGAGATACAGAAGGCAGTTTTTTTAAACGGAGAATATCTTGATCCATTACTACAGAATCTAACTCCATACCTTTCTTTAAGGTAACCAGTTTTTCAATAAAAGAAATCTTAGTGCGCTTTGTTCCTGAAAACTGCAGTTGACTTACCTCATTGGTTTGCCCATACGCAGATGAGCATACTAAAAACAGTACTGCAACAACCAACAGCATACCTTTACATTTGCAGGTATTTAAGTCATAAACCATAAGGACATTTCATCTTGAGTCTCAATATAGAACAAATTAAGTACGGAATCAATTTTAGTTAAAACAACATGACCTAAACCAAAAAAAGAGTCTAATTGCCTTACAACAATAGACTCTTTTAAGAAACACTCAAATAAAAATTAAAAAATACCTCTTAACCCTAGATTAAATGTTTGTCCTAAACCGGTATTACTACCGCGTACAAAATTAGTATACAGCAATTCTAGGTTCAAGGCACTTGTTAACTGATACTTTGCACCACCACCAATGGCAGTGAAATCTTGTGCAAAATTGTTACCTAAATCCAATCGTTGAGAGTGTTGCGCCAACGCCAAAACTGTGAACTTACTGGAAGGAAAATAGCTCAAGAACAAACCTGGTGTCAGGTTTAAACTATTATTGGCAAAGCTCTCTTCTTTATCACCAAAACTTAGCTCTGAGTTGATCTCACTAAAAAGTTGCCATTTGTCTCCCGGAAAAGTATAGTCATAGAAAAATCTATTCTGCCATATGTAACCTTTTTGATCAAGGAAAACCCCGTTTTCAGTTTCATTATCCACTAACGGAATAAAGAAAGAACTCTGTATGGAAAAATTACTTACCGATGCTATTGGCACAAACTTTACAGATGGTGCAATAGAGGTAAGTCCAGATCTAGCCGTGTTGTTTTCGCCATCAAATTTAAAAACATCAGTAGCACTTCTATCACCGATCACGTTAGATCTAAATTCTAAAATAGCACCTATATTCCATCGTTTATTGGTTCCTACACCTGTATATCCTTCTAACGTAGAGGTAAAAAAAGTTTGTCTAGACTCGGTACCGTCTGTAAAAGTACTTTTGGTCTGTGTGTACAAATTGTTGAACCATTTTACATCATACTGACCCTTACCAACCAATTTTGAAGGTGTATACTGTTGAATATTACTTTTCTGCTGCAAACTATCTTGAGCAAAGCCTGTAAAAAAAGCGCAGAAGGCTGCTGTAAGAAATATGTTTCTAATTATAATTTTCATCTCTAGGTTTTTAAAATTCTTAGTTGATTATTTAGTTTCGTTCAAAGTCCAGTCATAAGGATAATAAGATACTTTTGCCTTTTCTGGTAATTGTTCCTTTCTGTAGGTATTAATAAATTCTACGGTGCTTCCTTTTTGTTCAAAATCTCCCTTATACCACTCGAATAATTGTGAAATTTGCACCTTATTCTTATTTACCTTAATAAAATTGGGGTTGTTCAATGCCAAAACCGTTTGTTTTTGTAATTGACTGTTCAATGTAGCCGGTTTATATGCCGTATTTATTATAGGAGGACAACCCAAACCTGCACATACCAATACAAAATGAAATCTTGCTTCAGAAGGAAATTCCGCTCTCAGCAAATTATTCTCTATACCGTTCAAGGTTATGGATTTACCGCCAACCTCATGTTTAGTTTTATCAAAAAATCCAGGAACATCCAATGGTGATTTTAATGGGTAATTGTTTACAATACCGTCTATGACCAATAAATTATAAGCATTGATCCAGAAGGCTTGGTATTGTGTAGCATCAGATTTAGAAATTGAAATACCCTTTGCTATTTCCAAAACCTCATTTAAACTTTTTGGGTCATTTTTAATTGCGGCATACTTCACTTTGTCGTTCACTACATTGGCTTTAAAAAAGCTATCGCTTTTGCTAAAAAAAGTAGTTAATTCTTGTGCCGTTATACTGTTTACAGCAAAAAGGATGAACATAAAAGGTATAATAGTTTTTTTCATGGTAATCTTAATTTAAAATTGCTTTTGAGATTGTTTAAGTCGGTCATTTTTTAAAAACCATACAAACAAAAAAATATTTTTCAACGATTTTTTCAATACTTACGTCTCAATTAATCACTGATTTTCTGTATGTTACAAAGACGTTTTAATTTCATTAAAACGCAAACTACGATTAAAAGTATCACAGAGTTATAACAAGTTTATAATCTTTCTAAATTAAAATGTAGCTGTTAAGTTCTTACCTTTAAAACCGACACAACCACCAACAAAATCATTTTATGGATCATATTGTAATTATAGGTAATGGCATTTCCGGTGTCACCTTAGCTAGACATATTCGTAAACTATCTGACAAAAGAATTACTATTATTTCTGCAGAAAGCGATTATTTCTTTTCGCGAACAGCCCTAATGTACGTTTACATGGGACACATGAAATTTGAACATACCCAACCTTATGAGAACTGGTTCTGGAAAAAGAACAGAATTGATCTTATGAACGGTTTTGTTGAAAAAGTAGACACCGATTCTAAAAAATTACTTTTAAAAGGAGGTTCTACTGTTTCTTATGACAAATTGGTAATTGCAACCGGCTCAAAACCCAACAAGTTTGGCTGGCCCGGTCAAGATTTAAAAGGTGTACAAGGACTGTATTCCAAACAAGATCTTGAAATGCTAGAAAAAAATGCCCCTAACAACAAGGTGTGTAATAGAGCGGTAATTGTTGGTGGCGGACTTATAGGTATAGAAATGGCAGAAATGTTACGTTCTAGAGAAATACCGGTCACTTTTTTAGTTCGTGAAAAAAGTTTTTGGAACGGTGTGCTACCCGCAGGAGAATCCGCAATGATCAACGAGCATATTATAGAGCACCATATAGATTTACAGTTAGACACTAATCTTGAAAAAATTATTGCCGATGATAACGGTCATGCCAAAGCTGTTGTTACAGATAAAGGTGAAACCATTGAATGTAACGTTGTTGGCCTAACGGCCGGTGTTGCCCCTAATATAGATTTTCTAAAGGATTCTGGTATAGAAATAGGCAGAGGTGTTAAAGTAAATAGATTTTTAGAAACCAACATAAAAGATGTGTACGCCATTGGCGATTGTGCAGAGCAACATGAAGGCATAGGTAGCAGAAGACCTATAGAGGCCGTATGGTATACTGGTAGAATGATGGGCGAAACCCTGGCACAGACTATTTGTGGAAACCCAAGAAAGTATAATCCCGGTCACTGGTTCAACTCCGCGAAATTTTTAGATGTAGAGTACCAAACATATGGGTGGGTGTTTAGTGAACGAGGCAAAAAAGAAAATGAACAGCATTTTCATTGGAGACACCCCGAAGAAAAAATATGTATTACCGTAGCGTTCGACAAAGACACTAATCAATTTTTAGGCATCAACACTTTTGGCATACGTATGAGACATGAGATTTTTGACCAATGGTTAACGGAGAACAAAGATATTGATCATGTAATGACTTACTTAAAAGATGCCAATTTTGATCCGGAATTCTACAATCTTCACGAAGATGCAATTGTTGCCAAATACAATAGCGATTACAACAAGAATATTAATCCGAAGAAAAAAAGTTGGAAACGAATTTTCAGCATCGCCTAACTCAATTATTAAAATAAAAACACACCTACCATGGGTAATCTAAATAGAAGTATGTCACTTGCGGGAGAACCGCCAAAAGCTTTGAACACTGGTCAAAAATTGGCAGTAATAACAGGTATGACCGGTATGGGCATTCTTATTTTACAATTGTTCAATTTAAATTTAGGCAATAGTGCACTATGGCTTTCAATAGCTATTCTTGCCATTTTTGCCGGAATTATTTGGTTTTCACAGGCTGCATATGCACACAAACATAAAGGGATAAAAAATGATGGGGTTTGGTTTAAATCAATGTCCAGCAGAGGTGTACTAGCCTGGATGGCAGGTATCGCCTTAACAGGATTCTACATTGTTCTTTACTTTTATCCGCAATATTTAGGGCTAGTAAAAGATGGTGACAACACTGGTTTAATTGCATTATTTGACCCGTTGAGCAAAGCTTTAAGCGGTAACCCAGCCAGCCAATGGTTTGTTTATGGTACGCTATATACCGTAGCTATTTTGGCTTTTGGAGCTAAATTTATTTGGAAATACCGTCATAATAAATACGAACAGTTAAGAACGGTAAGTGTCATGTTCTTTCAAACGGCATTTGCATTCTTTATCCCAGAAATTATGGCAAGGTTAAACGGTGATTTACCCTATTATGACCTTAAGAATATGTGGCCCTTAAATTATTATAATTTTGAGCGCTACCGTATTAACGGTTTCATAGATTCTGGCAGTGTAGGTATGACTATGTTATTTTTTGGAATCATATCCATATTTGTTATATCTCCTTTCTTGACCTATAAATATGGTAAACGTTGGTATTGCTCTTGGGTATGTGGTTGTGGCGGCCTGGCAGAAACTGCTGGAGATTCTTTTCGCCAATTAAGCGACAAATCCAAATTCGCCTGGAAAGTTGAGCGCTGGGTAGTACACAGTGTAGTAGTATTCGTAACCTTAATGACTACTGCGGTAATCTACTCTTATTTAGGTAACGACACCAGTAAATACTGGCTAACAAAAACCATGTTTATTTCTGGCGTTGCCATTATTTTAACCGCTGTATTTGCATGGGTAATGATTTACAAAAGAGACGAACTTGAGAAAGATGCCAAATATGGCGCTATTGGATATTTTACCATAATAGCGGTGTTAATAGGTATGCACTTTTTTAGTGGCTCAGGAAATATATTCATTTTCAAGGCAGAAACGCTAAGAACCACGTACAGCTTTTTGATTGGAAGTGTATTCTCAGGAGTCATTGGAACAGGGTTTTACCCTATTTTAGGAAACCGTGTTTGGTGTAGATTTGGTTGCCCAATGGCCGCAATATTAGGATTTCAGCAACGTATGTTCTCTAAATTTAGAATTACTACCAATGGTGGTCAATGTATCTCCTGCGGTAACTGTTCTACCTACTGTGAAATGGGTATAGATGTACGTGCTTACGCTCAAAAAGGCGCAAATATTGTAAGATCTAGTTGTGTTGGCTGTGGTATCTGTTCCGCTGTTTGCCCTAGAGGTGTATTAAAATTAGAAAACGGACCAGAAAAAGGACGTATAGACTCTAAAGAAGTTTTGTTGGGCAATGATGTTGATTTAATGGACCTTGTAAACAAAAACTAGTGGTATTCAGTAGGGTCATTTAGAAAGTGCCCAAAGTTATCATCTAGGAAAAAGAACATGAAAGATTGGTTTTAGCTAATCTTTCATGACCTTTACAACGTAATAACCACCATAGAAATTAAAAATGAATCGCTTTCTTTTTATCATAATTCTCCTCTCTTTGCATTTACAGGGGCAAAAAGAAATCAATTATCCTGAGGTAATTTATGGTAAGGAAAATATAAGCGCCAGCTGGGTTAGCCATCCAGATATTAAAGGTGGAGAAGACATTGCAGTGTTATTTAGAAACACTTTCAATATCACCGATTCTAAAGAAGATTTCATCATTAATATTTCTGCAGACAATCATTATTTTTTATATGTAAATGGGCATTTTATTACCCACGGTCCGCAATTAAGCGACATTCAGCACTATAAATTTGAAACCTTAAACTTAAAAGACTATCTAAACAAGGGCAAAAACGCTATCGCCGTTAAGGTCATCAATTTTGGTAAAAGAAGGTTTTTGGGTATGCAGTCCATATTTACCAGTGTTATGGTAAATGGTGTTACCGAAAATGCAAAATTTATCAATACCACTGGAAACAATGATAATTGGCTAAGCACTATAGACCAATCATATAAAGCCAATGAAGTGGTTTGGAGAGGTAATGGGGAAAAGGCAATCGTTGGCGGATTCTATGCAAACAATCCAACCGATATTGTTGATATGAACCACTACCCTACACATTGGGAAATGTTGGATTATGATGATTCCAAGTGGAAAAAGGTTGAATTTTTTGAGAATGCCAGTAGCATGGGCGGTTCCATTGCCTATTTATTAGAACCTCGTAATTTGCCTTTGCTTTCCTGGGATGAAGAACCTGTAGGTAGTATTGTAAGGTCAAGTAACCCTATTGACACCGCTTTCCCAAAAACAGGTGAACTTAGAGTTGCTCCAAACAAGAATATTACTTTTTTAATCGATCGGCAATATGTTACCAACGGTTTTCCTGAACTGATTTTTAGCAAAGGAAAATCAGCCAAAATCACTATTAAATATGCCGAGAATCTTTTTGGTGCAAACAACGAAAAAGGAGACCGTAACGACTTAGAAAATAAAAAGCTTTTGGGTTATTACGACGAAGTAATATCTAACGGAGAAGCGAACCAAAAATTTATCCCAAATTGGATGCGCACCTTTCGTTTCATTGAATTTGAAATTGAAACCAAAGATCAGGAACTTGTTCTAGAAAAATTTGTAAATCATAGATCACGAACCACCATACCATCTATCGCAGAGTTTTCTTCGGACGATGACATGTACAACGACATCTTTAAAATTTGCAAACGCACTATTGATATCTGTACACAAGATTATTTTTTGAGCGATGCCTATTATGAGACCATGCAATATGTTGGCGATACCAAAATACAGGCTTTAATTTGGCAGTCAATGAGCGGTAATACGGCACATACCAAAAATGCCATTCGCCAATTTGATCATTCCAGGGATTCTGATGGCAATATATTAGGTGCCTATCCTCTACGCTCTACATTTATTTACCCTACCTATTCTTTGGTTTGGGTAGATATGATTGCCGATTATTATAAAACCTCTGGTGACAAAGCATTTATACATACTTACAAAGACGGCATAACCAATACTTTAGCTGGTTTTGAAAAGAACATGAATGAGCTTAATTTGGTAAACAAAACACCCTATCGCTATTTCGTTGATTGGTATACAGGACCCAATAATGGCAGTGGTACGGCAACAAAAAACGATGGTCTCAATTCTGCCGTTGTAAGCTTACATTATGTTCATGCCCTACAGAACGCCGCACTACTTTTTAAAGAAATAGGAGATGATCATACCTATCACAGCTATAAAAATAGAGCGCAAGAAATTATAGCATCGGTCAACGAACATTGTTACGATGCCAAAAGAAAGCTCTTTGCTGAAAGACCAGACAAGACCATTTATGATCAACATACCAATATCATGGCCATATTGACCAATGCCATACCATTGTCAGAGCAAAAAGCATTATTATCAAAAATTTTAACCGAAAAAGATTTATTACAGGCTACCTACTACTATCGCTTTTATCTTTTTGAAGCGATAAAAAAAGTGGGTGCACCAGAGCTATTCGACCTTGCACAAAAACCTTGGGAGCAAATGATCAACGATCATATGACCACTACCCTAGAACGCTTTGAAAGTGCCGAAAAGCCAACAAGGTCAGAGGTTCATCCATGGAGTGCATCACCAGCCTATTTTTATTTCAATTATTTGGCGGGCATTAGCTCGGTAAAAAATAATTTTGAAGAAATAGCTATAGCTCCCACTTTTGGCAAGCTAAATAAAATGGTAGGTTTGCTACCCACACCAAAAGGAAATATTGAATTTGACATAAGGAGAAACAAGAATAAACTATTTGCCGAAATAATAATTTCAAATACCATGACAGGTAACTTGATTTGGCAAGAAACTAAAATTCCGCTTAAAAGAGGAAAAAACACTTATATCATTAAAAATCGAAAATAACGGCTTTATTATTCATACAGCCATGATTTACTTATTAATCTAAATATTTATAAAATGAAGCTATTAAAACTTTCTTACCCCGCTCTTATCTGTATAGGAATGTTAGCTTTTATAAACCCTGAAGATAAACGTTACGAGCGCACCTACTACGAAGACGGCACACTAGAAAGTGAAGGATGGATGCGCTATAGCACAAGAACAGATTATTGGACTTTCTACCACCCTAACGGTTACAAATCTGAACAGGGTTTTTACGCTTATGGCAAGAGGGAAAAATATTGGTTTTTTTACAGCGAAGACCGTATAAGAACCAAAGAGGGAAAATTTGCCGATAATAAAGAAATAGGGTGGTGGCTATTTTACGATAAAAAAGGAAGAATAAACCATAAGTGCCAGCTCACAAAAGGTATTAAAGACGGATACTGCCTAAAATACAAGGATACTAAATTGATATCCGCAGAGAAATATAGTAAAGGTGAAAAAATAAAGGAATGGACATCTTTTCGTGCTTTTACCAGTGAAAATAGCTTATCAGATTTAAAATAATGACAGACATTAAAGTAATAATACCAGCTTTTAACGAAGCAGATTCCATTGCGCATGTCATCAATGAACTACCAAAATCGGTTTCTGAGGTCATCGTTGTTAATAATAACTCTACAGATGATACCGAAAAAAATGCAGCAGCAGCAGGTGCTACCGTACTTACAGAAAACAGAAAAGGATATGGCTATGCTTGTCTTAAAGGCCTAGAATACATATCAAACCTGTCAAAACAACCTGATATTATCGTATTTATTGACGGAGACTATTCTGACTATCCGGAAGAACTAACCAAGGTAGTAGCCCCTATTTTAAAAAATAATATCGATTTTGTGGTAGGTGCCAGAACCAAGAGTCTACGAGAAGAAGGATCCATGACCCCACAACAGGTTTTTGGCAACTGGTTGGCTACATTTTTAATGCGATTGTTTTTTGGTGCAAAATTTACGGATTTGGGCCCATTTAGGGCAATTAAGTACGAAAAGCTCAAAGAATTGAACATGGAGGACAAAACTTATGGATGGACGGTTGAAATGCAACTTAAAATTCTTAAGAAAAAGATGACATATACCGAAGTACCAGTACGTTACAAACGAAGAATTGGCGTATCTAAGGTATCTGGTACCGTAAAAGGTAGTATATTTGCAGGCATAAAAATTTTGGGGTGGATCTTCAAATACAGTATTAAATAATATGGCACTAGCTTTAGCTTATTTTATTATCATAATTTATAGTATTTCTTTACTATTAATTTTCTTTTATAGCTTGGCACAGCTTAATCTGTTGATCAACTACTTATCTCAAAAAAGACAGAACCAAACAGCTCCAAAATTTAATCTTTTAGACCCTAAGGAAATTCCATTTGTAACCATTCAACTTCCAGTGTTCAACGAAGAGTATGTAATGGACCGTTTATTGGAGAATATTGCAAAAATAGAATATCCTAAAAGTAAATTAGAGATTCAGGTACTGGATGATTCTACAGATGACACCGTTATTACTACTGCTGCCAGTATTGCTAAATTGCAGGAAACCGGTTTGGACATTAAACATATTACAAGAACCGATCGTTCCGGTTTTAAGGCCGGCGCCTTAAAAGAGGGACTTGAAGTAGCCAAGGGTGAATTCATAGCTATTTTTGATGCGGATTTTTTACCGGCTTCAGATTGGCTGAAAAAAACAGTTATTTATTTTAAAGACGAAGAGATCGGTGTAGTACAGACCCGTTGGGGGCATCTGAACCGCGATTATTCTACACTAACCAAAATACAGGCATTTGCACTTGATGCGCACTTTACCTTAGAACAGGTAGGACGCAACAGTAAAGGCCACTTCATCAACTTCAACGGCACCGCAGGTATTTGGAGAAAAGAGTGCATAATTGACGCAGGTAACTGGGAAGGTGATACTTTAACAGAAGATCTTGACCTTAGCTACCGCGCACAGTTAAAAAACTGGAAATTCAAGTATTTAGAAAATGTAGAAACGCCAGCAGAACTACCTGTTGTAATAAGTGCGGCACGTTCCCAGCAATTTCGTTGGAACAAAGGTGGGGCAGAGAACTTTAGAAAAACGGTCTGGAGCGTTATAAGCGCAAAGAACATACCTTTTAAAACTAAATTTCATGGGGTAATGCACCTTTTAAACAGCTCTATGTTCTTATGTGTATTCTTAGTGGCGTTACTAAGCATACCATCGCTATATATTAAAAATACGTACGGTCATTTAGATTGGGTATTCTCCTTATTAAGTTTGTTCACCGTAAGTACCATCATCTTATTTGTCTGCTATTGGTTTACCTATAAGAGTATACAAGGCAGCGGTTTCAACAACTTTGTAGATTATATACGTATTTTCTTCACCTTTTTCTCTGTAGCATTAGGTTTCTCTTTACACAATACCATTGCAGTAATTGAAGGACATATGGGTAAACGAAGTGAATTTGTACGTACACCAAAATTCAACATCAGTACTTTAAAGCAAAGCTGGAAAGGCAATAAGTACCTAGCTAAAAAATTATCACCCAATATGATTTTGGAATTTGCCTTAATGATCTATTTCATGTTCGGCATGTACAGCGCAATACCATTAAATGATTTTGGACTGTTTCCTTTTCACTTTATGCTGTTCTTAGGCTTTGGGTTTGTATTCTTTAAATCACTGACCTCAAGGGCTTAAAACTGATTTATTCTAAGAATAAAAAACCTCAAAGCAAAATTTGTATCAAAAGCTCATATTTAATTTTATCTTTTGAAATTAAAAAAAGTGCCATATTGTTTTATTTCCCCTAAAGTAAATATTTAAACACTTTAATAACTACTAACGAGTTTGGCAATAACAAGGTCTCATTTTTAATATTAAAACAAATTTTATTAGTTCAATTTGGAATAATTATTCCAAATTACATACCTTTACCTTATGAATAAGAAAGATGCCATATTATCATCTGCGCTTAAATTGCTAACGGAAAAAGGAGTACATAATACACCTATGTCCACCATTGCAAAAGCAGCAGGTACAGGCATGGGTACTATTTATAACTACTTCCCTAATAAAGATATTCTTATCAATGAAATATATATTGGTATTAAGAATAAAGAGAAAGAACTATTTGCAAAATTTAATGCCGACCAACCTATAAAGACGCAATTTGAGCTTTATTTCACCTCAATTATCGACTTTTTTACTGAAAATCCAGAGAGTTTTCAATTTATGGAGCAATTACAAGCTTCGCCTATTATCACAGAAGAAATACGAACAGAAGGTGCAAAAGCCGTTACACCTGTAAAAGATTTATTGATAAAAGGCAAGCAAGAACGTATAATTAAAGCTATAGCGGTTGATGAGTTGCTTATGTTTATTGGCGGCGCCGTTTTATCCTATTTAAGATGGTATTTTAATCAAACTGAAATTAAAAATTCTTCCCTTAAAAATCAAATACAATTGGTCTGGGACGGAATTAAAGAATAAAAAATTTATATTTAAAATGGAATGAATATTCACTCTAAATAGAAGGATTATGAAAAAAAACGTATTAATTACAGGAACATCAACAGGCGTAGGTTTTGAAAGCGCCATATTATTCGCAAAAAACAATTTTAAGGTATATGCTAGTATGCGAAATCTTAAAAAGGCGGCAGAACTTAAGAAACGTATTGCTGATGAAAATTTAGATATTGAAATTCTTGAATTGGATGTAACTAAAATTGAATCAATAACCGCTGCCGTTGAAACTATTTTAGAAAAAGAGGGTAAAATAGACATACTTTTCAATAATGCCGGTGCCGGTTTTGCAAAAACAACCGAACTAAGTACGGAGGCAGAAATTAGATGGGTTACCGATGTCAATTACCTAGGGGTCGTTTTCTGTACTCAGGCGGTATTGCCACATATGAGAAAGCAAAAAAGCGGCCAAATTATATCGATTACTTCCGTTGGTGGTTTGGTAGGCCAACCATTTAATGAACTGTATTGTGGAGCAAAATTTGCCGTTGAAGGTTTTATGGAAGGTCTTGCGACATATGTTGGAGATGCTTTTAATATCAATTTTACATGCATTGAACCAGGAGGAATTTCTACAGAGTTTATGACTTCTGCTATTGATAAAACTGCTGTAGATGGCCAGTTTGCAACGGGTGAATACCTTCCTATTTTTGAAAGGTATATGGCAGGGAACCAAAAAAGGGCACAAGAAAGTGAAGAACAGGTATACCAAACTGGTTTAGAAGTTGCCAATGTGGCTTTAAAGGTTGCACAAAATGAAAATCCTCCGTTGCGACTTCGCACCTCTAAATGGGCAGAAGATTTTTGCCATTTAAAGACACAAGCAGATCCTGACGGCACCAAACTAGTACAACAAATAAAAGAGTCCTTTTTATAAGGACACTATGTTTATCATAACCAAGATTTTGATTTGAAATAGCATTTTACGGTCTGACCTACATATTATAGAGCTTAAATATTGACTTATCACCAAATAAATCAGACCGTTCTGCGCTAAATAACTGGGTGTATTCTGCATTATGTACTTTAAAGTACTTAACTTGAAGATTACAAACTATAATTTGGCGTTATGATGAAAACTTATTTTAAGATTTTAGCGATAACTGTAATAGTATTCATTTTTTTGCGTGCAAAGACAAAAAGTCAAAATCCAATACTGAAACAACTACAGAAGCAACCTTTTCCGTCAATAAAGAAAACTTTCTTCCTGGCGGTTTAGTTGAACCAATATCTGTTGTTAGTAAGGAAATGTCCGATGGTTCTACCGCAGATTGTTACAAAATCGTAACCTCTGGTACACCTACAGAACACGATATGGGACCTTGGTGTCCTGATAATATTTCAGATGACGCTTCAAAAGGTGGCATATGGGCCGTTGAAGGGGAAATATATGATATAGATGGCGAATTTATTAAAAACTTAGGTACACTCCTTAATGATGATACGTGGATGCTCTATGATAAGAGCACAGGTGAAATCACTAAAACCAAGACCAAGGAAGAATGTAATGATGCCGCAAACCCAAATGTTGGTGAAGAATACAAAAACTTTTGTGTGGAATGCTTACCTTCTTATATAACAGGGATGACGCATACCTACTATATACCCGTTACCCCAAAAAAGGCTCCTGAAGGGTATGCTTTTAATTCTGGACGTCCTGCAGGCGGCGGTGGTGAATATGAAAGACCGGAACATCCAAAAGACGGAGAAAGACCTAAGGGACCACCACCAGTTGAAGGGGCTATCGGACCTTCAAATAGAGGTTTAGCTTTCAACGGTGTTGTATTTAACGCACCCGCACCTGTAGATGTTATTTTAGCTGCTTACACCATTGCCCCTTTTGATGATGCTGGCGGACATATAAACCTACATGAAGGATATCATTACCACGCAGCCACTGGTGTTTCTAAAAAAATACCACAAGAAGACAATCATGCTCCAATGATAGGCTATGCTATGGACGGATACCCAATTTTTGCCAACACTAATGCTAATGGTAATGAAACTACAAATTTAGACGAATTTAGAGGTCATTACGACGAAATTAGAGGTTACCATTACCATGTAGACAAGGCTGGAAGCAATAATTTCATTGACGGTTTACGTGGTGTTTATGCTATGTAAGAAACCGCTTTTACAACTTTTTCTTGCCGCTTTTCTATTGGCAAGCAATTTGCTAGGTGCCCATAATCCAGATTTTTCAAGTATAATTTTTTCTAAAACGGAGAATGGGCAAATTGTCATGCAATTAAATAGCTCATTGACTGCTTTTCAACAAGAGGTCAACTATATAAACGGACATGGTGCCTATTCATCTCCAGAGGAATTTCAAGAATTGGTACTTCAACTATTTGCGTCTAGGTTTTCCATTATTCTCAATAAAAATATCACGCTGAAATTTAAAAATTCTAAAGTTTTCTTAGGACACGACACCAAGATTGTGTCAGAGCTAAATGACCTACCTAAAGGGACAAACGCTATCTATTTAAAAAATGAAATGTTCAAAGACCTAAATAATAGTCAATCTATTATTATTTTTTTACTAGAGGGCTTCCCGAAAGAAAAATTTAAATTGGACCGCGATAATAGTTACGAAATAAATATTGCTCTAGAAGATGGAAAATGGATTTTACCATTGAAACAAAATAAAGATACCACATTTAGGTATTTGCCCATTTTAATTACCCTTTTAATTGGTGGTGCTTTATATTTTATCTTTAAAAAGCAAGCAATCTAAATATTAATAAACCAAATATAGCAGTATACATTGCTTTAGTATTCGTTACAATAGGTCTCATTTTTCAATTTATGGAGATGGGTATTTTTGGAGCAGATCCGATACCAAAAATAACCCAATACCACCAACTATTTTTTTGGTGTGGAATCTTGGTTTGGGCTCATGGATACATGAAACAAAAGGCTGTGGATAAGAATGAAAGCGAAAATGACCTATAAACAAAACAACAATTTAAATGGTTTGCTTACATTGAGCACCACCACAAATCATTCGCCATCCTTTTAAGAAATATACGTTTACTATTTAATCGAATAGAGGATACGTACAATTTCAATTTCGCAGATTGTGGAAATTCGGCTTGGACGATCAATTCATTTTAATGATGTTGCTTTAACACACTTAATACTTATTTATTCTAAAGTATTATAGTTGAATGATGGTAGTGGTCTATTTTATCTAAAATGATTTTTTCCGTTGAACTCACATAACCAACGCGTTTAAGACATATTCTCTTTATAAAAAAGTGCTTTTGTCGGCACTAGATAATAGTCATATTCGCCAATACCTAGCAAATCAAAAACCAAACATAATAATAACCACCCAAAAACGCTCCTTCACTAGATATTCTTAAATGCGCATTTGCCTATATTTAATTACATGAAAATAGTTAGAGTTCAATGACAACGTTTTATATGATACTAATGAGGAATACCACATCAATTCAATTTAAATAGTGTAGTTACAATAACACCGTGCTCATCAACTATTTTTAATAGCTCTTGCTCTTCCAAAACTTTCAGATTAAACGGATTCTCTAAAAGTTTAATACCACTATTCTTTTTTAAACGGGTTCCTTGACCGGAAATGACATCCAAATTGGGCGTAAAATCTTTACAGGGAAGATGTTCCGTAAGTATTACATACTTAAAACCAGGTAGCTTGTGAACAACCTGCTGTACCTCATCGTTAGAAATGTGTTGCAATACTTGACGTATAATAGCGCAATCCGCAACAGGAAGGTCATCTACTGCAATATCCAAACATTGAAACTCTACGTTTTTTGATTTAAACTTTTTCTTGTTGTGCGTAATTAATTCTGGCACAATATCTACAGCAATATACTTCTTGGTGTACCCCACCAGTTCTTTTCCTACATTAAAATCACCACAACCCAAATCACAAACAGAAATGGGATTTTCAAATGAGGTTAAAAACGCAATTAATGTGTTGATATAAGGTTTTACAATATCTGGCTTATGAGAGCCTTCACCTGAATAAAAATCTTCAGTACCACTACCCCACAGATTCATTTCATATACTTGTTGCATAGCCTTTTTGGTTGGCCACGGAATCTTATTTGGTTTAATACCCTTTTTATCAGTACTCATAAGTAACAGTGCAAAATTTCGACTTCAAAATAAGGTATAAAAATTTAAAATAGAGATACTATAAATAACACTCATATAATGTCGTGTAAATTATATATTGAACCTATCTGCCTTGTTGTTCCAGAGAAACATTGGTTGACCAATACAACCTTAAAGGATTTAAAGGTGTTGCAAGATGAAAAATTAATTATTTCTGGTTTACATTGAAACACTAACTTACCTTCACTATTAAAAAGTCTTTTTCAAAAAAAAACGGTTTTGAGCCAAAAACTGTTATTGAATCTGATTTTGGAGGTATGATCATTAATCTTGTTGCACAAGGCCTAGGCATATCTATACTACCGTTATCCTATAAATTCTCAAATGCAATTGGCGTTAGGTTTATAGCGCTAGATGAGACTATTAGCTTATTTATGAACTGGAGAAAAAATGATCCTAATAGAATAACAGAAAGAGTAGTTAAACTTGCCAAAGAAATGACAAACCCTACTTAAATCAATATTTTAAAGTTTGTAAAACAAATGGATCCAAATAGATCTTGACAGCCTAAAATTAAAAGTGCTCAACAGTACAGTTACCAAAGCAATAATAGTAAATACCCGCAACGGAGACAGATCCACAAAATACCAAAACAACACAAGGCTTATTATCATTTGTGCCACAGCCAAGGCATAACTAACGAACATAGCTCCAAAAAAGAAGCCCGTTTCTTTTTCAAATTTAAAATTGCATTCAGGACACCTTTCATTCATTATCGGCATTCTGAACAAAAAAACATTTCCTTGCCCACTAAAGACCTTACCCTCATTACAATTAGGACATTTGCATTTTACAACATTCAACACTTTACTCACGACCTCCATTTTTATACTGCAAAATTAAGACATAAAATAAAGGTTTCGGTCGTAACATAAGCGCATATGTTTGTACTTTTAAGACATTTTGTATGAAAATCCCCGTTTTACATATTAGTCAGTTTTTAAAAAACAAGCCGTTACATAGTCTTTATGTTAACTCTTTTGCAGACCATATTCAAATCAATAAGAATCTTATAAATAAACCTCATACCCATAATTTTTATTTGTGCGTTATTTTTACCAAAGGCACCGGCACACATGAAATAGATTTTGACACCTACCCAATAGAACCCGGAAAGGTCTTCTTCTTAAAACCTGGGCAAACTCATTTTTGGAAATTTGAATCGCATCCAGAAGGTTATATTTTCTTTCACTCTCAAGAATTCTATGAACTTAAATTTTTGGATCATTCCCTTAATTCTTTTCCTTTTTACTATTCCAATCAAAACCCGCCTTTGCTTCAATTATCTAAAGAGAAACTGAAACACCTAACCACTGTTTTTCAAGAACTTTTTACAGAGTACAGAGAAGAAAATTTACTAAGAGAAGCTAAAATCATTAGTCTTATACACTACATATACATAGAACTAACGCGTGCATATACTGCCGACACTATCATAGAAAAATTAGGATCTAACAGCTATGCGAATATTCTTGAGCGACTGGAAAAATTAATTAACGCACACTTTTACACCGAAAAATTACCTAAATTCTATGCTGAAAAACTAAGTATTACAACCAAACACTTAAACAGAGTGGTTCAAAAGACCATCAGCAAAACTACAACTACCTTGATCTCTGAGCGTATCACGTTAGAAGCTAAACGTTTGATCGTTCATTCTAATGACAACCTAGCCAATGTTGCAGACACATTGGGGTATTCTGACTATGCCTATTTTTCAAAATTCTTTAAATCAAATACAGGGATGACCCCAATGGAATTCAGAAAAATATATTTTCATTAAACCATAACAAGATATCATGATGAATTTAGAAACAAACAAAAGGAACGCCATCGCTTTTTACAGAACGGCATATTTAGGAAACCCAAAACTGGCCATAGAAATGTATGTTGGCAAAGAATACATTCAGCATAATCCCGCAGTTGCCAATGGCACACAAGGTTTTATAGATTATTTTGAACGCATGCAAAAAGAATACCCTGAAAAATCTATTGAATTTGTACGTTGCATTGCAGAAGGAGATTTGGTTGCATTACACACGCACCAGGTATGGCCAGGAAATGACCAATATGTTACAATGGATTTTTTCAAGTTTGATGCAAATGGAAAAATATGTGAACATTGGGATGCTATACAGCAAATACCAGAGAAATCTGAAAATCCAAATACCATGTACTAATTCATCAGCCAGACAAAAGCACTATCATGAAAGACATTACTATTCAAGGCATTAATTGGGATGCAAAATCATCTTTTCAAAGTGGGCCTGCAAAAGCTCCAGACTTAATCAGAAAAGCATTGTACAGCGACTCTATGAACCTATATACCGAATTAGGTATATCTATAGAAAATGATGCTGTAATAGACAAGGGTGATTTTATCATCAACGAGTATTTTGATATTGAAACCATTACCAAAAAGAATATTGAATCTGGCTCAAAATTGCTTTCTTTAGGTGGTGACCATTCCGTTACGTTTCCCATAATAAAAGCATTAAATGAACACTACCCAAAACTAGATATTTTACATATAGATGCACACGCTGATCTATACCATGACTATGAAGGCGACCCTTACTCCCACGCTTGCCCATTTGCAAGAATTATGGAAAACGGCTATGCCGTAAAACTTATTCAAGTAGGTATTCGCACCTTAAATCCACATCAGGCCGATCAAGCAAAAAAATACAATGTTGACGTGCATGAAATGCGTAACCTAGATTTGAACGCCATACCTAAATTTGAAAATCCGCTTTATATTTCCTTGGATATGGATGGTTTTGACCCTGCATTTGCCCCTGGAGTTTCGCACCATGAACCTGGCGGACTCTCATCTCGTCAAGTTTTAGATTTGATCCATGGCATAGATACAGAAGTCGTTGGCGCCGATATTGTAGAATATAACCCTGACCGAGACTTTCATGACATGACCGCTTACTTAGCTGCAAAAATGATGAAAGAACTTTTAGGAAAATTGATGGGCAATTGAAATCATTTTTCAATAAAAACCATTAAATTGACCTGTTACTAAACCCAAACCCCTAATGCCGATTACCTTTAAGAATTTTCTGAAACTCCATAGAATTTCCTTGATATTGGCAGTATTAAGTTTTGTGTTTTACTACACCTTTGCCTATCATCTAGATAGAACCGATTTTATAAAGTTGCTCTCCCTATTTATAGCACTTTTCTTTTTCTGTTTTAAACTGATACAGTTTGAAAAAATGAACTTCAGGTTGTTGCTAGGTATCGGCATCATATTTAGATTAATCTTTCTTTTTATAGAACCTAATCTTTCTCAAGATTTTTATAGGTTTATATGGGACGGTCAACTGGTCTCAAGCGGCATAAATCCTTATCTACACACTCCAGATGAATTGATGCAAAACATGGTATCAATAATACCGAACGCCAAAGAACTTTACAATGGCATGGGCAGTTTAAGCGCAAGGCACTATAGCAATTACCCACCTTTAAACCAACTTATTTTTGCCTTGGCCACAATTCTTGGCGGCAAAAGTATTTTTGGTTCATTAATAGCCCTGCGTTCAATTATTATTCTTGCAGATATCGGTATAATATATTTTGGAAGAAAGCTGCTGAAAAACTTGAACCGATCTCCGCATTTAATTTTCTGGTATTTCATTAATCCGCTTGTAATAGTTGAACTCACCGGAAATCTTCATTTTGAAGGGGTCATGCTGTTTTTCTTTATTGTTGCCATGTACCTTTTATCGTTAAACAAATGGAAAACCGCCGGTGTTGTTTTGGCATGTTCCATATCTATAAAATTAGTACCTCTTTTATTTTTACCATTATTCTTTAAATACCTGGGCTGGAAAAAAAGCATAGTGTTCTATATGATCATTGGTATAACTTCCATTGCACTATTTCTGCCATTCAATACCCCAGAATTTTTAGATAACTATAGTAAAACCTTAAAACTATGGTTTTCTAATTTTGAGTTCAATTCCAGTATTTATAATATCGCTAAAAAAACTGCCATACATTTTGATGAAAAACCATGGGAATTCATTAAAGAATACGGAAAATTTACGCCCTTATTTACTATTGCAACAGTAGGTCTATTTACATTTTTACCTAAAAGATATGACCTAAACAGGGTACTATGGTCTATGATGTGGGTTTTGACCATTTACTACTTTATATCTACTACCGTACACCCTTGGTACGCTATCTTTTTAGTTTTACTTTCTATTTTTACAACATACAGATATGCCGTAGTTTGGTCAGCGGCCATTGTACTGAGCTACTTTGCTTATTCTCAGGCAGATTTCAAAGAAAACTTGTGGCTATTGGGTATTGAATATATTTCAGTGTATGGCTATTTGTTTTATGAAATCATTGCACATAATAACAAAAAGTGAAGTTTTTGTAAAAATTATACGTTGAGTGATGTCAAATAAATATAATTTGTACATTTACCCCATAATGAACGAAATAAACTACTTTTTATATAGCACCGTGAGCCCATTGGCTCTAGCGCGCCCGTTCACATCTCGCCGTCGTCGCCCGTAAGGGTAAGATATAATTATGGAATTAGGTGAGTCCATTTCCGCACAGAAAATCAAATTTTTTTTTACACTTTTAAATCTAACTGGCAATGAACTTAATTGTTGCTAACGAATCACATTTTAAATACGCTCAGGATATCTGCGATACCATTGCTGAATCTGCCAAAGTACGCGGTACCGGCATAGCAAAACGTACCCCAGAGTATATTCAAAGAAAACTATCTAACGGTAATGCCATACTTGCATTGGACGGAGATAAATTTGCGGGTTTCTGCTATATAGAAGTATGGGGACACGAGAAATTTGTAGCAAATTCCGGTCTCATAGTACATCCAGATTATAGAGGGCAAGGTCTAGCTAAAAGCATTAAAGCCAAAATCTTTGAATTAAGCAGGGAGAAATTTCCCGATGCCAAAATATTTGGGATCACCACAGGTTTAGCAGTGATGAAAATCAACTACGAACTAGGCTATAAACCTGTTACATTTTCTGAACTTACAGATGACCCTGAGTTTTGGAAAGGTTGCCAAACCTGTAAGAATTTTGACATCCTTACGAGAACTGAACAAAAAATGTGTCTCTGTACGGGTATGTTATATGACCCTACCACAAAGAAAAAAACTGAGAACACTAAAGAAATGAACGGTAAGGCATTTACAAGATTAAAAAGTATAAAAGAGAGTTTGTTTCTGAAAAAGAAATAAGAGAATAGAAGTTATGGAGCTTAAAATGACTTTTTCCAATTACAGATTTAATGATCAAAGTCTTATTTCTTTCTTCTAACCTCTTAACTCAAAACCTATAGAACCAAAATAAATAATTATCCGGCTTGCCGGAATTGAACATCATACAATGAAAAAATTAGTACTAGCATACAGCGGCGGATTGGATACTTCTTATTGCGCCAAGCATTTATCAAAAGACAAAGGATTTGAAGTTCATGCAGTAAGCGTGAACACAGGAGGTTTCTCTGTTGAGGAAATAAAGGAAATTGAGAAGAAAGCTATTGAACTGGGCGCTTCATCTTATACCTCTATAGATGCCGTACGGACCTTTTATGATAAAGTAGTAAAGTATCTTATTTTTGGTAATGTACTTAAAAACAATACCTACCCACTTTCCGTAAGTGCAGAACGAATTGTACAGGCAATAGAAATTGTAAACTACGCTAAAAAGATAGGCGCTGGTTATATTGCCCACGGTAGTACAGGCGCGGGTAACGACCAAGTACGTTTTGATATGATTTTCCAGATCATTGCCCCAGAAATTGAAATCATCACGCCTATTAGAGATAACAAATTAGCTAGGGAAGAAGAGATCGCATACTTAAAAGAAAACGGTGTAGATTATCCATGGGAAAAAGCAAAATACTCTATTAATAGAGGACTTTGGGGTACTTCTGTTGGTGGCGAAGAGACATTAACTTCAGAAAAGCCCTTACCAGATAGCGCCTACCCAAGCCAATTAAAGGAAAAGAACCCTACAGAGGTAAAACTTACTTTTGAAAATGGCGAATTGGTTGCTATTGATGGTGCAAAAGACAACCCAGTTGCAAATATTGAAAAACTAGAGGCTTTGGCATCTAAATATGCCATTGGAAGGGATATTCACGTTGGCGATACTATTATAGGTACCAAAGGCAGAGTTGGGTTTGAGGCTCCTGCTTCTTTAATTATCATAAAAGCACATCACTTATTAGAGAAACATACACTTACAAAGTGGCAACAATATCAAAAGGAACAACAAGGCAATTTCTATGGCATGTTATTGCATGAAGGCAATTACCTAGATGCTGTAATGCGTAACATAGAAACCTTCTTGACAGATACTCAAAAAACGGTTTCCGGAGATGTATTTGTAGGCTTATATCCATTTCAGTTCAGGTTACACGGTATTTCATCTAAACATGATTTAATGACCGATGCTTTTGGTAAATATGGCGAGGTCAATAAAGGATGGACAGCAGATGACGCTAAAGGATTTATTAAGATTCTTTCAAATTCCGGAAAAATCTACAACCATGTAAATGGGGATAAATAGTTAGGAGTTAGGAGTTAGGAGTTAGGAGTTAGGAGTTAGGAAAAATAGTATTAAGTAATGAGTACAAAGTATTAAGTAAAGAATTAAAAGTGTTGTTTAAGTACTTCGTACTTAATACTTAATACTTCGCACTAATTACACAAAAGAAAATTATGATTAAAGCAGGTATTATTGGTGGTTCTGGGTATACGGGAGGTGAGCTTATTCGCATCTTATTACATCACCCAGCAACTGAAATCGATTTTGTATTCAGTACTACTAGAGCTGGAAAAAAGGTAACAACGGCTCATCCAGATCTATTGGGAATTACTGATATAGCGTTTACGGGTAATGTAAATCTAAATGTAAACGTTGTTTTTCTATGTTTAGGCCATGGTAATTCTACCGCATTTTTAAACGAGCATCATTTTTCAAAAGATACCGTTATTATAGATCTGAGCAATGATTTTAGATTGCACACCGATGCCAATTTCAATGGTAAGGAGTTTGTTTATGGTTTACCGGAATTATTCAAATCCGAAATTGAAAATGCAAAATATATAGCTAATCCTGGTTGTTTTGCAACTGCTATCCAATTGGCATTGCTACCCTTGGCAAAAGCCGGGTTGTTGGACAATGAAGTACATATAAATGCTGTGACCGGTAGTACCGGTGCGGGTGTTAGTCCGTCTGCCACATCGCACTTTTCATGGAGAAATAATAACGTTAGCTGGTACAAACCTTTTACCCATCAGCATTTAGGGGAAATCAACGAGAGCTTACATTCATTTCAAAAAGATACTGGCAATCTGTATTTTATGCCCAATAGAGGGAATTTTACCCGTGGTATTTTGGCAACTTCCTATACCAAATTTGAGGGTAGTTTAGAGGATGCTAAAAAAATCTTTCAGGAATTTTATAATGATGCGGTGTTCACCCAAATATCAGATGAGCCCATCAATTTAAAACAAGTGGTAAATACAAATCAATGTCACATCCACTTACATAAACATGAAGATGTGCTGTTGATCACCTCTGCCATAGATAACTTATTAAAAGGTGCGTCTGGGCAAGCGGTGCAGAACATGAATTTAATTTTCGGTTTGGAAGAAAACCTAGGACTTAATTTAAAAGCCGGAGTCTTCTAAATGATTTGATGGACTATTGAAATAACATAAGATTAAAATAAAATTAATGGGGACTAATTTTAAGTAGTGATATGAAATTTACGGTTTACTTCATACTTTTTACTTAGCACCTTTTACTTAATACTACACCAAACATGAAAACAGCCATTATAGGTACAGGTAATTTAGGACTTTCTATTGCTAAAGGCATATTGAACAGTAATGGTGCTACCAGTATGTACCTTACCAAAAGGGATACCACAGCTATAGCAGAATTTGAGAAATATGATAAGGTTACCGTTACAAATGACAATAGAATAGCCGTTGAAAATTCAGATATTTTAATATTTGCCGTACAGCCTATTCATTTTGCCGCCATTTTAGAAAGTATAAAAGATCTATTGACGGATAAACATGTAATCATCTCAACTATTACCGGATTTAGCATCGAAAAAATAGAAGCGGTAATTGGTAAAGACAACTTTATCATAAGAAGTATGCCCAATACGGCTATTTCCGTGGGTAAATCCATGACCTGTATCTGTAGCAACGAAAAAGGCAAAAAAAGGGTTGAATTGGCAAAAGCCATTTTTAATAGAATGGGACATTCTATGGAAATCCCCGAAGGTCAAATGCAGGCTGCAACCGTAATCTGTGCAAGTGGTGTAGCTTTTTGGATGCGCTTAATACGTGCCACTACCCAAGGAGCCATACAACTTGGTTTTGATGCCAAAGAGGCGCAAGAGCTTGCCATGCATACGTGTAACGGTGCCGCAAGTCTTTTAATCGAATCTGGCAATCATCCTGAAGAAGAAATTGACCGTGTTACCACGCCTATGGGTTGTACCATAACCGGTTTAAATGAAATGGAACACCAAGGTTTAAGCTCATCATTGATACGCGGAATTATTTCCTCTTACGACAAGATCACTGAATTCAAAAACAAGTAAACACGCTACCCAACCCGTTCATTATTTTGAACTTGAAACTTTTCAACTATGAAATTATTTGACGTTTACCCTTTATATAATGTAACCCCGGTTTCCGCAAAAGGCATTGTAGTAACTGATGACCAAGGACAGGATTATTTGGATTTCTACGGCGGGCATGCCGTTATTTCCATTGGCCATACGCACCCACATTATGTAAAGCGTTTAAAAGACCAATTGGATAATATTGGGTTTTATAGCAATGCGGTACAAAACCCTTTACAGGTAGAATTGGCCAACAAATTGGGTGAAGCATCCAATTGTGAAGATTACAATCTATTCATGTGCAACTCTGGCGCAGAGGCAAATGAAAACGCATTGAAAATGGCTTCTTTTGTAACCGGAAAATCAAAGGTAATCGCCTTTAACAACGGTTTTCATGGACGTACTTCTGCTGCGGTAGCAACAACGGACAATCCATCTATCAATGCTGAAATTAACCTGCAACACGAAGTTGTATTTCTTGACCTAAACGACAGTAAGGGTTTTGAAAAGGAAATATCAAAGAATGTTTGTGCCGTTATCATTGAATCTATTCAAGGCGTTGGTGGTTTAGATGAACCTACGACCGAATTCTTACAAAAGGTTGCTTTGTTATGTAAAGAGAATGATGCATTGTTGATTGCAGATGAAGTACAATGCGGATTTGGCAGAAGCGGAAAATTCTTTGCATTTCAACATCATAACATTCAACCGGACATCATTAGTATTGCTAAGGGAATGGGAAACGGTTTTCCGGTAGGTGGTATTCTTATTCATGAAAGTATAAAGGCAAAATACGGAATGTTGGGCACCACTTTCGGTGGCAATCATTTGGCTTGCGCAGCCACCATGGCGGTTTTAGAAGTAATTGAAAAAGAAAATCTAATTCAAAATGCTAAAGCATTAGGCGAATATTTCAACGAAAAGGCAAAAGAAATTCCACAAGTAAAACGGGTAAAAGGAAAAGGCTTAATGTTAGGGCTTGAATTTGATTTTCAGGTTGCCGATCTACGTAAAAAATTAATTCACGAACATTTTCTTTTTACCGGTGGGGCAAAAGATAAAACAGTGCTAAGAATTTTACCTGCCCTGAATATTACAAAACAAGATTTAGACGTGTTTTTTACAGCTCTTAAAAAAGCCCTATCATGAAGACAACCCTAAGCATATCTAAAAGGAATGCCGTACTTAAGCGTATGGCCGAATTGGTGCAGCAAGAAGAATCAATTCTAATATCTGCCAATGAAAAAGATTTAAATTCTTTTGAATCAGGCGATATCGCAATGGTTGATCGCTTAAAGGTAAACAAGACCAAGGTGGCAGAAATGATTTCTTCCTTGAAAAAATTAGCTGCCTTGCCAGACCCTTTGCATGTAGAACGTTTTCAATTTACCCATGAAAATGGTTTAGAGATCAGCAATAAAACCGCACCTTTCGGTACGATCATGATTATTTATGAATCTAGACCAGATGTTACCATTGAAGCTGCGGGTATCGCATTTAAATCAGGTAACAAAATATTGCTAAAGGGGGGCAAAGAGTCTTTGAACTCCAATTTGGTTTTAGTAAACCTATGGCACAAAGCTTTGGAGTCTTGCGATTGTGCTACGGACTGGGTAACCTACCTTAATTATTCTAGAACAGAAACTCAGCAGTTTTTAGAAAAACCAACACAAAAACTAGACTTAATTGTACCTAGAGGTGGCGAAAAACTGATCGCTTTTGTTAAGCAACATGCACAGTGCCCGGTAATAGTAAGCGGTAGAGGAAATAACTTTGTATATGTTTCGCACGAGGCAGATTTGCAAATGGCACTGGATGTTATCGTCAATGCAAAGACCACAAAAATTTCCGCTTGTAATGCCGTTGACAAAGTCATCATTTCAAGAGATTTACCACGCAAGGCAGAATTTTTAAGTCATTTGATTAAGACCCTTAAAAAACACAATGTTGAAATTTTGACCGATGCCAAATTAGCCGGATTAGATGGCACCTCTCAAATGGAAAATGAATCTATTTGGTTTGAAGAGTTTTTGGATTATAAAATTGTACTAGGGCAAGTGCCAGATGTAGATGAAGCCGTACAGCTCATCAATACCTATGGAGGCGGCCACTCCGCTTCTATCATTACTAAAAATGAAGAGGAAGCAGATATTTTCATGCAATCTGTGGACACCGCTGCGGTATACCATAATGCATCTACCCGCTTTACGGATGGTGGACAATTTGGACTTGGAGGAGAACTAGCCATTAGTACAGATAAATTACATCAACGCGGACCTATAGGATTACAGCATCTAGTAACCAATAAGTGGTACGTAAAAGGAAATGGACAGGTAAGGTAGTTAGGAGTTAGGAGTTAGGAGTTAGGAGTTAGGAGTTAGGAGTTAGGAAAATAAGATTTCACCTAACATAAACGATATTAAAATGTTGAAAAATAGAATTTTATTGAAATTAGGTTCCAATACCTTAACCAAAGACACTGATCATATTTCCCGAGGAAAAATTGAGGATATTGGTCGGCAAATTGCCGCTCTAAAAGATAAGTTCGAATTTATTATTGTGAGTTCCGGTGCCATTGCCGCTGCTAGGCAGTTTGTTAAGTTGGAACATAATGGAGAAGAAATTAATGTAAAGCAGGCATTGGCATCTATTGGTCAGCCTCATCTAATGCGCATTTTTCAAGAAAATTTTAGGGAGCTTGGGCTCTTTACATCACAATGTTTGTTATCCTATTCCGATTTTGAAAATGAGCAAACTAGAGCGAATATTAAAAACACCATTAATGTTCTTGTTGCCAATAACTTCATTCCTATCATTAATGAAAATGATACCGTTGCTACTGATGAGATCAAATTTGGTGATAATGATAAATTGGCCGGTTTAACTGCATCGCTTTTATCTGCCGACATTCTTATCATTGCTACAAATACAGATGGTATTTACACAAAATCATCTTTAACGACTTCCACACCAAAAACAATAGAAGCCGTTTCAGACCTGACCAAATTGCTAAAAGAAATAGGGGAATCCAAATCTACCCACGGCACCGGTGGCATGCAGTCAAAAATTGATGCAGCCACCATTGCACAAAAAGCAGGTATTGAAACCTGGATCACCAATGGGCTGAACGATAACTTTATTGTTGATGCCATTGAAAATAAAAGCACATTTACAAAAATAACATCATCATGAATTACCTTTCAATAAACGATATAGACGTTTTATCCAACTGGGTAAAAGAAGCCATAACACTTAAAAAACAACCTAAAAAATTTAAGGAATTAGGTAAAGACAAAACTATTGGGTTGTTATTCTTTAACAACTCGCTTCGTACACGTTTAAGTACCCAAAAAGCAGCAATGAATTTGGGTATGGAAGTTATTGTGATGAATTTTGGTAGCGAAGGTTGGGCTTTGGAATATGCCGATGGTACCATTATGGACCAAGGCACATCTGAACATATTAAAGAGGCCGCCCAGGTAATTTCCCAATATTGCGATATCATCGCTATTCGTGCCTTTGCCGGTTTGGTAGATAAGGAACTAGATGAAGCTGAAGAGGTGCTCAAAGGTTTTAAAACATATGCTACGGTACCTATCGTAAATATGGAAAGCTCTGTGGGACACCCATTACAAGCATTAACCGATGCCATTACGTTAGAGGAACACAATTTTAAAAACAACCCTAAGGTTGTTCTTTCTTGGGCGCCACACCCAAGGGCTCTACCACATGCCGTTGCCAATTCATTTGTACAAATGATGCAAAAGCAACATGCCGATTTTGTGATTACACATCCTGAAGGTTATGAACTGGACCCAAACATTACAAAAGATTGTACCATTGAGCACGACCAAGAGAAGGCTTTAGAAAATGCCGATTTTGTTTATGTAAAGAACTGGAGTAGCTATACCGATTATGGTCAAATAAAATCGCAGGACCCAAACTGGCAAATGACACTTAAAAAATTAGGCAAGGCAAAATTTATGCACTGTCTTCCTGTTCGTAGAAATGTTGTTGTTGCCGATGAAGTTTTGGATAGTGACCAGTCTTTGGTTATAGAACAGGCAAATAACAGAACCTACGCAGCACAATTGGTGTTAAAGAAAATACTGGAGAGCAATGAAAATTAATAAGTGGATCTATATTGGTATTGCGCTATTCGCCCTCATCCTTTTTGTAATGAATATGGTAGATATTGACCATAGCACCGCTCATTGGAAAGCCTATATGGGTCCGGTCAGTAATATTATTCTAATAATCGCCATGGTACTCATGTTCAAATTTGCAGATTATGAAAAATAAATTAAGTGTTGTAAAAATTGGTGGTAATGTAATAGAAGACGAAAACGCCCTAGACGTTTTTCTTACTGCTTTTTCTAAACTTGAAGGCTTAAAAATTTTGGTCCATGGCGGTGGAAAATTAGCCACTCAATTAGCAACCAAACTTGGCATTGAGTCTAAAATGATAGATGGCAGGCGTATTACCGATGCTGAAACCGTTGATATTATAACCATGGTGTATGGCGGTTTGGCAAACAAGAAAATAGTTGCACAACTACAAGCTAAAAACACCAACGCAATAGGATTAAGCGGTGCAGATGGTGATAGCATACAGGCTCATAAACGTCCTGTCAAAGAAATTGATTACGGATTTGTAGGCGATATAGATGGTGTAAACGCTGCATTATTATCCAAGCTTTTGGCCGCAGATTTAACACCCATTTTCTGTGCCTTATCGCACGATGGTGCCGGACAGTTATTGAATACCAATGCAGATACGATTGCCTCTGAAATTGCAATAGGCATGGCACCTACCTTTGAAACTACGTTGTATTATTGTTTTGAGAAAAAAGGGGTTTTAATGGATATTGCCGATGAAAACAGCGTAGTTAAAGACATTAATACCAATACCTATAAATCACTTTTATCCGATGGTATCATTGCTGACGGAATGTTGCCAAAACTTCATAATTGCTTTCATGCCCTAAACCACAACGTAGCAAAAGTATGCCTGGGCGATGTTACCATGTTAGATAAAAACACAGAACTGTTCACGACAATAAAACTTTAAGATGAACCAAACAGAACTTACAGAAAGTGCAATTGCATTACTGAAGCAACTCATATCAATAGAATCTTTTTCTAAAGAAGAAGATAAAACAGCCGATGCAATACAGGCTTGGCTGGCAAAATATGACATACCTACGGAAAGAGACCTCAACAATATTATTGCTAAAAATAAATATTGGGACGACTCAAAACCTACATTATTACTGAATTCGCACCACGATACGGTAAAACCAAATACGGCATACACCAAAGATCCTTTTTTGCCCCACATTGAAGATGGCAAGTTGTTTGGCCTTGGTAGTAATGATGCTGGCGGACCGTTGGTGTCTCTTTTAGCAACATTTGTAAATTATTACCATGATGAAAACCTCAACCATAATATTCTTATGGTCGCTTCTGCAGAAGAAGAAAATGCAGGTGAAAATAGCTTACGCGGATTGTTACCAAAATTGCCGCATATAGATGTAGCCATTGTTGGTGAACCTACTTTAATGCAATTGGCTATTGCAGAAAAAGGATTGGTGGTTTTTGATGCTGTTGTTAAAGGTACTCCGTCGCACGCCGCACATCCAAACAATGATAATTCCATATACAACACCATTAAAGTTCTGGAATGGTTCAAGAATTATTCTTTCGAAAAATCTTCTGAAGCCTTGGGAGATGTGAAAATGACGGTTACCCAAATAAATGCTGGCAAACAACATAATGTGGTACCGGCACAAGTAGATTTAGTAGTAGATGTACGTGTAAACGATGCATATAGCAATAAAGAAATTGCAGATTTATTAAAGAAGGATGCGCCATGCGAATTAAAGGAGCGATCTTTGCGTTTAAATTCATCGAAAATAGATAAAGACCATCCGTTGGTGCAATCTGGCATTGCCTTGGGCAGAACAACATATGGATCACCTACATTATCCGATCAAGCAGCGTTAAGTTGCCAATCGTTAAAATTAGGACCTGGGGACAGCACACGCTCCCACTCTGCCAACGAATTCATCTATGTACATGAAATTGAAGAAGGTATAGATTTATATATTAAATTATTAAAAGGCTTCCTTTCAATCAACAATTAAAAATAACCAATTACCAATAAGCATTGTTCATTGCTTAATTGATAATTGATAACTGACAACATATGAAACTCTGGGATAAAGGATTTAGCACCGATAAAAAAATTGATCACTTTACAGTTGGCAACGATAGAGAATTGGATTTACACTTAGCAAAATACGACGTTATTGCCTCTAAGGCACATGCTAAAATGCTGGGTAAAATAGGATTGATTTCCCCCAAGGAAACCGCTGAACTTGTAAAAGAACTTGATAATATTGCCGCGCGAATAGAAAAAGGCACATTTTCTATAGAAAATTCTTTTGAAGACATGCATTCTAAAATTGAATACATGCTGACGCTAAGTCTAGGAGATACCGGTAAAAAAATACATACTGCACGTTCTAGAAACGACCAAGTTCTTGTAGCCATGCATTTATACCTAAAAGACGAATTGACAGAAATAAAGGCGATGACCAAATCGCTTTTCAACCTTCTTTTGGTAAAAGCACAAGAGCATAAGGATGTTATGCTACCAGGTTACACACACTTGCAGATTGCCATGCCATCTTCTTTTGGGTTATGGTTTTCCGCCTATGCAGAAAGCTTAATAGATGACCTTTATTTTATTGAAGCGGCCTACAAAGTTTCAGATCAAAATCCGTTAGGTAGTGCTGCCGGTTACGGTAGTTCATTTGCTATAGACCGTAGTTTTACCACCAAAGAAATGGGTTTTGAAACCATGAAATATAATGTGGTTGCAGCACAAATGAGTAGAGGAAAAGCTGAAAAAGCTACCGCTTTTGGTATTGCCAACATTGCAGCTACCCTATCTAAAATGGCCATGGATATTTGCTTGTATATGAGTCAGAATTTCGATTTTATCTCATTCCCCGATGAGTTGACCACGGGTTCCAGTATTATGCCACACAAGAAAAACCCCGATGTGTTTGAGTTGGTACGTGGCAAATGCAACAAACTACAGTCTATTCCTAATCAATTGACATTGGTCATCAATAATTTACCTAGTGGTTACCACAGAGATTTGCAATTGGTGAAAGAAATTATTGTTCCGGCTATTCAGGATATGAAGGCTTGTTTAGAGATTTTAACTTTTAGCCTAAAGGAAATCAGAGTGAACGATAGTATTCTAGACGACCCAAAATATGATTATTTGTTTAGTGTGGATACATTAAATGAGTTGGTACAAAGCGGTATGCCGTTTAGAGATGCCTACAAGAAAATGGGTATGGAAATCAATGCAGGTACTTTTACTCCAAAAAGAGATATTCATCATACACATGAAGGAAGTCTAGGTAATTTATGCTTGAAAGAGATTCATGATAAAATGAAAAAACTCAACTGATTTTCAAATACTTACCAGAATAAATCTTGGTAAACTGTGCTCCAAAAGTGACTATTAAACTAGAGTAGGACACCCAAAGCATAACCAAAATTATACTCCCGGCCGCCCCATAGGTAGAGCCGGGTTCCGCTTTTCCAAAATAGAATGCCAAAGCATATTTACCAAGTAAAAATAATACGGCAGTAAGCGCGGCACCTACTTTAACCGCTTTCCAACGAACATGAGTACTGGGCAAATACTTGAACATAGCCCCAAATAATAAGTAAATAAAACCTAGTGATAATATTAGATCCAGTACGAATCCAAGTTCTAACATACCATCTGGCAAAAGTCTGGAGAGCTGCTTTGAGAATGCTGACAACAAAGAGGTCAATACAAAACTTACCAAAAGTAAAAATCCTATAATAAGAATAAATCCGAAACCTTTTAAACGCATAAATAAAGTTGACAGAAACTCATTTGAATATTTAGGTTTTGTCTCCCAAATTTCATTCAATGCGTTTTGTAATTGATAAAATACCCCGGTTGCACCATAAATCAGCACTCCTATTCCCAATAACGTTGCTATGAACGACGTCTGCTGACTGCCTTGATTTTTAATGATATCTTGTATAGATTGTGCCGTATCAGGCCCCATAGCAGAAGAAATTTCAGCGAACAACTCTCCCTGAACAATCTCCTTGCCCCAAATACCACCTACTATTTCCAATATTAAAATAAGCAATCCTGGTAAAGATAAAATTGCGTAATAAGCAATTACGGCACTAATTTGAAAGGGCTCTTTTTCCATCCATCCCTCATAAGTTTTTAGTAATAACTTAGGGAGATGGGTTAGTTTAAATTTGGCGTTTGTTCCTTCAGTATTAATTGACATAGTTTATTGGATTCACACTCTTATTAAAATTACTCTAGATAAAAAGTTCTTTGTAGTCCAATCCAAGAAAATAGTGTCTCTTAAAGCCTAGGTCTCCCCTTATATCTACAGTGGCAATCAAAGAATTCTCTTACACAACCGTTTATCGCCTTTTCACAACAATTAATTTTAACACTTGTCATTCATAGGCATATTTGATGAACACACTTGATCAAACCAACCAAAATGTCATTTTTTAAAAAGAGTATCACCCTTATTCTTCTATTTTTAAGTATAAATCTTTTTGCTCAGACCACCCCGATACCAGACGGAAATTTCGAGCAGTTTTTGGTAGATACGGGCATTGACACCAATGGTGTTAATGGAAATATTCTAGATGTAGATGCTGAAGGTGTTACCAACCTTAATATTTCAAGAAATGATATCACCGATTTTAGTGGTTTAGAGGCTTTTGTAAACCTGATATCTTTAAATGCAGGTTCAAATCAATTCTTAACGCTTCCGTTAAACACTTTAACCTTATTAGAAGAATTAACTTTTAGAAACAATCAACAACTCGCCAGTTTAGATCTATCCCAAAATACCGCTCTAAAAGAATTTGAAATACGAGCAAGTTCCGCTGCACCTATACCTACAATACCAAGTTTAGATTTTTCTAACAACCTAGCCTTGGAAAAAATTAATGTATCAACTTTTGAAAGTATTACTTCCCTAACGTTGCCCACAACTCCAACTCTTGTAGATATTGACATCGCTCAATTAAGTGTTCCTGTTATAGACCTATCCTTACTTGAAGGTGATATTGACTTTAGAATTGTTGGAAGTAGAGTTGATGTCAACATTATTTATCCAAACCTAAGAACTGCACTTAAAAAACTAGAATTAAACAGTATTGATTTTCAAACGGTAGATGTCTCGGAAATGATTGCTTTAGAGAGGTTCGAATTATCGTCAACTAGTACTGAAAGTTTTCAGTTACCAAATACAAACACACTGACTTCCATACGCATATGGGGTCATGAAATCAATGTTCCCGTAGATTTATCAATAGCTCCAGAACTAAAATATTTAGACATTAGAAATAATTACGGAAGCACACCTTTACAGATTGATGTAACTTCTAATCTTGAATTGACCAGCATTAGTCTACCTAACAATTTAATGAATACAGTAGACTTGACGCAGAACAGTAAACTAACACGGCTTGATGTTTCAAGAAACAACCTTACAACAATAGACGTAACCCAAAACACATTATTAAATACGTTTGATGCCAATAACAATCAACTAAGTACTATAGACTTATCCCAAAACTTGGATTTGGAATATTTACGCCTTCATTTCAATCAATTTCCTGATTTAGATGTTACAAACAACATAGAACTTAGGCAATTAAACATTGGAAATAACTTGTTCACTACAAATGGTCTTGACTTAACCCAGAATGCTGAATTAGATATTTTATATGCGAACAATAATCAAATAGAATCTCTGAATATTGACCTAAATCCTGGTTTACGATTTTTGGATATTTCATTCAACTTGTTTCCGGGTACCAAAATTATAAACGATTTTTATGATAAAATAGTTACCAAAGCCAATCTTAGTGATGTCTATTTCAAAGCCAATAACAATTTACTAACTGGAGCTATTCCAGATTTTTATGCTATTTATACGGATAACGACCCTAGTACTACACAGCATAGGCGGTGGTGGTTTAATATAGAAAACAACTATTTCCATTTTGGAGATTTTGAAAATCAACATTTAGACCTTGTTGGCCTATTAACTACACAATCTATTGGTCCGTCAGCAGATGTAGTAATGAGAGACTACACCTATGCTCCGCAAGCGAAGGTCAATGCAATAGAATCTTTAACCGGAAATGCCGGTGACGACCTCATTTTGACCACAACGGTACGTGGTTCTCAAAATCACTACAAATGGTTTAAAGATGGCGTTGAGATAACCGATGCCCCAGATGCACCGGAACTGATTTTGAACGATATAAATACTTGTGATGCCGGGGTTTATCATTCAGAAATTACCAGTGAGCTAGTTCCATTTGAAAATTTAGATGCACCCGGCACCAATGGCAAAAATCTTTTATTGATCCGCAACGACATAACTTTGACCGTTAATGCCTCTAAAAATTGCGTAACACTTTTAAACCCTGCCAATAACGACATCAATGTACCTATAAATACAGGTATTGAATGGAACGACAACCCTGGGGCCTGCGATTACAAAATTACTGTTATGAACGTTGACACGGCTACTCCTATTGAATATGAAGGTAGCTCTATTATAGATTTAGATGTTGGAGATGTTACCCTTTTCAATTTTGACGCCAACTTACCTAGTAATACGGAAATATCCGTACAAATAACCCCATATTTTGACGATGGTGATTTTGGCGGATGTACTACAGAATCATTCAACACTAATTCCGATATTATAGCTACAGAATGTACCTCACTTGAATATCCTTTAAATAATGACACCAATGTACCTAGTACTATAACCAATATTTCTTGGTATCCGGCAAATGCCGCTGATAGCTATAAATTATCGATAACCTCAACAAGTGGTACGAACAATCTGGCAGAAACCAATATTGGCAATACGCTTTCACATTCATTTGCACAAGAATTTCCTGAAGGTGATATTGTTACGGTATCCATAACACCAACAAACTCTTTAGGAGATGCAATATGTTCTTCTGAAAGCTTCACCATTAAAAGCTCCGGACCTCAACCTCCTTTGTGCACTTCATTGATAAGCCCAATCAACAATGCGACAAATATTGCACCCAACACTAACCTTGAATGGAATACTATCGCAGATGCGGACGGATATAAGCTAACTGTTACAGCGAGCAGCAGCACCAATAACAATGTGACCGATCTAGACATTATATCAGGCAACACCTATGACTTTGCTAACGATTTTGAACCAGGTGAAACCGTTACCGTAAATATTGTCCCTTATAACTCCACAGGCAGCCCTATGGGTTGTGTTTCTGAAAGTTTTACTATAAAATCAATACCAAATTGCACTAATTTAACAGCACCATTAAATGGCGCTAACAATGCAGCCGTAAATACAAATATTGAGTGGGCAGAAGTTACTGACGCCAATGGTTATATTATATCTGTCAATGGTAGCATCAGTTCAGAAAACAATGTTAGTGAATTAGATATTACCTCAGGTAATAGCTATAATTTTGCCAACGAATTTGTACAAGGAGAAACTGTTACCGTAACCATAATACCATACAATGAAATAGGTGAAGCTATTGGCTGTAGTTCTGAAAATTTCACAATTAAACCAATTCCTTCTTGTACCAACTTAATAGCACCTGCCAACAATGACACCAATATTGATGTTGACACTTCTATCGAGTGGAATGCAGTAACGAATGCAGATGGTTATAGGGTCACCGTAATTGCCAGTAATAGTACCGCAAACAATATGACCGATTTTGAAATAACAACAGGTACAACTTTTGATTTTTCCAATGATTTTATACAAGGCGAAACGGTTACTGTTACCATAAAACCCTACAACGATAGCGGAGAAGCCTCTGGGTGTACATCTGAATCGTTTACTATAGTACCGCCACCGGTGCCTAACTGTACAACACTAATTACCCCTCTGAACAATACTTTAGATGCAGATATCGATACCGATATTAGTTGGAATGCCGTAACCGGAGCAACTGGCTACAAATTAACCGTCACCGCAAGTGAAAGCACTAACAACAACCTAACCGAGGTTGATGTTATCGCAACTTCTTATGATTTTACGGGTGATTTTATACAAGGTGAAACAATAACCGTAACCATAAAACCATACAATAATTCTGGTGAGGCAACCGGCTGTACTACAGAAACATTTACCATAAAACCAGTACCTACATGCACCAACTTAGCACAACCAATAAATGGTGATATTGCAGTTGTGACAAACACCTCAATCTCCTGGAATACAGTAACCGATGCTATTGGATACTTTGTAAACGTTTCAGGAAGCTCAAGTACAGCTAATAATGTAACAGATTTTAAAACCACAAACACCTCTTTAAACTTCTCAGAAAATTTCACCCAGGGAGAAACGGTATCGGTAACCATAACTCCATATAACGAATCTGGTAATGCCATTGGTTGTAATACAGAAAGCTTCACCATAGAAGCCGTACCTGCTTGTGCTACCCTAGTTTTACCGGCAAATGGTGCTATAGATGTGCCAGTGAACACTGATTTAGAATGGACAGAAGTTGCCGAAGCCGATGGTTATCTGCTCACCGTAACCGGTAGTTCTAGTTCAGCAAATAACATCAACGAACTAGATATTACTACTGGTAACACTTATACCTTTGCAAGCGATTTTGAACAAGGTGAAACTGTTGAGGTAATTATAAAACCTTATAATAATGCTGGCGAAGCCCTTGGATGTTCCTCTGAAAGTTTTAATATCAAGGCCATACCAAATTGTACAAATTTAATAGCTCCAATAGACGGTGAAGAATTGACGGAAGTAAATGAAATCTCATGGAACACCATACCTAATGCCAATGGCTACAAACTGACTATAACCGCAAATAACAGTACAGAAAACAATGTAACCAATTTAGAAATTACAGATACTTTATATGTTTTTCCTAATGAATTTAACCAAGGAGAAACCGTTACAGTAACTATTGTTCCATTTAATGAAGTTGGTGATGCCATAGGTTGTACTGCAGAAAGCTTTACCATTAGACCATTACCGTCTTGTACCAATTTGATCAGTGCTTTACAAAATACAAATAACGTTGCTGTAACCGCTGACATTGAATGGAATGCCTCTAACGATGCAGATGGTTATAGAATTTCTATAGGTACAAGCGCTAACGGTAATGATATTGTAAACAATGAAGATGTTGCATCTTTAACCAGCTACATATTAAATGAAGACCTGCCTTCTGAAACCTTGATTTTTGTAAGTATTATTCCCTATAACACCTCTGGAGATGCCATTGGTTGCAACTATGATAGTTTCACCACAGAAATCATTGCTCCTAATTGCTCATCCTTAATGAGTCCGGCAAACGGCGAAACCAATGTTCCTCTAGAGAGTACAATTACTTGGGAAGATGTCGATAAAATAGATGGATACCGTATCTCTATTGGAACCTCTCCGGAAACAAATGATATTGTTGACAATTTAGATATGGGTATAGCTACGCAATACACCCATGGCGAAGAGTTCCCGTTCAATACTGAAATTTACGTCACCATAATTCCTTACAACAGTGTTGGCGAGGCTATGGCTTGTGACCAACAAAGTTTTACCACTTTACTACCTGAGGATGAAACCAAATATGGCTTTTCGCCCGATGGTGATGGAATAAACGAGTATTGGCATATAGAGCATATTGAGTATTATCCCGAAAATGTCGTCAGCATCTATAACCGATGGGGAGACATGGTGTTTCAGATTAAAAATTACGATAATGCCTCTAACGTATTTTCAGGTACCGCCAATATGAGCACTAAATTGGGTGCGGATCAGTTACCGTCAGGTACTTACTTTTTCAACATTGAAATTGATGGTGAAACTATTTTAAGAAAAACACAAGGCTTCCTTGTTTTAAAGCGATAAAAACATGCAAAATTTATATAAGAACATCGCTTTAATGGCGTTAGTAAGCTTTGCCTTGATCAACAAAGGCACGGCACAACAAACCCCTACTTTTTCGGAATATAATTACAATCCGTACTTAATTAACTCGGCATTTGCCGGGTTGGCTCCAAGTGCAGAAATAGGCATTAGCAACACGGGCACCTTTAACCAAATTGAGGGTAGTCCCAAAAGCTTTGCATTAAGTTTTCACACGCCTTTAAATCGAGGTAAAATAGGTTTAGGAGCAGGATTAATAAGAGATGAAATTGGTGTAACCACCTCAACTAGTGCTTTTGCCACATACTCCTATAAAATTTTCTTTGATACAAAAAAGAATAGGCCCTACTGGCAAATCTATACTCCTAATTCATTATCATTTTCCATTTCACCTGGAGTACAACAATATCAAGATAACTTATTGGAATTAGGAATAATGGATGATCCTAATTTTGCAATGAACATTAATGCTACAGTACCAACAATAGGCTTGGGATTTTTATTGAACCTGGCAGACATTTATGTAGGGTTTTCAACACCTAACGTAATTGGCGACATGCTCGTTTCAGATGATAATGTAGAAATAAATGTTCCCTATTACGGATATTTAGGCTATCGTTTTTTCTCCAATAAATTTGAAGAACTAATGATAAAGCCCAACTTATTGCTGAAATATGAAAATGGCGCGCCCTTTCAAATAGATATGAATATAGCCGTAAGCTTTAAAAATCGTTTTGAATTAGGTACAGGCTATAGGTCCAACTCATCAATAAATTTACTGGCCGGTGTATACTTGTTTAAAAATATAAGGGCAATTTATAGTTATAATGTAGCCACTAACAATTCTACATTAGGAAACACCCATGGTATTATTGCTACCTATCGTTTTGGGCAAGGGTTTAGTAGAGATTAAATACCTTTCAACAATTTATGAATGAACTCTAATTTTTTCTCTACAGGTTTTGAGATTATAAACGGATAGGGATCGTCTTCTCCCAAAGAACGGTTCATACTATTAAGTGTAAATAAAAGGGGTATACCTGTTTCCATTATTCTACTAAAATCAGTAACGGTATATGGATCAAAAGCAGCATTCATTTTCAGGCTTTTCTTAGCAATTATTTTAGGATTTGATTTGAGACCGAAATTATAGGCGGTTTCCAATACATCAGTCAAGTGCAAGTAATGGGACCACGTTTCTGCCCAATCTTCCCAAGGGTGGGATGATGCATATTTACTTATAAAACTTTGTTGCCAATTTGCCTTTGGACCATTATTATAATGGGTGGTCAATGCATCTGCATACGATTGAGATTCATCACCAAAAATGCTCCTAAAATCCGCTAAAACCTCCGGATTATCACGAATTAGCAAATCCCAATAATAATGTCCCACCTCATGTCTAAAATGACCGAGCAAAGTTCTATACCGCTCTGCCATTTGCTGTTTTACCTGCTCGCGAACAACAGGGTCCGCTTCCGCTATCATAAGGGTAATTACACCATTTGCATGACCCGTTTTTAATCCTTTTGATTCTTCTGGAAGCTCATCTTTCTCTAAAAAATCAAAGCAAAAACCTTTCTCATTATCTACTGTTTTACTAACTACCGGCAGTCTAAAACGTAATAATTGATATACCAATCTATGCTTGGCAACCTCAATATGTTTCCATTTTTCTAGATTATCATCATCTAAAAGATGCGGAATTGTTCTGTTTAGGGTACAGGCAAGGCAGAATTTGCGACCTCTAGAAACGTCTACCAACCAGTTACAGACCGTGTGCTTATAGTTCTCACAATATTCATAGGTCTTCCCGTCCAGTTCCTTAACCTGCCATGTAGTGGCGATTGGATCTAATGATACAATTTTATTATAATATGAAGAATAGCCAAGTTTAAAACCGCAGTTTAAACAAATTTTATTCTCAAAAACAACCGTATTCTTACAATTGGTACACTGAAATAATTTCATATGCTATAGCCTTTATTAAGACAAGGAGCATGTACTATTTGATCATTTTGAAATTAATGATTTCTTGTTCTGTCAAATATCTCCAATGCCCTCTTGGTAAATCTTTTTTGGTAAGACCACCATAAACTACCCTATCCAATTTTTGGATTTTATATCCTAAGGTTTCAAACAAACGCTCTACAATTTTATTTCTAGAACTATAAATTTCAATACCAACTTCCCTTTTGGGAGCATCAGCAATGAAACTAATATCCTGTACACGAACTACTTTTTCATCTATAACGACCCCTTCTTGAATTTTCTTTAAATCAGCACTTCGTAATTCTTGCTCAAGTACTAAATGATATATTTTGCGTAGACCGTTGATAGGGCTTTTTAACGTCTTGGTCATATTACCATCATTGGTAAACAAAAGTAAACCTGTATGTTCTTTTTCCAATTTATCAACGGGTAGTAATTTTGACTTAGAAGCACTTGATATTAACCCGGAAACATGTCTCTTGCCACGCTCATCCCTTATCGTAGTAACGAAATCCTTGGGTTTGTTCAAAAGCACATACTCTCTCTTAACGGGATTCAATAACTGACCATCAAATTTTACCTCATCGCTCAATTTAACCTTATAACCCATTTCAGTTATAGGCTTACCATTTACAGTTACATTACCGGCAGCAATATAAATATCCGCATCTCTTCTTGAACATACTCCAGAGTTGGCCACATACTTATTTAATCTTATTGAATTTGGATCTTGGGGCTTCGCAGGCGTTACGTTTTTCTTTATGGGCGCATTTCCACGAGCATAGCTCTTCTTTTTGAAATTACCCCCTTGCCTTCCTGAAGCATTTTTTCCCCTACTAGAATCATCCCTACTCATAACTGTACTAATTTTGTACAAAGGTAGGAAATTGCGTTGCGGTTCAAATAGTTATATGTAACATATTACGAACAACTATACTATTCTATTTAAAACAAGGTGCACATCTATTAAAAGAATACCAAAAACTCCCATAACTATGATGAGTTTTAATATGTTGTGCAGCCAAACATAGTCTTTCCGCGCGTTTGCCTTAAATAAAAGAACTATAAACAATACCAGTAATATGACACACAATATAAAATAATAGTTCATATAACCCACGTCAAACTTAAAAATCAACAAAAGGGACGGTACTAAGGTCAAAAAGATTAATGTACAAATGAAAAATTTAGAAGTTCGGGCACCATAAATTATTGGTATAGTTCTATAATTCTGAGCTAAATCTCCTGATATATTTTCCAAATCTTTCACCATTTCACGTGCGAGAATCAACAAAAAGAGAAACACCGCATGTACAAAAATTACCGGTTGAATATTCTTATAATAAACAAATACTACAAAAAAGGGCGTAATGGCCAGTGTAGCCGATATAAAGTTTCCCAAAAATGGAATTCGTTTTAACTTATGTGAATAGATCCATATCCCAAAAATGTAAGATGAGAAAAAGAATACCGCTTTAAATGAAACATAGCTGGCGACCACCACTGCCAAAAAATTTAGCACAAAATAAGTTGTTAATTTAAACCGCTGGCTTACCAAACGATCCAACATACTTTTTCGTGGTTTATTGATAAGGTCTTTCTCTGCGTCGTAAAAATTATTTATAATATAACCACCTGCAATAACCAAGGCAGATGCCAATACAATAACAAAAAGGTTAATATCAAAAACAACTTTACGGACCGGAAGCTCTGGAGCAAGTATATAAATAGACGCCAAATATTGAGCTAGCGCTATAACTAAAATATTATAACCTCTAACCACTGAAAAAAGACTCAGTACTTTTAAAAGTAAGAGTTTATTTCTTCTATTAAGCATTTATGAAAATTACCTAAAAATTATAGACTACTTCTAATTTATAGTCTTTTAACGCAGTTTTAGCTTTTTCAAAATCTTCTGTAAAACCTAATATGTAACCACCACCACCTGAGCCACAAAGCTTTAAGTAATAGTCATTGGTGTCTATTCCATTTTTCCATAAAGCATGGAATTTAGCAGGAATCATAGGTTTAAAATTATCAAAAACAACATGTGAAAGTTGTTTTAAATTACCGAACAAGGATTGAATATTGCCATTCACAAAATCTTCTACACAGGCATCTGTATGTTTAATGAACTGGTTTTTCAACATACTCCTAAAACCATCATTTTTCATTTGTTCCATGAAAATCTGAACCATTGGAGCGGTTTCACCAATAATGCCGCTATCTAACAGAAACACTGCTCCTTTACCTTCTGCATTTTGAGAAGGAATACTAGTAGATTCAATATTATCTTTAGAATTTATAAGTATTGGCAGGCTTAAATAACTGTTCAATGGATCTAGACCAGATGATTTTCCGTGAAAAAATGATTCCATTTTACCAAATATCGTTTTTAGCTTCAACAGTTTTTCCCTAGTTAAATTCTCTAATACCGTTATTTTATCCTGCGCATATTTATCATAAATAGCCGCTACCAAGGCACCACTACTGCCTACACCATACCCTTGGGGTATAGAACTATCAAAATACATACCTGCTGCAACATCTTCTTTTAGCAGGTCTAGATCAAAAGAAACCAAACTTGGCTCTTTTGTTGTAAGCTCCTCCAAATACAAAGCAAAAGACTCTAAACTTTTATTAGATTTTGTTGCCTCTTTTGATACGCTGGCATCGGATTTCAAAGCACCCTTATAAAAGTTGTAGGGAATAGATAATCCTTTGGAATCTTTAATGATACCATACTCTCCAAAGAGTAGAATTTTTGAATAAAAAAGGGGTCCTTTCATTTTTTAAATACTAAGCAAACATTCAAACTTATATAAATATAGTCAAAGATCTACATAAAGTTGAACGTTTTACCTTAAAAGGTTAAACAAATTGTGCAGACCATTTCCTTACAAACGTTTTTTGTAAAGAAATAGTACTTAAATTAACTACAACTTCTTAGCGCCCAGACCAATTCGATCACAAATATACTGTCCATTTTGACAATAAGAAACTAACTTATCTTTTATAAACGGAAAAACAATATCTTTTTCATTTTCAGGATATAAGACATGAACATTTGCTCCTGCATCTAGAGTAAAGCAAATATGGGTTTTAGATGCCTCTCTAAATTTCCAAATCTCATTGATTATAGAAAGTGTATTTGGTTTCATCAATATAAAATACGGATTGCTCGTCATCATCATGGCGTGCAATGTAAGTGCTTCACTTTCCACAATATTTATAAAGGAATCTAGGTCTCCTTTAGATAAAATGGACTTTAACTTCTCTAAATTACTATGTGCTTGGTCAAACCGCTGCGTAGCGAACGGGTGCCCGTGCATTAACTCATGACCCACCGTACTACTTACCTGCTTTTCACCTTTATCTACCAATAAAATGGTGTCGTGAAAATTACCAAACACCTCATGTACATTATAAGGATACTTTATTCCAAATAAGTTGGAGCTTCCTTCCATTGAGGATGTTTCTCCCCATTGCACCAAAGGTCCTTCAATACTGCGACATGCACTACCAGAGCCTAATCTTGCCAAAAATGAAACCTTACGGTTAAAATGCTCTTCTGAAAGAGTCTTTAGAAACGTTCTTTCCATCTCCATAAAACATAAAGCCAAAGCAGACATACCACTAGCCGATGATGCAATACCACTGCTATGCGGAAAAGAATTTGATGTTTTGATTACGAAGTGATACTCTTTTAAAAATGGTAGATAGACCTCTATTCTCTTTAAAAATGTATTGATTTTTGGCTTAAACTCTTCTTTTGCCTCTCCCTCAAAAAAAAGATCGAAAGAAAACTCATCAGCTTTATTATCCTTTTTTTTATAGTGTACACTAGTTTTAGTAACACAGGCAGCCAAAGTAAAACTGATAGAAGGGTTTGCCGGTATCTGATTTTCTTTCTTTCCCCAATATTTTACCAAGGCAATATTACTAGGAGAAGAATATGACACTTCACCTTCTTCTTTCAATAATATATATGGGGCTGGAATAAAATCTTTTTCTGACATTGAATTTTCAATTTGTGCAAATATAGTTTTTAGGCTTATCAATTAAAATAAATCCTTATTTTAGAGCTAAACGCCAACCAATTGAAAAGAAAACTTACATATGTAATTATTGGAATTCTCATATGCTCAACTATTGGGTTTCTAAGTAGTGTGGTTACACAAAGCTCTGTAAATACTTGGTACATGACATTGAACAAGCCAAGTTTTAATCCTCCAAACTGGGTTTTTGCCCCTGTTTGGAGCGTACTTTACATTATGATGGGTATTTCTGCCGGTTGGGTATGGGCCAAAGGCTTTCACCATAAGTGGGTCAAGACCGGCCTTTATCATTTTGGCTTTCAATTACTTTTAAACGGTTTGTGGAGCATTGTTTTTTTTGGACTTAAACAGCCCCTATTGGCCCTATTCATCATTATAGCGCTATTAATTGTTCTGGCACTTACCATAAAATGGTTTAAGGTTGTCAGTAAATTTGCGGCGTATCTATTGACCCCATATTTTCTGTGGGTATGCTTTGCTACGGCACTAAATTTTAAAATATGGGAATTGAACTAAACGGACAGTTCTAACATCTTACTCATTGTCCTATAATTTCTTGTAGTTGCCTCAACCTTTAACTTACGCTCAACAAGATTATTATTCAATTTCGCTTTACCATAACCTGCTGTACATTTTAAAAAAATACAGTCATTGGCAACTAAAAAGTCTTCAGTTTTAAAAGTCTCTTTGCTTAATTTTTCTACAGCTTCTACGCTTGGCACCTCTTTTAACAAAACAAAGTAATTTTGCTTTTGCAAATGCTCATCATCTGTTTTAAACGGATTACGATCTAATAGTTCTTTTAATTTAGAAATGGTCATCACTATGACCGGAACGTCAAAATTAAAATGGTTCTGAATCGCTTTAGCTATCAGATTTTCCAATTCTTTGGAATTTTCCAATTCACTTCTAAATACCACATTACCACTTTGTATGTACGTTTTAACGTCTTCCAATTTTTGCTTGGAGAGCAATTCTTTTAACCCGGCCATTTGAATTTTATGCCTACCGCTTACATTGACACCTCTTAGAAATGCTATATAGGTTATCATATTATTGGGAATTTGAATTTAAATCCTCAACCACGGCTTGGGCTGCAATATAACCACCTGTCCATGCATTTTGAAAATTGAATCCGCCGGTAATGGCATCTACATTTATAACTTCACCTGCAAAATATAGACCTGCCAGCTTTTTACTTTCGTATGTCTTAAAGTTAATTTCCTTTAAATCTACACCTCCGGCAGTGACAAACTCTTCTTTAAAAGTACTTTTACCATTTACTTGAAAAATGCCCGCAGTCAATTGTTCTGCTAATGAAGTTAGGTGTTGCTTTGAAACTTCTGGCCAGGTCATATCATCAATACCAGCTGCCTGTACCAAATTTGCCCATAAGCGTTTGGGAATGTCAAGAACTTTAGTTCTTAAAACAGTCTTCTTTTCTACCTGCTTTACCTTTAAAAACAACTCTAACAATCCGTTTTGATGATATTCCGGAACCCAATTCACCTGAATTTTAAATTGGTAATTGTATTGCTCCAATATTCTTGCGCCCCATGCAGATAACTTTAAAATAGCTGGTCCGCTCATACCCCAATGAGTTATCAATAATGGCCCGTCCGAGAATAGGACCGGCGCATCAAATTTTGATTTCAATGAATTTTTACCAAAATTCTTTTTCGGTAGTACCCTTACCTCGGCATGGGTGGCTATTCCAGGAATATTCCCTATACGCCTATCTTTTATATTGAACGTAAACAATGAGGGAACGGGCGGAACAACAGTATGCCCCAATCCTTCAACATACTTCCAGATTTTTGGATTACTCCCAGATGCCAACATAAGTTTTTTACCGTACATGTGACCATCACCAATGGCAACCTTCCATATTACCTCTTTCTCCTCTTTAATTTGCTCTATACCGGTTACAGAACAAAGTGTTTTCACCTGTATACCTAATCTATCTGCCTCTGAAAGAAAACAATCAATAATAGTTTGTGAAGTATTGGTTACCGGGAACATTCTACCATCTTCCTCAATTTTTAAGGCAACTCCCCTTTCTTCAAAAAAGCCCACGGTATCACCACTTGCGTAAGTATGAAATGGTCCTAAAAGTTCTTTCTCACCTCTTGGATAGTTCTTGCTTAAATCTGCGGGATTAAATTCTGCATGTGTAACATTACAGCGGCCACCACCAGAAATTTTCACTTTAGTGAGAACATCTTTGCCACGTTCCAAAATTGCAATTTTTGTATTCGGCCTTTTTTCGGCAATGTGTATTGCAGTATAAAAACCTGCTGCCCCACCACCAACTACTAAAACGTCGTACATTATTTAATCCGTTCAGGAAAGTTGGTGATTATTCCATCTACACCTATATTTTTCATAGCATTAATATCTGCAGATTCATTAACTGTCCAAGTATAAATTTTAAGTCCGGCATTTCTAATTTCATTAGCTTTTTCTATGTCTAGATTCTTGAAATAAGGATTAATAGCTACCGCATTCAGCTCTTTGGCCACAGGTATGGCATCAACCGGGTCTTCTTCTGTCAATACCGCAATTGCAACATTAGGGTTATACTTACGCATTTCACGTAGTTCATCCCAATTAAAGCTAGAGATGATAAAATTATCTGCGCTCCAATTTCTTTTTTCTATATAGGCATTCATTATATGGTTTACCCTATCTGCAGTACCTGCGCCTTTTAACTCTATATTTAAGGCTACTTTATTGTCGATCAACTTTAAAACATCTTGAAGCAAAGGAATTTTATGGCCACCGTCAACGATCACTTTCTTTAAATCAAAAATATAGTATTCTTCAATATTGCCAGGGGCATTGGTCAACCTATCAAGCTTATCATCATGAAAAACCACGATCTCGCCACTTTTAATTTTAAAAACATCGATCTCTATCATATCTACACCCAGATCCATTGCTTTTTGAATTGACGGCAAAGTGTTTTCAGTTTCGTGGCCCATGGCTCCTCTATGACCAATAACTAAAGGTTCTTTTTTCATATGACAAGATGCTATGGTGAAACAAATGATAACTAAAGCTATTTTTTTAAGCATTGGTTTATGATTTTATTTCAAAAATAAAGGATTCTAAAGGATTTAAGTCAATAGAAATATGACCTTCGCCATTTTCTACACGTAAAGAATTTACATGGCCATAGAGAGCATCGTGCAATGGATAAATTCCTTCTTTTAATTTCCATAGATTCACCAAATCTACAGGTATTTTCAAATCGAACGAAAAATGGTCGTTTACATCAAAGTTTGAAACTATTATTAATTTTTGATTCTGAGACCAACGTACATATGACAATACACGGTGATTATAGTTTTCGGTAATTTCTTTGTTATAAAAATGAATCTCCCTATATGCGCCCATTAAGGCCTCACTTGTTATGGTGAAGTTTAACAATCGCTTATAAAAATCTCGCAAAGCCTTTTCTTCGGGGGTAGATTGGCCGCCATCAAACTTTTTATTATTGACCCATCTTTGGTGATGCGGCACACCTATATAGTCAAATATGGAAGTTCTTGACGGACTACCGAAACCTGCATGTTCCGCCGCCGGCTCTCCTACCTCTTGACCAAAATATATCATTGTAGGAGATGTACTTATGGTAGCGGAGACAACCATTGCCGGTCTACCAATTTCGGCATCACCAACAAACTCAGGACTAGCAATACGTTGCTCATCATGGTTTTCCAAAAAGTGAAGCATATGATGCTCAATATCCTGCAAACCATTTTGTACAACCGGTAAATGATCAGACCAACCATAACCTTTCATGATATGTTTAAGTCCATCATAAAAGTCTACCTTATCATATAAATAGTCCATTTTACCCTTGTGGATGTAGGTTCTATATAAATCTGGATTATAAACTTCTGCCATTAAAAAAGCATCAGGGTTTTCCTTTTTGATAGATGAGTTCATAAAACTCCAAAATTCAACCGGCACCATTTCCGCCATATCATACCTAAAACCATCAACGCCCATTGCCAACCAATATAATGCAATATCCCTAAATTTTCTCCAAGAACTTGGCACTACTCTTTTCTTCCAAAACTCAAAATGCTCATTACAATCCTTTTCTCCATAATCATTGGGCAACATATCAAAATCCAATCTACCGTCTGGTCTTACCCCGTAATTTATTCTTACGGTTTCATACCAATCGTTCATATCCGGTTGGGGACTGCGAGAACCGTTACCTGTCCACTTTGCAGGTATCTCTTCTAATTTTGAATACGAAAAATTTGGCAAATTACCACCCAACGGCACATAACCCTCTCGCCAATATGGAGTTTTAAATTCCGTTCCCGGGATGTAATAAAAGTTGTTATCTTTTTGATATTCTACCGATGTATCATCTCCATACCCAAAATCAGAAACACCTTTAGGATTTGTTTTACCCTCATACTTTCTGGCTACGTGATTAGGTACAATATCTATGATTACTTTCATACCCGCTTTATGGGTTCTATCTACCAAAGACTTGAACTCTTTTAACCTTTTTGAAGGGTCTTTCGCCAGGTCTGGGTTAACATTGTAATAATCTTTGACTGCGTAAGGTGATCCTGCCCTACCCTTGACCACGTCTGGATCGTCGTTAGCAATACCAATTTCAGTATAGTCATTGATAACCGCATGATGGGGAATACCGGTAAACCAAATATGCGTAACACCTAATCCTTTGATTTCTGTGAGTGCCTTTTTATTAAAATCGGCAAACTTACCAACCCCATTCTGCTCAATAGTGCCCCAAGGTTTGTTGTTTGTATTTGTATTACCAAAGAGTCTGGTAAATACATGATAAATTACAATCTTACTATTCATGGGGCAGTTCAATTTTTAATTTTATACTATTAAAACTAAGGTTATTTATACTGTAATCAATTTATTGGGCGATAAGGCTACTTTCTGTCCGTTTACACGAATGGTCACCTCTTCAGTACCCGTTAATTCAAATGTTGTTTCCTTTGCAGTTACATTTACCTTAATTATTCTATTTCTAAAATTAACTTTAAATGAATATCCTTGCCACTGAGCAGGTATTTGAGGTTTGAAGGATAATTTATCATTAATAACCCGCATACCACCAAAGCCTTCAACAATACTCATCCATGTGCCGGCCATAGACGTAATATGTAAACCTTCTTCTACCTCCTTATTATAATCATCCAAATCTAACCTAGAGGTTCTTAGATAAAAATTATAAGCCTGCTCCATTCTACCCAATTTAGCCGCTTGAATACTATGCACACATGGTGACAACGATGATTCATGAACGGTAAAAGGTTCATAAAAATCAAAATGCCTCTCAAGGTCTTCCGTAGAGAAATCTTCTTCAAAAAAATAAAAACCTTGCAATACGTCTGCTTGCTTAATATAAGGAGACCTTAATATTCTATCCCAACTCCATTTTTGGTTAATTGGTCTTTCTGACTTTGGCAATTCATCTACCTTTACCAAGTCTTTGTCAAGAAAACCGTCTTGTTGCAAAAATACACCGTGTTCTTTTGAATACGGAAAATACATTTTAGTCGCTACCTTCTTCCATTTTTCACACTCCCTATCCGTAAGCTGAGTTTTACCTATTATTCTATGATAATCATCTGGATAGCCACTTTTTACTTTATCTAATTGTGTTAACGTATAATTGATACACCATTTTGCCAAATAGTTGGTATACCAGTTATTATTGACGTTGTTCTCATATTCATTAGGTCCTGTAACGCCAAGCATAACATATTTGTTCTTATCCTTTGACAAGTTTACGCGTTGGTGCCAAAATCTAGAAATACCAATGAGCACTTCTAGACCCATCTCCGGTATGTAACTATAATCACCTGTATATCTATAGTAATTATGTATCGCGAAAGCTATAGCCCCATTCCTATGTATTTCTTCAAAGGTAATTTCCCACTCGTTATGACATTCCTCTCCGTTCATGGTAACCATTGGATATAATGCCGCTCCATTTGAAAAACCTAGCTTTCTGGCGTTTTCAATAGCCTTTTCTAAATGATTGTACCTATACTTTAAAAGTTTTCTGGCCACCTTATCATCTTTTGTAGCCATGTAGAAAGGAATACAATATGCTTCTGTATCCCAATAGGTACTACCACCATATTTTTCACCTGTAAACCCTTTAGGACCTATATTTAAACTTGAATCTGTACCAAGGTATGTTTGATTCAATTGAAAAATATTAAAACGAATACCTTGCTGAGCCTTAACATCCCCATCGATTACAATGTCGCTCATTTCCCAAATAGCTGCCCAAGCGGCTATTTGTTTTTTTATCAACCCATCAAAACCAAGAGAATTTACTTCATTTAAGCAATGATCGGCAACCTGTACCAACTCTTCGTTTGGATGATTTCTTGAAACTACATAACCACCGAATTTTGTTAAGGTAACGGCCGTATCGGCTTTTACGTTTTGCTCATATTTTACGGATACGAAGTTATCTGTCTTTACAGACGGCATTGCCGAAACCTGATTTCCATCATACTCCAAAGAAGCCTGCATAAACGTACAGGTCTTAAATTCTGTTTTCATGGTATGTGCCTCTATAAAAGCACGGTTATCTAAACTGGTTACATTTGTAGTGTTCCAGAATTTATCGTCCCAGTTACTATCTTCGTTGGTAATACCACTATCTAGGTATGGCTCAAATACAACTTTGGCATCGGCATTCAAAATTTTAACCGTGTACGAAATAGCACCAACTTCATCAACATCTAAACTTAAAAATCGTTTTACAAAAATATCTACCTCTACATTATTAGAGGAAACCGCTTGAAAACTACGGGTATACACCCCCTCTTGCATATTTAACTCCCTTCTAAAATTTGAAACCTTTTTACAGGTAGCCAAATCAAATTCTTGATCGTTCAAATAAATTTTAATTCCTATCCAATTAGGAGCGTTCAATACTTTTGCAAAATATTCCGGATAACCGTTTTTCCACCACCCTACACGCGTTTTATCCGGATAATAAACACCCGCAATATAGCTTCCCTGAAAAGTCTCGCCCGTATAGGTTTCCTCGAAATTTGCACGTTGCCCCATTGCCCCGTTACCGATACTAAATATACTTTCAGAAGATTTCACATTTTCCTTGTCAAATCCTTCTTCGATAATGCTCCAATTATCCGGTTTTATATAATCTTGATTCATTAATTTACTATTGAGTTGAAATTATAATAGAGTTAAAGATATTTTCTATTATTATTTATGATTTTTATTAAGTAACAATTCTAAAAAACTATCGTCTATTTCCGTAAAATCCTTGAAATTATAATCGGCTTCATGTAGTATGTCAACATCTCCTATGCCTATACCTATCATACCCGCCGCATTGGCAGCTTGAATACCTGCAACAGCATCTTCAAAAACAACACATGATTCTGCTTTAACATTTAAATTATTTGCCGCTATCAAAAACACTTCTGGATCTGGTTTGGCCTTTGTAACGCTATTACCGTCAACAATGCTATCAAAATAGGACAATAGACCCACTTTTTCTAAAATAGGCTTTGCATTTTTGCTTGCCGAACCTAATGCGATAGGAATATTCTTATTCTTTAAATATTGCAATACCCTAGGCACATCTGGCAGAATCTCGCTAGCATCCATCTTTTGGATATATGCCAGATAATCTTCATTTTTTTCGATCATCCAAGTATCGAACTGTTCTTGGGTCGCTTTTACACTTCCTATATCCAAAAGAATTTCCAAACACCTTTTTCTACTTACGCCTTTAAAAAGTTCATTTTGTTCTTTGGTAAATTCAAAACCTAATTCGTTTGCCAGCTTACGCCATGCCAAATAATGATATTTAGCGGTATCCACAATAACACCGTCCAAATCAAATATAAAACCTACTTCTTTCATTTTCTTATCTATTAATTGATAGTTGAATCACGTTTAATTAAAGTTGCATTGATAATTTCAGTTTTAAAGGGCGCTTCCTCCATCTCCAAAGACTCCATCCTATCTATTAAAAATTTTGCGGCTTTTTCTCCCATTCTTTCACCATGTTGCGCTACTGTAGTTAGTTTTGGAGAAGCGTATTTGGATAAAATCCCATCGGTAAAGCCTATGATAGAAATGTCATTTGGAACGTTATACCCTAACTGTTGAATAATGCTTAAACATTGAACAGCAAAAATCTCGTTTACACACAATACCGCATCAATCTCATTATTTTTAAAAAATTCCATAATCAACTTACTATTGTCCAGATCATGGGGCAATGTCAAAATTAAATCTTCATTTATAGAAATATGATTATCCTCTAAAGCCTTCAAGTAACCCTCTTTTCTACTTTCGCTTACATTAAAAAAGTTTTCTGTTGTCACCAAAGCTATTTTTTTGGCACCGGTAGAAATAAAATGTTCGACCGCTTCTATAGATATCCCCTTATCGTTCAATATTACCTTATCACAGGCAATCTCTTTCGTAACACGATCAAACAATACAATAGGTATCCCTTGATCCAATAATTCCTTTAAATGAGTAAAGTCGTTCTTTCTCTGCGTTTCTGCACTTAATGACAGTATAAATCCGTCTATACTACCATTGGCCAGCATTTCCATATTTATAACCTCTTTATCAAATGATTCATCAGATATACAAATAATTACATTGTAGCCCATACTGTTGGCATACTTTTCTATACCTCTGAATACGGTAGTAAAAAAATGATGCACAATATCAGGTATCACTACACCAATGTTTTTGGTTCTTCTATTTTTAAGACTAAGAGCTATATTATTAGGACGATAATTATAGAATTTGGCAAATGCCTTAATTCTATCTTTAGTATCCTTACTAATTTCCTTACTATTCTTTAAAGCTTTAGATACCGTAGAAATAGATACGTCTAGCTCCCTAGCAATGTCTTTCAATGTTATTTTAGGTTTCAATAAAAATGTGATTTAAAATTTTAAGATAAGAACTTAATTTCTTCTAAAAAGTTAAGTTCTGCAAAGACCGATAAATGGTAAATATATAGAAAAAAGTATTTTTTATATATTTGCATTATTATCACATATTCATATTTAACCCTATGTTTAATTAAGAATTTGATAAAAACACCCTATAACATTCATTATACCCGCAAAAATGAAAAGTTATTAACACGAAACCGTTTTCGTAATTATTTAACGTTGCGTAAACTATTGACCATACACCTTTTTACATATTTTTAACAATTGAAATTAAATTAACTCAACTTAAATTAACAATTTATGAAGATTACATTCCTAAAAAGTCTGTTTATTCTAGGTGCATTTTTGTGCTTTGGATCTATACAGGCACAAGAAGTATCTGGAACAGTTTCAGATGCAAGTGGACCTTTACCAGGAGCTAGTGTTCTTGTAAAAGGAACAACGAATGGTACGCAAACTGATTTTGACGGTAATTACACATTGACGGCAGGAGAAGACGCAGTACTTATTGTTAGTTATATCGGCTACAAGACTCAAGAAGTAGCAGTAAACGGTAGAACTTCAATTAACTTCACATTACAAGAAGATGCTGAAGCACTGGAAGAAGTTGTAATTATTGGCTACGGTACTACAACGGTTAAAGATGCTACCGGCTCTGTAACCGCAGTAACAGCTGAAGATTTTAACGGAGGTAACATTGCCTCTCCAGAACAGTTGATACAAGGTAAAACTGCCGGTGTTAATATCCAGGAAACCAGTGGTGAGCCTGGTGCAGGAATCCAAATTAATATTAGAGGTTCTAACTCTGTACGTGCTAACAACAATCCGCTTTTCGTAGTTGATGGTGTTCCATTAGGAGGTGGCGATACTTCTCCACAAGGTGAAACTGGTTTTGGACAAAGTGCGGTTAAAAACCCATTAAATTTTATCAACCCTAATGATATTGAAAGTATCAGTATATTAAAAGATGCATCCGCAACGGCTATTTATGGTTCTCGTGGTGCAAACGGCGTTGTTATCATTACCACAAAAAGTGGTAAAGGAAGTAGCCAGGGTGTATGGGACTTTTCTAGTTCTTTAAGTATTGCTACAGCTGCAAACACTTTTGACCTTTTAAAGCCATCTGAATTTTTATCTGGTGTTACTGCTGTTGGTGGTAACGCAAATGCGGTAAATTTTGGAGCTAACACAGATTGGCAACAAGTAGTTTTAAGATCTACCGCTTCTCAAAACCAAAACCTTTCTTACTCTAAGAACTATGGTAGTGGTAACGTAAGAGCAACGTTCGGATACGGAAAACAATTTGGTATTGTTGAAAATTCTGATTTAGAAAGAATTACAGGTAGAGTTAATCTTAACCAACGTTTCTTAGATGACAAATTAGTTCTTGGCCTTCAAATGTCGATTGCCAGAATCAATGATTCTCAAGCACCAATTAGTGCGCAGGCAGGTGCAGCAGGTGATGTTTTAGGTGGTGCATATGCTGCAAACCCGACATGGCCTTCAAATTCTGATTTTAATGCTGGTGGATTGAACGTTAACCCTCAAAATGCATTAGACAATACACAGAATATAACCAATACCGATAGATATTTATTAAACGGTTCTATTCAGTATAACTTTACGCCAGAGCTATCTGCAAAATTAAATGCAGGTTTGGATATCGCTGAAGCGACCAATACTTCTGTGATTTCGAGAGACATCAACAATATTAACGGTGTTACTGATATAGGTCGTGGAAACTATGGAGTCTTAAAAAGAGACAACAAAACCTTTGAGGCAACGGTAAACTACAATAAAGAGTTTGAAAACTCTAACTTAGAGGCCTTAGTAGGTTTTGGTTACCAAGATTTCCAGACTTTTGGGTTTAATGCTGGTGGTAGAGGTTACTCAACCAGTGATTTAAATGCAATGGGCAGAGACCTTAGAAGTGCTGTAAGCGACTTACAGAATGCTGTTTCCGGTTCTTACCAACAAGCTTATTATGCCCCTAATACAAATGGCGTATTAGTCAATAGATTATTACCAACCGTTGTTGCTCAAGAAGAATTAGGAAGAACTCTTGACAGCCCGGTTACTTCTGTATTCACCAATTCATTTGACAATACAGATGAGTTGCAGTCTTTCTTTGCCAGATTAAACTACACCTTAAATAACAAGTACTTGTTTACAGCAACAATGAGAGCTGATGGTTCTTCAAGATTTGGTCCAGAAAACCAATATGGATACTTCCCTTCCGGTGCTTTTGCATGGAAAATGAACGAAGAAGATTTTGTCGGCGAAAATGTATCTACTCTTAAGTTACGTTTAAGTGCAGGTATTACTGGTAATCAAGATGGTTTAGGTTATGGTAACTTCGTAGCAAGGCAACGATTTTCAGATTTAACTGTTCAGCAAAACCTTGATATCAACGCAAATGGTACTGCAATCGTTGCAACTGATAGACCTGATTTGAAATGGGAGTCTTCATTCAACTTAAACGCAGGTTTTGATTTCGGTTTCAACAATGATCGTTTAACCGGTAGTTTAGATGTTTATAGAACTGAAACAACTGACGTTCTTTTACAAACTCCACCAGCAGCACCTGCGGTTGACCCATTCCAATTCCAGAATGTTGATGCTAGTATCATCAACCAAGGGGTTGAATTTGCTTTGGCTTATGATTTCGTAAGAACGGACGATGCAACGTTCTCTGCAGATTTTAATATCGCTTACAACAATAATGAAGTTCAGAATTTTGACGGTTTAATTGATACTGGCGCTGTTAACGGACCTGGTTTAACAGGTGCATTTGCACAACGTTTTGCTTCTGGACAATCATTATATTCTTACTACCTGCCAATTTTTACTGGTTTTGATAGTGCTGGTTCGCCAACATATCAAGATGTTGACGGAAACGGTGTTGGTGACCCTTTTGCTGACAAAACGTTTGTTGGAGAAGATGCTTTACCAGACATTACAACTGGCCTAAGCTTAAACTTAAAAGTAAAAGATTTTGATGCATCTGTATTCTTTCAAGGTCAATTTGGTTTCTCAGTATACAACAATACTGAAAATGCATATTTCACGGCAGGAGCACTTTCCAACTCTAGAAACGTAACTCAGAATGTATTGACCAGCGGAGAAGACCCAGGAGCTTCTGCGGATGCTTCTACGCGTTTCTTAGAAAAAGGAGATTTCGTTCGTTTTCAAAATGCTAGTATTGGCTACAACGTACCATTATCAGGTGAAGGAGCATTGAATTCTTTGCGTTTCTCACTAACAGGTCAAAACCTTTTCCTAATTACTGATTACAGTGGTTTAGACCCAGAGGTTACTGCCAATACCGGTGATTTAGGTTCAGGTGTACCATCTAGAGGTATTGACTATGGCTCTTACCCAAGACCAAGAACTTTTACTTTTGGTATAAATGCATCATTTTAATTAAAAAAAATTGTATATCATGAAAAATAATTTTAAAATCTTAACGCTTTCTATTCTATCGTTGGTAGGGATTTCTTCCTGTACCGACCTAGAAATAGAAGAAACAGATTCGATCATTTCCGAAGGATTTCAAGGCTTAGCCGATCCATCTTCTACGGTTACGAATCTATATGGATCACTCGCCGGACAGTATGCTGGTCAAGATAACTATTTTGCACTTCAAGAAGTTACTTCGGACGAACACCTAATACCGACACGTGGTGGTGACTGGGGTGATAACGGACTATGGAGAGTACTACACACTCATGATTGGAACGGTCAACATTCCTTTATAGTTAATGTATTTCAGTTATGGAACAGTAACCAATTACAAGCTTCTCAAGTTTTAGACTCAAGAAGTAACCCTTCTACAGAAAATATAGGTGATGCAAGCTTTATCAGAGCTTACAGTATGTGGGTTATATTGGATAACTTTGGTCAAGTTCCTTATAGAGATACCCAATTACCATCTTCTTCTGTACCTGAAGTACTTACAGGTCAAGCAGCCTTAGATTTTATTCTTGCGGATATAGAAACAGCAATTTCAAATACCCCTGCTACACCTGCAGGTAGTGGCGAAGCTAACTTAAGAGCAAGTAAGGCCGCCGCAAGATATTTAAAGGCAAAAGTTCTTTTGAACAAGCATATTTACCTTGGTGGTTCTCCTGATTCCGCAGATATGGCCGAAGTAATTTCTTTGGTGGATGCTATTACTGCCGATGGTTATGCATTACAAGAAGGTTATTTTGATCTTTTCTTGCCAGATGCCGATACCGAGACTATTTGGTCTCTAGAAGCTAATACTATTAATAAAGTAGTAATGGGACTTCACTATAACAGCACAAGTATTCAAGGTGGTGGATGGAACGGATTCAGTACCCTTGCCGAATTTTATGATTTATTTGAAGGAGATTCTGAATCTAATGAATTAGATGCGGACCAAAACCCTGTGGACGGACAAGAAGAACGTAGAGGTGGAGTACCAACTATTGGTGTAGCTTTTGCAGACCAACCTTACGCTTCTGAAAAAGATGGTTATGTTGACGGTTCAAATGTCGGTTATGGTTTCTTAATCAATCAACAGTATGACCTTGATGGTACTCCACTTGAAGACAGACAAGGGGCTCCTCTTACATTTAAAAGAGATTTTAAAGACGGTTCCGGTGCCGTTAACTTTATCAACAATGATGAAACTACCGGTATCCGTATTCAGAAATATGCAGCCAGAAATGGTGAAGCTTCTATTAGTCATCAAATTGTATTTAGATATGCAGATGCTCATCTTATGAAGGCTGAGGCTATGTTTAGAAGCGGTGGCGACCCAACTGCCATGATCAATGACCTAAGAACTATACGTAACACTCAAGAGTTATTAGGAACAGTTTCTGAGCAGGATATCTTAGATGAAAGAGGTAGAGAATTATACCAAGAAGCATGGAGACGTAACGATTTAATTCGTTTCGGTCAATTTGGTAGAGATTGGTTATTTAAAGCTGAAGGAACTATCAACAATGACGATTACAACGTGTTCCCTATTCCACCAGCACAATTACTTGCAAATCCTAACTTGGTTCAAAACCCAGGTTACTAAGAATATATAATTTTAAGTTTAAGTTGTAAAGGCCTCCAATTTATTGGAGGCTTTTTTAATTCTTATACTTAACAGAATTACTACAGAATTAAGAAATCTTAAATTGACTATATGAGCTGAATATTGATATACTTAACTATTTAACAGACTATTAGTCAAACTAAATCAATAATGATTATCGATTAGACTCTAATTTAAATTACCTAATTAAAATAAATATCACTAAGCAAACCTATACCTAAACCCTAAGTATTCCCGTATATAATTACAAGTACCATCAATCAAAGAGCCTTTAAGTTCTATTCATCAACTGTCTTCAATCGAAGCAATACTGTTACCGCAATTAAACTAGACTAAAACTTAATCAAATACAATTATCGTAAACAAATAACGCAATATTTCCAACCACAGAAGCGGTAAGAAATATTGCGCTATCAACTCTACTATCAACTAGAGTATCACTTTATAAGTAAAAAAGTATATAGTTAATTGAAAACTACTTATCTAAATATAATATAGGTACTGACAACTACTAATGTAATTATCAAGCCAACAGGTTTTACATACTTCCAACTAGTAATATCCACCTCATTAGTATATTCTTGCACATAATCCGTTTCTCTTGGTTTTAATGTACCGATCAACAACATTAAGCCTATGGTCAAAACAAACGTTATTGCTTGTACATGTAACATATGTGGCAACCATTCTACACCTAGCCCCCTTTGCATGAAAATGTAGATTACATAAACAACTACGGCAAATATTATTCCTGCCTTGGCAGCAATAGCCGGTACTCTTTTAGTTAAAAAACCTATAACGATTGCAGATAAAATAGGAATACTATATGCACCATTAACTTGTTGCAAGTAACCAAAAAGACCATCTGACGCATAATATAAAAAAGGTGCCAATATCATTGAAAACAATGCCAACATTACCCCAAAACGCTTACCTACGGCTACAACTTTAGTTTCTGAAGCTTCTTTGTTTATATACTCTTTATAAATATCCAGACCAAACAATGTAACACAACTGTTTAAGGCACTATTAAATGAACTTAAAATAGCTCCAAAAAGTACGGCAGCAAAAAAACCTACCAAAGTAACCGGAAGCACTGCAGCCACTAATTTAGGATAAGCCTGATCCGCCCTGTCCAATTGACCATCGAACATGTGAAATGCAATAATACCTGGCAAAACAACTATTAAAGGACCCAATATTTTAAAAAATGCAGCAAGCATTACTCCTTTCTGACCTTCTTTAAGATTTTTGGCTCCTAAAGCCCTCTGAATAATTTGTTGATTGGTTCCCCAATAAAACAATTGCACCAAAACCATACCTGTAAATATGGTTGCAAATGGTATACTTGACGATTCCGACCCTATAGCATTAAACTTTTCTGGATGCTCCGTAGTAAGTTTGGACAAACCTCCTAATATACTATTATCATCACTAATTGCATATAGTCCAAATATCGGTATCAACAATCCACCTATCAACAATCCAATTGCATTTATCGTATCTGAAACTGCAACAGCTTTTAAGCCCCCGAAAATGGCATAAATACTACCAATTATTCCAATACTCCAAACACAGACCCATATAGACCCCCATTCAGAAATACCCAGTTTTTCGGGCAAATCAAACATTCCGCTAATTGCTAAAGACCCAGAATATAAAACTATCGGTAAAAGAACAATTGCATAACCGCTTAAAAACAAACCAGATGTCATTGCCTTGGTAGTGGTATCAAATCTTCTCTCCAAATACGTTGGTATAGTGCTAATACCACCTTTCAAATATCTAGGTAACAAGTATATAGCACATATGACCATAGCAATAGCCGCCAAGGTTTCCCATGCCATCACCAAAATTCCATCACTATAGGCGTTACCGTTCAAACCAACAATTTGTTCCGTAGATAGATTGGTCAATAGTAAAGACCCGGCAATTACTCCTGCCGTTAGACTACGCCCCCCTAAAAAATATCCATCAGAGGTTTGCTCATTAGTTGATCTTGTTGCCAAATATGCAATTACGGCTACTAAAATGGTAAAGCCTAAAAAAGATAAAATTCCTATCATGGGTCAAATTGTTTGTTATTTAGTCAAGGTTAAATATATTGGATTATTTCCATTACTTCTAAAAAGTAGCCACTAAATCTCATTATTCATATTATTACGCTGTCCCTATAACGATTTCTTTAAATTTTAACGTTGACTTTTACTAAATAAGCCTAATAAATAGTAGGTATTTGGCTATATTGCAAATTATTTTTGAACGACCAATTTTACAGGTCTGCAACTCAACTTTAACAGTTCACAAAACAACTCGAAGTGCTCTCTCAAACAAACGCAACAATGAACTTTAATTTGCTTAAGATCAGCTGCCTTGGCTTATTTTTATTTCTTTTAATTTCTTGCGGATCTAATGAAAATTCAAATACATTGGAACAGCAACAGGAACCTACGCTATTCACCTTACTAGAACCTGAAGAAACTGGTATCTCTTTCGTAAACAAGGTTGCCAATTCTAAGGAATTCAACATTTTTAAATATCGTAATTTCTATAACGGTGGCGGTGTTGCCATTGGCGACATCAACAATGATGGATTATCAGATATTTTCTTAACGGGTAATATGGAAGACAACAAGTTATTTCTTAACAAAGGCGAAATGAAATTTGAAGATATTTCAGAATCTGCCGGAATAACGGGAAATAAGCCATGGTCTACCGGTGTAGTTATGGCAGATATTAATAATGACGGATTTCTTGATATCTATGTGAGCAATGCCGGTAATATGGAAGGCAACAACCATGACAATGACCTTTACATTAATAACGGTGATGGTACTTTTACCGAAAAAGCCCATGAATTCAATCTAGCAGAAACAGGTTTTTCAACACACGCCTCTTTCTTCGATTATGATAAAGACGGAGATTTGGATGCTTACATTCTAAACAATAGCAACATACCTGTTAGCAGCCTTGGCTACGCAGAACAGCGAGAGGTTAGAGCTCAAGATTGGGAAGGCGTACCTAAGATTTTTAGAGGTGTTGGTGATATGCTGTTAAGAAACGATAATGGCAAATTTGTTGATGTTAGTGAAGATGCCGGTATTTACGGTAGCCTTATTGGCTTTGGTCTAGGTGTCATGGTCGTTGACATCAACAATGACCTGTACCCTGACATTTACGTTTCCAACGATTTTTATGAAAGAGATTATTTATACATCAACAACCAAGACGGCACTTTTAGAGAAGAGGTTCAAAAATGGACAAATCACTTAAGTTTATCCGCTATGGGGGTTGATATGGCAGATATAAATAATGACGGACTTACAGATATTTTCATAACCGATATGCTACCTGAACCAGATCAGCGTGTAAAATCTGTTATGGAATTTGAAGGTTATAACATATTTAAACTTAAACAGAGTAAAGATTTTCATCAACAATATATTCAGAATACATTACAGCTTAACAACGGCAATGGTTCTTTTTCTGAAATTGCCTATTACAGTGGGGTCGAGGCTACCGACTGGAGTTGGTCTGGACTTTTATTCGATATGGACAATGACGGACTGAAGGATATTTATATAACAAACGGAATTAACCATGACCTTACGGATTTAGACTTTGTTGATTTTTTTGCCAACGAAATCATTCAAAAAATGGCATTGACGGGCAGGAAAGAATCTATTGATTCTATTATCAACAAAATGCCTGTTACGCCGTTACCAAATTATGCATACCGCAACAATGGTGATATTACGTTCAGTAATTACAACAAACAGTGGGGCTTTGAATTACCCAGTCGTTCTAACGGTTCTGCTTACGGCGACCTGGATAATGATGGCGATTTAGATTTAGTTGTAAACAATGTGAATATGGAGACTTTCGTTTATCGCAACAACTCTGAATCTCAATCACAGAACAATTATATTAAGCTTAAATTCAAAGGCAGTGACGGTAATAGGTTCGGCATTGGTACGGTTGCCCGCCTATATTACCCAAATAATATTATTGATCAAACGGTAATGCCGTCCAGAGGTTTTCAGTCTTCAGTAGAATACCCTATGACCATAGGTCTTGGAGACACCAAAACTTTAGACTCAATTCGTATTATTTGGCCTAATGATGCCACTACTAAATTAATCAATGTAAAAGCCAATCAGACCATTACATTTAAACAAGAAAATGCTACAGCGATTTTTAAAATAAACAAAACAGAAGCCCCTACCCTTTTAAAATCAATAGACAATAACACTTTCTTGGCACATAAAGAAAATAACTATATGGATTTTGATAATGAAGGCCTAATTTCAAAATCGTTGGCAGAAGAAGGTCCCGGCCTAGCGGTGGGTGATGTAAATGGAGACGGCAATGAAGATATTTATATTGGTGGTGCCAAAAATCAAGCAGGTGCACTATATCTTCATAACGGCAATGGATCACTTTCCAAACCTATTATAAAATATTTTGAAGCCGAAGCAGCACTAGAAGATACTACAGCTTCGTTTTTTGATTTTGACAATGATGGGGATGTAGACCTTATGGTAGGTACCGGGGGCAACGAACTGGGCATGCAAGGATCTTACGGGATTCGTTTATACATAAATGATGGCAAAGGCAATTTCTCGCTAAACACAAAAAAATTACCGAGCATTAATAAAAATGTTGCCGTTATTGCTCCTTCAGATTTTGATGCCGATGGTGATATCGATGTTTTTATAGGATCAAGAAGTGTAGTGGGCACTTATGGAGTAAACCCTGACCACTTATTTCTTTTAAACAATGGTGATGGCACCTTCACGGATATTACCGAACGTTCTGCATATGACCTTAAGGATGCAGGAATGATTACCGATGCCAAATGGCTAGATATGGATGGTGACGGTAAAGATGACCTAGTAACCGTTTCTGATTGGGGAAGTCCAAAAATCTATAAAAATTCCGGTAGAAGACTTAGCGATTCTAAAAGTTCTCTAGATAGCCTAAGTGGTTGGTGGGGCGCAGTGGAAGGATATGACCTTGATAACGATGGTGATAAAGATTTAATTTTAGGTAACACCGGTAGCAATATTCATTACAAACCCGCACCCGGGCAACCCATGAAAATGTGGGTAAACGATTTTGACAATGACGGAACCATTGAACAGATTACCACGCAAAATTATGATGGCGGCGATTATCCTCTTCATCAAAAAAAGGAATTAACTACTCAAATATTAGCACTAAAGAAAAAGAACATTAAAGCTTCTGAATATGCTACAAAAACCATTCAAGAGCTATTCCCTAAAAATATTATTGACAATACCATCTTAAAAGAAGCAAGTATTGCCGAAACCGTAATTGCGATCAACGACGGCAATGGTAATTTCACCATTAAAATTTTGCCTCCGCAAGTTCAATTTTCCTGCATCTGTGGCATTCAATGTTTAGACATCAATAAAGACGGAAACCTTGATCTTATAATGGCGGGCAATAACTTTGAGTTCAAACCTCAATATTCCAGACTAGATGCCAACTACGGAAACGTTCTTCTGGGTGATGGAAAACTTAATTTTGAATGGCAAAACTATACTGATAGCGGTTTCTTTATAAGAAATGAAGTAAAACAACTACAGACAGTTAAAGACAAAAAAGGAAACGAATTTATCATCGCCGCTATCAACAATGACACTCCAAAACTGTATCTATTAAATGAAGAATAATTTACTGTACATATGTGTATTGGTTTTTGCCATTGGTTGTAAACAAAATTCAGGAAAACTATTTGTAAAGCACGCTGCCGAAGATACGGGTATCGCCTTTGAAAATACCCTTACCGAAACAAAAGACCTAAGTATTTTAGACTACCTGTATTTTTACAATGGTGGCGGTGTTGCCATTGGCGACATTAACAATGATAGTTTACCGGATATCTACTTTTCCGGAAATCAGGTAAAGAATAAATTATACCTGAACAAAGGCAATTTACAATTTGAAGATATTACGGAAACAGCAGGTGTCGCTGGTGGTAGCTCTTGGAATACGGGTACTATAATGGGCGATGTAAATGGTGACGGACTTCTGGATATTTACGTGTGTGCCGTTGTTGGGCTAAACGGATTTAATGGGTACAATGAGCTTTTTATAAACCAAGGCGATGCAACTTTTAAAGAGAGTGCCTCAGATTATGGTTTAGATTTTGAATCTTACAGCTCGTCAGCCGCATTTTTAGACTATGATTTGGATGGAGATCTAGACATGTACCTTCTTAATCATGCCATACACACGCAAGATTCTTATGGCAACGCTCAAATTAGACATAAGCGTGTTTATGAAACTGGCGACAAACTGCTACGTAATGACAATGGTAAATTTGTAGATGTAAGCGAAGAAGCCGGTATTTATGGTGGTGTAAACGGATACGGACTAGGAATAGCCGTTTCCGATTTTAATCAGGATGGCTACCCGGACATTTATATTGGCAATGATTTTCATGAAGATGATTATTACTACTTAAATAATGGAGACGGTACTTTTAAAGAGAGTCTAAAAGATGCTTTTGGACACACTAGCCGTTTTTCTATGGGTAGCGATGTTGCGGACATAAACCATGATGGCCTGCCCGATCTAATTTCTTTGGATATGTTGAGCAGAGATGAAATTGTCTTAAAATCTTCTGAAGGTGATGACGACATACAAATTCAAAAAATGAAGACCGAGACGTTCGGCTACCACAATCAGTACACTAGAAATATGCTATTTGTGAACCAACCAAACGGTAAGTTCATAGAAACTGCCCTACAAAGCGGTGTAGCGGCTACAGATTGGAGTTGGAGCGCCCTCTTTAGTGACTTTGACCAAGATGGAGAGCAAGACCTATACATTAGCAACGGTATACCTAAGCGTCCTAATGATCTTGATTACATCAATTATATATCCAACGAAAATATTCGGTCAAAAATCAACAATACCAACTTAGTAGATCAAAAAGCACTAAAAATGATGCCATCGGGTTTTATTGGCAATATGATTTTTAAAGGGGCTAAAGACCTTCAGTTTATTGATGAATCTAAATCATGGATTGCACAAGACACCATTATTTCCGGGGCAACAGCTTATAGCGATTTGGATAATGATGGTGATTTAGATTTAGTGACCAACAACCTTTATAGCCCTGCAGATATACAGGAAAATACCACGAACAATAAAGCCAATTGGCTTAAAATTAAATTGGATTATCATAGTAAAAACAAATTTGGTATTGGTACTAAAGTTTTCTCATACGCCAACGGAATTCAACAGTTTAAAGAAATGTATACCGTTCGCGGATTTCAGGCATCTTCTGAACCCGTAATACACTTTGGTTATGGTGGACTTAAAAATATTGATTCCCTTAAAATAATATGGCCAGATAAAAGCATACAGGTAATCAAAAATATTGCAACAAACCAAACGCTTTATTTAAGTCCTGAAAACACAGAAACTTTTAATTATAGTTCGCTTAAAAAGAACGAAAATATTCTGTTCAGAAAAACATTGAACAATTTAGGCGTTAATTATGTTCACAAAGAAGATGCCTATAGTGATTACTTACGACAAAAATTGATACCCTATCAAATGTCAGATAGAGGTCCTGCAGTAAGTATCGGTGACCTGAACGGAGATGGGAAAGAAGACATTTTCTTTGGCGGTGCAAAGTATATTCCTTCGCAAATTTTCTTTCAGGGCGACTCCACTTTTCAATCAAAAGAATATTTAGAAATTAAAAGAGATAGTATTAAGGAAGACATTGCCTCTATTATTGGTGACTTTAATTCTGATGGTACAAACGATCTTATAGTAGGCTCTGGTGGCGCAGATTTTTTTAATGAAATGAAGCCGCTTACCGATTCTTATTATGTTTCAAACGATAGTGCTTTTGTTCCAAAAGAATTTCCCGAGCTATTCGAGAATGCATCGGTTATTTTAAAACTGGATTACGACCATGATGATGATTTGGATATTATAATTTGCAACCAATCCGTTAGTGCAGATTACGGTAACAAACCCAACACCTATCTTTTGAACAATGAAAAAGGTAATTTTAAAGTAGCATCAAACACCTTTAAAAACTTAGGAATGGTAACCGACGCCATCGTTACCGATTTTAATAATGACGGATGGGAAGATATTCTATTTGTTGGTGAATGGATGTCACCAAGATTCTTTCAAAATATTAAAGGAACATTTGAAGAAATACATCCTTTAGAAAATAAAAATACGAACGGTTTATGGCAAGCAATTACCAGTTTTGATATTGATGGTGATGGTGACCAAGACTACCTTTTAGGTAACTGGGGGCTAAATACCAAATTTACCGCTACGCAGGATCACCCCATGAAAATGTTCTATGGAGACCTTGACAAAAACGGAGCTACAGAAACTATTGTCAGCACTTATAAAAATGGCAATGATTACCCCATAGATGGGCTAAAGGAACTATCTAGTCAATTGGTATCTCTTCGCAAAAAATTCAACACCTATAAATCTTTTGCAGGTAAACCAATAGAAGCTATTTTAGGCGAAAACATGCTACCAAATGCGGAAGTTCTTGAAGTTCACACCTTAAATTCCGGTTATTTACAAAACAACGATGGCAAGTTTACTTTTGTACCATTTAGCTATGAATTACAGTTAGCGCCTATTATGGCCTTCTTGGAATTTGACTTTAACGGAGATCAAAGGACTGAAGTTTTAGCTGCAGGAAATTACTTTGGCGTAAAGCCATATCACGGTCGTTTTGATTCATTCCCTGGGGCATTGATTAGTACCGGCAACAATATTACCTTAGCGAACAAAATAGGACTAGACTTAACAGGCAAATCAATCCGTAGCATGAATATCTTAAACGTGCGCAAAAACAAATACATCTTGCTCACTTTCAATAATGAAGCTGCAGAAATCTATAGCATCCTCAAACCATAGTATAATGAAGAAGTTTTTATTAATCATAATTGCAGGTGTATTACTTGCAAATTGTACGGAAAAGAAAAAAGAACCTATTGTAGTAACCCCCGATCAGTTACATAACTCTATAGACCATGTCATAGATATCATGATACATGATATTTTCTCACCGCCCGTAGCCAGTAGAATTTTCGCTTATCCTAATATTGCGGCTTATGAAATTGTAGCTCAGGTAAATCCTAAATACACAAGTCTGTCAGGTCAATTAAAAGGTCTTACGCCAATACCGGCCATAGATACGGTTTCTAATATCAACCCACAATTATCTGCATTGATAGCACACATGAACATTAGCAGACAGCTAATTTTCTCCGAAGATAAATTCGATGTTCTACAGGATAGTTTATTCACCCAATGGAAAACTATGAACGAACCTGAGTTTGAGGCTTCAAAAAACTATGGCATAAAAGTGGCGGAACACATTAAGGATTGGATGAACAAGGACAATTACAGCCAAACCAGAACCATGCCCAAGTTTACGGTCAATACAGATGACCCCGCAAGATGGCAACCTACACCACCTGCATATATGGACGGTATAGAACCCCATTGGAGTAAAATTAGACCATTTGTTATAGACTCGGCATCACAATTTAAACCAATTCCGCCACCACCATTTTCCTTAGAAAAAGATTCTGATTTCTACAAAGAACTCATAGAAGTATACAATATAAGTAACGACATTACTAAAAGCGGTGATGAATCTGACGAAGTCGCCATTGCTAAATTTTGGGACTGTAACCCTTATGTCTCCGTAACTAGAGGACACCTAATGTTCGCTACCAAAAAAATTACTCCTGGTGCGCATTGGATCGGAATAACAAAAATTGCAAGTAAAAAAGTGAATAATGATTTCGACGATACAGTATTCGCATACACAAAGACCTCTATGGCAATTGCCGACGGATTCATTAGCTGCTGGGACGAAAAATATCGCAGTAACTTAATTAGGCCAGAAACATTGATCAATCAACATATTGACGAGAACTGGAAACCTATTTTACAGACTCCTCCTTTCCCAGAATATACCAGCGGACATAGTGTAGTTTCAGGTGCTGCCGCTACTGCCCTTACCAATATTTTTGGGGAAAATTTCAGTTTTGAAGACGATACCGAAACCCCATATGGTCTACCTATTAGAAAATTCAATTCTTTTAATGAAGCTGCGGATGAAGCTGCAATTAGCAGAATGTACGGAGGTATTCATTACCGCGCCGCCGTTGAAGTAGGTGTTGGCCAAGGCAGAAAAATTGGTGCGCTATTGAATTCTAAAATTAAGATGAAGAACAATTAAATTTTACACATAATAAACAATAATGAAAAAAGGCATTACCATTATAATAGCGGTCATATTTATTGCATTACTCTGGTATTTTTTCATAAAACCACAGGATTACCAAATAAGAGTTATTGCCAAGTCTAACACAGGAACAGTTAATCAAGCATTGAAATCATGGAGTAAAACGCTTCAAGAAGCCTCTATACGTCAAAAAGATGATTTAACGCATCTAGAACAAATGATTGTTACCGGTGATTCTACACATGTCTATAATTGGAATATTACCCCAATCAATGATTCAACCTCTCAATTAATTATCAATGTCAAGGACAAGGATCATAGCTTAACGAACAAGCTTTTTATTCCATTTACCGATACCAATTTTGAGAAGGAAGCTCGAAAAACGGTCACGGATTTTATAGAGAATTTAAATGCCCACAGAAAAGAATTCAAAGTTACTTTCCTAGGTGAGGACCATTTACCCTCTACGTATTGCGCCTGTGTTGAGCATAAAACTACGCAAAGCAATAAAGCTTTTGGAATGATGGAGAGCTATCCATATATTAATTCTGTTATTGCCAGTAACGGAATTCAGGTAAATGGCGTTCCTTTTATAGAGACTACGGATTGGAATATGCAAAATGATAGTATTAGTTTTAACTTCTGCTATCCAATCATTAAAACAGATTCGTTACCATTTATCAAAGACCTTGTTTACAAAGAATTCATAGGTATGAAATCATTAAAGGCAATTTACAATGGTAATTACATGACTTCTGACAGGGCTTGGTATACATTAGTAGATTATGCGGAAGAAAAGAATATTGCTATAGAGAAAAAACCGATTGAATTCTTTTTTAACAACCCTAATATGGGCGGAGATGCCTTACGTTGGAAAGCCGAAATATTTATGCCATTAACAGATCAAGATGAGTAAAATAATATGTTTATCCCTATTAATACTAGCAACATTTACTTCTTGTTCCAATTATGGACAACTAAAAGTGATTGCCGATTTACCAGGTAGTCTATCAGAAAATTCAGGTTTGGCTACTTATAAAGATTCCACCATATGGGTAGTAGAAGATGGCGGTAACAAAGATGATATCTATCAAATTAATTTTAAAGGAGAAATTCTTAAAAGTTTAGAGGTTAAAAATGGGAAAAACCATGACTGGGAAGACCTTACAAAAGATGCAGCTGGAAATCTTTACATTGCAGATATAGGCAATAATGCCAATGACCGCAAAAATTTAACTATTCTAAAGTTACCCAACCCAACCATTGAACCTGGAGACAAAATAGAGGCAGAAAAAATTGAGCTACGTTACCCTGATCAAAAGGAATTTCCACCAAAGAAAGATGCTTTTTTTTATGATTCCGAAGCAATATTCCATCATGGGAATAAAATCTACATTGTAACCAAGAACAGGTCAAAATCATTTACTGGAGAAGCACGCGTTTACTCTGTTCCAGATACCAAAGGAAACTACGAAGCTTCTTTTATTGGTTCATTTACTCCTTGCACAGATTGGAAAATTTGTCAAATAACTTCAATTGACATCTCCCCAAAAGGAGATAAAATCATTGCGCTCAGTTATGGAAAACTATTCATATTTACAGATTTCACATGGGATGATTTCACAAAAGGAAATATGCAAGAAATTGACCTTGGCGCCCGCTCCCAATTAGAATCAGTTTGTTTTCTTAATGATGACACCTTACTTATTTCTGATGAAAAAGCACATGGCGAAGGTGGAAATCTATATACCTATTCTTTAAAATAAACGATTATTCTAAAAGCCAAAACCTAGTCCAAAAGTAAATCTTGGTCCGTCTTCACTAACAAAGATGGCAGTATTTACTGAAATAATATCAGAAGCATTTAAAAAGAACCCGCCACCGTAAGAAGTATGCCAGCGACCAGAACTCATTTCTGGCATCCATACCCTACCATAATCAAACCCACCAAAAAGACCCATTGCCGTTGGTAATAGTCTGGTGCGTTTCTTTTTTAGGCTAAACCTTATATCCGTATTTTGGTAGTATGATGTTTTACCCGTAAAACGTTGATTTCTAAATCCACGTAGACCATCTAGGCCACCAATGCTTGCGGCTTGGTAAAATTCATATTCGTTACCTATATTAAAATGCGCCTTCCATTTGGTCGCCAATACCAATCTACCACTGGTTATCAACTTATAATCAAAACTTAAGCTTGGTACAATGTAACCAAAGCTTCCGCCCTCTTTAGAAAGATTTTCTTTAAACCCAGCCTCTAGAGAGGTTTCCATACCCAATGTAGGAAATGCTTCATTGTCCCTATTTTCATAAGTATAAGCTGCATGAGCCCCAACAAAATCACTATTGGTCTCTTCTCCGTTCTGTTGGTAAAATGTATTAATGAATCTATCGTCAGTTTCTTCAACACTAATATTTTCGTAGGACAATCCTAATTTGACCTTGGCACCTAATTGCCCCCTCCATACCAATGATGGGGAAAAATCAATCTGTCTTAGCTTCACCCTATTGAAATCCAAACCTAGGTCATCATCAAAATTTTCGGTATTGTTACCAAACCCGAAGAAATTAATTGCAAAATTAGGGCTTGTAAACCTTGCTTTTAATTCTGCATTCCAATTTTCAAACACATGTGCAAATTCTCCTTGATACTTAAAATCAAATCCGCTTGTGGCAAAATAATATGACGCTCCAAAGGTGTGCTGTTGCGTAAAGGGATTTTGCCTAAAACCATTATAAGTATAGGTATTTACAAAACCTATTCGCAGACCATCATCTGGATTAAAGCCTATGGTAGGGATAATTTGGTTAAAGCTACTTCTTAATTTTAACGGCTGGTAGGTGTTTAACTCATAATCATCTGACAATTTTACTTTTGCACCACCTGTTTCCTCAAAAGTGTTCTTTTTGCTCTTAAAATCATACAAAGCCACATTTTTACCATCTTCTACCCTGTAAATGTCATTATTGTGACCACCGATAATACGAACCTTTACACCAGAATAATTATCTGAATTTTTAACTTCAAAGATATCATCATCATCCAATCCAAAAACCCATAGCTCTTTTGTATCTTCTTTTGTAAAAACCTTATCATAAAAAAGTCGTTTTTTCTTATCACCAATATTTCTAAAAACCTTTACCTCGGTCTCTTCATCGCTCAGCCTATTAATCTCGAACCAATCATCTTTATCTGTCCCTGCTACTACAGCATATTTGTTCAATATCCGATAATATTCGTTTGCAGTTTCTTGAATATGGCCTAATCTAGCCAATAGAATCTTTTTAATCTCATCTACCGTTTCATCACGTACTTCTTCAGGAAAAGACAAAAATGCCTCATCTATATCACTTGGCTTTAGATGTTCCTGTAAGTACTTTGCCTGCTCTAACCATTGGCTTTTTTCCGTTTCTCCCAATAAGGTCAAATCTAAAACATAGGTCATTGGCGATGAATTGAAACCTTTAACACTTCTAATATCTTCATTAAAACCCTCCATTAACCGTAACCCAGGTATTATACGCGTAGCAATTTTCATTAAAGCACCATCACCCATTTTTGAGAATACCTGATCACGATCTCTTGGCACTGGTCTATAAATGGTTTTACCCTTTTCTTTGTCCTTGAATTCTGCCCAACGCCACTGGTCTACATGACGATCCCAATCACCTAGAACCATATCAAAAAGACGCGCTCTTAGGTACAAGTCTTTATCAACTTCATATTCTTCATCATCACGAAGATCTTCAAGCATACTGTCAGTACTTTTTAAATCATTAGAATATCCAAAACTTGCCAAATCTCCATGGCCATCCCCGGTATGCTCTTCGATCATATATAATTCATCACCAAAAGATTCATTATAGTTTTTCAACGCCGGTTGTTTGGGCACATAATATAAAACCGGATTGGTATGGTAAATACCTACGGCATCAGATAATTTTGCAGTGGTAAACGGTCCATAAGGGTGTGATCCCGTGTAAAAATCCTGTAATATTTCTTGGGTATAGGTTTCTTTTAGATCATCTAGCACATATTGGTCTTGAAATGCCATAGATTGTAGATATAATTCTGCACTCTTTCTTAAAGCTCTCATCACATACTCTCTACCATCTTTTGCACGCAAACGCAAAGATTTAGATTGATGTCCGCCTCCTTTCTTAACAGGCTCCAAGCCTCCCATAAGCGAATCTAAATTTACGGTCGGCACTTTTACCTCCGTACCGTAGTACTTACGGTAACGATCACCCCATACGCCTTTATAAAATCCGCTTTTATCAATTTCTTCTTTTGTATATACAGATGCCTTTACGCTATCCGGAAACTGTTCAGAAAATTCACCTACATATTCATTCTTAACAGGGGGCAGAACTTCATTAGTAAATAAAAACTCTTCTTCATCATTTTCGTTTACTCCATAAAAGCGCACTCTAGAGGAACCATCTTTATACACTTCCAAGGTAGCATAGCCCATTTTACCCGTATTAAACTGAGAGCCGTTCAATAAACGTGTAAAGCCTTTTTTTGCTCCGGATCCACTTACAATTTGAGGTGTATTGTTTTCAACAAAATACTGCAATGTATGTTCATGACCAGATGCAAATATTACACGGTCAGAATACTGTGCCAAGGTAGTTACCCTATTCATCAATTCTCTATAACGCTTGTTGTTCACATCTTCTACAGATGCACCAGATGTAGTTCTTAATACATTGATAAAAGTACCTAGAACAGGAACCGGCACTGCCATTTTTTTTGGGTAGAATTGTTTTCTTAGCGAGTACTGCCCTCCATGCTCTCCATAACTGTTAGATGGGTGGTGCATGGCTATTACCGTGGTGCGATCTCTATAATCTTTTATGGCATCTTCCAATTCCAGAAAAAACTTGTCCCTACTCTTGATCTCACATTTATCATTAATATCCGGGCGTTTGTCCCAATTGGTCAAATACCATTCTGTATCTATGGTAATTATAGCAACATCATCACCTATTTCCACAACATCTATAGGACATCCGTTTTCTGGTAAAAAGGGATCCTTTTCTTTTTCTTTAAGTGCTTTTTTAATATAGTTTTCCTCTCTTTCAAGACCTACCAAACCTTCCGTATACCAATCATGATTACCAGGAATAAAAAGTGGCCTTCCCTTAAAATTGGTCAATGCATTAAGTTGGGCATCTAAATGATTTTTTGCGGTTCTATATGCTACGGTAGAGTCTTTAGGGTCCGGCAACCCGGCAGGATAAATATTATCGCCTAGAAATATGGCCGTGCTATTTTTATCGGCTTTGTCCAATCTGCCCTTAAATATCTTTAATGCAGGATTCATACCTCCCATAGGAGATAAACCAGCATCTCCGATCAAATAAAAGGTGTGCGATACTTTTTTTTCAACATCTACATCTATAGCAAATTTATCGTCTACATATTTAGTGTTATATGTAGCACAGCTAGTAATGAACATAAAAACCGATAGATATGCATATAATTTTTTCATAGTAACGTTGCCCTCTTTAAAATTTTGTAATTTGGATATTTCAAACCAATTTCCCTTATGTCAGAAATCTTAGATAAAACACAACAATTTGTAACTGACTTACTTACCAATGAACTGGATAAGAAGTTTTTATACCATAATCTAAGACATACACAAAGAGTCGTTAAAAGTACTAAACAATTACTGGAATCATGTTCTCTATCCGATCAAGATCAAGAACTTCTTATTCTAGTAGCTTGGTTACATGATACGGGTTACACTAAAGGAACCTCAAATCATGAGGAGAGTAGCTGCGAAATTGCAGAAGATTTTTTATCTAAAGAAGGATATGACAAAGAAGGCATAGAAAAGGTAAAATCATGTATACTTGCCACAAAGTGGAATGCACAACCTGCTAATTTAATGGACGAAATTATCCGTGATGCAGATTCTTCTCACTTTGCACAAAGCAGTTATCTTGAAACTTCTGATCTGTTACGCGAAGAATTGAAATTACTTGGTTTAAAAAACTACAACCAAAAAGAATGGCTAGAACTCAACATTCAAGTCTTTAGAACGGACCACCAATACTATACGGCTTACGCCAAAGAGAATTGGTTACCTAAAAAAGACAAAAATCTAAGAAAGCTTATAAAAGATAAGAAGTCTGAAAAGAAACTTGCTAAAAAAGAAAAGTTAAAAGCGCAGTTTAAAAGTGAAAGTCCGGATCGTGGTATTCAGACCTTATACCGTGTTACCCTAAAAAACCATATTACGCTTAGCGATATTGCAGACACAAAAGCGAATATTCTACTTTCCGTAAATGCCATTATTATATCATTAGCGTTATCTAACCTGATACCAAAATTAGACAACCCATCTAACGACTACCTTATTTATCCTACGGTGATATTCGTATTTTTTAGTGTGGTTTCTATGGTTTTAGCGGTCTTAGCGACCAGACCAAATGTTACCAGTGGCGAGTTCACCAAAGAAGATGTAGCCAACAAAAATGTAAATCTATTGTTTTTCGGCAACTTTCATAAAATGGCATTGAGCGAATATGAATGGGCTATTCAAGAAATGCTTAAAGACAAAGATTATATATACAGTTCCCTGACCAAGGATCTTTATTTTCTTGGTATTGTACTTAATAGAAAATACTCTCTTTTACGGTGGACCTATACTATTTTTATGATAGGCATGATCCTATCTGTAATAGCATTTGCAGTTTCCTTCAAATTCTTTGGTCCCGATCGTAAAATAGATTTATTGAGCCAGGCACTATTCTTTTAGGGCATCCATAAGATCTTGGTAGGTATAAGTCTTTTCGGGCTCTTGTTCTCTTTTATAAAGAATCTCTGCACGTATAGCCTTTAAGCCAGAAACACCTTGTAATCCCTCTAACTCTACAATTTCTATTTTGTTGGTAAAGCAACCTTTGGACTTCAAAAATTTAATATATCTCAAATATTCCAATTCATCTTTCTTTTGAGAATATACAATAGAAAGCACTCCTTTTTCGGTCAGCCTTTGATCGGTGCCCTTAATGTAAGACTTATCAATTCTTTTTTTAATGACCTCATAGCGGGCGTTATAGGTACCATCAACATCAAATTGTTTTTCATCCATTCTAAAACGGATGGATAACGACGTATTATATACCAATATCAATGACGCAGCATCTAACGGTACCGGTAACTTTGGTTTTAACGAGTAATGTGCATTTTCCATTTCGCACATGACCTGCAATTGCCACAGCCTTAAATTATTAAGATATAACGAATTGTATTCCCTGTTTTCTGAAATTGAAGCGCCAATGTACATGTTATGCTCTACACCATCGGTCTTGTAACGCTCATAATAATGAGGAAACATAGCCTGTGCACCTTCCTGTCTTTTATCAATAACAGAAGAAAGTTTTTTATTGATCAATGTTACGCTCTCGTCATAGTTCTTTCTATGATCGTAATAAGAGCCCGTACCCATATCTATCTTAGATTCATATTTTAATATATGCTTCTCTATTTCCTTATCAGACTTTTTAAGATGCTCAAAAACAGGTGATATCTCTTCATGTACAAAATCAAATATAGCTTGTTCACTATTCGTATAAAGCATTTCCTTTATACTCTCTAAATGATTGTTCACCCTAAAGATCAGCTCTTCATAAATTGGCAAATTCCACTTCTTTTGGGCTATGTTAAGCACATTGTCAATCTCAGAAAGCTGAATCATTAAATCGCGCTGAATGGCTAAATTTCTTGCTTGAGAAGAATCCTTTATATCAATTTGACCAAATAGAGGATATACATCCTTAAAAACAATTTCTTTAAACGATGGCGATTTCCCCTCGGCCTCATCAATCATAAACTTTTTAGCTTCTTCTTGAAATTTCCAATAAACCGATGAATGAACAGAAGTACACTCGTTCTGAATGATAGCATCTATTCTATTGGTCTCTTCAACATTGGCACGTACAACGGCAGATACGATAAACGGCAAAACATCATCTAATTTCTGTGCGTTTACACCGTTAAGAACACCCTTCTTTTCAGATACAATTTCCAACACTCCCAAAAGATCGTTCTCATAGGCAATAGGAGCAAAGATGGCACTTTGTATACCCTGTTCCTGAAGTCCCTTGTAAGGGTTCATATTACCCGTTTGCTCTACCTTACGGTCCATATCGGTTATGGTAAAGTATGAATTGTGATCTATCAGTTTATCATAAGAATCTTCACATAGTGCACTTTTACAGTTCATGTGATGTTTTCCCCCCAAAAGAAAACTATCAAAACCCATACCCGCAACCTCTTCAAATTCATTTTTCTTAGCATCAAATGAGGCAAAACCAACTTTAATATTTGGCAATCTAAAAAATGATTTGAATGTTTCTTGCAGATCATGCATGAAGTTCGTGGGCTGTATGGTATCCTTTGAAATTAATTTTGTTTTAATATTTGAAATCGCCTGCTCCATGGTAACATCGAACAAGTTGGCGATTACAAATCCTTTAGATATAAAACTTTCAGGCGGAATCTTATCCATCCAAAGCTTAATATCGTACGGATTTGCCAAAAGCTCATCTACATCTTCTTGTGTAATCTCTTTTGATTTATTGGTAGGGATAATATCGATAAAATCCGCATTGTACAAAATGCGGTAATGGCGCATTACACCATTGGCATCTGGAATATCATAAAAATAAGGGCGACTAAAATCTAAATGGTAACCATAGTAGAAGTTCAAAACCACAACACAGCTCATGATATAATCCATATCATCGCCAACGTTCCTTAGTTCCGGTTCGTAACCATCGCCTGCCTCTTCAATTATTTTTTGAAATCGTTTAGACGACTTTATAATGGTGTCCTGATAAGGTAAGGTTGCCACTTTTATCTCGTTACCACTTAATGCCTCTGTAAATGTATCTTGTAGAATACGATTTATTATATCTTTATTTTTCTCTAATAAAGTAAAGTCCGAAAAACCATTGCGTAGTTCAGGAAAACCCTTTTCAGTAGACAAAATACGTTCAGCGGTGGCCGCCAAAAAAGGATCGTCACCCTTCAAATGTTCATCATACTTCTGTAGAAGTTTTTCAAAACTTATGAGGTGCTTCACCGGCATAATCTTTCTCTCGTGCTTTCCCATGGTTTAGTTAGTCTACTAATTTGACGTAAAGTTACAAAACCTACCATATTTTTTAGTGCCGTAAGCCGTATGGTTGACTTGATTTTCGGATATTTAGAGAAAAATAACCCATGTCATCGGATAGCAGACTAAATAGAGCTTACAAAAACGCTAAAGTTATTCCGTTCGACGACACTTCTAAGTTTATACTTTTTAGTGATTGCCACAGAGGCGATAACAGTTTTGCCGATGATTTTGCCAACAATAGAAATATCTATTTTCACGCTTTAAAATTTTATCATTCCGAAGGATTTGATTATTGTGAACTAGGTGATGGCGACGAACTTTGGGAAAACATTCACTTCGAATCTATATTTGAGGCCCATAAAAATGTATTCAAGCTTTTAAAGCAATTTCATCTAGAAAAAAGATTGCATATGATTTGGGGAAATCATGACATGGTCTATAAAGATGATGCTTACGTTAAAAAACATTTATCCAGCTACTTTGAGCCTATAGACGATAAAGATAAATCTCTTTTTGAGGGTATTAAATATCATGAAGCACTTATTTTAAAACATAAAGAAACACAACAGGAAATCTTTCTTACACATGGCCACCAAGCAGATTGGTGGAATTACAGGTTTTGGCGAGTAGGTAGGTTTTTAGTAAGAATTCTTTGGAAACCTCTTCAAGTTTGGGGTATTGCGGACCCCACATCTCCTGCCAGAAATTATACCGAACTTATAAAAGTAGAGCGCCGAATAAAAAAGTGGATCCTTAAGAACAACCTTAAAATTACAGTAGTAGGCCATACACATAGACCACGTTTTCCCGAACCTGGCGACATACCTCTCTTTAACGATGGCAGCTGCGTTCACCCAAGAAGTATTACCGGTATTGAAATTGAAAAGGGTAATATCTCTTTGATCAAATGGCAAATAAATACTACCGATGACGGTACCCTACGCGTGGTTAGGATTTTGCTGGAAGGACCTCAAAAACTTAGAGATTATATAGAACGAGCATAAACCTTGTACCCAAGTGTTTTCTCATTATTATTTAACAATGCATAATTTTAAATATTTATTAATAATTACGTTTAAAACATAATAATGTCTTCATTGAAAATTTAATATTCATTAAAATTCTTAAAATTATATATAAAATATTGTGACTTCCATAAGGTTTTGGTTTCTAAACTAATACAATCAATTAAACCTTATAAAAATGAAAAAATTTATTGCAGAATTTATCGGCACCTTATGGCTTGTATTAGGTGGTTGCGGCAGTGCCGTGCTTGCCGCAGGATTTCCGGAAATGGGTATTGGCTTTGTTGGTGTTTCTTTGGCTTTTGGTTTAACAGTTGTAACCATGGCCTATGCAATTGGGCATATTTCTGGCTGTCATCTTAACCCGGCCGTTACTATTGGGGTTTGGATAGGTGGCCGTTTTGAAGGTAAAGACGTTTTTCCATACATTATTGCCCAAGTAATGGGCGGTATTGCCGGTGCAGCTATTCTATTTTTAATTGCATCTGGGAAATCTGATTTTGTACTAGGTGGCTTTGCTTCCAATGGCTACGGAGAACATTCGCCCGGAGGATATAGCATGACTTCTGCCTTGATCATAGAACTAGTAATGACCTTTATTTTCTTGTTCGTTATTCTAGGGTCTACCTACACAAAAGCACCTAGAGGATTTGCTGGATTGGCAATTGGGTTATGCCTTACTTTAATTCATTTGATCAGCATACCTGTAACAAATACATCCGTTAATCCTGCCCGTAGTACCAGCCAGGCTCTTTTTGTTGGCGATTGGGCACTAGATCAATTGTGGTTATTTTGGCTGGCACCTATAGTAGGGGCAATTTTAGCCGGCTTGGTCTATAAAGCAATATCTCCAGAAATGACAGATAGATTATAGTATTTTATACAATGGGCTCATCATAATTATATAAAATATGATGAGCTTTTTTTTTATGGTATATTTAAAGAATCAACTAAACAACGCTATTAAATATGCCACTACTTATTGTTATTATAGGAATTCTTCTCCTATTTGTTCTCATTGCCAAATTTAAACTTAATGCCTTTATCACGTTTATCATCGTCTCTTTATTCGTTGGTATTGCCGAAGGTATGGAGCCCATTAGTGTGGTCGATTCCATTCAAAAAGGAATCGGTAATATTCTAGGCTTTCTTGTCATCATTCTAGGACTTGGTGCCATGTTGGGCAAGTTGGTTGCAGATAGTGGTGCCGCACAACGTATTACCACCAAATTAGTTGAGAAGTTCGGTAAAAAGAATATTCAATGGGCCGTTGTCTTAACCGGATTTATTGTGGGTATACCCATGTTTTATTCCGTAGGATTTGTAATCCTAGTTCCATTGGTATTTACCATTGCGGCAGCCACCGGCTTACCACTACTTTACGTAGGGCTACCCATGCTTGCATCGCTGTCTGTCACCCATGGATATTTACCTCCGCACCCAGCACCAACGGCTCTTGCAACTATGTTTAATGCCGATATTGGCAAGACTTTGTTATACGGAATCATAGTCGCTATACCTGCCATTATTGTTGCAGGACCATTACTTTCAAGAACTTTAAAAGGTATTAACGCAACCCCACTTAAAGAATTTCTTAACCCTGTAGTTTTAAAGGAAGATGAAATGCCAAGCATGGCAAATAGTATTATCAGTGCACTTTTACCTGTTATATTAATTGCTGTTGCCGCATTGGCCCAACTTTTACTGCCTGCAGATTTCTTTCTTACCAAGGTTTTAGTTTTTATGGGTAACCCAGCTATTGCCATGCTTATTGCAGTTTTGGTTGCCATTTACACTTTAGGTTTAGGTCAAGGAAAAAGTATGAAAGAGGTCATGGATTCTGTTGGTAGTGCCATTACGGGCATAACTATGGTACTACTAATTATTGCTGGCTCTGGCGCACTAAAGCAAGTTTTGATCGATAGCGGTGTAAGTGAATATATTGGTGGAATATTAGAGCAATCTTCCATTTCTCCATTAATTTTAGCTTGGCTGATCGCTACCGTAATTCGCGTTTGCGTTGGTTCTGCCACTGTTGCCGGTTTAACCGCTGCAGGTATTGTACTGCCATTGGTGCAAGGCACCGGTGTTAGCCCAGAATTAATGGTGCTTGCCATTGGATCTGGCAGTTTAATGCTATCTCATGTAAATGATAGCGGGTTTTGGTTATTTAAAGAATACTTTAATCTATCCGTAAACGACACTTTAAAAAGCTGGACAGTTATGGAAACCACCGTAGGTGTTATGGGCTTAATCGGTGTTTTGGCTATTAACGCCTTCATCTGAAAAAATATAAATATGCAAAAAAAGCCATCTGAAAGAATTAAGGACCTAGGGTTAATTTTACCTCCTGCCCCACCTCCCGCAGGGCTATATAAACCTGTTTTAGTCGTTGACCATTTTTTATATATTTCCGGTCAGGGTCCTATGCAAAATGATGGGTCTTTGATGGTAGGCAGAGCTGGTGATGATATGACGATGGAAGAGGCAAAAGTTGCCGCAAGGCAAGTTGCCTTGACCATGCTTTCTACCATACAAACCCATTTTGGCGATATTGATAAAATCAAAAGAATCGTAAAAACATTGGGGATGGTAAATTCCACTACAGATTTTGGTCAACAGCCTTTGGTCATAAACGGATTCAGTGAACTTATAGCTGATATTTTTGGACCTGATAACGGTGTAGGTGTTCGTAGTGCGGTTGGTATGATTTTACCTGGTGGTATTCCTGTAGAGATAGAGGCACATTTTGAACTACATCATTAACAGAAATGGAAGATAATAATTGGTATTCATTGACCCATCCGGAAGACGTAATTTCTCCATCCTTATTAATCTATCCCAATAGAATTCAACATAATATTGAATTAATGATTTCTATGAGGGGCGATGTAAATTTCTTGCGTCCGCATGTTAAAACATACAAAAACGCCAATATCATTGCTATGCAGATGGATGCCGGTATTCAAAAATTTAAATGCGCTACCATTGCAGAAGCCGAATTACTTGGTAATTGCAAGGCCAAGGATGTACTATTGGCCATGCAACCGATAGGCCCTAATACCAAACGCTTTGTTGAACTTATAAAAGCATACGGCAATACCAAGTTTTCCACTCTTGTTGACAACTCTAAATCTTTACAACTTTTAGGTGACCTTGCTAAAGCCAACAACATTAAAATTCCGTTGTGGATAGATATTAATAACGGAATGAACAGAACGGGTATAGCTCCTGATCAAAAGGCATTGGCCCTATATCGAGAGCTAAGCGAACGTGGGCATTTAATTGCTGAAGGCTTACATGTGTATGATGGTCATTTACGCCATACAGACCCCACTATTCGTGAGGCGGAATGCAATACTGCATTTGAACCTGTATTGAGCTTAAAAGCCAACATTGAGAAACTTGACATACCAAGTCCTAAAATAGTGGCCGGTGGCTCACCGACTTTTCCCTTTCACTGTAAACGAGATGACGTGGAGGCCAGCCCGGGCACTACTTTACTTTGGGATGCCGGTTACGGAAGTCTCTTTCCTGAGATGCATTTTTTGCCCGCAGCTGTACTAATGACACGTATTCTAAGTAAACCAACTACGGGAATTCTTTGTTTTGACCTTGGTCATAAATCCTTAGCACCTGAGATGCCTTTTCCCAGAATAGTATTTTTAGACCTAAAGCACAGTAAGCAAGTTAGTCAGTCAGAAGAGCATTTGGTCGTTGAGTATGACGACCTTACCATACCTGAGGTAGGGGATGTGCATTACGCAGTTCCTAAACATATTTGCCCTACCGTAGCCAAATACGATACCCTTACGGTTGTTAAGGATAATAAAGTTATAGATCATTGGCCGGTAACTGCAAGAACCCAAAAATCTACGATATAAGTATGTTCATTTTCGATGCCCATTTAGACTTGTCCATGAACGCCATGGAGTGGAACCGTGACCTTACCTGGTCTGTTGAAGATATCAGAAAAGGTGAACAAGGCATGACCGACAAGCCAGATAGAGGTAACAATACAGTATCATTAGATGCTATGCGAAAAGGCAATATCGGGCTCTGCATGGCAACGCAAATTGCCCGTTATGTCCATAAAGACAATGCACTACCGGGATGGAAGTCACCTCAACAGGCATGGGCACATACACAAGGACAACTTGCATGGTACAAAAGCATGGAAGATGCTGGTGAAATGGTTCAGATTATAAACAAAACCCAACTTGATGCGCACCTAGAACTTTGGAAAACCGATAAAGAAAAGAAACCTATTGGGTATTTATTAAGTTTAGAAGGTGCAGATTCTATCATAGACATCTCATACCTACAACGCTCATATGATCAAGGGTTACGTGCCATTGGACCTGCACATTACGGTCCTGGTACATACGCCCATGGCACAAACTCATCCGGTGGTATTGGCGCCAAGGGAAGAGAACTTCTAAAAGAAATAGAACGACTAGGACTTATACTTGACGTGACTCATCTGTGTGATTTAAGCTTTTGGGAAACTATGGTAAACTATGACGGTCCTCTTTGGGCAAGTCATAACAATTGTAGAGCCCTAGTTAATCACCATAGACAGTTTTCAGATGAACAAATCAAGGAAATTATAGCGCGTAAAGGTATTATAGGTGTTGTACTTGATGCTTGGATGATGGTTCCAAATTGGGAAAGAGGGGTTTCTACACCGCAATCTGCCAGCGTAAGTCTACAACAAATACTCGATAATATTGATCATATTTGTCAACTTGCAGGTAATGCCAATCACGTAGGTATCGGTTCTGACCTCGACGGCGGATTTGGAAAAGAACAAGGTCCTGCCGATGTAGATACCATTGCAGATTTGCAAAAATGTGTTCATTTACTGGAAAACAGAGGTTATTCACCTCAAGACATTGAGCAAATAATGAACGGAAATTTTATTTCGTTCTTAAGGGAAAAATTGAAATAGAATAGTTCTTTTATCGAAAAAACACTGCCCAATACTTATTTTAACGAAGCCTTAAGTGCCCATGGCAGGGTATTTGTTATCTTTATTATATCAATTTTTAAGATTCGATGAGAAACCTTTTTTTTCTTTTTATTGTATTGCTCTCGTTTTCTACGACTAAGGTTTCTGCCCAAACAGATTTACCTACCTCAAAACCTTTGAAAATTGATAAGGTAAATCCCATTAATTCTAGTGGTACTCCAAACAATGGATCTGTTCTAAATATGCCCAACTTAATTAAAGAACAGCCAAGTGTGGACATGAAAGCCCCAAAGCCTATAAAAATGTTGCGTGACGAAGAACTCGTGCAGGCAGGTGCAGGTATGAAAATTGACCCACGCATTGGACCTGGTGAGCGATTAGGTGGTTCCGGTCAATATTTTGCAGATCAATATCTAGGTGATGTAAAAAGTAGTGGGAAATTCATAGGTATTGTTTGCAGGGACCATGAATATGTAGATGGAGACCGTGTTAAGATTTACATGAACGATATAGTCGTTGAACAAAACCTGCTACTAACCGGAGCGTTTAAAGGAATCAATGTAGACTTACAAGATGGATTTAACCGCTTGGATTTTGAAGCACTTAACCATGGATCCTCTGCCCCAAATACTGCGCAAGTAGATGTGTATAACGATAAAGGGGAACTGATCTACTCCAATAAATGGTTGTTGTCCGCAGGGTCCAAGGCTACTTTGATCGTTACCAAAGAAGCTATGTAAACAATTACATTACTTTGCTTGCCAAGTACCGCTGTACTTCATAAACATCTATACTCTTATTGAACTTTTTGCTTACACTTGGTACGTTTTCACTAGATATCCAGATTTTTAATTCAGCATCTAAATCAAAAGTACCCGAAGTTTCAAGAGAAAACCTTGATATATTCTTATAAGGGAGCGATTTGTATTCAATTTTACTTCCCGTAATACCTTGTATATCTATTAAAATTAAACGCTTGTTAGTAAACATAAAAACATCGCGCAACAGGGAAAATCCCAACTCAATTTCCTCTCCATCTATCAATAAACGACCATATTTTTTTAATAGCTGTTCTACAGACACCTCACTGGCATTACCTAATATTTTATTCAACAATCCCATAATCTAACTTCTTTATCAATTTATCTATTTCCAGGATTATATGTTTCTTCTGCTCTTTTTAAAACATCTTTCTTATAAAAAGGTACTTCTTTCCAATTTACATTTTTATACTTAATAATTTGATCATCAAAATGAGGTGAGGCAGGGTCTCCACTTTGTCCACCGGCCAAAATACTTTTGGCTTTTACGGTATCACCAAATTCTACGACGGCAACAAAACTATTTCCTCTAGTACCGTAAATTTTCTTTGCTCCATCAGTGGTGTAACGTGCACCATAGGCAGCTAAAGCACCCCATCTACCAGAAGCGAAACCAATAGGTATACTAGGTTTGGAGTCATCAAAATCTTGTTTTATCTCTCCTGTTATTCGCTGATATCTATTGACTTCTCCCCAAGGTATTTTCCAAGTAACAAAATCAGCTGTTAATTGGTCAATTACTTCTTCGAATATTTCTAAAGATTCTTCTGTATGCGTACCTAAAAAGGTTATGAGTTCCATATCACTCATATTACCCGGATGCTTGGCTTTTTTACCCATTGCGGTACCATAAAAATGAGCCAATGTCATGGCTACCTCATCTTCACCTGTTGTAAAATCCCATTCTTCAAGAATTTTAATTGGCTCTCTTAACTTAGGATTTTGTTCTTCATTGATGTAATATGCTTTCACCAACCCAGGTATCAGGGCTTTAAAAGCCGGCAAATATGGGTCATGCGCTAAGCGGATAAGACTATCAATGGTGTACCCTTTTCTGTCTTTCAATAATTCTATGGCATGAACGCCTCTAAAGTTCTCTTGATCTCTAGACATGTAATTTGGGTAGTCTTCTTTCTTTGGACTAAATTCTAGAGCTGATGTAAAAGGTGTAGAATTACAATTCTGGATCCATCCGTTTTCCGGGTTTAATATCAAAATATTTTCATCTACCGTATGCAAACCTTGCCAATCTGTTTTTGGGTTGCTACCATCTACCGGTTTTGTATAATTAAATTGAACATCTCTTTTTGGAACGTAATTTCCATGAAAATAAGCGATGTTGCCTTCCGCATCTGCATATACCGTATTGTTACTTGAATTGGTACGAATATCCATCATATCCCGAAAACCTTTATACCCGTTTTGTTTTGTGCGGATGAATGATTGCTCTAACGCCTTTACCGGCTCCCACATCATAGCAGATGCTGTCCATTGCCCATCGGCAACGTGAGTAATTGGTCCGTGGTGAGTTCTATATGCCGGATACTTTTTCTCTTTTAACTTTTTACCATCAAGATATTTCAACACTATCTCAGATGATTGTACCGGTCGCAATTCTTCTCCGTATTTATAAAATAAATCATCATCGTTCTTAACTATTGTCTCCTTAAATTCATCCATAACATCAGTATAGGTTGATGTATGCATCCATCCGGTTTTTTCATTAAAACCTTGATACACAAAAAACTGACCCCAAGTTACCGCACCATAGGCATTTAATCCTTCTTCGGAAACTACATGGACTTCTCCCCTAAAATAAAACGAGGTATGCGGATTGATCAATAACAGCGGATTACCGGACTGTGTCAATTTACCTGAAATAGCAATACCGTTAGAACCTTGTGGCTCCTCGGCTTCTTTTTCCTTTTCTAATTGCAACAATTCCATTTCTGGTAATGCCATATCACTTTCATAGAAGGCAGCAATCTTCTTTGTTGAAATTCGCTCAATATCCCCACCAATAGAACCTTCACTAAAATACATGGGCATCCATGGCTCAAAATGTGTCAATAATCTAGGTTTTACTTTCGGGTGCGTATATAGGTAGTAATTGATACCATCGGCAAAGGCATTACACAACTCTTTTAACCAAGCGGGACTCTTTTCATAATTCGCTTTAGCCTCATCTTCGGTCATGAACAGTTTTGCGCGCAAATCGCTATACAAGGCCTCTTCGCCATCTACTTCTGCCAACCTACCTGTTGCCCAAATATAATTTTGCTCTACGCGATTAAAATCATCTTCGCATTGGGCATACAATAACCCAAACACTGCATCGGCATCTGTCTTACCATAAATATGGGGTACTCCAAAGTCATCTCTTATTATTTCAACATTCTCAGCTTGTGCTTCCCATTTTTCTATTTCTCCCTTCTCTGGTTTATTTGTCTTACATGACAAAACCAATACAAATGTCAACAAGTAAATTATTCTGTTCATGGATGCTATTTATTTTGAATATTTGAGATACATAAAAGTACTTGAATTTTACCAACTACCGCTTGCTCCACCACCACCTGAACTGCCGCCACCGCCAGAAAATGAACTACCACCACTTGATGAGCTACTGCCCGAACCAAAAGAGTGGGAACCTGATGATGAAAATGTTTTTCTGTAATATGTTTTATCGTTCTTTAGCCACGAAATACTGAAATCTTCGTTATCAGATAGTTTAAGCTTAAAAAAAGCGATTATGGCAGCTATGCCAAAAAACGGTAGTAATAACCACAACAGAACTTTAGGATGATCAAAAATTCGCATGGCAAGATCTTGGTCTGCGGTATAAATACTATACCCCACAAAAAGAGGCACCACCATAAATACCAAACCAAAAATAGTAGAAATAGAACCTCCTAAAAGCATAAAAACACCAGGTAATACGCCTAATTTACCCATAAATATTCCTCTAAAAACCTCTATAATATTTCTATAGCTTTTAAGAAAGAAAAAACCACCTACCCCAATAAATATTGACAGAAAAACACCAAGAAAAATGTTCATATAAAGCCTTTCCTTCCGTTTTTTATCTTCAATTTCTTGTTTAAACTCATCTAAGGCTTCTGGGTTATTGAGAAACGCTATAAGCTGATCAGTAGCCTCATCAACACCATCAAAATATGCCTCCTCCTTAAATTTGGGAATCATCGTATTTCTAATAATTCTTGAGGCCACGGCATCTGTAATGTACGGTTCCAACCCATAACCTACCTCTATTCTTACTTCTCGGTCCAATTCTGAAAACAGAATCAGTAGTCCGTTATCCTTTCCTTCTTGACCAATTTTATTTTGATTGAACAGTCCGTTCGCATAAGACTCAATGGTATCAAAACCCAACTCTTCTATCGTGACTATTACTAGTTGATTGGTAGTATTCTCCTCAAACGCTACCAAACGCTGATTTAAATCTGCTGTTTGACTTGCTGTGAAAATGCCTGCACTATCGGTTACGAAATCACGCAATTCATAGTATTGCTGTTGTGCATTCGTATAAAAAGTAACTAATAAAAAAAGAAAAATGGTTTTTTTAAGCATCGGGCGGTAATCAGGATACTCAAATATAAAAACCTTTATCGATACCGGACAGCAATATCAAAATCTATTCTAGATTCGGTTAAAGTTTAGAATTGAAGTAACTTGCGGATCATTATCGGTCGGTCTGGACTACGCTCGACCAGACATTAAAAACCAAACAATTCATCTCAATGGCAGAAAAAAAAGTAAGTATACTAACCGCTTTTAAAACAATTATATGGCCACGCAGAAAACTGGTTTTGTTGGGTTTATTGCTTATCGTAATCAGTAAAGCTGCTAGTTTTGTGGCTCCGGTTTCTTTACGATACTTTTTAGATGATATCATCCCTAATAAAAACTATGACCTATTAAAAATATTGGTTGCCGTTGTTATTTTTGCATTTTTGGTACAAGCGGTCATGTCTTTCCTACTTACCAAAGTGCTTAGCATTCAGGCACAATACATGATTTCCGAGCTTCGTGCACAGGTACAAAAGCAAGTACTTTCATTACCTATTCGATTTTTTGACAACACCAAATCCGGCTCATTAGTTTCTAGAATCATGAGCGATGTGGAAGGGGTTAGAAATTTAATTGGCACCGGACTCGTACAACTTGTTGGTGGTACCATTACCGCTGTAGTGTCTCTTGTATTGTTATTGAGAATTAGCCCAATAATGACCTTATTGACTTTTGTACCCTTAATATTATTTGCATTCATTGCTCTAAAGGCATTTAAGATTATAAGACCTGTTTTTAGGGAGCGTGGTAAAATTAATGCAGAAGTAAAAGGAAGACTAACGGAAACCCTTGGTGGAATACGCGTTATTAAAGGCTTTAACGCAGAGGTGCAAGAAAGTAAGGTTTTTGAAGAAGGGGTCGACAAATTATACCAAAATGTAAAAAAGAGTTTAACGGCTACCGCTTTTATGACCAGTGCTTCTACCTTTTTATTGGGATTGGCCACTACAGGAATTATGATGGGGTATGGTGGATACCAAATGATGCAGGGCGAATTGACTACGGGCGAGTATTTTGAGTTTACTTTTCTTCTTGCCCTAATGGTAGCGCCCATTGTACAAATGAGCAATATTGGAAGCCAGCTGACCGAAGCTTTGGCCGGTTTAGATCGTACCGAAGAATTGATGAACAAGGTTTCAGAGTCTGACGAAAAAGACCGAACCATTGTGCTTTCCCAATTAAAAGGAGATATGGCTTTTAAGGACGTAAGCTTTGCGTACGAGGAAGATAAAGATGTCTTGCACAACATTAGCTTTGAAGCTAAATCTGGTGATGTTATTGCGCTTGTGGGTAGTTCTGGATCCGGGAAGTCTACCATTGCAGGTTTAGCGGCTAGTTTTTTAAACCCTGACTCCGGTGAAATTACCATTGATGGCACGGACCTTTCAAAAGTTGACCTAACCAGTTTTAGACAATTTTTAGGCGTGGTTTTACAGGATGATTTTCTATTTGAGGGCACTATTAGAGAGAACATTCTTTTCCCTAGACCAAATGCTTCTGAAGAGGAATTACAAGCAGCGATTAAAGCAGCGTACGTAGATGAATTTACAGATAGATTTGAAGACGGATTGAATACCGTTATAGGGGAACGTGGCGTAAAATTATCTGGTGGTCAACGCCAGCGTATTGCCATTGCCAGAGCTGTGTTGGCAAATCCAAGAATCTTGATTTTAGATGAAGCTACCTCTAATCTTGATACGGAAAGTGAAGCTTTAATTCAAAAGAGTTTGGCTGAACTAACGAAAGGAAGAACCACTTTTGTCATTGCGCACCGTTTAAGCACTATCAGAAAAGCGAATCAGATTTTAGTGATTGAAAACGGACGTATTGCTGAGCAGGGAACCCATGAAGAGCTGATTGCCAAAGAAGGTAGATACCATAATCTGTTTACGTATCAGGCTAGGATATAATTTTAGGAGTTAGGAGTTAGGAGTTAGGAGTTAGGAGTTAGGAGTTAGGAGTTAGGAGAAAAAATAAATACAAATTCAAAAAACAAGTTCAAAACTTAAGTTCAAGTTCAAAAATTCTGTTGAAAATATAAAATGTCAGTTCGAGTGAATTTTCGAAGTATGAGAAAATTTGCCTGCCTGCCGGCGGGCAGGTATTGAGAACTGTCGCCAGTACCTAAACCATTTTCAATACAATTCTATATTGACACTAAACCACAAAAAAATCTTTCATATTAACAGTAGTCGAAAAACTTAGGAACACGAATTTAACAGATTGCTTCGTCGCGAAATACTTCTCGCAATGACGTAAGCAATAATCTTTTCGTCATAGCGAGCAAAGCGTGGCTATCTGTTTATTTGGAACTCATATCTGCTTAATAGCTGTTGGCTGTTGGCTGTTGGCTGTTGGCTGTTGGAAAATAAAAATTAATTTTCAAATTATAAGACTATAACAAGCTTTTAGAATCATTTCAACAGATAGCTTCGTCAATTCCGATTGCATCTCGTTTTCTCGCAATGATTAGACTCTTATAATTCCTCTGGAGCTAGCTCTACTTCTAGTCCGTCCATATCTTCGGTGATATGTAATTGACAGCCTAAGCGTGAATTATCTTTTACATTAAATGCTTCAGATAACATGGCTTCTTCATCATCACCCATTTCTGGAAGTTCTGTATCTGACAACACATAGCATTGACAAGAAGCGCACATTGCCATACCACCACAAATACCTATAGTACCTTCTGGAGCAAGTTCATAAGAACGAACTACTTCCATTAAATTCATATTCATATCGGTCGGCGCATCTATCTCATGTAATACTCCGTCGCGGTCTGTAATTTTTATTTTGATGTCGGTCATTACTAGGGTTTAGTAGTTAGGGATTAGTGAACTAGTTTATTTTATTGACTGAATTAGTCCGTAAAGCATACTAGAAATTTCGTTGGACTTTTCAATTAACTCAACTGTTCTCTCTTTTTTTAAATAATTTAATCTTTCAGACAAATACAACATAGACCTTACCTCGCTATTTGAACTTGCCGCAAAATATAAAAATCTGATAAAATCAGGATTAGTTTTCCTATCAAAACCTTCAGCAATATTATTAGATATTGAAACAGAAGCTCTAGATATTTGATCTTTAAAAGAATAATCTTTCAAGGTTATAAATTCTTGATAAACTAAAACAGCTAAATCTTGTGATTTTTGCCAAACTAATAAATCTTCAAATCTTTTTACTGCCATTTTACTAACCCCTAAATCCTATACCCTAACAACTTTTTTATTCAATCTTCTTCACCACCGCTTTAGGCGCTTCTTTTTTTGTTCCATCAAATCCGCTTACTCCACCTACGGTAGTGTATTTCATTACGTACTTCTTATCTGGATGAATTTTTTGAAAGGCGCTTTGGCACATTAGCGTTGCCTCATGAAAACCACATAAAATCAGTTTTAGTTTACCAGGATAGGTATTGACATCTCCAATGGCGTATATACCCGGAATATTGGTTTGGTAATCAAAGGTATCCACCTTTATGGCATTTTTTTCAATCTCCAATCCCCAATCTCCAATAGGTCCTAATTTGGGTGATAGCCCGAATAAAGGAATAAAATCATCGACCTCCAAAACAAGCTCTTCCTTAGCATCGGATATTTTTCTGATTAGAACAGATTCTAGTTTATCATCCCCATTTAAGGCAATAATTTCAGCGGGAGTAATTAGATTAAGCTTGCCTTGATTCTTCAGTTCCTGAACCTTTTCTACAGAATCCAAAGCGCCCCTAAACTCATTTCTTCTGTGCACCAATGTGACCTGAGCAGCTACATCTGCCAAAAAGATACTCCAGTCCAATGCCGAGTCTCCACCACCTGCAATAACCACTTTCTTATCACGATACACTTCTGGATCTTTAATCATGTAAGCAACACCGTTATCTTCAAATTTTGCTAAATTATCCAACAAAGGTTTTCTAGGTTCAAAACTTCCTAACCCTCCTGCAATGGCTATAACCGGGGCATTATGCTTTGTTCCCTTATTGGTAGTGACCACAAAACTACCATCTTCTAACTTTTCAATAGTTTCGGCACGTTCGCCCAAAGTAAAACCAGGTTGAAAAGATTTGATCTGCTCCATTAGATTATCCACCAAATCGCCCGCCAATACTTCTGGAAAGCCCGGAATATCATAAATGGGTTTTTTTGGATAAATCTCTGCACACTGACCACCAGCCTGTGGCAAGGCATCTATCAAATGGCACTTAAGTTTTAGGAGTCCGGCTTCAAAAACGGCAAAAAGACCCGTAGGTCCCGCGCCAATTATTAATATATCGGTCTTAATCATTACTGAGATGGTTTGTAATATTTCTCAAAATTATCATTCTATTGTTTTAAATATCATGACAATTATCAAGATCTAAGCTTCTATATTAATTACATTTTGAATTTGTGGTGCGTATTTCTTAATGGTCATTTCTACACCGCTCTTTAAGGTCATTTGATTGACACTGCAACCAACACAAGCACCTTCTAAACGCACTGTAACCGTTTCTTCTTCAATAGAAATAAGACTAATGTCCCCACCATCGCTCTGTAAGAAAGGTCTAATTTCTTCCAATGCTTTTTCCACATTCACTTTTAGCTCTGTTGCAGTCATATCTATTTTTTATTAACCGGCGAACAACCCGCCATTGTAGTAATTTTTATTGCTTCTGTAGGTGGCATTGTCTTGTTTCTAGCAACCACCTCACTAACCACCTGCTTTGTCAATTCTTCAAATGCTTTTTCTACAGGTGTAGCGGTTTGCAAAGCCGCAGGCCTACCAACATCACCAGCTTCACGTATGCTCTGTACCAATGGCATTTCACCTAAGAAAGGTACATTTAAATCTTCTGCCAGGTTTTTAGCGCCTTCTTTACCAAAAATATAATATTTATTTTCTGGCAGCTCTGCAGGTGTAAAATATGCCATATTCTCCACGATTCCTAAAACAGGAACATTTATAGAATCTTGCTGAAACATGGCCACACCTTTTCTAGCATCTGCCAAGGCAACCTCTTGTGGTGTACTTACTACAACAGCCCCTGTAACCGGCAAAGATTGCATGATACTCAAATGAATATCACCGGTACCCGGTGGTAAATCGATCAGCATAAAATCCAACTCGCCCCAATGTGCATCAAAAATCATTTGGTTCAATGCTTTTGACGCCATAGGTCCTCTCCATATAACCGCTTGGTCACGTTGGGTAAAAAACCCAATAGACAATAATTTTACTCCGTAATTCTCTACAGGCTTCATTTTAGATTTACCCTCTACGTTTACCGCCAATGGTTTCTCATTGGCAACGTCGAACATAATAGGCATTGAAGGCCCATATATATCAGCATCTAAAAGGCCTACTTTAAAGCCCATTTTTGCCAAAGTAACCGCAAGGTTGGCCGTTACCGTAGATTTACCTACACCTCCTTTACCAGAGGCTACGGCTATAATATTATTAATACCCGGTATAGGCTTACCTTTAATTTCATTCACCTTTGGTTTTGCCGCAGGTGCTTCAACCTTAATATTGATCTTAATCTTAGCTTTTTCATACACCTCTCTATGGATGACTTTTAAAATCTCCACTTCGGTCTTTTTGCGAGCTTGTAAACTTGGGTTGGCAATGGTAATATCTACCTCTACCTCATCACCAAAAATTTGAATATTGGTTACCGCACCACTTTCTACCATGTTTTTGCCTTCCCCGGGAACCGTAATATGCTCCAAAGCCTTTAAAACATCCTTCTTATCTATCTTCATTGTATAAATTCATTCAAAACCTGCCCATTGACAAGTAGGTTACAAAGATAATCCTTAGTTATCAGATTAGGAAGCTAGCGTATTGAAAATGAAGATGCCATTATAAACAGATCCTCTTATTCATAGATATTCAATTCACATTTTTTTATGATTAGGCAATTCACATAAATTTTTCAAAAGACGTACATTAGAATCTTCTTAAAACTTTACAACATGTACCAACCTACCAAAAAAACTCTCCTACTTTCATTTCATAGTCTACTTTTTTGCCTTTTCATTACTTCATGCTCCAGTTCTCATACCGATTTTACAAAAAAAGATGTAAAGCGCTCTCAAAAACTGATAGGGCTTGATTTTGACAAGAAATATATAGACACCTTATATCCCTATTTACAGCGAAATAAAAAAGGATTTGATTCCCTTAGAAAATACACTCTGGATTACGATGTGGTACCTGCGGTTAGATTTAACCCATTACCAATGAATTTTACACCAAAACCACAATCTGGGTTTCCAGAATGGGAAATTCCGAATAATATTGACATACCAGAAAATAAAGCTGATCTAGCTTTTTATTCGATACCTCAACTAGCATCCCTAATTAAAAACAAAAAAATTAGCTCGCTAGAATTGACCCAATTTTTTATTGAACGCTTAAAAAAATATAACGACATCTTACAGTGTACCATAACCATAACCGAAGAGATGGCACTGGAACAAGCTAAAACCATGGATGCCGAACTTGCCAACGGAAAATATCGTGGAATTCTTCATGGCATTCCTTATGGCGTTAAAGATTTAATGGCAGTGCAAGGTTACAAAACTACGTGGGGAGCAGCACCCTACCGCGACCAACAAATTGATATGACCGCAACCGTGGTGCAAAAGTTACAGGATGCAGGTGGCATTTTAGTAGCCAAATTAGTTTCTGGTTCATTGGCACGTGGTGATGTTTGGTTCGACGGAAAAACTAAAAACCCGTGGGATACTACTCAAGGTGCTTCTGGATCATCAGCAGGATCTGGATCGGCAACTTCTGCAGGTTTGGTGCCTTATGCATTAGGTACCGAAACATTAGGCTCTATTTTATCACCAAGTACCAGAAACGGAATTACCGGTTTACGCCCTACTTACGGTAGAGTAAGCAGACACGGTGTAATGAGTTTAAGCTGGTCTATGGACAAGGTTGGTCCTATGACCAGAAGTGCTGAGGACTGCGCAATTGTTTACAGCGTAATTACAGGCAAGGACCCTAAAGATGGTATGACGACGGATTTCCCTGATGGATTTGAACCCAACAAAGACTACAAGTCTCTTAAAGTTGCCTATTTAAAAAATGACATTGAAAAAGACTCTTCACTTAACAAAGAAAATTTAGATAATGCCGTGAAGAAATTTGAAGATATGGGCATTTCCTTACACGCCGTAGAACTACCTAAAGATCTGCCCTACAATAGTTTTGATATCATTTTAAGAGCAGAAGCGGGTGCATTTTTCGATGATATGGTCAGAGCTGAAGAAGTGGATAAAATGGTAGAACAACACCAACGTTCAAGAGCAAATTCATTACGCCAGGCACGCTTTATTCCCGCAGTGGAATATATACAAGCCAACAGACAAAGACAGGTACTTATTGAAAAAATGCAGGCCGTTATGAAAGATTATGATGTGCTTATTTCACCAAGTTCGGGCAACAGACTTTCAATTATTACAAACCTGACCGGTCATCCGGCAATTTCCATTCCTACTGGGTTAGATGAAAAAAAGCACCCTACCAGTATCACGCTAATTAGCAACTTGTATGATGAAGCCAGTATTCTTTTATTAGCAAAAGCCTTTCAAGACCAAACGGATTTTGATGAAATGCATCCTGAAGGATATACGGATTAGTTAGTTGTTAGAATACTATAATTTTCAATAAAGTCGACAACTATTCGTTTTCAAAAGGTTCTCGATACACCCCTTATTCAATAAAAAATTGAATAAGGGGCACTCGAACTGACATTCGCAAATTACATTAAAACTTAATGTTTCTCGACTGCGCTTGAAATGTCTTTTTATATATTTCAAAAACTAAATCTGTCTGCCGTCTAAAAGATTAATGATTCTTGAACCATACTCGGCGTTCTTTTCCGAATGCGTTACTTGTATAATGGTGACGCCTTCTTCTTCATTAAGCTTCTTAAAAAGCTGCATGATTTCTTCGCTTTGTTGAGAGTTTAGGTTGCCTGTTGGCTCATCTGCCAATATCAGTTTTGGGTTTGCAATTAAAGCTCGTGCCACACCAACCAATTGTTGCTGTCCACCACTTAACTGTGTTGGGAACAAATCTTTTTTACCTACAATATTGAACCTATCCAACATATCGGCTACCAGTGCCTTTCTTTCAGAACCTTTTATTTTCTTGTACAACAAAGGCATTTCCAAATTTTCCTCTACCGTAAGATCATCTAACAAATGGTATGACTGAAACACAAAACCTATATATTCTTTATACAGATTAGAACGGTATTTTTCTTTTAAGGTATGTACCGATTCGTTCAAGAAATCATACTCTCCTTCATCAAACGTGTCTAGCATACCTATAACATTCAATAATGTAGATTTCCCTGAACCGGACGGACCCATAATTGAAATGAATTCGCCTTCCTGTACTTCTAAATTAATATCCTTTAGCAAAAACACGCGTTGACCGCCTTGCTGTACCCATTTGAAAATATTTCTTAATTGTAATAACATCTTTATGTAGTGAATTAGTTGATTAGTGAAATAGTAAGTTAGTTGTTAATGGTTAAATCTTACTTATTATTCTGTTCTTAAGCTTTTAACAGGGTTTGCCGCCGCTGCTTTCATGGTTCTAGCTCCTACCGTCAACAATGCAATTAAAGCTGCCAATAGACCTGCACCTATAAAAAACCAAATACTTAATGGCACTCTAAAGGCATAGTCTTGCAACCATTTATCTAAGGCAAAATATGCTATTGGAGCTCCTATGATGAACGCTATGCCAACCAACTTTAAAAAGTCTTTGGTCAGTAATATGGTTATAGACCCTGTACTTGCACCAATTACTTTTCTTACTCCTATTTCTTTTGTTCTTTGGGCAACTACTAATAATGACATCGCAAACAAACCGATACAACTTAATACAATACCTAAAACAGAACCAGCGGTAATAATTGTTGCCATAGATTTCTCTCGTTTAAAAGTTCTATCAATATTTTCATCTAGAAATGAACCTAAGAACTCTGCATTGGGTTCTACTTTTTGCCAAGCATTCTTAATGGCGTCAAAAGAATTAGCCATATCTGTAGGCGCCACTTTTACGTAAGCATAATACAAATCAAAATTCTTATCAAGAAAAAAGGTAAGTGGCTCTATGCTTTTACTGATATTTTGATGGTTATAATCTTTTAACACTCCTATGACATTATACGCTACAGAATCTTCATCAAAATATATTCTTGTTGCCAACGGATTATCTTCTTCGTTCAGCTCTTTTACCATAGCTTCATTGATGACCATGCTTAAACTATCTGCACTGTATTCTCTATTAAACATGCGCCCTTCTAATAATTGAATATCCAAAGTTTTAGCATAATCATAATCTACATTTAGTACATTACTATTTACTACCCGACCTTTATATTCAAACCCGAATTTACTGATGGACATGCTGCCGTCTTTTCCACGCCCTAGGTTATTGTCCGACCCGGTTACACTTAAAATATTTCTATTTCCACTAAGTTCATTTCGCAACAACTCTACCACTCGGTAACTATCTTTTTTTCCGTTCAAAGGTATGGACACCACCTGTTCTTTATTAAAACCAAGATTTTTGCTTCTCATAAACTCTAACTGCCCTTGAAAGACCAAAGTACCGGTTATCAACACAATAGCAATTACAAACTGAACCACTATTAATGCATTTCTTACTCCGTTTTTACCCAATTCCCATTTACCCTTCAAAGCCTTTAAAGTATTAAGTTTACTTAAAAGCAGTGCTGGGTATCCTCCTGTAACCAAGGTCACCAATAATATGCCTAACAAAAAGCTACCAAGAATTGTTGGCGTCATTAAATTAGCAAAAGTTGCATCTGTATTAAAGAGCGTTTTATACGAATCAATCAATAAATTAGAAAGAACTAATGCAAACACAATGGCTATGGTGAACACCATTAGACTCTCTAACCAAAACTGTCCAAATAATTGCCCTTTTACTGCCCCAAGGGTTTTTCTCATACCTATTTCCTTTAGGCGTTTTTCACCCAAGGCAATGTTCATGTTCACAAAATTGGCACAGGCAATAAAAATGATTAAAAAGGCTATGCCTAAAATCATATAAGGAAATGTTCTTTTTATTTGAAGTACACCCGTATTAAAATTTGCAAAGCGTTTGTCCGTAAATGGCAATAAGTTGAGCTGACTGTAATTTCCGTTTGCATCTGGCTGTGCACCATCACGCTTCATATTATCCATTTGCTCCCCTTTATGCAAAAGCGTAAACTCTATTGTGCTTTCTTCAAACTGAGATTTAGAAACTCCGTCTTCCAACAGAAGATATACTGGGTGATTTTGTGAATCCCAAACATCAACATATTCCGGATAATCCCAATGGCTTTCAAATGGAATAGCAATATCAAAACTTACACTGCTATTTTCTGGTATGTTTTTTAGAATACTAGTAACCGTAAAGGGTTTTTCTTCTTTACCTATAAGAATTCTTACTGTTTTCCCAATACCATCCGTAGAACCAAAAAGCTTTTCAGATGCCTTTTCGGTAATGGTCACCGAGTTTTGGTCGGGCATTGGTTTATTGGTATCCCCTGTAAGTGTAGGAAAACTAAAAATGGAAAAATAGTCTGCATCTACAAACTCTGCATCTAAATTAAAATCGTTATCTCCATAAGACACTAGCGCGTTTTCACTTAATGCCCTTGCAATATGTTTTACGCCCGGAACCTCTTCTTTCAAAGCCGGAGCAAATGGCACAGGATTAGCTGTAGAAATTTCTGAACCTTTCGGAGTTTGATTTGTATAATATACTTGAAAAACAGCACTCTTATTTTCATGAAATTGGTCGTATGACAACTCAAACAAAGCTGTCATAGCCAACAATAATGCTACAGCAAATGCCAAGGTCAACCCCACAATATTTGCAGCGGTAAACACTTTGTTCTTTATTAAATTTCGCCAAGCTACTTTTAAATAATTCTTAAACATGATCGTTCGTTTTTTGATTGATGATTAGTTGATGCTAAACATTGATTGATGATATAAAATATGAAACTAATTTCATGCCACTATATTAAAGACCTAATTATCAAATACTTAAAATGAAAGTACATTTTCGTGTGTAAAATATTTTGACAAAAGATGTACAATATATTTACAATGACCATTTAAAAATTAGAATGTTACACCATTGTCATCTACGCTAAACCAAGTTTTGACCATACATTTCAAAAATTACTCTGAACGCAAGCTTTTTACGGGATTTGCAGCTGCTGATTTTAATGATTGCAGTCCCACGGTCAAAAATGTGATTACCATAACAAGTACACCACTTGCCAAAAACACCCACCACTTAATTTCAATACGGTACGTAAAACCCTCTAACCATCTAGAGATAAAGTAATAGGCTATTGGTGATGCCAATACAAAAGCAATGAGTACTAGTTTAATAAAGTCTTTCGTTAGTAATTTAACCACTGACTGTATACTTGCGCCCAACACTTTTCGTACACCTATTTCTTTTTTCTTTTGCTCCGCTACATAGGAGATAAGTCCAAATAAGCCCAAGCAGCTTATGAATATTGCTAAAATGGTAAATCCTACAGAGATAAACCCTAAACGCTTTTCTTCTTCGTATAACTTTTCTACTTCTTTATCTACAAATCTATAATCAAAAGGGATGTTACTTAACGTAGATTTCCATTGTTGTTCCAAACCTTGTAGCAACTGACCATAATTTTCTGTGTTTGCCTTAATAAACAGCCAATTAGGTTCCGTTTCCTTATGCAGGAACAAAGGCTGAATCTCTTCTTTTAAGGAAGCAAAATGATAGTTTTTTACCACACCTATAATTCGTAATTCGTCAATTTCATCGCCATAACTTTGCATCAAAGTGGCACTTAACGCGTTTTCAATATCAATATTAAAAGCCTTTAACGTAGCCTCGTTCACTATAATCTGGTCTACGGTATCGGCAGCATTGAAATCCCTACCTTTCAACAATTCTATACCCATGGTGTTAAAATAGCCATCGCTAACGCCGTTACGTTTTATCACTGTTTTATTTTCCTTATTTCCGCCAGGCAAGTAAAATCCATTATCTGCCAATATAATTTCCGATGGCGAATAATTTCCACTTGACACTTGTAATACGCCCGGTACTTTTAAAAATGATGCTTTTAAAGATTCAAACTTATTAGATGATTCTTCGGTCCCTACCCGCAATGCCAAAAGGTTATCTTTTTTATAACCTAAGTCTTTGGTTTGGGCATATTTAAACTGTTGGCCTATTATAATTACCGTACTTATTAAACATATAGAAATTACAAATTGAAATACTACTAAAGCTTTTCTAAAGGTACCGCTACCAGATTGTAAAATAGCCGAACTTTTTAATGCTCTCACCGGTTTTATAGAAGACAGGACTATAGCAGGATAAACACCTGAAGCCAAACCTGTAACTACACCTACAGCCAATAATATTACCAAAATCTGCCATTGGTACAAACTTGTATAGGTCAATAATTCTTGTGTTACTTCATTTACAAATGGCAAAAGCAATATAACTATAGGAATACTAATCAACATGGCGAATATGGACAGTAACAAAGACTCGCCCAAAAATTGCCGCATTAATGCATTTTTACCTGCGCCAACTACTTTTCTAACCCCAATTTCACGCGCCCTTTTACTAGCCCTAGCCGTACTAAGATTTATAAAATTAATACATGCCACCAATTGTATAAAAAATGCCAAACTCAGTAAAAAATAAAGGTAGGTACTATTAGATACGCGATCCAGCTGATTTTTTCTACCGTTGGAGTACAAGTGAATATCAGTAACTTTTGTAAGCTCTAGCGTCTTACTGCTCATACCGGCATCTTTTAAATCTTGCGCTCCTCTATCTTCCATAAACTGGGGCAATTTACGTTGAAGACCTAAACCACTACCATTTGAAGTCAATTTTACATAACTATACGCAAAATTATTGGTGGCAAAGCTTTGGAAGTTCTGTACAAAGGTTCCCATTCCCGGGGTACTCATACTTACAATATAACTAGGATTAAAATGCGTTTTATAAGCCTTTTCATCATAAACTCCTTTTACGGTAAGGGTTAATGCACTTTCTCCACTGCCCCAAACTACAGTTTTGTCCAAAGGACTGGTTTTGCCGAATAACTTATCGGACAAGTATGATGACAGCATTACGGTATTGGGTTCATCTAAAGCCGTTTTTTCATCACCTTCAAGTATTTTAAAATTGAATACTTTGAAAAAAGTTGAATCTGCTAAATAGACCCTTGGTTCATAGTAAGCATCTTTGCTATTTGTCGCTCTTATTAGTGGACTGTAAAATGCATCGGTCAATACAACTCTGGTTGCTTCTTCTACCTCGGCAAAATCTTCTTTTAATGCAAATGCTATTGGTGGCGACGAGGTGGCGGAATCAAAAGATTCTTGACCATCACGATCTATAATTGTCTCCACCCTATAAATTGATGACGCCTGGTTATGGTGCTGATCATAACCCAACTGCGCAAATACATATAACAATATTACTAAACAGCTTACGGTACCAAGCGTAAGACCCAATAAGTTGATAATAGTTTGCTGCTTGTTCTTTATTAAATTACGCCAAGCTATTTTGATATAATTCTTTAACATGATGTTCTTTTTGATTGATGAAGTTTGATGCTTAGCTTACTCTGACCGTAAACTCTTCACGGGATTAACGATTGCCGCTTTTATACTTTGGTAGCTTACCGTTAGTATTGCTACGATAATGGCAAGCACAGCCGCCAACAGGAATACCCCAACACCAATCTCTATTCTATAAGAGAAATCTTCAAGCCATTTATTCATGACATACCATCCTACGGGCAAAGAAATCAATATGGCTACACCTACCAATTTTAGGAAATCTACCGTAAGCCGGTAAGAAATTTGACTTACAGTAGCTCCCAACACTTTTCTAACACCGATTTCTTTTGTTCGTTTTTCGGCATTAAAGGCAGCTAATCCAAATAATCCCAAACAAGCAATAAAAATGGACAGCATAGTAAAAATGAAAAATATCTGACTCAGTTTTTGTTCGGCTTCATAGGTGGTATTAAAAGCTTCATCCATAAATCGATAATCAAAAGGTTGACCAGGTGCCATAGTGTTCCACGTATTTTCTATTGCAGCAATATTATCGGCATAATTTCCACCACTCATTCTTACCGCCATGTTCTGTGCATTTGAATTTAAATGCATTCCCAAAGCGTCTATATTGGTTCTTAACGTTCTATAATGAAAGTCTTTGACCACCCCAATTATGGTATAGTAGGTAGGATTTTCTTGATCTATTTCCTCGGATATACGCATTCCTAAAGCTTCTTCTGCCGTAACATTTAAAATAGGCAGCGTAGCTTCATTGATAATAATTGCTGTAGAATCTGATGTATAGGCAGGATTAAAATCACGACCGGCAACCAGTTCCATTTCCATAGTTTTTAGATAATCTGTATCTACATCCCACTCTTGCATTTGAATGGCACTTTCCTGATCTCTAGAACCTTCTTCAAAGAACGAAGTATCTGACCGCCAAGATGGCGTTGGATAATAATTGCTCAACGTAGCACTCTCTACAAAACCCATATTAGCAATCTGTTCTTTAAAAGCTTTGGTTTTGGACCCTAATGCACCCAATTCATTTATTAACAATACTTGGTCTTTGGAGAAGCCCAAATCTTTATTCTGTATATAATTCAATTGCTGAAATACTACCAAGGTGCTGATGATAAGAAATACCGAAATTGAAAATTGAAAAATTACCAAGGCATTACGTACCCTACCATTGCCCACACTTTCAGAACTGTTACCTTTTAACGTTTTAACAGGTGTAAACCTCGACATAAAAAACGCAGGATAACTTCCTGACAACAGTCCAAGTAACATAGTTGCCCCCAATAACGCAAACCAAAATAAGGGCTGCGTAAACGGAATTTCAATTGATTTGCCTGTAAAGCTATTGAAAAACGGCAAGACTACCAGTGTAATCAATAGTGCCGCAAGTAAGGACACAAATGCAATTAATCCTGATTCGGTTAAAAATTGAAAGACCAAATTCAGTTTATTTGAGCCCAAGGTTTTACGCACCCCTACTTCTTTAGCCCTCTTTAACGAATGTGCCGTAGACAAATTCATAAAATTTACACTTGCCAATATGATCAAAAACAGCCCAATAAAAGAAAGAATGTAGATATTCTGAATACTGCTCGTTGCACTCATTTCCGAGTTTTTATCTGAATGCAAATGAATATCGGTCAAGGGCATGGTGTGGTACCTAATATAATTACCGGATGCCGCAAACGACTCTGCCGTCATACCTGGAAAATATTTTTGTGACCATGGCAACATGTAACGCTCTAACATACCTTGTAAGGGCTCTTGAAAATCTTCGGCCTTGGCACCGGGAATTAACTTTATAAATGTAAAATAGTTATTACCGCCCCAATTATCTTCTCTTGATGCCACGTTGCCCGCCATTGCCAAAAACACGCTATAGTCATTGAAATAAGAATTTTTGGGCATGTCTTCTATGACTCCGGTTACCGTATAGGTATCGGTATTATCCAACAATAAATTTTGACCTATAACATCTGTAGAGCCAAAATGTTTTTCTGCGGCAGTTTTGGTAAGTACTAATGAATTAGTCCCCGTTAATGCTGTTTTGGCATCACCCGCAAGTAAGTCTATCCCAAAAAATTCAAAAACAGTGGAATCGGCATAGGTGATATGGTTTTCCTTGGCACTTCTGTTTCCTCCAACTTTTTTAACATAAGCACTACCTATGGTCCTAAAACGTACTGCAGCTTCTACTTGCGGATAGTCTCTTTTTAAGGTTTCCGCCATGGGTGCGGCAGCTTCTCCTGCCTTAATTTCCGCACCACCAAATTTGATATCAGAATCTATACGATAAATCCTATCTGCATTGGCAAACATTTTATCATAGCTAAGCTCATCGTAGATATAAAGCGATATAATTAATGCCCCCGCCATTCCTATGGCTAGACCGAAGGTGTTTAGAAAAGTGAAAAAGGCTTGCTTTTTTAGACTCCTCCAGGCAATTTTTAGATAGTTTTTAAACATGGTTCTCGTTTTTTGATGCTTGATTACGGATTATCAAATTCTATTTCTATGCCAAAATATAAAATATTGATTTTCAGTTATTTATGTAAATACACAAAATACTAAGTGTCAAATATTTAGACAGATTATGTCCAATATATTTACAAAGCCACTACTCTGTTCTTAGACTTTTTACCGGGTTTACCCTTGCTGCATTAATAGCCTGAAAACTAATGGTCAATAACGCTATTACAATGGCTACCGCTCCGGCAATTATGAACGCCCAAGCATTAATTGAAGTTCTGTATGCAAAACCCTCTAACCAATTCTGCATTAACAACCAGGCTATTGGCGTTGCAATTACTATTGCCATACCTACCAATTTCATAAAATCTTTAGATAATAAGCCCACAATACCTGTAATACTTGAACCTAGTACTTTTCGTACGCCAATTTCCTTTCTACGTTGGTCTGCAGTAAAAGCGGACAAGCCAAAGAGTCCCAAACAAGATATTAGGATGGCCAGCAGTGCAAAAACTTGAGAAAGGTTGCCTATTAATTGTTCACTCTTAAATTTGGCATCGTAAGTGTCATCCACAAATTCATATTCAAAAGGAAACGCAGGGTTAAACCTGTGCAACGTTGCTTCCATTGCATTTAGTGCCAATGCTGTTTCTTTACCCGTTTTAGTTTTTACGTACATAAAACGTGCTTGACTAGGGTCGTTAAAAAAAATGACAGGGTCACTTGAACCATACATATCTCCGTACACATAATCTTTTACAACCCCTATCACAGGATAATCTTCTTCTATAGTTTTACCAATGGCACTACCGTTACCCATAAGTTTTGCAAAAGATTCACTTACAATAATATTGACACTGTCCTGTGCAGGATTGTTACTAAATCCGCGTCCTTCAATAATTTTCATTCCTGTAGTGTTGAAGAAATCTGCTGTAATATCTCTAACCGATACCAGTACATCTTCAGTATCTACACCGCCTTGCCAGCTTAACCCCGATGTATTATTTCCACCGGATAAAATATCAGAGTTAATGAATCCGATGCTTTCTATCATCCCCGAAGATTTCATATCTTCTTCAATAGGTTTAAAGTTTTTGATCATATCTCCGTTAACGGGAATTTTCACCAGATTTTCTTTATTGTAGCCTAAATCTCGACCTTTTACATGCTGTACTTGTTGATAGACGATAATGGTGCTAATGATAAATACTATGGATACAACAAACTGAGTAGCTACCAGCCCTTTTCTTATCACTGAGGCACTTCCTTTTGACCTTCTTGCTCCTTTTAAAACGTCTACAGGTTTAAAAGATGACAAATAAAATGCCGGATACCAGCCTGCAACCAAGCCACAAATCAATGTGATACCTAACAGCGTTAACAAATGCGTTGGGTTTACCAGGTTTAACGCTAATTGTTTGCCGATCATGGTATTAAATTGCGGCACCAAAAACTTTAACAAAAGCACACTTAACACGGCAGATAACCCTGCTGTGATTATCGCTTCTGCCATAAATTGAGAGATCAGTCCTTTTCTCCCAGAGCCTAAAACTTTACGCACCCCTACTTCATTTGCCCTTTTCTCGCTACGTGCCGTAGCCAAGTTCATAAAATTGATACAGGCAATTAATAGAATAATGAGTGCAATAAGACTAAACAGCCGTACATAGGTTATTTGTCCTCCTATATTTTTACCGCCTTCAAATGCCGAACGTAAATGCCAATCTTTCATGGAGAATAAAAAGGCGATGGTTTCATCGTCCTCGGTTTTCATTGGTAGTATTGCCTTTACTTTACTATTGACCACATCAAAATTTGCTTCTGGAGAAAGTTCCACAAAAGTGTCCGCGAAGTTTCTATCATATTCGTTTACCCATTCATTATCCTTTGCAAAGTGATCAAAAGGAACAACCCAATCAAAACTATAGGTTACATTGTGCGGCAAATCTTCGTAAACTCCTGAAACGGTATAACTTTCTTCGTTGTTTATTTTAATTACTTTGTTAATTGCTGAAATATTCTCACCAAATAATTGTGTAGCCGTTTCTTGTGAAATAACAATGGCATCTACATCATTAAAAGCAGTTTCCAAATTTCCTTCCACAAATGACAGACTGAACATCCTTAAAAAATCAGCATCTGCGTAACGTCCATCTTTATTGATGGCCGTTTCACCTACCTGAAATAAAAAATCTTCTTCTTTTGTTCGGGCCGCACCTACAATACCTGGTACCTCTTCCTTTAAAACTTCTGCCAACGGACCGGGAGTTGAATGAAATGTACGCCACTCACCTTCATATTGCTGATTTGTGGGTACATAATATACCACGTCTTGCTTATCAAAATTAGCATCATAACCAACCTCATCTTCTACCCAAAGCAAAATCATGGCCGCACAGGTGATACCTATTGCCAAACCAAAGATATTCAGCATACTATAGCCCTTGTTCTTCCAAAGGTTTCTCCAAGCGATTTTTAAATAGTTTTTGATCATGATTTTTGTTTTTTGATGATGAATTATTCTTTACGCAAGCTTTTTAAAGGCTGTATCAGCGCAGCGCCTATAGATTGATAGCTTATGGTCAAAATAGCTATGGTCAGTGCAATAAATCCTGCGATAAAGAATATGCCCCAACCAATAGTGATGTGGTAGGCAAAATCCTCTAACCAACGGCTCATTAAATACCACCCTACAGGTATAGCAATGGCGATAGAAATTATAATCAGTTTCATAAAATCTACGGTAAGTAATTTATAGATGCTTTTAAACGGAGCCCCTAAAACCAAACGGATGCTGATCTCTTTTTTACGTTGTTCTACCATAAAGGCAGATAGTGCAAACAAACCTAAACAAGCAACTAAAATGGCGAACAGGGCAAAGCTGTTGAATATTTTACCCATACGTTCCACCTCATCATGCATATTGCTGAACTCTTGATCTAAAAAACTATAATTAATGGACTGACTGGGCACATTTTTATCCCAAACCGAAGTAATTGAAGCCAGGGCTTCATTCACATTTCCTTTTTCTAACTTTAGCGATATAGACCCTAAATCTTTACCGATTACGAGCGATAGCGAAGAAATATCTTCTTTTAAGGACTTAAAATGAAAATCATCTATTACACCTATGACCTTAAACTGTTGACCGTTATTGTTTAGTTCTTTGCCAATAGCGTTTTCCAAGCCCAATTCACGTTGCATATTGGCGTTTATAATAATTGAATTCAAAGCATCAGATGCAAATTGCTTAGAAAAATCTCTTCCTGTTTTAACCGTAATACCCAGCGTTTTAATGTAATCATAATCTACTCTCCAGATTTGGGCAGGTATACCTCTACCTTCATTTCCTTCATCTTCCCTTCTAAAGGTATTACCGTTTCTACTACCACCATCTACCGGCAAATAATTAGAAATGGTAGCCGATTTCACTTGTGGCAATTGAAGTAGTTGTTCTTTAAAATTTTCAGCACTCTCCCCTAAGATTCCGGTACCTTCTAGAACAACAACCTGTTCCTTATCATACCCCAATTCTTTTTGAAGAATAAAGTCCATTTGTTTGTAAATAATCAAAGTGGCAATGATCAGTACTACCGATGTAGTAAATTGAAAAATAACGAGTCCGCTCCTTAATTTGCCACTTTTACTACCAATACTAAGACTTCCCTTTAAAACATTTACCGGTTTAAATGCCGACAAATAAAATGCCGGATATAAGCCCGCCAAAGCACCTACCAAAAGAGCGGCAACTATTATTACCGGAACAAACCACCAAGCAGACCAAGGCATTTCTATAGTTTTAGATGCCATGTTGTTAAATGTTGGCAGTAATGCCCAAGCCAATAACACACCTAATAGAAAAGACACAAAACTAAACATCATAGATTCGGTCAAAAATTGCGTTATCAAATTGCTTTTAAAAGCACCAATGGTTTTTCTTAAGCCAACTTCTTTAGCCCTATTGGCAGACTTTGCGGTAGAAAGATTAATAAAGTTAATTACTGCCAATAATAACACAAAACCGGCTACAGCGGCAAAAAGCCAAACAAAACGAATATCGCCATGTTTAAGTCCGTCTGACATTTTAATATCCGAATGCAGATGAATATCGGTTATGGGCTGTAGTTTGTACTTCATGGTTCTAAGCACCTCAATAAAGTCTGGAGCGCGCCCTCGTTCGCGCTGTGCAGGTATAATATAGTCTTCTACAATAGAAACCATTTTTTGTTCCAATTCCTGCACGTTCGTATGGTCATCTACCAACACATAGGTAAAGTAATTCTGGTTGGTCCAGTTTGCATTGGTATCTTCTATAGGTAAAAGAAAGTCAAAGGCTAGATGTGAGTTTTTTGGAGCATCTTTCATGACCCCGGTTACCGTATACGGAGTACTCTCATCATTATCTAAAATGATGGTTTCGCCCAAAATTTTATCCCCATTAAAATACTTTGCCGCTTTGGTTTCCGATATGACAATACTTTTAGGATTTGCCAATGCGGTTTTAGAATTACCTTGTTGCAACTTCACCTCCAAAAGTTCAAATGCTTCTTGATCCGCAAGCACAAATCCGGTTTCCAAGTTATTTTGAGCTGCCCCAGCTAAGCGAATACCGCGTTTACCTGCCCCAAAAATTTCAATTGTATTTATTTTCCCTGCCTTTTTTATTTCTGGAAAATCATTTTGCAAGGCTTCTGCAAAGGGTAATTGAAAGTGAGTGCTTTTCATGACTTCACCTTTGTACATGCCTTCTAACACTACCCTATATAACTGATCTTTTTTGGTATAGTGCTGATCATAACCCACTTCATTGTGAATGAACAAGGCTATTAAAAGACAAGCCGCTATACCAACAGCAAAACCACCAATTTTAATGGTGGCAAATAGCGTATCCTTCTTAATACTTCTCCAGGCTATTTTAAGATGGTTTCTGAACATGGCTCTCGTTTTTATTGATCGATGATTAAATTATTATCCGTGATTAAGGGATAAGTTTGGTTGGTTTGGTTGGTTTGGTTTGTTGGTCGATTAGTAATCTTCACTTCGGCTCCGCTCAGTGAACAGAATTAATGATTGATTGATGAATAAACTCCCTTACATCATGGCACCTATAGCCCTATTCTGACTTTCAGTTACGATTTGACCGTCGAATAGATTTACAACTCTATGCGCGTAATGTGAGTCTCTGTCCGAGTGTGTTACCATTACTATTGTGGTTCCTTCTTGGTTTAATTCTGTCAACAAGTTCATTACCTCAATTCCGTTTTTAGAATCCAAGTTCCCCGTTGGCTCATCGGCAAGTATTAATTTCGGATTGGTAACCACCGCTCTTGATATTGCCACACGTTGCTGCTGACCACCTGATAATTGCTGGGGAAAATGTTTTTCCCTATGTGCTATTTTCATACGTTCCAGCACTTTCATTACTTTCTCCTTACGTTCTGCCTTTCCCATTTTTAAATAGATCAATGGTAGTTCTACGTTTTCAAAAACGGTAAGCTCATCTATTAAATTAAAGCTCTGAAATACAAAACCTAAATTACCCTTACGCAATTGGGTACGCTCGCTCTCCTTTAAGCCTCCCACTTCATTACCTGCAAAATTGTAGCTACCCTCCGTTGGGTTGTCCAACATACCAATGATGTTCAATAATGTAGATTTACCACAACCAGATGGTCCCATAATGGCAACAAACTCGCCATCTTCTACTTTTAGGTTGACACTGTTCAATGCCAAGGTTTCCACTTCTTCTGTTCTAAAACTCTTTTTTAGGTTTGTAATGGTTATCATTTTCCTACTATTTTGATTGTTATAATGACATCGAAAATTCTCTGATGTGACAGTTTTTATTTTAAGATAATTCTTTCCTACTTTCTACCCTTCGGCTGCGCTCAGGGTTCGAAACTGAACTTTATAGGTAGCTGAGCGGAGCCGAAGCTATTTCAACACTATTCTTTCGGCTTCCCCAAAATTATCATAGTTACTGGTAATTACTTTTTCCCCTGGTTCCAAGCCTTCCAATACTTCATAGTATCTAGAATTCTGTTTTCCTATTCTTATATTTCTTTTTATGGCTTCTCCTCCATCTGGGTTTAGTACAAATATCCATTGACCGCCGGTACTCTGAAAAAAGCTTCCTTTTGGTAATAAAAGCGCATCATTAGATTCTCCCAATTGTAATTTAATATTGTAGCTCTGTCCTGAACGTATGGTCTCTGGTTTATTATCGGTAAATACTAAATCTACCTTGAACCTACCATTTCTAACTTCTGGATATACCTTACGTAAACGCAATGGAAATTCTGCACCGTTACGCTCTAATACCGCCGTAAGGTCTCTTTTTACACGATCAATATAATGCTCATCAATATCTGCTTCAATTTTATAATCTGTTAATACGTTGATTTGCCCAATACGCTGTCCTTGAGCAATACTCTGACCAATTTCAGCATCTAAAAATCCTAATTGACCATCTGCAGGAGCCCGAACATTTAAATGATCCAGCCTTTGGTACACCATACCCAATGTTTTTTGCATACGAGCCAAATCTGTATCCAAACCTCTTAATGAAGTTTCGCGTAACTCATCATCCTGCTCGGTCTGTAACTTTACAATTTCATGCTGCTTTTGAGAAAGTTCATAGTTTTCTTTTGATAGTTGATAGGCTTCCCTAGATATTAATTCCTCATCGAACAACGCTTTGTTCTGCTCGTAATTTCTCTTTAACCGCTGCAGATCTGTACTTGCCGTTGCCAATGACTTTCTACCTTCTACTTGTCTAGAATCGAAATTCAATTTTGTGGATCTTAAATCGTTTTGCTTTAATGCCAGGTTACTTTCACTCGCCAAAATCTGTTCGTACAGATTCATGTTTTCCAGCTTTAAGATGATATCGCCTTTTTTGACCATAGCACCTTCTTCTATTAACTTTTCGCTTACACGACCACCTTCATAGGCATCCATATAAATAGTTGCAATAGGCGCAACGTTACCGTTAATGGTAATATAATCATCGAATTTTCCTGCAGACACCTCAGCAACCGAAAGTTTATCTTTTTCGGTTCTAAATGTGGATACCGAACTGGCAAATAACAGTTGGTAACCTACAAATAGTAGCAATACACCCAGAGCAATGTAACCGTAGTGTTTTGGTTTTAATCCTTTTTTCTTTTCTAATTTTATATCCATGGTAATCGTTTGTTCGTTGTTCTTTGTTCGTTTTTGGTTGCTGGTTCCAAATAAAAATTTAGTTGGCTTCAATATTAAATACTGGAAGTCCTCGGTAAAAGTCCAATGTGCTTTTATTGATCTCTGAACGTAATTTTACCTGCAAATTCTCATTTTGTGCACTAGCATATAAATTTTTGGCGGTAAAAAGTTCTAATGCATTTATCAGTCCTTTTTCATATCTTTTTTGAGCAATGGTAAAGGCTAAATTCTGCGCTTCCATTTTTTGGTTGCTCTGCACCAATTCTACCAATAATGAATTATAATCTTGCACTAATTGCTGAATGGTTTGAAACAACTCTTGCTCTTGTGTCTTTAAATTATTCTCTGCACGAAGCTTTTCTATTTTAGATTGCTTCACCTGTGATCGTGCAGACCAACCGTTACTAATGGGCACACTCAAATTCACTCCAATATACTGCGAAGTATTGTCCCTAAATTGTTGCCTAAACGGTAAGGTTTTGCCAAGCGTGTCTCTCGTAGTTTCAAAATACCCAGTACCAATTCCTGCAAAGAAAGAAAGTGACGGATACAATCTTCCCCTGGAGACCGCAACCTGTTTTCTTGCTGCTTTAGCTCTTAATTCCTGAGCTTTTATCAATGGTAAAAACTCGCGAGCTTCGGTGTAAACAGAATCAGATTTTATTTCGTTAACCATTGCATCTGTTACCACTTGCGGCAATTCTTTTGTAATTTCAATTTCAGAGGTATTCTCCAAGTTCATTTCTTGGATCAAGGTTAATTTTGCCGTCGCCAATTGATTGGCACTTTGTGTTACGTTCAATTTATCGGTCAATAGTAACGACTCTGCCTCATATAAATCGGCACCGGCTTTTAAGCCTAATTCTACCTGCTTTTCTACCAAACTGTAATTGGTTTGCGATACCGTTAATTGTTCTTTTGAGATTTCTACCAATCCTTCAAAAAACTGAATATCATAAAAGGCTTGCATTACCCTAAATGCCAGTAAATATTTTTGTTGCAGCACATCTTCTTTGGTTGCTTTGAACAACAATTTAGATGCTTTAATGGCATTTATTTTTTGAAATCCCTGAAACAAATCAATGGAGGACTCCAACGAATAATTATTAGAGTAGAAATCCTGATTTACAAATGTTCCCGTATTAGGATCTTCTGCCCTACCATAATTAACAAGATAACTAGATGATGCATTTACCGATGGCAACAAGTTACGAACCGATTGTCTATAGGTTTCTTTATTAGATTGATTGGTATACTTAAAATCATTCAACTGTAAATTATGCACTAAGGCATATGAAACACATTCATCTAATGTCCAACTTTCTTGAGCAAATACAGATGCCCAAATGGTCAGCAGAAAAAGTGTCGTTATTTTAAATTTTTTGTTCATTTCTTTATTGGTATGCCATTCTCTATACTATATGCGTGCCATAATTTTAAATTATTGATTTACAGGTGTTTAACTTGAAATAAAATTTGACCATATTTTATCAGTGTAAAAATGTTGTACAGATATTGTCAAATTTTTTTACAGTGATATGAAAATACAAACTTCTATGTGTAGATTTAAATGAGTTAAAAAGAATGTAACCATGATCGATGCCAAGATTCTTGTAATAGATGATACCAAAAGCGTGCTCAGCGCATTAGAAATACTATTACAGTTTGAATATAAAAGTGTACAAACCATTTCTAACCCTAATTTACTTTCATCTTTTCCCAACCTTAAGGAAATAGATATCATATTATTGGATATGAATTTTTCTGCCGGAGTGAATACCGGTAACGAAGGATTGTATTGGCTGCGAGAAATTAAGAAAAAGGCTCCGCACATATCGGTTATTATGATGACGGCTTATGGTGCCGTTGAGCTTGCAGTAGAAGCCATTAAAGAAGGGGCAACAGATTTTGTATTGAAACCTTGGAATAACGAACGACTTTTAACTACGGTTAAATCTGCCTACGAGCTTAGAAAATCACAGAAAGAAGTACAGCACTTAAAACAGAAAGAAAGTAACCTAAAACAGGTTATCAATCAGAATTCCAATTACATCATTGGTAATTCAAAAGCACTTAATAGTGTACTGAGCCTTGTGCAGAAAGTTGCCAAAACCGATGTAAATATTTTAGTAACCGGGGAGAACGGTACTGGAAAGGAACTTATAGCCAGAGAACTTCATAAATCATCTGCCCGAAATAATGAGGTTTTTATTTCTGTGGATATGGGGTCTATTTCTGAAAATTTATTTGAAAGTGAACTTTTTGGTCACGTAAAAGGCTCCTTTACAGATGCCAAAGATGACCGTGCCGGTAAGTTTGAAGCTGCCAATGGAGGTACTTTGTTCTTAGATGAAATAGGGAATCTTTCTTTGCAGATGCAAGCCAAATTATTATCGGTCATACAAAACAGAGTGGTGGTAAGGGTAGGATCAAACAAACCCATACCCGTAGATATAAGATTGGTATGTGCAACCAATTGTAATTTAGAACAAATGGTGGCAGACGGACTTTTTAGAGAAGATCTGTTATATAGAATAAATACCATTCAAGTACAGGTGCCTGCATTGCGCGATCGTGATAATGACGTTTTGGTTTTGTCAGATTATTTTCTAAAAAAATATGCCCATAAATATGGTAAACCAAGTTTAAAAATAAACCAAACTGCACAAGAAAAATTAATGGCCTACCCATGGCCGGGAAACGTACGTGAACTTCTACACACTATGGAACGTGCCGTAATTTTGTCTGAAGGAAATGTACTAAAACCAACTGATTTTTTATTGGACGCAAAACCAGCCGTTGCAATGGAAGCCGGACCAAAAACCCTTGAAGAAATGGAATTGTTGATGATAACCAAAGCCCTTAACGACAATGACGGTAATTACAGTGCCGCAGCGGACCAATTGGGTATTTCCAGACAAACACTTTATAATAAACTTAAAAAATCAGGGAAATAATGGTCAGCAAAAGCATATACTACCAACTTGTATTTCGCATTGTTCTCATTGCTATTTGTGCACTTTGTACCGCTTTTCTTTTTTCTAAAGAACAGTATTTACTCGGTGTTATTTTAACCGTTGTATTTATAGGATTGGTGTACGCTCTTATACATTACGTAAACCAGACGAATAGAAAAATAGCCTATTTTTTTGATGCTATAAAAAATGAGGATTTTACCCTACGCTTTCCCGAAAAACTAAGCGTAAAGTCTATTGAAGAATTGAACCATAGTTTGAATATGTTGAACAATATGATTCAAGATATTCACCTTAAAAAACAGGCGCAAGAACAATACTACCAAGAGATTTTACGACAAGCGGATATAGGCATTTTTACCGTCAATAATAAAGGACACATTCTCTACGCCAACCCTACCGTGCAAGATTTGCTCAATTACAGACCTTTAAACCATGTAAAACAATTAAAGCAAATAGATCCTGGTCTTTATGGCTTGTTTGAAAATCTACAACCGTTTGAAAGTACCATACACTCACTTGGCAATGAACGAGGAAAAAAAGAGCTAACGTTAAAATGCACCCCAATTTCCATTGAAGGACAGCAACTACTATTAGTCGTAGTTCATGATATACAAAAAGAATTGGATGACAGAGAAACAGATTCTTGGGCAAAGCTTATACGTGTACTTACGCATGAAATCATGAATACCATTACACCAATAACCTCTATTTCTGAATCTATTTTAAAATACTTTAAGAAAGGAAATGAACTGACTATCCCAGAAGAATTTGGAGAACTACAAATAAAGAATTCTGCCAAAGGTCTTGAAGTCATTAAAGAACAAGGTAATGACCTTATGAGTTTTGTACAGTCTTACCGTACTTTTTTAAGTGTACCTGAACCTGACAGGGGACTAATACCTGCGACCAAAATTTTAGAAAAAGTACGCCTCCTATTACAAGAATATACCAATGCGCACGACATCACTCTTGAGGTAGTCGCAGAACCTAAAGATCTAGAACTGTATATTGATGAAAAACAACTTACCCAAATACTCCTAAATCTAGGGAAAAATGCACAACAAGCGTTAGAAGGTCAAGAAGAAGGAAAAATAGTGATCACGGCAGGTGAATCTCCACAAGGCAAGAAATATATTACCGTAACGGATAATGGTCCTGGTATTTCTCCTGAAATGTTAGATGAAGTTTTTGTTCCATTTTTTACGACCAAAAGTACTGGTACCGGAATAGGGCTTAGCTTAAGCAAACAGATTATGCGCTTACATGGGGGATCAATACGTGTAACATCAAATGAAACAACGACGTTTACGTTAACCTTTCAATAGCATTATAATTCTGCTTTAAGCTCAGTAAACGGATCCCAGAAATGTTTATCCAAATCCACTATTTGCAGATCTTTAATTTGAACACCTTCTTCCTCTAACAATTGCTGCATAAGGTTGGTGCCGTCAAAATGGTGTTTTCCGGTTAATATCCCAGCCTTATTGACGACCCTATGTGCAGGTATATCATCCATAGTGTGAGATGCGTTCATTGCCCAACCTACCATTCTTGCACTACGTGCCGCACCCAAATATTTGGCAATGGCACCATAGGAAGTTACCCTACCTTCAGGAATTAACCGTGCCACCTGATATACTCTTTCAAAGAAATTCTCATTTTCAGGTTTCATGGCATCCTATCGTTTAATTAAATAATCGAAAAGCAGTGATAATAAAAAGCAATACCATTAATCCGCTTAAAATATAATTACTGTTCTTAGAGAATGAAGCCGCTCTATGCTCCCATCTATTGAAATAAATAACATATAAATACATTGCCAAAAAGGTACCACTACCCGTTGCCAATATAAATAGCACCTCATCTATAATTTCATAGGTCATAATACCCTGAGAGTGAAACACAGTGTTGAGTCCGCTGTAATAAGGTATGGCCAGTAGGTTAATGAGTGCCAAGAACACCCCTTTTGAAAAACTGTTTCGTTTTTTGGTCTCCACCAACATTAAGGGTTTACTTTTCTGATTTCTCCCTTTGATAAAAAACACGATCGCCAATATAAAAAAGATACCCAATGCCAATTGTAGCAACACCTCTATCACATGTTGATTTCTTGATATTAGTTTGGCGATACGTACAGCAATATAGGTCTGTAACATTACGGCCAGTGCTACTCCCAATCCAAAAATAATACCATTTGCCTTACCTTTCTCCACACTGGTCTTGGCTGCATTTAAGTTGAGCAGGCCTGGTGGCAATGATGCAATAAAAGCTGCACCAAAAGTAAAAACAAACAAGGTTGGTAGTTGTTGCATTGATTTAGTTTACCCTGAACCTAACAAAGGTTATAGGCTTTCCCTTTTCAAGATACTGATTTTCATAGAAAGTCTGTATTTCCAAAACCTCTTTAGGACTGCCTTCATTTTTGTATACATCATGGTTGGCATACAGTACCTCTAAACCAAGACCATGCAATAAGCCCAAAGTATACCCGTGCATAAACTCGCTATCTGTTTTTAGATTTACGGTACCTTCTGGTTTTAAAACTTGTTTATAGCGCTCCAAAAATGTAGCATTGGTCATACGGTGCTTTGTACGCTTATATTTTATTTGCGGATCAGGAAAGGTAATCCAGATTTCAGAAACTTCGGCCGCACCAAAAATATGATCGATCAGTTCTATTTGTGTACGTATAAAGCAAACATTGGGTAAATCACCTTCAATAGCTTCTTTGGCTCCTTTCCAAAAACGGGCACCTTTGATATCTATACCAATAAAATTCTTGTTCGGAAATTTCTTTGCCAAGCCAACGGTATACTCACCCTTACCACAACCCAATTCCAAAACAATAGGATTGTCATTTTTAAAGTGTGTATTCCATTTTCCCTTTAATGGAAAACCACCTACCACCTCTTCTCTAGTTGGCTGAATTACATTTGAAAACGTCTCGTTTTCCTGAAATCTTTTTAACTTATTCTTACTTCCCACAATGATTACATCTAAACTGGGGCAAATCTAAGAAAAAAGGAAGGGTTAGCGTTTATTGTACTTCCTCTATTTGAACGATACTTTTCTCTAATGTAAAAGAAAACTCTGATCCTACCTCTACGGCACTTTCTACGTAGATTTTTTCGCCATGTGCCTCAATAACATGTTTTACTATGGCAAGCCCCAAGCCAGAACCGCCTTCACGACGGCTACCACTTTGATCTACCCTGTAAAAGCGTTCAAAAAGTCTTGGTATGTGCACTGCAGGTATACCCTCTCCATTATCGGTCACCCTTACAATCACCTTGTTCTTGACCAAGTCTTCTACACTTACCTCTGTGGTACCGTTGTCATTTCCGTATTTAATGGAATTCACCAACAAATTGGTAAGTACTTGCTGAATCTTTTCTTTGTCGGCAAAGACAAATATGGGATCTGCATATTCCATATCAAAAGTAAGGGTGATATTTTTCTTGGCCGCTTTCATCTCCAAAAGATCAAATACACTTTGTATCAAATCTATAATATCAAAAGAGCTTTTTTCAAGATTAAGGTCACCAACTTCCAATTTAGTGATCAAGTCTAGATCTTTAACAATATATATTAATCTATCTACCGCCTTGTTGGCACGGGTAAGATACTTTTTCCTAATATTCTTATCTTCCATAGCACCATCTAATAAGGTTTCTATATATCCCTGTACGGTAAACAATGGAGTTTTTAGCTCATGGGATACATTACCCAAAAAATCTTTACGGTACTCTTCCCTAATCTTTAAAGTATCTATTTCAATTTTCTTATCCTTCGCAAATTTCTCTATCTCTTGTGTCAAGGTTCTCATATCTGTAGTTACAGGGTAAGAGAGTATCGTACTAGATTCCAGCAACTCTACATCATCGTAAATTTTCTTGATACGCTTGTAGATGAATTTTTCAATTCTTAATTGTAGGGTAACAAAGGAAATGACAAAAAAGAACAAGGCCGCAAATAATAAAATAGCCCAATTTATGGTGCTAAAACGCCATTGCAATAATGCCAGCACAGATATGCCGATTATTACAATGTACAGCGATGAGCGAAATGCAAAACGATATGACTTTCTTGAACGTAACGGTGCAGCCATCTAGAGTACAAACTTATAACCTACCCCTTTAACAGTTTTAAAATGATCCTCACCTATTTTCTCACGAAGTTTTCTAATGTGTACATCTATGGTACGACCACCAACAACAACTTCATTACCCCAAACTTTATCAAGAATTACCTCTCTTTTAAATACTTTGCTAGGTTTTGAAGTTAATAAAGCTAGAAGTTCAAATTCTTTTCTAGGCAAAATAATCTCTTTACCTTTTTTAACAATCTTATATTCTTCTCTATTAATTACAATATCACCTACTTTGGTAATATCTTCTTGAGCATTCTCTTCGTTCTTCATGCGTCTTAGTAGCGCATTTACCTTACTTACCAAAACTTTTGGTTTTATTGGTTTTGTAATGTAGTCATCTGCACCCGCATCAAAACCTGCTACTTGAGAATAATCTTCCCCTCTAGCTGTTAAGAAGGTAATTATGGTGTTTTCCATACCAGGAGTTCTTCTTAGGATCTCACAAGCTTCAATACCATCCATTTCGGGCATCATTACATCCAATATTATAAGATGTGGCATTTTCTTTTTTGCCTTGGCAACACCATCGGCACCATTCTTAGCAGTGTATACATCATATCCTTCCGCAGATAAATTATAGGCTACTATCTCTAGTATGTCCGGTTCATCATCAACTAAAAGTATTCTAATGTCCTTCTTTTTCATGGTTTTAAAATTAGATTGATTGGCTCAAAAGTAAAGATAATACTATTACTGCAAAGCCAGTTAACATTGATTTAATGTAGTAACATTTAGATAACATTAACAAAATAAATGTTTAACATGGATCTAACCCGAAGATTACAACCTCTCTCTTTCTTTGCCGCTGATTAAAGAATCAATATATATAATGAACAAATTACTAATTTTTGCATCCCTTATTGTTACTATTATTTCAAATGCTCAAGACACGGGAAGCATTGTCGGAACACTTACTGACAAAGAATTGAACAACGAGCCATTACCATTTGCAAACGTATTATTAAAAGGTACCACAAAGGGTACCACTTCAGATTTTGACGGCTTATACGAGATATCGGCTATTGAGCCCGGGACTTATACTGTAACATTTAGTTATTTAGGTTACGAGACGGTTGAAATTCCTAATGTAGAAATTATAGCAGGAAAGGTTACTACAATTGATGTCCCTTTGAGTGCATCGCAAGGTGTATCACTTGATGAAGTAACAGTGACAACTGTAGCGCGAAAAGATTCTGAAACAGCTCTTCTTTTGGATCAGAAAAAAGCTATTGAAATTAAAGAGAGCATAGGTGCCGTAGAGCTTGCTAAAATTGGGGTATCAGATGCAGCAACAGCAACTACAAAAATATCAGGGGTTTCTAGTAGTGAAGCTTCTGGAGATGTATTTGTACGAGGTTTGGGCGATAGATATTTATCCTCAACTTTAAACGGACTTCCCGTACCATCTGATGACATTGATAAAAAGAACATCAACCTTTCTTTGTTTCCTACACGTGTTCTACAAAATGTAAGTATCAGTAAAACTTACGGTGTTGAAGGATCTGCCGATCAAGCCTCTGGTAATGTAAACATTACTTCTAGAGAATTAGCAGGTTCAAGTGAACTTGCTATCGGAGTTTCCGGAGGAGTAAATTCAAATGTTGTGAAAAGCGGCGTGTATGACAACTTTAAAATATCGCAGAATAGCAAGAATACTACTTTTGGGTTCTACGACCAAAACCTATCTACGCAACAGCTGATCACCAATCAAGGATGGAACACTTTAAGACAGGAAAACCCTATAGATTATTCCATGTCCATTGCAGCTGGTAAAAAAATTGCAGATAAACTTGCCGTTTTCTTTACAGCTTCACACTCAAGGTCTTTTGAGCATAGAGAAGGTTTGTTCAGACAATTCAGGTCTAATTTTATTGACGACACCATTACCGATGCTACAACTTACCAAAAGAAAATTGTCAACACGGCATTACTTGACCTTACTTATTTGGCCAATGCCAAACATAAAATTAAATCCAGTACCTTTTTTGTAAACAAATTGGATGAGAATGTTTTTGAAGGTGGACGTAACGGGGAAGCAACAATCTTTGAAGAAACTAGTCCTAGCGAAGGTCTTTTCCAATTTATTAGAGATCAAAATACAAAACAAACAAGATTATTGGTAACCCAGCTAATAGGTAGACACCAAATAGGCGAAAAAAACACATTGCAATGGGCTGCAGGATATAATTTACTAAATGCCAATGAGCCAAATAGAATTAGAAACGAAGTAAACTTTGACCCAGACGGTACTCTTGTACAACTTGGTAGAAATGGTGGTTTTCAACAACGTAAATCTAGCCAAGAAATAGATGACACTGAATTCAGCACCTATTTGAAAGACGAGCTAAAAATCATTGATGAAGAGACTAAAAACTTCAAATTAAACTTTGGTGTTTCTTACAGAAATAAAGAGCGTGATTTTAGTTCTGAATTTGTTGGTGTAGAAGAAGTAAGTACTAACGCCGTAAACCCAACATCTATAGATGATCTTGGTGCTATTTTTCGTCAATCTTATTTTGATGCGGGACTTTTAGAAATTAATCTTTTAGGTTCAAATGCAAATGGAGAAAGAAAAGATATTTATTTAGGTACATTAGATTCTAAAGCTGCATTCTTTTCTTTTAATGTAGGACTCGAAAAATGGAACTTTGATGCAGGTCTTAGGTTTCAAAGAGATGAAATCGAAGTTGCCTATGACATAGGTAACCTTTCACCTAGAACAGGAGAAAGCAATCAGGATTACAGTAATTTTTATCCAAGCCTAAATATTAAATATACCATCAACGAATTACATGCATTACGTTTGGCGGTTAGTCGTACGATTACATTACCAGAATTTAAGGAAATTGCACCTTTCAGTTATGTATCTCCAACAGGACAAATAAGTCGTGGTAACCCAGATTTGATCGCATCAAAAGATATTAATATGGACTTAAAGTGGGAGTATTTTCCATCTGCAGGTCAATTAGTTTCTGTCGCCGCGTTCTACAAAGATATATCTGACCCGATCAACAGAGTTAGAGAAAGAGGTTCTGCAGGAATATTCTCTTACTTCAATTCAGGCGAAAAAGCAGAAATTTTCGGTCTTGAAGCAGAAACTAAAATAGATTTAGTTACACCTGCATACGACGACGACAATGGTTCTGAATCTGGTTACAATTTAAATATGGTATTAAATGTAACCCGTATGTGGCACCAACAAGACTTAAAAGAAATCTATAATGAAAACGGCAACTTACTTCGAAGTTTTCAATATAAAGGAATTACCGAAACCGATCTACAAGGTGCCTCTGATTGGATTTTCAATACTAGTTTAAATTTTGACTCTGCCGGCGACAATCCTTTTGCCGCATCTTTAAATGCTAATTACGCATCTGACAAAATCTACTCTTTAGGTGTACCAACAGACCAGACCAATAGAGATATATTTTATGACGATGCTATCATTGAAAACGGCTTCGTTGTTTTAAATGCCCAAATAAGTAAAGAATTTGGCGAGCATATTAAAGTAAGTCTTACAGGAAAGAATTTATTAAATCCAGAAATTAAACAAACTCAGTTAATTAGAAACCCCGTAACAGAAATAGAAACTGAACAAACCGTAAGCTCATATTCTACAGGTATGGGAATAAGCTTAGGGCTTAATTACAAATTTTAATAGGAACACTCAATAATCACTAATCTTTAATTTTAATCTTTTAAAATGTTTATTATGAAATTGAAAACAAGAAATTTTGTAAAAGTTTTTGCCTTAGCAGCGGCTATTACCTTTGCCAGCTGTAGTAGTGATGATAATGATCCAGATGATGGACCTGATGCGGTAGCACCAACCTGTACCGATGGTATAAAAAATGGTGATGAAACAGGTGTTGATTGCGGCGGTTCTTGTACTGCATGCGAAGCAACAAACCCAGAAGAAAGTACTACTTTAACTGGACAATTATCAGAAGAAAGAACTCTTGACGCCTCTAAAACTTATACACTGGAAAAAAACTACAGTATTGAAGCTGGGGGTAAATTAATAATACCTGCAGGTACTGTTATTAATGCGACAGTTGAGTCTGGTGATGAAACTGAAACTTATATCGTTGTTCAAAGAGGTGGAGAAATAGATGTACAGGGTACAGCTGCCGCGCCGGTAATTATGCAATCTACAGGTGGCGAAGCAGGTCAATGGGGTGGTTTGGTATTATTAGGAGATGCCACTACTACTGAAGGTGTTGATGCTACTGCAGAAGTTGGAAACTTTAAATATGGTGGTTCTAATGATGCCGATAATTCCGGATCAATCAGCTACTTGATCATAAAACATGCAGGTGCTCAGATTAACGCCGAATCTCAGTATAACGGGCTTACATTATATGCTGTAGGTTCTGAAACCAGTATTGATAACGTTGCAATGATCGACGGTGATGATGATGGTGTTGAATTTTTTGGAGGAACTGTTTCTGCTTCTAACTTATATTTCGAAAACAACCAAGATGATTCTATCGACTGGACAGAAGGTTGGAACGGTACTGTAACCAATGCTTACGTACTTCATACAAAAGAAGGTTTCTCAACTGCAGTTGAGGCTGATAAAGCAAACGGAAATCCTAGTTTAATAAACTTTACCGCTGTTTCAACCGTTGGTGGTACGGCTTTACAGTTCAAAGCTACTTCTGGCGCTACCATTACAGGTCTTTCTTTAAGTGGTTACGAAACTTCTATAGACATGAAAGACGATGGTCCTTTGGCTAATGTTGTCATTGAAGGCGAAGCTGGTAATCCAGATAACAGCTACAATGCAAATGCAACTGTAGACGTTGCAATTTTTGATTGGGTAAATACAGATGCAGCTGTAGGGAGCAGCATTTTGACAGGAAACTTAACCAACGACCTTACCTTAGATGCAAGCATCAACTACCTATTATCAAAAAATTATAGTGTTGAGGATGGCGCTACGCTAACCATTCCTGCAGGTACAACTATTAGTGCACAAGTTGAATCTGGTGATGAAACTGAAACTTACATCGTTGTTCAACGTGGAGGTAAAATTGTAATTGAAGGTACAGAAGCGAATCCTGTTGTAATGACTTCAACCAATAACAACCCTGGAGATTGGGGAGGTTTGGTAATTTTAGGAGATGCAACTACTACTGAAGGTATAGATGCTACTGCCGAAGTAGGTGATTTCAAATACGGTGGTACTAACGATACAGACAACTCTGGTTCCATAAGCTACTTGATTATTAAAAATGCAGGAGCACAAATCAATGCCGAGTCTCAGTATAACGGTCTTACGCTTTATGCTGTAGGTTCTGAAACAACTATTGACAACGTTGCAATGATCGATGGTGAAGATGATGGTGTTGAGTTCTTTGGCGGCACAGTTTCGGCTTCAAACTTATACTTTGAAAACAACCAAGATGATTCTATTGACTGGACAGAAGGTTGGAACGGTACAGTAACAACCGCTTACGTTCTACATAATGTTGAAGGTTTCTCAACTGCTGTGGAAGCTGATAAAGCTAACGGAAACCCTAAGTTAATTGACTTTACCGCTGTTTCTACAGTTGGTGGTACTGCTTTACAATTTAAAGCGACTTCTGGCGCTACATTGACAAACGTAAGTCTAGTTGGTTATGATACAAATGTAGACATGAAAGACAATGGTCCTTTGGAAAATGTAATTGTGGACGGAACTGCCCTTACTACAACTGAAGATGACGTTTTCAACGGAACTACAGTTGATGTTACAATTTTTGCTTGGGCAACCGGCAACTAATTAACAGTATTATATTCTATTTAAAAGCCCGCAAATAGCGGGCTTTTTTAATTAAAAATATTCTTACAATCTAGGACTACACGCCAGTTATAAGCCCAATAAAACAGGTAGCTCAAGTCATAAATAGTGCATTTCATCGATTATTTTGCATTTCATCGATCTTTTCACAATATCTCCTCCTACAAAAACACAGGAGCGTGTTAAATTCCTATATTTGTGGCATAGCATTTGTAACCAGCTATATATGAAGCACCTTTACCTAATCCTCTTCTTTTTTATTATTTCTTTCAGCTATGGGCAAAGTACTCAAAGCAATGGGGATATTGATGGTTTTAATATGTATCCAAATCCGGTTACAACAGGTAAAGTATTTATTTCTACAAACCTTAATGCTCCCAAAGAAATTTTCATCTATGATGTATTTGGTACATTATTGCTCAAAACTACCATCTTAGGAAAAGAATTAAATCTTTCTGATTTAGATGCCGGTGTTTACGTATTACGTGTTCTTGAAAAGAACAAGATGTGCACCCGTAAGTTGATCGTCAAGTAAAAAACCTCTAAGAAGATCTACATAATAATAGGTTTAAATTTAGAATTGATTGCTACTTAAGCACAGGTTATTTTATGATATACCGAACAAGATCAGCATCAGTCTCCTTCTTAATCCGTAAAATTCAATATCGGTCAAATACACGTTTTTACGACGAAATACTCCGCGTATTTCATTGACCTACATAAATTTACCTTTCACAACATTTTCAGTGTTCTAGTTACACTTCTACATACCTTTATAGTGTTGATCCCAAATCAATACAAAATGAAAAAAATCTACTTTATGCTATTTATGGTAGTCTCCGTTGGTTTATATGCCCAAGACACTATAGATGTCAACAACCTACGTAAAGATGAAATTTCCGGTTTTAAATTATACCCAAACCCAGCAATTGCAGATGTGGTTTATGTAACCACCCAGCAGAATTCATTTAAAGAAGTAAGAATCTATGATGTATTCGGTGAATTGGTATTGACCGAAAAATTATCTGCAAAAGCCATGAACATCTCTAGATTATCACCAGGCGTATATGTAGTTCAAGTAACTGAAAATGGTAATTCTTTTACCCGTAAGCTAGTAGTTAAATAGATAACTTACATATTCTCATCTCAAAACCATTAAAATAATTTGGTTCAGTACCTTTGTCATAATTGATCAGGTACATGGAACACAAGGCAATTTTTGATATACAGACTAAAGAGGATTTTTTAATCCAGGCATTACGCGTATTTCATTTTCAATACCACAACAATGTTGTATACCGTTCTTTCTGTTCCTATTTAAATGTAGACCCAAATACCGTTCTAACTTTAGAACAGATCCCTTTTTTACCTATTGAATTCTTTAAGTCTAAAAGTGTACTAAGCACAACCAAAACACCAGAAATAATCTTTACCAGTAGCGGCACCACAGGTAGCGAGACCAGTAAGCATTTTGTTAGTGACCTAAGTTTGTACGAAAGAAGTTATCTAAAGGCCTTTGATCACTTTTATGGTTCTATTGAAGATTATTGCGTTATTGCGCTTTTACCTTCTTATTTAGAACGTACCGGTTCTTCTTTGATCTATATGGCAGATGATTTGATAAAAAAATCAAATCACCCAAAAAGTGGCTTTTTTTTAAATGAATATGAACAATTGCACCAACTTCTTCTTGAGCTTCAAAAAACAGATACCAAAATTTTGATCATTGGTGTTTCTTTTGCATTACTGGAGTTTACCGAGCAATACCAAATGTCCTTGCAAAACACCATAATTATGGAAACTGGTGGTATGAAAGGGCGTAGAAAAGAAATTGTACGCCAAGAACTACATGAAATCCTTTCTAACGGATTTGGTGTAACTAAAATACATTCTGAATACGGAATGACAGAGCTACTTTCGCAAGCTTACTCTAAAGGTGACGGAGTGTTCAATTGCCCTGGCTGGATGAAAATAATGGTTAGGGATACCGAAGACCCTCTTACGTATTTAAACACCGGTAAATCTGGCGGAATCAATGTGATAGATTTGGCCAATATTAATTCCTGTTCTTTTATTGCAACTCAAGATCTTGGAAAAATTAACCAAGACAACACTTTTGAAATTATCGGTAGATTCGATAACTCTGATATTAGAGGTTGTAATTTAATGGTGCTTTAGTTTTTTCTAAGCTGGTAATCTAACCCTGGTCCATCGCAAGCCAACCATAAGCTAGAGATCATAGTGGTATTTCTGTACATTAAGAGCTCTTTATTATCGCCTGTGCAATTGCCCACCAATGTATTTCCGGTTTGGTATGTAAGTTCTAAGTAATGATTGAGATCATTATCATATTCTACAACCTCAAAAGTACCTGTAGCCTCGGTAACTTCATCATTGACCGTTCTAGATTTTAGAAAAATACCTTCTGGTGAGAAAATGTAATATTCTTGCCACGGCATATCTTTGCCCGTAGTTTCAGAACCCGTAAAACTACCAGACATTTGAACCAATTCCCATCTTTGCTCGGAGAACACAAATTGTGTTGACTCTAGACCAAAGTCATCGTCATCTGCACATGAAATAAAAAGCAATAAAAACAGAAACAAAACGGAATATCTTTTCATAGCACCTAGACCTTTAACTAGTTACAAGATACCCTAAACCACAAATAGTTGCGTTAACGCAGTATTAAATTAAAGTCCTAAAATCTTGGCATCTACAAAAAAAGTAGAATTTACTTCCAATTCATGGTCCGTACTCATCAACTCATCGGTAACGGTATTTAGCCTTAAACTAAATTCGTCTTTCTTTATATACTCCTTTAAATCGGTATCTGAAGTGTCTAAAGTAATGACACTACCAGCATCATCTGGCACTTCTTCCAAATAGGCAATTCTTATCTCCTCTAAATCATCTGCAGAAATATATACTTCTATCGAATTTAAAAAACTGAAATCTGCACCATCGGGCGATATAATGACCAATTCCAATTCTGTCAACTTAATCTCTTCAATTAGGTCTTTTCTAGTATCGTTAACTTCAAAAGTAGATTCTGAATTGGTCTCAATTTCAGGAGTAAAAACATCGAAAGGTAAATCAATACCAGCAGAAGAAGGTATGGTAGCGCGTTGGCTATATTCCATGTCAAATTTTGTTAACTCATCAAGCTTATCACAAGCGGTAAACAATGCAAATAAACAAATAACGGCAATGTACTTTTTAAACATAATTAGGGGTTTAAATTAGTAAACGCCATTCTTCAAAAAATATTTAAAACCCTTAGTAAATTTATTGAGAGATATATTATCTATTAAAAATATAGGTTACCTCATCATCGGCAATATCCGGGTTATCCTCAAAAGTAAGTGTCAATTGATCCTCCTGAGTCTCGAAAAAAAACACGGCACCATCAGAAAAATTAATTCTATTGGCCTGACCGCCGTAAAAATGTTCCCCACTTTTCCTAAAAAATTCATAGTCACTTTCATGGTCAACGGTAACCATACCCCTTCTAGGATCGAAATTAATTGTAGTTAAAGAAAAATCTACATCTTCAGTAAAACTGCAAAAACATATTACATTTGAGAGCACCCAGTCACCTTCCAATGCCAGATCATCTATTATACGATCATCATCACTACAAGAAATAAAAAACAATAATAGTATTGCTACTAGATTAAACTTCATGAAATAGCCTGTTTAGAAAGATTTAATTGAACACCAATACGAAATAATTTTTCTTACCGCGCTGTAATAATACAAACTTGTTATTGATCAAATCTTCTGCAGTAATCAAAAAATCTTCTTTTACTTTCTCCTTGTTGACCGAAATAGAATTTTGTTTGAGCTCTCTTCTAGCCTCTCCATTAGAGCCTAAAAAACTGGTTTTAGCTGCCAAAGCTCCAATCATATCCAATCCGTCAACCAATTCAGATTTAGATAGTTCTGCTTGTGGCACTCCATCAAAGATTTCTAAAAATGTCTTTTCGTTCAACCCTTTTAAATCTGATGCCGTAGATTTTCCGAATAATATTTTACTGGCTTTAACCGCATTGTCCAAATCTTCTTGTGAATGCACCATTACCGTAATCTCGTCCGCCAATCTCTTCTGTAACAATCTTAAATGCGGAGCTTCTTTATGTTCCTTTATCAGATCTTCAATTTCTTGTTGACCTAAAAATGTAAAAATCTTTATATACTTCTCAGCATCTTCATCTGATGTATTCAACCAATATTGGTAGAACTTGTACGGCGATGTTCTTTCTGCATCTAACCATACATTACCGCCTTCTGTCTTGCCGAACTTGGTACCGTCTGCCTTTGTAATTAACGGGCATGTTAATGCATAGCCCTTTCCACCTGCAATTCTTCTGATTAACTCTGTACCCGTGGTAATATTTCCCCATTGGTCACTACCGCCCATTTGAAGGCTACAATTGTTCTCTCTGTATAAATGTAGAAAATCATATCCCTGAACTAGTTGGTAGGTAAATTCAGTAAAAGACATGCCTTCTTTTGCTTCTGATGAAAGACGTTTTTTGACCGAGTCTTTAGACATCATATAGTTTACGGTAATATGCTTACCTACGTCTCTGATAAATTCCAAGAACGAAAAGTCTTTCATCCAATCATAATTATTGACCAAAACAGCGGCATTATCCTCATCTCCGGAAAAATCCAAAAAACGGGATAATTGCTCTTTTAATGCATTTTGATTATGACGAAGCGTTTTCTCATCAAGCAAATTACGTTCTGCAGATTTACCGGATGGATCACCGATCATACCTGTAGCACCACCGATCAAAGCATACGGTTTATGCCCCGCCAGTTGAAAGTGACGTAACATCATTACGCCCACCAAATGGCCTATATGTAAAGAATCTGCAGTAGGATCAATACCTACATAAGCAGACTGCATACCTTCCAATAAATGTTCTTCCGTTCCTGGCATTGCATCGTGCAACATACCGCGCCACTGTAATTCTTTGACAAAATTTGTCATTTCTTGCTTAATTTTAATTGAACTGCAAATATAAATGGAATTCTTGCCAGTACACAGAAGTTTAAAGCATGAATTTATCCACCGGTATTTCCTAAATTTGAATTATGGTATTAGTTACAGGAGGCACAGGCTTGGTGGGGTCCCATTTGCTACTAAAATTAACGATGAACAACACAAAGGTTAGAGCGTTGTTCAGAACCAAGGACAAACTTGTTCAGGTAAAAAAAATCTTCTCTTATTATTCTGATAACGCCATAACCCTATTTGACCAAATTGATTGGGTACAGGGAGATATTTTAGATATCCCTTCTTTAGAAAATGCCATAGAGGGTGTTACCCAAGTTTATCATTGTGCAGCCTATATTTCTTTTGACCCCTCAGATTTTAAAAAGCTTGAACGCATAAACCGTGAAGGCACGGCCAACATTGTAAATATTTGTATCTCATATGCCATAAGTAAATTGTGCCATGTGAGTACCATTGGCGCAATAGGTAGGTCTTTAAACGGAGAATTGGCTGATGAAGAAACTGAATGGACGCGCCAAAATGCCAATCCGTATGCCATAACAAAGCACCTGGCCGAAATGGAAGTTTGGCGTGGCGCACAAGAAGAATTAAAAGTTGTGATCGTAAATCCAGGGGTTATTCTTGGACCCGGATTTTGGAACAGTGGTAGTGGCGCTTTCTTTAAAACTGCCGCAAAAGGATATAAATATTACCCACCCGGTGGAACAGGTTTTATTACCATAAACGATGTTACCAATATTATGATCGCACTTATGAACTCTACTATTTATAACGAACGATTTATTCTGGTCGCCGAAAATTTGACCTACCAACGAATATTGGAAAAAATAGCCTTGGCAATGAGCAAAAAACCACCTACAACCGTGCTTAAATTTTGGCAACTAGAAATAGGCAAGATTGTAGACAAAATTAGAAATTTACTCACCGGAAGCCCTAGAACTATTACAAAAAATACTATTTACGGACTAAAAAACACTACCGAATTCAACAATGGGAAAATAAAAAACACCTTGAATATGGAGTTCGAGAACTTAGACGAACAAATAAAATTTAGTTCTAAACTTTTTACTTCTGAACATTTTTAGACGAGACCGAATCTTTCTTTTTAATTTCTATATTTTGTTTAGTTTTCTCGGCAATACTTAAACTATCCCTAATTTTTTTCTCTGCCTCTAATTTTAAGCGCTGTTCTTCTAGATCAGATTCTACCTCTTTGTACATATTCTCATATCGCAAAGGTTTAGAAGCATAATACCTGTCACTATCAACATATTGAGCGCTATCTATTTCAAATTTCTCAAATATAAAAGATGTAGGCTCTACCCCGTTCTCTCGCAGCTTACCCAAATTGGTCGCTTTTGCGGCATTAACGATCGCCATCTCTTTAATAATCAATACCATTTTATCCTCTGGTATTAAATTATCCGGCTTCTCAATTAATTCTTCGGCGCAAGAAGTTAACAAGAAAAGTGCCGCCACTAAAAACAATATGTGTTTCATGGTCTATTGAATGTTAGCCTTTTGGCATTTCGCTTTTCGGAAAACTGTCCGTTGCTATAACCTAAATGGCCATTTACAAAAGTATGTACAACTTTAGATGAGAACGTAGTATCCTCAAAAGGTGACCATTTGCATTTGTAGGCGATATTTTCCTTAGTAACCGTCCAAGGGCTATTTAAATCCGCTACAACCAAATCTGCATAATAACCTTCACGAAGATACCCGCGTTTTTCTATTTGAAACAATATTGCCGGATTATGGCACATTTTCTGTACCATATTTTCTAAAGTAATCTTTCCTTCTTTTACTTTTTCCAACATTGCATTTAATGCGTGCTGTACCAACGGACCGCCGGAGGGCGCTTTTGTATACACATTACTCTTCTCCTCCAATAAGTGTGGGGCGTGATCTGTTGCAATGACATCTATTCTATCATCTAATAGCGCATCCCAAAGCATATCCCTATCCTTAGCGGTCTTTACCGCAGGGTTCCACTTTATTAAAGTGCCTTTGTTTGCATAATCCGCATCTGAAAACCAAAGGTGGTGTATACAGACCTCTGCCGTAATTTTCTTTTGTTCCAACGGAATATCATTACGAAACAGATCTGTTTCCTTTCCGGTAGAAAGATGAAAAACATGCAATCTTGCACCAGTTTTCTTGGCCAACGCAATTGCCCTGGACGAAGAAAGGTAACAAGCCTCTTCACTTCTAATAATAGGATGCATTTCTACAGGAATATCATCACCATACTCTGCCTTATATTTTGCCAAGTTTTCCCTAATGGTCGTTTCATCTTCACAATGTGCGGAGATGACCATTTCTGTATTGCTGAAAATATTCTCTATTACCTTTTCATCATCTACCAACATATTGCCTGTAGAAGAACCCAAGAACAACTTAATACCTGAACAGGCATTTTTATCCAATCTTTTTAATTCTTCCAGGTTGTCATTGGTACCGCCAAAAAGAAAAGAATAATTGGCAAAAGCAGCATTTGCCGCAGTAGCGAACTTCTCTTCCAATTTTTCTATAGTAGTCGTTTGTGGCGTTGTATTAGGTTGCTCCATAAATGTAGTAATACCACCTGCAAGTGCCGCTCTACTTTCTGTTGCAATTGTTCCTTTGTGGGTAAGGCCCGGCTCCCTAAAATGAACTTGATCATCTATAACACCGGGTAAAACATGTTTACCAGCAATATCGATCACCTCTGCATCTGGATCAGATATGTCTTTTCCTATTTTAGCGATAACATCATCTATAATTAGGATGTCACTTTCCTGTGTCACCCCCTCGTTGACCATTATTCCGTTTTTCAACAAAATTTTACCCATACTTAAAACTTATTTTTCAAAAATAGACTTCTCATTTTCATTATAAATACACCCCAAATAGCTTCACTGATAATAGAGGAACTCATTTTAGACTTCCCCAGTATCCGATCCCTGAAAATAATAGATACTTCCTCTATTTTAAAGTGCTTTAAATACGCCCTAAATTTCATTTCTATTTGAAATGCGTAACCTACAAACCGAACCGAATCTAAGTCTATGGCTTCCAATACATGTCTTTTATAACATACAAAACCTGCTGTAGGATCATCTACACGCATACCAGTAATCAACTTTACATAGATTGATGCCCCATAGGACAACAAAACTCTATATAAGGGCCAGTTTACTACATTAACTCCTTTTTTATATCTACTGCCAACTGCTAAATCCGCTCCGTTCTCACATGCTTTCTGTAACCGTAACAAATCTGAAGGCGTATGCGAAAAATCTGCATCCATCTCACAAATATAATCGTAGCCCTTTTCAATTGCCCATTTAAAACCATGAATATAGGCAGTACCTAATCCTGATTTCTCCAATCTTGTCTCTAAAAATAATTTATTCTTGAACTCTTCTTGAAGTCCGCGAACGCAGTCCCCTGTTTTATCCGGTGAATTGTCATCGACAATTAGTACATGAAATTCTTTCTGCAAAACAAATACCGCCCTAATTATAGCCTCTACATTCTCAATTTCGTTATACGTAGGTATGATTACGATACTATTGGACATATGTTAATTATAGGTGTTTCGACAAAAGTAAGGTTTTAAAAGTCTTATTAAAATGGGCAACAATACCTTTATGATATTTTTACATTAGTTACCTAACCTTAAATTTGTAATTTTACCATTTAGTAATCTAAGCAGATGTTGACTAAAATACCAAAGCAGTTTTACTATTTTTTAGCTGCCATATTCATTTTAAACCTTATTCAATCTAGTTTTACGCAACTCATTTTTGACGAAGCCTATTACTGGTATTACAGTCAAAATATGGCATGGGGCTATTTTGACCATCCACCTATGGTAGCGCTTTTGGTGAAGATTAGTAACTTCTTTTTTAATGGTGAATTGGGTGTTCGCTTTATGAGCTGTGTGCTATCTGCAGCCAACATTATTATTCTTTGGTTAATGATAGACAACCCCAAAAAGAACGACTACATTAAACATTTCTTTGTACTGGTTTTTTCAATGACCTTGCTCAACGCTTACGGGTTTTTCACCTTACCGGATACTCCTTTGTTATTTTTTACAAGTTGCTTTTTACTCACTTACAAGCATTTTATAAAAAATGAAGGTGTGGGATCGGCCATTCTTTTAGGCTTATTTATGGCCGCATTAATGTACAGTAAATATCATGCCGTACTGGTTATATTCTTTGTACTGTTATCCAATCTTAAACTTACTACCAACAAATATGCTTGGCTTGCCGTTCTTATTGCGCTATTTTGTTATTCCCCCCATTTTTATTGGTTGTACGAGAACGACTTTGTGTCCATAAAATATCATTTATATGAGCGGCCAAATGGAGCGTATAGCTTTGAAAAATACACTTTGGGCTTTTTGGTAAATTTAGTGGCCATATTTGGGCTTACCTTTCCGTTCATATACAAATCACTGTTTAAAACAAAAGGAAATAATCTTTTCAACAGGGCACTTATTTATCTTACCTACGGTGTACTCATATTCTTTTTTATATCAAGTTTTAACAGAAGGGTACAAACTCAATGGATTATTATTGTATGTATTCCCCTGGTGGTTATAGCTTATAATTACATGCTACAGAATAAACAAGCATTAGCTTGGATCTATAAACTTGGCCTTATCAATACGGTGCTGATTATTTATTTAAGAATGGGACTCGTCTACCAACCATTACTGTTCAATTTTTATTATGAAAGCCATGGCAATAAAGAATGGGCAGCTGCAATAAAAGAAGAAGTAGGTAATATCCCCGTAGTTTTTGAAAACTCCTATAGAAACGCACCAATGTATTCTTTTTACACCGGTGCAACACCTACCTTTTCTTTGAACAATTTTATGTATCGAAAAAATCAATATTCCATAAATGATTCAGAAGAGAAAGTACGGGGCAAGGATGTTGCCTATGTTTCTAAATATCTAAACAGCCCTACATTTACCTATACTAGAGAGAATGGCGGTCTCTATAAGGGCAAATATATTAGTAACTTTCAATCGTACAGAAAATTAGATTGTACTATTGACGACACCCCGGTATCTTTAAATTCAGAGGAGCAAATTGAGCTTAAAGTTTACAACCCCTACAACGAAGATATTGATCTTAAAAAATTGAAATTTGCGGTCAGTTATATGGACGATTATAAAAAGCCCCAGGAAACACTGCAGATAACACCTAAACCCACAAAAGTTAACACTGCATACTTAAAACAGCAGGACACTACCCATTTTATATTTCAATTGCCTAAAACGAAAAAGGAAAAGATTGGCTACTTTAGAGTGGTAATTTCTGAAAATGATCTTTTATACGGTCTAAACGGAAAAGCAATTCATATTAATTGATGGAACCTATTACAAGAACCTTAGAGCAGACGGACTGGATTACCATAACACTTATGGCAAGTCTTGTATTTCCATTGATTGCCAAAAGTATCTATTACCCACGTTTTTTAAACTTTATAATTCTTCCTTTTAACAATAAGTACATTACCATGTACACGAAGAAAGAGAAGTTGTTCAACTGGTTTCATTTTCTAATGAGCGTGTTCCAGATTATCAATCTAACCTTATTTATTTTTTTTATTTGGCGTTCTTATATAAATATTTCAGGAACAAAAAACCCCTATATTTTTCCTTTATTGCTTGCAGGGGTTTTCTTATTTTTTTCCGCGAAAACAATGGCACAACTGTTAAATGGATTCATATTTAACTCTTACAACACCTTTAATGAATTGATTTTTAAGAAACTAACCTATCTTAATTATGCAGGTTTTGTTCTTTTCATTGCCAACGTATTTCTTGCTTATGTTTTTAAAGACTCAAGAATCATAATAATTATTGCACTCATTTTATTTTTGGCGATCAATATAATTGGTTGGGTAACAGTCCTCAGGAATTACCAAAAATTTATAAGCAGCTATTTTTTCTATTTTATTTTGTACCTTTGCGCACTCGAAATTGCACCCTTAGTTATTATGGGAAGCTTTCTAAAATAGTGCAGCATATGAAAGTAAAAACGATTTTGGTCTCTCAACCTGAGCCGAAAATGGAAAACTCCCCCTATTCCAAACTTATCGATAAAGAGAAAGTAAAGGTTGATTTTAGACCGTTCATTCATGTAGAAGGAGTTGACGCAAAATCTGTACGTCAGCAAAAAATAGACTTGAATGATTTTACCGCTATAATCTTAACCAGTAGAAACGCAGTAGACCACTTTTTTAGAATTGCGGATGAGATGCGCTTTAAAGTGCCTGATTCCATGAAATATTTTTGTCAGTCAGAAGCGGTTGCCTATTACCTTCAAAAATACGTTGTCTATAGAAAACGTAAGATATACGTAGGTAAAAGATTATTTACGGATTTAGTACCGTTGATAAAAAAATATAAGGATGAAAAATTCTTACTTCCTTCTTCTGATGTGCTCAAGCAAGATGTACCAGATACGCTGGACTCTTTGAGTATTGAATGGAAAAGAGCTATTTTTTACAAAACCGTGATTAGCGACCTTTCAGATTTGCGCAACGTGTACTATGATATATTGGTATTTTTTAGCCCATCTGGTATAGAGTCGTTATTACAGAATTTTCCGGATTTTGATCAAAAAAATACTAGAATTGCTGTTTTTGGCAACTCTACGGTAGATGCCGCTACAGATGCCGGCTTACGAATAGATATTAAAGCTCCAACGCCCGAGACACCTTCAATGACCATGGCGTTACAGAAATATATTATGAGCGTAAACAAATAAAACGTTTATAACTAGATATTAAAAAAGCCTTGCATTGCAAGGCTTTTTTTTATTTAGAACGCGTACCGTTGTGGACCGCCCCTTCTTATTTCTTCACTGGCATAACTTTCAAATTTTTTAAAGTTTTCCCTAAAGGCATTTGTCAGTTTAAATGCAGTTTTATAATACTTCTCATCATCGTTCCATGTTGCTCTTGGACTCAAAACCGAAGTTGGTACCCCAGGACACTCCCTTGGCTGTGCAACACCGAATACTGAATGTATATGGTATTTATCATAAGAGTAAAGACCTAACTCTCCACTTAATGCAGCAGAAATCATTGCTCTGGTATACTTTAATTTCATTCTGGTACCAACACCGTAAGGTCCACCTGTCCAACCTGTATTTACAAGCCAAACATCTACGCCAGATTCTTTCATTTTCTTACTCAACATTTCTGCGTACTTTGTTGGGTGCAATGGCATAAACGGCGCGCCAAAACAAGCAGAAAATGATGGTACAGGCTCTACAACACCAGCTTCCGTCCCTGCAACCTTAGCAGTGTAACCAGATATAAAGTGGTAAGCTGCCTGACTAGGAGTAAGCTTGGATATTGGAGGCAAAACACCAAAAGCATCGGCTGTTAAAAAGAATATATTCTTTACATTTTTACCTATTGACGGTTGTTGAATATTATCAATATGATGAATTGGGTAACTAACCCTTGTATTTTGCGTTATAGAAGTATCCGCAAAATCAACATTGCCTTTATCATCTAAGACTACATTTTCAAGTATAGCACCTGGCTTGATAGCTCCGTAGATTTCCGGCTCTTGCTCTTCAGAAAGGTTGATCACTTTTGCATAGCAACCTCCTTCAAAATTAAATACCGTATTCCTACTGGTCCAGCCATGCTCATCATCACCAATTAATTTTCTATTAGGATCAGTAGACAAAGTTGTTTTTCCTGTTCCTGACAATCCAAAAAAGATTGCCGTATCACCATCCTTACCAACATTGGATGAACAGTGCATTGGCAAAGTTTCCTTATAAACAGGTAAAATAAAATTCAACGCAGAAAAAATTCCCTTTTTAATTTCACCTGTATATCCTGTTCCACCTATTAAGGCAATTTTATCAGTGAAGTTTAAGATTGCAAAATTATGTTGCCTTGTACCATCCTCATCTGCATTGGCCATAAAACCCGGTGCATTAATAACGGTCCATTCTGGTGTAAAATCTTCCAATTCTTTCTCCGTAGGCCGTAAAAACATATTATAAGCAAACATATTTGACCAAGGAAATTCATTGATAACACGAATATTCAACCTATAATCTTCGTCTGCACAGGCATAACTATCCCTAACAAAAAGTTCTTTTTCGTTCAAATAATTAATGACCTTAGTGTATAAGGCATCAAATTTTTCTTTTTCAAAAGGAATATTGATATCTCCCCACCATATTTTATCTTTAGTTATATCGTCTTTAACAATATATCTGTCTTTGGGGGACCTACCTGTAAATTCACCGGTATTGACTGCAAGTGTTCCATTGCTGGTTTCAACTCCCATGTCCAGATCTAAAGTGGCCTTTTGAAGTTGTTCCGGTGTTTCCTGATAATGAAAATTGGCGTGTGTAATCCCGTAGTTTTCTAGGGATATGGTATTCGCATTTGTCATTGAGCTTTTCATGCTTTAGAAAATTTGTTCGTGTAAAACTAAAAAAATAAAAGCTGAACCACTGATTTTCAGAGCTCAATTAGCGTCATTTCCCGTCGAAATACGAATTCAATTATAGAATCGCTATAAATGAAAAAAATTCGCATGCACTTTATTCCTTTTAATACACATTATAAGGAGATAACGTATTTTAAATGCATTATTGTTATTTAAGGCTTAATATTTTAAGAAATAAATAAAAAAAGAGGTCTTTTTTTGACACTCAATTCTTAGTTTTTAGAGAAATATTCAGCCGTTTTTGTAGTTAAAAGCAGGGCTGCGTGCTTCATATTGTACTCAAGATCCTTATGCTCATCCTTAATATCGAACACATCAAAAACACCAACCTTTTTTAGATCGTCTTTAGAAATTTCTAGTGCTCCACAAATAGCTATTACAGGAATTTTATATTCTTTGCCCAATCCTATCACCCCTTGCAGTAGTTTACTGTTTAAATTTTGTTCATCAATTTTACCTTCACCGGTAATAATATAATCAAAACTCTCTTTTTGTAATACCTCCTTTAAACCGGATAATTTCAAAATAAAATCCATTGCACCTAAAAACTCCGCATTCAATAAAGCTTTTAAACCAAAAGCGGCCCCTCCTGCGGCACCGGTACCCGGCACTTCATTATAATTTACATTATATCTATCTGAAACTACTCTGTTCAATCTAATTAAACCGTTATTTAATTCGGCTACGGCATCATCCGTAGCGCCTTTGTATTTAGCATATACATACGCTGCTCCATTTTTACCGAATAGCGGATTTATTACATCATGAACTGTGTAGAACTTTACCTGCTTTAGTTTATCCGAAACCCGAGAATCATCTATAGACCTTATCAATTGCAGGCTAGAGCCAACAGGGGGCAACACCACTCCATTAGCATTTAAAAAATCATAACCCAAGGCACTTGCAATACCTATTCCGCCATCGTTGGTAGCACTTGCTCCCAAGCCTATATAAATATGCTTAATTCCTTTTTCTACGGCATCTTTAATTTCAATGCCTGTACCAAACGTAGTTGTCAACATTGGGTTACGTTCTTCATAAGGTAATAGATCCAGACCCGAAGCATTGGCAAGCTCTATATAAGCAGAATTATCTTCTTTATTGTATAAATAATATGACCGTATAGGCTCCCTTAGTGGATTTTCACTTATTACTTCAACAGAAATACAAGGCTTATAGTGACTTATGACCTTCAAGAAACCTTCTCCCCCATCCGTTGCTTTAATATAGCGCGATGTAAAAGGAACGCCAGACTTTTTCATACCATCATTAAAGGCATTGGCAAATGATTCACTTGTTAGTGAACCGTCAAATTTATCCGGAATAAGTAATAGCTTCATTTATTTGAATTTATTGGGGAAACTATTTATTGAAATATCCCATAACTCTGGGAGAACAAAATATACAAAAAAGGTCAATATAATAATTGAAATTATATTCATAAATAATCCTTTGCCCACCATATCTGGTATTCTTAGGTAGCCTGAACCAAATACTACCGCATTTGGCGGTGTAGCAACGGGCAACATAAATGCGCATGATGCCGCAACCGCTGCACCCACCATTAATACGAACGGGTGTACATCTATTGTCAACGCCATTGGCGCCAATACGGGCAAAAGCATTGCGGTTGTAGCAAGGTTAGATGTTATTTCGGTCAGAAAATTTACCGCGGCTATCAAAACTAAAATTAGGACAACAATAGGCAGACCAGCTAATGAGGTCATTTGCCCACCGATCCAAATGGCCAACCCGCTAACCTCAAATCCTTTTGCCAATGCCATACCACCACCGAACAATAAAATTATGCCCCATGGCATTTTAACCGCCTCTTCCCAATTAATAATCTGTTCCGCTTTTTTCTTTGAAGGTATTAAAAACAAGACGATAGCAAAGAATATGGCAATTATGGTATCATCTAAACCAGGCAAAACTTTTTGCAAAAGATACGAGCGCGTAATCCAACAGAAAGCGGTCAATGCAAATACAAAGGCCACTATTTTCTCCTCATATGATACCTTACCCAGATTGGATAATAAGCGTTTAATTTCCTGCTTTCCTCCAGGAAAAGATGTCTGCTTAAAGCTAAAGGCATACCTTGTTAAATATTTCCAGCAAATAAAAATCAGAATTATAGATATAGGCAGACCAAAGGCAAACCATTGCATAAAGGTAATTTCATAACCATAGGTATCTAAAACAACACCTGCCAAAACCAAATTTGGCGGCGTGCCGATCAAAGTAGCCACACCGCCAATAGAGGCACTATAGGCAATTGCCAACATTAACGCCTTACCGAATATTTTGTTTTCATCTTCTACCGTATCCGGATTATCCTGTAACTGCTTTATGATAGCCAGACCTATTGGTAGCATCATTACAGAGGTTGCCGTGTTCGATATCCACATTGACAGAAATGCAGTTGCCATCATAAAACCTAGAATGATCTTTCTAACATCTGAACCTATCAGGTTGATAATATTCAAGGCAATCCTTCTGTGCAGGTTCCATTTTTCTATGGCAATGGCTATGATAAAACCGCCCATATATAGAAATACATATTTATGACCAAAAGAACCAGAGGTTGAAGACAAGTCCAACCCACCGGATAAAGGAAACAGCACCAAGGGCAATAATGCCGTTATAGCAATGCTTATAGCTTCCGTAATCCACCAAACGGCAATCCAAATAGTAGATGCCAAAACCGCATTTGCTTGTTGTGAAAGCCCGGCCGGACGAAAAAATAAAAGGATCAATACAAATAAAAGCGGACCCAAGACTAGTCCTAATAATTTTGTTTTAGTCATGTAAATGCCATATATACATTGAAAATACGCTATTTATAAGCCACATTGACTTATTTGACCGCTATTTTACAAATTTTGACCTTAATATACCATAACCCATAAGTAGCCAAGCAGCTATTAAAAATAAACCACCTATAGGCGTAATAATACCGATCACCTTAAAGTCAAAAGACATTAATGAATTTAAAGAAAGTATATAAATGGAAAACGAAAATAACACTACACCAATTACCGTACATATGTAAATGCTTTTCCTAGACTTTATGTATTCATTGGGCAATAGGCCGAGTACAAACAAGAAAAATGCATGATACATTTGGTACCGTACCCCTGTCTCAAAAGTGGTAACGGATTGTGCGTCTACCAAATTTTTTAATCCATGTGCACCAAAGGCACCAAGTATGACCGCCAACATTCCCAACAAACAAGCAGTACCTAAAATTGTTTTTTTCATAACTTTTAAGATAACTTTTTTTATAAATGTAACAATTTGATACCTTAGTCCTTCGTTACAAATCAAAAATACTGAAATCGTATGATGCGAAAAATTCTTGTTATTGGCGCAGGTAAATCCACCTCTTATTTATTGGATTATCTATTAGGAAAAGCGGAAGCTGAAAATTTGGAAATCACCATTGGCGACATAAACCCCACTGCAATTCCATCATCGATTAGCGAACATACACACTGCACCGTAATTGCTCTTGATATTTTTGAAGATACCGCAAGACAAAAAGTAATTGAACATTCAGATATCGTAATCTCCATGCTTCCTGCCCGTTTTCACATCATGGTAGCACAAGATTGTGTTCGTTTAAAAAAACATTTGGTAACAGCATCTTACGTTAGTAATGAATTGCTAGCCCTTGACGAACAGGTGAAGGAAGCCGGACTAGTTTTTATGAACGAAATTGGTCTGGACCCAGGTGTGGATCACATGAGTGCCATGCAAGTAATTGACCGTATTCGTGATAACGGCGGTAAAATAATATTGTTTGAATCTTTCTGTGGTGGCTTGGTTGCCCCAGAACATGACAATAACCTATGGAACTATAAATTTACCTGGAACCCTAGAAATGTAGTTTTGGCAGGACAAGGCGGTACCGCCAAATTTCTACAAGAAGGCACTTACAAATACATTCCCTATCATCGGTTATTTAGACGTACAGAATTCTTTGAAATTGAAGGTTATGGCCGTTTTGAAGGTTATGCCAACCGCGATTCATTAAATTATCGCGAAGCTTATAAATTACAAGATGCACTAACAATTTACAGAGGCACCATGCGCCGTGTAGGCTTTTCAAAAGCTTGGAACATGTTCATACAATTAGGCGCTACAGATGACACCTACACTATTGAAAACTCTGAAAAAATGAGTTACCGAGAATTCATAAATCTATTTCTTCCGTATTCCCCTACCGATTCCGTAGAGCTAAAACTTAGACATTATCTAAAATTAGATCAAGATGATATTCGTTGGGACAAGTTGCTAGAGCTGAACATTTTTGATCAAAATAAATTCATAGGCATACCAAACGCTACTCCGGCCCAAGCGCTTCAGAAAATTCTTGAAGATAGCTGGACGTTGAAATCAAACGAAAAGGACATGATCGTTATGTATCATAAATTTGGTTACGAGTTAAACGGTGAAAAGAAACAAATTGATTCCAAACTTGTTGTTACCGGCGAAAACCAAACGTTTACCGCAATGGCAAAAACCGTAGGATTACCGGTAGCCATGGCCGCCTTAAAAATATTGAACGGAAAAATAACCACACCGGGAGTTCAAATTCCGATATCCAAGGAAGTTTACGAACCCATACTTAAAGAACTTGAAGATTACGGTGTTAAATTTAAAGAATACGATATACCTTATTTGGGGTATAATCCAAATTCTGTAGTCAATTAGTACATTTTAAGTATCATTTTGAAACCAAATAAGTACTTTTATATTTTAAACCTTTAAAGCAACTGAAATTACAATAAGGTTTGCCCTGCTAGAATTAAGGTATGTAGAAGCATAGCTGGAGCACCAGAAAAGAGATCTTTGATTTAGATAACATGAAAACACCATCTTCTTTGGCTAAAATTGACGGAATAGATAAAAAAATCTTACGTTTTTTAATGGAAGACGCCCGTAAACCGGTTCTTGAAATTGCAAGAAGTATCGGTATTTCCGGAGCAGCCATACATCAGCGTTTAAGAAAACTAGAAGCATCAGGACTTTTATCCGGCTCAAAGTTCATTGTAAACCCAAAATCTTTAGGCTATACCACTATGGCCTATATTGGTATTTATTTGGACAAGGCGATGAGCAATCCCATGGCCGTGAAGCAGCTTGAAAAAATACCCGAAGTTTTGGAATGCCACTATACCACCGGTAACTGGTCTATCCTTATTAAAGTATTATGTAGAGATAATGAGCATTTAATGCAGGTACTCAACAAAGAAATACAAGCCATAGAAGGTGTCTCAAGAACAGAAACTTTTATTTCTTTAGCCCAACAAATAGACCGACAAATAAGCATATAAAAAAAGCCTTCCCGGAACGGAAGGCTTTTCTATTTCTAAACAATTATATCTTAATCTCTACCACCAAAAACTTGAAGCCCCCAGTAGACCAAAGTTGCCAGTGAACCTATTGCAGCGACCAAATAGGTACGTGCAGCCCATTTCAGCGCATCTTCAGAACCTTTATATTCTTCTGGTGTAACTATATTCTTGTTTTTTAACCATGCCAATGCTCTATTACTGGCGTCATATTCTACCGGTAGGGTCACAAAACTGAACAATGTTGCCATGCCCATCATTACCAGACCGGCAACGGCTACCCAATATCCAAAACCTACACCGGCAGCGGCACCTAATGCCAAACCACCAAATACGACCCACATAGACATGCTAGATGTAACACTTACAATAGGCACCAACTTTGAACGCATGCCCAACCACTCATATGCCTGTGCATGTTGTACGGCGTGCCCAACTTCATGTGCCGAAACTGCCGCGGCAGCAGCATTTCTTTGATTGTATACCCCTTCACTTAAGTTTACGGTTTTGTTTGCAGGGTTATAGTGATCGGTAAGCATACCAGGCGTAGAAACAACCTTTACATCTCTAATACCATGATCTGCCAACATTTTTTCCGCAATCTCCGCACCACTCATTCCATTTTGCAAATGTACTTTAGAGTAATGCTTGAATTTACTTTTTAATTTACTGCTCACTAACCAGCTGACCAAAGCAATTGCTCCGATCAATATATAATATCCCATCATAATGTTTCAATTTTTAAATCGATTAAATATACTAAAGATTCCCACTTTTTAAAGAATCTATTTTTAGAAAAGCAAAAACCCCGCCAAATTCCTTTCGGATATGACGAGGCATATTTTACTGACAAAATGTACAGATTAAGCCACTATCTCTTCCCAACCAAAGGCTTCAATAATTTCTTGATATACTACATTCCCTTCTACTATATTTAATCCTTTCTTCAAAGATGCATCTTTTTCACACGCAGCTTCCCAACCTAAATTTGCCAATTTCAATGCATACGGCAATGTTACATTGGTCAATGCCATGGTAGATGTATAAGGTACTGCTCCCGGCATATTAGCTACCGAGTAATGCACCACATCATCAATGATATAAATTGGATCTTCATGTGTGGTAGGCTTTGTTGTCTCCACACAACCCCCTTGATCTACGGCAACATCAACGATTACCGTTCCCGGCCTCATTTCTTTCAGCATGTCTCTAGTAATCAAATTTGGAGCTTTGGCACCTTTCAACAATACCCCACCTATTATAAGATCATGAGTCTTGATCAATCTTCTTATATTAAATTCATTAGAGAATTCAGTAACCACATGTGGTGGCATTACATCATTTGCATAACGCAGACGTTTCATGTTAATATCTAAAATAGTTACATGAGCCCCCAAACCTGCTGCCATTTTAGCAGCCTGTATGCCCACTACGCCAGCACCTAACACCAAAACTTTGCCCGGGGCCACACCTGGCACACCACCTAATAACACTCCACGGCCTTTTACAGGTTTTTCTAAATATTTAGCACCTTGTTGTATGGCCATTCTACCTGCAACTTCTGACATTGGCGTTAAAAGTGGCAATGTTCCTTCTTCATCCTCTACCGTTTCATATGCTATGCAAACAGCTTTTTGCTTGATCATTGCCTTGGTCAATGCCTCACTTGACGCAAAATGGAAATATGTAAACAGTATTTGACCTTCCTGTATTAAATTATACTCTTCTGCAATAGGCTCTTTTACCTTTACGATCATTTCGCTCATAGCATATACTTGACCAATAGTATCTAGTATTACAGCACCTGCCTGTTGATAATCTTGATTGAAAAAACCACTTCCTTCACCAGCACCTGATTGTACATATACTTTGTGGTTGTTCTTTACCAATTCGAAAACTCCGGCCGGTGTCATACCTACCCTGCTTTCATTGTTCTTAATTTCTTTTGGAATACCAACAATCATGATTTATCATTTAATGTTACACTGCAAAATTGAAACTAATTAATAACATATCAAACATTAATTCGACAAAACACAGGGGTATTGTGTCATAATTATCATTTTATCACAAACATACCCTAATTTTTTAGGGGGTATATTTCATTTTTATATTAATTTTTAAATTATACCCCTCAATTTAACCATAACCTTGATAAATAATTAATGCAAAAAAAAGAGGCAATTCTCATTGCCTCTTTTCCAGTTATACTATTTAAGAGTTAACCAACAATATTTACAATTTTACCAGGTACTACAATCACCTTTTTAGGAGTACGCCCTGCCAATTGTTGTTGGGTTTTTTCATGTGCCATAACCGCAGCCTCTATTTCATCTTTACTTAAATCTAAAGACAACTGCATGGTAAATTTCATTTTACCGTTAAAGGATATCGGATATTCTTTATCACTTTCTTTGATATACTTTTCTTCAAATTTTGGGAATGGTGCCGTAGCAATAGAATCTGAATGACCCAATTTGCTCCACAATTCTTCCGCAATATGTGGCGCATATGGCGATACCAATATTGCCAATGGCTCCAACACTTTTCTGCTGACACATTTTTGAGCTGAAAGTTCATTTACACAGATCATGAAAGTAGATACCGATGTATTAAAACTGAAGTTTTCAATATCCTCTTCTACCTTTTTAATGGTCTTGTGCAATGTTTTCCAAGATTCTTTAGAAGGCTCTTCTTCACTTTGGCTACGCTCAGCGATCGCGGTTTCATCTAAAAATGGCGTGTACAATTTCCACAGTTTCTTTAAGAAACCATGTGCTCCGGTAATACCTGCCGTGTTCCAAGGTTTAGATTGCTCTAACGGACCTAAGAACATTTCATACAAGCGCAGACTGTCTGCACCATATTCTTCACAAATAGCATCTGGATTTACTACGTTGTATTTAGATTTGGACATTTTTTCGACTTCGCGCTCAACTATAAACTTTCCTTCATCATTATAAACGAATGCGACATCGTCTTTTAACCTGCTTTTATTACTGTTTTGAACAAAATTAGTGTCCAGCGTATTATCTCCTAAAACAACATTTACATCAAAATGCAAACGAAGAATTTTAAACCCTAACTCATGTATAATGTTATTTTCATCTGTATAGTAATATTCATCAATATTGTCAATCTTTGACTTAACAAAATCAAAAATTGGTTTTGATTTATTTGTTTCCAAATAACCAAAAGCGTTAGGCTCACGTCCAATCAAATCAATCATATCCGCTGAAACCAAAATATTAGAACAACCTGTTATTGGCTTCCCCATAAACAAAGAATTATCCGTCGCCATTACACCAGGTATAATTTGATATAAAAAAGCACTAGTCCCCGTAATCATTCCTTGGTTGATCAACTTCTTGGCAAACTCATCTTTAGGCACCAAACCTTTATCAAACATGAATTTTTGCCAAAAACGAGAGTACAATAAGTGACCTGTTGCGTGCTCGCTTCCACCTATATACAAATCTACATCTTGCCAGTAGTTAATGGCTTTCTCTGAGAATATTTCTTCGCTATTATGCGGATCCATATACCTATTAAAATACTGTGAACTACCTGCCCAACCTGGCATAGTATTCAGTTCCAATGGAAATACAGTGGTATTATTTATCTCGCTATTATTCACAACCTTATTGGCAACGGTATCCCAAGCCCATACCTCAGCGTTACCTAATGGTGGTTCGCCGGTTTCGGTTGGCAAATACTTTTCCACTTCCGGTAACTCAATCGGCAAATGTTCTTTTGCGATTATCTGCGGCATACCATCTACATAATATACAGGGAAAGGTTCTCCCCAATATCTTTGGCGACTAAAAACAGCATCGCGCAAACGATAATTTATTTTTCCTTCACCATGCCCTAGTTTTTCCAATTCATAGATGGCCAATTTCATGGCTTTCTTATACGGCAATCCGTTTAAGAAATCAGAATTTGCAATAACCGTTTTTTCCTTGTCAGCAAAAGCTTCTTCAGAGATATCAACTCCCTCAAAAATATTCGGTATCGGAATATTAAAATGCTTTGCAAAGTCATAATCGCGCTGATCACCACATGGTACTGACATTACCGCGCCTGTTCCATAACCCGCTAATACGTAATCACCAATCCAAATTGGAATAGGCTCTTTTGTAAATGGGTGCTCCGCATAGGCACCTGTAAATGCACCGGAAATGGTTTTTACATCTGCCATACGATCACGCTCGCTACGTTTTGCCGTTGCCTCAATATATGCCTCTACCTCTGCTTTCTGCTCTACCGTAGTTATTTTACCAACCAATTCGTGCTCTGGCGCCAAAGTCATAAAAGAGACTCCGAAAATAGTATCGGGTCTTGTGGTAAAAACCTCTATTTTTTCATCATGGTCTTTCACATTAAACATAGCCGATGCACCTTGAGAACGACCTATCCAATTGGTTTGCGAATCTTTCAAGGGCTGGGGCCAATCTACCTTATCCAGTCCGTCCAACAAACGTTGTGCATAGGCAGATATACGCATGCTCCACTGGGTCATCTTTTTACGAACAACCGGGTGACCACCACGTTCTGACACTCCGTTTACTATTTCGTCATTTGCCAAAACCGTACCCAATGCCGGACACCAGTTTACCTCGGTATCCGCCAAATACGTTAATCTATATTTTAAAAGAATTTCTTGCTTTTCAACATCAGAAAAATTGGTCCAGTCTTCTGCAGAAAAAATAACAATATCATCATCACAAACCGCATTTACATTGGCATTGCCTTCTGCCTCAAATACGGAAATCAAAGTATCTATATCTTCCGCCTTATCCGTATCGGTATTATACCAAGAATTGAATATTTGAATGAATATCCACTGTGTCCATTTATAATACTCAGGACTAGAAGTTCTTACTTCCCTGCTCCAATCAAAAGAGAAACCTAATTGATCTAATTGCCTTCTGTATGTTTTAATATTGGCCGCAGTGGTTATTGCAGGATGCTGACCTGTTTGTATGGCATATTGCTCTGCAGGCAACCCGAAAGAATCATACCCTTGCGGGTGCAATACATTAAAACCTTTATGCCTTTTGTAACGTGCATAAATATCACTGGCAATATACCCTAACGGATGGCCAACATGGAGTCCCGCACCTGAAGGATAAGGGAACATATCCAGCACATAAAACTTTTCTTTTTCAGAATTGTTCTCTGCTTTAAATGTTTGATTTTCTGCCCAGTATTTTTGCCATTTGGCCTCAATTTCGTTGAAATTGTATTGCATGATAGTTACTTCTTTTCTGTAAGTCGCAAAAATAGGTTTATTCTGCTAAAGGGAAAAGTTTAAACCAATTGATAACTATAGACCTAAGCCATTATCAATTTGCCACTAAAAAGCACCCAAAGCATTGAAGCCAATGCCGATATATTAATAAGGTAACCAAACAATTTCATTTCTGGCAACGTATATGCCCTACCCTTAAAAATCACAAAAATATCTAACACCATAAATGCAGAGAAAAGACCAAGAAAAGAAGCTAAAACGATATCTTGAAACCAGTACCACACCAAAACAGATTCGCACACCAAAATCAAAAGCATCAACAATTTTGAGTTTTTACGCCCTACCAAAGTTGCGGTGGTTCTTTTTCCCGAAGCCAAATCTGGCTCTATATCCATTATTTCACCAGCAATATGTGCCTGAAATGCAAACAATGACAAATACATCAATGTCTGCCATGGCAATGTTTCCAAATTATTCAGTTCTATAGAAAAGAATACAGTAACTACGTACCCAACCTGTATCAATATTTCAAACGGAGGCCTCTCTTTTATTCTGAACGGCTTAAAATTATAGAGAATGTTTACGACGACCATAAACACCAATAACAAAAACATTTTTAATCCGGCTATAAAAGTAAACGCAGTTACAAACACAGTCGTAAGTACAATTATTTTAGTGAGCACACCTTTAAGTTGCAACTTTGAAGCCTTTGCACCAAAGAGAAAGTTTCCTTTTCTATCATTTACCGCATCTGCACCAACATCATTTAAATCATTAAGACCGTAGACCAGATAGTTTAAGGGAAAGGTGACAAAAAATAGACCTAGCCAAAAATTGAACGACTGCCAATAATCTACCTGATTCGCAAAAGGAACTAAATAGATCCAAATGGTAGGAAACCAAAGTCCAGGCCTGGAAATTTTTAAGTCCAACAAATTCAACATACAATTGGGTTAAGTTCACATCTTCGTAAAAATACTTTACTTGACACTACTATGCCATGAAAGCTATACTACAACTATTCATCTTTTTAAAAAGTATATCTTTAACCTTAGATTATGAAGTGCCCCAAAACAATTTTACTTATATTATTATTTACCTGCTGCAGTATTACCATACTTCAGGCGCAGCTAGGTTTTTGCGGTGGTAGCTCTGGCGATCCTATTTTTACCGAGGACTTTGGAGCGGGCACCACAGACGGTCCTATGCTGGCACCCGGCACCACAACCTATAATTTTACCACAGGCACGCCCAATGACGGTGATTATACTGTATCTAGCACTACTAATTATTTCGACTGGATATCCATTGAAGACCACACACCTGGCGATACCAATGGTAAAGCATTTATCGTCAATGCCAGTTTTACCGCCGGCGAGTTCTACCAAAGACAGGTTACGGGCCTATGTGAGAATACTACTTATGAATTTTCATCTTGGCTGATCAACCTTCAACCAGCGAATAGCTGTGACGGCAACAGCATACCTGTTAACGTCCGTTTTCAAATTTGGGACGCAACGGACACTAATTTGCTGGCCCAAGGAGATACCGGCAGTATACCAGGAACCGGTACAACCGTATGGGAACAATATGCCTTGGTTTTTAAAACCGAACCTGGCCAAACATCCGTTATCCTTAAGATGAGAAACAACAGTAACGGTGGCTGTGGGAATGATGTTGCCATAGATGATATTTTATTTCGATCCTGTGGAGACAACGTTACGGTCTCAACACCTACCAACGAAGCTAGTTTGGTAGTCTGCGAAGACCAGGGCGGAGTATCCACAACGCTTACCGCAACACCGGACTCTTCCGTTTTTAGTTCTCATGCCTACCAATGGCAGCAAAGTACAGATCAACAAACATGGACAGATATACCGGGAGAAAACAATGCTATTCTAAATACACCTACCGTCACCACAACCACCTATTTTAGGACAAAAATAGCAGAGGACATTGTTAACGTCAATAACAATCTATGCAATGTGGTATCCGATGTTTTTGACATTATCGTATTACCTATTCCTCCTGCACCTGTTAGCAACGGGGATGTTGAAATTTGCGAAGGCGATATAGGGACTATATCAGTAAATACACCATCACTATACGCTATAAATTGGTATGACGCCCCTACCGGTGGAAATTTAATAGTATCCAATAGCCAAAATTTAGAAATTGGAGTTGCAGGTACATATTATGCAGAAGCCAATTCTACCGAAATTGAATGTGCTTCCACTACAAGAACTGCAGTCAGTTTAACCGTTAATCCATTACCGGTAATACCTGAAGATGCTAGTGTTTTTCTATGTGAAGACTCTTTTATCACTTTAGACGCCGAAGTTGAGAATGTCACCTACCAATGGTCTACAGGTGCTACTACCCAAATGATCGATGTTACCGAAGCTGGCGAATACGAAGTCGTTGTAACTAATACAAATGGATGCTCAGCCACACGCACCATTACAGTCGACCAGATAGATTTACCACAAATTGAAAATATTACATCTGACGGACCATCAATAGTTGTTTCTACATCTAACAAAGGAAATTTTGAATATTCATTGGATGGAATTTCATTTCAACCCAACAATATTTTTGAAGCTGTCGAAGGTGGATTTTACACTATTTACGTTCGGGACAATACGGATTGCGGCGTAGTAACCCAAGAGTTTTATCATTTGGTCATTCAAAAATTCTTTACGCCCAATGGAGATACGTTCAATGATTTTTTTGAACCTGACGGATTAGAAGTTTTTAATGCGGTTACCATTTCAATTTTTGATCGCTACGGTAAGCTTCTTAAATTCGGGAATACAAACAACACTAGCTGGGACGGCACTTTTGAAGGTGAACCAATGCCAGAAGACGATTATTGGTATAGCATTAAGGCAGATACCACCCAATTTAAAGGACACTTTAGCTTAAAACGTTAAGGCTTTGTTTTTTTAAGTTCCATTTAACAATACTTTGCTATTTTTACGACACTTTTAAGTACTATGGCAAACTCCTTCGAAAATTATCAAAGACGCAAACTCATCTCCTCTTATTTTTCAGTGGTGCTAAGTATTGCATTGGTCCTATTTCTACTGGGCATTTTAGGACTATTGGTCTTAAATACCAAAAAAATGGCAGATCGTTCCAAAGAGCAGATTACCATTTCTGTCTTTCTAAAAGAAAATACCAAAGAAATTGAAGTGGAACAGCTTCAAAAAACCTTGGCAATGTCAGAATACACCAAATCTTCAACGTATGTATCCAAAGAGGACGCAGCCAAACAGCACAGTGAAGATATTGGTGAAGATTTTATTGATTATTTAGGATACAACCCACTAAAAAACTCTATCGACGTAAAATTGAATGCCGATTTTGTTACCGCCGAAAAAGTTGAAGAAATTGCAAATACCCTCTCGGAGAAGAGCTTTGTAGATGAAGTAAGCTATGATCGTGTTCTAGTAAGCATGGTAGCCAAAAGTGTTGAACAAATTGGCTTTTGGATTTTAGTTGCCAGTGCCGTATTTACATTTATAGCCGTACTATTGATCAATAGCTCTATACGTCTATCAATTTATTCTAAACGGTTTATCATAAAGACCATGCAAATGGTAGGGGCTACCAAGACCTTTATCAGAAGACCGTTTATATGGCAAAATATTAAACTTGGTATGATCGGTGCGGCAATTGCACTATTGGCCATAGGCGGAGTGGTATATTATGTAAACACCAATTTTCAAGATTTGGGATTGTTAGACGAACCATATATAATGATGATTTTATTTGTCAGTGTTTTTCTATTGGGAATACTTATTTCGTTTATTAGCACTTATTTCGCGACCCAACGCTTCTTAAATCTTAGAACGGACGAATTATATTATTAAATTTGCGACATGAGTAAAAACAACAAAGTAGAACAGCATTCTAAACAAGAATTTATTTTTCAAAAGAAAAATTACATGTTCATGTTTATAGGTATTGCCTGTATTGCAATAGGTTTTATCTTAATGAGCGGCGGCGGTAGTGATGACCCTAATGTTTTTAATCCTGAAATATATAATTTTAGAAGAATAAGACTTGCGCCTACTTTAGTTCTTATTGGCTTAGGTATAGAAATTTATGCCATTTTGTTGAACCCACACAAAAAGAAAAATTAATTGGATACTTTAGATGCTATTATACTCGGTATTATTCAAGGATTGACCGAGTTTCTACCCGTTTCTTCAAGTGGGCATTTAGAATTGGGCAAAGCCATTTTAGGAGATAACTCTGTACAAGAAGAAAGTTTACTGTTTACCGTTGTACTACATTTTGCGACCGCACTAAGTACTATTGTGGTTTTCAGAAAAGATATATGGGAAATTTTAAGCGGCCTGTTTCAGTTTAAATGGAACGAGGAAAGTCAGTTTTCCGCTAAAATCATAATTTCCATGCTACCTGCAGTATTTGTAGGTCTGTTCTTTGAAGAACAATTAGAAGCTTTTTTTGGAGGTAATATTAGATTTGTGGGCTTTATGTTAATCATTACCGCAGTACTGCTATACTTTGCAGATAAGGCCAAAGACACTGAAAAGAAAGTAAGTTTTGGTAATGCCTTTATAGTTGGCATCTCTCAAGCTATAGCTATGCTACCTGGTATTTCAAGAAGTGGAGCTACTATTTCTACCTCTGTTCTTTTAGGCGTAGACAAATCTAAAGCCGCAAGATTCTCATTCTTAATGGTGGTTCCGTTGATCTTTGGTAAGATTGCGAAAGACCTTATGAGCGGAGACTTAACATTTGACGGAGAAAATAACGTTGCAATGGGTGCCGGTTTTATTGCCGCCTTTGTTGCCGGACTTGCCGCTTGTACCTGGATGATACAATTGGTACGCAAAAGTAAGTTATCCTATTTTGCCATTTATTGTCTTATAGTAGGATTGATTGCCGTTATTTACGGATTCACTAATCCGTAGTACCATCTAAACACCCAAATTCATGAAAGATTTGACCAAAGAAGACTATTTAAACGGTCAAGTATTATTGATCGATAAACCATTGGAATGGTCCTCTTTTCAGGCGGTCAACAAATTGAAATGGGCTATTAGAAAAAAATTCAGCTTAAAGAAATTTAAAATAGGTCATGCAGGAACGTTAGATCCTTTGGCAACAGGTCTTTTGGTAATCTGCACAGGGAAGTTCACCAAAAAAATTACCGATTACCAAGGTCAAGAAAAGGAATATACGGGAATTTTCACCTTAGGAAGCACCACACCATCATATGACCTGGAAACTGAAATCAACGAAACTTTTTCTACCGAACATATAACGCCAGAACTTATTAAGGCCACTACCCAAGAATTTATAGGTGATATTGAACAGGCACCGCCCGTTTTTTCAGCTCTTAAAAAAGATGGCAAGCGCTTATATGAACTGGCACGAGAAGGAAAATCTGTTGAAATTCCAAAACGCAAGGTAAATGTCAGCGCTTTTGAAATTACGGATATTGACGGCCCAAACGTTCATTTTAGAATTGCATGCAGTAAAGGCACCTACATAAGATCTATGGCTCATGATTTTGGAAAGGCCCTAAATTCTGGAGCACATTTAACAGCACTGAGAAGAACCAAAATAGGTGATTTTAACGTAGATAATGCTCAAGACCCTTTGGTTTTCGCCGATATCTTGTTAGGTAAAGAAGAAAATAGGTAGCCAACTATTGATTACCATTTATCGATCTTCTAAAATATTTTGGTATAATTAAGGTTATATACCCATGAATCTGAACAGAAAACAACTATCACTACTTGCCACTGTCTTTAGCATGTCTATTGTGGTATTGGTGTTGTATAATATTCAGTTTGGCGCACAAGAAGAATCTCACGAAGATTATGTGGTTGAAATGGTCATGGACCCAGAAGTACTGGAAGAAATTTTAAAAGAGGAAGAACCCTTAGAAGAGCAAGTTGAGTCTGACCCCATTAAAAGTCATTTAGCCTATAATGAAACCGCCAAGCCCAGTTATGGTAATCCTGAACCGCTACAAACGTTAGAGGAGCTTATGGCCGAGCGTAATGAAATGAGCGATGGCGACCCGACAGAACATATGATCGCTGATGACGGTTATTCCGAAAGGGTTAAAGCTTTGGCAAAAAAACGTGAAGAGAAAAAACAACTTTTAGGAGAAAAGGAAGCTCAAAAGAAAGAATTTACCAACAATCTAGCCGCAAGAAGAACCTCTGTTTCTTACTCTTTAGTAGACAGAAACAACTACAAATTACCTCCACCAATATACACATGCATAGAAGGTGGTAAAGTTGTTATCAATATTGAAGTAAATGCCCTAGGTTATGTTACCGAAGCAGATTTTAACGCAAAAAGCTCTGGAACTTCCAATGGTTGTCTAGTAGATAACGCCATTAACTACGCATTGAAGGCAAGATTCAATTCTTCTAGCAAAGAATCTCAAAAAGGTACGATTACCTATTTATTTCAAGGCAAATAAGTAAGTACACATAAACCGCTAAGAATCTATTCTTGATTTTGCAACGACAACAACAGGTCTTCTAAAATACTTTGCCCTTTGTCCTTATTATAAAACAATTGAAGTTCTTGTTTGAACTCTGGTGTTAATTTACCATGTTCCGCCTTATAATCTTCTACTAATCTCGTAGCTTTTGCCGATCGTGGACCCCATGTGGAAACTAAACTACCTTTCTCTTCCTTAAAAGCAATCAACTTAGGAATAGATCTACCTCCGTTAGTTAAAAACTGATCCATGAGATCTAAATTTTCATCTCGAAGAATGATAGATAAAGTTATATTGGGATTAATTTCTGTAATCTTATTCATTACCGGCAATGCAGGTGAAGCATCGCCACACCAACTTTCGGACAGTACCAACCATGAAATTTTTTGATCAACAGATTTAATTTTGGCAACCGCCTCATCACTAAATTTCAAAGTTTTGTCCCATCTACGCATACGGCTGTTATTTAACTGCGTGTATTGTGTAAGTGCCTCAGTTTGCTCAGGTCCGGTAGACGTTCCTTTCTCAGCTAAATCCGCTACAAGGGCCCTATATTCCGCATAGCTAAAACCGGTTTCCAATCCCTTTTTTATTAAATCCTCTATAACTAATTCCATGCGTTTACTATTTTAATATCTGTAATGGAACGCTTTAGTAGTATTAAAAGTGCAATGCTTACAAATTCTCAGGATTTACAGCAAGACTATTGAATAGCTTCGCCTTTGCCGTAAAATATTTGTTCTCTACCTGATTTTGTTTTAGAACGGCGTCTATCAACTTACTCTCCCTAGAGTTTATCAAGAACAGGGAACTTTCTCCAAAACTGAATTTTCGTTCTTCTGCCGCCAATAATGCCGCATAGCTAGATACTATTTCATCTATAAGCACATTCTGATTTTCAAAAGAATCCAACTCATTATAAATGGCCGTTATTTTATTCTGAATCTGCACTTCGGCATTGTCAAGCTCAAACTGTGCGTCCCTTAATTTTAGTTTTGCCAATTTCAAATCTCCACGTTCTTTTCTAAGAAACAAGGGCAATTCAAAATTTAGACCTGCTTTGTAGTTCTGTGTTTCAAAAGAATTTAGATATTCAGGTTCATCCGTAATGAACTTATACTCTACGTCAATTCTAGGCAAAAGCTTATTCGTTTTTAAACGCTTGTCTACGACCAGGCCATCAATTTTATAACTTAAGGACCTTAACTTTGGATGGTTCTCTAACACAAAACTATCCAAAGGCTTTCCTAAAATTTCCAAAGCTTGGTCTATTTCAGTATCCAAGGATGTATCTGGCACGACCCCTTCCTGCAACTCCATAGGTATATTATCGCCCATCCACAAATAGTTGGAAAGCTCTAACCTTGCATTACGTAGGGTTACGTTTGCCTGCTCTCTTTCCAATGCTCTGTTTTGAACCGCAATTTTTGCCTCAACCGTATCTATAGCGGCAATTTCCCCTGATTGCGCACTACGGTTGACCCCTTTTAACCGCACCTTGGCATTCAACAAAAAATCATTGAAGAGCAAACTATTTCTATAAGCTTGCAACCAATTGAAATACGCCAATGAGGCATCGAACAATATTTGGTTGACCAACAAATCCCTATCCGCTTTGGACTGCTCCCTAAAAAACTTTGCTTTTTTAACCGTGGCCATACGCTCATTGATCCATGATCCACGACCTAATGAAAGGGCCACCCCTGCACTATATAATCCGTCATCGGGTACATTTCTTTCTGCATTCAAATATTCTCCAGAATATTGCTCAAATTCACCCTTTAACTCAATTCCGTACCATGTTGGTACTTTAAAGGTAGAATTCAATAAATCATAATACTCTGACCCTTTAAACTCTTTTGTAGAATAATCCAAGGTTATTTTGGGATCGAAACCGCCACGCGCCTTCATTAGATTTGCCTGACCTACGCTCATTACCATTTCTGCTTGTTTGGCTACAGGGTGGTACTTTTTTACGTACCCCAAATACTCCCTAAAATTAAGCTGCACAGAATCTACGGTCTGGGCGTTCACAAACAACCCAAATAATAGATAGAAAAAGATAATAATTCTGTTCATCCTTATTTTTTTACAGGTTTATCTTGAGCCCCTTCCGGCTGATAATAATTGGCAGGAAAACCGTTCAACTGACGCCAAAGTTCATACCAAATAGGAACATCTTCCAACAGGGCAATGGTATTTGCCCCAGAACCTACGCGAAGCGCTTCCGGCCACGCCTGATCGTCCTTATCTGGAGAAAGCAGTACCCTGTACTTTCCATTAGGGTTTATAAAAGTTTCAATTGCCACGACCTTACCTGCATACGTTCCGTATGATGCATTAGGCCATCCACTGAATACTATGGCAGGCCAGCCATCAAATTGAATTCTAACACTTTCCCCTAAATGGATCAGCGGTAAGTCTATTGGTTCTACGAAAGTTTCTACCGCCATATCATAATCTGCCGGCATAATACCCACCAATGGCGTACCTTCCTTAAAAGTCTCTCCTATACCGGCGGTAAGCACTTTGTTGATATAACCGTTTTGTGGCGCCCTAACATAACGAAGCTGGTTTCGCATTTGATAATTGGTATAATCGTTTTCAAGCTTACTTACCTGAGCTTCCGAATCGAACTGATTAGACATTGCAGTGAACTTATCGCTCTGCGCTTTTGAAATCTTATCGGTATACGATGCCTGCACCCTACCGATCTCAACCTCTGCATTGATGATCTCATTCTTGGCCGCCAGTAACTTATTTTCTTGAGAAAGTAACTTTGCCTGGGTTTCCTGTAGCTTTAAACGCTTGGCCTCAACATCTGTAACAGCCTTTAAACCTTCGCTCTGTAATTGTGCCGTACGTTCATATTGACGCTCGGCAATCTGTATGTTGGTCTTTGCAGCTTCAAAATCTATACTATCACTTTGCGCTTTCAATTTGGCCTGCATCAATTTATTCTTGGCCTGCTCCAATTTTAATCGTCTTTCATTGATCAACGCAGCTACTTGATTATTCAAGGACTTTACCTTATCGCCATATGATGTAACAGAAGATGCTTTCGATTTTAATTGTTGCCCTGTTCTCTCTACCAAATTAGGATCAAAATACTCTGATTTAATCTCAGATATAAAAAGTATAGTGTCTCCTTTTTTTACATAATCACCTTCTTGCACATACCATTTCTCAATTCTGCCCGGTATTTGAGATTGAATTGTTTGTGGTCTTTGGCCCGGTGTAAGAGTAGTTAAATACCCTCTTGCGTTTATGGTCTGGGTCCATGGCAAAAACAATACGATTACCCCTACCACGGCAAATGCGAACAAGAATCTATTAAAATGCTTGTAATGCCTTTTATGATTTACTTTTTGAACAGATTTAAATCGTTCAATAGACACTTTTTTGTTCAATGTTTTATGAGATATATTAAGCATCTTTTCCTGAGATTTCGTTAATAATCTGTCCTTTGTCCATCGTAATAATTCGAGAACATTTTTTTATCCATTTATCATTTTCACTTACCACAAGTAATGCCCAACCGTTAGAAGGGTCACTTAAAAAGCTTAGAATCCTATCTGCTTCTTCACTATTAAATTGATCTAACGGATCTTTTAAAATTAGGAGTTTTGGTTTGCGAACAATACTTCTGGCCAGAACGATCTTTTTTGAAACCGTATAAGGTATTTGTTTCCCTTCTGGATAAAGAACGGTATTAAGTCCTTCGGGCTGTTTTTTTACAAAATCCGTAAGCCCTACTTTATCCAAAGCCCAATATACTTGCTCGTTGGTCGTGTCCTTATCACCAAATGTAATGTTGTGTAAAATAGTCCCTTCAAAAGGGGATTCTTCCGGTAAGGATTGACCAAGGTGAGAACGATAATAATTTAAGTTCATTCCTTTTAAAGAAACACCATTTACAAATACCCCGCCGCTATCTGGCTCAATAATACCTGCGATCAAACGCAATAAGGTATTTTTACCAGAGCCACTATTTCCTCTTAACAATATGGTACACGTAGGTGAAATGGTTAAACTTAAGTTGGTAATGATCTCTCTTTTGGGATCTGGCACACTATAAGAGATATTGCTCAACTCTACCGTAAACGACTGATTCTCTAAAAATGGTTTTTCCCCTTCTTGGATTTCAAGCTCTTTATCTACTACTTGACCCATCTTCTCCAATGAAGTTAAAAGATCGTAGAAAGTTTCTAAACCAAGGATCAATTTCTCTACAGAACCGATGACCAAAAGAATAATAATCTCCGCAGCAACAAACTGACCTATATTCATTTCTTGATTTAAGACCAGCAACCCACCAATAAGCAGAAGCCCTGCCGTTACCAATACCTTAAAACCGATCATTTGAATAAACTGTAGAACAATTACCCTAAAGTGACTTTCCCTAGCATTCAAATATTCAACTACCAATGTATCGTTCTTATCCAACGCATGGGAAGTTTTGCCCGATAATTTAAAACTGACAATAGAACGGGCTATTTCCTGCAGCCAATGCGCTACTTTGTATTTGCTCTTAGACTCATCTAAACTGGTATCCAAACCACGTTGCGCCGTGAATTTGAACACTACATAAATCAACAGCAACAACAAAAGTCCATAGACAATAAAAAACGGATGGTAGAACGACAGTAGTAACAAACCAAAAACGATCTGTAACAAAGCGGCGGGAAAATCTATTAAAACTTTTGACAATGATTTTTGGATGGTAAGGGTGTCAAAAAACCGGTTTGCCAATTCCGGTGGATAATAGTTGTACAACTCACTCATTTTGATTTTAGGAAAACGATACGCAAATTCAAATGAGGCCCGGGTAAAAATCTTTTGCTGCACATTTTCAATTATACGTATTTGCATTAATTGCAGAATACCTACAAAAGCTACACCAATAGTAACACCAATGACCAAAACGATCCATGATGTACTTATCTGTGCGCCCTGCATTAAATTGATAATGGCCTGTATCCCCAAAGGCAAAGAAAGGTTTACTACACCGGCAAAAATTGCGTAGTAGAATACCTGAAATACGTCTTTCTTGTCTAATTTTAAAAGACCCAGAAAACGTTGCCAGGCGGTCAATATATTTTTATTCATCTGTAGTGCTGTTTAGGGTGTTGAACACAAGGTGTGTCAAATATTGTGTAGGTGTTATTTTGTTGGTGCAATCTGTCAACGACGGAAAATGCTCTTTTAAAAAATGTTGATGTAGACCGTTTTCTAAAATGGTACTTGCCAAACTAGTAGGGTACTCATAGGAAGCATCTACCTCAATTATCATTTCTGCCAATCTACTCACCAATCTTTTATAAATTGCATAGAACCCTTCTTTGTTCTCTGCATCTACTTCCTTTGTCAGGTAAGATTTTGAATATTCGTTTATAACAATATTGTTCAATAAAATTTCATTGATATGAGAAAAATCCGAATCTTCTTTAGTTGTTTTGGTCATTATGAATATAGCCTTTAGCAACTTTTCCTTAGGATTTTTAATACTATTGGTAGCAAAGACCAATTGATACTCCATCCAACCCCAATACCAAGAGGTTAAATACAATAGTAATTTGTGCTTATTTTCAAAATACCGATAAATGGAGCTTTCATTTGATCCTATTTGAACACCCAACTTCTTAAAGGTAAAACTTTCAAAGCCTATATCATTGATCAATTGAATACTAAATTCAATAATTTTTTTACCAAGACCCGAAGACTCAGGGTCTTTTACATATAGCTTCTCATTGATTCTTATTTGAACTCCTTGCAATAGCCTATCCATACTATTTTGATTATAACGATTACAAATATAATAGTAATACTATCATGTAGTAATAGTTTAACATTTATTTATAAAAGTAAAACAATCTAAATTTTATGTTCTCTGTAAATTTCTATCTAAAAAGAGTTCGTACATCTAACTTTTAAGATTCTAAAGAAAGAATTGATAGCGTTACAAATAGAAATTATGATTCTAGCCTGTATTATGGTCAAAACAAAAAAAATCAGGCAAAAGCAATTATTAAACCATTACTGACACAAGAATTAATATACAGAACCAGTATTTCTCGTCATAAAGTATTTAGCAAAAATTCACAGACGAATGAAATAAAGTCTAAAAGCAAACTTTAAAATAAGGAAAGACGAAGTATTGCTCCTTAGTGCAGTTAATGTTACGAAAAGAAAACAATTTTTAACACATGCCATTGCTGTTTGCCATACCAATTATATACATGGATGACAAACAAATTAAACCATTACGAGAACGGACAGCTAAGGTTTAAAATTTGTTTAATAAGCACTAATCCAGTCAAAATTATCTTGAATTACCTGATGCTTCTCTTTTTCAAGATAATCCAAAAATGCCAAGGCAGTAGGCGATAATTTTTTTGATTTAAGCCAAATTAAGTTCCATTTTGTTTCTATTGGCAGACCTTTGACCGGAATTATCTGTACATCATTATTTTTTAATTCATTCCTTAACCCAATTATTGGCATAATTGAAAAACCCAAACTAGCGATTACAGCTTGTTTAACGGCTTCATTAGAAGTTAACTCAATTTTCTTTCTAACTTCAAATTTGTTCTTAATTATAAAGGTTTCCATTGCAGCTCTTGTTGCCGAACCTACTTCCCTATATATTAAGGGCGATTGCTCAAAAATTTTCCTTCGAGAGAGATTTTTATTATTCAAGCCTTTTTTACCGGCAATCAAATACAGTTTATTCTGCATAAGCTCTACGCGTTCTACTTTCAATTTTTTTGGCAGAACCGATACCATGGCAAAATCCACCGCATTCAATTCAAGACTTTCTACTACCTGTGTTTTATTTGTAACATCTATTATTAAATCAACACCCTTATTTTGATGAGAAAAATTAGAGAGCATATACGGCATAACATATTTACCGGTAGAAACTACTGAAAATTTTAATTTACCCGCCAGCTCTCCTTTATAGGAAAGAATTTTATAATTAATAGCATCTACTTCATTCAGAATCTTTTTGGCGGCACTTGCAATTTCTTTTCCAAAATCGGTCACATACAGCTTTCTTCCTACTACTTCCGTCAAGGGAATAGAGAACTGATCTTGAAAATTTTTTAATTGAATGGATACCGCAGGCTGGGTTAAAAACAACTCTTCAGAAGCCTTTGTAATACTCTGACTTTCTGTTATTTGCAGAAATATTCTCAACTGATGCAATGTATAATTCATAAATATTTTTTATGTATACCATAATAAATATAAATAAAATTTAATGAATAAAAAATATAAGATTTGCAACCGAATTAAAACTTAAAATTATGGATGCAGTAATTAAAAATGAAGTCAAAAAAACTACCAAGAAACAGAAAATTCAACTTGTGGACGGTGAGTTTACAGTTTCTGAAGCAAATGACATTGTCAAAAATCTTATTAATGAAAAAATAAATTTTCATAAGCTACAACGTCTTGCCCTTTATGAAGGTTCATCAAAATCAAATACAGAATTCGCCGATGACCGTATTAAACAACTTGAAAACGACAAGATTACTTCAAATGATTTTTTTAAGGACAAGTATGGTAAAAATTTCACTATTTCCATTAATGGGGTTTTGGAAATAACGGTAAACGAAAACGCCTAATCTCTTTAAAAAAATCTGTATGTATAAAAAAGCAAATCTTTCTGTTTTAGCAACATTTCTGTTCATGGCTACATTAGTACTTATTTCATATAAGAACAATGCTCTTTTCTTAAATCAAATTCTGATTTCCTGTAGCCTTATCACCTTAATAATATTCATTAGAACAAGAGGTAACGAAAACTAAAAAACAAGTTGTTCTTCTGAATATACAAGTAAAAGGGAGCATCAATATTTAAAGCTCCCTTTAACCAATTTCTAAATATACTTTTATGGATTTGAATTTATTGTTAGATAATCTGACCAACCCGGCCCTGCTCTTTTTCTTCTTGGGAGTTATAGCCGTTCAACTAAAAAGTGACCTGGAAATTCCTCCTAATTCATCAAAATTCATATCACTTTACTTAATGTTTTCAATAGGGTTTAAAGGTGGCCAGGAACTTTCACACAGCAATATGGACATAGAAATTCTATGGTCTTTATTATTCGGTATATTCTTGGCACTGTTCGTACCTATCTATACCTATTTTATATTAAGAAGAAAATTTAGTGTCGCCAACTCTGGAGCCATAGCAGCTTCTTATGGTTCTGTAAGTGCCGTAACTTTTGTAACAGCGGTATCATTTCTTGAAATGGAACAAATTGAGTTTGGCGGGCATATGGTAGCTGTAATGGCACTTATGGAAGCTCCATCCATAATTATTGGAGTACTGTTAATGTCATATTTCCAAAAAAATAAACAAAATAAAATATCCTTACCTAATGTTTTAAGACATTCTCTTACCAATGGTAGTGTTCTTCTAATCATAGGCAGCTTGATCATTGGTTTTTTGGCCAGTGACCAACACGCAAGGGGCATAGCACCATTTACAACTGATATTTTTAAAGGTTTTTTAGCGGTGTTCCTTTTGGACATGGGTATTACAAGTGGTAAAAAATTAGCAGATTTCCTCAAAAAGGGTTGGTTCGCATTCCTTTTTGCCATAGTGATCCCAATAATGAACGGATGCTTGGTTGCTATGGTAAGCTCAATATTTACCGAAAGCGTTGGTAATCGATTTCTATTTGCCATCTTAGCGGCCAGTGCATCTTACATTGCCGTACCGGCCGCTATGCGCCTAGCAGCACCAAAAGCAAACCCTAGCTTGTATTTACCCATGGCACTTGCTATTACGTTTCCCTTCAACATAACCTTGGGTATGCCCCTTTATTTATGTATTGTTAACTGGTAATAATTTGACCAGAACTCAATTAATAGTACTTTTATTTCATGAATAAAGAAAGATGTGGCTGGTGCAAAGGTGATGCTCTTTACGAAGCTTATCATGACCAGGAATGGGGGGTACCCGTTAAAGACGATAATCTGTTGTTCGAATTTTTAGTATTAGAAACTTTTCAAGCTGGTTTAAGTTGGATTACCATTTTAAAGAGACGAGAAAATTTTAGGGTAGCATTCGATCATTTCGATTATAAAAAAATTGCTAAATATCCTGAAACCAAAATTCTAACTTTACTACAAAATGAGGGGATTATTAGAAACAAACTTAAAGTAAGGGCTACGGTGACCAATGCCATTGCCTACATGGAAATTCAGAAAGAATTTGGTAGTTTTAGTAGCTATATCTGGAAATTTGTAAACAATGAACCTATTACGAACAAAGTAATAAATTACAAAGATGCCCCTGCCAATACACCCATATCAGATACCATTAGTAAAGACCTAAAAAAGCGCGGTTTTAAATTTGTAGGCAGTACTATTATTTATGCGTTTATGCAGGCCACTGGCATGGTAAACGACCATCAAATAGATTGTTTTAGATATCATGAGGTATAGCACAAACCAATTACAATCAACATGAAAAATACGCTTAAAAAAATAGCATTCATCGGTTTACTTTTTTGTTTTCAGATAAATTATTCCCAATACAAATATGAGAGGGAACACCGCATTTTAAAATCTCAATTTCCAGCTTTAGCGATTGCGAACATTTATGAGAATGTAACCGACTTTAAGCGTATTAAATTTTATAAAGAGACGGATAGTACTAAAGTTAGTTATGAAGTAAAACTTAAAAAAGACAAGCTTTGGTACAGTATAGAATTTAATGAAGAAGGCATGTTAGAAGATATAGAAGTTCTAATTGAACCTACAGATGTACCCAATGATACTTATGCCAAAATAACTGACTATTTGAACAATAATTTCACAAAATATAAAATAAAAAGACTTCAACAGCAATATCCTTCAAATAAAGAACAGGTAAAGGATATTTTTAAAAACGCATTTCAAAATCTAATTCTTTCCTCTAATAATTATGAAATTATGGTTGTTGGCAAGAAAGACGAGGGCTATTTAGATTATGAAATTCTGTTTGATGCCAATGGAAACTTTAAAAAAATAAGAACTTCTCTTCCACCAAATTATGACCACGTTCTGTATTAGGGTTTGGCTTATCATTACCTTCCTATTATTTAGTGTCAACTACGTAATTTCACAAAATAGTAGCACAACATATTGGGAACCTGAAGTTGCCTTAAACTATAAACTGACCCCACTACTTAAACAGAACTTTTCTTTAACTAACCGAAATTATACCTATCGTGATAACAAGGCGCAACTTGACATACGACAAATAGAGATTGCCCATTTTTCTTCATTGGCCATTGACCCTAACAAATCTATAGGTCTAGGAATTCAATACAGGTTTAGGGAGGCATTTGAAAATACTAAGGAAAATGAACTTAGACTAACCCAACAATTCAATATCATAAAACAAACGACCAGTGCACGTTTTGGTAATAGATTTAGAATTGAGCAACGCATTCAACCCTCTAAGACTGTGCATCGTTTTAGATATCGTTTTGCTATAGATATTCCGTTAAAAGGTTTAAAAATGGATGTTGGCGAGCCCTATTTGGTAGCTACTACAGAATCTTTGATAAGCATGGGCAAAAGCGAAAAACCTATGTACGATCAACGACTTACCTCTCAAATTGGTTGGTCTATATCTCAAAACCTAAAGGCCCAACTTGGTATACAGTTTAGAATGGAAAACTATACGGAGCATACAGAACATGTGTTCCTTTTCTTGAACAGTTTGGTTATCTCAATTTAAATATTTGATGAATTCCTTTCTTGGTATTTCTTGCGCACCCATACTTTCTAAATGATCGGTATGTAGTTGACAATCTATCAACTTATAATTTTTGGACTGTAACTCTTCCGCAAGTTTGATAAAGGCGAATTTAGATGCGTTCGACGTTAAACTGAACATACTTTCGCCACAGAAAATATCACCTAAATCTACACCGTATAAACCACCCACCAATTTATTGCCTTCCCATACTTCGTATGATTTTGCAATACCCTTTTCATGTAATTTTAAATATGCATTTTTCATGTCGGTTGTAATCCATGTACCATCTTGTCCTTCCCTTGGTACTGATGAGCAATACTCCAAAACTTCTTTAAAACATGTGTTTTTGGTTAAACGAAACTGATTGCTCCGAATAACTTTGCGCATGCTTTTAGATATTTTTATTTGATGGGGATACAGAATCATTCTAGGATCAGGACTCCACCATAAAATGATCGAATCATTATCAAACCAAGGGAAAATTCCACTTTGATATGCCAAGAGCAACCGTTCTGGAGAAAGATCGCCACCAACTGCCAATAAGCCTTCTGTATTGGCACTATCTACTGGCGGAAAAATAAGTTCATCGTTCAAAAAGTACATGACTGGCCAAAGCTTTTGGTCTATTGAAAATAAATAAAGGACCTAGAACAAAAAAACTTGTTTAACTATTTAAAGCTAAACAAGTTTACTATTATAAAGACTTAACGTCCTAAAATATCTATATGTTATTCTTAGAAAGGAAGATCATCATGATCTTCTTCATTTAAATTATCCGCAGGCTCAAAAGCTTCCATTGGTGCAACCGGTGGCATACCAGCAGCTGGCGCTCCTTGAGATGCTCCTTCAATTCTCCACCCTTGAATAGAGTTGAAATATTTTACCTGTCCTTGAGGGTTTGTCCATTCCCTACCTCTAAGGTTAATGCTCACTTTTACATCTTGGCCTACGCCATAGTTGTTCAATAAATCACATTTATCTTGAACAAACTCTATCATTATATGTTGTGGATACTGCTCATCTGTAGTAACTACCAATTCTCTTTTTCTAAAGCCATTAGACCCAAAAGTTTGGGTTTCTCCTATCAATTTTACTTTACCTTCTATTTCCATCTTGAACTCTTTTTACAATAGAGTCCAAAAATACATAAAATGATGTTGTTATAAAACAGACTACAACGATAACCACACAACAATTATTCACAATTAGGGTTATCTTTAGTATTAGATAACTATTGGATGAACTTTATTCCTAAAAACAAAATTTCCAACATTTTTCTATTGATAGGCTCCTTTCTAGTTGTGAGCCTTATCTTATGGAATACCAATAGCTTTTTTAAACAATTTAAAGAAGAAGAACGCCTTAAAATGGAAATTTGGGCCACCGCCCAATCAGAATTTCTACAATCTTCAGAAACCGTTGATTTAGGCAGTTTGCATTTAAAGGTTTTTCAGAATAACACCTCTACCCCAATGATTCTTATCAACAAGGACAAATCGATAAGGGTCAACAACTTTCCTCCTAATAAATTAAAGGACTCTGCATACATTCAAAGCCAACTTCGAAAATTTAAGAATGAAAACACACCGATCTCTATAGATCAGCAAGGTGAACATTTGGCTACTTTATATTATGGAAATTCTGACGTCTTAACCAAACTCAAATATTATCCTATTGCCTTACTCCTTATTATTTTTCTTTTTGCAGCGGTTATCTATTTTTTGTTCAGAACCAACAAAGCCTCTGAACAGAATAAATTATGGGCAGGTATGGCAAAAGAAACCGCACACCAAATAGGCACACCACTTTCTTCTCTTTTGGGCTGGAACGAGCTTTTAAAATCTGAGGCCATTAACCCAAGCATAACCAAAGAAATAGAAAAGGATATTGATAGATTGCAAACTATTACAGAGCGTTTCTCTAAAATTGGTTCTTTACCAAAACTGGTAGAAAGTGATATTGTAAAAGAAACGAAAGATGCTTTTGAGTACTTAAAGCGAAGAAGTTCAAAACTGATTCATTTTTCATTTAGTACAAAAGTGGATCACCTACCGGTAATGTTAAACAGTTCATTGTACAATTGGACCATAGAAAATTTAGTTAAAAACGGAATTGACGCCATGAGAGGCAAAGGCAGTATTGCCATAGAATTAGTTCAAGATCATAAATATGTAAACATTTTAATAGCCGATACAGGGCATGGAATTTCAAAAAGCAACTATAATAGTATCTTTACACCCGGTTTCACCTCAAAAAAGAGAGGTTGGGGCTTAGGACTTTCTTTGGTTAAGCGTATTGTTGAAGAATATCATGACGGTAAAATAAAAGTATTATCATCTGGCAAAGAAGGAACTATAATGCAAATTTCTTTAAAAGTGTCTCAATAATTATGGCCAAGGAAAAATTAGAAGTTATTAAAGAAGCCAAACTAACGAATAACTGTCCGGAGTGTTTTAATCAGGATTTAAGTCTTACTTTTTATCAAAAACACACCTACGGTAGCTTTTTTCATAAAATTACTGGAGACCTCAGCAATAAATTAGTCTGTAATACTTGCCACACCACAATCTACCCAGTAAGTTGGACGGATGATATAGAGCGTATGTTCAACTATTATCAAAAAACGGCTGTTCCAGCCAAAAAATCATCTCAACCAACACTATTTTTTTATGGACTTTTGTTAGCTATGATTGCCTTGGTAGCAGGAGCTATTTACCTTTTTATTTCTGGTGCCATTTAAATCTTAGCTCCAATTTCCTGGGCCAGTTCTGCCAACTCTTCATTACTTAGCTTAACCTTGTGTTGAAAAGTTGCATCTTTCATTTCGTTCAACGGAATTAAATGAACATGCACATGCGGTACTTCTAACCCAATAACAGACATGCCAATTCGCTTACATTCAACAGTTTTTTCCAGCGCCTTGCCCACTTTTCTTGAAAATGACATGAGACCAAGGTACGTTTTCTCATCCAAGTCCAATATTTTATTTACCTCTTTTTTAGGTATACACAAGGTGTGCCCTTTAGCGTTTGGGTTGATATCCAAGAATGCTAAGAAATTTTCATCTTCCGCTACTTTAAAGCATGGTATTTCACCATTTATGATCTTGGTAAAAATCGTTGGCATAGTCGTTTGCTATTTAATGGAAATTAAAAAATCCTACCCTTTTAAAAAGGATAGGATTAAATATAGTTATTTAAAAATTTTAAGCTCTTGTTATTTCAAGAATTTCAAATTTTATTGCTCCGCTAGGAACAGTAATTTCAGCAGTATCTCCCACTTTTTTACCTAAAAGTCCTTTGCCAATTGGTGAGCTTACAGATATTTTGCCCGTTTTAAGGTCCGCCTCACTTTCCGCTACCAATTTATAGCTCATTTCCATGCCATTGTTTTGATTTTTTAACTTCACGGTAGAAAGTACCAGAACCTTAGAGGTATCTAATTGCGACTCATCAATTATACGTGCATTGGCCACGGTGTTTTCCATCTTGGAAATTTTCATTTCCAAAAGACCCTGTGCTTCTTTGGCAGCGTCATATTCTGCGTTTTCTGACAAATCTCCTTTATCCCTTGCCTCTGCAATTGCTTGAGATGCCTTTGGGCGTTCAACATCACGTAAATGATTTAGTTCTGCCTTAAGTTTTTTTAACCCTTCGACAGTATAGTATGATATGTTACTCATAACTTCCTCGTTTTATAAATAGACAAATCCTCTGCAAATGCCTGTTAATTCGGCTTTTTAAGAGAGGATTTAACACAAATATACATAATTTTTACGCACATTTGCTGAAGTTTTTTAAAACTAAATTTTAACCATGATAAAGAGATTAAGCATCGTAATTCTATTGATTATCACCGCTTGCAGTAATGATGGTACAAACAGAAATCCGTATTTACAGGAAATCAATTTTCGTTTTGAAGCTAATTTAAACCTGCCTTTATATAGTCCTCTTACAAATATTGGTAGTGCGATCTATATTCCAAGTGATCTTGCCGGCACAAGAGGTGTTTTTGTAATTCAATCAAGCATTAATCAATTTAGAGCTTTTGAAGGTAGCTGCCCAAATCACGCCCCTAATGATTGCTCTACAATGGTGTTGAACGGGCAAACTGTTACTTGTTCTTGCGAAGATTTTGAATACCTTCTATTTACGGGTCAACTGTTTAATAGACCCGAGGATGAAAATCGCTATTATGATATGTTAGAATATCGTGCAGTTTTAAGTGGTGGCAGCGTAATAATCTCTAATTAAGCATTATTCTTCAGCGCGGTATTTCTCCATTATTTCCTTGAACAGCTCACCTGTACTTGGTGGTGTATACGATATTGCATTTGCCCCGGCATCTATTGCTGCAACTATAGAATCGTCAGATTTTCCACCCGTGGCAATGATGGCGACCTTATCATTTAAATCCCTAATTTTTTTAATGATATCTGCAGTTTTAGCTGCGCCGGACACATTGAATATATCTACACCTGCATCTATTCTACCTTTAATATCATCTTTTTCCGAAACCACCGTAATGGTTACCGGTATATCAATTTTTTCCTTGAGCATGGTTATAAGGCTGTTAGGGGTAGGCTTATTTAAAACCACCCCTAAAGCACCTTGAAATTCTGCATGTATTGCCAACTCTAAAGACCGTACCCCGGTTGTTAATCCGCCACCGACCCCACAAAATATAGGTTTGTCGGCAGCCAATATCAAAGCATTTGATATTACCGGTTGCGGTGTAAACGGATATACCGCTATAATTGCATTGGCATTGGTATTTCTTATAATAGCTACGTCAGTACAAAATAAAAACGACTTTATAGATTGCCCAAAAACACGAATGCCAGAGCATTGAGAAATGACCTCTGGCACCGTTACTATATTGTTTCTTAACCTACTGCCAAAAACTGGAATGTTGCGCTCCATAAACCTGAGAATTAGTCTCCTAATTTAGATTATTCCACTATGCGCCTTACATTCTCAACAAATATTTAAGACAACTTTATATCTTTCTATTATCAATTAAAAATTCACTGTTGCACCTAATAAAAAGTTAGTTCCTGCTTGTGGATAATAACCCTGCACTTCAAATGAATTACCAGGTGTAGACCAACTATCTACATAAGTATACCCGTTAGAAACATACTTTTCATTGAAGATGTTATTTACCAAACCTGAAAACACGATAGACTTTACAATGCTATTCATGTTGATCTCATAAGTAATATTGAAATCTGTGGTAAAATAAGAGTCTAGCTTAGATGCTTCTGTATCTGTATTGCTTAGATATTGCTCACCTACGAACTTTGAATACAGCGAAATATTCATAGCATCACATGGCATATAACTAAGAACGTTACCCGCCACCAAGCCCGGAGAGTAAGCAATGTTGGTATCTCCTAAACCTTGTAGCATACCATCTCTATCAATAAAGAAATCTTTGTTCTTATTTTGACTGATGGCTATGTTAGGCCTTAGGTTGAATTTTTCACCCAATATTATATTTGCATCAACTTCCAAACCTAGCCTGTAACTATCGCCAATATTTTCCCTTAATGGTGCACCAACGTCATTTAACTCACCAGTAACCACTAACTGATCTTTATAGTTCATGTAATATACATTGGTATTTACTTGAACTGAAGGAGAAACGTATCTCCATCCCAATTCAAAATCATTTAGTTTCTCAGGTTTTGGATTACCATTTTCATAATCGTTCCTATTGGGCTCCCTATTAGCTACCGCATAAGACAAGTAAAAATTATTATTGGCATTAAGATCAAAGGTTACTCCTGCCTTTGGATTGAAAAAATTGAACGTATCATCAACAAGACCGGTATCTTCCCCGTTTGCTTTATACCCAACTGTTCTATATTGAACATCTCCATACAATGACCACTGATCTGTTAATTGATAATTTGCCTTTGTGTATAAGTTAAAATCTGTTTTAGACGAACTATCATCATAGTACCGATCTTTGTAACTACTATTACTAGCATATCTAGCCCAGATTACCTCTCCAAAATGATCGCCTTCGTATTTATTAAGACCACCACCTATTATTAAATCTAACTTTTCTTTCTTGTAATTCGCAGAAAAAACAGTTCCGTAGAAATCATTATCCAACCAACGTCTTCTAATTAAATCAGTAGTATTCACTTCTTCACCATCTACAATCAGTGGCTCAAAACCATAGGTAGAAAAATCATCGGCTTCTCTATACTGCTCAAAATAACCTCTTCCTCTTGTATAGTGCAACGCAATATTTGTACTCCAAAAATCAGAAATCTGTTCGTTCCATAATAATTGTGCATGGTCTTGCTTGTAATTATCCACTTCATTATCATAAAACTGGGTATTACCATCTAAATCAGTATAAATACCTGAAGGATTAAAAGTTCTATTATCCCTCAAAGTTTGACCATCTATACCGTACCAAGCTTGGTACGTAATTTCATGGCCCCCAAACATCAATGCCTTGATCAAAGTATTGTCATCTTTATAAGCCGCTTGTAAAAAATAAGATTCCAAATCCGATCTTGCTCTATCTATATAACCATCTGATTTAATTTTAGATAGTCTACCTGAAATTTCCACATGATCATTTAATAATCCGGTACTAAACTTTAAATTATTTCTTAACGTACCATAGCTACCTATAGAAGTTGATATTTGACCATACGCGTCTTGTGAAAAACCGTCTGTCAACAAGTTTAAACTTGCCCCAAAAGCACCTGCACCATTGGTAGATGTACCTACACCACGTTGCAATTGCAAACTCTCAGTTGAAGAAGCAAAATCTGGCATATTGACCCAAAATGTACCTTGTGACTCGGCATCGTTATAAGGTATTCCGTTAATGGTCACATTTACACGTGTAGCATCACTACCTCTTACTCTAAGCCCAGTATAACCTACACCGGCACCAGCATCTGTAGTAGTTACCACAGATGGTAAAAAGTTCATTAATACAGGAATGTCCTGCCCAAGGTTTCTTGGTTTAATTTCCTCTTTTGTAAGATTTGAAAATGTAACCGGAGATTGCTTGGTTACCCTTACCGCAGAGACGAACACTTCGTCTAAGACTACTTTTTGACCCTCTAGAGAATCAGTTACTTGTTCTTGGGCACTAACTCCAAGACTAAACGCAAAAAACGCCGCAATTGTGAAAATAGTAAGTTTCATTCGTAAATTAAATACGAATAAAAGGGGCTATTATTCTAAATAAAAATTGATTTTGCCTATTTAAAGACTTTGTTTTCCAAAATGAAGTCAGCCATTACGCTGGCTGGCCCCTCGCTAAAAATGTCCACCGGACATTTTTTTAACGCTCGGTCCCTTGGCAGCATTACCCGCCCAGGTTCTTTGGGTATAATCTCAGCTTTGTCCTAAAAAATATTAGGATTTTGGCACCCCTTTGAGATGCCGCAAATGTAATGCAGTAATTTTAACTCTCATAAATAAATCTGAAAAAATAACATCTTGTTTAATTAACATCATTTTAGAACTTATTATCCCTGTTTTGTCGTATTTAAATATACATTTCAATCTGTCTTTACTATACAATTAGAAATATTACATGGATTCCAAGAAAAACAAGTTCACCCTTAAAATTACTATTAGCTACTTGCTTTTGGTCATATTGGGCATTATTGCATCATACTATATCTATACGGAGGTTCAAGAATACATTGCTACTGAAAACACAACGGAAAAAGACAACAAATTACTTAAAACAAACTCCTTTTTAGCCCAATTATATGAAGCAGAAAGTCTCTCTAAACTTGCATTGCAAACCAAAAGTAGAATTAATTTTAGCGCCTATGAGAACAAAATAGACTCCATACGCACCAATATTCAAGAAATAAAAACGCTAACGGACAGTGAATATCAACACAACCTTTTAGACAGCCTTAGCACACTTTTAGATAAAAAAGTGACAAATATTAATGCCTTAAGAGCCATTAGACTTAAGGACCAAACAGGGACCGCTATAAATTCTGCACTAGCGGAATTTGATAAGTTAGAGGAATCTTTAGGAATTATTAAACCGGAAGGCTTAGCTCCTAATTTAGAAGAACTTTCACCCAAGGCCCAAAGTACCATAAAAAAGGTTGCGGATTATCTTAATGCCAATGTCCCCACAAACAGTAATTCACAAAGCAATACACAGACTATGGACAGTGTTCTACAAGTCTCTAAAAATCTATTGAAAGATGTTAAACAGGAAAATGCCATAAACGAAAACACCTTGGCCATTAGAGAGACCAATATCAATAAAACCGATCTTGAACTTTCGCAGCAGTTACGTACCATCCTCTCTTCATTTGAACAAGAGATTATTACCAACAGCATCAACAACTCCATTAAAAAGGAGACCTTGTTAAAAAGAAGTATTCGCCTTGCCGTTATTGCAGCAATACTCGGTTTTCTAGTGGTTGGTATTTTTACTTTTATTATAAATAGAGATTTCTGGAAAGCAAATGTATACAGAGAGAAACTTGAAAAAGAGAAGGCCTACTCTGACTCTTTATTAAAAAGTAGGGAACAATTGATTGCAACGGTAAGTCATGATTTACGCACCCCATTAAACACTATAAGCGGTTACACTAATATTATAGAGGAAAATGACCATGGAACCGTTAATAAAAAGCATATTGACCAAATAAAATCCGCTACCACATATGTGAACAATCTGGTAAACGATTTGCTAGATTTTTCTCAATTGGAGGCCGGTAAAATGGTAGTCAAAAAATCTACTTTTGAGGTAAATGACTTAATTTCCGAAACTGCTAATAGTATTGCCGCACAGTATACAGCCAAGGATATTGATTTAATTCTTCATTTAGATGAGTCTTTAGAACATCCTGTTATTTCAGATGCTTTTCGATTACGTCAAATTATTACAAATTTACTGGGCAATGCCTATAAGTTTACCGATAAAGGCTCTATCACCTTAACGGGCAATATCATTGAAAAACAAAAAACAAAACAACTTTTCCTGAAAATTTCCGATACCGGCATAGGGATATCAAAAGAGAAGCAAAAACTGATCTTTAAAGAATTTACACAGGCAGAAAACGATACCGACAAAAAGTACGGCGGTTATGGATTAGGACTCACCATTACCAAAAAACTTACCGAATTGTTAGGCGGTACAATCTCGCTTGACAGCAATTTGAACAAAGGCAGCACCTTTACACTTAAAATACCTATTGCTTATGGTGAAAAATCATCTGTTGAAACAAAAATCGCTTTAAAACCGGATAGGTTAAAAATTATTGTTTTTGATGATGACACTTCGTTTTTGAAACTAATTGGGGAAATGCTAAAGTCAGCCGGAATAGAAGTTTTACTTTTTACCGATTTCAATGCTTTTCAACCCGATTCAGATTTTAAATTCAATATGGTTTTGACCGATATTGAAATGCCTACGGTCTCTGGCTATGACATTGTTGACCAACTTAAATCAGGAACATTAAAATATTATGAAAATCAACCCATTTTAGCGATGACCGGAAGACGAGATCTTACGGTAGATCACTTTATGGAAAAAGGATTTACTGGACTAATCCGAAAACCATTTTCAAAAACCGATCTTTTACAAAAACTAAACAACATGTTTGAAATGGACTTTGAACATACTCATGAAAAACCTTTCATTTCTAGAAATAACAACGAAAACCTTTACAGTTTAGAAACCATTGAACTCTTTCTAGGAAAAGACAAAACCGCTATTGACGAGGTTTTGCTGACATTTAAAAATGATACAGGGAAAAATTTACATGAATTAAAATTAGCGGTAGCTACAAACAATATTGCTCAAATAAATAGTTCTGCTCATAGAATGCTACCTATGTTCAGGCAATTGCATGTGAACCAAATTGTACCCAATTTAGAAACTTTTGAAACCCTGAAAAAAAATGATTTAACCCACAAATCAATATCAGAAATATACGCGAAGCTGGAGCAAGAAATATGCGATGTTATAGAAGCAATTTCACAGGAAATCTCTACAGGTCTAAATCATAATAGTTAATTCTATTATACAGCGTTTTTCTGGTTACTTGTAATAACTTGGCCGCTTTAGACTTGTTGTAATTAGTACGTTTTAAAGCATTAACAATTTGTTCTTTTTCAAAATCTGCCTTAGAGACGCTACCTAAGTCGATTCTTTCCGGCTTTGACTCCATGAGCTCTTCTGGCAAAGTATTCACTTGTACCTCATTGGTGGTAGTCAATAACACTGCACGTTGAATAACATTCTGCAATTCCCTTATATTACCTGGCCAGTGGTATGTATTAAAAACATTCCACACCTCATCTGAAAAATCAAGAATCTGCTTGTTTAATTTTTGGTTGAACTTTTTCAAAAAATGAGATGCTAGCACAGCTAAGTCTCCCTGCCTGTCTTTTAAAGCAGGTATTTGAAGGGAAAACTCATTTAACCTATGATATAGATCTTCTCTAAAATTACCTTTTTCCACTGCTGCTTTTAAATCTTCATTGGTGGCCGATAAAATTCTGACATTAACCTCCACTTCAGTATTGCTACCGATCCTTTTAATTTTACGCTCTTGTAAAGCTCTTAATAGTTGTATTTGATTCTCATAAGAAAGATTACCAACTTCATCTAAAAACAAGGTTCCCCCATTTGCCGCTTCAAAACTTCCTATTTTATCGGCTATAGCTCCAGTAAAACTTCCTTTCAAATGACCAAAAAATTCACTAGCGGCAAGTTCTTTTGGTATTGCCCCACAGTCTAGCGCTATAAACGGTTTTTCTTTACGATTGCTTTTTTGATGAATTGCTTTAGCCGTAACCTCTTTCCCAGTGCCACTCTCACCAATAATTAAAACAGACATGTCTGTAGGTGCCACCAAGGCAATATGTTCATCTAATTTTTGCGCAGCTTCACTAATTAACTCCAAGTCATTAGAACTTGACGACTTATTTTCATTTTCTACAGTTGATTTTGAGTCTTTTTTTGTTGTAATAGCCGTTTCTTTGGAAGTAATTGGTTTAGCGTGTAATGCACCATCAATTACAGCTAACATTTGATCTGGCGTAAATGGTTTTGAAATATAATCATACGCACCCATTTTCATGGCTTTAACTGCGGTAGATACTTCCGCATAACCCGTCATTACTATTACCGGAATACTGTCCTTTAGTTGAGAAACGAGTTTAATGCCATCATAATCCGGTAAACGCAGATCTGTAATTACTAATTGAAAATTTTGCTCTTTGAGTTGATTTTCACCATCTAACCCGGTCTGACTTACCACAATGTCAAAACCATTTCTTTCCAAAAATTTTTTTAGCATTTGAGCAAAAGAAGTATCGTCTTCTAAAATTAAAATTTTGGACATAGTAAGTTTGGTATTCTAAGTATTTACGTAAAAATACCATAAGACGACTATTTGTATTTTAAAATTATCATAAAGCTTATTTAATCAATTCGATAGAGCAAAAAAAAAGGAAAGAATAGCACTTAGCTATCCTTTCCTGACCAAACCAACTTGAACAAACAAGTTTCTCTATAATTACATATCTATCCAATTCCCATTTTCATCCGCATATACGGTTCCTTGTGTTCCATCTTCAAGAGACAATATCAACTTATACTGTTTCTCACTGTTCGTATATGCTTTATCTAGACTAGCAGTCGGGAAATTCTTAGCTACTGCATCTGATACTGCTTGAGGAACTTCTGCTACTGAAATTTCCTTAAAATCATCGGCCACGACCAACGTTTCATTTATTTGATTATGTTGGATTCCGTTTTCTGCCATTAATACATCTTGTGCGCTCATTGTAAAACCACCTAATGTCAATGCTCCTAATAAAAATAAAGTCTTCATCTTTCTAATATTTAAGTTAATACTACTTTTCAATACTATTAACTAAGAAAAAAGAATGCCAGTAAACCAATAGACAATAATGTTACTGATTATCAGGTATTTATGTGATTTAAGTTTTATGTGTAGTTGGGTAAAATTGTATCTAATAATTTCTTCTGTGTAATTTTTACTCAATTTATCTATTACTTGAGATAAAATTGCTTTCCTGCAATGAGGACAAAAAAAAAGGAGCTGCAAATTGCAGCCCCCCTCAAACCACCTATCAAACTCTTGTCTTAAAATTTTAAATCAACACCTCAATCAATTCAACAACAACTAAAATTGGGCAATGCTAATCCGGGGGATTATTTCAACTACAATTATTTGGTGGCACTTTCATAGTTAACGGTTAGTGTTTACGCGAAAGTGATATTTTAATCATTTATTTCTCTAAACATAGTTTTGATATGACACTTAACGAAAAAATCAGAACTGTGCTTAAGACTAAAATAAATACTAATGTGACCATTGTTTCATAACTTGCTTCACTTATTTAGACACAACATTTTTTGATAGGTCACATTTTAAATAAAAAAAAACCGCATTTAGCAGTTTTTTTTTATTTCCGTCTGTAATGCAGACTATCTTTTGTTGATCCAATTACCGTACTGGTCTATATATACGGTCTTTCTTGTTCCGCTTTTAAGTACCATGATCAATTTGAACTCTCCTTTATCATTTTTAAAAGCACCCCCAAGTTTAGATGTTGGGTATTGCTTTAATATTTCTTCAATAACCGGCGGGGTTAATTCGCTAGATTTTATTTTTACGTACTCATCTGTTATGATAGTAATTTCTTCTTCTATAAAATTTGAACCAGTCATTGCTGAACTGTTCAATGTTATTCCTAAAATCAAGAATACCAATAATGCGTAATTCTTCATGCCAATGTTTTAATCGTTAATAACTCTACTTCTATAATTATTTACGGAAGAATCTGACATATGGATTATCCATTGCCATTATTTAAAGGCGCTAAACTGAAAAAAGCTGCCTAGGCAGCTTTTTACAAACAACTAACTCAAACTTATAATTTCTACATTTCTAACCAGTTACCTTCTTCATCTGCATACAACACTACAGAAGAACCATCTTGAGAAGTAATTTCTAGTTTATAGTTATTTTCATCATCAACATATGCTTTATTCAACATTGCACCTTGGTAATCTGATGCTAGGGCATTTACAATTGGTGTAGGTAAATCTGAAGTTGCTACCTCTGTATAATCTTGAATGAATACATCTTCCATGATACCATCGTGAAATATAATTGGTGTAGCTGCAGTACCTATTGTTAAACTACCTATTGCTAAAGCTGTGGCAAAAACTAATTTTTTCATCTTTCTACGTTTTAAAATTAAACATTCTTGATAGGTATATTAGAAGAATTATGCCAACCTTGTAACTTACATGTTTTATAGATATAAATTATTGACTTACAATATCTTGTGATTTTCACGGCACTTTCTTTCCCTGTGTAAAATTGTGCAGAAACAAAAAAAGTGTGTAGAATCTACACACTTTTTTACCTTATGTAAGCATTGATAATTATGCCTGATGCGAATCTTTTAAAAGATCTACTACACTTTTTACCGGATTAAAAGTCACTAATGGAACTTCTACAAATATGGTGTTCCAAAACGCCATTGCCCCGTTCCACAAACCTGGAAGCTCAAGAGCTTTTAACTCTTTACCATCTTTAGTTTTACCCGTTATAAAACCCTGCTTTTCATCTACGAACTTCAACAGGTCATATTTCTCACCTTTATAGTTACGCACAGCACAGACCAAATCTACTGGATTAAAATGTGTAGCATTTTTTAATATGTCTGCCTGCTGCTGATCATCCATGTCTATTTGGGCAGATTCTATAATCTGTAAAGAAACTTCTCTTTTACCATTGGTTACCCAAAACGGACCGCCACCTGGCTCGCCTTCATTTTTAACCATACCGCAAACACGAATTGGTCTATTGAGCTTGTCTTTTAAAACAGCTACTTTTTCAGTGTTTGGCATTGAATCAAAATCATCTGTAAAACGAACATTTAAATTCGTTACCAAAAAGTTTCTTATTTCTTCTATTTGCGTATCATCTACATTGTCATGATCAAGTAACGCTGCATATTCAAAAGCTTTTTCCTGCTCTTTTAGTAGTACACCTGCCAAAACCTTTTTACTGTCGGCAACTGCTTTTGCATCTTTCATTACAGCAACGTTGTCTATATTCTTAATAAAAATTACATCGGCGTCCTGTTCATTTAAATTTTGGATCAAGGCACCATGACCACCTGGTCTAAACAACACAGAACCATCCTCATTTCTAAACGGTTTATTTTCCATATCTACCGCCAAGGTGTCTGTAGAAGGTTTTTGAAATGAATAGTCTACGTTATAGGAAATACCGGTATCGCCCGTTACCTTTGGTCCTGCCGCTTTAAACTCTTCCTTGAACATTTCTTCATGCTGTTCTGAAATTGTGAAATGCAGATTCGCTTTTCCGTTAGAACCGGCATATAGAGCCCCCTCTTTTAAATGTTCCTCAAAAGGAGTTGCAGTAGAAGAACCATATTTATGAAATGGCAATAATCCCTTTGGAAAAAAACCATAGTTTAAGGCATTTTCACCTAAAAGTTCCGAAATAAAACCATAAACCTTTTCTCCTTGAGAATCAGATTTTACAGCTATCCTATCCATTACTTTTTGATAAAACGGAAAGCGCTCCAATCCTTCAGAGAACTTTTTTATATCCTTGTCATTAGTTCTTGATAAATATGCATCCAAAGTCTCTTCTGCTGGATCATACGCACCTAAAAAGCTGAACAAAGCTTTGAACATTCTAGATGCCGCACCAGAAGCGGGCACAAATTTTAAAATATCAAGTCCTTTTAGTTTTGAATCATAAAATGCACTGAGTTCCTTTTCTTCAGATTCAGAAAATTTAAGAATACCATTACCTATTACGGCGGCATTCTCTAATTTAACAAAAGGTATACCCTCTTTAAATGTATTAATATGACCCAACATTGTGTCCTTAGAGATTCCTTTTCTCTCTAGTTGCTTTTGGTCTTTATCTGTAAGTTCTATCATTGCTCTAATAAGGTATCTATATGGTTAATGGCTTTATTTAAACGTTGTTTTTTGTTCCCTTTCAAGGTAATAAAATTTTTACCGTATTTTTCTAAAGTGTCCTTAAAATAATTGAACATTTGCTCCCTTTCATTTGGCTTGTCCCTTAAATCATCTGCTTCCCAAGGAATATCAATATAGGTCAATAAATAAAGGTCATATGTATTCTGCAATGCATATTTTTCTAAAATAGGATCACAATTACCTATGTAATAAGCTTCCGAATATACTTTGGTTTCCAATAAATCTGTATCGCAAATGAGAATATCCGTAGCTTTTTTGGTTAAACTGTTCTCTAAACGCATTTGCCCTTCAGCAATTGGCAGTAAGTCATGAGGTTCGCAAGTTTTACGTTCGTTGTTCCATTTATCCTGTAGATATTCCCTGGCATATTCCGGTACCCATACGGTATGGTAATGTCTTGCCAATTGCTCTGACAAGGTTGTTTTTCCAGTAGATTCCGGACCAAAAAGAACCACTTTTAAGATATCTGAAGGTTCTTGCTTATATTTTTCTTCCATGCATTATACCCGTAAAAGGCCAATATTGTAAAAATGAGATATTGAAAACTAGTAAACGTAAATCCTTTATAAAAGTATAATGGAATAGATATTAAATCTCCAATGATCCAATATATCCAATTTTCTACTTTTCTTTTGGCCATCAGCCACATACCCACAAAAAATATAGCTGTTGTTATGGTATCAACATAGGCCGTCCAGCTATTCCACTTATCAAAAAATTGGTATACGGTGAATACAAAAATAACGGTACCTATAAAAATAAAAACCGAGGTTCTATTTTCCTTTTTGGTTACTCTTGTTATTGGTGTGTAATGTTCTGCATCTACTTTTCTTGTCCATATATACCAACCATACAAACTCATAATAAAATAGTAGGCGTTGATCATCATATCGCCCAGCAACCCCCATTTTAAAAGGAGGTATACAAATATAGAAGTACTTATTAACCCCGTGGGGTATACCAAAATTTTGTTTTGTTTGGAAAACCACACCGATAACAGCCCAAAAACGACCGCTACGATCTCAAGGACAATATCTAAAGTATCATAGTCGGCATATTGACCAAAGAGATAATCAAAAATGGGGCTCATAGTCGCTTCTATCAGATTTCACTATTTTCATGAATAAAAGCCCGCGATCCATAAGTTCAAATGCTGTTTTAATTTCAGTATTCAATACGTTCATTACTTCATCATACGAACCAAATACTTGTGTACTTAGCGGGTTCTCTAAAACAGTTAAACCACAGGCACGCAGTTTTTTTATAAAATTTATAATGTGCTGTTCAAAATCGTCCTGCAATGGCGAAAATGTTAATTCTACCGATATATTCATTTATAACGCGCTATTTATATTTTAATTTATTCTCTGTTCCTTGTTGCATAAACGCAAGTGAACTGTTCAAACTCCATAAATCTAATTTTATAGTTTGATAAGTTCCCTTGAAAAATAATCTGTGCCGTGGTATTATTGGCATCGAACTTAAAATCCTGAACATTTATGTGATGCAAGAAACTAACTCCCCTATGCCCATAAATTTTATAGAGTGATTCTTTTGCTCCCCATACAATGGTCAACTTTCTAACTACGGCTGCGGTATTTGCCAATGTTTTGTATTCTTCAAAGGGTGTAAATTTATGTGCTATGCGCAAAATTTTATCACGCTGCATTTCAATATCGATACCTACATGTTCCACAGAACTTATGATGATGCCCGTAAAATTATGAGAATGTGTTATGGAAATAAACTTACCATCCTTTAAATGTGGTTTTCCATTTTCATCATAGATCAAATCGGCATCTGTATAGCCATACTTGGCAAGTAAGTGTCTTATACTCAAGAAAGCTTTTCGATGAAGCTCAGATTTCATACCATTGAACCTATTCTGGCAATATGGTGTTAGCTCAACACCTTCCCAAAGTTTATCTTCGGTCTCTTCAACCTTCCAAATGGCCAAAGAGGTTTTTTCATTTACTGTTATAGTTTTGTAAAGCGGCATGGGTTTCTTTGTGTTATTCGTACCTTTGCACGAATTAAAAATTGCTGTACACAGATAAACGAAAGTATAAAATAATAAAGATATGAGCACGAAAACTATTCCGTATGTGCCTTATAAGGTTAAGGATATTACCCTTGCCGATTGGGGAAGAAAAGAAATTGAATTGGCAGAAGCTGAAATGCCAGGCCTAATGGCCCTTCGTGAAGAATACAAAGACGAGCAACCTTTAAAAGGGGCACGTATTGCAGGTTGTCTTCACATGACCATACAAACTGCCGTTTTAATTGAAACGTTAACCGCTTTGGGTGCAGATGTTACTTGGAGCTCATGTAATATATTCTCTACACAAGATCAAGCCGCTGCCGCTATTGCTGCTGCAGGTGTACCTGTTTATGCCTGGAAAGGTATGAACGAAGAGGAGTTTGACTGGTGTATTGAGCAAACCTTATTCTTTGGCGAGGACAGAAAACCATTGAATATGATCTTAGATGATGGTGGTGATCTTACCAACATGGTTTTAGATAAATATCCAGAATTGGCGTCTGATGTTAAGGGACTTTCAGAAGAAACCACTACAGGTGTTCACCGTTTATATGAGCGTGTTAAAAATGGTACTTTACCTATGCCCGCTATTAACGTAAACGATTCTGTAACCAAATCTAAATTTGATAACAAATACGGTTGTAGAGAAAGTGCTGTTGATGCTATACGTAGAGCTACGGATACCATGCTTGCAGGCAAGCGCGTTGTTGTAGCCGGTTATGGTGATGTTGGTAAAGGTACCGCTGCTTCTTTTAAGGGTGCCGGTTCTATTGTTACCGTTACGGAAATTGATCCTATTTGTGCACTACAAGCCTGTATGGACGGGTTTGAGGTTAAAAAATTGGAAACCGTTATTGGTAATGCGGATATCGTAATTACTACTACCGGTAACAAGGATATTATTAGAGCCGAACATTTTGAAGCTCTAAAGGATAAAGCCATTGTTTGTAACATAGGGCATTTTGACAATGAAATTGATATGGCTTGGTTGAACAAAAACCACGGAAACACTAAAGATGAAATTAAGCCTCAGGTAGATAAATATACAATTGACGGTAAAGATATTATTATATTGGCGGAAGGTAGATTGGTAAACCTAGGTTGTGCTACCGGACACCCTAGTTTTGTAATGAGTAATTCATTTACCAACCAAACTTTGGCGCAAATTGAACTTTGGAAGAATAGTGAAAACTACAAGAACGAAGTATATATGTTACCAAAGCATTTAGATGAAAAGGTTGCAAAATTACACTTGTCTCGTTTAGGTGCAGAATTGACCGAATTAAAGAAACACCAAGCCGATTATATCGGTGTTACGGTTGAAGGTCCTTTTAAACCGGAATACTATAGATACTAAATTATAGTCCTATAAATAAAAAAGGTCTCGATAACATCGAGACCTTTTTTTGTTCTATACTTTTCCAGTTAGTAGTTTTCTGCCAACATACCTTCTAAATAATAACAATCTGTTTGCTCCTTTAATTGAGCCAAACCTTGTTCTTTAGAACTTAACGGATCAATTTTCACCTCTTTACCGTTTGGCATGTAAACAATGTAAAAACCTTCTTCAAAAGATGATAGTTTTATAATCTCTCCATTAGGTCTTACCGCATTCCATGATTTTTCGCTTGGCTTATATACCAAATCAATTTTCTTACCCTTTTTAGGACCATCGACTACAGTTACCTGCATCCTATTTTTAGTAGCGGTCATTTCAAAGGTATTACCGTCTCTTTCTACCATTTGAGTTTCAGACTCTCCTTCTTCCATAGCAATTGGGTTAGATCCGCTCCAAAATTCAATAACATTGAAAATAACGGCATCACCCAAAAAGAATAGTCCATAAACAGGAATTATGTTTAACCCCCAAAATACCAGATTATTAACAAACTTACTATCCGAGACTCCTTGGTTCCAGTCCTTTAAATTATTAAAAGCACTAAATGACCCCAAGCAACTAGAGAATAATAGCGTACTCGCCATTGCAACGCAGATAACTGATTTTTTCATGATTTTATCGTTTAGAATTAGTTGTACAAATTAGTCTTTTACTCAAAATATTGTAAACTGAAACAACTTAATTATTAACGATATCCATTAATTATAGGAATAACAACTACGCAAATGACCTTTATCCTATTAACCTCTACCATTTTGCATACCCTCATTCCATTTTCTGACAAATTCATCTGACCATGCATCCCATCCAATTGTGCTTAATGTCCAAATGGTAATACCAATTACAATAATATTTAAGACTATACCTATGACAGCAATAATCTTTCCTTTTTTTATTTTACCAAAATTGCTGTAGGCATCTGGATTCATTTTATAAATCCCCTCAGATTTAGATGCCAAATAGTAGGATATAATTGCAGGAATAATACCAAAACCACCTAAACAAAACACAAAACAACTTAACATTGATAAAATATAAATTAGAGAAGAATTTGGAAGTTTCTTGGTATGCATATATTGGATTTATAAAATTTGTTCCCTTAAAAATATTAATAACAAAAATCTTGTTCCAAGTTTTTGTAAAATTTTGCCAATAGTGTATTTACTTTTTGCGAATCCCTTTTATCCAAGCAATGATTTTACGTACTTCGTTAAAAAAACACTATGATACTATTTGTTGACATGGACGAGGTAATTGCAGATACCTATGGTGCCCATATTGAACTATACAATAAAGAATTTAATGGCGAATTGACTAAAGATCTATGTGCAGGCACCGAAGTATGGCGAATGGTGCCGGAAGCGCACCAAGAAAGTGTTCGTAAACATGCCACTAGAAGAGGATTTTTTAGAAATCTGAAACCTATAGCAGGCAGTCAAGAAATACTTGCACAATTAGCCGATAAGCACCAAGTTTACATAGCATCTGCTGCCATGCAATTTCCAAATTCCTTGGAAGAAAAAAGTGAATGGCTAGATGAGCACTTTCCTTTTATAACTTGGCAAAACCGTATACTTTGCGGCCATAAGCACATTCTTAAAGGAGACATTCTGATAGATGACCGTAGTTTCAATTTAGAGAATTTTGATGGTAGAAGTTTACAGTTTACCTCACCACACAACGTACATACAGAAGGGTTTGAACGTGTGAATACTTGGTTTGAGATTGGGGAGAAACTTTTGCAATAATTACTATATCTTAAACGATAGGATATAAAAAACCCCCTTCATTACTGAAGGGGGTTTTTTTAAATAACTTTTTTAAGCTTAAGCTTCAAAAGGCTCAATGGAAACAAATGATTTTCCACCTGCTTTCTTTTCAAACTTAACTAAACCATCTACACGTGCGTGTAATGTATGGTCTTTTCCTGCGTAAACATTTTCACCAGGATTGTGTCTTGTTCCACGCTGTCTAACAATAATGTTACCAGCGATAGCAGCTTGACCACCATAAATCTTAACTCCTAATCGTTTCGATTCTGATTCTCTACCGTTTTTCGAACTACCTACACCTTTCTTATGTGCCATTGTCTAAGGTTTTAAATATTATTATACTTTGATGACCTAGCTTATTTAGCTACACCACCGTCTAATTCGTCTTGCCATTTTTGTAACTCGTCCCATTTACCATCAGCAGCTAATTCCGCTTGTTTTGGCCATGTATCGGTTACGTGATTTCCACGAACGTCCGCTATAATTTCAGAAATCTTAGCTGCGTCTGTTTTTGCCAATTCAGCAAAAGTAGAAATACCTGCATTGTTTAAAGTCTCGGCAATTTTTGGACCGATACCTTCAATTTTTTTCAAATCATCACCTTTAGCGCCAGCCTTTTTTGCTTTTGCTTTTGGTGCAGCTACCGGAGCTGCTTTTTCTTCAACTTTTTTAGCCTTTGGTTCAGCTTTCTTAGTTTCAGATTTCTTCGCTCCTTTAGAAATAATAGATTCGATTACAATCTCTGTTAAAGACTGACGATGTCCATTTTTCTTTTTGTAACCTTTACGTCTTTTCTTGTGAAAAACGATTACTTTGTCACCTCTTAGGTGTTTAACGACTTTAGCCTCTACTGCGGCTCCGTCTATAGCCGGGGCGCCGATAGTAACGTTCGATCCATCAGCTAAAAGAAGAACATTGTCAAAAGTAACTTTCTTACCTTCTTCTGCCTGTAAACGGTGAACGTACACTTTCTGGTCTTTTGCAACTTTAAATTGCTGCCCTGCCATCTCTACAATTGCGTACATATTGTTAAATGTAATGATTAAACCTGATGGATTTTTTCCATAGGCGGGTGCAAATATAGATCTAAATCCTGAAATAACAAGTCTTTTTTATATATTTTGCACACTCTTTACCAATGTAGTGTTCGAAGTTTTAAAGAGTTGCATAAATGCAAGAGTTAAAACAATGCTACTGGTAAAACCCATAGTTGCAACTACCAAAAAAACAATAGCTTCAAAACTTCTATATGTATTAGCCCATTTTGTAGACAACTCTTCTAAGAAACCAGGCTGTAGCTCTGTAGAATAAAAGGCAAAAAAGATTGTGAAGATCAAAGTTGCCACGCCACCTGTAATTAAACCTGCCATAAAACCTCCTGCATAATTAAATTCGCTTCCTTTTTTTAACTTATAATATTTGATCGCCTCAAAAATCGCGAAACCGGTAATTACGGCATTGAACAAACTATAGAATACATTTACGTGCAGCCCAAGCAACGATAGTATTAGAAAATAAGCTATTAACGATCCACTGGCGGCAACACCAAATCTAATGGGCAAGGCATAATTTTTCATAACGAATATTTTTTTGTTTAGACTTTTAAGATAATCAATAAACAAAATATATTAAAATAATTTTTGTTAAAGAATACTTATTTTGAAGATTGTTCTTACAAAAAACGCTATTTATGTAACAAATTGAATATACCAGATACTAATAACACAGAACATATAATCACTAACTTAAAAATGTTTAAATGAAAATGAAATCACTACTGGTTTCGGCCCTGTCCGTTTTTGGATTTGCCGGACTCGCCCAAGAGGTTGCCTACGAAGAGTACAACCTTGAAAATGATTTGCACGTTATTCTACATCAAGATAACACCGCCCCAATTATTTCCATCTCGGTATTGTACCACGTAGGATCAAAGGACGAAGACCCACAAAGAACAGGCTTTGCACACTTTTTTGAACACTTGTTATTTGAGGGTACAGAGAACATTAAGAAAGGTGAATGGGACAAAATTGTATCTGCCAACGGTGGCTCAGGTAATGCCACTACCAATGAAGACAGAACTTATTACTATGAAGTTTTTCCTTCCAATAATTTGGAATTGGGCCTTTGGTTAGAGTCTGAACGAATGTTACATCCGGTAATTAACCAGAAAGGTGTCGATACTCAAAACGAAGTTGTCAAAGAAGAAAAAAGACTACGTGTAGATAACTCTCCTTACGGTAAATTCCTTGAAAACATTAAGAAGAATCTTTTTAAAAACCATCCATATAAAGAAACGGTTATTGGAAAAATGGCAGACTTAGATGCCGCTACCTTAGATGAGTTCATTGCATTCCAGAAAAAATTCTATTCTCCGAACAATGCCGTTTTGGTCATAGCAGGCGATTTTGAAAAGGAAAATGCAAAAAAGCTAATTTCTGATTATTTTAAGGATATCCCCAAGGGAGCAGAAATTGAAAGAAACTTTCCAAAAGAAGCTCCAATTACATCACAGATCAACGCAAAGGCCTACGATTCCAATATTCAAATACCGGCTACTATGATCGCCTACAGAACTCCCGGTCTTAAAGATAGAGATAGCCAGGTGTTAGAAATGATTTCTACCTATTTATCTGATGGTCCTTCTTCAAAACTTTATAAGAAAATGGTCGACGAAGAAAAGCAGGCCTTACAAATTGGCGCAATACCAGTTACATTAGAAGATTACGGTATGTACATTGTTTTTGCTCTTCCGGTAGGCGAAACTGGTTTAAATACACTTAATACTTCTATTGAGACAGAAGTTGAAAAATTGAGGAACGAGCTTATATCCGAAAACGATTATCAAAAACTACAGAACAAGTTTGAAAATAAGTTTGTAAACAGTAATGCCAGTGTTGAAGGTATTGCATCATCTCTTGCCAAATATTATGCACTTTATGGCGATACATCTCTAATAAACAAGGAAATAGAAGTTTACAGGTCTATTACAAGAGAAGAAATAAAAGAAGTCGCCAACAAGTATTTAAAGCCCAGCCAAAGATTGGTTCTAGAATATTTACCTGAACAAAATACCGCAAACTAAAATGACTATGAAAAATACATATATATTACTACTAACATTATTCTCCTTTATTGCCGTACAAGCACAGGTAGACCGTACGGTTATGCCTAAACCAGGGCCAGCACCTGAAATTAACCTAGGAGTACCACAATCATTCAACCTTAACAATGGCTTAAAAGTACTTGTAGTAGAAAATCATAAATTACCTAGAGTTTCTATGCAACTATCTATAGATAACCCGCCAATATTAGAAGGCGACAAAGCTGGTGTTGCGAGCTTAACAGGTAGTCTATTAGGACTAGGATCTAAAAATATAACGAAAGAAGCATTCAATGAAGAAATCGATTTTTTAGGGGCCAGACTTTATTTTAGCGCTCAAGGTGCTTATGCCCAATCTCTTTCCAAATATTTTTCTAGAATGATGGAGCTAATGGCCGATGCCGCTATTTATCCAAATTTTACGCAAGAGGAATTTGACAAAGAAAAGGAAAAACTTATTACTGGATTAAAAACCGAAGAGAAAGTAGTTTCCTCAATTTCCAGTAGAGTACAACGTGCTTTAGCTTACGGTAAAAACCACCCTTATGGTGAATTCACTACAGAAGAAACCGTAAACAATGTAACTCTAAATGATGTTGAAGAATTTTACAGAGATTATTTTGTACCGGCTAATGCATACCTAATTATTATTGGTGATGTGAACCTTGAAGAAGTAAAGTCATTGACCGAGAAATACTTTACCTCTTGGACAAAAGCCGTACCACCAAGTTTCTCTTATTCTCAACCTAAAAATGTACCAAATACGCAAATCAACTTTGTTGATATGCCAAATGCGGTACAGTCTGAAATTACAGTTCAGAATATCGTGAACCTTAAAATGAAAGACGAAGATTATATCGCCGCACTTTTGGCCAATGAAATTTTGGGCGGGGGAGCGGACAGCAGATTATACTCAAATCTTAGAGAAGACAAAGGTTATACTTACGGTGCCTATTCTTCTATTGGCAACGACAAATATGGTCCATCTAGATTTAGTGCAACTGCAGAAGTTAGAAATATGGTGACAGACAGTTCTGTAGTAGAAATGTTAAAAGAACTTGATATCATTGTCACCGCACCTGTTACCGATGAGGAATTAAATAATACAAAAGCACTTTATGCCGGTAGTTTTATTATGGCGCTAGAAGATCCAGAAACAATTGCCCGATATGCCTTGAATATCGAAAAAGAAAACCTGCCCAAAGATTTTTATAAAACATTCCTAGAGAAGCTAGACAAGGTCAGTAAAGAAGAGGTAGAAGCTGCCGCAAAAAAATATTTTAACGTTAACAATGCCAGGGTAATCGTCGTAGGCAAAGGAAGTGATATTCTTTCCGGTCTCCAAAATATTGACTATAAGGGCAAAAAACTTCCGGTACTTGCATATTCAAAAACTGCCGACAGAGTTGAAACTCCAGATTACAATGCTGCCGTACCAACCGATATTTCTGCAAAATCCGTAATTGAAAAGTATATTACAGCTATTGGCGGCAAAGACAAACTTGAGAGCGTAAATACCTTAGCCATGATGGCAGCAGCAGAAATGCAAGGAATGAAATTAGACTTAAACATTAAAAAAACATCTAGCAGCCAATTGATGCAAGACGTACAAATGATGGGTAACTCTGTAAGTAAACAAGTTCTTAACGGAGATACCGCTTATATGATTATGCAAGGACAACGTAAAGATCTAGAAGAAAAAGAACTGGATGCCATTAAAAAAGAATCTGCTCCATTTACTGAGCTTCAATTACTGAACGATGACTCTGTAGTTATAGAGGGCATGGAAATGATTGGCGATAAAAATGCGTACAAATTAAAGGTTGGAGAAAACAAATCTGCATTCTTTGACGTTGAAACCGGACTAAAACTACAGGAGGTTACCGTAACCGAAATGCAAGGCCAACAAATTGCCAGTACTTCTAATTTTGAAGATTACAAAGAAGTCTCGGGCATATTGTTCCCTTATAAAATTATACAGACCGTAGGTCCACAATCATTTGAATTCATAGTTTCTGAAATTAAAGTAAATGAGGGTGTATCACCTACAGATTTTGAGTAATATATATTTATGTAAATAAAGAAAACCCGCTAATTAGCGGGTTTTTTGTTTTTTAAATTTTAAGTTTAACTCCTAACCTATTTTTCTAATTCTTGCTTCTCCAAAAATCAATCCTTTATCCACTTCCGGGCTGCCGGTGTAATTCACATTTGTTTCTCCGTAACATGTAACTTTCAACCGGTCTTTTACATTGACCCTAAAATTACTTTCGCCGTAAGCGGTAATTTTTGTCTCATCTGCCATCATACCCACCGTATTTACTTCGCTTTCGCCATAGGCCCTAAATACCTGACGAGCCACAGCTCCTTCACCAATTTCCAAATAGCTGCTACCATAAATAGCAACTGTAAGTTCATCTATAGAAACCGAATCGAAATATACTTTTGCCTCACCGTATAAGGACATCTTGAAATCATCTGCATTGAAATGATCTTTACATCTAACGACCTCTTCTCCTCTTATGGATAAATTTTCTAATTTTCTATAGGTAACGGTTGCAGTTGCCATTGTACCATTATATAGTGACTTACTACCACGCCATTTATCCGTAGATATTCGTTCAGATTTTGTTACCACTTTGGCACCGTCTAAATACAAACGCAATGTTCTACCCTCTACTTCTACATTTATTTTATCTAAAGAAACTTTGGCATTTTCTATGACCACACCCTCTTCTTCCCCTTCTACCAGATTTACCGCTATATGGGGACTTACAATCAACTTATCAAAAGATTTTACGTTAAACGTTTTTTCTTGCCCATTGGTCACGCCTACAACAAGAGTTACCGCAAGAAGTACAAATAGTATTTTTTTCATGATTTTCGTTTTTTTTGATTAGTTCTATACAAAGACAAGCCAATATCAATTTTGTTACACTCAATTTGCTATTTCTGCTGAACAATCCTTTTTTTCTTATTTACAAGCCAAACTCCAAACAAAATAATAAATCCGCCAAGCAATTGCAGAACACTTATATTCTCCCCATCTAAAAAGCCCCACAACACCGCTACCAGAGGTATTAAATAGGTAACAGAAGCAGCAAATACAGGGCTGGACAATTTTATTAATTTGTTGAATAGAATATTTGCCAAAGCCGTACCCAAAAAAGCCAATGCCATTATATACCAAACCGCTTCATGCATAGCACTATTATCCAAAAATTGCACAAAAACCCCTGTATACAACAAAACCGCAAATGCCGGAAGAACCGCAACCCCAAAACTTGCCGTGGTTACTGCAAGGGGAGTCAAATGTGCTAAATACTTTTTTATAATATTAATGTTAAATGCGTATCCCAAGGCCGAGAAAATAATGAACAACGAATACCAATAATTCTGGTCGTCATTATTCTCCATGCCTGCCGCAATCAATACAACAGTACCGAACAAACCAATTAAAACCCCAAGAACTTGCCTGCCCTTTAAGGATAGCCCAAAAAGCGCCAAGCCCACCAACGTGGTAAACAAAGGTGCTACAGAATTTAAAATTGAAGTAATACCACTACTTATTTCCGTCTGTGCCAAGGCAAAGAAAAAGGGAGGAAAAAATGAACTGCACAACCCCGCAATGGCTACCCATTTCCAATCTGTTTTAGAAAGTGTTTTCAAAGATCTAAAACCCAAAACAAATAATAATACCGAAGCAAATACAATTCGTAATCCGCCAACTTGTAAAGGCGAATAGCCAACCAAAGACCTTTTAATCAATATAAAGGAAGAACCCCATATAAATGATAGAAGTATTAGGTAAATCCATTTTTGATCTATATTCTTCAATGCTCATGATTTTAAAACAAAAGTGGGCTTTTTTCTAAATAAACCAGCCTCCTTTCCTGTAATTTTTATACCGCTATTACCAAAGCGTTTTACATATTTGGTATCTTTACATTGTAACTATAATTGCTTTTAAAAGGCATCTGCTAAATCTACAGATATGAAATTTAAAATATTAATTCTTTTTATTACCATATTTACGATATCTACAAGTGCATCTTTTGCCCAAGAGGGAGAAACTTTACCTAATGAAATTTTGGTAGGCAATAGCACTACAATATTACTTACAATTGAAGGGATGACCTGTCAAGAAGGTTGCGCGGATAAAATCTCATCAAATTTAATGGAAACCGAAGGTGTGGTTTCTTCTGATATTAATTTTAAAAACAAAAGCGGATTAATAACTTTTGACCCTTCAATAATTACTACAGAAGAAGTAAAAAAAATAATTACGGACACCAAGGTCAAAGATTACAGTTATAGTATTACGTCTACCAAAACAATAACGGCCATTAACCCGCAAAGCAATTAGAATGAAAAAAATACTTCACATACTTACCATAGCAGCTTTTTTTGTTTTTGTAGCCTGCCAAGAAACCAAGAAAACAGAAGAACCTTCTAAAATGGAGCACGTAATGAGCATTCATGATGAAGTGATGCCAAAAATGGGTACTATAGGAAAATTAGTAGGTCAATTAAAACCAATGGCAGATTCGCTTGGAGCAGAATCAGTCGAAGCAAAGGCAATGAAAGACCTTCAAGATGCCAATAAATCTATGATGGATTGGATGCAAGGTTTTGGAGACCGTTTTGATTCCGAAGAGATTATGAACGGCAAAGCACTTTCTGACGAAAAGAAAGAGTGGCTAAAAGAGGAGGAAGCAAAAGTTAAACAAGTAAAAGAAAATATTAATTCTAGCATTGAACGTGCAGAAGCTATTCTTGACAAGCAACAATAATTATTTTTGCTAAAAGGGTAATTTAGACAGATCTACATTACCACCTGAAATGATAATTCCAATTTTTTTATTCTGAAAAACTCCTGGCTGTGCTTTTGAGCATTTTAAAACTGCAGCTACCGTTACCGCACTAGAAGGTTCTATTATAATCTTCATACGTTCCCAAACCAGTTTCATAGCGGCCACTATTTCGTCTTCTGTAATTCTAACAATACCACTGACCAACTTTAATATTATTGGAAAATTCTTGTCGCCCAACATGGTTTTTAATCCGTCTGCAATAGTATTAGTGCTTTCATTACTTTCTATTGCACCGCTTTGCAAAGAACGGTAGGCATCATCTGCCTCAAAAGGTTCGGCACCATAAACTTTACAATTATGGGTAAAATATTTTACCGACAATGCAGAACCGGCAATTAGACCGCCACCACCAACCGGGCAGAATATAAAATCTAGGTCGGGTAGGTTTTCCAACAACTCTAGAGCCGCAGTACCTTGACCTAATATTACATTATTATCATTTGAAGGGTGTACAAAAGTTGCACCAGTTCTAGCGGCGATATCATCTGCCAATGACTGTCTAGCTTCTACTGTTGGTTCGCACTCGTATATCTTACCACCATATTCCCTAACGGCTATTTTCTTAACCTCAGGGGCGGTATTCGGCATCACAATATGTGCCGCAACTCCTACATTCTGTGCGGCAAGAGATAAGGCTTGGGCAAAATTACCTGATGAATGGGTTACTACTCCGCTTTTCTTTTGTTCTTCTGATAATTGTAGAATAGCATTGGTAGCACCTCGAATTTTATAAGCTCCTGCCCTTTGAAAATTCTCGCACTTGAAAAAAACTTGTGCATTGACCTTTTCGTCAATTAATCTAGATGTTAATACGGGTGTATTGTGAACAAATGGAGCTATTCGTTTATGACAATCTAATAGGTCTTGTTTTGTTAACATACACAGCTATTTTTTCCAACGTAAGGTTTCAATAATTCCCCTGATATCATTCTGAAGATATGATGCCGCCGGAAGAATGGAATCATAATTAGGTTTGGTATAAAAATAAACCGATCCAGTAAGAAAATGCTTGGTACTATCCGTAACAAAAAATTGAGATTGCGAAGCTGCATTACCTTGAACTTCAAATAGGGCGCCGTAAACTTTCTCATTAGGATTTACATAAGGTTGCTCTACAATATTATCTGCCTTTGCGGCATGCTCATAACTTAATCTTTTTGAATCATTGATCAACTGAGATAAATTACCGTCTATCTTCTTATAGCTTAAAAAAATAGCTCCTTTCATTTCTGGGTATGAAATAGTATAGGCCTGATCGCCATTTGGCTCTGCTCTTGCCAGTTCGTTATACTTAAATTTAAAATTTTCTGTCTCTAAATCTGCCAGTTTCCCTTGCGGATATTCCAATCTCATTTTCGCTTTTGGCTTGGGTAGCACTTGCTCATTTTTACAGCTTGTTACCAAAAGGAAAACTGCTAAAAACTTAACGAATGACTTACTCTTCATGTGGTAAGGTTACTTTTATTTGTTTTAATCTTTTCTTATCCATAGCCTCTACAACAAAGGTATAAGAGCCGAACACTATTTTCTCTCCTCGCCTTGGAAAACTGCCTGCTTTTTCCAGAACAAAGCCAGCCAGGGTTTCAGACTCACCTTTGTTATCCTCAAAGAATTCATTATCCTCTAATTTGATGACCCTATAAAAATCTTTAAGCGGAGTTTTGCCTTCAAAAACATAATTGAAGTCATCTAACTTGGAATAAATTAAATCTTCATCATCAAACTCATCACTGATATCACCTACGATTTCTTCAATAATATCCTCTAAAGAAACCAACCCAGAGGTGCCGCCATATTCATCTACCACAATGGCCAGATGGTTCTTCTTTTCTTGAAACTCTCCCAATAGGTCATCTAACTTCTTATTCTCAGGAACAAAATAAGGCTCCCTTATCAAGGTCATCCAATTAAAAGTCTTTCGGTCTAAATACGGTAATAAATCTTTTACATAAAGTACGCCTTTAACCGTATCTATATTCTCACCAAACACAGGAATTCGTGAATATCCATGCTTTTTGATCTCTCCTAAAACTTCAGGAAATTTCATTTGGTCATTTAGCGCAAAAATATCTATACGAGGCCTCATTACCTGTTTGGTATCGGTATTACCAAATGTTACAATACCTTCCAAAATTTTCTTTTCCTCTTTGGTAGTATCGCCTTGAGAGGTTAAATCTAGCGCCTGTGACAGCTGATCTACACTTAAACTTGATTTTTGCTTGCCAAGCTTGTTATATAAAAACAAGGTACCTGAACGCATTGGTAAACTTAATGGTGAAAAAATGAAATCTAACACTCTTAACGGATAAGCCATAAAATGCGCAAAACTCATTCTATTTCTATTGGCATATACCTTAGGTAGAATTTCACCGAACATTAGAATCAGAAAGGTTGCCACTACTACTTCTAACAAAAATCGCTCAGACAGAACACCAAACCATATTCGATCAATATTTTCAAAAAGAGTATCGCCTATAACACTGAACAATAAAACTACACCAATATTTATAGCATTGTTTGCTATCAATATAGTAGCCAACAATTTCTTAGGCCGTTCTAGAAGTTTAATAAGGATAGCGCTTTTGGCCGTTTTCTCATCCTGCAACTCTTTAATTTCGGTCGTGGACAAGCCAAACATAGCCACTTCGGCACCAGAAATGAGTGCAGAGCAAATAAGCAGTACAAATAGTACAACTATGTTCATTGCAAAAACACCGTTTACAACCAACGTTGTCATCAATAACGGTAAGGGGTCTGGGTCCAATAGTTACTATTTAATTATTGTTAGAACGGTAAATCATCATCCTCTTCTGAACTTGCAGGTGCAGGCGCAGACGATGATGCTTTATTTTCAGTACTTGCCGGTTTTTGGGCAACGGGGGCAGAACCACCATTATTCTGCATACCTTCTTTCTTTGTGTTCAAAAATGTAAATTCTTGCACATGCACCTCGGTAGAATATCTGGTATTACCATCTTCACCTTGCCATTGACGATTTTTCAATCTTCCCTCAACATATACCTTATCTCCCTTGCTCAAATATTTTTCACAGATTTCGGCAGCTTTGTTTCTAACCACTACATTGTGCCAATCTGTATTTGTAACACGTTCTCCGGTAGATTTATTGGTATATGTCTCATTTGTAGCTATTGGAAATCTACCAATACTACCGCCTCCCTCAAAATAATGCATTTTAACTTCATCACCTAAATGCCCAATTAACATTACCTTATTCAATGTACCGCTCATAACTTAAAGATATAAAAATCAAAAGTACTAAAATTTAAATGCTTTGATAAAATCTGCGACTAAAACAGGTACGGGAAAATCGGTTATTCTTTCAACCGGAATCATATCATCAAATTCTTCGTTTACGTAAACCAGCCAAAACTTGGTGTTTAAATGCTGATGAGATAATTTATGAACTATTGCATCCTCATTGAAAGATAGGATTTCTTCAGCCTTTATATTATTTAGCACCTCTTTATACCTTATAGTAATGCTATCTATTTCCATATGATCTTTGGACTCTAAAAGTGGAAACTCCCAGAGGTTTTGCCAAATACCCTTCCCTTTTCGCTGATCGAGCCTAGTAAATTGTTTACCATTTATATCCTTATATATAGGTATAAGATAATTGAAGTACCTGGTACGCACTTTTGTCTTCTTTAATTTTACCGGCAAAGCATCTACCAAGCCTTTTTCTAAGGCCACACAACTATCATTTAAAGGACAAAGTAAGCAAAGCGGCTTTTTAGGTGAGCACTGTATGGCACCAAACTCCATAATACCTTGATTATAGTCTCTTATTTCTTTTTCATCCATGACTTTTTCAGCCAGAGACTTAAAATATTTGATACCTTCAGTACTATTAATAGGTATATCTATACCATAATATCTAGCAAGCACCCTGTATACATTTCCATCTACTACGGCCTGCGGTTCATTAAAACAAATAGAAGAAATCGCACTAGCCGTGTAATCACCTACACCTTTCAGAGTTAAAAGACCCTTATAATTGTCAGGAAATTCACCATTGTACATTTCTACTACCATTTTAGCGGAAGCGTGCAGATTTCTTGCCCTAGAATAATAGCCCAAACCTTGCCAAAGTTTTAAAACCTGTTCCTCATCTGCATCTGCAAGATCTTTTACAGTGGGAAAATTTTCTACAAACCTAAGGTAATACGGGGTTCCTTGGGCAACCCGCGTTTGCTGAAGTATAATTTCCGATAGCCATATTTTGTATGGATCAGTGGTTTTACGCCATGGTAAAACGCGCTTATTTTTATGATACCAATCTAAAATTTTACCCGAAAATGACATGCTCTTAAATACTAAGTCATAAAAGTAGCAGTTTATACACTTAAAATTAACCCATTAGAAAGAAAGATTGAATTTAATTTATATATTTGCAACCCGAAAAAACATACAGAAAATCTAATATTGAAAGATGACGAAAGCGGAAATTGTATCGAAGATCTCAGATAAGCTGGGAATTGAAAAAGGAGATGTACAGGCAACTGTTGAATCTTTTATGGAAGAGGTAAAAACATCATTAGAAAGTGGTGATAATGTTTACCTAAGAGGTTTCGGTAGTTTTATCATTAAAACTAGAGCCGAAAAAACCGGTAGAAACATTTCCAAGAACACAACTATTAAAATACCCGCTCACAACATCCCAGCATTTAAGCCTGCAAAGGTTTTTGTTGAAGGGGTTAAGAGCAACGTACACGTAAAATAATTAACTTAAAAAAAGAACTTTATGCCAAGTGGTAAGAAAAGAAAGAGACATAAGGTAGCTACACACAAGCGCAAGAAGCGTAGAAGAGCTAACCGACACAAGAAAAAGTAGTTTTATAACTACTTTTTCTTTTTAAAATACGTTCATTGACATAGAGATTCAGAGTTTGGATTTCGGCAGATACATTTGTATTTGTCTATGGTATTGTTTAATCAGTTCGTTACCTTTTTTTTAGGTAAACGACTAAAAATATATTCAGGTGAATAGAGAATTAATCGTAAGATCTAGTTCCCAATCTGTTGACTTTGCCTTGCTAAAGGACGGAAAACTCACTGAACTACATAAAGAGGAGAACAGTAACGACTTTTCTGTTGGCGATATTTTTCTTGCCAAAATAAGAAAGCCCGTAACCGGTCTTAACGCAGCGTTCGTAAACGTTGGTTATGAAAAGGATGCATTCTTGCATTACCATGACCTTGGACCGCAGTTATCCTCAATGCTTAAGTTCATTAAACAAGTGAGCACCGGAAAACTAAAGGATTACACTTTAGAAAATTTCCCGTTTGAAACCGATATTGACAAAAACGGTGTTATTACCGATGTCATTAAAGCGAACCAATCATTATTGGTTCAAATTGTAAAAGAACCTATATCTACTAAAGGACCAAGAATTAGTTCTGAGTTATCAATAGCCGGGCGTTACTTGGTAATGGTTCCTTTCTCCGATCGCGTATCCGTATCTCAAAAGATAGGTAGCAAAGAAGAGAAAGACAGGTTAAAAAGACTCGTTAAAAGTATTAAACCTAAAGGGTTTGGTGTTATTATAAGAACGGTCGCAGAAGGACAAAAAGTCGCAGAACTGGACAAAGATCTAGAAAACTTGCTGAACAAATGGACAGCAATGTGCAAAAAATTACATCGTGCTCAAACACCATCAAAAGTATTCGTAGAACTAAACAGGGCATCTTCTATACTAAGAGATGTATTTAATGATAGTTTTACAGGTATACATGTAGATGACGCCACCTTATTTAATGAAATTAAGGATTACGTGGCAGAGATCGCTCCAGAAAAAGAGAGCATCGTTAAGCACTATAACACCAACGTACCTATTTTTGAAAAGTTTGGTATTGAAAGACAAATTAAAACGTCTTTTGGCCGTACTGCAGCTATGAGCAAAGGCGCCTATTTAATTATAGAGCATACCGAAGCACTTCATGTTATAGACGTTAACAGTGGCAACAGATCAAACAAAGCTAAAAACCAGGAAGATACTGCCCTAGAGGTAAACCTCCTTTCCGCATCAGAAATTGCAAGGCAACTTCGCCTTCGTGATATGGGCGGAATTATAGTTGTAGATTTTATCGATATGGTAAAACCTCAGCATAGAAAAAAGCTTTTTGAACATCTTAGAGATGAGATGAAAGACGATCGTGCCAAACACAAAATACTACCTCCTAGTAAATTTGGTTTAATTCAGATTACCCGACAAAGGGTACGACCTGAAATGAATATTAAAACAACTGAAGAGGACCCTAACAATGCAGGGAAACAGGTGGAAGCACCTATTGTTTTAATAGATAAAATTACAGCGGACCTTGAAAAACTTCTTAAAGGCCCTAAAAAGGATAGCAGTATAACTTTAAATATACACCCTTTTATAGCAGCCTATATTACAAAAGGTTTTCCATCTTTGAGGACAAAATGGTTCTTAGAGTATAAAAAATGGATTAAAATTCAACCGCGCGATGCGTATACGTATCTTGAATACCGTTTTAAAAATAAAGACGGCAAAACAATATATTAACGAAAAAAGCGATTTCCTTACGGAGTCGCTTTTTTTGTTTAGTATTTTTGAAAATTATGAACCAAAAAACTAAAGGCTACACTGTTCAAGAAGCTACTAAAAAGATAGAAAGCTACTGTGCTTACCAAGATCGCTGCCACAAAGAAGTAGTTGCGAAATTGAAAGACATGGGTATGATTCCATTAGCGATAGATACTATTATTGCCCAACTTATTGAAGACCGATTCTTAAACGAAGAGCGTTTTGCAAAGAGCTTTGTCCGTGGCAAATTCAATATTAAAAAATGGGGAAAAAATAGAATTGTCAGGGAATTGAAATTTAGAAACATCTCTAAATACAATATCACATCAGCTTTAAAAGAGATTGAACCTCAAGCATACTTGACTACTTTAGATGACTTGGCCCATAAAAGATTGCAACAAATTAGCGAAACCAATATTCAAAAGCGCAGAAAAAAACTAGCAGATTACCTATTATACAGGGGGTGGGAAAGTCACTTGGTGTATGAAAAATTGCAAGAGCTTATTCCCTAAGATTTTTTTAGCTTCTAATTAAAGATTCAACATTTTTATTGGTGTTGGCAATTGCCTTTTTATTTTTAGCGTCTATCCAATCTTGACCTTTAATTTTTCGCATTAATACATCATAATGGCGCATGATCAATATATTATAAAATGCCTTACCTAAATTTTTAGGATTACGCGCCAATGCCCGTAAACTCATTGAAAAACCAGGTGTATTGTATTTCATATAATGCCAATAACCTTCTGGCATATATAAAACTTCACCATGGGAGAGTGTTGTTTTAAATCCGTTTGCCTTTTTCAAAGCTGGCCATTTGCCATAATCAGGATTAGAGAAATCTATGCTCTCATGCGTAATTAGAGAATGTGGAACTTTATAAAGTTTTTCTGTTTCTGACTGTGGAAAAAGTATCACCTCTTTTTCTCCATCAAAATGAAAATGAAAAATATTGGCAAGATCAATGTCATAATGCATAAAAGTGTACGAATCACGCCCACCAAAAAACATCATTGGCACTCCTTTCAAAAGCCTTAACCCGAAGTCTGGAAACTTATAGTCTTTTTGTAGCGCAGGCACTTCCTTCAAAATATTCCACAGAAATATTCTATACTTGGTAGGCTCTTTCTTCAATAAATCCACATATGCCGCCATTTTCATTTTGGCATGTGGTTCATTGAAACCATCTTTATGCTGTACTGGTCTATCGTCATATAAAGGCACCGTGATATCACCAGCGATTTCCTTAATATAATCTAGATTCCACTTTTTAAAAGCAGGCCAATCTTCAATTGCCTGTTCTAAAACAACAGGTTTTTGAGGCTTAAAGTAGTCGTTAAGAAAAGTTTCCTTGGTAATATGTTTTACCCTGGGGATATCTGTTAACTTCAATTACTAATGGTTTTATAGGGATGCCAAAGGTAATTAACGTTAAGAAAATAATTTCTTAAAAATGTATTAATGTAGTATTATTCAACAATTTTAGCCTTTTGTTTTGCCTTTTCATTACGCTCAATAGCGTGACCCGGTCTAGACCATTTCGGCTTCTCTCCTAAAGCTTCTATTTGAGAGTCTTCTGCTTCTACCGTTTTTGGCTGAGATACTTTTGTAAACGGTTTTTGCGGATTAAGACCTAACATCTTGAACATTTCCATATCTTCATTTACATCAGGATTTGGAGTCGTCAATAACTTATCGCCTGCAAAAATAGAATTGGCACCAGCAAAGAAACACATTGCCTGCCCTTCTCTACTCATTTCTGTACGACCTGCAGATAAACGCACTTGAGTCTCTGGCATTACAATTCTTGTAGTAGCTACCATGCGAATCATGTCCCAAATTGAAACGGGCTCAATATCTTCCATTGGCGTACCTTCTACGGCAACTAATGCATTAATAGGAACTGATTCTGGTTGCGGGTTCAATGATGTCAAAGCAACTAACATACCTGCTCTATCTTCCAATGCCTCGCCCATACCAATAATACCACCGCTACAAACGGTTACATTACTTTTACGAACATTTTCAATAGTATCTAAACGATCCTCAAATGCACGTGTAGAAATAACGTCTTTATAGTAATCTTCTGAAGTATCTAAATTGTGATTGTAAGCATATAAGCCTGCTTCTGCCAAACGTTTTGCCTGATTCTCGGTAATCATACCCAAGGTACAACACACCTCCATATCAAGCTTGTTAATGGTACGCACCATTTCCAATACTTGATCAAACTCAGGACCATCTTTTACATTTCTCCACGCAGCACCCATGCATACACGAGAGCTACCAGATGCTTTTGCCCTTAGTGCTTGAGCTTTTACTTGAGAAACGGCCATAAGGTCATTACCTTCAATATCCGTATGGTAACGTGCAGCTTGCGGACAATAGCCACAATCTTCTGGGCAACCGCCTGTTTTTATAGAGAGCAATGTAGAAACTTGTACTGTATTGGGATCATGATTTTTCCTGTGTACAGTGGCAGCTTCATAAAGTAGCTCCATTAAAGGCTTGTTATATATTTCTAGGATTTCTTCTTTTGACCAATTATGTCTTGCTATGCTCATATAATCTTAGGTTGTTACCAGAGTTCAAAAATAACGGAATTTAAATTGAAAAAATAATTGGATGTTTTTAAAATAATGATTTACCGTCCAATTCAATCGTTATCTAAAATAGGCTATTCGCTTTTACTTATCAAAATACTTACTGCATTACCTCCAAAACCAACGGCATTTACAAGTATTTTTCTAAGGTTTCTTTCTTTGGATTTGTTCTCTATAAAAGGAACGTGAACCATCTTATTCTTCTGCAACATTAATATTGCCAGTTCCAAATTTAGCATACCTGACGTCGCAAATGTGTGACCAATCTTCCATTTATTGGTGGTCAATTGAGGCATAACATCACCAAATACTTCTTTAATGGCATTATATTCTGATGAATCACCTTTTATAGTTCCCGGTGCATGCATTACAATAGCATCTACCTCAGCAGAATTCATATTTCCCAAAGCCATTTTCATGGATTTTTGGAAACATATTGCATTAGCTGAAATGGAAGTATTATGCTTTAAAATTTCTGTAGCAAAGCCTACACCTTCGATCACTGCTAATGCATTTTTTACAACCCCTGTTTCTAAACACGCAACTGATGCCGCTTCGCCCAATATCATGGTATTGTATTCCTTTTTCATGTTCAAGGCCTGGCACGGGTAACTTCGGCTACGCTCAGTTACCGAATCTGCTTTCGATTCAGGTGCTTTTGCATATATCTTTAATGCCTTCATTTGGGCAATGGTAAAATTGGTCAGCGGAGCTTCACTGGCTCCTACCAAAAACTTATTTGACATTCCGCTATTAAGCCATGCTACTCCGTTCAATACCGAATGTAGACCCGTAGAACAGGTAATGGAATGCGATATTTCTGGTCCTGAAGCGCCCAAATCATGGGAAACCCATGACGAAACATTACCTAATGTAGTAGTTGGCGAACTTAATGTTGACGAAACTCCCGTTTCTAAATATTCGGCATGGTATTCTTCAAACAATTTTGTAGCCCCTCTAGAGGACCCCATATTGATTCCGAATTCAGAAGAGTTCTCCCAGCCAGATTTTGCTACCGCCAATCTAGATGCAACCATTGCGAATAGTACACTATTATCTAGTTTTTTGTACTTGCCATCAGATTTTCTAAGTTTATCTACCAATTCCTTTGCAGATACAGACAAGGGTGCTACCCAAGTTTCAGAACCATTTATTTCTTTTAAGGAAAAGTAATGGTCCTTATCTTGATATGCTTTCCAGGTTTCTTCTAATGTACTTCCTAGCGGTGAAAGTGAAGCTATGGATGTTATTGATATTTTATTTTTCAATTTCTTGACTAAAATGTATTTAACGCCTCTGTAATGGTGTCGTAAACTTTTTGTAATTCTTTATTTGAAATAATGTAAGGCGGTAATACATACACCGTATTGCCCAATGGCCTTAACAAAACTCCTCTTTGTAAAAAGAAATTATAAAGCTCATCACGTAAACTACCATAACGTTCCATTTCTATTTGTAGATCAATGGCCAAAATGACACCAATTGTTCTAGCCTCTTTCACTTTTACATGATTTTTGATTTTATCTAAAAATGAACAATGAGCTTTTGCTATATAATCTCTTCTTTCTGAAATTTCCGGAGAATTCAATAACTCAATACCTGTCAATGCCGCAGCACAACCTAAGGGATGGGCGCTGTACGTATGGGCATGGAAAAAGCCTTTATGAACCTCATCACTAAGAAAACGATTGTATATTTTTTGCGAACAACTGGTAATGCTCAAAGGAAACATACCTGCCGTCAACGCCTTGCTCAAGCAAATTATGTCTGGCTTGTTCATTAAATTATCAGAAGCAAAATTCTTTCCTGTTTTACCAAAACCTGTCATTATTTCATCGGCAATACATAAAACCTCATATTCTTGACAAAGACCTATTAAAGCATCTAATCCTTTTGCAGAATGAAATTTCATTCCGGCAGCACCTTGTACTAAAGGTTCAAATACAAAAGCTGCGCACTCGTTTTCATCCAAAATTTGAGAAAGCTTACTTTTAACCTCCTTTAAATTATCTTCTTGTGGAACAGGAATTCGCACCACCTTTAACAAGAAATCTTCAAACGGACCATTGTAAGATGACAAGCCAGATGCACTCATAGCCCCAAAGGTATCGCCATGAAAACCATCTTCAAAAGCTATTAAGGTATCTCTCTTTTCACCGTTATTATGAAAATACTGTAAGGCCATTTTTATTGCCGCTTCTATAGCCGTTGAACCGTTGTCATTAAAGAAAATCTTAGCCTGGTTACTTGGTAATATTTCCATTAATTTCTCTGACAATGCTATTGCAGGTTCGTGCGTAAGACCACTGAACATAACGAAATCTAAAGTTTGCATCTGTTGGGTCAATGCCGAAATAATGGTTTCATTTGCATGACCGTACATTACGGTATACCAAGATGCTATACCGTCAATATATTCTTTTCCCTCCTCATCAAACAACAAAGCACCTTTTGCCCTGGTTATGGGTAACTGCGGCTTACCCAACTTATGTTGGGTCAATGGATGCCATAAAAATTTTTTATCACGACTAGATAGATTTTCCTCTTTCATAGAATTTATAATTCTTCATTTTATCTATCTTGCAAAGATCGGGAAATAAACTTCAATAATTAGATGCCCCCAAAAAGAAACGAAAAAGCATTTTTAAATTTCTCCGAAATGAAAAATAGTACGGTATTTATCGTTTTATCGATACTTACCTTTTTTATACGTTTTCCATTTTTCTTTAGAGACTACATTGATCGCGATGAAAGTACCTTTATTCTTTTAGGTCAATCTTGGGCAAATGGTTTTCTACCGTACACACAATTATGGGACTTAAAACCACCGTTGACCTTTGCATTCTTTGCCTCTATCATCTCTATTTTCGGTAAAAGTTTTATCGCCATTAGATTTGCAGGTGTTCTACTTGTGGGCATTACCGCATATTTTACCTATAGGATTGCAGTAAGCATAATTTCTAAAAATGCTTCTATTGCGGTAGGCATATGCTGTATTTTTCTACTAAGCTTATTTGGTAGCCTACAAGGGGTAATGTCAGAACATATTTGTATTGCGCTTTTTGTGCCGGCCATTTATCTTTTACAAACTAAAAACTCTCTAGGTTACTTTTTATTGGCCGGACTTTTAATGGGCGCTACGGTTATGGTAAAATTGAACATGGCCTTCCCAATTCTATTTATGGGCATGTTCTTGACCTATGCGTCTATTTTTAAAAAAGAAAACATATCACTCCTTCATGTTACTGTATTTGCCGTAGGAGTAATAGCAGTAATTATAGCGACCATTATACCATACTACTTGACCGACCAAACCTATATTTGGTGGTATTCCGTAGTATTGGCACCACTGGAATATACAGGAGCAAGAAGGCATTCTATATTTAAGTTAGCTCCTATTTTTGTAATTACGGCACTCTTTCTGGTATATGCCTATAAAAGCATAAGGCTAGATTTTAAGAATAAAACCGTTCAATTGTTGGTAACAGCTGTAATTGGGGTATTATTCTCTTTCGCAAAAGGTGGTAGAATAAACGGTCATTACCTTATTCAATTACACCCAATGTTACTTATTCTAGTTGGTATAGTCATCTATAGCATAATACAACAGTACAAACCAAAACTACCTATGTACTTGGCTTTTATTGTAGTATTGATTCCTGCTGAAAGCTATTTGGAATATATAAACGTTGCAAAGAACATCTACAAAAAAGGTACCTTTTTCAATGGTGAAGGTTTTACCGTACCGCAATATATATTGGACCATGGGCTAGACACTAAAAACATTGTGTTTTTTGAGTACCATATTGGGTATTGGAATTTAGATACCTTACCACCTACTACCGCTTCTACACACCCAAGTAACATTTGTAGAGATGAACTATTTACTTTCTACGGCAACCCTAGAAAAAACTCTGTTGAAGAAATTAAGTATATCATGCATGAATTACGGCCCCAAACAGTTGTTATTAGAAAAGGAAAACGAATTTTCGATAAAAAGGAAATTAACGAAAACGAATATATTGACGCCTATTTAGCTAAATATTACAAGGTAATTACTACGGTAGATAATGCCGATATTCTACAACGCCTATAAAGTTTTCAATATTCCCTGAAACTTATTGGCATATTTTTTAATCACTTCTTTGGTAAATTTTTTCTCTTCGTCTATTCTCCCGATTAAGGATACTCCCGTTTTGTGGAGTATAATGTTCTCGGTATGCGGGTTGGCCTCTCCACTGAACAAGACCGAAACTTCATACCCCTTTTGCAACAACCATTTAATAGTAAGAAGTGAATGATTTATACTCCCTAAATAATTTCTAGAAACGACAACTACTTTATAATCGGGCATAATAATATCGAACATGGTATCTTCATCGTTTAAGGGAACCAAAATACCACCGGAACCTTCAATAATTAAATGATTATCTGTTTGTGGCTCATTGATATGAAATCTGTCAATTTTAATACCTTCTATTTCAGCCGCAGCATGCGGACTCATAGCCGCTTTAAGATTATAACTACTGTCGTGAAATTTAGATTTATCATTAGAGATCAACCTTTTTACCTTATCGGTATCGGTATTATCCAGATCACCCGCCTGTACAGGCTTCCAATAATCTGCTTGTAAAGCTTCCGTAAAAATTGCCGAGGCAATTGTTTTACCTACCTCTGTTGAAATTCCGGTCACAAATATCTTTTGCATGCTATTCTATCTTTGAATTAGTGATCATACCACAATTTAGGCACTTATATTTTCTTTTTTCAAAAAATGGAAAAAGTTTATAAAATAATCCTGTGCTGTTATAATATGGCTCTGATTTTTGAGCCTTACAATTAGGACAAACAACGGCATTTCCATTATCATCTACTGCATAAGCCCTGATCTCGTTATAAATGGCAATGGCTCTTTCTTTATCTTTAGTATACACCTGCAATTTTACCCCGCCAATGGCATTACTAATTAAAGGGTCAGAGTTTAGGGTGTTTTCATCCCTAAGAAACACTGGTATGCCTTCAGACTCCAATTTTCCTTTTACGATCTGCACATCGGCAACATATTCAAAAGAAGCCAACTGATAAAACTTATCTTCCATACTTGTTTAAATAAAACTAGCTAATAATTTTACCAATAACCCTATTTCTTCTGTAGAATTAAAACTATGTAGACATATCCTTAAGCGCTCTTGACCATCCGGTACCGTAGGCGAAAGTATAGCCTTAATATTAAAGCCTTTATCGATCAGTTTTTTAGAAACTTCTTTTGCCATTTTTGAACCTGGTATAATGCAACCCTGTATAGCCGTATCGCTAGGTATAAAATGTTCTTTTATTTTATGTATGGTCAATTGTTTTTTAAAAAAATCTATATTTCTTTTTAACGACGCGTTAGGTTCTTTTCCTAGTTCGCCAATATATTCATGGGCCGTAATTATCGTTGCCAGTGTATGTGGTGTTAATGCGGTAGTATAAATTAACGGCTTGGCAAAATTTACCAAGTAATCTTTTAAATTTTTGGAACCAAGTACTGCCGCCCCATGGCAACCAAATGCCTTCCCAAAAGTTACCGTTCTTGCAAAAACCTCTTTCTCTAGTTTTAATTCCGGTATTAATCCTGCGCCGTTCTTACCCAATACACCAACGGCATGGGCTTCATCTACAATTAGGTGGTAGCCGTTAGTTTTGGCAAACTTTGCAAAAGCTTTTAAAGGTGGCGTATCGCCATCCATTGAAAAAACACTTTCAGTTACAATATATACGGCACTATCAGCATGTTCATTTCTAGATACATTTAATGCTACTTTCTTTTCTAAACTTGCTAAATCATTATGAGAAAAACTATAAGACTTTGCATGACTCATTCGTATACCCTCTCTTATACTGGCATGTACATATTCATCATAAAATACCAAGTCTCCTCTTTGCGGCAAGGCACTGAACAACCCCATGTTGGCATCATAGCCGGAATTAAAGACCAAAGCTGCTTCAGATTTATAAAAATCACACAACAATGGCTCTAACGTATTATACAATTTGTGATTGCCAGACAGAAGCCTTGAACCCCCAGATCCGTTTGATGCAACATTCTCCGTAAGTAGTAATTGAAAGGTTTTTGAAAATAAAATTTCATTTGTTGCAAAACCTAAATAATCATTAGAAAGAAAATCAATTAAACCATCTAAAGTTTGTAGGGAACGAAAGGTCTTTTCTCTTTTACGAGCAGCCAAAGCACGTTGTAATTTTTCAGGGAATTGGTTCATGGAACAAAAATAGCTTTTCTATGAAACGATTCTAATCTATTTAACGATTTCCTAAAATTTTTGCTATCGGTTTACCGCATTAATTATGGTAACTTCATAAATTCTTAACAGTTTATGAAAAATAATAATTTATTAACCTGAAAAATAAGCAGTTATAGAACAAAAAATATCTTAAAAAGCATTAAAAAAAGAGGTTTTTGTAAGTATAATTCAAACTTACACCTTATTTTTGCCTCTTTTTTTTGAAGAAATTTCTTACTTTAATATTAAAGTATTAGATTAAGTGAATATCTTTTTATAGGGATAAGATGAAAGGGAGTAATATTTTAGATACGAATAGATTAAAGGCACTAATGTCATTTGATGTTATGGATACTAACCATGAGGCAATCTATGATGAAATTACGTCATTGGCGGCCAGCATCTGCAATGTACCTATTAGCCTAATTTCTTTAGTTGACGATAAAAGACAATTTTTTAAATCTCATTTTGGTGTAGACTATAACGAAACTCCGTTAAGTAATTCTTTTTGTAAATATATTATTAATGATGACGTAGACCTTTTAACAGTAGAAAATGCCGAAAATGACGATCGATTTAAAAATTTCTCTATAGTTAAAAATGATCCAGGTATTAGATTTTATACCGGTGCTTCGCTAACCTCTCCAGACGGTCACCGTCTAGGCACCTTATGTGTTCTTGATACAAAAGTGAGACAATTAGATGACACACAAATTGATGGGCTTAAGACTTTGGCCAAGCAAGTGGTGCATTTATTTGAATTACGAAAAGCAAAAAAATTAGAATTAGACCAAAAGTTAGACCTAGAAAGAAAAGGTAAATTATTGGATAATATTGTTTCTGCGACCGGTATTGGTATTTGGGAACGAAATCTTGCCAATGACAGCCTTACCTTGAACGAACAAGGTCTGCAAATCTTTGATTTGGACAAGAATGCGCTAAAAGGTTTTAAGACCGAAGATTGGTTTAGCCGTATTCACCCAGATGATCTGCCCGAGGTAAAGAAAAAAATGCATGATTGCCTAAACTACCCTTCAAATGGTTGTAATGTACAGTACAGATTACTACTTAAAAATGGCAAGTACAAATGGATTTATGAAGAGGGCAAGGTACTAGAATGGAGTGAAGACAAGCAACCTTTGTTAATGTATGGAACCATACAAGATGTTACCGAAAAGAAAACTTTTGCCGCAGAGCTTCAAAGGGTAAAAAACAATCTAGATGCAATGATCAATAGTTCACGCGACTTAATGTGGTCCATTGATCTGGATTTTAATCTAATTACCGCCAATACCGCCTTTCACGATTTAGTTGAGAAAATTCAAGGACAACCCTTTAAGGAAGGCGACCCTGTATTTTCTGATGCCGTGCCACAACAAGTAACCGATAAATGGAAAGAATATTACAAAAGAGCACTTAGCACTGGAAGATTTTCCGTAAAACAGAAAATACAAGACCCCAGTAAATTTTGGACCACATATGGCCTAACTTCCTTTGACCTAATGTATAATAAAGATGGTGAAGCAATTGGTATAACCTGTTTTTCTAAAGACATAACTTCAGAAATTTTATCTCAACAAGTACTGTTAAGTGCAAAGGAAGAGATGCAAAAAATTATGGATACTTCTTTAGATATTATCTGCACCCTTGATGAGGAAGGGTACTTTATAAGCATAAACAAGGCCGTTGAAGATATTTGGGGATATGCACCAAAAGATATAATAGGTACCAGATATACTGAACTAATCTATGAAGAAGACATAATTTCTACAGAAAAAAATGCCGAATCTGTATTGTCAGGAAACAAAGTAGTAAATTTTGAAAATAGATACGTTCATAAAGACGGTCATACCGTACCCATGTTGTGGTCATCTAATTGGGACGAGAAAGATCGTGTTTACTATTGTATTTCTAGAGATAATACCGAAAAGAAAAAAGCCGAACTTCAATTAGAAAACAGTGAACGCAGATTTAAAACTCTGGTACAAGAGAGTAGTGATATCATTAGTATACTAGATGCAGATGCCAACTTTAAATATGTAAGCCCAAGTTCAACGAAGGTCATTCAAATAAGCCCTGAAGAATTTGAAGGACAAAACGCTTTTGACTACATACATCCAGATGATTTAGAGCGTGTAAAAACAAAGTTCAACCAAATTACCCAAAATGATTCTATAAAGATCGAACCGTTTAGATTTAAAAATAAATTTGGCGAATGGCGGTGGTTTGTAGCCAATGTATCCAACCAATTACACGAACCTTCAATACAAGGTGTCATTATAACCTCTAGAGATATCAATGAAACTAAAAATGCGAAAGAGCAATTAATACAAAGTGAACGTAGATATAAAACTTTAGTACAGGAAGGCAGCGATATGATCTGTATTGCTGATAAAAATGCTATTTTCTCCTATGCAAGCCCAACTTCTACAAGAGTATTGGAGATTACACCAGAAGAGTTTGTTGGCACTAGTGCTTTCGATTATATTCATCCAGATGATTATGATACCGTTTACAATGAATTCATGAAAATCTTAGAGGTATCACAGGTAAATATTAAACCATTTAGATTTAGACATGGCGCCGGTCATTACGTTTGGCTAGAAACCGCCATTACAAACAAGTTCGATGAACCTACCATAAAAGGTATCGTAATTAATTCTAAAGACGTTACTACAAAGGTGCAACACTTAAATGCCATAGAAGAACAAAATGCCCAACTCAAAAAAATTGCTTGGACCCAGTCTCATATTGTAAGGGCTCCTGTTGCTAGATTAATGGGCTTGGTAGATTTATTAAGGGATGATAAAGAGAAATTAAAACCCGAAGAAAGAGAACAAATTCTTAACTTTATAATCACTTCGGCAGATGAAATTGATCATGTTATAAAAGATATTGTTGAAAATACTATTAATGCGATTGATATAGAAGATATAAAATGAATTACCAAATATTACTAATTGAGGACGACCCTATATTTACTTTTTTACTTGAAAAAGGCATTAAGCATGCCCAGTTAAAAGGGGAGACCATTAATTTCACCAATGGAAAACCTGCTATAGAGTATTTGAACAATGAATATTCCAATGACAAAAACTACATTATTTTTCTAGACCTTAATATGCCTGTAATGAACGGTTGGGAATTTATGGATCAACTAGAAACGTTTGCCTCTACAAACAATTGTATGGTTTTTGTTCTCACTTCCTCAGCATACCAACAAGATATAGATAGACTTAAGAAAAAACCTTTAGTTGCCGATTTTGTTACCAAACCAATTACCGAGTTTCTATTAAAAGGAATAAAGGACAGTATAAAAGCTAAGTTTGAACAAAATCAAACCATATAAAAACACTTTTTCTGTTATTATTTTGAGTACATACAAGAATTAGCTTCATTATCTTTAGCTAAAATTCCACGTATGCGCTACCTTTTACTAATTTTATTTTTTGGTCTACAATCCTTTCAGCTTCAAGCTCAAACAAATTCTTACACTATCTCTTTTAAAAATGCCGCGCATCATGAGGCCCATGTTTCGGTAACATTTCCAAAGGTCATATCAGATACCTTATCCCTAAGAATGAGCAGGACATCTCCGGGAAGGTACGCACTTCATGAATTTGCTAAAAATATTTATAATTTTAATGCACTTGATAGTACAGGAAACTCTCTACACGTCTTAAGAACCAACCCATATGAATGGAAAATATTTGGTCATGATGGTACGGTAAACATTTCATACACCCTTTTTGCCAACAGAGGTGATGGCACCTATTCTCAAATAGATGAAACACATGCGCATTTAAATATTCCGGCAACATTTATGTATGCGCCTTCTCTTAGTGAGCGGGAAATTGAAGTTGATTTCAAAACAAGAGAAGATCTTAATTGGAAGATAGCTACGCAATTACTTCATATAAAAGACAATACCTACAGTGCCCCTAATCTGCACTATTTTATGGATAGCCCAACGGAGTTGAGCAACCATAAAGTGCGCGAATTCAGTTTAGACGGGCAAACCATAAAATTAGCCTTACATGATCCTGGTACCAAAGAAGAAGCCGATGCCTACTTTGAAAAAGTAAAAAAAATTGTTCTTGCCGAAAAAGAGGTTTTCGGAGAATTGCCAAAGTTTGACTATGGTTCTTATACCTTTTTAGCTTGCTATACGCCAAATGTGTCCGGTGATGGTATGGAACATAGAAACTCCACCATTTTAACAAGTACCAGAACTTTGGCAAATGGTGGCATGGAGGGTAATATTGGCACCGTTTCACATGAGTTTTTTCATAGTTGGAATGTGGAACGTATTAGACCAAAATCTTTGGAACCGTTTAATTTTGAAGAAGCGAACATGAGTGGTGAACTTTGGTTTGCAGAAGGTTTTACCAGCTACTACACCAATTTAATACTTTGCAGAGCAGGATTGATTACAGCTAAAAAATATGTAGAAGGATTAACCGGTACGTTTAATTATGTATGGAATTCACCTGCAAGACAATTCTTTAACCCTATAGAAATGAGTTACCAAGCTCCTTTTGTAGATGCGGCAACTTCCGTAGACCCCGTTAACAGAGAAAATACCTTTATTTCATATTACTCTTACGGCAGTGTTCTTGGTCTAGCTTTGGATCTACAACTACGTAATGAAGGTCTTAATCTAGATGATTTTATGAAGCTGGTCTGGACTGCCTACGGTAAAAAGGAAAACCCATACACTATTGAAAATTTGAACGAAACGTTGAACACGTATGCTGGCGAAGCATTTGGTAATAACTTCTTTAACAGCTTTATTCACAAAAGTGAAATGCCGCTATATAACGAATTATTTAAAACAGTAGGTGTTAGTTTGTCTCAAGACACAGAAGTTGCTTATTTTGGCGCCGCTATATCTATAACAGACGATTTGAACGGTAAAATTAAAAGCAATACTAAAATCGGTAGTCCCGCTTACATCGCCGGCTTAGATAAAGACGATATCATTACTTCAATAAATAGCGAACCATTCCCTAACGGAATTCAATTTAATACGTTTATTAAAGAAAGATTTCAACCAAATGATGTTCTTACAATAACCTTTTTAAGGGATGGTTTAGAAAGAAAAACAGAAGTCACTTTAACTTCTGACCCAAACTATGCTATCAACTTAGTTGAGAAAAATGAAAAAGCTCCCTCTAAAAAAATACTAAAAGCCCGCCAAGCTTGGTTAAATGTTGAGTAATGAATTTGATATATACCACCGCCACAACCAAAGAAGAATTAATACAGATTCTTTCTTTACAGCAGATGAACTTAAAATCTTCTGTTTCCGATCTAGAAATGAAACAAGAAGGTTTCGTTACCGTTCACCATACATTAGATGTTCTTACAAGAATGAACAACGCCTGCCCACATATCATTGCGAAAGATGGTGATAAGGTTGTAGGTTATGCGCTGTCAATGACCGAAGATTTTAAAGATGAAATTTCTGTTTTAAGACCCATGTTTACCGAATTAGAAAACGTAAACATTCAAAATTTCATTACCATGGGGCAAATATGTGTTGCCAAAACCCATAGAAAAATGGGTATTTTTCGCGGACTTTATAGCGTTATGAAAATAGCCTCTTACCCTAAATACGATGCCATAATTACCGAAGTAGATGCCACTAATAGCCGATCACTAGGAGCTCATTACGCCGTTGGTTTTGAGAAAATTTGTACTTATCATTCCTTGGGCCAAGATTGGGAATTGATTTCTTTGAAGATTGGTTGACCAAAATAAGTTTAAGGCTATGACTTATAATTTATAATGTAAATTAATAACTTAATGCATTGTTAGATTACTCTGTAAAAGGTAATTCCAATGTAAATGATTTGTTTGGAGGAAAAATAAATAGCGTTCCAGACAGAATTTCCGCTGTAAACAGAATTTTAGATACTTATTAATAATGAAATATTATCAAATCTTTTCACCTGATGAATATTGGTTTCTATACTGTAGCCAAGAAGAAATTGCCCGTTTGCAATTAGATGTACATTTATTAAGAAATAGAGAAAGATGGGAAAACCCTAAACCTATTCAATTGTATGCAGACACTAATGTACCAGATCATGAACAGTTAGACTTTAATGAGCCCATATTGCGCAATACCATGTTATGGTCTAGCGGTGGTGGAAGTCGAAAATGGCATAAAGCTGCTTTTACACCTTTTACAAGAGGAATTTGCCTAAGTGACGCATTGTTTAAAATTTTAAATGATTTTACTTTAACGAAAGATCAATTCTTAGAACTAAATGTTGACAACTATCAAAAAAAGACCAAATATAAATATTGGTTATTTTATCCAATAAAACAATGGAACTTTCCACATTTAAGTATTGAAAACTCAGTATTTAAAAAAGTAAATAAAAATGATAAAGACGATATAACAATCTTAAAAGCATCTTCTTATGATGAATTACTTGAGATAAAAAAAGCCAACCACAAGAATTATGAATTTATCCCTTCAATTTTAAGCTTAAAAAAGGAATATGATTTCTTATTTGATGGTTACACGTTTATTGTATCTGAACGCTTAAGAAACGCCATAGAAGAAGCCGGCATGACAGATGTTTTCTTTTATGATTTGGATTATGAGGTTGTCGTTAAAAAAGAAAATTGAAGCTTGAAATCCCTGCCAAATCGAACGGAAAAATATAGGCATAACAATCCTGGACACATTAAGCCTTAGGATTTCAGAAAATTTTCACTTACAATTCTTTATGTAAAGATTGGGAATTGATTGCGTTAAAGACCATACAGCTCATAAATTTTTTAATAAGATAAACAAGCTATATCCCTTAATAGATAATACTGCCTAATTTTAAATATTTAAAAGCAATTGACTTGTATCGTTACGATGTATAATAAACAATCTAACCATGCATTAATACAACTTATCTACTTATTTAGTATTAATAAACTTACAAAATAATGAAGTACACAACCACTTTTAACGTTTTTACAACTATGTAAGTCATACTTTTCAACTTAAAACTACATTAGCCCTAAATACAACCAAATATTTATAATTATGAAAAAAGTATGCTTACTAGTTACAATTGCCTTATTCAGTTTTGTCGTTCAAGCACAAGAGAACGTAGTTAAAGTTAATCCATTAGGTTTACTTTTCGGTTCTGCACAGTTTGGTTACGAAAAAGCCCTTAACGATAAATCTGCCATTGAAGTATCTTTAGCTTATTCAAGTATTTCAGCTACCATAGGTTCTGATAGTGATGCAAAAGCAAATGGGTTTGGAGCAGAAGGTAAATACAAATTCTACTTCTCTTCAACCAAAGATGCTGTTAGGGGTTGGTATGGAGCTCCAGTAGCAACCTACTCAAGTACAAAAGCATCTTCAGGATCAAGTGACGGTAAACTTAGTTACCTAGGAGTTGGAGGAGTTGCTGGTTACCAATGGGTTTTTGGCGGCGGAGATTCAGGCTTTGCTTTGGACCTAAATTTAGGTGCACAGTATATTTCTGCAAACACGAGCGGAGATATCACCGGCACTTCTATTGAAGGCATTCTACCAAGGTTAGGTTTAGCACTAGGATATGCTTGGTAAACAATTAATAAAATTTTATTTAATGCGGAAACACACCTTGCTGTTTCCGCATTTTTTTAGAAAAATTTATATTAACATTCTTTACTTTACGAGGAGTATTTATAAATTCTTTGATTATAAATGAATTAATTACAGTAAAGTGCGAAATAAGTATACCTTATCATCCTCTAGCTTTTTTTTCATCTTATATACTTACAATTAAATTAACAAGAAAATAAGCTTACCCTCTCATCTTTAAGTTTTCAAATGGTACATGATTTCATAATTTGGCTTATAACTATATTACAGTAGAACGCTTAAGAAACGCCATAGAAGAAGCCGGCATGACAGATGTTTTCTTTTATGATTTGGATTATGAGGTTATTGTTAAAAACGAAAATTGAAGCTTGTAATCCCTACCTAATCAAAACGAAAAATATTAACTTAATAACTCAGTTTATTACAGCCATCATCGTAATCGAGAACAAACTAAGCCCCGGTACCCGTTTTACTCCCGCACAAACGGCCAAGTTTAAACAGGTAAAAGAAGCCTCTGGCGGTGCGGTGGAGTTCAAGGTGAAGTTTGATAAAGAAATAATAATTGATGGTAGACCAATTAGTTTAAATTCAAATACAAGTTTTAATGTAGAACAATCCAAAGTAATAAAATTCAATGATCATGGCACTAATGATGTGGGTACTGTTGGGATATCAGATGTTGAATTTATAAAAGATTCAAGTAAGTTATAAACTATGGAAATAAAACTAACGGAAGGAAAAAAGGAATTATTTGCTGTAACTCATCCATTTTTTAAAGGGGAAGGATATAGGTTTCAGTCCAAAAGACCTGTTTTATATAGAAAAGAATTTGAAAATTTTTATGTGCAATTGTACCTACAGTTCGCAATTAAACTCGGTAATCATTTATCCGGACCTTTCCGTATTTCTTTTAAGGAGGTTGAAAAAATAATTCTTGAAATAGGTATTCCCACAAATTCATTTGAACACATAAAGAAAGGGGATAATATACTTTTAACAATTCATGATATACATGCTAAAGATTATGTGGATGCTATAACAAAATTGAATTTCAAGAAGTTAGATTCATTCCGCCAATGGGGCCATGCAATTGTGGATTATGCCCAAGGACCAGGTAAGGCTTTTATAAACACCTACTCCTACCTGCCCAATGTACTAAAGGAAATGGACCGCTTAGAGGCCGAAGGAAAAAACACCAATGAAATTTTAGTAGGGTTGGCAGATCGAAGATTTAGAGGCTTGATTATTTCCAAACTTTGTTCCGATCCCAATTTTGAAGAAAAGGTAGCCTCTCGTGATGAGGTTTTCTATAAGGTGCCCCAACTAAAAGATTGGATTCCATATTACAATAAGTTAAAAGAACGCCTTAAAACTATAGAGCCTCTTTACCCGTATTATAAAAATGTGTGAGATATGAGATATTGACTCTCGCCGCTAGGACAAGCGTTATGCTTGTATCTATAACTGTAAAAATGTGGACATGTAATTAAGATTCAAATTTAACCGATACCTCTCTATAGTTTTACTAATAACAATAAAATACAAATCATTTTTTTAATTTTATTATTGTTTTTCGATAATTTTTATATATTTGTTATCGTTAAACAATAATAATGGAAAAATTTTATAAATTATTAAGATGGATTATAGTTGGTTTAATATTTACTTTAGGATTAAATTTCTTAGGTATTTTGGTCAAAATAATTAGGTATTTCGTCTATGGAGAAATTAATCTTAAAAAAATCCTATCTATAAATTTCGATCATTTTTTTTCGGATAAAGAGTTTATTATAATCTGTTTAATTATTGAATTACTTTTAGGCTATTTGCTATACCTCCTTTTAAAACTAATATATTTCTCTTGGACCTTAGACGACAATAAATTATTCTCAGAAAAGAGCTATAAACTATTATACTTATCCGGTAAGGTGATTATATTCATTTCTATTTTATTTATTGGAATTGAAATATTCTTAGATATTAAATCAATAGACCAAAGCTTTTCATTAGCTGAAGAAACATCAACTTATCAATTTGGTTATATTCTTGGGGTCCTGTTAAAAATACTATATCAATGGATTCCCCTTTTAGTACTCGGGACTATTACTTTAATTTTTGCTGAACTAATTGAAAAAGGTACGGCACTTAAATCTGACAATGACTTAACTATATAAAAAGAATACAATGAAAATATTCGGTCCAAAATCACTTTCATCATTCTTCTATTATATATTCAGAAGTATTTCAATCGTACTCTTAGCTTTTCTAAGCTATATGGAATTTGCTTTTGTTACAAATAGATTTACTGTACAGGATGGTAGATTCCATATGAAAATTCCATTGACAGCAAACTCTATAGATGGTAATTATCAATCTAGCGATATTCTAACTATATCTCTAGTCCTCATATTTGGAATTCTACTTTTCTATTTGCTTTCTAACATATTTAAAGCATTAAAAAAGACAATAATATTTAATAAAGGCATTGTTAAAAATCTAAAATTACTTACCATTCTAAATTTAATTATTGGTCCTGTTTTATACTTTCTAATTCATTACCCAATAATGCATAAGACTGAATTTAGAAATATTCACAATCTTATTCTGCTGATTATATTTGGAATGATCTCCTTGTTTCTAACTTACGTGTTTCAAAAGGGCTATACCGTGCAATCTGAAAACGACTTAACCATATAACTATGAGCATCGTCGTTAACTTAAATACCGTACTAGCGGACCGTAACCTAAAGAGCAAAGAACTCGCTGAAATGATAGGTATAACAGAAGCCAACCTTTCTATTCTAAAATCGGGCAAAGCTAAAGCCATTCGTTTTTCTACCCTTGACGCTATTTGTAAAGCATTAGACTGCCAACCTGCCGATATTTTAGCATATGAAAAGGAATAAAAAAGGCTACACTTTTAGGTGTAGCCTTTATAATTTAAAATAAAATGTACTAATTAATCTGCTAGTACAATTACTCTGTTATTCTTAAGTTCAATAGTACCGCTAGAAATTTGTAAGACGGTATTTCCGCTGGCATCTTTAGTGAACTTAGAGGCATATTCTTCATCTAAAGTAATATTACCTGCAACCTTTACTTTACCTTCTTGTAATAAGGATACAATTGGGGCGTGGTCTTTTAACATTTGAAACTCGCCATTTATACCTGGTACAGTTACCGAAGTTACTTCGCCTGCAAATAATGTTGCTTCTGGTGATACAATTTCTAAATACATATTTTTTCAGTATTCAGTAATCAGTGTTCAATAATCGAATGCAAAACTGCAAACTGCTACCGAAAACCGTTTACTAGATTTAAGCTTCCGTCAACATTTTTTCACCAGCTTCTATAGCCTCTTCGATAGTACCTTTAAGGTTGAAAGCAGATTCTGGCAGGTGATCTAATTCACCATCCATAATCATATTAAATCCTTTAATAGTCTCTTTAATATCTACTAAAACACCTGGTATACCTGTAAACTGCTCTGCAACATGGAACGGCTGAGACAAGAAACGTTGTACACGTCTTGCTCTACCTACAGCAGATTTATCTTCTTCAGATAATTCTTCCATACCTAAAATGGCAATAATATCTTGAAGTTCTTTATAACGTTGTAATAGCTCTTTTACCCTTTGTGCACAAGCATAATGCTCATCTCCTAAAATATCGGCAGTTAAAATTCTTGATGTAGAATCTAATGGATCTACCGCTGGGTAAATACCTAGCTCGGCAATTTTACGAGACAATACCGTTGTTGCATCTAAGTGGGCAAACGTTGTTGCCGGTGCCGGATCCGTTAAATCATCCGCAGGTACGTAAACCGCCTGTACAGATGTAATAGAACCTCTTTTTGTAGATGTAATACGTTCTTGCATAGCACCCATCTCCGTTGCCAAAGTTGGTTGGTAACCTACCGCTGACGGCATACGACCTAGTAATGCAGATACCTCTGAACCTGCTTGCGTAAAACGGAAAATGTTATCTACGAAGAAAAGTACGTCCTTACCTTGACCTTCACCTGCCCCATCACGGAAATACTCTGCAATCGTTAAACCTGAAAGTGCAACTCTAGCACGTGCTCCAGGTGGCTCGTTCATTTGACCAAAAACGAAAGTCGCTTTTGAACCTTTCATTGCCTCTTTATCTACTTTGGCAAGATCCCATCCTCCATCTTCCATAGAGTGCATGAAGTCATCACCATATTTTATAATACCAGATTCCAACATCTCACGAAGTAAATCATTTCCTTCACGAGTTCTTTCACCAACACCTGCGAATACAGAAAGACCACCATGACCTTTTGCTATATTGTTGATCAATTCCTGAATCAATACCGTTTTACCTACACCGGCACCACCAAACAATCCAATTTTACCACCTTTTGCATAAGGTTCGATCAAATCGATAACTTTAATACCTGTAAATAAAACTTCGGTAGAAGTTGAAAGATCTTCAAACTTTGGCGCTTCTCTGTGTATTGGAAGACCATCTTTACCTGCTTTGGGCAAATTACCCAAACCATCGATAGCATCACCTATAACATTGAACAAACGACCATATACATCATCACCTACCGGCATTTGAATCGCACTACCTGTAGCTACTACTTCAACCCCTCTGCTAAGACCATCCGTAGAATCCATAGAGATAGTTCTTACCGTATTTTCCCCAACATGAGACTGTACTTCTAAAACCAATTTCGACTTATCCTTATTTACTATTTCTAAGGAATCATAGATTTTAGGAAGATCAGCACCTGACTGAAATTCTACATCAACCACGGGTCCAATGATTTGCGAAACTTTACCTGTAACTTTTGACATTACTTATATGTTTATGTATTACGTTTAATATAACCTGAAAAATGCTCTCATTTTCAGGCTGCAAAGATATAGTTTTCAACTTTAATGAAAAATAGTTTTTTTCCTTTTTTACAAAAGTAAAAAGGTGCCCATAAAGCACCTTTTAAAACTTAGTATTATACATGCTACTATTGTAGCGTAGCCGGGTAGTTGGTAGGGTAGTCACCTACATTCAACAAACTACCTGATTCTTCAAAATTAGAACCATAAGTAGCATCTATTGCCATCATAAACTCATTTGCCAACAAGGCATAACCTCTAGCTGTTGGGTGAATACCGTCTAAAGAAAAGGCTCCACCGGTCACTAAATTTGATTGTAAAGTGAAATCTCCACTTGTAATACCACCATTGGCCAACTGATTTAAAAGACTATTTGCATCTACCAAGGCCAAACCTGCCTGACTAGCGGTAGCCGCTATAATTTCATTAAAGGCTGCGGTTGCTTCTGCAATTTCATCTTGCTCACTTGGTATCAAAACCCATTTATCTTCTAAGGGAAGTGATATTCCTTCTACAGAAAACTGACCTGCCAATGCCTGTGGCAAGCCTGCTGTCATTAAATTGGAAACAGATTCTAAATTTACCGTTCCTATTACAGAAGCACTTGGCAATACAAATAAGTCATCTGCCGTAGCCTCCCTTGTTTGTCCATATGTACTACCCAACAAACCGGCAACCAATGGTGCTGCCTGCGCCGGTAATCCAAATGATTCTACAAATGCAGGAAAAGTAGGACTAGCAATTAAAACACCCGCAATCTGAGCTGACAAATCCGGTAATGTTTCATCCCTGATCACAACCTCACTTGCTTGCGTCTCCGAAAATTTAATAGAACGCTCCGGTACCTCTAAAAATTCATAAACTTGATTCAACTGACCAAAGATTCCGTTCAAGGTAGGAATTTGTGGCCCAAAATCTGGATTAGTAGGGTCTAACGGATTATGTGGCACCGTAGTAAAATGTGGTACATCTGTTACATTAGGAATATTAGCCACAACACCTTTAGCTCCCGTTGCGGTCAAGGAAGCTATTAAAGCTCCATAACTGCCGTCAAAGCCAACTCCCGGTGCACCGGAAACAGGGGTAATAGGATTTGTTCCATCACCACCTGTAGTAGCATAACCTAATACATCGTTGTTACCGATCCATAATGAGAAAAAACTAGGCGATTGCCCTACAGCCATCTGTAATACGCTAATATCCGGTGTTGCACCCGTCATTCTAACAAAATAGGGATTAGCAAGACCCAATTGCACGTTAGCTATGTTCCCGTAACCGGGCGCTAATAAGTGAAAACTTTTTGCACCAGGCACTCCTAAATTATTAAAAGGCCCTGTTGGGTTGTTCAAAGCTATATCAGTAGTTACCGTAACATCTCCAATTAAAGATTCTAATGAAACCGGACCTGCACCACCAAATACCAATCTTGGCCCTTGAATTCTTGTTCCAGCAAGCGCCAAACCACCAAGATTATCATTGGTCAATGGCTGTGTAAAGGAACCACCACCTACAAGACTGAATTTTTGGGACAACAAGTTAGGAAGAGAGAGACTCTGGCTAGCCTGAAATAAAGCGCCATCAGTAAAACCTGCCGTTAAAGAGTTTCCTAAAGAAACATAATTAGAGAAATCTGCGGAACCAGCGGTCAATGCAGGCAACTCTTCTGCCATCATCTCTGGTTCAAGATCTACATCTTCAGGATCATTACAAGCGGTAAAAGCCAATACACCTAAAGAAATATATAAATATTTTAAGTTTTTCATTTCAACTTTTGATTTTAATTAGTTGTTAATTGTCCAAGATAAATAGTACATAGAACCTATAAAGCCAGTACCAAATGCCGTGTAATATTCTTTATTGGTAAGGTTTGTTCCACCCAATTTAAAAGAAGACTTTATACTTGGCACATCATAATTAATTTGAGCATCTACAACATGGAATTCAGGAATTACCCCGTTACCAAAAGTAGCTTCCCAGAAATAATCATCGCTAAATCTATATGATACGTTAAATCCGAAATTTTCAAACAGTTCCTTGTTACCAAAAGATGCCTTGAACTTGTGCTCTGGTGTGTTAAAATTCAACATAACATCTGGGTTTGCCTCGCGGTCAAAATCTAACTTGGTAAACGTATAACTACCACCTAAATCGAAATTACCCAATACTTTTACATCCAATCCTAACGATGCACCATAAGAATTTACATTGGCATCTGTATTGGTATAAGCACTGTAAGCTTGAAAATCTCCGTTAGCTATTGCCGCAACCGATAGCCCACCGTCACCAGCTTGCCCGTAAAATGGAGAAATTACCACTTCCTGCGAGATAAAATCTTCATAACTGTTATAGTACGTACTAAAATCGATAACCACTTTATCTACCTTACCTCTATACCCTATTTCAAAAGACGTCACTTTTTCAGGTTTGATCAAATCAGGATTGGCAACTTCAAGAACACTTGGATCACCAGTTGCACCTAATGCCGTTACGGAAGCTGCAGAATAAGAGTTGTTATATGCCGCGCCACCTGTCTGTGTAACTTCAGAAGGCTGACCTAACAATTGCCCGCTTGCACTAATTCCATATTCTCTTGAATAACGATCTAAATTGTCTTCAGCAGATCCCACCAAAATAGCTCTACCGGCATTTAAACCAATAAAAAGATCTTGAGTAGTAGGATTTCTAAAGCCCGTTTGTGCAGAAGCCCTAATATTATGGTTTCTATTTAAGGTATAACCTGCAGATAATCTAGGAGAGAAAAAACCATCAAACAACTCTGACTTATCATATCTTATAGAACCTGTTAACTTTAAACTCTTTTCGCCTTCAAAAGGAAGTGTTTTTTGAACTTGAGAATAAATACCAAATTCAGAATATCTAATTGGACCATCAAAATCCGTGTAAATAGTACCTGACGAATTAAGATCATATTCCCTAAAAGACCCACCTACTTGAATCTCTGCCCAATCAATTAAATGACTAAAGTTATAGTTACCATCTGCATGGTAATATTTTGAAGCATCTTGAAATTTAGAGCCGGTAGATAGATCTGGATCGTTTACACTTCTGTTGAACGCAGCTTGAAATTCCGGTGAACCTGGCAAAAACCTTCCAGATTCTGCCTGTGCTCTTGCTGCGGCATGAGCTTGCTCATCTGTAGCCCCGCCCAAAGTAGCCTGTACATATGTACCGGTATATTCACCGAACCATGTATTATCATCTTTCCAAGCCCTGTTAATATTGATACCTGTAAATACCATATCATAAGAGTCGCCAGACTTATCACCAACCATATAACCTCTTAGAAAAAAGTTATCGTTCTTGATTTCAAGCTTATGCTGCTCTTGAAAGAAACCTTTAATATTATATCTGTTGGTACCTTGATAAATTGTATTACCCGTACCCACTTTACCAACATAAGAAAGCTCTAAACTATTATCTTCAATAGGCCTGTAGTATAATCCCCAGTCCGCCTTAATACTTTCTGCGTTATAATTGGTAAGATCACTTTCGTTATAACCGGTTCTACTTACTATTTCCGAAGGTACCAAAGCATTTGCCCCAGCCGGTAAAATACCTAAACCTTCTAAAGTTAAGGCAACTTCTTTAATATTTGTAGAAACCTCATCACCATAAACGTTTACGCCATCATAGTTCAAATTATCTCGTGTACCACCTGGCGTAATCTTATCATCCGTGTTGTTAGCTGCCCAGTCTGTTCCTTTCAAATAACCGAAATTAACTTTTGCCGCAAATTTATCACTGAATTTATGTGCCGCTCTAATACCAAAATCTGTATATGAATTATCCCCCGCCGCTTTCTGAGATGTAATTCCCTGTTTAACAGATACGCTTATACCTTCATAATCAAAAGGACTCTTGCTGCGCATAAACAAAATACCGTTGAAGGCATTTGCGCCATAAAGTGCCGAAGAAGCTCCTGGTAATAATTCTACACTTAACACATCGGTCTCAACCATACCTACCAAATTACCGATAGGGAAGTTCAATGCAGGTGTAGAGTTATCCATACCATCTACAAGTTGCATAAAACGGGTATTGGCAAAAGAAGCAAAACCTCTAGTGTTTACAGACTTGAACGTTAAACTGTTCGTATTAACGTCAACTCCTTTCAAATTCTCTAACCCTCCATAAAAATCGGCTGCGGTAGTATTCTTAATTTCAGAAATACCAATTCGCTCTACCGTAACAGGAGATTCAAAAATACGCTCAGGGGTTCTAGATGCAGATATTACCACCTCATCTAAAAACGTTTGAGATTCATTCAAGGTTATTGTAATTTTTTGGTTGGCACTTGTAATACTTTCCGTAGTACTTGTATATCCAATACTGGACACCTCTATCTTAAAAGGTGGCACCTCGGATGTAGCCAAATTAAAATTACCATCAAAATCTGTCACTGTTCCAATGGTTTTGCCGACAATAACAATATTCGCACCCGGAATAGGTGCATTGTTTTGATCAACAACATTACCACTGATATTGGTCTGGGAATACCCTAGAGTACCCATAATCATCAATGCTAAAAGAAGTATTGCTCTCATTCTTAATAATAGTTTAAAATTAGTTGAGGGTTAAGATACAGATAATTTCACATGGATAATAATAATATGAAAAAAATTATGCATGCATAGTATTATTTTAATAATTAAACTGTTCATTTATTGGGATATACGTAATTAACTTTTGAATAACATGTTATAACATCATCATCAAAATTTAGCTATTACCGTATAAATTGGAGATTTAACCCTAACCAAAAAAAGGGACATGAAATAAATCATGCCCCTTTTATAACTCTGTAAAAAATTTTTTCTATTCTACCGTAACCGATTTTGCCAAGTTTCTTGGTTGATCCACATTACAGCCTCTCATAACCGCTATATGGTAAGAAAGTAGTTGCAAAGGAATTGTCGTCAACAAAGGAGTTAAACTTTCTAAAGTTTCAGGAACCTCTATCACGTGATCGGCCAAATCTTTTACCTGCTCATCACCTTCGGTAACGATCGCTATAATTTTACCTTTCCTAGATTTAATTTCTTGAATGTTGCTTACCACCTTTTCATAATGTCCTTTCTTTGTGGCGATAACAAAAACAGGCATTTGTTCATCTATTAATGCAATAGGTCCATGTTTCATTTCTGCCGCCGGATACCCTTCTGCATGAATGTAACTTATTTCCTTTAACTTTAAAGCTCCCTCTAAAGCAACGGGAAAATTATACCCTCTTCCTAAATAAAGGCAATTAGTAGACTCTTTATAAACATCTGCGATAATTTCTATAAGCGCATTTGATTCTAAGGATTTTTCTACTTTATTTGGTATAGTTTCCAATTCAGATAAATACTCTCGATATTTTGTTTCAGAGAATGAACCCTTTGCCTTGGCCAATTTTAAAGCCATTAAAGTAAGAACCGTAATCTGGGTAGTAAACGCTTTTGTAGAAGCCACTCCTATTTCCGGTCCGGCATGGGTATATGCACCTGCATCTGTTTCCCTAGCAATAGAAGAACCCACAACGTTACAAACACCAAATACGAAAGCTCCTTTTTCTTTCGCCAATTTAATAGCTGCCAAAGTATCCGCAGTTTCACCAGATTGTGAAATTGCAATTAGCACGTCCTTATCTGTAATAACAGGATTTCTATATCTAAATTCCGATGCGTATTCTACCTCAACCGGAATTCTTGCCAAATCTTCAAAAATGTATTCAGCAACTAGACCGGCATGCCATGAAGTACCGCACGCTACTATTATAATTCTATTTGCATTCAAGAATTTTTCCATGTTAAGGTCAATTCCCGCCATTCTTATTAAACCTTGATCAGCAAGCAAACGACCTCTATATGTATCCTTTATTGCCCTAGGCTGCTCATAGATTTCTTTCAACATAAAGTGATCGTAACCACCTTTCTCAATTTCCTCAAGGTTCATTTGAAGCTCCAAAATTCTTGGATAAGCAACTGCATCATCCTTAATTTTTCTAAGCTTAATTTCTTTACCCAATCTAATAATTGCCATTTCTTCATCTTCAAGATAAACGGCATTATTGGTAAACTCAATAAAAGGAGAAGCATCTGAAGCTATAAAAAATTCACCTTCACCTATACCTATAGCCAAAGGACTACCTAATTTGGCTACCACAATTTCATCTGGCTTTTCTTTATCAAATACGGCGATTGCATATGCCCCTACTACTTGATTCAATGCAATTTGAACAGCCTTGCCAAGCTTAACATCTTCCGTTTTCTTAACCTCTTCAATCAAATTGATCAAAACCTCGGTATCCGTATCCGATTGAAACGTATACCCACGTTTGGTCAATTCTTGCTTAATAGCCTCATAATTTTCAATGATACCATTATGTATAATAACAAGATTACCTGAGTTTGAGTAATGTGGATGGGAATTAACATCATTTGGCACACCATGGGTTGCCCAACGTGTATGACCAATACCAATACTACCCGCCTGAGATATTTCTTTAGCTTTATTCTTTAAGTCTTCTACCTTACCTTTTGTTTTAGATAGATTGATTTGATTACCATCATAAAGTGCGATACCTGCACTATCATAACCACGGTATTCCAATCTTTGAAGTCCTTTTATAACGATAGGAAATGCCTCCCTATGACCTATGTAACCAACAATTCCGCACATATTTCTATTTCTATTTCTATTTGAAAAATTTAATTTGAAACCTCTTAGTTATTTCAAAGAATAAACTTCAAGATTTATGCCTTTTAGGTTATACAACGCTAATATTAAAGAAGTGGTATGTAAATAACTTGATAAATAACAAAAACCACCACGCTATTACTTATTGTGCCTTCGTATAAGATATTTCCAATTTCAACCTTTTGTCAAAATTAGGATCTGTAGCATTAATATTACCACCAAACAAAATTGTACTTAGCGGGGTTACCGTGGAAGTTATAGGTAGTCTTTCAATACCATCAACTATTTCCGGGTCAGAAACTTTAGCATCTGCAATATTCCAATTTTGAATATTTGTTGCAAGCGTGAGCCCTAAAGTAGCATTTGTAGAATCTCTTAAAATAATATCATTGATGTGATCCGTAATTTTTACCGAATACCTTACCCCTTTATCATTAGATTTTTGAATGATACCGTCATAATTAGGGTAAAACCCGAACAAATCAGGAATACCGGTTTGCGGCGATGCAGGGTCAGTTGCAATATCTATTAATGGAATTTTGTTTTCGGTATTGTATAAAAATAATCTTGGGGGCTCTAAGGTACTACCTGCGGCATCCAACTGATCTCTATCTATATAAAATACCAAATTAGCTTCATTGATAACCCAATTCTCACTTTTAATCTGCTCTATAATTTCCTCGCCACCACCTTCTTCAAATAAATTTATTTCAGCATATGTGCCAGGACCACCTTTTAAATATATTCTAGATGAATTTTCACCACTATCCAAAACATCTAAAATCTGAGGACCATAATTTTCTGTAATAATTGTATTGACGGCATTACCAGAAATAACCCCTGTAGTACTTCTCGACAATAGCGTAAACACGAAATCTTTTTCTAATGTATTGTTCGGGTTATCATCGCTAACATCATCAGAAGTACCATTGGTATCATAACTTGTGTAAGTATAGGTCATGGTAATATTGGCAGCGCTTAAATCTAGCATTAAAAAAACATCATTTGCACTGCTTTCTTGAACCGATAAATGCAGCCCTCTTATAAATTCAGTAAAGTTAGCTTGGCTAATTAATTCAGAACTCCCTTCCTTGTCCAAAATATTAGTTTGAAAAAACTCATTATTCAATTTTACCCTAATACCTGGTTGTAATTTTGTGTTCGTTTCCGCTTCATTTACATCTTCTGTAGATTCATCGTCTTCATTCTGAATTAAAAATTCCTCATCGATTATTTCTACATCTCCCTGAAACAATGGAGTACCTGTAACAAAATCTGGCGAGAAAACCTCATCAGAATAATATTGCTGCGATTCTTGAAAACTGGTATTTGGATCTAAATCGCTTAAAAAGAAAGTAGAACGCTCAACTTTAAGATTAAAAGCAGGAAGCGGTGATTTAGCTACATTGTCATAATTAACACCATCAATATAAATACTATCCAACGCTACCTTTTCCGCAAAATTATTGGCGAATATGGTCTTCCCATTATTATCATTGATGCCATCCCTATCGGCATCAACACTGGTTTCATCACGAGGATCTGTATTGGACGCCGTCTCTACAGAATTCAACACTCCGTCACCATCATTATCATTATCACTGTCAGGAACTTTATCGTATACATCTATTACACCGTCACCATCGCTATCCAAAGAACCGCTACTTGTTAAATAAGGAATATATAAATACACCTCTTTTACCGTTTCGTTTTCTTGAATAGTAGTAATAGACTCATCGGCTGTACCGGTAAGATTTTCCTTTGCTTGAGAAAAAGCCCCAAAGGATGGATTTATAGTGCTTAAAAATATCTGTGAAGTAATTGAAGCCTCTGTTCTACCAAATACCGGATCGTTATAGACACCTAACTGATATATGTTCAATTTATTTGTTTGAACCGCCTCAATATTCTTATTAAAAGCAAAAACATCATATACCTCTTTACCTGTTGTAAAAGGCTCATTACCAACAACACCTGAACCAACAGTAGTTAAATCTTGCTCACAAGAAACCAAAAGACCCAATATCAATAACAACCCTAAAAACTTAGGGATAACGGACTTAGCAATAAAATTCATTCAGATTATTTTAAAACTTCGGTGTTATAAAAATTAGCATACGCCTCTTCAAACTCTTGAACAGGTACATATGACAACACTGGTTTTTCTTGGTTGGTAATATGATCTTCCAATTCTGCCGGAATATCTTCAGAAGCTAAAATAACGGCATCAGAATAATCAACCGCTACCTTTAACAAATTATTATAAGTTGGGTCACCCAATGATGCTATCTCCTCCTCCGGTATACCGTCAAAAGAAATTCTCTTTACCATATCATTATCCAAAGAACCTTCAAAAGTTTTACCGTAAACCGATAATACTATTTTACTGTCCGCAAAAAGTGGCTCATCTGAGTAGTACTTTTTTAAATACAATGGTAATAAACTTGCCATCCAACCATGAACATGAATGATATCCGGTGACCAGTTTAATTTCTTAACTGTCTCCATAACACCCTTTGCAAAGAATATGGCACGCTGATCGTTATCCGGAAAAAGATTTCCTTGTTTATCCGTAAATGTAGCTTTACGCTTAAAGTACTCTTCGTTATCGATAAAGTAAACTTGGATTCTTTCTTTTGGAATAGATGCTACCTTAATGATCAATGGCATATCCATATCATTAATGACCAGGTTCATACCTGAAAGTCTAATTACCTCGTGTAATTGATGCCTTCTCTCATTGATATTCCCATATCTAGGCATGAAAATCCTAATTTGACCACCATTGCTGTTGACCATTCTAGGGGTTTCATAAGACATTAGGGAAACTTCATTTTCGGGTAAGTAAGGAACTAATTCAGAAGATACAAATAATATCTTTTTACCATTCATAAAGGTTATATTTTATTTTTCACTGAAACGCAATTGCAAAATTACAAAAAATATAGAGATTAGCAGTAATTATAGTAAGTTTGCTTGCTAATGAACTTTTCAATGCCGGTAATAAAGACCAAAACCAAGCTAACAGAAGAACTTAATAAATTAAGCCATAAACAAGACCTAGGTCTTGTACCTACTATGGGGGCGCTTCACCAAGGGCACGCATCGCTCATTAAAAAAGCGGTTCAACAAAACCCTAATGTAGTAGTCAGCATTTTTGTCAACCCAACACAGTTTAACAACAAAGAGGATTTAGACAAATACCCAAAAACTCTGGATTCCGATATTGAGTTAATATCCAGTATTTCAGATAAGATTATTGTTTTTGCACCAGATGTAGACGAAATTTATCCTGATACGGTCATTCCAAAAATTTTTGATTTTGAAGGTCTTGACAAGGTTATGGAAGGTGAATTTAGAGATGATCATTTTAACGGTGTAGGTACTATAGTTGAAGAACTGCTAAATATCGTAAAACCAACAAGGGCCTATTTTGGTGAAAAGGATTTTCAACAACTACGCATCATTCAAAAACTTACCGAAATACAGAACATACCCGTAGAAATAATAGGTTGTGAGATTGTTAGGGAAGAACACGGTCTGGCAATGAGCTCAAGAAACGAAAGGTTAAGCAAAAACATTCGACAAAAAGCCGCATTTATTTATACAACCTTAAAAACTGCCAAAGTTAAATTTGGCATGGAAAATGCAATAGCAGTTAAGGAATGGGTTATTAATGAGTTCAAAAAAGTTGATGATTTTGAATTGGAATATTTTGACATTACTGATGTTGAAACTTTGACCCCGGTACAGAATAAAATAAAAAATGTAAAATACAGGGCATTTATTGCCGTTTATGTTGAAGACGTAAGGCTAATAGACAACATAGCCCTAAATTAAATTAAGATATGCAAATAGAAGTAGTTAAATCAAAAATACATCGTGTAAAAGTTACCGGTGCCGATCTTAATTATGTTGGCAGTATTACTATTGATGAAGATTTAATGGATGCCGCAAATTTTATTCGTGGCGAAAAAGTACAAATTGTCAATAACAATAATGGTGAAAGGCTAGAGACCTATATCATTCCCGGCCCACGAAAAAGTGGAGAAATTACATTAAACGGTGCGGCGGCAAGAAAAGTAGCCGTAGGCGATATTCTAATTTTAATTTCTTATACTTGGATGGATATTGAAGATGCCAAGAAATTTAATCCTTCGTTGGTTTTCCCTAATGAAGAAAACAATCTTTTGACCTAAAGTTGACAAATTCACTAAAAAAAAATCTTAAGATCATACTCCCAATTGCATTGGGAGTTTTTTTAGTTTGGTATTCTTACCATTCAACCACTCCTGAAAATAGAAAGCAAATAATTTTTTACATAAAAGAAGCCAATCCGCTCTACGTTTCACTTTCTATTCTTTTAGGTATTTTAGGTCACATTTCTAGAGCGGTAAGATGGAATTATCTACTAGAACCATTGGGGTACAAACCAAAACTCACTAATAATATTTTAATAATACTAACTTCATACTTTGCCAATCTAGGCATACCAAGAACTGGTGAAATACTAAGAGCTACCGCACTTACTACCTATGAAAATGTACCTTTTGAAAAAGGTTTTGGTACCATAGTAACAGAAAGGGTAATTGATGTTATGATGTTGCTCATTGTAGTAACAATTGCATTTTTATTACAAACAGATGTCATTATGGGTATTCTACAAGAACGTGGTTTTAATGCAACCGGACTCATATTTCTTGCATTAGGTGGAATAGCTTTATTCTTTGCTTTTATTTTCTTCATTAAAAAATCTAAAAACGCATTTGCCCAAAAAATAAAGACGTTTGTAAAAGGTCTTCTTGATGGGGTGTTCAGTATTTTTAAAATGAAAAATAAATGGATGTTCATTTTTCATACCCTATTCATTTGGGCATGCTATATTGGTATGCTTTGGATTATAAAATTTACCGTTCCAGAAACCATATCACTTACCCTTAGCCAACTCTTGGTAGCCTTTGTGGCCGGGGCTTTTGCCATGGCAACCACCAACGGTGGCATAGGTCTTTATCCCATTGCCGTAAGTAGCGCTCTTGCCATCTTTGGTATCAGTGCAGTATCGGGTGATGCCTTTGGATGGATAATATGGATAGCCCAGACTCTTATGATAGTTGTTTTTGGTGCAATATCTTTTCTTTTATTACCGTTATTGAACAGTAGTAAGTAGTTCATTTCAACTAACAATTGCCTTTTATGCGTTATATATCTTTATTATTCGCACTTTTATTTGGGATAACCTCCTATGCACAAGTGACACAAGAAATTTTTGAATCGTTTAAACTTCAAGAACGAAGAGATGTAAATTACTACTTTCCAGAGAATATGGATGAAACCAAAAAGTATCCTTTGATCATTGTACTTGATGGTGAATATCTTTTTGAGCAAGTAGTGGCAAATTCTAAATTCTACAGTAGATTTCATGGAATGCCAGAAAGTATAGTGGTTGGCATTAACCAAAGTGAAAATGACCTAAGATATGAAGATTGTGCATTTGACCCAGATAACGGTCTGCCATCTGAAAAAGGAAAAAGTTTTTATGAATTTATTGGTATGGAACTTATTCCTTACCTAGACCTTAATTACAGCACAGCACCTTTTAAAATGATTGTGGGTTATGATATCACCGCCAACTTTATGAACTATTGGTTGTTCAAAGACAATTCTATTTTTGATGGTTATGTTAGTATTTCACCTACTCTAGCCCCGGAAATGGAAAGTAGGGTACCCATGCGTTTGGGTGTCATTGAAGACCAAATATTCTATCAGCTAATTGTTGAAGGTGAAGCCAGCAACGACAAGCAGCGAATTTTAGCAATGGACAAAGACCTTAAAGCCGTCAGCAAAGAATCTTTACACTATTTCTTTGATGAGTATTCTAATGCGGATCATATTTCTGTTGCTACCTATGGCATTGGAAAAGCTTTTGACAATATCTTTGGAATGTTCAAGCCTATTAGCCCAAAGGAATACAAAACTCAAATATTAACTAGCGAAGAGCCGGTTTACGACTATTTAGAAAATAAATACCAAGGTATTGTAGATATGTTCGGTTTTAGCAAGCCGGTTGAATTAAACGATATTATGGCGATTTACGCGGCATCTAGAAAGAAAGAAGATTTTGAGTCGTTAAAACCTCTATCTGACCTTTGCAAAAAAGAATACCCAGAAACCATGTTGGGTTTTTATTTTGAAGCTGAGTACTATGAGCAACTTGGCGAACCCAAGAAAGCCCTGAGAACATTTGAAAAGTCTTTTCAAATGGAAGAAATAGATTTTTTAACTAAAGAAATGGCCCTTGAAAAAATGGATGCACTGAAAGCCGATTTCGGTTTTTAAAGATTATTATATTAAATAAACGGCTAGTCCCAAATTAGCCCAACCTACTTAATTATGATTAAAATTGACGCAATGTACTTCGTGTTCTCCGGAGTGCTTTTTACTTACTTTGGCTTAAAAGGAGAATTCAATTTAGCCTATAATGGTATAGCCCTATTTATGGCGTGGGCATCTTTTTTCCTCGCCTTTAGTGCTTTTAAAAAAGAGAAATCTGGTGAAAATTAAACCATAATTTCTTTCTAAAACCATATCATTTCAAACTTCTTGCTACCTTTAGCTTTCATTGATAAAAGCTAAGGATGGCCAAAACTAAAACTGCATTTTTTTGTCAAAACTGTGGTACTCAATATGCTAAATGGGTAGGACAGTGTTCTGCATGCAAACAATGGAATACCGTTGTTGAAGAGGTGGTTCAAAAAGAAGAAAAAACCAGTTGGAAAACCTCGCCACAAACAGCCAAAAAAATTTCAAAACCTCTTTTGGTAAACGAAATTAGCATTGAGAAAGAAGTGCGCCTAAATACCTTTGACCTAGAATTTAACAGAGTTCTTGGTGGTGGTCTTGTTCCTGGGGCATTAGTTTTGCTGGGCGGGGAACCTGGTGTGGGCAAAAGTACATTACTACTTCAAATTGCATTAAAACTGCCGTACAAAACGCTTTACGTTTCTGGTGAAGAAAGCCAAAAACAAATTAAAATGCGTGCCGATAGAATTCACCCTAGTAGCGAAACTTGCTTTATTCTTACGGAAACAAAAACACAGAACATCTTTAAACAAATTGCAGCTACGGAACCGGATATTGTGGTCATTGATTCTATACAAACACTCCACTCTGATTATATTGAATCTGCTGCAGGTAGTATTTCTCAAATTCGGGAATGCACGGCCGAACTTATAAAATTTGCAAAGGAAACCAACACACCCGTAATTCTTATTGGGCATATCACCAAAGACGGCTCTATTGCCGGTCCAAAGATTTTGGAACATATGGTAGACACCGTTCTACAATTTGAAGGTGACCGTAACTATGTGTACCGCATACTTAGATCTTTAAAAAATAGATTTGGATCAACCGCAGAACTTGGTATTTATGAAATGCAAGGTAGCGGTCTTAGGGAAGTCAATAATCCATCTGAAGTATTGATTTCCAAAAATGATGATGCGCTCAGTGGCACAGCTATAGCATCAACGGTAGAAGGTATGCGACCTTTGCTCATAGAAATTCAAGCATTGGTCAGTACAGCTGTCTATGGAACACCTCAACGCTCTACCACAGGTTATAATGCAAAAAGATTAAATATGTTATTGGCGGTTTTGGAAAAACGTGCAGGTTTTAAACTAGGCGCCAAAGATGTCTTCTTGAATATAACCGGAGGCATTTCCGTAGATGACCCTGCTATTGATTTGGCGGTAATTGCCGCAATTTTGTCCAGTAATGAAGATATACCTATTGACAAGGGTATTTGTTTTGCAGCGGAAGTTGGGCTTGCCGGTGAAATTAGACCAGTACAACGTGTAGAGCAGCGAATTCTAGAAGCGGAAAAACTGGGTTACGACACTATCATTATATCCAAAAGCAATAAAATAGGTCTAAAATCGACCAAAATTAAAATTTTGATGGCATCTAAAATAGAGGAGGTAACCGGAAATTTATTCGGTTAACGCTTATCTCTCATTATTCTGGCCAATACCATTATAACCACTATTACAACTAGTATTAGGACTATTTGTCCAAAACCGACCTTTAAAAATACCAGACTTTCCATTTATGGTGCAGGGTTAGGTATTGTATTATGTATAGCTTCTATTTCTTTAAGTACATCGTCAGATAATGCAACGTCTATACTTTCAATATTCTCTTCTAGCTGCCTTAAATTTGTAGCCCCTATTATAGTACTTGTTACAAATGGTCTTGTATTTACAAATGCCAATGCCATTTGTGCCAATGTAAGACCTTGGGACTGTGCCAAATCATAATATTTTTTCGTTGCCTCTACAGCCGTATCGCCTATATACCTATTATATTGAGGAAACAGACTTAAACGAGAACCTTCTGGCATTCTATCGCCTAAATACTTTCCACTTAAAGCACCAAAACCCATTGGCGAATAGGCCAATAAGCCTATTTGCTCTCTCATTGAAATTTCTGCCATACCCACCTCAAACAACCTATTGAGCAGACTATATGGATTCTGAACGGTTATGGTTCTAGGCAATGTTCCGTGCACTTTACTTTCTTCCAAAAACCGCATAGTACCCCAAGGAGTTTCGTTAGATATACCTACGTGCTTAATTTTACCTTCGCGAATTAAATCGCGCATGGTTTCTAAAACCTGATGGATATTATCCTCCCAATGGTCAGATATGTCATGCTTATACCCTCTTTTACCAAAATAATTGGTACTCCTATCCGGCCAATGAAGCTGATATAGATCTATATAGTCTGTTTGCAAACGCTGCAAACTACCTTCTACGGCATCGATAATAGACTCTCTGGTAAATCCGGTAGTACGGATAAACTTCGTCATATCCGCTTTGCCCGCAATTTTAGAAGCCAAAATAATTTCTTCCCTATTACCATTTTTCTTAAACCAATTACCAATGACTTTCTCGGTAGCCGCATATCTATCCTTATGTGCAGGAACAGGATAAAGCTCTGCCGTATCTAAAAAGTTAACCCCTTTATCTATGGCGTAATTTATTTGTTCATGACCTTCTTCTTCTGTGTTTTGATTTCCCCAGGTCATTGTTCCCAAGCATATTTTACTTACTTCAATATCCGTATGTGGTAATTTGGTATAAATCATTTAGCTTAAAATTTGCAATCTTTAAACGCAAAATTACTAAATATAATCAGGGGGATTGTATCCATTTCGTTAACTCTCTACCTCTATTAAAATAGGACAATGATCACTGTGCCTTGCTTCAGATAAAATTACGGACCTAGACAACCTTTCCTTCAATGTGGTAGAGACCATGGCATAATCTAATCGCCAGCCCTTATTATTATTTCTGGCATTGGCCCTATAGCTCCACCACGTATAATTATCTGGTTCAGCATTAAACTCCCTAAAGCTATCAATGAATCCGCTTTTTATAAAATCTCCGATCCATTCTCTTTCTACCGGTAAAAATCCGGAAACATTCTTAAGTCCTACGGGATTATGTATATCAATAGCCTCATGACAAATGTTATAATCACCAAGAACAATTAAATTAGGATTGGTCTTTTTAAGCTCATTGGCATAATCCTGAAAGTCTGCCATATACGTAAGTTTAAAATCTAAACGCTCCATATTTGTGCCGGAAGGCAAATACATGCTCATTATTGAAATATCGCCAAAATCTGCACGAATATTTCTTCCCTCAAAATCCATATAATCAATACCGGTACCAAATACTACATTATCTGGCTTAGACCTAGAAAGTATTGCTACTCCACTATAGCCTTTCTTTTGTGCGCTATACCAATAATTGTACTTATAACCTGCCTCTTCAAATAACGAAAGATCCAACTGATCCTCCTGTGCTTTAATTTCCTGCAAACAAACAACATCTGGCGACACCGTACTTAACCATTCTAAAAAACCTTTTTTCAACGCTGCCCTTATTCCATTTACATTATAGGATATGATTTTCATCTATTCTCGTTTTGGCTTAAAAATAAAAAAGAGTTGACCATTTAAGGTGCATACTTTCTATTAAAATCATAATTTCACAGCTTTAAAACAATATTTGCACTTTAAAACGCATCTTATGAACAAGTTTATTTTTTTGCTTTTTTTGGTATTCGTAACAACTTCTAGTTTTTCACAAGCCTATTACAACGATGAAAATAGCCATGAAGTAAAATTGAACATTGGCCAGTTTTTAGTAACTACAACTGTTGAATTGGGGTATGAGTATTATATTAACGAAGACACCAGTATTGGTGGCACCCTTTATTTTGATGGAAAGTCTACCGATTATAATGGCAATTTTGGGATAGGTCCAAACTTAAGAGCTTATTTTGGCTACGGACCAAAAAGCGGTCTATTTGCCGAAGTATTCGGGCTATACTATACCGGTGAAGATGATGATGAAGATACCGCTAATTTAGGAAGTAGAAATTATGATTACTCTACCGTAGCACTTGGTCTTGGCGGTGGTTATAAATGGGCAACAAGAAGTCAAAAATTTACCATTGAATTAAATGGTGGCCTGGGCAGAAATATTAATCCAGAAGATTTTCAAGATGACTTTATGTTCAGGGCCGGTTTATCTTTAGGCTATCGCTTTTAATAGCTATTTTTTTAGGCTCGACCATTTATGAAAACAATACTTTCTTTAGTACTAACTACATTATTTAGCTTAAGTTTCTTTGCACAAAACAATGTAAAAAACGACAGCGTTACACGATTAAACGAAGTTATTGTCGTAGATACGCTAACAGCTAAAAATGCTATTGGCATTATACCGTCACAAACTATTGGCGCCACTACATTTGCCAATTATAGTCCCGTAGATTTTATTAGCTCCATTAACCAAATATCCGGTCTTTACGCCTTGTCCGGAGCTCTGAATACTAATAGAATAACTATACGAGGTGTAGGCTCAAGAACTTTATTCGGTACGGATAAATTAAGACTTTATTATAATAATATTCCTATTACCAACGGAACCGGATCTTCAACCATTGAAGCATTTGATCTTGAAAACCTTACGTCAATTGAAGTAATTAAAGGTCCAAAAGGTACTGGTTTTGGAACTAATTTGGGTGGAGCTATTATTTTGAACACGAAACAATTAAGTGACCAACCTACCAAGTTTAGCAACAATACTACTATAGGATCTTACGGATTGTTTAAAAACAGTTTAGGATTTACACACGCGCAAAAAGATTTTTACATGACCTTTCAATATGGCCATATGGAAATAGATGGATACCGCGAAAACAACAGATTTGAACGTGACGGATTTCTTTTGAACACCATTTTCAAAATTTCAGAGAAAAGTGAAATTGGGCTACTAGTAAACCATATTGATTATTCTGCACAAATAGCTAGCTCTTTAAGCCAAGAAGATTTTAACAAAGACCCTACACAGGCGGCATTTACATGGGGCTCCGCAAAAGGATATGAAGATAACAACTATAGTCTCATTGGCCTTTCCCACACTTACCGTGCAAGTTCTAAATTAAAAAATACCACTAGCTTATTTTATACCTACTTAGACCATTATGAGCCGGCACCTTTTAACATACTAGATGAATTTACAAATGGGTACGGTATTAGAACATTATTTTCTGGAAATGTACTTATATCAGACAATGTTTTTAAATACACTTTTGGGGCTGAACTTTATAAAGATGAATATTCTTGGGGAACATTTGAAAACCTGTACCGAGATAATAACGGTAACGGAAGTTTACAAGGCGATAGACTATCTCAAAATAAAGAATTTAGAAATCAAATTAATGGTTTTGCTACGGCAACATATTCTTTTACTCCCAAGTTGACTGCACAATTGGGTCTAAATATTAATAAAACGCAATATGATTTCAGAGACCTATTAAACTCGGGCGAAAACAATACAAGTGCCAATAGAGATTTTAAGACCCTTTTTCTTCCAAGCTTAGATATCAACTACACAATTACACCAACAAACCAACTTTTTGCGAATATTAGCCGTGGATTTTCAAACCCTAGTTTAGAAGAAACACTTACTCCTGACGGTCTCATTAATCCAGATATTGCTCAAGAGACAGGAACAAATTATGAGATTGGCATTAAACATCAAAGTAAAGACAATAGACTAAAATTAGAAGTGGCCGCCTACATTATGCCCATTAAAAACCTATTAGTTGCCAAACGTGTTGGAGACAACCAATATATTGGGCGCAATGCAGGCAAAACGAAGCATCAAGGTGTGGATCTAGATTGGAGCTACCGCATCAACTTAACCAATAAAATAACGATTTCACCATTTATAAGCTATACCTACAGCAACCATAAATTTATTGATTTCACAGATGAGGAAGCTGATGAAGACTATTCTGAAAATGTTTTAACAGGAGTTCCAAAAAACAAAGTAAACTCAGGGATTCAAACTAATTTTGGAAATGGGCTGTTTGCAAATATCACCCATCAATTTGTAGATGAAATACCGTTGACAGATTCGAATTCCCTTTATAGCGACTCTTTCAATTTATTAAATATAAAGGCAGGGTATAAAAAACAAATATCAGAAAAACTACGCATTGGATTAGATTTTGGAATCAACAACCTAACCAATAAAAAGTACGCACAGTCCGTATTAATTAACGCTTCTGGGTTTGGAGGTAATGCCCCAAGGTATTTCTACCCTGGGAACAATATCAACTATTATGGCGGTGTAAAGTTGCATTACACCCTTTAATCTATTCCATTTTCTTTAACCATGTCTTCATATCGACTGCATCATGAATGATACTGTTCAATGCCGATATAGCAACACGTTCCTGCTCCATGGAATCTCTATGTCTTATAGTAACCGTTTGATCTTCTAAAGTTTGGTGGTCTACCGTAATACAGAATGGTGTACCATTGGCATCTTGTCTTCTATAACGTCTACCTACAGCATCCTTTTCATCATAAATAACGTTAAAATCCCATTTAAGGTCGTCTATTATCTGATGTGCGATTTCCGGTAAACCATCTTTTTTAAGCAGGGGTAATATTGCCGCTTTTACAGGTGCCAATACTGCCGGTAACTTAAGCACTGTTCTTGTTGTATTGTTTTCCAATTCTTCCTCTTGAAGCGAGTTGGAGAATACTGCCAAAAACATTCTATCTAGACCAATTGAGGTTTCCAGCACATAAGGAACGTAGTTTTTATTTACTTCGTGATCAAAATACTGTAATTTCTTACCGGAATATTTCTCATGACTACCTAAATCAAAATCTGTTCGAGAATGAATTCCTTCCAATTCCTTAAACCCGAACGGAAAACGAAACTCAATATCCGAGGCTGCGTCTGCATAGTGCGCCAATTTCTCATGATCATGAAAACGGTAATTGTCTTGACCCAGACCAAGAGACAAGTGCCATTTCATTCTTTTTTCTTTCCAAACCTCATACCACTCTTTTTGTGTGCCCGGCTGAATAAAGAATTGCATTTCCATTTGTTCAAACTCACGCATTCTAAATATAAATTGTCTTGCTACAATTTCATTTCTAAATGCTTTACCGGTCTGTGCTATACCAAAAGGAAGCTTCATACGACCAGATTTCTGTACGTTCAAGAAGTTTACAAAGATACCTTGTGCAGTTTCTGGCCTAAGATAAAGATCCATTGCACTGTCCGCATTGGCACCCAATTTGGTACCGAACATTAAATTAAACTGTTTAACATCTGTCCAGTTCTTAGAACCTGACATCGGGCATGCGATGTCCAATTCTTCAATTAAGGCTTTTACATCGGCCAAATCTTCATTCTGTAAAGACTTACCCAATCTGTTCAGAATTGTTTTACCCTGCTCTTGGTAGTCAACTACACGCTGGTTTGTTTGTAGAAATTGTTCCTTATCGAAAGCGTCGCCAAAACGTTTTTCCGCTTTTTTGACTTCCTTTTCAATTTTAGCATCAATTTTAGCTACATAATCTTCTACTAGAACATCTGCTCTATATCTTTTTTTTGAGTCCTTATTATCTATTAATGGATCATTAAAAGCATCAATATGCCCAGAAGCTTTCCATGTTAACGGGTGCATAAAAATTGCAGCATCTAACCCAACAATGTTATCATTGAGCTGCACCATCGCTTTCCACCAGTAGTCACGTATATTCTTTTTCAGTTCAACCCCATTTTGACCGTAATCGTAAATAGCGCTTAAACCATCATAAATTTCACTAGATTGAAATACATATCCGTATTCCTTTGCGTGAGAAATTACACGCTTAAAATCATCTTCTTGCTTTGCCATGTGGCAAAAATAGAACAATAGCCCAAAAAAATAATAATTATTTTAATTCAAATTCAGAAGAAGTAATTAAACGCTCATCTTCAAAGACGTTCAAGGTATAAATACCTTCCTTTAAGGAACCTTCAGGTATGGTAATTGCCTCACATAGCTTCTGATCGATACCTGTAAAAACAAATTCCACTCTTTTACTATATATATTGCCATTTACCGTAATAGTATTGGCATTATCTTCTATAACCTGCTTGTTAGGATCTAAGAACTGAAGATAAATTACCTTTTCATTGTTGGCCTCGCTCTCATCTGCCAAAACTGTTACACAACCTCTAAGCTTTTCAATAATGGAAGCCTTATTGGTCTTAGTAGGTTTTGTACCACGAATTAGCCTAAAACCACTACCCTCGGCATTAACCATTTTTAAATAGCTTTTGGTCTTCAACTTTTGATTAAGCTCTAGGATTTTTCTTCTTTGTAGTGCCTCTGCTTCCGCCAAAGAATTACTGTTTGCCCTTAGGTTTTCTATTTGCTTACGAGACTCGTCATACTTATCCGTAAGTAACATGTTATTGTAGCGTAAGAAGTTATTCTTTAAAAGTAAACTATCGTTTTTAGATTCTAACCTACGTAATTCAGTTTTAAACTCCCTTAATTTTTGGACCGTAAAATTCAATCGCCCTACCGAATCCAAAAGTTCCTGTACCTTAAACTTAGAATCTTGTAATTCAATTTCGTTCATTTCACTTTTTGCGGACAAACGATCTACATCGGCTTTCATAATGGTAAGATCCCTGACCAAAATTTCTTTCTCTTGCTCTAAAAATTCAATTTCAGCGTTTGACTGGGCATAACTGTAATAAAAAGCTATTAACAATGCTAAAAGTACCGCAACAAATGCTGCTAGTATTATCTTATAATTGAATTTATTATCTTGACTGTCCATTTAAAAAGCGGGCTGTAGGTTGTTTAATCTGTAAAATTTGATGAAAAACAGAATTTCAAATATACTAAAGGATGTGACCAACATACTGTTACCCTTATCATGTTTTGGATGTAATGCACGATTATATAGAGGAGAGGTACTTCTCTGTACATCTTGCCGACATCAATTACCACTTACCGAGTATACCTTTAACGACGAAAATGCTGTTGACCGTATTTTTTATGGACGAATTAACATAAAAAAAGCAAATTCCTTCTTATTCTTTACCGAAATTGGAATCGTAAAAAACTTGATTCATTTTTTAAAGTATAAAAATCAGGAAGAAATTGGTAGATTTTTAGGTGATTGGCACGGGCAAATCATAAAAAAGCAAGGCCATTTACCCAAAATTGACTTTGTAATACCCGTACCCCTACACCGAAAAAAACTTAAAAAAAGAGGTTACAACCAGGTAGCACTTTTTGCCAAACAAATTGCATTTCACATTAATGCCGAATACTTGGAAAACGTATTGTTAAAGACCGCCAACACCAAAACGCAAACCAAAAAAAATAGACTAAGTAGATGGTACGATAATAGGTCTTTGTATGAAATTAAAAATGAACGAAAGTTGGTCAACAAAAATATATTATTGGTTGATGATGTAATCACCACTGGTGCCACTATAGAAATATGCGCCAATACTTTTAAAGATATTGAAGGTATTCAGATTTATATTTCTAGCATGGCCGTTGTACCATAGAATTGGGTTTAAAAATATGTTGTTTCTTTGTAGTCGATAAATACACCAATGGGCAGAAAAATTTTAGGTTTTATATTTATTTTTGTCATTGTACTGGTTTCTTACCAATGTGCACAAAGAGGTACACCAACAGGTGGACCTAAAGATATTACCCCTCCAGAATTAACTAGAGCCGAACCGCCTAACCTTACCACTAATTTTACAGGGCAAAAAATAAGATTGTATTTCAATGAACTAGTGAAGTTGAACGACATTCAAAAACAGCTTATCATTTCTCCACCATTAAAAAATTCTCCCGTGCTTTCGCCTATAGGCAATGCCAACAAGTATGTAGAGATCATTATAAAAGATACGTTAGAACCTAATACAACCTACACTTTTAACTTTGGCCAAGGTATTGTAGACAATAACGAGCAAAATCCTAAATCTTTTTTCACCTATGTTTTCTCCACAGGTGATTATATAGACTCTTTAGAACTTACCGGAGTCGTAAAAGATGCTTTCAATAAAAAAGCAGATGATTTTATTAGCGTAATGCTTTATAAAATAGACAGCAGTTATAACGACTCTACAGTTTATAAAAAACCACCTAATTACATTACAAATACTTTAGATAGTGCGGTAATATTTAAACTTAAGAATTTAAAGGAAGGCAAATACGCTTTGTTTGGTGTTAAAGATGCGTCAAGTAACAATTTATTTGATCAAAAAACAGATAAAATTGGTTTTGTAGAAGATACTATTAGCTTACCTACAGACTCTATTTATCTACTAAATCTTTTTAAGGAAGTTCAAGATTATGGTGTTGCCGTACCTAGTATGGAAGCTAGCAATAAAATAAGTTTTGGGTACTATGGTAAAGGAGACGACATTAAAATTGAAACAATTACCGAAATACCGGATACTGTTAGAACTATAATATCGAAAGAAAGAGAAAAAGACACCTTAAATTTTTGGTTTACACCATATGAGATGGATTCATTGCTTTTTACAATTACCAATGAAAATCTAAAAATTAAAGACACTTTTAAGGTTAAAAACAGAAAAGTAGCTTTCGATTCACTTAAGATATCTATGAGCCAAAGTGGTAATATAGAAATGGACAAACCCATCAACCTTTTAAGCAATACGCCGTTAATAAACTATGATAGTACCAAAATAAAATTAATGGATAAAGATTCTATTGAAATAGCCTTTAGGGTAAATTTAGATACTCTTGATAATTCATTAAATTTTGATTTTAAAATTGATGCGGACCAAAGCTATAGAATGGAATTAATACCAGGTGCGGTAACAGATTTTTTTGAAACTACCAACGATTCTGTAGCCTATTCCTTTAGAACTAAAAGTCTTGCAGATTATGGTAATCTTACCTTGAACGTAAATGGTAACACTATCGTTTACCCTATTATAGTGCAGCTAACCAATGAAAAAGGAGATTTACAACGCGAAATTTACTCAACGCAACCACAACCGTACGTTTTTGACAACCTTAATCCTGGAAAGTACCAAGCCCGTGTCATTTTTGACATGAACGGAAATGGCGAATGGGATACCGGTAGTTTTTTAGAAAAAAGACAACCGGAAAAAATAAGTTACTACCCAAATTTAATTGAGTTACGGGCAAATTGGGAAAAAATTGAAACTTTCAACTTGATAGAATAATTATTATAAAACGAAACCGATATGAAACTTATACTTGTACTATCATCATTACTTCTTACCAATCTGGTATTTGGACAAATTAATTATTCTAGCGAAGATTCCGGCACTTTTCAAACCGGAAATATCGATTCGCCTTTTTTACGAGTTTCCACTTCAACTGGAAATAAAATTGAAGGAAGTATCTATTTAGACGAAAACTGGGGTCAGGCCATAATTACTGATAGCCAATCAAATAAAACAACTTCGATGGCTAAATTCAATGCTTACCATAGCGAGATAGAAATTTTAAAAGATGACCAAGTAAGTTCTTTAATACCTGTTGATGGTTTAAAAGTTTTTTTAAATAATAGACAATTTACCCCAATTTCAATTCAAGATAAACCAAAAACTATTTTCGCAGAAATTCTTGTAGATGGCAAAAATGAACTTTACAAAGTTTATGATATAAAAATTAACAAAGCGCCCTCCGATGCCAAATTACTAAGTATAGAAAGTACTGACAAAGTTGTAATTACAAGTACATTATATTACAATAAAGAAAATGAAATCATTAAGTATCCTACCTCTAAAAGAGATATTAAGGAAAACTTATCTGCCGAAACAATTAATGTTGCAAAGAACAATAACTTGTCTTTAAAAAAAGAAGAAGATATCATTAAATTATTTGAATACCTAAATTCACTTTAAGCTTCAAATAGTTTAAATTCATCTCTGTCGTTCAGAAAACGAAACTTATCTCTTATAGAATTTATTTCGTTTTTAATAATCTCAACGACAATTATTTCTTCTGTTTCCGAATTTGCAATTAGCTCACCTAAAGGTCCGTACACACTGGAGTGCCCTGGGTACTTATGCCCTACCTCATCTTCACCAATACGATTTACGCCTATACAATAGGCCATATTTTCAATAGCCCTAGCTTTTAATAATGTATCCCATGCATTTATTCTTGGTGTTGGCCAATTTGCCGTATACAACAATACATCAAAATTTTCTGTGTTTCTACTCCATACCGGAAAACGAAGATCATAGCATATTAACGGGCATATTAAAAATCCTTTATAACTAACTATCACTCTTTTTGTGCCCGCCGTATATTCCTTATCTTCTCCTGCCAGAGTGAATGTATGGCGCTTATCATAACTATCAAAATCTCCATTTGGTCTCACAAAAAAAAGCCTATTATAATAGTTGCCGCTTTCTTGAAACACAACACTTCCAATAATAGCACTATCTTTAGCAGCAGCAATTTCCTTCATCCAATCTAGCGTAATTAATCCTTCCTTTGGACCAATATTCTTAGGTGACATTGTAAAGCCGGTAGTAAACATTTCCGGCAAAACTATAATATCTACAGACTCACCGATCTTCTCAATCTTATCACTGAACATTTTTCTATTTGCCTCAGGATCTTCCCAATGCAATTTAGATTGAACCATTGCGATTTTTAAGCTATAATTTTTATCCTTAGTCATTTTTTTATTCCAACAAATCAATAAAAGCGCTTAAACCTTGGGTTTTAGCATGATCTAAAGCACTATTACCCCTATTGTCCTTAATGGTTTTATCCGCACCATTTGCCATTAACAGTTTTGCTATCTCTAAACGGTTAAATTGTGCTGCATAGATCAAGCAGGTAGCACCCATTGCATTACGCTCATTTAATTGTGCATTTTTATCTATCAACATTTTTGCTATATCGGTGAAACCTTTAAAACAAACGCCCATTAGCGCTGTGTTGCCAGAGGCATCTACAGCATCTATTTTAGCCCCTTTATCCAACAATAAGAGTGCTATTTCCTTTTCATCATAATAGGTAGCCAAAATCAAAGGTGTAGACCCTCTTGTATCTTTACTATTTACAAGTACAGGATTTTTCTCTAACATGGCCTTAACCTCATTAAAGCTACCTTCTCTTATTGCTTTAAAAAAAAACTCGTTCATAGTTTTTATATTTATAATTGTTCTCTTTCCTAAGATTTCAAACCAGCTTAAAATAGAGTGTTTTTTCTTACTTATAATTCCTTTTTTCTTACTTTATATGAAATGCGTACCTTTATATAAAATGTAAGATCTTTTGAAAACATTAGCCGTTGACTTTCTTTTAAAAGAGTCCCCCAATGCAATTGCTATCGTGGATACTAAGTTAAACTTTATTAACTACTCTAACGAGTGGCATGATAGATTTAGTTTAGGCAACACTGATTACGTCAATAAAAATTTATTTGAGAGCATAATTGAAACGCCTGATTTTTTCAAAAAAGCCATAAGCAATGGTATTAATGGGGAAGAACATATTAATACCGGACAAAAATTTATTCTACCGGATGGCACGTTACAATGGCTTAAGTGGAAAATTATACCTTCTAAAGTTGAAAATCAAGGTTTTGACGGAGCCATCATATTCTTAGATGATATTACTGAAGAACAAAAAGAAATAGAATTACTACATAAGGCCGAGGAAGTTGCCAGAATTGGATGTTGGGAACTTGATTTACTGAACAATACCGTATATTGGACAAAGACTACAAAGGAAATCCATGAAGTAGACCAAGACTTTGTTCCAAATTTAGAAGAGGGAATAAATTTTTATAAAGAGGGTGTTCATAGGGATAAAATATCATATTTAGTAAGTAACGCAATTGCAGAAGGCAAATCTTTTGACACCGAGCTTATAATTATTACCGCAAAAGGAAGAGAGGTCTGGGTCTGTGCCAAAGGCGAAGTTGAAATATTAAACGGCAAAGCGGTAAGACTTATTGGTACTTTTCAAGATATTGATGAGCGAAAAAAAATTGAGTTGGCCCATCAAGAAATTTCGGAGCGATTGAAAATGACCTCACAAACCGCACAAATTGGTACATGGAATTATAACTTAACCGAAAACAATTTAGATTGGGACGATGAAATGTATCGCATTTTCGATATAGAAAAGTTCAATTTTTCAGGAGCATTTGAAGCTTGGTCATCAACAATTCATACAGATGATTTAAAAAGGGTTTTAACAGCGACCGAAAATGCTATCAATGGTATAAAGGACTTTGATGAAGAGTACAGAATTATACATAAAAATGGAACTATAAGACATATTAAGGGTCTTTCAAAAACTATTAATGACATTAATGGCACCGCCGTTAAAATGACAGGGGCAAACTGGGACATTACAGAGCTGCGCAGCACTGAAATTAAGCTGGCGGAAAGCACCAAATCCTTTACCGAAACTTTTGAACATTCATCTATTGGGATGGCGCTTGTTAGCCCAGATCTTAATTGGCTAAAAGCAAACAAAAGCTTATGCAAAAGTTTAGGATATTCTGAAAATGAGTTATTAAAAATATCTTCCAATGATATTACCCATCCAGATGATTTACCGGGAAGCCGCTATTTTAAAAAGAAAGTAATTGAAGGTGATACAATAAACTTACAATTTCAAAAAAGATACTTTCATAAAAACGGCAACATTGTCCATGCCATAATAGGCGCAACACCTGTTAAAGATATAAATGGCAATATAAGCCATATCATTATCCAGTTTTTGGATATTACCGAAAGAATTGAGTCACAAAAAAAATTAGAGGCACTGGTAGATGTTACAAAGAGCCAAAACGAAAGCCTTACCAATTTTGCCCATATCGTTTCTCACAACCTTCGCTCGCACTCCACAAACATGGTTATGCTCACCAAATTTTTGAACAAAGAAAAAGATGATGAGGAACGCCAGAACATTCATAGAATGATTACCAGTGCTACCGAAAGCCTTTCTGAAACTATTGCACATTTAAACGATGTTGTTCAGATCAAAACCGGTACGCTAGAAAATCTACAAAGCATAAGTGTAATCAATACAATAAATCATATCACCAAAAGTATCAATGGTCTATTGGAAGACAAAGAGGCACAACTTAAAATTGACATTTGTAAAACACATTTTGTAAATGCAGTACCTGCATATCTGGAAAGTATCTTTTTAAATATTCTAACAAATGCACTGAAATATAGTTCTGAAAAACGAACACCTATAATTAAAATTACATCTCATATTGAAGAACAACTTATGGTAATTTCATTTACCGATAACGGACAAGGTATAGATTTGAAAAGGCATGGCGACAAAATTTTTGGCATGTACAAAACCTTTCATAAGCATAAAGATGCCAAAGGCATTGGTTTATTCATTACGAAGAACCAGATCGAATCAATGAGCGGGAGCATAAATATTGAAAGTAAAGTAGACAAAGGAACCAAAATCATCATTAAACTTAAACAGGGCTAATAAAAATTGAAAATGAAAAAAATTGAAATTTGTTGTATTATAGATGACGACCCAATTTTTGTATATGGCACCAAAAGAATTATAAAAGAAGTAAATTTTGCCAATTCTATTATTGTTTATAACAACGGTAAAGATGCCCTTGACGGACTCATGAAATTATGCATTGCCAACGAACCGTTGCCAGATGTAATCTTTTTGGACCTGAACATGCCTATCTTAAATGGCTGGGAATTTCTAGATGAGTTCAAAAACTGTAAAAGCCCACTATCAAAGAAGATTGTAATCTATATAATTAGTTCATCTGTAGACCCTAGGGATTTAGAAAGGGTCAAAAATTATGAACAAGTAGACACCTATATTTTAAAACCGATTACACCAGATGACCTTGGTAAAATATTAGGAGCTACGGTAGAAAGTTAATGAGAACAAGAAATTATTTAGCCTTTTAAAAAATGCTATTGTTAATAAAAAGGAGTGTAACTTATTTTTATTAAATATCATCACTTAATAATTTATATAATTTAGTCGATTATAATTGCCTACAGACTTAGTAATCTAAAATCTGACAAAGATTTACTTTTATAATAATTAAACATGAGCATATTTTCTAGCTGTTGTATAATTGATGATGATGAATTTTTTTCTATCAGTAGTAAAAACATTTTAAAAAATCATAATTTTAGTGATAATATCTTATACTACACGGGGGGACAAGAGGCTCTAGATGGTCTAATTGGTCTATTAGTTGAAAATATTAAATTACCTGATGTCATTTTTTTGGATTTAAACATGCCAAATAGAGACGGCTGGTCTTTTCTAGAAGAATTTAAAGACCTCCCTGAAGATAAGATAGGGCACATAAAAATCTATATTACCAGTTCCTTTATCAGTCCTAAATTCATGGAAAAAGCAAAAGACTACAAATTGGTAAAAGATTATATTGTAAAACCTTTGACAGAAAGCGCCGTAAAAAAAATCATAGATTCAAAGGAGCTAGCGTAATATCATCTTACACCCGGGTTAAAATCCAATGGTGCATTTTGTGGCATATTAACTGTTCCCGCACCACCGGTGTCATTATAAATAAACCATTCCGCTGAATTGAAAACAGCATTGTTAGCTTCTATTTCCATTTTTCTAACAGCTCTACCATCTTCAAATTCGTGGTTGGTATTACTACCATCTTCACCGATTACTCCAAAAATATCTACAACAGAATCAAAGGGATCCACTAACACAATAGTATCATCACCGTTAGAATCTGCTGGTGAATTGGTACCTACTGACACATTAGCATTAAAACCGTAAATATTATTAAATTCTTCTGCGTTAGGTGATATGATTAAAAATCCTTGACCTGGTATTTCATATTCAGACAAGTCTATACTAGAGCTGACTTCAACATTATCATTGGTGTAACGCTTTAAACTCCAACCTTTTAAAGACATATTTTCTTCTGCTGAATTGTAAAGCTCCACAAATCTTGCGCCTGCATTATTGTTGGGGTCGGCAATCTCAGTTATTAAAATTGAAGGAGACGTAAATTCATCTATATAATCTACACATCGTTGTTGTTCAAATTCAAGGTCTTTTAAGCTACGTATTATTAATTGGTACCTGTTGTTATCCTTAGTTAACAAACCAGTGGCACTACCCATTTTATCAGGTAGAATTTCTGATTGAAAATCGGCATAGCCGCTATTTAACATCAGCAATTCGTTATCAAAACAATCTACCAAGGTTCTAAATGTTTCTACTTCTTTAGTAGCAAAAGTTTCCCCAAGTTCTTCTAATTTTATTTCTACATTGTTCAGTACTATCAATGTATTAAGCATGCCATCGTTCAATTCTGAAATTACGGCTGTTGTAGGCTCTATTCCAAAATTGTCGTTACAAGAGATTAGAATATGGTCAAAAACAACATTTTTAGGCAACCTACCAACACTACGTTTCCCAAAGGAAGTAAATACACCACCAATCTTATATGTGCCATTAGATTCGCCTAAATACAATCCTTTCAATTTAATTACAATTTGCTGACCAACATCAAAGAACAAATGAGAATCCCTTAATTCTAATTCTATCTTCATTCCTTCTGACGGATTGCTTGACTCATCTTGAAAAAATATCGTATTAAAAAAATTACCCTCCTTATCAGAAGAGATTACATAACCTTTCAGGAACAGGTCTTCATAAATTTGTGCGGTCTCTCCATTGTACTTATTCTTTAAATCAGCTATCGAAATAAATGTACCATCAGCATCTAAACATTCTATTTCAGGTGTATCAAATTCTCTATTTTTTACACATGAGAAAAGCACTATGGCAATAGCCATAATCACAAAATATTTATTGACATTATTATTCATTTAAATTACTTGATTTTTAAAAACTAAAAGCAAAATTTAAAAAATAAGTTCTACCGAACCCATACCAATATTTTGGTGCAAAAGACGGGTTACCGCTTAAGTTATCTTGCTTTAATTGACCATAATTGCCGTTTCTACTTTGCTCGTAGCCACCTGTTCTAAAAGTGGTGTCAAAAAGATTGTTAATACTGGCAAATACACTTATGTATTTGCCATTCTTCAGCCATGATTTACCGCCAACCATATTTAATAAATAAAAATTATCAAGTGGCTTTTGTCTTAGAAGTTTCCGCACATTTTCATCTGTTGCATCAGGGAACCTTAATTGCGTTTCTGGATCAATAAAAAAACTTTGGGTTCTGGTTATTGTAGAAATATTAGCATAATTGTTTGCGAGATAGTTTGCAGAAGCACTTATCCACCAATATTTGGGATCTCTGTATTCCACACCTGCCGCAATTGCTTTTTGCGGACCTTGCGCCAATTTGTAACCCTTTACAGCAGATGGTCCTAAAAATTTAGAGCCCGATATATCTATCAAATCTTCGGTAGCGCCCGCAGTATCAAAATTAATAGTCACAAAAGGATTACTGGCATATTCATGTTTTGCCACTGAGGCAACTAATGATAGTTTAACCGCACTAGACAGTTGGTACTCTAAACCAAGTTCGGTACCCATCTGTAATTTGTCTAAATCGGTAATTACTTCTTGCACAAAATCTGAACCCACCCCAGAATCAACAAAAAAGAAATTTACATCGGTGGTATTTTGAAAACGAGTATAAAAACCGGTAAACCTACCGGTTAATTTTGGCATTCTAAAAAAATAATTGGCATCTACACTCGTAATAGTTTCATTTTGCATATTTGGGACGATAGCGTTATTTTCTCTAGGATTAATAAATACGTTTTGTAAAACAGGTGCTTTATTCATTATTGCGGCATGGGCAGAAACCCAATGCCTACCTGTTAAGGTATAAGCCGCTCCTGACTTCACTGACCAATTAGAAAACTTGACTTTTTCACTTTTTCCTATTGAATTATCAATATATCTTTCATTCTGAAATAACCCTTCTCTTTGATAAGAGACCATTTCATACTTGCCTGCTACAAATAACTTTATCTTATTATAATAGGTATTTAATTGAGCGAATAAATCCGTATTGTTGCCGTTTAGATTATACTGATAATTAAAAATTTGCCCCTCCAATTTATTTACTTCGTTAGAAACATCATTCAACGTTTCAGAAAACACGTCTATATCTTTATGATAATCGGCTCCCAAAAGATCATCTATACGAGCATAGTTATTAGAGTATAGTTGGCGATGCGTCAACCCCACATCAAAGTCTGAATGCTTGTTAAAGTTTATGTTTGCGGTTGCCCTAGCGGTTAATTGATTGTCTTTAGTAATATCGTCATATAGTACATATGCGGCTTCACCGTTTTGACTTATACTTGTATTTGCTTCATAAATAGTATTCCAATCAAATTGTGGCCACTTAAGAAAACCTTCTTCCGCCTGTATAGCACTTTCATAATTTGCCCCAATTGGACTATTTAAATAAAAACTGGGTAAATAACGGTAATATGTAGGGTCTGGATTTGGAGCATTGTAATATCCTAAACGACTTCTTTTATAAACACCTGTTTGATAACCGACACCAACATTTAATTGAAGATTTTCCGATTCACGAAGGTAGTTGATCAAGAACAGTGGTTCATTAATATGCCTTTCCCTAGAGTTTCTAATTTTCCCGTTCTGTATACCTGCATAAGGGTTATACCTGTTGCCCTGTATTTCTTGTACTTCCTCTGTAATTGCGGACGAGCGCCCTCTCCTGTTAGATGCTACTATTGCCGTAGCGGAAATTGTATTGTTTTCATTTAATAAGTATTCAATGGAACCATAGGCCGAATAGGAATCGTACAATGTGCCATCTATATACCCTTGCTTTGCCCAACGCCGAGAAGCAGAAATAATATAAGCCACTTTTTCATCTTTGACCCCAGAGTTATAAGTTGCCATAACTCTACCGTTGTAAGTTCTATTAGACATAGAAGAAGATAATCTTGTTCCAGGCCGTAATCCCGAAGGCCGTAAATCTATGTTAGTATTCCCTAAAATACCCCCAAAAGTAAAATCTGAAGCCTCTAAACCATTAGTATATTGTTGATTTCTTATTACATCGTTCAATCCTCCCCAGTTGTTCCATTGTGGCCTACCGTTTAGCATTTTATTCATGGGCAATCCATTTAGGTGAACTTCTCCATATTGAGAATCATATCCTCTTACCCTAAAAAACGCCTGACCAAAATCAAACGCCGCCCTGTTTAAAAAAATGTCTCTCGTAGATTGCAGTAACGCAAGCGCGTTAGAATTTACCTCTTCATCTAACAACTCTTCATCAGTGATATTGATAAGGTTGATGGATTTCTCTATGGTCATATCTCTATCTAAAAAGATACTACCAAGATCAATATTATTTTCACCTAGAAATATTGGTATTCTTTTAGTATTAAAATCAGCAGAAGAAATTTGTAATATAAATTCTCCTTTATATGCAGTAATAAGCTGAAACTCTCCTAAGTTATTTGTTGCCGTTTCTATAGAGCTCCTTTCTAATCTAATAGTTGCGTCTATAATTACCTCTTTTCCTATCTTATTTTTTACTTCTCCAGATATTGTTATGGTCCTTTGAGCATTTAAGAAACATATTTTTAGAAATAACAAGAAACAAAGTGTATGCTTAATCATTTTAAAACTTAATGCCTTAACATTGAGCCATTAAGATAGTATTTAAGAAATAATTAACGCGGAAATTCCGTATACTCGCTTATAATTAAGACAAAATACCCTTTAACATGCGATTACCATTTGTCCTCTTCCTACTTCTCCACATAAATTTATTAGCCCAAAATTCTGATACTTATCAAATTAGAACAGTAGCTTTTTACAATCTTGAGAATCTTTTTGACACTAAAAATGATTCTTTAATATACGATGACGATAGAACACCCGACGGAAAAGACAATTGGACAAAAGAACGCTATTTACAAAAAATAGAAAATATGTCCAGGATAATTTCTGAAATTGGTTCGACCGATAATAAAACAGCCCCGGACATTATTGGTGTTTGTGAAGTAGAAAACTTAAATGTACTGGAAGATTTAATACAACATACTAATTTAGCCACATACAACTACGGCATCATTCATTTTGACTCTCCCGATGAAAGAGGTATAGACGTTGCCTTACTTTATAAGAAAAGTGCCTTTGTGCCTGTTAATTTTAACAGCCATAGATTACTTCTGTTTAATCTTGATGGCAAACGAGATTACACAAGGGATCAACTAATTGTAGAGGGCTTATTGGATAATGAAAAAATATATTTTATGGTGAACCATTGGCCATCTAGAAGTGGTGGCGAAGCCAGAAGTAGGCCGTTTAGATTAGAAGCCGCCAAGTTAAACAAGCGAATAATAGATTCTGTTCAAAAGTTAGATACCTACGCTAAAATTATAAGCATGGGAGATTTTAACGATGATCCTATAGACCCCAGTTTTAAAAAAATACTACAAGTTAAGAAGCACTATAAAAATTTGGATTCTACAAATCTTTACGGACCAATGGAAAAGCTTTATAGAAAAGGAAGAGGTTCATTGGCTTATCGTGATAAGTGGAATTTATTCGACCAACTATATATGACATCATCTCTTACGGACAAGGCAATACAAGGTTATATTTACTGGAAAGTAGGTATTTTCACCCCAGAATATTTAATGGACCCCAAAGGAAAATATAAAGGCTACCCTTTAAGAACATATGCCGGAGGGAGTTATATTGGTGGTTATAGCGACCATTTTCCCGTATACCTTCACCTAATTAAAAAAGTCCAGAAACAATAAAGAACCTAACATAATTATGCTAGGTTCTTTATCGTATTAAAATTCCAAAATTCTAGTTAAACCATTGCCCCCATGGAATTCTACTTAATATAAGCAGTAAACCAATGGTGTAAAAAATAGCAATACTTTTAAATTTTTTATCTCCTTCAACAAATTTCTTATGTCTTGACCAACCTATGGTTATAGAGGCGATGGCTAAAATATTGATAAAAGGATGTTCAACTGCCAATAAACGTGCCGCAGAAGTTAAACCGCCCATACCAAATTCTTGTATTGCACTTAAACCACTAGGTGAAACAAAGTATAAAATTAATCCTACCAATAATTGAATATGGCACAAAATAAGTGCAAAAAGACTAAGTCTAAGGTCTTTTCCCATATTAAAAATTCGCTTTCCAACAAGTCCTGAGATAGCATTAATAACTGCTAAAATCAATACTGCCAAAACAATATAGGCAAGGTAGGAATGTAGCATGTGAATAGTTTCGTACATAGTTCTATTATTTAGGCTTTAAAAATACTGAATTTTGGTCATAAAAAAACCCTGACCATTAGATCAGGGTTTTTATTTATTAAGATTAATCTCTTAAAAATTGTAACGTGCACTTACGTTGAAAGTTCTTCCAAATCCAAAGAATACTTTATTGTCCGTAGAAATTCCTCTAAATACATCATCTCCTTGTTCCGCAAAAGTATTTGTTAATGATTCAGCTATATATTCTGTATCAAAAAGGTTGTTTACGTTAGCTGCGATACTTAGCTTATTATTTCCTCCAAAACCAAAAGTGTAATAAGCTCCTAAGTCAAAAAGAGTATAACTTGGTAAACGTAATGATCCTTGATTGTCAGCAGAATCAAAATCTTCAGCATTTAAGAATGCATATAATCTTGATGCGTTGTAAAGGTTACCGCTAATTTTCAAACCTTCCAATGGTCTTACTATCATTTCCAAGTTTGTAGTAAATTGTGCAGCATCACCAACTTTTACACCATCTAAGAATAAGGTTACATCTGGATCGATAACATTTCTGTCATCATCAAGAGCTTGACCAGTTGCATTACCAGCATACTCCCAATCACCTAAAGATATCATACCTCTAAACTGTACAATCTCTGATGCACGATAATCCGCTTCAATTTCAATACCTTGATGAATTTGCTCAACACCGTTGATATTTGCACTACCTTCATCACCTGTTGGTGTTTCAATACCTATACGAACAAATCTATCTTTCCAAGATGTTCTATACAAATTTAATTTAGCTCTAAAGTCTCCTAAATTAAGACCGTAACCCATTTCTAAACCTAGTATTTTCTCATTTGCTAAATCTGGGTTCAATTCATTGACAAAGTTTAAATATACTGCATCAAAAAGTGGTTGTTTTGAATAATAGCCTGCATTAAAGAAAACGTTATTTGCTTCGCTCAAGTTAAAGTTAGCACCACCTTTAATATTACCTCCTAAAATATTTTCCCAGTCAGTTTCTTGTAAAGGATCAGAATCTAAATAATTGAAATAATCAATTCTTTTAAACCCTTGATTTGAAATACCACCTTGCACAAAGGCGGAAACAACACCGTCAGTATATTCCACTTGACCAAATGCACCGGCCCATCTAACTAGACCATCATTGTAGTAATCAATTTTTTCTTCGTCGTCTATACTTTTAAATACATTCACTATTGAACTAAAATCAGAATCTATTGTATCTTCTGCACGTATAACATGATTAGGATTGTTAATATCATCATCGTCAAAATAGCCATCTGCACCAAGCAAATTATCCATTCTTCTATAATGTATACCCTTATAGCTTCTTAAATCCAATCCTACGTCGTAGTTCCATTTTTCGTTTATTTGAGTATTCAAATTAGCAATTACGCCAAACCAGTTATGTGAATTAATCGATGCTCTTCTTGCAAGACCATCGCCAAAACTTGTAGTAATATACTCTCCATCGGCATTAGCAGACAATTGGTAATCGTTACCATCATAAAAAGTAACTGCCTCACCACCATTAAAACGTGAAATTAAATCATAATCAACTTGACCTGTTGCAGGTATTCTATATCTACTAGAACTAGCAAAACCAAAACTTGGACCAGCACCAATATCACCTGTTCCACCTCCACGACCAAAGGAAGCATAGGCAGAAGTAGACAATGTAGATTTTTCAGAAGCTTTCCATTCCCATGTCAATGAAGTTATTGGTTTATGGTAAAAATTTCTTCTCCATCCAAATTCCTCACCGTTTAGCGTACCACCATTATAGTTATATCTAGCTCCATACTCTAAATGATCTTCCAATGTTGCCACATTGAAGAAACTTGATGTTCTTTGGTTGTGTACCTGAGGAGCACCAGTTAACACAAACTGGAAATTATGCTTCTCATTTGGCTCATATCCTAAACCAACAAAATAATTATACCCTTCAAACTCTGTTCCTTGAATATAACCATCACCAGCAGTTCTACCAAATAGGAAAGAGGCTGCAAAGCCTTTATCAGATTTACCAGTATTATAAGCAACCGATGTTTTCAAATAACCATCGTTACCTCCACCAAGAATAACAGTACCTCCTTGTTCCTTTTCAGTAGATTTTGTAATAACATTAATAGTACCACCTACAGAAGAGATTGCCAATTTTGAAGATCCTAAACCTCTTTGTACTTGCATTGCAGTGGTAACATCACCTAAACCTGCCCAGTTACTCCAATAAACTATACCGTTCTCCATATCATTGACCGGTATTCCATTAACCATAACTGCAGTATTTCTAGAATCAAAACCTCTAACATTAACTCTTCCATCACCAAAACCACCACCTGTTTTGGTAGCGTAAATAGAAGGAGTAGATTTTAAAATCTCAGGTAATTCTTGAGAACCTAATTTTTCCTGAATTTCAGCAGCTCTAATAGTTGATACAGCCACCGGAGTTTCTCTATCCTTTGCAATATCCAAAATTCCAGTTACAACAACACCTTCTAACTCTTCCGCATTAGACTCCAATACAATAGAACCTACACTACCTGTTGAAGTGAAAGTAATTTGTTTTGAATTAAACCCAATGTAAGAAATCACTAAAGTTCCGGATTCAGAACTTGCATTAATTGTAAAATTTCCATCAAAATCAGTTGATGTTCCATTAGTAGTACCTTTTACCATTACTGTAGCACCTGGCAACGGAGTATTAGTATCGCCATCTAATACAGTACCAGAAATTGGTCCTTGTGAAAAAGCAGTCACGGTCATTAAAAATGCCGCTAACGCAAAATACATTTTTTTCATTTTCTTCGAGTATTTGTTAGTTTTTAACTTGCTGCAAAAGTCCTTTATTTTTACACCTTCAACGTTAAGAGAACGTTAAATCAGCAATTCAAAAATACCCAAAAACTTTACACAAATTACTTGAAAATGAAATAGTTATCGTTTTTAAAGAATCTTTATCGTATTAAAAATTATTTCTTAAAATATTGCAAAAGTCGCAATGTAGAACTATCGTGATCAGAAATATCCGAATTCTTAATATCGTTAAGTATAGTCCCTGCCAGCTGTTTACCTAGTTCTACACCCCATTGATCATAACTAAAGATGTTCCAAACAATACCCTGTACAAATATTTTATGCTCATACAACGCAATCAATGAACCAAGGCTTTTAGGCGTTAGCTTATCGATTAGAATTGTATTTGTAGGCTTGTTACCGGTAAATACCTTAAACGGTGCAAGCTTGTTTATTTCTGCTTCCGATAAATCTTTTTCTTTTAATTCTTTAACAACTTCTTCTTTGGTTTTACCGTTCATCAAAGCTTCGGTCTGGGCAAAATAATTTGCCATCAACTTATCATGATGATCTTTATCTCCATGTAAAGAATGTTTGAAACCTATGAAATCTGTCGGTATTAATTTCGTTCCTTGGTGTATTAATTGAAAAAAGGCATGCTGAGAATTTGTACCTGGTTCTCCCCAAATAATAGTCCCTGTTTCATAACCAACGGTATTACCAGCTCTATCCACGCTCTTACCATTACTCTCCATAATACCTTGCTGCAAATAAGCAGAAAATCTACTTAAATACTGTGCGTAAGGAATGATAGCTTCTGTTTCGGCTTCATAAAAATTATTATACCAAACACTGACCAATGCCATAATTACAGGAATATTCTCGGAAAAATCAGTTTCCTTAAAATGTATGTCGGTTTCATTTGCTCCTTTCAATAAAGCATCAAAGTTTTCATAACCGACCGCCAAGGCAATTGTTAAACCTACTGCGCTCCACAGTGAAAATCTTCCACCTACCCAATCCCACATAGGGAATACGTTTGCAGCATCAATGCCGAATTCTGCTATTTTTTCACTGTTAGTTGATACTGCGGCAAAATGCTTTGCAATATCCTCCTGTGTTCCATGCTTTAAAAACCACTTCTTGATCGTAGTGGCATTACTAAGTGTTTCTTGTGTTGTGAAGGTTTTAGAAACTACTACGAACAATGTAGTCTCAGGATTTAAAGTCTTTAGTATTTCATGCACATGATCACCGTCTACATTACTAACAAAATGGATAGACAAATGATTTTTATAAAACTTTAATGCCTCGGTCACCATTGCAGGACCCAAATCTGAACCTCCAATACCTATATTTACTACATCTGTAAAAGCTTTACCTGTATATCCTTTTAAATCTCCGTTAATTACCCTATCTGTAAATTCCTTTATATGTTCTTTTACCTCATAAACTTCTGGCATTACATTTTTACCGTCTACCAGAACAACATCATCTTTCTTAGCACGTAATGCGGTATGTAGTACCGCCCTACCTTCTGTCTCATTAATCAATCCACCACCAAAATAATCTTTGATCGCACCTTTTAAATTCACCTCATCAGCTAGCTTGAACAACAGTTGCATTGTCTCTTCAGAGATTCTGTTCTTAGAATAATCGAACAAGAAATCATTCCACTGTAGCGTAAACTTTTCGGCTCTTTTTGTATCCGACGAAAATAAACTTCTAAGATGCTCGCCCTTAGTTTCTTCGTAATGTGCCGTTAACTTATTCCAAATTTCGGTTTGCTGTGGGTTTATTTTATCTAGTGCCATTTTATTGATTAAGTGTTATTAGATCGTTGTCTTCTTCAATTAAGACTTTAGGATATATTATACAGTCTAACTGTTCTTTATATGTTGCTATGTATGCAAAATATTCTTCTTTTAATGAATCGTGCAATGGTTCTGCCTGTGGCAATTCTTCTTTTAAAGGATCAACCTGCCTGCCATTTTTCCAAAAACGATAGCACACATGAGGACCTCCCGTATTGCCGGTCATACCGATCCAACCAATAACATCTCCTTGACGTACAAAATCTCCTTTTTTTACATTTTGGGCCTTCATATGCAAATACTGCGTAGAATAGGTTCCATTATGTCTAATCTTAACATATTTACCGTTGCCACCTCTTCTGGTAGACTCTACCACGGTACCATCGGCCGTTGCCATAATTGGTGTTCCAATAGGTGCCGCGTAATCCGTACCCTTGTGCGGGCGTAATTTATAACCGTAATATTTTATTCTTCGTTTAAGATTGTACCTAGAAGATAACCTACCGTACTCTACAGGCATTCTTAAAAAAGTTCTTCTTAGATTATTTGCATTTTCATCAAAATAATCGACCAAACTTCTTAACGAATCATTTTCGTAGGCAAAGGCATAAATTGGTTTGCCGTTATGCTCAAAAAATGCAGCTTCGATCGGTTCGGCACCTGCATATACCGTATCATTTATAAACTTCTCATTATAGATGATCTTGAACTTATCATTTTTTTGTAATCTTGAAAAATCTATTGTCCACGCATAAACATTTGCCAGGTTGTGCGTAACATTATAATCAACCCCTTGTTCCAATATTGCTTCAGACAAACTAGATTCTATAACCCCCGAAACTTCTCGTTGAACAAACTTAACCTTGTTTTTATCCCTGTAGACTTTTACACTATCCCGCAAATCTATTACGGTATAGTTTATTGGATCGTTCTCGTAAATAAACACCTGAGCTTGCGCAGTAGTATCTTTAGATTGTAAAATAGCATATGGCTTGCCCACGCGTATTTTACGTACATCAAAACTATCCTTAAAATTTTCCGAAACAGCTAAAACTTTTGGATAATCTACTTTATTATCCTGCATTAATTCACCAAAACTATCCCCGTACCTTACAGTATCTAACTTTACGTTAAATTCATCTAAATTGAAACCAAATCTCTCATTGACTTCAGGTGCCTCTATAACCTTGAAATCTTGAGCTATATCCTTCTTCTCACTACCGGCGTCCTTGCATGATGCAATTACTGTCAATGCCAATAATACCCCCCAATACTTCTGCATTATTCTACTCTTGATTTATCTGGATTCAACATATGGTCTACCCACTGTTTACCCCAATTATTTAATTCCTGTTCTGTATACAATTCTGGAAAGAATACAATTTTTTGAAAACTAGGCGGCAGGTATTCTTTCCAATTGGTACCACCTGTTGCCTCTATATCACCGGTTTCTTTTCTTAAGTATCTATGAGCCGAACCCATGTGCATCAATTGCCAATTTATATTAGCATTTACATCTAAAGTCTTCAACGCATCCACTAGTGCAGAATCCTCTCTCTGCTCTTTGGGTAAACTTAAGTATTTATGATATATTGTAGCGTTCTCTACCTGTTTTGCTATTCTTATAAGCCTAGGCGTATAACGGTACTCAAACTGTTTCAATGTCAATGTTTTTTCGCCCGTTTCTTTATCTGTAGCACCCTTTTTCCAATAAATGTGTTCGTATAACTCTTCGATCGTAGATTCTGATGAGAATTGAGCCCTTTCCGATACATGAACCAAATTTTCTAAGGGCGTGGCATACAGCTCGATCATCCTAAACTGTGCAGACTGAAAACCACTAGCAGGCAACAATGCCATACGGTATTGCAAAAACTGCTCTCGCTCCATACCTTTGATCATTACACTAAATGAAGATATTAGAACTTTATAGTAACTATTTATTCTTCTGACCTTTTCTATAAAAAAATCTAAATTGTCACTTTTATCATCTACCAATTGCTTTTGCTCGTGCAAAATCAATTTAAAGTATAATTCGGTAATTTGATGATACATGATGAATATTTCTTCATCAGGAAAATGAGTTCTTGGTACTTGTAGACTTAATAGGGTGTCTAAATGTATATAATCCCAATAGGTAAGATAACGCTGGTGCAATAGACCATCTAAATAAGAGCTAAGATCTTGCCCTGAATCTTTATATTTTTCTTCTAGTTTAGATATTTGGGATTTGATCTTCTCTCTATCTTCCATTTAGGGTCTAATCCATTATAATTTTAAACTGATGTTTAAGACCATTATACCCATCAATATCTGCTTTTATAGCACCTACGGCTAAATCTGCTTTAATTCTAATTGGAATTCGATTGTCATCGTTCGAAACCCATAATGATAAACTTTCTTGCTCTTTAAATACACGCCCCGATTGTACCAAAGGCCTAAATTTTAAGCATTCTACTTTACCATATTTTGTATTTAAAACCTCTAAACCTAAATACTTAAGTTTAAAATTGAAAATACCGTCATCGTCATAAAGCATTTTCAGGGTAATTGCTTTTCCTACTTCAAGGTCTTCTGTTTTATAGTTGTTCCTCAAATAATAAAAAGCGGATATTAGATCCTGTATATTGTTCTCTAATGTAAAATTAAGCTTTTTCTTGTTTTTCTTATCATTAAGTTCTGCATTAGATGCATTATGGTCAAAGTTTATCTCTACATCTTTTTTATAACCCCCTTCGTTAATTTTACGAACAAACTTATATGGCTTACCATCTTGCTTGTCAAAATAACTTTCATAGGTATCATCTACTTTAAAAAACCAACTGGCCACACCGGTAGTTTCACCATGACCCACTACATGGTAGACAGACTTATTGTTTAAAATGGTAGAATTAACTTGCAGTGTAGCATAGCTTGCATTTAAAAAACCGTAATGCATTCTAAACTTCAACCATTCTCCTGTCTTAAAAGCTGACTTAGTATTTTGACCTTGTACACCAAAATATGTTAAGGACAGGGCAAGTAAAAAATATTTTTTCATAGTCAGTAGTTTATTGTAAAAATAGCAATAGATAGTTCTCTATAACTTTCATTACAATATCTTAAACAAAATTTATTCCAAAGTATTGTTGTATAAAAAAAGCCCAGTTTAAAAACTGGGCTTTTCCTAAATAACCAACCAAACTTTAAATTATGAAAAACCACTACTTAAAGTTGTAAGGGAACCACCCCTTAGCTGGTGTAAATTTAAGGCACATTATTATACCAACAGTACGGTTTAACTTACTTTAATGATAACCTTAACAGTTATTCACACTTGAATTCGATATTTGGGAAACTATTAAGAAAATCTATATCCCAATACTTTTTTCCCACTCGCTTTGCACATAAAAATCAGAACCAATAACCTATGCTTACAAAGAATTGTGATTTATCTATTTCTGGTGTCCAGGAATACATAAGGTTTATAGGTCCCAAAAATGATTCTAGGCCGTAACCTATTCCATACCCAGAATATGACGGCGCCTTAAACCAATCTCCCGTTCTAAAAAGATCATCATCTACATTGGCAAAATTTGCACTAAAAAGCATGTGGTTCTTTTCCGCAAATTCATAATCTAATCTACCGTAAGCTTTAACAAAACTGTTACCCGGCAAACTTATAAAGTCATAGCCCACGAAGGGTATAAAATTATTTATAAAATCTGTACCATAACCGCCCAAAAGAAAATCAAAGCTGGTAACGCCGGATGTACCCAACTTAAAACCTCCTTCCGTTTCTATATTAATGGACAAATTTTTGATTAGGGGCATTGCCATACCCATACGAGCTTTTGATATAGAAAAATCCTTGAAATTGTTGTTAAAATCCGATGATAGAACGTAATAGTGCATATCACCATTAAAATACAACCCTCTAGAGGGAAAATATTTGTCATCATAAGTATCCAACTTCAACGATCCAAAGGCACTTACATAATTACTCCTGTCAAAATATGTTCTACCATTGCTGGAGGTTGTACCAGGGGTAGTAACATTGGGCGTATCACCAAACGTTCTGGTACTATATTGTAAGTGTTTAAATTCTCCGCCAAGTGTAAAAGCAAATTCTTCTTTAACTACTGTTTGTACGTATAACTGATGGGTAAAATCAGATACGTTTAAATTTATTCTATTCAATGCCGTACCCGCACCTACTTCAAAATTACCCTCAATTAAATCAAAATCAATTTCCTGTTCAAAATCATTGAACCTTGAGTTAATTCCAAAACTCCAATACGTTCCTTTATCCAAATAATATTCAAAGTTATACCTTATATTATCACCTAAAATAAAATCAAAAGAGGCCACATCATCTTTTGACAATATCCTCTTCTTGGTAATATTGATTAACGCGGCACTCTTATACAAATCATCAAAATGAGCACCTAAACGTAAAAACGAGGTATTTTCGGTTTCATCTAACGGAAGAATTAAATCTTCACCACCGTTCATATTATCCAACAATTTGTATTTGATCGTTCTAAAATTGCCCGTTGCGGACAGATTACTGATTCCCTGCTGAAGCCTTTTAAAGTTTGTAGGCTCATCAAGACTAAATCGCAATTTACCTTTTACATAACCCCTGGTATGATCGGTATTTCCTTCTATTAACAACCTATTAATGGTCAACTGCTCATTTTCTTGTATTACCGAAATTGAATTTTTATCTTTTTTATATCCCGTTGTAAGTTGCTTGAGTTCTTGTATTTTTAATTTTGCGGCATCTTCACCTGTTTTAACAATTTCCCCCAATCTATTAAAATCTATTACCGAGTATTCCTCAATGTTCGGTTTAATATAAATATCTGTCTTGGCAGACTTCACTTCCATATCGGCCACCGTTCTATAATTATTGATCTGCAACAAAATTTCAGTTGCAGACAACAAGGCATCTCGATCGGACAGATCGTGTTGAACATCTACACCAATTATAATATCAGCTCCCATTGCCCTGACTTCATCTATAGGATAATTGTTGACCACACCACCATCTATCAACACTCTATCATTTATGACAGTAGGCTCAAAAAGCGAAGGCAGTGTTCCGCTGGCCAAAATAGCTTCCGGTAAATAGCCCGAATTTAAAATTACTTGTTTACCTGTTTCAATATCGGTAGCTATACAAACAAAAGGAGTAGGTAGCTTATTAAAATCATCTATATCCTTTACATGATACAATAACCTTACAAATTCATTGTAAATGTTTTGACCTCCCGATATAGCTGGCGGCACCGTTACTTTAAAATTTTTGAACGGTAGTGTTAGTGCATAACGTTCAGAATCGTCCTTTTCATAAAAGGTTTTAGCACTTCTAGGTAAATTATCTTGAATTAACGAACCAATATTGGTTGCTTTAAAGATAGAATCCAACTCGTTTGCAGAATACCCAGCAGCATACATTGCACCTACAATTGCACCCATACTAGAACCACCAATGTAGTCAATTTCAACACCGGCTTCTTCAATGATCTTCAATGCGCCAATATGTGCCATACCTTTTGCACCGCCACCACTTAGTACCAACCCAACTTTAGGCTTAATCTTTTCCTCATGATCTTGAGCAACCAAAGTACCGATACCTAAAAAAAGTACCGACAACACCAATGGCATTATACCCAATCTATTTTTTACGAAAAGATTCATATATTTTTTTTGCTTTGGACGCTCCTACCTCTAAACTTAAACTTTCAACGGAAGCTTCTTTTATGCGTTTTACCGATTTGAATTTTTTTAATAACTGCTGCGCTGTCTTTTCACCTACACCGTCTATACCTTCCAATTCAGAATTAATAGCCCCCTTGCTTCTTTTATTTCTATGAAACGTTATACCAAATCTATGGGCTTCATTTCGTAAATACTGAATTATTTTAAGACTTTCAGATTTCTTATCCAGATATAAAGGTATAGGGTCTTCAGGAAAATATATCTCCTCTAACCTTTTAGCTATACCCACTATAGCAATTTTACCTCTTAAACCTAAAAGGTCCAAACTCTTTAAAGCCGATGATAATTGGCCCTTACCCCCATCAATAACAACTAATTGCGGTAATGGCCGTAGTTCTTCTTGTAGTCTTTTATACCTACGATACACCACTTCTTCCATTGAAGCAAAATCATCCGGACCGGTAACCGTCTTTATATTATAATGTCTGTACTCTTTTTTTGAAGGTTTACCGTCCTTAAAAACAACACATGCCGCTACAGGATTGCTACCTTGAATATTACTATTATCAAAACATTCAATATGTCTAGGTTCAGCCGATAAACGAAGATCTTTTTTCATTTGGGCCATTATTCTATTGGTATGACGATCGGGATCAATAATCTTAATCTGATTAAAACGCTCCTGCCTAAAGAATTTGGCATTTCGCTCAGACAAATCAAGAATTCGTTTCTTATCCCCCAACTTGGGCACTGTTACTTTTAACCCTGGTGACACGGCTATATCAAAGGGTACATAAAGTTCTTTTGAATCTGATTTAAACCTTTCCCTAATCTCTACAATAGCCAGCTCAAGCAAATCTTCATCTTTCTCTTCAAGTTTCTTCTTGATTTCCATTGTATGGGACCTTATTATAGACCCATGTGCCAATTGAAGAAAATTAACATATGCAAAAGAATTATCCGAGATTATACTGAACACATCTACATTACTGATCTTAGGATTTACAATGGTAGATTTTACCTGGTAGTTCTCTAAAACATCAATTTTATCCTTTACCTTTTGCGCTTCTTCAAATTTCATTTCTTCTGCCAGAGCTTTCATCTGGCTTTTAAAATAGGCTATTGACGACTTAAAATTACCTTTTACAATTTCCCGAATGTCTTCTATTTGACGATCATATTCCGATATTGACTGATGCCCTTCACATGGTCCTTTACAGTTACCCAAATGATATTCTAGGCATACCTTAAATTTACCTGCATTGATTTTCTCGGCAGATAGATCATAATTGCATGTTCTTAACGGATAAACACTTTTAATCAAATCCAATAAAACCCGAACCGTTTTCATACTGGTGTACGGTCCAAAATATTCAGATCCATCTTTAATTACCCTTCTTGTTGGAAATAACCTTGGAAATCTTTCGTTTTTAAGACATAACCAAGGATAAGATTTGTCATCTTTCAACAAAACGTTATATCTGGGCCTTAACTCCTTGATCAAATTATTTTCCAATAAAAGAGCATCAGATTCCGTTGGCACGACTATGTGCTTTATGGAACGAATCTTCTTTACCAGAACCCTAGTTTTACCATACTCGTGGTTCTTGGTAAAGTATGAGGAAACACGCTTTTTTAAATTTTTTGCCTTACCTACATATAATATACCGTCACTGCTATCATAGAATTGGTAAACTCCCGGACTATTAGGTAATGCACTTAACTGTATTTTTATAGGAATCTCTGTCATAATTCAATACTACTAAATTAGTGTTTATATGCCATTTTAGATTGTACCTCAAAGTTATTTTGTTAGCACAAAACACTTTTTAACCGTTTATCAATTCGATATTTTAGACACCCTTATATTTTGATATAAATAATTTTACTATTCTTAATTTATGGCATTCATAATCCAATAAAAATTACATATATTTAAAACTTTGATTTTCAGGCAATTAATTGATATTTTGTTTCGTTATATGAATGAAAGTGTTAATTTTATTTTAAAAAAATGCATTTCAACGATAAAAAAGTGCATTTCAAGGATGTTATATTAATTATTTTACCTATTTTTAACACAACAACAACAATTATTAGCCCATTTACAAATTTTAGATTATGGATAGTTACATCATCACTTTAGGAACTTACCTTATTTTAATGTTATTTTTTAAAGTATTTTTTGCTGTTGCAGGTAAAGAATAATTTAAAATATAAGTATGTTAAATTCACTTCACTATGTTGAAGAAAGATTTACGTATAAAATATATTAAACTTCGTAGTTCCCTAAAACCCTCTCAAATATCTTCTGAAAGTATAGTAATCGCAAATTCAGTTTTGCAATTACCAATATGGAATTATCTATATTTTCATATTTACCTTCCTATAAAACAAAAATCTGAAATAGATACAGAAGGTATTATTTCAGTACTTTTAGGTTTGGATAAAAATGTTATAGTTCCCAAAATTATTTCAGACACTGCCTTAGAACATTATTTACTTACAGATAATACCAAATTCATCAACAACAGTCTAAATATACCTGAACCTGTAGATGGTATTACAATAGAACCGCATAAAATAGATGTTGTTTTTATTCCTCTTTTAGCTTTTGACAAGCAAGGAAATAGAATAGGATATGGAAAAGGTTATTATGACCGTTTTTTAAACGAATGTAAAGATGACGTAATAAAAATAGGTCTTTCTTTTTTTGAAGCTGAAGATAGCATAGAAGACGTAGATAGTACAGACATACCATTAGACTACTGTATTACCCCTAAAAAAATCTATTCTTTTAAAACTTCTTGATTCTCTAAAATCTCATTGTCATTAGTTGACAACTCTTCTTCTTTGTTGAAAGCTCTTTTATTAAAAACCAACAATATACCAACACCTGTACTTATTGCCGTATCGGCAATATTGAATACAGGTTCAAAAAATCTAAAATTTTGACCGCCCACCATAGGCATCCAAGTTGGCCATGTAGAGTCTACCATAGGAAAATATAACATATCCACTACTTTACCATAAAACAACTTACCATAAGGCTCATCAGAAAATAACGTTGCTACTTCATTATAACTTTCATTGAATATTGCCCCGTAAAAAACAGAATCTAGAATATTTCCCAAGGCTCCGGCAAAAATTAGGGACACTGCCCAAATTAAGGTATTTGATGCTTTCTTTTTAATAACATCAAAAAGCCAATACCCAATACCAAAAATTGCAAACAACCTAAATACGGTCAATACCAACTTTCCTATATCATCGGATATAGGTAATACGTCGCTTAGTTTTGCACCCCAAGCAGCACCTTCATTTTCAATAAATAAAATTTTAAACCAGCTAAATACCTCAACCGACTCACCCAATACGAAATTGGTTTTTATATAAATCTTACTCCATTGATCAATTATTAAAATCAATAAAATAAATAGGACAGACTTTTTAATGTTCATGGGCTTTCATCAATGAGCGCAAAAATATAAATATTATTCGGTTTTAAAGAGATCAATATTTCCGGTTACGGTCTGTAGTTTTAAAGATGAATTTCCTTTCGGTATTTTATTGGAGGAAACTACCCCATATTTACTTATGGCATCAATAGTAGCCCCTGTGGAATACACCTTAATATTACCACTTTGCGTTTTTATCTCCGCGTTGGCAATTATGTTGTTCAGCATACAGTTGCCATCTGCTAGAGATACCTGCAAATCTTTATACGTACCATCTAAAACTACTCTGGTATTTGTGCCAAAAATTTCTAAATTCTTATAAGATGGCAAGGTTAATCGTAGCGCAATAGAAATTACCTTATGGGCACTAAGTTTATCATTGGGGTTTTTAAAATTTGGTGCAAAGACCGTATCCACAATAAGTGTATTACCGTTCGTTGAAACTTCTAGCTCCAAATCTTTGCTATACTCCCCTTCCATTTCAGCCTCAATGCTAACCCTGTTACTATTGCCCGTATGAATCTCTACTATGAAGCAATTAGTAGCATCTACCTGAATTAGACCAATGTTATCCGCCAATACATTTTTATACACCTTCTTTTGGGCACATAACCCAAAAGAAAGCAGAAGCATAAAATATAATAGGGAACCTTTCAATTAAAGACTATTAAAAAACGCCCCTAGAGGCGTTTTAATTATGATTGCATATTCTTAGCTTCAATACTTAAAGTAGCATGTGGAACAAGTTTCAATCGCTCTTTATTAATCAACTTTCCTGTTACACGACATATACCAAAGGTCTTGTTTTCTATACGTAACATTGCATTTTTAAGATCACGAATAAACTTTTCTTGCCTAATAGCCAATTGGGTATTTGCCTCTTTGCTCATAGTTTCAGAACCTTCTTCAAAAGCTTTAAAGGTAGGAGACGTATCATCCGTACCATTATTACCGTCGTTCATATAAGCACTTTTCAAAAGCTCTAAATGACTTTTGGCCTTTTCTATCTTTTCTTCTATCAATACTTTGAATTCTGCCAAATCTTTGTCAGAATACCTCACTTTTAAATCTTCTGCCATACTTTAATATTTTTCAATAAACAATTTAGTCTTTACCTCATCAAAAGCAATATCCATGCCCTTATTCAAGTTTTCTACAAAATTTAGTTTAGCCGTTAATGTTTCTGTTTTAATATAATCTAAATTGTTTTCTACAGCAACTTCAACAAAACCATCTTTCAATATTTCAATTGCAATTTTATCCGTTACTTCAAAACCAGAATCTTTTCTAATGTTCTGAATTCTATTTACCAGCTCTCTTGCAACACCTTCATTTCTTAACTCTTCATTAATCGTAACATCTAAAGCAACGGTTAATTTACCAGAGGTAGCAACCATCCAACCTTCAATATCCTGAGAAGAGATCTCTACATCCTGTAACTGTAAAGTAATACTTTTATTTTCTAATTGGATTGTTAATTCGCCATCCTGCTCAATTTTTTGGATATCATTCTGATCAAAACCATTGACAACTTGAGCAATCTGCTTCATTTCTTTACCAAATTTAGGACCTAAAGTCTTGAAATTAGGCTTAATACGTTTTACCAATATACCAGAAGCATCATCTAACAATTGAATTTCCTTAACGTTAACTTCAGATTTAATTAATTCTGAAACCGCTTCAATTTCTTCCCTATCCTTATCATCAAATACAGGAATCATAATTTTCTGTAATGGTTGACGCACTTTTATCTTCTCTTTCTGACGAATAGATAATACCAAAGATGATATTACCTGCGCTTTGTGCATTTTTACCTCAAGACCTTCATCTATAAGTGATTCATCTGCAACGGGAAAGTTTGCCAAGTGTACACTTTCAAAACCATCTTTTACGGTAGCTTTATTTAAATCTAAATATAAACGATCCATAAAAAACGGTGCAATAGGCGCTGAAAGTTTAGCCACTACATCTAAACAGGTATAGAGGGTTTGATATGCCGCTATTTTATCTGTAGCATACTCTCCTTTCCAAAAACGTCTTCTACACAAACGTACATACCAGTTACTAAGGTTCTCTTGAACGAATTCTGAAATTGCCCTAGCAGCACGTGTAGGCTCATATTCCTCATATGCGGTATCTACAATTTTTATCAACGAATTCAACTCGGAAAGAATCCAGCGATCAATCTCTGTACGCTCTGCCATTGGCACATCTGCCTCTGTATATGTAAATTTATCCAAGTTGGCATATAGACCAAAGAAAGAATACGTATTATATAAAGTTCCGAAGAACTTACGCTTGACCTCCACTATACCTTCAGTATCAAATTTCAGGTTATCCCAAGGGTTGGCATTACTGATCATGTACCATCTTGTAGCATCGGCCCCATGCTCGTTCATCGTTTCAAAAGGATCTACGGCATTACCTAATCGCTTAGACATTTTTTTACCTTCCTTATCTAACACCAGCCCGTTAGATACTACATTTTTATAAGCAACAGAATCAAAAACCATAGTTGCAATTGCATGCAAGGTATAGAACCAACCACGAGTTTGATCAACCCCTTCTGCAATGAAATCGGCAGGAAACGTTTTCCCTTCATCTATTAAATCTTTATTCTCAAATGGATAATGCCATTGTGCATAGGGCATAGAACCACTATCAAACCAAACATCAATTAAATCGCTTTCACGTTTCATTGGTTTTCCTGATGCGGATACTAATGTAATCTGATCAACTATATTCTTATGTAAATCTATTTTATCATAGTTATCATCGGACATATCGTTTACAACAAAGTCTGCATATATATCCTTTTCCATAACTCCTGCCTCAACTGCTTTTGCCATTTCTGACTTCAGTTCAGCTACGGAACCTATGATAATTTCTTCTTTACCATCTTCTGTTCTCCAGATCGGCAATGGAATACCCCAATAACGTGACCTAGAAAGGTTCCAATCATTTGCATTTGCCAACCAATTACCAAATCTACCTTCACCAGTTGCTTTTGGCTTCCAGTTGATCGTTTGGTTCAGACCGAACATTTTATCCTTAACATCAGTCACTTTAATGAACCAAGAATCTAAAGGATAATATAATATGGGCTTATCCGTACGCCAGCAGTTAGGGTAACTGTGTACATACTTCTCTACCTTAAAGGCCTTATTTTCTTCTTTTAGTTTAATGGCAATTTCGACATCTATTGAACGTTCGGGCGCTTTACCATCTTCATAATATTCGTTCTTTACGTACTTACCGCCCAATTCTTTCAACTCTGGCCTAAACTTACCTTGTAAGTCAACAAGGGGCACTAAGTTGGCATTTTCATCTAGCACCAACATTGGCGGTATTTCAGGAACCGCCTGCTTTGCTACAAAAGCATCATCTGCACCAAAAGTTGGCGCGGTATGAACAATACCCGTACCATCTTCAGTGGTAACAAAATCTCCTGCAATAATTCTAAAAGCGTTTTCTGCGTTTTCATATGGCAATACATAATCCAATAACTGCTCATATCTTATTTCCAATAGATCTTTTCCCTTAAATTCCTTTACAACGTAGTAAGGTATTTTTTTATCGCCAGATTTATACTCCAACAATGCCGACTTCTCTGTTACCTCCGTGAACTTACCTGAGAATTGTTTACCTACCAAATTCTTGGCAAGCACTACATTCATTGGCTCAAAAGTGTACTGATTATAAGACTCTACAAGCACGTAGTCAATTTTTGGTCCTACGGTCAATGCCGTGTTGGAAGGTAATGTCCAAGGTGTTGTCGTCCAGGCTAAAAAGTATATCGTTCCTTCATTCTGCAAGAAATCCGGCAAGGTTTCTTCTACGGCTTTAAACTGAGCGGTCACCGTAGTATCCGTTACATCTTGGTATGTACCTGGTTGGTTTAGCTCATGCGAGCTTAAACCTGTCCCTGCCTTAGGGGAATATGGTTGTATAGTATACCCTTTATAAATTAGACCTTTAGAATAGATTTGTTTTAACAACCACCATACCGTCTCCATATATTTGGACTTGTAAGTGATATAAGGGTCTTCCATATCTACCCAATAGCCAACTTGTTCGGTCATTGAATTCCAAACATCTGTATATCTCATTACCGCTTTTTTACAGGCGGCATTATATTCTTCTACAGAGATTTTAACTCCAATATCTTCTTTTGTAATACCCAATTCCTTTTCAACACCCAATTCTATTGGAAGACCATGAGTATCCCAACCAGCTTTACGCTTAACTTGATAACCCTTCATGGTTTTATATCTTGGAAAAATATCTTTAATGGTTCTAGCCATTACATGGTGAATACCCGGCATACCATTTGCCGAAGGCGGACCCTCATAGAAAACATAGCTGTCTTTACCCTCACGAGTAGCGATGCTTTTTTCAAAAATGGCATTTTTTGACCAGTAGTCAAGTATTTCTTCTGCGACCTTTGGTAAATTCAATCCTTGATATTCTGTGAACTTCATACGAAATGCTTATGGTACTAGGTTTAAAAGGCTGCAAAATTATAAAATTTTGATCAAAAAGGAGCTTATTGACCGTACTGAAATACCTATAAATCACGTATTAATAAATTTATCATGCTCTTAAACATCCAAAAGTTAAAATTCTACGTATATTACCACGGAACAATTAACCATTTAACGTTTATACAAATGAAAAAAGTAATTTTAGGATCATTAGCAATTTTAGCACTTAGTATGTCTGTTTCTTGTAGAGATGCTGCCGACAAGGCAAAATCTGCAACTGAAGAGGCCGGTGCCGCATTAGAAAATGCAGGTGAAGAGTTAAAAGAAGCTGGTAAAGATTTAGAAGAGGCTGGCGAAGGCGCAATGGACGCTGCTAAAGAAGCAAGCGAAAATGCAATGGATGCTGCTGAAGATGCTGCCGAGACAGTAAAAGAAGCTGGTCAAAATGGTATTGATGCCGCTAAAAAAGCTGGTGAAGATACAATGGACGCTGCCAAGAAAGCTGGCCAAGATGGTGTTGACGCTGCAAAAGAAGCTGGTAACAACGTAAAAGATGCTGCCAATGATGCGGCTGACAAAGCAGCTCAAAAAGCTGAAGACGTAAAAAATGCGGTTAAACACTAACAATAACCTATTTTTATAATTTAAAAGACCCGTTAATAACGGGTCTTTTTTTGTTTAAAATTGATACCCTACCCCAAGAACAACATTTAAACCTGGAGCAACGATACCAGATGAATATGTCCTATAGCGCTGATCTGTTATATTTTCTAAACTAGTGGTTACCTTAAAATTATTGGTAACATCATACTGGGAACGAAAATTTAAGGTGTACCAAGATGGAGAAAAAGGATTCCCATTTTCATCTACTGCATAAATGTATTCTTTTGACTGTTCTGATACTGCCAAGTCTTCATTTGCTATCTCTGCATTATAATTCAAAAACAAATCTGTACGTAAACGCTGATTTTTCCAAATTACGTGAAAATCCCCAAATGTTGGTGCTGCATGACGAGCAGGTGTTTCAGAACCATCATCCTCCTCTTCTACGCCTTCTGTTAATGTTAGGTTAGATGCCAATGACCACTGCTCGGTCAAATATGCCTCAAGCCCAAATTCAAAACCATAAACATAAGCCTTTGCCGCATTTTGAATTGCCTGAACATTACTCAACTCACCACCATATTCTATTTCAGAAATACCATTGTAACTAAAATCCCTTCTTACTAAAGCATCTACCAGATATGTATAGTATGCCGCTCCTTTAAGAATAAACTTATCACTTATATTGCGCTGAACTCCTATTTCCGCATTATAGGCATACTCAGGTTCCAAATCCGGATTCGGTACTACCACAGAACCTGGCTCTGAATCGAAAATTTTACCTACATCATCAATATTGGGAGCCCTAAAGCCAGTTGACCCGTTTAAGGTAACTTGAAGATTTGCTCGTGGAAACCAACTAAAACCTATGCTGCCCGTTAAAGCTCCAGTGCTTAAATCTGCCGTTTTAAATGGAAAATCATAAAAGGTATCCTCAAATGTAGCATTTACCCAAACATGACTATATCTTAATCCGGACATAATCGTGAAATTAGGTTTTGCCTTATATTCACCGTTGGCATAACCGGCCAAACTTTGCCAGGTAGAACCGTCTGGATATCTTGAAGGTGCATTGGTATTTTCTTCAGTTACAATATTAAAATCATTTCCAGTTGACCTTACATTGTTATAAATATATTCGGCACCATAATAAAGTTTAAAGTTCCCTATTTTCTTATTTTCAAAATCAATATTAAAATTTGCAGCATCTACTTTTTCTTTTGTAGAATTCCTGACCTCATCTTGAAAATCCCTATTAATTCTACTTTCCTCAAAATACTGATATGCCATTCCCAATTTTACACCATCAAATACTTTTCCATTACCTTTTTTCTGTACTTGGGCATTTCCCATGAACCATTTTTGAGGACCATAGTACCATTCTGCCGAACGCAACCCTAATCCGTCACTAGTGGGTCTTATCAATCTATCATATCGTGAATAATCTGATGTTTCCGTGTAATATACCCCTAAATTGATATCCCATTTTGCGTTAGGCTTGTACAAGAATTTTTGCATTAAACTTAATTGATCATATCCTGTTGGTACTTGTTTTTTAGGTGACTTATTTTCTATTAGCTCGTCTATACCCCCTACTGTTCGTACATATGAATTTCTCAAATAAGAATCTGGACCATGGGAACCCATTCTTAAATCTTGAAAATTATTATACGTTATGCTCGTTAGAGACGACCATATTTTTTTACCCAAGTTTATATCTGCATGTACGGTATTTTCGGTATTTGCCGTAGCAAATCTATAATTGGCATTACCCTGAACCAAAAGACTATCGTTCTCAGATAACAAGGGATTTTTAGTATAAAAATTCATTACTCCACCTATCGCATCACTTCCATAGATAACGGACCCTGGACCGAATATGACTTCCGTATTCTTGACAGTAAATGGATCGATAGAAATTACATTTTGCACATTGCCGCCTCTAAAAATAGCATTGTTCATGCGCACCCCATCTACGGATAACAGCAATCTATTGGTTGCGAAACCCCTGATCATTGGGCTACCACCACCCATTTGACTTTTTTGAACGAAAACCTTACCACTATTCTGAAGCAAATCTGCCGAAGTTTGCGGAGCTGAAAATGCTATTGACCTGGCATCTAAAGAAATTATTCTATTTGGAATATCTCTCTTTTGCTGTTCCCATTTAGATACAGACATAACAACTTCATCTAATTGTTGCGCCTTCATAATCAAATAAGCTTTTTGACCTTGCCTTTGTAGCTGCACCTTGGTAGTTTTAAATTCCTGATACCCAATATGCTTTAAAGTTATACGCTCCTTATCCAAAAACACCGTAGCATTGAAAACCCCATCAAAATCTGACAGTGCAATCTTGGATTTATCTCTATTATAAACGGCAACATTTGAAATCTCCTCCCCAGTATCGGCATCTAAAACGACAATTTCTTGGCCGTTGCCAAGACAACACCATAAAAAAAACGCTACAATTATATACTTAGACATAGGTATTGAAAACTTCATTTAAAACGGCAAGCGACTTTGGTTTCCTAAAACCCTGTAAATGCAATTCAAAATAAAGTATTAAGGATTTAAGCAATTCTTGACGATTGGTTTTTTTCATCTTTACCGTATGCATTGCATCAAAATTTGTGCCCAATAAGGTCTTGAAATAATAAATATTTTCTCCTCTTAACATAGGGTTCAATGATTCGGTTGCAGTAAACTCCCCTTCTAACAGATCAAAATAGGGCTTATCTATCTGATATACATCTGGGTAAAATCCTAAATAACGAGTCAATGACAACATAAAATGTAGATGAAAATTAGCAACGTCTTTATGAATATCCAACCATTGTAAAGATGCTTCTAGAAACTGATACAAATCTTCGTTCATTTCTTCTTCACGTATACTATTGCCCAATAGCTCTGCCAAAAACAAGGTCATGGCATTTTTGGCCATATCTGCATATAAAGTCTGATAATGATAAAAAACCTTTGCTTCTTTAAGAGTCTCCAGTGTGCCTTTATTTTTATGATTGGCAACGATTTCTAACTGGGTCAACGGCTGAAAATAAGCAGTTTTCAACTTTCCTTTTTTAGAAGACAAAACACCGCGAAGTAAATAGGATTTGATTCCGTCAGATGCAGTAAAGGCTTTTACAATTAGGCTTGTATCGCCATATTTTAGTGCAGAAAATACTATTGCCTTTGTGGTTACCTGCATAATAGAACATCAATTTAAACAAAGATAACGGATTGAAGTTTAGTGACGCAAATGCATAAAAAAATGCGAGGCTCCATTTCAGAACCTCGCATTATAAATTTATCTGCTTTAGCTAATCTAACTTCTAGATCACTCCTTGTGCCAACATTGCATCTGCAACCTTAACAAAACCGGCAATATTGGCTCCTTTAACATAGTTGCAGAAACCGTCTTCTTCCTTACCGAATTCAATACAAGAATCATGTATATCTTCCATAATATCCTTTAAACGCTCATCTACCTCTTCACGTGTCCAGCTAATTCTTAATGAGTTCTGGGACATTTCCAATCCTGATGTTGCTACACCACCTGCATTTGAGGCTTTACCTGGCGCAAACAATATTTTTGCGTTATTGAATTCATGAACCGCATCCGTATTACAAGGCATATTAGCTCCTTCAGCAACACACATACAACCATTACTTAGAAGCGTTTTAGCATCTTGCTGATTTAACTCGTTCTGGGTTGCACATGGCAATGCAATATCACACTTAACTTCCCAAGGTGTTTTACCTGCATAAAATTCTGCAGAAGGATATTTATCCGCATATTCAGAAATACGGCCTCTTCTATTGTTCTTTAGATCCATTACAAAGGCAAGCTTATCATCGTCAATACCGTCTTTATCATAGATATATCCGCTAGAATCTGATAGTGTTACTACCTTGGCACCTAATAAAATTGCCTTTTCGGCAGCGTATTGTGCAACGTTGCCCGATCCAGAAATTACAACTGTTTTACCATCAAAGCTTTCGTTTTTGGTTTTCAACATACTTTGTGCAAAATATACGGTACCGTACCCGGTCGCCTCTGGTCTAATTTTAGAACCGCCCCAAGAAAGTCCCTTACCTGTCAATACACCTGTAAACTCATTTCTGATCTTTTTGTACATACCAAAAAGGAAACCAATTTCACGTGCACCTACACCAATATCACCTGCAGGTACATCTGTATTAGGACCAATATGTCTATTCAATTCTAACATGAAGGCATGGCAAAAACGCATTACCTCATCATCAGATTTTCCTTTTGGATCAAAATCAGACCCGCCCTTACCACCACCCATTGGCAATGTTGTAAGACTATTTTTAAATACTTGCTCAAAAGCCAAGAATTTTAAGATACTTGCATTTACGGTAGGGTGAAAACGCAAACCACCTTTATACGGTCCAATAGCAGAATTCATTTGAATTCTATAACCACGGTTTACATGAATTTCACCATCATCGTCTACCCATGCAACCCTAAACGAAACCAAACGCTCTGGCTCAACCATTCTTAAAAGAATATTCTTACCATTATAGATTTCGTGCTTCGCAATATATGGTATTACTGTTTCAGCAACTTCTTGCACCGCTTGAATGAATTCTGGTTCGTGTCCATTTCTGGAAATAACCTCATCCATAAATGCTTTTATTTTATTCTCCATAAAGCTATTTAAACTTGTTTAAATTATTGATTTCAAAATATAACGTCAAAATTATGCTATTTGTGTAATTTGATTGCTTATTTTTTTAAAATTCGATAAAAATTGTTGTTTTGACAACAAACTACCTATAATTACTACATTTAATTTAACATTTAGCCAATTATCCTATCGCTTGTTCTATGTCCGCAATTAAATCCTCAACATCTTCAATACCAACGCTTAATCTGATCAATGCATCTACAACTCCACTACTAAGTCGTTCTTCTTTTGGAATACTTGCATGGGTCATACTTGCAGGATGACCAGCCAGACTTTCAACACCTCCTAAAGACTCTGCCAAAGTAAATACCTGTAATTTTTCTACAATCTTTATGGCATCTTCATAACTACCTCCTTTTGGAACAAACGAAATCATACCTCCAAAATCTTTCATCTGCTCTTTTGCAATATAATGATTAGGGTGATCCTCAAACCCTGGCCAATACACCTTTTCGATCTTGGGGTTGCTTTTAAGGTATTCGGCTATTGCCTTACCATTCTCACAATGTCGTTGCATACGTACGTGTAAGGTCTTTATTCCTCTTAATACCAAAAAGCTGTCCATAGGGCCACACACGGCACCACTTGCATTTTGTATAAAATAGAGTTGATCTGCCAACTCTTTATCTTTTACCACTAAGGCCCCTACCACAGTATCACTATGGCCTCCTAAATATTTGGTTGCAGAATGCATAACGATATCAGCACCTAATTCTAAAGGCTTTTGAAGATAAGGTGTAGCAAACGTGTTATCTACCGCTAGCAAAATATTTGTATTCGCTTTTAAGGCGGCTATTGCCTTAATATCGATTATATTCATCATTGGGTTCGTTGGTGTTTCTACCCAAATCAACTTTGTTTTCGAGTTAATTTTATTACGAACGGCATCTATTCCCTGCATTCCCACAAAGTGGAATACAATACCAAACTTTTCAAATATTTTTTTGAATATCCTATATGTTCCGCCATAAAGGTCATTCGTAGAAATTACCTCATCGCCCGGCACCAATAATTTAATGACTGCATCTATTGCCGCAATACCACTACCAAAAGCTAAACCATATTCACCATTTTCTATACTGGCCAATGAATTTTCCAATGCTGTTCTTGTAGGGTTGGCACTTCTTGAATATTGATATCCTTTATGACCGCCCGGTGTTGTTTGTGCATAAGTGGTGGTCTGGTAAATTGGTGGCATAACAGCACCAAACGCTTCATCTGGATGCTGACCGCCATGTATGGTCTTAGTATTGAATTTTAAATTTTTAGAAGCCATATTCAAGTATTTATAACACAAATGTATTGTTATCTTTCGGGGAATACAATGAAGCTGTATTTTTACAATAAATCTATTTTCTCGATGAAATCTAAGCTTACCTGCCTACTTATTTGTGTTATACTTATTGGGTGTAACAACAAGAACTCCGTTTCTTTTGAACCGTTGACTATTGCTACGGATTCTTGTGAGAATTGCACATCTGTTCGTATAGAAATTCCGCAAGCTACAGGTAAAACCAAACTTAGTAAAACCATTAACAATGCCTTAGAAGGTGAAATTATAGCTTTGCTGAATTTTTATGAGGAAAGTAACGCGCAAAATCTTGAAGAAGCAAAAGAGACGTTTCTAAATGACTATAAAGAGGTAAACGGAAAATTTTCAGAAGAATCTATGCCTTGGGAAGCTACAGTTGAAGGGAGTATCACTTTTGAAAACGAAAGCATCATCACCATTAAATTAGAATCTTACATTTATACAGGAGGGGCACACGGCTATGGCACTAACCGATTTTTAAATTTTGATAAACTTAACGGGGTAGAATTATATCAAGAAAATTTATTCACCGATTTGGAAGAGTTTAAAACCTTCGCTGAAACACTTTTTAGAAAACAGGAAAATATACCTGCAGAAGGTTCTATCAACAATACGGGCTTTATGTTCGAGACAGAGCGTTTTTATTTGCCCGATAATATGGGGTATACGGAAAATGGACTACTACTTTACTATGAGTCTTACGAAATAGCATCTTTTGCAGATGGACCGATTATCCTAACCGTACCTTACGCAAAAGCAAATGCTTTTTTAAAATACCCGAACAAATTTTAGGAAAGCTGCTTTAACAAAAGTGCGATCTGGCCAATATGAAGCCCTTCATGAAACAAGTTGAAGGCAATGGCATCATCAACATTCTTAAGTGTTACACGCGCACTTGTGGTATATTCGTTAAAAGATTGAAAAAGTGAGGTTTCGTAATCTTCTTTTAACCATTCTGCCGTTGAAATCAGAAAATCTGCCACCATCATCATTTCTTCATCTGTTGCAGTACCATCCGGCACGGTGCCTTTTGCAAATTTTGCTACCAATTCATTTGGTACACGCATTTGTAAACCGCTAAACTTATATATCAACACTTGCTGCGTTACTATGGTATGGGCAATATTCCAATAGGCATTATTATTAAAACCTTCAGGAATTTTAAGTAATTTATCTTTAGGTGTCTTAGTTAATATTGCATGTAAATTTTTGCGGTTTTGCAACATTACTTCATATATATTCTCTGTCATTATTTCATATTTTCTGCTTTGTAAAAATAGCACAATTAATGTTATTTAGGTTTCTTTGTATTTCCAATGCCTTTACCAAAGGTCTATTCTTTTAAAGTATTACCCTTATAATTATACGCATGAAAAAAATATATCATTTAAGTACTTGCTCTACTTGTCAACGTATTATCCAAGAATTGCAACCACTTACGGATTTTGAACTTCAAGACATAAAAACAGAACCAATAACCACTTCTCAACTTGAAGAAATGCATAAGCTTTCTGAAAGCTACGAAGCTTTATTTAGCAAAAGAGCTGTACTATACCGAGAACGTAATCTTAAAGAGCAAAACCTTTCTGAAGAAGATATTAAAGCGTTGATCTTAGAACAATACACTTTCTTAAAACGACCTGTAATTATAGTTGATGACCAAATTTTTATAGGAAATAGTAAAAAGGTAATAGAAGCCGCTAAAATGGCAATACACCCTTGAGCAAAAGATCATTAGCCATACTTGCAGCTATTGGAGCTACTACCATATACGCCTTAAACCATACTATTGCAAAAGGTATTATGCCCCATTATGTACAACCTTTTGGATTCATAATGCTTAGGGTTTTGGGTGCTGCCGTTCTATTTTGGCTAATTTCTCCTTTAGGACCAAAAGAACGCATTGATCGTAAAGATTATCTTAGAATGTTAATTTGTGCACTGCTGGGCATGGCTTTTAACATGTTGGTGTTTTTTAAAGGCCTATCACTATCTACACCCATTAACAGTGCCGTACTGATTACCACTACACCGATCATTGTACTTATATTATCTGCCGTAATCTTAAAAGAGAAAATTTCTAATAGAAAAATATTAGGTATTGTTATAGGTTTATTAGGGGCATTAGGTTTAATATTATTTAGTGCAGAGGTAAGACAGGACGCACCTAACATTCCCTTGGGTAATTTTTTAATTTTTCTGAATTCTATGTTCTACGGGTCATATTTAGTACTTGTAAAAGTGTTGATCGGTAAATATCATCCGTTTACATTCATGAAATGGCTTTTCTCTTTAGGTGTCCTTATCTGTTTACCTTTTGGTTATCAAGAATTCATGCAGATTTCTTGGAGTACATTACCTTTTGAAGCTTATTTTGGAATTGGCTTTGTAATTATTGGAACTACCTTTTGCACTTATTTATTCAATATTTTTGCCCTTACTCAACTTAAAGCCTCTACATTAAGCGCTTTTGTTTATGTACAACCATTATTAGGTATTGCATACGCAGTGATCACAGGGCAAGATGCAATTACTACAATAAAAATAATAGCTGCCTGCTTTGTGTTAATTGGAGTTTATCTTTCTAGTAAAAAACCCAAGAAACAATTTCAGGAACCTTAAAAATGAGATTTTTTAGCTTTTTCCAAGTTTACGGTAAGTATCTCAACAGCCTTTTTACAGTCTCTGTGATGCATGGCGGAAACAAGATTTAGATGCTCTTCTAAAATTTTATATAAAGGCCTATTTAAACCTACCAAGTCCATAAATGATGCTATTTTGGCCGTCTTGTACATGTCGTACAATGTTCTATTACCGCAATTTTTAATAATGAATTCATGAAAAAATCTATCAATTTTATAGAAAACGTATCCGTTTTTAGGTCCGCTTTCAAATGGAACCAAAAGACTTCTTAAATCATCAATTTTAGATTGTGGGGCATTTTGCGTAAACAACCTTACCGCCATTGTTTCCAATGCTATTCTACAATCAAACATCTCCCTAATTTCTTGCTCGCACAATTCCCTTACAGAAAGGCCATTATCCAAACTACCTACTAGAAGACTCTCTTGTCTTAATTGTAATAAAACTACCGGAACGGTATCATCTTTTATACTTAAAGTATGTGATAGCCTATGTTCCGTAATAAGTTGCCCTGGAACCAATTTCTTGGTAACGATCAATTTTTTTACTTTACCGTAAGTATCTTGAAAAATTTCTTCTGGTAGACTGACCATTATTAGAATATGTTAGTATAGGTGGTTATTGATTTCTCAACAGTCTAGGAGGGAAACTAACTGTATGTCGTTTAAAAATAAATAATTTAACATTACAATTCTTATAAATTTTTGGGAATTTTTAAAAATTCTCTTGTGTGTTCCTTAGTCAACACCCTAAAATCTTCAGCTTTTTCAAAACCACTAAATTTGCTTATTAATTCTTCTGCCAATCCTGTTAGCTTTCTAGATTGTAGATTGATCCATGCCCCCATCATTTCACAACGCGCTATATTTTCTCCTTTATCATTATAAAAATCATGATTAAACTCAAAAAATTTTCCATCCTCACTAAGTCCCTTAATTTCTAAAGAGACCTTTATTTGGTTTCCTAAAAAAGCTTCCTTGAAATAATACATATGCTCATAAAAAGCCACAGGACCTATTTTATAGTCAGTCATAGTACGCTGATCAAAACCTAGCTCCATTAAAAAGGCGAGCCTTGTATGACTCATAAAATTGACAAATGCCGAGTTTGCCAAATGACGATTTGCATCAATATCGCTCCACCGTACTTCAAAATCCTTTGTATACATTCTAATATTTTTTGTTATGCATGCATAATACTTTATAAAAATACCATAGTTTTGAAATGTAAGAACCAAAGAACATCATTTTTTATAGTTATTTTTAAATCACGTTCAAAATTTCATTCCTATGTCAAACAAACCCGCATTCATAAAAGAATTATCCTTGCCTGCAGTTGCAGCTCCAATGTTTTTAATTTCAGGACCACAATTGGTCATTGAATGTTGCAAGAATGGCATTGTCGGTACTTTTCCGGCATTGAACCAACGTACTAGTGAAGGTTTTGAGGAATGGCTCATTGAAATAAAATCTGCCTTACAGGCATTTGAAGAGGAGACCGGAAAAAAAGCGGCTCCGTTCGGTGTAAATCTCATTGTACACCAAACAAACCCTAGATTAGAGGCAGATTTAAAACTTTGTGCAAAGCATAAAGTACCTTTGATCATAACTTCTTTGGGAGCAGTTTCGCAGGTAGTAGATACTATTCATAGTTATGGCGGCTTGGTTTTTCACGATATTATTAAAAAACGTCATGCGGAAAAAGCAGCTGAAGCCGGTGTTGACGGTTTAATACTGGTTGCCGCAGGTGCCGGGGGCCATGCAGGTACAATCAACCCTATGACATTGGTTGCAGAAATAAAGAAATTTTTTCATAAAACCATTCTTCTATCTGGCTGTATAAGTACCGGTAGGGATATTGCTTCCGCCTTACAAATGGGTGCAGACTTAGCCTATATGGGCACAAGATTTATAAATACTAATGAAAGTAAAGCTACACCAGAATATCGCCAAATGATCATTGATGCCGGTGCTAGTGATGTAGTTTATACCGCATCTATTTCTGGTGTTCATGCCAACTTTCTTGCAGCTAGTTTAAAAGCGGCAGGTATTACCGAAGAAGACCTAAAGAAAGATGTCAAAATAGATTTTGGCAAAGAAATGAATACCGAAGCCAAAGCCTGGAAAACTATCTGGTCTGCCGGACAAGGTTCTGCCCTTATTGACGATTCTATAGCTGTTACCGAATTAGTAACACACTTAAAAGTAGAGTTTAAAGAAGCGATAGAGGAGCAAATGAAAGTCTTAGAAACCTACCCGAAATAAATATTATTCTAGCTTTACACATAGATGCCGTTAATTGATTCTACATATGATCCGCCATTATTTTTTAAAAACGGACACTTTTCTACCATATATGCCGGATTAATTAGAAAAGTAGATAATTTAGAGCAAATACGCATTCGTATTACCTTACCTGATTCTGATTTTTTAGATACAGACTGGAGTTACGCAACATCTTCATCCAAAAAATTGGTCATTATAGTACATGGACTTGAAGGAAGTTCAAAGCGAGCTTATATTAAGGGTAGTGCCAAAGCCCTGACCCTATCTGGCTATGATGTCTGTGCCATTAACCTAAGAGGATGCAGTGGTTCTGCCAACAGACTTTTCAGGTCATATCATTCTGGAGCCACAGAAGATCTACAAGCAGTTATAGAACATGTTTTACATTTAGACGAATATAAAAGTATATACCTGCACGGATTTAGTCTTGGCGGTAATCTTCTTTTAAAATATTTAGGTGAAAAGAGGGAGAGGGCCAATGAAATTAAAGGAGCTGTAGCAATTTCTGTACCTTGCCAATTAGCTGACTCGCTTCAAGAACTGCTTCAAAACAAGAATGCCATTTATGCTAAACGGTTTAAAGGTAACCTCATCAAAAAATTGAAGCAAAAACAAGAGTTATTTCCAGACCTAATTTCTAATTCAGATATTAAAAGCATTAAGACCCTAAAGGATTTTGATGATTTTTATACCAGTAAAGCGCACGGTTTTAATAATGCCATGGACTATTATAAGAAAAGCAGCAGTCTTCAATTTTTGGATAGTATAAAAGTTCCTACGTTAATAATAAATGCACTAAACGATTCTTTTTTAGGGTCTGAATGCTACCCAATAGAAATTGCAAAACATCACAGAGCCCTTTTTTTAGAAATGCCCAAATACGGAGGTCATGTTGGTTTTTACGGAAATAATAACTGCACTTATTCAGAAAGCCGAACACTAGAGTTCTTAAATAACATTGGCCAGCGTAACTGAACAAATACAAAAACATTTATATAATTTGTTACTTACTTATACTTTTTAGTTAAAAACTAAAATGACTACTTATTTATATATACTTCTACCCGTAAAAATTCATATATTAGTCGCTCATTTTACTGACAATACTTAAAAGAAAGTTACGTATGCGCAAATTATTCACCTTATTGGCTCTTGGCACAATGATAATTAGTTGTGGTGAGAAGAAGGAAGAGAAAAAAGATGGTTTTGAAATGAACAGGACCAAAAAAGAAGCTAAAACAGAAACGGCAAGTGAAGGCGTGCCAGTTGATTTAGATAATAAAGGAGTTGGCCCTATTACCAGTGTTACTTTTGATGATGCCGTAAATGAAGAAATGGCAGCTGCGGGCAAAGAAAAATTTCAAGCTATATGTACGGCTTGTCATATGGCCGAACAACGTATGATCGGGCCTGCACTTAAAGGTGTTTACGAACGAAGAAGCCCAGAATGGGTTATGAACATGATTATCAATCCTGATAAAATGTTGAAAGAAGACCCTATTGCAAAGGCATTATTGAAAGAATATAACAATGCGATAATGCTCAATCAAAACTTAAAAGAAGATGAGGCACGTAATATAGCAGAATATTTACGTACCCTTTAAAATTAAACGCCAACCTAATACCGAAAACCCTTTCATGTACATGAGAGGGTTTTCTTTTTTTAATTCATTTTAACAGTCCCCGTTGAATGTATGTTTTTACAACTTTTTACGACCAATTGAATATTAAAAATGATATATGCAAAACGATAAAATAAAAATAGATATAGTTTCCGATGTTGCTTGCCCTTGGTGTTATGTTGGCAAGAAACGATTGGAAAAAGCTATAAAAGAATGGGATGGCACCGAGATTGAAATTGAATGGCACCCATTTCAATTAGACCCGAATATACCAAAGGAAGGACTAGATAGAGACACGTATCTTAACAATAAATTTGGGAGTGTAGAAGGGCCTCTTGAAATGACAAAACGTTTACAAGAAAGCGGCAAAGAAGAAGGAATTAATTTCAACTTTGGAAAAGAATGGTTGGCCGTAAATACATTGCCCCTACATCAACTTTTACATGTGGCTGGCGAAGAAGGATTTAAAGACACCCTTAAAGAACGATTTATGAAGGCGTATTTTGATGAAAACCTTCATTTAAACGATGTTGTGGTTCTAAAGTCTATTATGGCAGAATTTAAATGGTCTTCAGAAAAAACGGAAAAAGTTTTAAATGATGATGCTATTGCTTATTCTGTAAAGCAAGAAATAGCACATTACCAACAACGTGGTGTCAATAGTGTTCCTTTCTTTATCATCAACGACAAATATGGCATTAGCGGTGCACAACCACCAGCAGCATTTTTAGAAGCCTTTCAACAAGTGGCTCCACTAAAAATAATTGCCACTGGTGATAGTTGCGACCCTTCTACAGGAATTTGCTAACTTAATATTAGCCAAAAGAAATTATTAACATTTAAAACAAGAAGTATGAAATCATCATTTTCTGATATCATAAAAGGAGATACTCCGGTTTTAGTTGACTTTTTTGCTGACTGGTGTGGACCTTGTAAAACCCTGGCTCCCATTTTAAAGGATGTAAAAGGAGATTTAGGCGACGCTATTAAAATTGTTAAAATAGACGTAGATAAAAATCAAACTTTAGCTTCTCAGTACCAAGTTAGGGGTGTACCTACTATGATTCTTTTTAAAGACGGCAAACAGGTTTGGAGACAATCTGGTGTAGTACCTAAAAATGATCTATTACATATTATTAAATCTAATTAATAGAATTTTAAACATACTGGACTAGGCAAATCAACCTGGCTAACAAAACGTAGCGTGCCATTTTCCGCATCTCTATTAAAAACAACTATATTGTTACTACGTTGATTTGCTACCAGTACATATTTACCCGTAGGGTCAATAGTAAAGTTTCTTGGCCAATCGCCCTTTACAGACTCCCTACCTACTAATTCTAAGTTACCGGTAGTTGCATCGACCTTAAATATGACCATAGTATTCTCCCCTCTATTTGTACCATAAAGGTATTTACCATCAGGCGATAAGTGAAGATCTGCACAATAGCTTTCCCCTTCAAAATTTGATTCTACTGTAGCATAAGTATCTTTGCCGTGATACTTACCAGCCTCTTTCCTGAACATGGTTATGGTAGAATTCAATTCATTGATTACATAAAGAAATTCTTCACCGGCAGAGGTTACAAAATGTCTAGGACCTGCACCTTCCGCAAGTATCAATTCTTTCTGCTTGCTTTCCACAAAACCACCATTTGCTTGCGTATATTTTTTAATACGATCTAATCCAAGATCGGAAACAACTAACTCGTCATTAATAAAAGAGGCCATGTGTGCATGTGCTTTTTTAGTAGAATCAAGCAACTTGTGATCAATAATTTGGGCATCTGAATTCAATCCATTAACCGATGCCCCATATACTGCTACGTTTCCTCCCGTGTAATTTGCCACAGCTACCAATTGACCACTATCACTTACCCCTACATAACATGGGTTTGCGCCATAAGTGGATTGCTCATTTATTTTAACCAAAGCTGTATCCTTTACGTTAAAAGCTGTGATAGAACCATTGTTCTCCTTATAATCATCTACCTCGCTAACTGCATATAAAGAATTTCTATCAGGCGAAAATGCTATATAAGAGGGATTTTTAATTTTAGCAGCCAACGTCTTATTTGTCAATTCGCCCGTATTCAGGTTGAAATTAAACTTATATATTCCCTCGCTACCATTATCGGTATATGTTCCTACAAAGAGAACTTGCTCATTTTTTAACTCTTCCACCTTACAACTGTTTAAAATAACCAACCCTATAATTATAGTAAATAAGCCTATTTTTTTCTTCATTTTTTGGATATAAAATTCAAAAATCAATTCTGAAAATTGAATAAGAGAGAACTTATATTTATTGATAAAAATATAAAAGAATCGTTCAAAAAATACGATTAATTCAATTTTATGTAACAAAATAGCCGTTTTTACTACATATAAGAAAGAAAGAACGATGGGATACGGAGGACAACCAATGAAAGTAATAAAAGCGAACAGAGCACTACTTAAAAAAAGTAGAAGCTTTAGAGAATTACGCAAAGATTATTTAGATTATACACAGGAAACCAAATTACACTTCAAAGAACTCACCGATTTTGAGCGTAAATTAGTGCGTGACAAAATAAGAGCGCAAGCAAAAAAAGACAGCTTACAAGAAATAGGAATCTACATAATTTCTATAGCTATAGTTCTAGGTAATTTTTATGCTATTTATAAATTTGTGTCATAGCAATTACCAGATACATGCTTTTATAAGCCCCACAGCTTAAATGGATTTTTTGTTTCTGGATCATCATCCTTTGACTTGGAAAGAGGTTTATCTACCATAACTTTGTACGTAGGGTCTTCCATTACGTTGACATCGATAATGTCATCTGCAGCGGCCAACAACCGTATACAATCATTACTTAAGTGTCGTAAATGAACCTTTTTACCTACTTGGGCATAGCGATCGGTAATTTTGTTCAAAGCCTCTATACCGCTCATGTCGGAAACACGGCTTTCTTTAAAATCGATAATTACTTCGCTGGGGTCCCCTTGTACATCAAATTTTTCATTAAAAAGCGTAGTGGAACCAAAGAATAAAGGACCGTAGATTTCATAGTGCTTTACGCCATGCTCATCTACATACTTTCTAGCCCTAATTCTCTTGGCACTTTCCCAAGCGAATACCAATGCCGAAATGATTACACCGATCAATACCGCCAATGCCAAATTATGTAGGAATACCGTGATCAACGTAACCAATATCATTACAAAAATATCTGATCTTGGCATTCTTCTTAGGGCTTTAAAACTTGCCCACTCAAACGTACCAACGGAAACCATGACCATAACACCTACCAAGGCCGCTATAGGTACCAACTCTATTACCGGGGCACCGAACAATATGATCAATAATATGGTCAACGCTGCAATAATACCAGATAACCGTGCTCTTGAACCGGCAGAAAGGTTAACCAATGTTTGTGCAATCATTGGACAACCGCCCATACCACCAAAGAAACCATTTAATATGTTTGCTCCACCTTGTGCCAAACATTCTCTATTACTGTTACCTTTGGTATTCGTAATTTCATCTACCAAATTCAAGGTCAACAGCCCTTCTGTAAGACCAACAGCAGCCATAATTAATCCATAAGGCAAGATAATCTTAAAAGCTTCTAATGTAAAAGGAATAGATGGAATGTGAAAAGAAGGTAACGACCCACTAAGTGACTTTAATTTTTCTCCAGGCAACGTATCTTGATTAATGATATCAACTACTTGTTTGGTCTCAATATCTAAAAAATAGACGATTAAAAACACTACAATAATACCTATCAATGAAGCTGGTACCGCTTTAGTAAGTTTAGGAACAAAAACAATTATTGCAATGGTAAACAGCACCAAGCCTACCATGGTATACAATGTGGTACCTGTTAACCAAACTGCGGCATCGCCCACACCTACTTTAAATTGATCCATTTGAGCCATAAAAATGATAATGGCCAAACCGTTAACAAACCCGAACATAACCGGCTGTGGAACCAAACGTATAAATTTACCCAACTTTAAAAAGCCCACGATTAATTGAAAAACACCGGCCATAGCAACCGCGGCAAAAACATATTCTAAACCATGAGAGTTCATTAATGCCATGAGTACAACAACCGTAGCTCCTGCACCACCAGAAATTAACCCAGGCCTACCCCCAAATATCGCGGTAACCAAACCCATTATAAATGCCCCGTACAAACCTACTAATGGAGAAAACCCTGCAAGAATAGCGAACATCAACGATTCAGGAATCATTGTCATTGCAACTGTTAATCCTGCTAAAATTTCATTCTTATAATCTACTTTCTGGTTGAAATCGAAAATATTGAGGTACTTCTGCATGCTCGATGAATTTAAGGGCGCAAAAATAAGTCATATTTACCGGCCTCACCACTAACTAACAGAATATTACCATATTATCTGTCTACCAGGCTTTTAATCCCAATAATTTCTCTCCTAAAGGTGATAATTTAGCAGTATCATATTTGGTTTTCTCCCATTTACGTGGATCACCCGGAAAAGCATACCCTTCTGGTGCAATTCTGTTCTTCCAGGAATTGACTCTCCAAAGGCGCATTTTTTCATTTTCTGGCTCGGCAGGCATCATTGAAATGTACTGTGCTATTCTAACTTTATCCTTAGACTTATTGGGTCTAATGCCATGGGGTTCCGTACTGTTAAAAATTAACAGATCGCCCGCCTTCATTTTCACTTTTACAATTTTATCCTCTAAACCAACCAATGAAGGCTGAAAACGATCTCGGTCCTCTGGCTGTGTCAGTTTCCATGAATCATAATTGCGATATAACCACGGTATACATTGAAAGCCTCCCATATTTTCGTCATCTTGGTCTGCCAGAGCCAATACTCCTTGAACATTTTGTGGTTTTGTTTCCGGGTCATAATCCCAATGTATAAATCCTTTCTTGTCTACACCTGCCGGCAATGGAAAATTCAAATTTGCACGATCAATAGTCACCCAAAGTTTTTCTGTTCCCCAAACATCTACAAAGGCATCATATACTCTTTTCGTTTGTCTATTGTTCCATAAGTGTTGATGGTTATACACCTCAACCATTCCCGTTCCCGTTAATTCTTTCATTTGCATTTCTGCCCTTGGCGGAGCGTACCATGTTGAAGAATCTGTAGGGCTCTTTTCATCAAACTCCCAAAGAAAATCTGCAGTTGCTTTTGCTTGCTTTAGGGACACAGCATTCTTTATTACTATATACCCATTTTCTATCCAGAATTTCCAATCTTCTTCGCTGAGTACACGAAGTGGTTTCCCATTAGATCTATCGTTCAATTTTTGTTTACTGCTTGTTGCTGTTGATGGATTACCTGGCATATCTCTATGCGCTTTATTACCCTGCTCAACTTTATTATTTGTCTGTTGCATCGTTTAAGAATTTTATGGTTGATATGTTTATAAAACTACTGAGCGTTAGCAATTTGAACTACCGTTGTATTGACCATAATTTGAACGATATTGATTTTTTAGGTACACCTCATTAAATTTAACTGCAATTTTGTTACATTTAAACTTATGAAGGTAGAACTAGAAACTATTGACCCCGCTTCTAAAAGCCCGTTTAGGCTGTTACATGACCCTAAACTTAGCCATCTTTTTTATTGGCATTTTCATCCGGAATATGAATTGGTATATATTGAAGGCGCCAACGGCACAAGACATGTAGGAGACCACATTTCTGAGTATAAAGAAACAGATTTGGTTCTTATTGGCTCTAACATACCACATCTAAATTTTGACTACGGTGTTAAGACTACCTATCGTGAAGAGGTTTTACATATTAAACCTACTTTTAAAGACACTTTTGTAGACCCTATTCCAGAGTTAAAAAACTTAAACAGGTTATTGGATCTATCCAGATACGGAATTGCTTTTCATGGAGAAACTAAAAAAGTGGTAGGCGAATTATTAAAAGAACTCCACACCTTAAAACCTTTTGAATATTTTATGGCTATCATGAATATTCTTAAAAGACTTTCTCAAAGCAACGAATTTGAATTATTACATAAAAAACCTTACAAAAACAGATACAGCAAAAAAGAGCAAAGTAGAATTCGTGATATTTATGCATTGATCGATGAACGCTACCAGGGTAAAATTTCTGTGGATGAAGTTGCCAAATTCTGCAATTTGACCAAACCTGCTTTCTGTCGCTATTTTAAAAAAGCAACGGGTAGTACTTTTATTGAATTCTTAAATCAATATCGCATCAGCCAATCGCAACGTTTATTACTGAACGGAAAAAATGTAAGCGAAACCTGTTTTGAATGTGGATTTGAAAGTCTGTCGTACTTCAACAGAACTTTTAAAAAGGTAACAGGAGAAAATCCATCAGCATTTAAAAAAAGACTTCAAAATAATTAATTGCAATAGTATTATAACCTATAGAGGAAACAATTAAAACCATACCGTGTTAATTTTAGCAAAGCATAATGCATACACTTTTTCAACTCTTAAGTAAAGTGTACAACCTCTAAAATTCAACCATGGAAATTTTTGACCCACTTAGTTTAAAAACTGTTTTTCAAATTTGTATTGCGGCAGTCTTTGTCTATTTATATATGATGTTCATTACTAGGGTAACCGGTAAAAGAACGTTTGCCAAAATGACAAGTTTTGACTTTGCAGTAACTATTGCCATGGGATCAATTTTAGCCGATGCGGTAAACAAGCCCGTTTCCAGTTTAATGCCCGCCTTGGTTTCAATTGCCTTGTTAGCAGGACTACAAGCTTTGTTCGCTAAATTGTTGTCATCATCTAATGCGGCACAAAAGGTTATGACCAATTCACCAATACTGTTAATGGAAAATGGAACTATTCTTTCAGGGAACCTAAAAAAAGCATTGGTAAGCCAAGCCGATTTAATGGGGAAATTACGTGAAGCAAACGTTCTACAGCTCTCTGAAGTAAAAGCCGTTATATTTGAAACTACAGGTGATATCTCTGTTCTACATACGGACAAAGAATTAGATGTTGATTCTATAATAATGGAAGACGTTAAGAAAAGTGCATAAAAAAGTGCCCTATATATACCTTATAGGACACTTTTGAGACAATCAACCTAAAAACTATTTTGCCTTCTTACGTTCTACCTTCATCGTAGGGTTAGAAGATTTAACTCTTTTTTTACTTTCAGAACCTTTTGCAGATTTTAAATACTCTTGGTATCCTCTACCTCTAAATTCATACGTTGTACCGCTATCTGGGTGGTATAGTTCTATAGTACTATCATTGATAACATATAGCTCAAAGTAATCGTTACCAAAGAAATCATAATCTAAAGTCAAGGTTTTTAATGTGTTATCCCCTTGTATATTATAGACTTGATATTCACCTTCAAAATCCCACTGTAAATTAGAAACATTAGTATTTGGCGCATTTACGGAAGACCTGAAAAAGCTTGGCAAAAACTGTAAGTAATTTTCGTTGTCAAAATCATTCAACGCACCTGCTTCACTGGTGTAAATTTTCTCCCAAGCATCATATTCCTGTATGAAATAATTGATATTGTCGTAGAACACCATATCATAGTCAAAGTTATTGATCTGATATCCTTTAAGATAGTATGAGGTATCCGTACCGGCATCGTACAACTCTATTGTATTATTGTTTACCGCATAAACCTCTAAAAACCAAGAACCGTCAATATCATGAGCTATGTCTACGGTACCCCTAAGTGTACCATAAGTACCTACATCAATACCATAGCCACCACCTGTTTTACCAATTCCCACAATATTATTGTTGGCATAAAGCACTCCGCGATCAAAAGAAACCGTAAATGCCCTTTGCAAAAAAGGCACTTCGCCATTACCTCTAGTTGCATTAATATCTACATACCATAAATCATAACTTTGTAAAACTTGATCGGTATTGAATGCCGATTCCTCTATAAAATCATCTTCAATAATTACTTCTGTATAACAAGAGACCATTAAAGTTGCCAATAGGAAATATCCTATAAGTAGTTTTATTGTTTTCATAAGATTTCATTTAATAGGTTACCTACCTAGAAACAATCTCCATGCCAAAATTTTTACAAGACTGATTCTAATCATATTATGATCATCTAAATAATTGGTAAATTTACACCATGAACGAGAATGCGAAATTTGCGGTTTTAGGAGGAGGAAGTTGGGCTACGGCCATTGTAAAAATGTTGACCAACAATCAAGAAAAAATAGGCTGGTATATGCGTAATGCAGATGCTATTGAGCATATTAAAACCCAAAAACACAACCCAAATTACCTTACTTCCGTAGAGTTTCAACCAGAGCAACTGTTCTTGACAGATGATATTAATGAAGCAGCTAACTTTGCAGATGTTTTAATTTTTGCAATTCCTTCTGCATTTTTAGTCGGAGAATTAGAAAAATTAGAAGCTTCTTTGAAAGATAAAATTATCTTTTCGGCAATTAAAGGTATCGTGCCAGAATCAGGATTGATAGTTGGCGAGCATTTTCATACTACTTATGATATTCCTTTTGAAAATATTGGTGTTATTACAGGCCCTTGCCATGCAGAAGAAGTGGCAATGGAGCGCCTATCATATTTGACCATTGCCTGTGCAGATACTGAAAAGGCAGAATTGATAGCCCATAATTTATCCAGTAATTATATTAAAACTAGTATAAGCAAAGATATTATCGGTACCGAATATGCTGCTATGTTAAAGAACATCTATGCCATAGCAGCTGGTATAGCCCACGGATTGGGATATGGCGATAACTTTCAAAGTGTGTTAATGAGTAATGCCATTCGTGAAATGAAACGGTATACAAAACGCATTCATAAGCTAGACCGTAACATTAATAAATCTGCCTATTTAGGAGATTTACTGGTTACCGGATATTCTATATTTAGCCGAAACAGAATGTTCGGCAATATGATCGGAAAGGGCTACACTGTAAAAAGTGCACAAATGGAAATGAATATGATCGCCGAAGGATACTATGCTGCAAAAAGTGCTTATAATATAAAAGAGAACTTTACAAAAAAGGTCAAAACTCCTATAATTGACGCAGTTTATAAAGTTCTCTATGAAAATAAAAACCCTAAAAAGGTATTTCTTGATTTAACCGATAAGTTAGATTAACGTCTTTCTAAAGAAAAATCTGAATGCTCTTTCAATTCCGCGTTTAAGGTAGTCCTCCAATCCTCAACGACCTCATCGCTTACCTTAAACTTATTTTGAAACTCTGCCAGTAAAGGCTCCATTAGCTTTCTAACACTGTCTATATCAAAATAAAGTCTCCCTGTTCTTCTAATAAAGAAATCCATAGGGGTTTGTACCATTTCAAAATTAATACCGAACGCCAATTCTGCTTTGGCCAATCTCACATAATTATCGGCTTCTACTATCCCCTTATAATTCTCTAGAATAGTCTCTGTTTGCTTACCGTAATTAGTTACCAAAAACCAAGCATCATGCTTTGTAAAACCGTCATCTTTAATTTTTACATATACCTCTTCAATGTACTTTTTAACATGCTTGAATTTCTTAAAATCTACATTACCGCATAAAAATATTTTCTCTGTGTAACATTCCTTTAATTTAATGTCATGGTCCTCTTCCATTTTTTTGGCAATGCGATCAACCACTCTTTCAGCCATCTTACGATAACCAGTTAATTTACCACCAGCTATACTTATCAAACCTGTATCGGACACAAAAATCTCATCTTTTCGGGAAAGTTCTGAAGCTGATTTTCCTTCCTCATGAATAAGCGGACGAAGCCCTGCCCAAGAGGAAACTATATCTTCCAATTCAAGATTAATATCAGGGAACATATTATTAACCGCTGAAATCAAATAAATAGCATCGGCAAGATCTGTTCTTACTTTGTTCTTATTATCATTATAGTTGGTATCCGTAGTACCCACATAAGTTATTTTACCTCTAGGAATGGCAAACATCATTCTACCATCTGGTATATCAAAATAACAAGATTGTTTTACAGGTAATTTTTCATATGGAAAAACTAAATGCACCCCTTTTGTTAAATGAAGCTGTTTTCCTTTTTTAGAATTATTAAGGCTTCTTAATTCATCTACCCATGGACCAGCTGCGCTGATCACATATTTAGATTTAACCGTAAATTCCTTACCCGTAAGCTCATCTATAACTTTGACCCCGGCAACTTTTTCGTTATCATATATAAACTCATTTACCTTGGCATAATTCAATGCTTGTGCACCGAACAAAAGGCTAGTTTTTATATTTTCGATTGTTAAACGAGCATCATCGGTCCTATATTCGGCATAATATCCCGCTCCGTTCAAGATTTTTTTGGGTAACAATGGTTCCAATTTTAAGGCTTCCTTCTTTTCAAGCATCTTTCGCTTATCATCACCCGTTACCTGAGCAAGAATATCATATACTTTAAGACCAATGGATGTTAACCATTTACCATAAGATCCATTTTCTATTAATGGCAGTAACATTTTTTCGGGCAATACCAAATGAGGCGCCAATTTATGCACAATTGCACGTTCTGAGCCCACTTCTTTAACCAACCAAAAATCAAATTGCTTTAAATATCGAAGTCCGCCATGTATTAGCTTGGTAGACTTACTACTGGTACCAGAAGCAAAATCCCCTTTTTCGAATACCGCTACTTTTAAACCACGCGATGCAGCATCTAATGCAATACCGCCGCCGGTAATTCCCCCTCCTATTACTACTAAATCAAAATCTTCAGATTCTAGATGATCTATTGTTTTTTGACGTTCTAAATTGGTAAATTTTATATTCTTCATCAGTAGATGTCTGTTTTGATTAAAACGTTCATTTTGATCTATATTGGACCAAAACCTAACATTTATAGGCAAAGATAGAACTAGTGTTATGCTATTCTATGCTCTATAAAATTAATAAATTGTAAAATTGATATTTATGCTACTCTTCTTCTTCCCAACCTTTTGATCGTTCTACAGCCTTTTGCCATTTTTTGTACAAACGTTTTCTTTTTACCCGATCAAAAGTTGGCTTAAAAATTCGGTCCATTGGTCGGCTTTGATCAATGTCCGTTTGCTTCCAAAAGCCAACTTGAATTCCTGCAAGAAAAGCTGCACCCATTGCTGTAGATTCAATAATTTCTGGTCTGTGAACCTCAGAATCTAAAATATCTGCCTGGAACTGCATTAAATGATTATTTGCACAGGCACCGCCGTCAACCCTTAGATTCTTTAATTGAATACCAGAATCATCTTCCATTGCCTTTAATATATCTTTGGTTTGATATGCCAATGCCTCTAATGTTGCCTTTGCCAAATGTGCTTTACCGGTATCCCTAGTTAGACCAAAAACCGCGCCTCTAGCATACATATCCCAATAAGGTGCTCCAAGACCTGCAAATGCCGGCACCACGTAAACCGGATTCTCCCCCTCAATAGAATTTGCCAATTCTTCGGTTTCTTTGGCATCCTTAATAAGTTCCAGACCATCTCGTAACCATTGGATCGCTGCTCCTGCAATAAAAATACTTCCTTCTAGAGCATAATTAACTTTACCATCTAGACCATAGGCTATAGTGGTCAACAATCCGTTTTTTGAGAACTGGGGTTTTTCGCCGGTATTCATTAACATAAAACAGCCGGTACCGTAAGTATTCTTTGCCGATCCCTTTTTAAAACAAGCTTGCCCAAATAATGCTGCCTGCTGATCGCCCGCTATACCTGCAATTGGTATCTTAACTCCCTCTAACTCATAATCGCCAAAATGGGCAGAAGATGGCTTTACTTCCGGCAACATTGTTTTAGGTATATCCAACGCTTTTAGCATTTTTTCGTCCCACTTAAGATTTACAATATCATAAATCATGGTTCGTGATGCATTGGTATAGTCTGTTAAGTGGTTGTGGTCCTTGGTCATGTTCCATACCAACCAAGTATCAATAGTACCCATTAACAAATCTCCAGCCTTGGCTTTCTCTTTGGCACCATCAACATTATCCAATATCCACTTTACTTTGGTACCTGAAAAATAAGAATCGATTACCAACCCCGTAGTTTTCTTTACATGTTCTGTCAACCCTATTTTCTTTAGGTGTTCACAAATATCCGCCGTTCGTTTGTCTTGCCAAACAATGGCATTATATACCGGTTCTCCCGTATTTTTGTCCCAAACTACCGTTGTTTCCCTTTGGTTGGTGATCCCTATACCTACTATCTCTTTAGGCTGTACATTTTCCTTTTCAAGAAGCTCTTTTAAAACAGCCATCTGAGAGGATAGGATTTCTTTTGGGTCATGTTCTACCCAACCCGATTTTGGAAAAATCTGTTTGAATTCTTTTTGGACCATACCTTTAATGGTACCGTCATGGTCTACCAACAAAGCCCTAGAGCTTGTAGTTCCCTGATCTAATGATACTATAAATTGCCTTGACATGTGCTTTAAGTTATTTCTCTAAATATAGCGGAAATAAAACTCATTACAAAGCAGCGAACAGTGCAACAATTGGCAGACTTGTACCTACTATTACTAAAACTACATCCTCATGCCATAAGGCTTATTTCTTCCTATCAACTAAAGCACTCGGCCATATTGCCATAGCTATTATTCCCTATTATTCCAGTAGAGGTAAAAATGTACGTATAACAGGCTTTTTAAATCGTTTACTTGATAAACTCTTTTTCTATAAAATAATTTACGATAGCTTCTTTCATAAGTACGGTTTGTTCCCCTGCCTTTAAAGAAGGTAATTCTTCTAGCACATTATAATGAGGCCAACCGTCTTCATCGAAAAAACTAAATTCATAGAAACCATAAGGTTCTAAAAGACGACATATAGCTATATGCATTAAATCTAACTTATCGTCCTTTTTATATTTTCTGTGGTACTGTCCTAATTCTTGAACTCCAACCAAGTAAATAATAGCATCTAATTCTAGAGGGTCACCATCAGAAAACTTTGCTGAAAGCTTTTCTACCAATAATTCCCACCGTTCTTTTAATTGTATATCCCTAGCCATAATATTAACATCAACTGTAGTATGCTACAGACCTTGCAAAGGTACAAATCAAAGTTCTATATTTGTTAAAACACTTTATAAATGGGGCTTTTGGATATTTTACTTGCATTACCTTTAATATGGGGTCTATGGAAAGGATATAAGAACGGACTTTTTATGGAAATAGCCTCTATTGTTGCACTTGTTGCAGGTATTTTTGGAGCTATCCATTTTTCATATATCACAGGTGAATATTTATCCGAGCACTTGAATTGGAATGAACGCAATATGAGTATCATTGCCTTTGTAATTACGCTAGTGCTTATCATTATCATTGTAAATTTAATTGGAAAACTATTGACCAAAGTTGCCAATTTTGCTATGCTTGGTACATTGAATAAAATTGCGGGCGGTATTTTCGGTACTTTAAAGGTTGCCATTTTATTAGGCGCCGCTTTCATTTTTATTGATCGTATGGACAGCACCTTTAATATAATTACAGAAGAAACTAAAGCAGAATCTATCTTGTATCAACCTATCAAAGATATTGGAGCCCTAATTTTTGACACCGTTCTGGTACGTGAAGCTCCTCCAAGTCAGGCTTCAGAGAAGCCAATAATCATATAATGGCATTATCCGCTAATCTTACTTTTTATACACTTTATCGAATAAGCATTTTTGTTGATACCCAGCATTTAATTTTTCTATAATATTACTCTATCGATAACCCAAATCGATTACGAGAGCTTAGAACACTCTTAACTTTTTACCTACTTCGCTACGCCGAGAGGCTATTTATTTAAAAGACACCTATATGAAAATGAGATTGCTTTACGCGGTCCCTGTCTTTTTATTGCTTTTTCTTGGTTCTTGTACTAGCGAATCTCTTGATGAAGCGCCAGTGCTTGAAGCTGAAAACGTTTTAACTATAGAACAGGACCTACTGGACATTGTTAATGAACACAGATTAAGCATAAACACTAATGCATTGGCTTTTAGTGACGTAGCTTACAAATATGCCAATCTCCATACAGATTATATGATTTCTAAAGGTAGCATTAGTCATGACAACTTTAGTTCAAGAGCATCTAAAATTGATTCTGAAATAAGTGTTGAAATGGTTGCAGAAAATGTAGCCAAAGATTATCAAACTGCCTTAGAAGCTTTTGAAGGATGGTATATAAGTAGTAGTCATAAAAAAACAATGGAGGGCGATTTTACCCATACCGGAATAAGTGTCAAGAAAGATGACTTTGGCAATTATTACTTTACCCAACTATTCTACAAGCAGTAAATCCATATAACCTCTCTACCTACTTAAAGGCTCTACTATAGTTAAATAGCTGAGAGATTTAATTGTAGATGAAGGCAATAAATTATATGAAATGCACTTTTCTACGGTGTAATATTAAATACAATTTAGCGAGAGACCTGAAGATCACAATTATGGGCAACTTAACGAGTTTTTAAGACCCTGTATAGATGATTTAATACTAGCGCTAATCAACAAGACTATTTTTGGCACTTACTAAAAAATAGTTTCCCTATATGAAATCCGCCTTCATCTATTCAGTTCTAATTTTAGCCCTTTTATCATCTTGTTCAAAAAACCAAAACTTTACAGATTACGAAGAAAATTCTGAATATATATTAACAAAATATACCCTAGCTTCTTCTAAAAATCATAGCACAATTGAAGCAGAACTTTTTCAATTAATAAATAACTATAGAATAGAACTTGGTTTAAATGAATTGGTTTTTGAAAACGCCACTTACTACTATGCAAGCCTTCATACCAATTATATGATTTCTAAAAAAAACACAAGTCATGATAATTTTAGTAAACGCGCAGAATATATTTCTGAACAATTGGACGCCGATTTTGTGTCTGAAAATGTTGCTCGTAACTATGAAACCATAGAGGATGCTTTTGCTGCATGGTTAAAAAACCCCGGACACAAAAAAAATATTGAAGGCAATTTTATCTATTCGGCAATCAGTATTAATCAAAACAACAACGGGGAGTATTATTTCACGCAAATATTTGTACAATAACAAAATTGATTACTCATTTTCCATAAATGCCTTTGCGCTGCAAAGGCATTTTTTATGCTTACCTTTTAGGTGAAAAAGAACCGTTTCTTTAACTTTCACTTAAATTCACAGAAATGAGTATACGAGCACCCTTTAATCTTAATAATTGGATTGAAGAAAACAGAGCTTCACTTAAGCCACCTGTTGGAAACAAAAATTTATATAAAGATGCCGGCGATTACATTGTTATGATCGTTGCCGGACCAAATGCAAGAAAAGACTATCACTATAACGAAACCGAAGAGCTTTTCTATCAACTTGAAGGAAACATAGAAGTTCATATTCAAGAAGACGGTAAAAAGCGTACCATGCAATTAGGACCTGGAGATATGTATTTGCACCCTGCAAAAGTTCCACATTCCCCGGTTCGCAAAGAAGGCTCTATCGGCTTGGTCATAGAACGTAAACGTAACCATATGAATGTTGACGACGGTCTTTTATGGTTTTGCGATAATTGTAACCACAAGTTATATGAAGCTTATTTTACCCTTCATGATATTGAAAAAGATTTTTTATCACATTTTAAGCATTTTTATAGCTCAGAAGAATTAAGAACCTGCGATAATTGCGGTACCGTAATGCCAGTTGATGAACGTTTTATAGCTAAAGAATAATGGTAATAGCCACAAAATTAGTTACAGCTCTTGTAGCGTTCATCCATATTTATATTCTTTGGTTTGAAATGTTCGCATGGACCACGACCGGTAGAAAGGTTTTTAGAAATTTTCCGAAAGATTTATTTGAGCCTACAAAATCTATGGCGGCAAACCAAGGGCTGTACAATGGCTTTTTGGCAGCAGGTTTAATTTGGTCTTTTTTCATCACCAATATAGAATGGTCAGCAAATGTTGCACTCTTCTTTTTAAGTTGTGTTGCCATAGCCGGTATATATGGCGCTACCACCGTAAGTAAAAAAATATTCATTGTCCAAAGTGTGCCTGCGCTTATAGGAATTATTCTATGGTGTATTATAAAATTCGCTTAGCTTCAAATTGTTCTTTACAAGGATAAAATTCTTTGTATTTTTGTAACATATCTAACAATAAATACGCAAAAAGTTATAAAATGTCAAAAATAGCAGCAGATTTCGGAATACATGATGCCCTAAAAGCATTAGGAATTAAAGATATAAACGAAGGTACCTCAACGGGGACACATCAATTTTCATCTGGCGAAATAATATCATCATACTCACCGGTAGACGGTTCATTAATAGCTAAAGTAAAATCAACTACAGAAGCCGACTATGAAAAAGTGATGTCTACAGCAACCGTAGCTTTTAAGGATTGGAGAACAAAGCCTGCTCCGCAACGTGGAGAAATTGTTAGACAATTTGGAGAAAAACTTAGAGAACTAAAAGAACCCCTTGGCAAACTTGTTTCTTATGAAATGGGGAAAAGCTACCAAGAGGGCCTGGGAGAAGTTCAAGAAATGATAGATATCTGTGATTTTGCAGTTGGTCTCTCCCGTCAGTTACATGGTCTTACTATGCATTCAGAAAGACCTGGCCATAGAATGTACGAGCAATATCATCCGTTAGGTGTTGTAGGAATTATATCTGCATTTAATTTTCCTGTTGCCGTTTGGGCATGGAACACGGCACTTGCATGGATCTGTGGTGATGTTTGTGTTTGGAAACCATCGGAAAAAACACCTTTATGCGGAGTAGCTTGTCAAAATATTGCTGCTGAAGTATTTAAGGCAAACAATTTACCGGAAGGTATTTCTTGTTTAATTAATGGGGATTACAAGATCGGTGAGTTAATGACACAAGATAAAAGAATACCGTTGGTATCTGCAACGGGATCTATAAGAATGGGTAAAATAGTAGCTCAGGCAGTTGCTGCCCGTCTTGGAAAATCTTTACTGGAGCTTGGCGGCAACAATGCCATTATAGTTACACCGGATGCCGATTTGAAAATGACGGTTATAGGTGCTGTATTCGGTGCCGTGGGCACAGCCGGTCAACGTTGTACTTCTACTAGAAGATTGATCATCCATGAGTCTATGTACGATAAGGTTAAAGATGCCGTTGTTGCCGCTTACCAGCAACTAAGAATAGGTAACCCATTGGATGAAAACAATCATGTTGGTCCATTGATCGATACAGATGCTGTCGCACAATATAACAAAGCATTGGAAAAAGTAGTAGACGAAGGTGGTAAACTTATCGTTGAAGGCGGTGTGTTGGAAGGTGAAGGTTATGAAAGCGGTTGCTATGTAAAACCTGCCATTGCCGAAGCCGAAAACAATTTTGAAATTGTACAGCACGAAACGTTTGCACCGGTACTTTACTTATTAAAATATTCAGGTGATGTAGAAAATGCCATTGCTATTCAAAATGGTGTTGTTCAAGGTCTTTCATCTGCAATTATGACCAATAATTTAAGAGAGGCAGAACGTTTTCTTTCCGCCTGGGGCAGTGATTGCGGTATAGCAAATGTAAACATTGGTACATCAGGAGCTGAAATAGGTGGAGCCTTTGGCGGTGAAAAAGAAACTGGCGGTGGCCGTGAGAGTGGATCTGACGCTTGGAAAGTGTATATGAGAAGACAGACAAATACTATTAATTATACTACCGAACTTCCTTTAGCACAAGGAATAAAGTTTGATCTATAATAAGCTCATAATTTTCTTTGCATGTTATGTTCAATACCAGGTCGTTTATGAATTGGTAGTTTCATTTGACCAACTGCCATGAAGCAAAGCCTGTATTCCCAGAATAATGAACATGCAAAGAAAATTAATAATACCTTTTATTTTTTTCTTCATTTTATAGTGTAATTTCCTCTGTATTAAACTAGTAAAAAGTTGTACTTAATTCAACAATTTCTGTACAGGTTTACACAAATATTGTATAGTTGGATTATAAATTCCTACACTTTAAAGCAAAAAAAATCCTGTCGACCAACGTAAACAGGATTTTTTAACCAACTAACTCAAAACTTGAAATATATCATCAATGCCCAATCTTTGTGGGGAGATGCATATCGTTTCTATACATACGCAAAAATGCAATTAATAGTTGTCGATGTATACACTTTTTTTACCAACTAACTCAAAGATTGTATAGTTCGTTCAGTATTTTACATATCCGGATTTTACATAATGATTGATTGTAAGGTAATTAGCAGCCAATCTTTTAACATTTTTAAGTTTTTTTTAATAAATTGTGCGCTAAACACTAAACATTTCGTACAATGACAAGAACAATCAAGTATTTATTTTTGATGTTGATCACCATTGTAGTCGGCACCTACTTCTTTATCACCTGTTGCAGCGAATGCGGCGCGGGAGTTACAAGCACAGCGCCTACTACAGAAAAGGAAATCATTAAAGAGCCCTCGGCTACATCTTACCCCTTCGCTATCGACGGTAACGAATTTGCCTATAACACGAATGACAATTATAATTTTAATGTATCATCACATAACTTTTTAACTCCACTAAGTGCAGATCTTACCAAAGGGATTACAGGTTTACAAAGTCATTTGTCCTCTAACGAAAACAATGTTATCAACGTTACGGGATATTATACCAGCCAAGAAGAGAACAATACCGCTTTCCCTAATTTGGGTCTTGCAAGAGCTAATTCCATTAAAAACGATTTAGCATCTAAAGGTATTCCTACCGCTCAAATTAATACGCAAGGAAAACTTATGGACGAAATGATACCAAAAGAAGGAACCTATTGGGGTGCAGCATCTTTTGGCCTAGTGGAAAAATCCGCTACCGCAGAAGATGACTTAAAGGCATTATATGATAAAATAAATGCTGATCCGTTAATTCTTTACTTCAATACTGCAGAAGCATCAATTCACTTAGATGCCGTTCAGAGACAAAAAGTTGCCGATATTTCTAGATATTTAGATAAAGTTTCTGATGCTACCGCAAGCGTTGTTGGTCATACAGATGCAACTGGGCAAGCAAGCACAAACATGAGGCTAGGTCAAGATAGAGCAGAATTTGCCAAAAATTACTTAATGCAAAACGGAATAGCTGCAGACAAAATAATTGCTACGTCTAAAGGACAAACGCAACCAATTGCCACTAACGCCACTGAAGAAGGCAGAGTAAAAAATAGACGAACAGTTATTACATTAAAATAAAACATACACTAATCCTATAAATAAGTAAAATCATGAATTTTGAAAATATGAACATTTGGTGCTGGATAATTCCATTGTTAGTAGGTCTTATCTGCGGTATTTTAGGTTATCTACTTGGTAGCCGTTCTTCTAAGGTAATAGACAACTCTGCTGAAATCAACAGTCTTACCGCCAGTAATACAAAACTGAAAAACGAACTTTCAGAATTAAACAATCTAAAAGCGAGCAATAGTAAATTGAAAGCTGATCTAGAAGCTTGTAACCAAAAAGTAATAGCTGCAAGCAAGGTTGTACCACCGGCTCCTTCCGCGCCAAGCACTAATTTAGGTGCTTCTGCCGCCTCTTTTGCTGCCGGCGCCGCTACAAGTAGCGCTCTAACTTTTGATGGTTCTGCTGCCAAGGCTGCATTTGGAAAAACAATTAAGCAAGACGATCTTAAACTTGTTGAAGGTATTGGCCCAAAAATTGAAGGAATGTTCAAAGACCACGGTATTAAAACTTGGAAAGAACTTTCTGAGGCCAGCTTGGAAACTTGTCAAAAAATATTGGACACGGGTGGAACACGTTACAAGATTCACGACCCTGCGTCATGGCCTATGCAGGCGAAAATGTGCTACGAAGGCAAGTGGGCAGAACTTGTTAAATGGCAACAAGAACATAAACACGGTAAACTATAATTTACGGTTCAAAGCAAAAAAAATCCCGATCATTACTGATCGGGATTTTTTTATTTATAATGCTCCGTTCGCCTCTACCCATTTAAAATGATATTGGTCTTGTGGAAATTTCATTCTTTCTGCAATCCGCTCCAATCTAGATGGTAATTTGATCAAGTAGTCACGAGCCTTTTCAGCTTCCTCGTTCAACGAACGAACAGAATCTATCTCCCAATATGCATTCAGCTTACTTAGTATATCAACATAATCTTGTGCCGTATATACACCTAAACGCTGTGCACAGTTAGAGAAGTTCTCAAAAGCAGAACCAATTGTACCACCAGACTCACGTAAAAAATGTGCCGGCATTACAATCTTCTTCTTCATCATATCTGCAAATGCTATCATCATACCTGATGGATCTTCACCTAAAATAGTCTTCACGAATTCTCTGTACGCCAAATGGTGTCTCATTTCATCACCGGCAATTATAGTACACATTTTACCTAATAAGGCATTTCCTTTTTTCTTCGCCATTTGCCCCACACGCTTGTGCGATATATTGGTAGCTAATTCTTGAAAAGAAGTATACACAAAGTTTTTATATGGATCACGATCTGTACCTATGTCAAAACCATCAGAGATTAAATGTTGGGTCGTAATTTCAATTTCCCTCATATTTACCCTTCCAGATAAGTAAAGGTATTTGTTCAAAACATCTCCATGTCTATTCTCCTCAGCTGTCCAAGCACGCACCCACTTAGCCCAACCATTTGTTTTATGATCACCATGCTGGTCTATACCAACAACGTCCATTAACCAAGATTCATAAGTTGGTAACGCTTCTTCGGTAATGGTATCTGCTACCATGGTCACCCAGAAATCATAACCTAATTCCTTAGACTCTTCACGTATATCTTTTACCTCTTCTAAAAAAGTGTCTTTCTCAGAATCTGGTAGAAAATCTGTAGGTTGCCATATATCCTCTGGTTTTATAAGGAAAGACTCCATAAAACTTTCTACTTTAGGCTCTAAGGCCTGCATCACTTCTAATCTTATATTTTTAGTAGACATATTTTTAATTTCTATTAAAGATTGTCAATAAAGCAATCTGTTTTTCAGTAAAGTTAACGGTTTTCTTAGTTTCTGCCCGTTTCATTAGGATAAAAGGTATAAACTGGATCACTTTGCCAATATTCTTTGGAACTGGCATTAAATACAGTTAACGGTCCTTTAAAGGCCGCACCTGTATCTATGTTCCACACATTGGCGGCTTTTTGCGGTGTTGTTTTCCCTATACGCGTAACAGGAGTATGGCCAATATAAATTTCAGAATAATTTTTTAATCGCTTTGGATAATGAATATGCCCTTCATCTAAATCTGTATTCAATGAAAGCGCCAATTCCCACAACGTACGATCCCAATAGAACGTCTTTTTAAAATATTCATGCTCAATACCCTTTAAGTTGGTAAACCCTGCATGCAAGAACAATCTGTTCTCCGAATCTAAATAATAATTCTCTAAGCTTTCATAAAACTTAAGATGCATTTCTTTAGTCTCTTTAGAAGCTTTACCGTATGAATTTGAAGTTGCTTCACCTCCATGCATAAACCATGTTGGGTTGTCTGCCTTACCCGTCAACCATTCATAACATAGTTCATCATGGTTGCCTCTTAAATATATACAGTTGTAGCTTTCTTTTAATTTTATGAGGTAGTTTACTGTTTCCACAGCTTCGCTCCATCCATCTATATAATCACCCAAAAAAATTATAGTATCATCTTTGGTTATAGCGGCTTTTTCAAGTACTTGTTTTAAAGCTTGTAACCCTGAATGAATATCACCTACTACCAGTGTTCTATTTGTACTCATTTAGCAAAAATCGCAATTATGGTTATCATAGCAAGAATAAATATCACTAAAAAAAAGATTTTCCAGAATGAATAAGGCCTGTTACCGCTTAATACGCCTGTTTGCCCATTTATATAAAAACTAAACTCTTTACCATCATACCTATATGAACTTATATAGATAGGAAGTAAAATATGCTTGAATTTTTCATTTGACAGTTTTATATCTGCATTAGCTACCCTTTGGGTATCACCACCAATATCACGCCTGATCCAATTGTAAGCTATATTCTTGGCTTCTTGAAACGACTTGTGATGCCCTTCCTTTAATGAAACCGTATATTTTTCCGTAACAAAACCAGATAGATATTTTGAATTAAAAGCCACTAAATCTTTCAAATTCCAAAAGGCGACTTTCGCCGGAATCTCTTTTCGTTTCTTTTCTGATGCGCTTATTAAAATATCATCTACAAAACCATCTACCCTGCCCGATGCATAAGTCCACCTTGTCTTTCTAACACGTCTGGTTTTTCTTGCCTTGTTGCTGTTATAGCTTTGTGTCTCGTAATAATAATCGCCTCGTTGACCTTGGTAAGAGGCAAAGAGGTTGGCATCGAACGTCCAATAAGGTATATACAACCCATGCAACCCTTCTGGATCTAAAGCCGCTTTTTTAAGATTATCAGGTGCAAACCAAATTTTATCTACCCAAGCTTTAAATATTGATTGTGCCTTATTAGTATCAAATTGAAACGGAACTAGCGCCCCAGGCAATATCCAACCTTCTTTTTCAATATCTTCTCGTATTAAAGGCTCGCTACAATATACACAGTTAAGCGATTTATAGTTCTCCTCTACATGCTGATTGGCTCCGCAATTTTTACAATGCAACAGGTCTATTGTTTCAGTATACGCATTTTCACCAACAATTTTCAAGTAATGCTCTAGTTCTAGTTCTTCAAAACTAGTCTTAGATTGCTCAATAAACTCTTCATAACCACAGTACTCACATGTCAATTGATTGGATCCGGGCTTAAATTTTAGCTCGGCACCACAATTGGCACATGCCTTTTTATATTCTGATTTTTGAATATCGTCCATAGAAAGTATCCCTTATCTTAGAAAGGTTTTGCTTAAAATTATGCTGTTGGCAATGGCGGTGGTGTATTACCTCCCAAGAAAGATTTTAGCTCTTCTACCTCTTTTAAGGCAGCCCAGCTTGCCATACCTTGTTTCCAGATCAACGAATCTCTGTTAACGGTTCTACTGGCGAACAATTCTTTAAGCTTATCAAAAGTAACAGGGCCCAATTGCTGACCGTTTACGGCATAAAAATAAGTTATTTGTGCAGGTATCGGCGGTGGCGCTTGAGGCTGTTGTGTGGTTTGACCGCCAATGGGTTGTGCCGCAGGCTGCCCCATTAAACCGCCCATTTGTTGTGCCAATACAAAGCCCATGCCCATGCCCATACCGGCACCGGCGGTGCCACCTTCATTCTTGGCAGCTAACTCCATTGCTTTGGCCGCTTTAAACTGTGCAAGTTTGCCCATGTCCAATTTATCCAATCGGCTGTATTCAAATATTTCCTTTTTAAGCTCTTCTGGCATTGATACATTTTCAATGTAGAATTTCTCTAGTTCTATACCTACCCTATTAAACTCTGGCTGCATTACTTCTTGGCAGGTTTCAGATAGCTCGCTTGTATTTGCAGCATATAACTCAATGGGCAAATTGGCTTCACCTATTGTATCTGTAAAACGTGTTACTATTAAGCTTTTTAAATGTTCATTTACTTCATAGCTTGTAAAATTACCATCTGTACCCACTACATCTACAACGAACTTTCCCGGGTCATTGACTCTAAAACTATACGTTCCAAAAGCGCGAATTTCTACCAAACCAAATCGGTCATCACTTAACATGAACGGATTTTTAGTGCCCCATTTTTCATCTGTGAACAAACGGGTGTTCACAAAATATATCTCTGCCTTGAACGGACTATCAAATCCGTATTTCCAACCTTTTAACGTTGTTAAGATTGGCAAGTTTTGCGTATTTAAAGTATATGTACCTGGTTTAAAAACATCCGCCAACTGACCTTCATTGATAAAGACCGCCGTTTGCCCTTCTCTAACGATCAATTGTGCATTGTTCTTAATTTCATTTTGATAACGCTCAAATCTATGTACAATAGTATCGTTTGTGGTATCTAGCCATTCAACAATGTCAATAAACTCGTGGCTCAGTTTTTTCTTAATTTCATCAAAAATGCTCATGGTCAATATGTGTTTTAAAATGTGTTATTCAAGATATGCAATTCAATAACAGACCCAAAATACCCAGGTCATTAATTCATAAAAATAATATGACTTCAACCGTAATTTAATATTTACTTAAGATTTTTTAGGAAATAGGTGTTTTTTCTAATTAACTTAGACTTCCTAATTTTTTTTAAACGTATGAAAAAAGTATTCTGTATAGGGGAATTGCTGATTGATTTTGTGGCCGAAAACCAGGGCAAAGATTTATCCAAGGCAAAAGAATTTTCTAAAAAAGCAGGTGGTGCACCGGCCAATGTAGCCTGCGCAATTAGCAAACTTGGCGGCGACAGCTTTTTTATCGGAGCTGTTGGCGACGATCCTTTTGGTACTTTTCTACTAAGTATACTTGAAAATGAAAGAGTAGACATTTCTTTAGCTCAAAAATGCGATACGTTTACAACTTTAGCATTTGTCTCTATTGATGACGATGGGGAACGTGATTTTGTTTTTAGCCGTGGTGCGGATAAGGAACTAACCTATGACTCATCCTTAAAATCTAATTTTGAAAATAACATTTTGCACTTTGGCGCTGCAACGGCTCTTTTAGGCGGTTCTTTAGAGGAGACCTACAACAGGTATTTGTTTGATGGGCTGACCAAAAATGCATTCATTAGTTTTGATCCAAATTATAGAGTAGATCTCTGGAAGAACAAAGAAGATGTTTTTATTCGTAAATGTCATTCTTTCATTGAGAAATCTCATTTATGTAAATTTAGCCTAGAAGAAGCACAACTGCTTTCAGGAAAAAGTGAACTTGAAGATGCCTGTAAATTTTTTCATGAAATGGGCACACAAATTATAGTGGTTACCTTAGGTAGCGAGGGTACACTGCTAAGTACAAAAGATATCTACAAAACTATACCTAGCATAAAAGTTACGCCTAAAGATACCACCGGTGCCGGCGATGCGTTTATAGGTTGTTTTTTACAACAACTTGCAGAACATTCTAAAATAGAAGATGTTCTGGTCAACGAAAATCTTATCTCTAACATGGTTTCAAGAGCTAATAAAGCCGGTGCCATTACAACAGAAAATTTTGGAGCTATACAATCATTACCTACAGCGCAACAATTAGACTCTTAAATGAACCAGGCTGAATTACACCGGTTGTTGACAGTAAAAAGTCAAGAAAGAAAAGGCAACATACTTTTATCATCTTATGAACAAAGATTGGCCGTCAATCTTTCACTCATTAAAATACAGTTTTTTTCATTATATCAAGAGAAAGAGCACAAAGCCTTTTTCTACACCCTATTAGATAAATTGGAAACGCTATATAATGACCGTCCAAAAGACCTACAAAAACAAGATATTGCACGCTTAAATTCCGGTAATTGGTACCAAAGCGAACAAATGACCGGTATGCAACTGTATGTAGATAGGTTCAATAAAAACATAAAGGGACTACAAGAGAAGATACCTTATTTAGAGGATCTAGGTATTAACTTTTTACATTTAATGCCTATAACCACAAGACCAAAAGGCGAAAATGATGGCGGCTATGCAGTGAACAGTTATCATGATATTGACCCTGAATACGGTACAAAAGAGGATTTTTTGGCCTTTAGCAAAAAGGCACGTGAAAAAAATATGTTCTTAATGTTAGATTTTGTTGTCAACCATACCTCAGATGAGTTTATATGGGCCAAGAAAGCAAAAGAAGGCAGACAGCACTATCAAAATTACTATTACACCTATTCTGATCGGCATATACCAGATGAGTTTGAAAAAACGCTTCCTGAAATATTTCCGCAATCGGCACCAGGTAACTTTACCTATAATAATGATATGGAAAAATGGGTGATGACCTGTTTTAACACCTATCAGTGGGATTTAAATTATAGGAACCCGGAAGTTTTCATTGAAATGCTTGGCAATTTAATGTCGTTGGCCAATTTGGGCGTAGATGTTATCCGTTTTGATGCTCTAGCCTTTTTATGGAAAAAAATAGGTACATCTTCTCAAAATCTACCCGAAGCGCACACATTGATTTCACTTTTTAGAATGTGCCTACAGGTTATAGCACCCGGGGTTATTCTTTTGGCCGAAGCTATTGTGGCACCAAGAAATATCATCAAATATTTTGGAGAAGGCGCGGCAGAAGGTAATGAATGTGAGGTTGCATATAATGCTTCCTTAATGGCCCTATTATGGAATTCCATTGCTACTAAGAAAGCATCGTTGATGGTTAAAAGTGTTACCGAAATTCCCACAAAACCTAGTGATGCCACTTGGATCAATTATATTCGTTGCCATGATGATATCGGTCTTGGTTATGAAGATGATATTGTACGGGCTACGGGCTACGACCCTTACGCACACAAGCAGTTTATCTTAAACTATTATTGTGGCAAACTTGAGTGGTCTCCCGCCAAGGGCCTAATGTTCATGTACAACCCTAAAAACGGCGATGGCAGAATTACGGGTAGTGCCGCTTCTTTACTCGGGTTAGAAACAGCCTTAGAACAAAATAACAAGAATATCATTGATTACGCTATTTCTAAAATTTTAATGCTGCATGGCATTATTCTTACTTACGGAGGAATTCCGATGATATATGCCGGCGACGAAATTGCAACCTTAAACGACTATTCTTACCAGCAAAATGAAGATCAAGTAAACGATAACCGTTGGGTAAACAGACCAATGCAAAATTGGAAGACCGTAACTTCACTGAACAAACAAAAAGACAAGCCATCTAGCATTATATATAACGGACTAAAAAAAATGATCCGCTTACGAAAGGATCACAGTGTATTTGCCGATACAAATAATATAAAGGTTTTTAGCTGCCCCAACGAGCATATATTTGTTTATCAAAGAATAGATGCCAATAAAAGTGTTTGGGTATTGTCCAATTTTAACGAAGTCACAGAAACTTTAAATATAGGTTGGTTACTTTCTATAGGTATTCATACAGATAAAAATTCTGTTGATCTCCTTACAGGAGAACCAATTCACCTAATACAAAACGAGCTTCCGCTAAAGCCTTACGAGCAACTTTGGATCAAGAATATTTAACCTTCCTAATTACGCGAAGCGCTTCTTTCAAAGAAGCATTTATATCCGGATAATTAGGCTTCAATACTTGCCTCGCTTTTTCCATTCGTTCTTTTGCTTCTTCAAAACCATTTAGAAAACATATTAAATAAGAATCTGCCAAATATTTTAATTGCTTTACCTCTAGTATGCTCAATTCAGTTGTCTTTTTTGCCTTTGCCACTAAAGCATTATTGCCTTCATATATTCTTTCTAGCTCTTCTTTATCATGCACGGGAGGTTTAAAAAGTAGATCGCTGGTAATCTGATAGGTGCCGTTTTCACTAAAATATATTACCACTTTTTCTAAAGGATAATATCGCTGCTTTGCTGCCAGACCAAGCTGTACATATTCAATGGTAGTAAATGAATCATTGTCATAGGTTATAGTTACCTCATCTAGATTGGAATAGAACAATTTTACCTGCTCATTGATCAATTCAATATCTACCCTATAAAAATAGGTTTCTCCATTGACCACTTTTTTATTACCTGCCCAACATACTACAAACTGTTCTTTAAATACTTTATAATCGCTCTCTAAATCTTTATGCCTGTGGTTTATAAAGTCGATAACACCGTCCAAAGTCAGCTGAATATTGTTTTTAGCATGTTGTTCAATAGTAGCAACAGCTTCTGAATTGGTATCTTTTAATTCAATATCGAACACTTTTGGCAAACTAATACTGCCTTCCCTAAAGAACACGGAACCGCCATAATATTTCCAAATGTTCTTTCTCAAAGAGCAAATTTTTCCAATAGATTTTATGGTGACCAAACCTACTACCTTACCTTCCGGTAAATGCGGAAAGGGTATGTTCTCGTAAGATATTAGCGGTGGGTTTTCTAGATAGGCATTTACCAAATTCTGAATCTTACTGTCATCAAAAAAGTCTACGCCTACTATTTTATTGTCCTCATCTTCAACGCCAATTACTATGAAAGAATTATTAGCGGGATTGCTATTTGCCAATGCACAAACATGCTTCAAAAATTTACCTTTACCTTCTTTTTCGCCTATAGAAATAAATCGCTTTTTGTCGTAAAAACTATTCTCGTCATTATGCGCAAGCAAGTTTTTTACCAAAAGGCGTTTATTGATCATTATTTTAAATTTTAGCTTTCAAAGACGGTATTCTAAATTCTTTTCATAGCATTAATTTTTATCTACAATAGTTGAAGATGCCTGCGCCGTTGGCATTACTACCAAATCGGCAATATTAACATGATACGGTCTTGTGACTACAAAATGAATAATATCAGCAATATCTTCTGGTTTTAAAGGTTGAAAACCCGTATAAACCTTATCTGCCCTATCTTCATCTCCCTTAAAACGTACATTACTGAACTCAGTTTCCACCAATCCCGGATTTACGGCACCAACCCGTACACCCGTACCATTAAGGTCTATTCTCATTCCTTGGTTAATGGCATCCACAGCATGTTTGCTTGCACAATACACATTTCCTTTTGGATATACCTCTTTGCCAGCCGTAGATCCTATGTTGATAATATGGCCCGATCCACGTGCCACCATTTGCGGAATTATCGCTTTTGAAACATATAACAAGCCTTTAACGTTAATGTCCAACATGGCGTCCCAATCATCAATGTTTCCCTCCTGTATGACATCCATTCCATGGGCATTTCCGGCGTTATTTATTAGAATATCTATCTGTGAAAACTCTTTTGGCAGGGAATTCACCGCTTCTTGAACAGACTCCCTATTACGAATATCAAAATTCAAGGTATGTATCAGAACCTCTTTACCAAGTTCTTTTTTTAGGGCATCTAGCCGATTTTGGCGTCTTCCGCACAAAATCAAATTTATTCCGTTAAGGGCAAAATGAATAGCCGTTGACTTTCCTATACCGCTAGTAGCTCCTGTAATAAACGCTGTTTTTGTCATTTTATATTTTAATTATGCCACTTCATGACCTTCGTTAGCCTCTAATAAAATAAACCAATCTTGTATATCCATATCAATGGAAACGGCATCCATTGCCATTTTTAATCGTTTTGGAGTTGCCGTACCCACTACAGGATGAATTTTAGATGGGTGTTTTAAAATCCAAGCCAACAACAGTTGATCTTCTGTGGCATTGTATTTTTCGGTTAAATCTGCCAAAACCTTTTTGATCCGTGTATTTGCCTGAGATTCTTCCCTAAAATAACTGCCTAGCGGACTCCAGCTCATGGCCAATCGGTCAAATGCAACGCAGTCATCCAAAGTACCGTTGCCCATTACTTCATTTGCAGAAAGTGAAAACTCTACTTGGTTTGCCTCTACCTGTATCTCCTTTTCTATTAACTGAATTTGTGCTGGCGTAAAGTTTGACACTCCAAATTGTCTGATCTTACCATCCTGCTTCAATTTATCTACAGCTTCTGCAATTTCCGATGGATTCATCAAAGGACTTGGTCTGTGCAGCAGCAACAAGTCTAAATGATCCGTTTGTAGCTTTTTTAACGAGCGTTCAACAGATGATATAATATATGCTGTACTATAGTCATAATGCTTTATCCTGTTCAATCGTTCTTTTACATGAAACTGAATACCGCATTTGCTGATCAATTGAATATCCTCCCTTTTAATTGAACTCTCTTTCAAGGCCTTGCCAAAATCCTCTTCAGTAGTATAGTCGCCATAAATATCGGCATGGTCGAAAGTAGTAATTCTATGATCTATGCAATGATTCATAAGTGATATCATATCTTTGGTAGAATGCTTTTTGCCCCATTTGCCCCAGGTCATAGTACCTGCAATTATTCTAGAATATTTCAATATATTGTATTTTGATTAATGAAATTAAAAAGAAATCCCTTAAAACGTTCATAAAAATAAGGGGTTTTCCAATTTTTTAACCTATCATTAACAGCGACTGAGTGAATAAATTTTCAATTTGCGTAACTGTTAAAATTAGAAACCTTAACAATCAATAATATATAGTTTTAAATGGAAGAAAATACTTCAATTGATATTAGTGCCGTTAATGAAAAAATAGCAAAAGAAAGCGCTTTTATCGATTTACTGATGCTTGAAATGAATAAAGTGATCGTTGGCCAAAAATATATGGTAGAACGGTTATTGATCGGACTTTTAGGCCAAGGGCATATATTGCTTGAGGGTGTACCCGGCTTGGCAAAGACCTTAGCGATAAACACTCTTTCAAAAGCTGTTAAAGGTAGTTTTAGTAGAATTCAGTTTACTCCAGATTTACTTCCGGCAGATGTGGTAGGTACATTGATCTACAATATGAAACTGAACGATTTCTCCATTAAGAAAGGTCCTATTTTTGCAAACTTTGTTCTTGCAGATGAAATTAACCGTGCTCCTGCCAAAGTTCAATCTGCATTATTGGAGGCCATGCAAGAAAAGCAAGTCACCATTGGTGATGAAACTTTTATTCTTGACAAACCCTTTTTGGTGATGGCTACCCAAAACCCGGTAGAACAAGAAGGAACTTACCCGTTACCCGAAGCACAGGTGGATCGTTTTATGCTGAAGACCGTTATTGATTATCCTAAAATTAACGAAGAACAGTTGATCATGCGCCAAAATTTAAAAGGCAGCTATGAAACTGTAAACGCCGTGGTATCCATAGACCAAATACTTAGCGCACAAAAAGCGGTTCGTGAAGTGTACATGGACGAAAAAATTGAAAAATATATTCTTGATATTGTATTTGCCACAAGATATCCAGAGAAATATAACTTAGAAAGCTTAAAGCCGTTAATCAGTTTTGGTGCATCTCCAAGAGGTAGCATCAACCTAGGTACCGCAGCAAAATGTTATGCTTTTATAAAAAGAAGGGGTTACGTTGTACCTGAAGATGTACGTGCCGTGGTATTAGATGTTCTTAGACACAGAATAGGCATTACTTACGAGGCAGAAGCAGAAAACATTACTTCTGTTGATATCATCAATAAAATTGTAAACGAGATAGAAGTACCTTAATACAGTTGCCATATTCGGAAATCCAATTATTGTATGGAAGAATATAAGATTACTGCTAACGGAGACTGTAAACTGTTTACTAAAAAATGGACACCAAAGAGCTACTCAAAAAAGTACGGAAAATTGAAATAAAGACAAGGCGTCTTTCTGACCACATATTTGGCGGGGAATATCACTCTACCTTTAAAGGTCGTGGTATGACTTTTAGTGAAGTGCGCCAGTATCAATTTGGTGATGATGTAAGAAATATTGATTGGAATGTTACCGCACGTTACAACGAGCCTTACATAAAAGTATTTGAAGAGGAACGAGAACTTACCATGATGTTGATGGTGGACATTAGTGGATCTGAACTATTTGGCACTACCAACCAATTTAAGAACGAGATCGTTACAGAAATATCCGCAACGTTGGCTTTTAGCGCATTGCAAAACAATGACAAAGTCGGTGTTATTCTGTTCTCTGACCAAATTGAACTTTTTATTCCGCCTAAAAAAGGAAAGACCCACGTTCTCCGTATCATTAGGGAGTTATTGGAGTTTAAACCAAAAAGCAATAGAACGGATATTGCCCAGGCCATGAAATTCTTAAGCAGTGTCATGAAGAAAAAAGCCATTGTTTTTGTTCTTTCTGATTTTATAGACGACAATTACGAAAAAACGTTAAAAATTACTGGCAGCAAACATGATGTAACAGGTATTAGAGTTTATGACGAACGTGAAGAGTCTATACCTAACTTGGGCATGGTGCAAGTAGAAGATGTTGAAACCGGAAAATTACAATTGGTAAATACAAATTCTAAAAAAGTTCGTAACTCCTATGCGGAATATCACAGAGAGCGTGTTACCTATTTCAAGGAGTCTTTTACAAAATCTGGATGCGGTGTGCTAGACTGCAGGGTAGATGAAAGCTATGTAAAAAAATTATTGGGCTATTTTAAAAGAAGAGGTTGATACGAATGAGTTATACTAATAGAGAAAATAAAATAGGTGTATCGTACATTTTATGTATTATACCGGTATTCATACTTCTATTATGGGGCTCTAACATGAGCGCTCAAGAAAGTCCGCGAATATCCACCGAGATAGATACAACTTTTATAAAAATAGGTGAACAGGTTCAATGGAAGGTTACCGTAGATATAGACTCTACGGATTTTGTTATTTTTCCTGAAGGGCAAACCTTTTCTCCTCTAGAAACGGTGGAGGCCTTTGCAACGGATACCACTAGAAATAAAGATCGGCTTACACTTCAAAAAATATATGCTTTAACCCAATTTGATTCTGGCGCCTATAAACTGCCTTCTCAGCGTATTGACATTAACGGCACTGGTTTTATGACCGATTCTTCTTTGATCAATGTAGCTACGGTTCCTGTAGATACCTTGAATCAGAAAATGTATGACATTAAACCGTTGATCAATGTTGAAAAAAGTAATTATACTTTTTGGAAATACATGCTTATAGGTCTGTTGATCTTATTAATTCTTGGCTTTTTACTTTATTGGTTCGTCTTCCGTAAAAAACCACTTAGCGAAGAAGAAAAGGTTGCACTCTTACCACCATATGACAGGGCTTTACTAGAATTGAAGCGATTAGAAAATTCTAGATACCTAATACAGGACGAATACAAAGAATACTATTCTGAACTAACTACTATAGTACGTTCTTACCTTGAAGAAGATGCCAATGTAACCGCTCTGGAAAGTACCACCGGTCAATTGATCGAAAAATTAGAACTACTAAAAGATGCCGGCGAACTGAATTTGGATAACGATACCATAAAACAATTTCAACAAATATTACAAACGGCAGATTTAGTGAAATTTGCCAAGAACAAACCTTCTACCGCTGTTGCCGAACAAGATAGAAAGCTGGTTGAACAGATTGTTGAAAAAACTCATGAAGCCCTCCCGGAACCAACGGAGGAAGAGCTATTAGAGCAAGCCGAATACCAAGAAGAACTTGAACGTAAGGCAAAAAAGAAAAAAATTAAAATAGCGGTTATTTCTACCGTTGCGTTAGTACTTATTGGAATAACGATTGCAGGTATTAAATTCGGATTCGGTTATTTAAAGGATACCGTTTTGGGCCATCCAACAAAAGAGCTTTTAGAAGAAGAATGGGTACGGAGTAGTTATGGTTTTCCGCCAATACAATTAGAGACCCCACAAGTACTGGTACGCCAAAAGATAAAATTACCGGCAGAAGCAAAAGCTGCCATAGCTGATATTCAAGCTTTTGAATATAGAAGTCCAATTGCACTTTTTAACATTGGTACTACCAGCATCACTTTGGCACAACAAGATGTTGAACCAGAATTTGATAAGACCATTGAACGAATACTATCAAATTTTGAAAGTCAGGGAGCAAAGAACATCATTACCAAACAAGAGGAATTCAATACAATTAGCGGGGTAGAAGGTGTTAAAATTTTTGGTAGTGGTAAATTTCCTATGCCTGGATCGGAAGAACTAATTGATGGCGAATATGCAGTGTTACTTTTTGGCGGAAAAGGCTTTCAACAATATGTAATATTAACCTGGCTAGAAGAAGATACATACGCACAAGAAATAGTAGACCGCATCTTATCATCGGTAGAAGTAAAAACAGAAGCATAAATGTTAGAGAATATATCATTTGCAAACCCTGATTTCTTTTGGCTGTTCTTATTACTGCCATTGGCAATTGTGTGGTATATCTTTAAGCAAAAAGAGCAAAACGCATCATTACGTATATCTAGCACAAAAGGTTTTAGCTACAATAGTATTTTAACCAAGTTCAAACCTGCGTTGTTCATATTACGTTTATTGGCCCTGAGTGCTATTATAGTAGCTCTTGCAAGACCACAGACAGAAGATATCTCTACACGTTCAAAGACTACAAAAGGTATAGATATTGTCATGGCAATAGATGTGTCTTCCAGTATGTTGGCAAGAGACCTAAAACCAAATAGGTTGGCCGCACTTAAAGATGTTGCCGCAGATTTTATAAAAAATAGGCCTAACGACCGTATAGGTATTGTTGCATATGCCGGTGAAGGATATACCAAAACACCTATTACCACAGATAAAGCCATTGTACTGAACGCACTCTCAGAAATTTCATACGGTCAATTAGATGACGGTACGGCAATTGGTATGGGGCTGGCAACTTCCGTGAACCGTTTAAAGGATAGCAAGGCAAAAAGTAAAATTATCATACTGCTGACCGACGGGGTCAACAATTCCGGTTTTATAGAACCACAAACAGCATCTGACCTAGCCCTTGAATTTGGTATTAAAACATACACCATTGGTTTAGGTACAAATGGAAATGCACTTTCACCAGTTTCATATAATGCCGATGGCTCTTTCAGATTTGGAATGCGTCAGGTAGAAATAGATGAAGAACTACTTAAAGATATAGCCAGTACCACCGGAGGAAGATATTTTAGAGCAACCGATAACGAGTCTCTAGAAGAAATCTATGACGAAATCAATAAACTGGAAAAAACCGAGGTAGAAGAATTCAAATACTACCGCTACGAGGAAAAATTTAGAATTTGGGTATTATTAGCAGGAGGTTTGCTTTTGTTAGAATGGATTTTAAGAAATACGCTTTTTAGAAGCTTTGTTTAATATGATACAGTACGACGAAAAAATATACTTTTATTTACTCTTTATCATTCCGGTGATAATAGTGCTGTTCTTTTTACTATTGGTCTGGAAAAAGAGAACGCAAAAGAAATTTGCGGATCCTGAACTTTTAAAAAGATTGACACCAAACCGCTCTTACAATAAGGGCGGACTAAAATTAATAGTCTTTATACTTGCCTTGGCATTGCTGGTCATTGGTTTGGTAAACCCAAAAATTGGCACAAAATTAGAAACCGTAAAAAGAGAAGGTGTAGATATTGTTTTTGCGGTAGATGTCAGTAAAAGTATGTTGGCGGAAGACATTGCACCTAACAGAATAGAAAAAGCCAAGAGATTGGTTTCTGAAATAATCAATCAACTGGCAAGTGATAGAATTGGTATTATAGCCTATGCCGGACAAGCATACCCACAATTACCCATAACCACAGATTACGGTGCGGCAAAAATGTTCTTACAGGGTATGAATACGGACATGCTTACATCTCAAGGTACTGCTATTGACCAAGCCATTGAACTGGCATCTACCTATTATGACGATGTGGAACAGACCAACCGTGTACTGTTCATTATCTCTGATGGTGAAGATCATTCAGAGGGCTCAACACTAGATGCCGTGGAAGAAGCCGTTGAAGAAGGCATTATCATATACACTATTGGCGTAGGTAAAGAAAAAGGGGCGCCTATACCAATAAAAAGAAATGGTATTTTAGAAAGCCTTAAGAAAGATAGCCAAGGTGAAACCGTAATCACCAGATTAAACGAAACTGTATTAGCGGAAATTGCAAGTGAAGGTAATGGACAATATATTGATGGCTCCAATACAGATGCCGCAGTAGAGTATATTAAAGAAGAATTATTAAAAATGGATAAAAAGGAATTTGAAGCCAAACAATTCGCAGAATATAAAGATCAATTTCAGTGGTTTGTAGGCGCGGCATTGTTGCTTCTCTTTTTAGATATTTTTATCTTGGACCGCAAGACAAGCTGGTTAAAAAAACTTAATCTGTTCAATGAGAAAAGAAATGAATAACATAAACACAGTATTACTATTGCTTTTTGTTTGTTTTTCCTCTTTTGCTCAAGAGAATGACGAAAAGGAAAAAGAAAAAGCTTTAAGATTATCTACCAATTTAACCTGGGATGCCAACAAGGCATTGTCAGAAGATGATTTTATTGCCGCAGAGGTGAATTATAGAAAAGCAATATCAAAAAGTACAGATAATAGCGCAGCTCCTTATAACTTAGGTAATGCCTACTATGAAAATGAAACGTATAATGAGGCGTTTGGCAGGTTTAAAGAAGCTGGTGAAGCTTCTACAACTAAAACTGACAAACATAAAGCTTACCATAATATGGGTAATGTTTTCATGAAACGTAAAGATTATGCAAAGGCGGTAGAAGCTTATAAAGAAGCTTTACGCAATGATCCTACTGACGAAGAAACCCGTTATAACCTGGCGCTGGCCAAAGAACTTCTGAAAAAAGATCAAGACGAGAACAAACAAGACCAAGACGAAAAGGATAAAGACAAAGACAACAAGGACGAAAACAAAGACCAAGATCAAAAAGACGAAGGCGAGAACGAGGATAAAAAAGATCAAGGTGAAGATGGCGACAAGGGAGATGAAGGCGATAAAGACAAAGAGAACAAAGATGATAATAATGAAGGGGAAGGCGACAATGAATCTGATCAAAAGAAAAAGCCGGAACAGGGTGATGGTGAAAACCAGCAGAATCAACAACAACCTAAACCTAATCAACTCTCTAAACAACAAGTCGAAAATTTATTGAGAGCCATGCAAAATGCAGAGAAAAAGGTTCAAGATAAAATCGATGCCAAAAAAGTAAAAGGAGCAAAAATTAAAACCGAAAAAGATTGGTAGATTTTAAATCCATAGCAAAACTTGGGTTAGTATTGACCGTATTTCTGTCTTCAATATGCATGATGGGCCAAAATAACGGTGAGGTAACTTTTGAAATGAAACTGAGTAAACCAAAGCTTGGTCTAAATGAAAGATTACGAGTAGATTTTACCATGAACCGCGATGGCGATAATTTTAGTCCGCCAGATTTTGCAGGTTTTAAAGTAATCATGGGACCTTCTCAATCTATAAGTTCTTCTTGGATCAATGGAGTAAGAAGCTATTCTAAATCATATTCATATACACTAGCACCTACTGCCAGAGGTAAATTTACTATTAAACAAGCTTCTATAGTAATTGATGGCGAAACCTATAAGTCATTGGCACAAAATGTTGAAGTTACAGCGGCAGTAGACAAACCCAGCGATCAAATGACCGCCGATGATATAGCAGATGAAAATTTACATTTGGTAGCCGAGATTTCAAAAACAAATCCGTATTTAAACGAAGCTATAACAGTAATTTACAAATTATATGTTAGTCCTAATATTAGCGTATCAAATTATCAACCTTTAGATAATCCAACCTATAATAATTTCTGGAGCCAAGATATAAAGGTAAACGGGCTTAGCGCGCAAAATGGAACTTATAAAGGCAAGCCTTATCGGTATGCTATTTTAAAACGTGTAGTTCTTTATCCGCAGAAATCCGGAAAACTGGACATAGAACCACTTTCACTAGATGTAACCGTAGATGTACCAACGGGTAGAAGGGACTTTTTTGGACAAAAAATGTATGCCCAAACCAACAAAACGGTATCTGCCGGCAAAAGAACAATTAATGTAAAACCTTTGCCTATTGAAAACCAACCTGCAGATTTTAATGGAGCCGTTGGGGATTTTGATTTTTCAGTGACTACTAGCAAGACCAGTTTAAATGCATCGGAATCTTTACAGGCAACCGTGGAGGTCAGTGGTAAAGGAAACCTAAAATTATTTAAACTTCCTGTATTAGAACTGCCAAGTGCTTTAGAAGTCTATGAACCGGAATTTACGGAGGGTGTTAGAACAACCTTGGCAGGAATGCAAGGCAAGGTCAGCAACCAATATACCATTGTACCTTCTTTTAGAGGAAAATATCCAATTGCCCCGTTAAGCTTTAGCTATTTTAACCCATCTACAGGAAAATATTCTACGTTAACATCCAATGAAATTGTTATTAATGTTTTGGAAGGTCCTTTAAGTGCATCGTCCAATGCCGTAGGAAATGCAAATAGCAATAAACAATCTGTAGTAAGTAACGGCAATGAGTTTAATTTTATTAAATTAAACCCCAATTTAACCGGCAAATCCGTTTCATATTTCTTTGGATCAACCTCATTTTATTTATGGCTCTTGTGCCCTTTACTACTCATTCCCCTAGCTATAGTTTTGAGAAAGAAAAGAGATGCCATTGCAGGAGATGTGGTAGGCAACAAAATTCGAAAAGCAAACAAACTGGCTCGAAAATATTTATCTGCTGCAAGAAAACAATTAGGTAACAAAGAGTCTTTTTATGTTGCTCTTGAACGTGCATTGCACAATTATTTAAAAGCAAAATTAAAGATTGAAACCTCTGAGTTCAGTAAAGATAAAATTACAGAGTTACTAAGGGCAAAACAGGTAGACGACACCAGTACGGACAGTTTCATTGCATTATTAAAGAACTGTGAAGCGGCAAGATATAGTCCTTTTTCAAATGTACAGATGCAAGCCGACTATGACAAAGCTAGTGAGGTAATTTCTATAATGGATAAACAATTATAAACATGTTCAAAAAGCTCATTACTTTTATCGGCCTTTTTGCAGTGCTAGTTTGTACCGCCCAGAACGAACAATTGTTTGAAAAGGCTACAGTGTCCTATAATGCCGGTGACTACGAAGATGCCACTAATTATTATTTGGATATTCTTGAAAACGGCAAACATTCATCTGCCGTGTACTTCAATCTTGGAAATTCTTACTACAAACAAAATAAAATTGCGGAAAGCATTTATTATTTTGAAAAAGCCCTGTTACTATCGCCTAATGATGAGGAGATAAAAACAAATCTTAGCTATGCTCAAAATATGACCATTGATGCCATAGATATAATGCCAGAGACCGGTCTATCTAAATTGTACAAAAACGTTACCGGCAAATTAACTTTTGACGAGTGGGCATACACGGCCGTAGGGTTCATGATCGTATTTGTAGTGCTATACATTTTATTTTATTATGCTGTTTATTCTTCAAGAAAGAGATTAACTTTTATAGGAAGTATGTTCGCTTTGTTGTTATGTCTTTTATCGGTAGTGTTCGCATATGTGCAGCGCAATGATTTTGACAAACATAGACCAGCTATTATTTTTGCTGAGGAAAGTGCTGTAAAATCTGAACCGAACAATAAAAGTGAAGAAGTTTTTCTTATTCATGCAGGGACCAAGGTAAATGTACTGGATGAATTGAATAATTGGAAAAAAATTAAACTAACTGACGGTAAAACCGGATGGGTCAAAAACAATGATCTAAAATTGTTAAAGGATTTTTAGCCAATAGTGCATAATTGTTAACTATTTGCACACTATCTTTATAAATCATACATTTATATATGAAGCTGGTAGCACGCATAACTTTACTCCTATTATGGCTTTTTGCAGTTACTGCGCCAAGCATAATTACCTTATGCGATATTGAGAACCCTATAGTCCTCACAAATCTGAACGAAGAAGAACAAGAATCCGGTAAGAAATCTATAGGTGAAGAAAAGTTTGTCAAAGAAAATTCCTTAGTATTTTCAATTGTATCTATCTCAGAAAATTCTATCATCAGTAACACTCATAAATTAGGTTATTTGGACCTATATTTAGAAATAGTATCTCCCCCGCCCGATGAAATCATATAATTATCCGCATTTACTAAATAACTAATCTAAATGTCCTAACCGGTTTAGGACCAAATTATATTATAAACATGTTTAAACATATTAAGAGCGATATTCCTTCGAGTATTGTTGTATTTTTCGTCGCATTACCATTGTGTCTAGGTATTGCCCTTGCAAGTGGAGCACCATTATTCTCAGGTCTAATAGCAGGTATCATAGGTGGTATTGTTGTAGGTGCCATGAGCGGATCTAAAATTGGAGTTAGTGGACCGGCTGCCGGTCTGGCGGCTATTGTATTGACCGCAATAGGTACACTTGGCGGTTATGAAAATTTTTTGGTAGCCGTTGTATTAGGTGGTATTATCCAAATAGTATTTGGTATTTTAAAGGCAGGTGTTATTGGCTATTACTTTCCTTCTTCCGTAATTAAAGGAATGCTTACCGGTATTGGTATTATCATTATTCTTAAACAAATACCGCACTTTTTTGGCTATGATTCCGATCCTGAGGGCGACTGGGCATTTTTTCAAGTAGATGGGGAAAACACCTTTTCAGAAATTTTAAATACCATAAACAATATTAGTCCCGGGGCAACCATAATAGCAATTATAGGTTTGGCTATTCTTTTGTTATGGGACAAAGTACTTTCTAAAAAAGGTAAAATCTTTCAGTTGGTACAGGGTCCATTGGTTGCAGTTGTTACCGGTATTTTGTTTTATGTATTTACCAAGGATAGCGAAGTATTTGGTATATCGGCCGACCATCTAGTGAAAGTACCAGTACCAGAAGATGTTTCTTCTTTTCTTGGTCAGTTCAGTTTTCCAAATTTTAGTGCAATAACTAATCCGCAGGTTTGGATTACCGGTTTTACCATAGCATTGGTAGCAAGTCTAGAAACTTTACTTTGTGTTGAAGCTACGGACAAGCTAGACCCTCATAAAAATGTTACTCCTACCAACAGAGAATTATTGGCGCAAGGTACCGGTAATATAATTTCCGGTATGATAGGCGGTCTACCGATCACTCAAGTTATCGTTCGTAGTTCTGCCAATATACAGTCTGGTGGAAGAACTAAATTATCGGCAATAATTCATGGTTTTTTATTATTGATATCCGTAATTCTGATACCAACATTGTTGAACATGATTCCTTTATCGGTCCTGGCGGCCATACTATTTATTGTAGGATATAAGTTGGCAAAGCCTGCTTTATTCATAAAAATGTACAAGCTTGGCTGGAAACAATCCATACCATTTTTTGTTACCGTTCTAGGAATTGTTTTTACAGATTTGTTAATAGGTATAAGCCTTGGTCTAGCCGTAGGTATCATTGTAATTCTTTTAAAGAACTACCAAAACTCTCATTTTTTGCATATTGAAGATAAAAGCGATGGTAAACACAGAATCAATATGACCTTGGCAGAAGAAGTTACCTTTATTAATAAAGGTGCCATTTTAAAGGAACTTGATAATTTGCCCAATGACACGCATCTTTCAATAGATATTATGAAGACTAAATATTTAGATTATGACATTATTGAAATTTTAGAGGACTTTAGTTTAAAGGCCAAAGAACGAAATATTGATATTAAGCTAATTTCTAATAGAGGCATCGTTGAAAACCCACCCAGTTATATTGAGTTTTTTCAACAACCTGAGAAGTCAAACCTAAGTTTAAAATAACTAAATGTATTATTATTGATCCTTTTTCAATGGAACAAGCATATCATTGATAAAGAATCATCTTAAAATCTATTACAATATTATGAAAGCACATACTAAAGAAACCCAAGCAACAATGACCCCTTCTAAATCATTGGATTTTTTGAAGGAAGGAAATCAAAGGTTTCAAAATAACCTGAAAGCAAATAGAAATCTTTTAGAGCAGGTAAACGATACTAGCGAAGGTCAGTTTCCCTTTGCTACCATACTAAGCTGTATTGACTCTAGAGTTTCTGCCGAATTGGTCTTTGACCAAGGCCTTGGTGATATTTTCAGTGTAAGAATAGCAGGAAATTTCGTAAACGAAGATATTCTTGGAAGCATGGAATTTGGATGCAAACTAGCGGGAACCAAATTAATCGTAGTATTGGGCCATACTAGCTGTGGAGCTATTAAAGGGGCCTGTGATCATGCAAGATTGGGTAATTTGACAGCTTTGATCAATAAAATTGAACCGGCAGTAGACGCTGTTAAAGAACCTACAGATGAGAGTCAAAGAAACTCTAAAAATTTAGACTTTGTAGATAAAGTTGCGGCTAAAAATGTGGAAATGACTATTGAAAACATTAGAAAAGATAGTCCCGTTTTAGCCGAAATGGAAGAAAACGGTGAAATAATGATTGTTGGGGCAATGTACGATATTGCGTCTGGAGCAGTTGAATTCTATAGTTAAGACCATAAACTTTTAAATAAAAAAACCGGTGCCTACGCATCGGTTTTTTTTTACGATATGCTCTATTTTAAAAATGTTCTCTAAGTTTTAAAAAAAATAGAAGCTTCTTTATTTTCGGATATAGCCTACATCAAGTTTATTAATTATGATCAACACTACCTATACTATTATAATTTATACGTGCATAGGTATCAAAACATATAAAAACATATCATACCTGTTCTAAAAGTTTTAAATTTGCGACTTTAATCAACATTCATGATTGATAAGATAAAAGAAGAAATCTCTACAGTAGCATCGTTTACTGCTGACAATATGGAGGCCGTAGAAACGTTTCGTATAAAATATTTGGGAAAAAAAGGTATCCTTAACGAATTCTTTGCAGCGTTTAAAAATATACCGAACGACCAGAAAAAAGAGTTTGGCCAAACTATTAACGAACTTAAAAATGCCGCTACAGAAAAGGTAGAATCTTTAAAACAAGTATTAGAGAGCAACCAGACCGATGAGCAGGTTTATGGTGATTTAACCAGACCTGGAAACCCTATTGAACTAGGTTCACGTCATCCTATATCCATAGTCAAAAACAAGATTATCGATATTTTTTCAAGAATTGGTTTCAATGTATCCGAAGGTCCTGAAATAGAGGATGATTGGCATAATTTTACCGCATTGAACTTACCTGAGTATCATCCGGCAAGAGATATGCAAGATACTTTCTTTGTGCAAACAGATCCAGATATCTTACTGCGTACACATACGTCTTCGGTACAAGTGCGTTATATGGAAAATAATCAACCTCCTATTCGTACCATATCACCAGGTAGAGTATATAGAAATGAAGCTATTTCTGCTAGATCTCACTGCTTCTTCCACCAAATAGAAGGTTTATATATAGACAAGGATGTTTCTTTTGCAGATTTAAAACAAACACTTCAATACTTTACGGCAGAGCTTTTTGGAAAATCTAAAATTAGGTTAAGGCCCTCTTATTTCCCATTTACGGAACCAAGTGCAGAAGTTGATGTATACTGGGGTTTAGAGACTGAATCTGATTACAAAATCACCAAAGGTACCGGTTGGCTAGAAATTGGTGGCTGCGGTATGGTAGACCCTAACGTACTTACAAATTGTGGGCTTGACCCTGAAATATATTCTGGCTTTGCTTTTGGTGTAGGTATTGATCGTATTGCCATGTTATTACATCAAATTACAGATATTCGCTTACTGAGTGAAAATGACCTACGCTTTTTAGAGCAATTTAAAAGCGCCCTTTAAGATTTCTTAGTGAAAAAAGATATTGAAATACCTATTGTTAAAGATGTTTACGTTGCCATGATCCGTGAATGGAACGAAGAATTCTTGGACAAAGACTGGAATGCATATATTATAAATGATAAGGATACGCCTATTGAAATGACCATTGCAGTATCAAAAGGTTATGATGGTGATCGCAAAACTTCCACCATGAGACACGGCATTGGCGATATACCACCAAAATCATTTAAAAAGATCGAGGTGGTTCAAGAAGATGTTTTGGCGTTGAACAATGAGTTTTTTGTCACTTTCTTTGCGGACAACAAATTGTTCGAAAAACGATTTTTATTTGAAAAGAACACAGTTAGGGAAACCAATTTGACACACATTCTTTTGATTGAGAAAGAGGGTATTCTTGCCAAATAGACTTTTTTTTTAAATGTTTAGAATCTAAAATTCTATCATACTTCACAAAAATAATTGCACCTTCAAATTTAAAACACCGTTAAAAATTGTTTCTATTGAATTAATTTTCAATTAGTTATGATTTAATTTTACACAGTAAATCATAGTTTAAAAAGATTTAACAAAATTTAAGTTCTTTTAGTTTGTTTACTACCGAACTAACTATACCTTTGTAGTCTCAAATTTTGAATTATGGAGAAAGAAGAACGTAAACAAAAGTTAATAGAGGAACTAGGTGTTCATTTTGAAGCTGAATATAATTTACCCCCTTTGGCAGCCAGAATTTTTGGAAATCTGGTAGTTACAGAGGAAGTAGGTTTAACTTTTGATGATTGTCAAAATAAAAGAGGTGCCAGTAAGAGCTCAATTTCAACCTCTCTAAATTTGCTTTTACAATTAGGTATGATTACCTATTTCACAAAATCTGGAGATAGAAGAAGATATTTTCAAATTTCTGACAAGAGCACTTTTTTTATTAAAAAATTAGAGCAGGCACTTAAAAAGGCTGCTAACGAATCTAAAATGATACAAAAGGTAGCTGCATACGATAAAGAATTTAATACTGAAAAATATAATTCTAATAAAGCTAAAATAGACGCTTATATGCATTGCTTAAGTGAAAATGAAACTACGTACAAAGAAACGATAGAAGCTTTAAAAAAATTAATATAAAAAAATTTGAACACATAGTTCGTTTTTTACCGAACTTACTGAATTAACAAAACCTTAACAGAAAACAACAACTATTTATATAAGTAAACATCCAATTAAAATGAGAAAGTTATCAATTATAGGAATAATAAGTGCAGCTCTTCTTTTGAGTTCATGCTTTGGTTCATCTGAAAAACCGGCACAAGCGGCAGCGGCACCTCCACCACCAAGCTTAAAAATTGCTCAATTGACCAAACAGGACCTAACTGTTTATAATGAATTTTCTACTACCCTTGAGGGGAAGCAAAATGTAGAAATTTGGCCTAAAGTTTCGGGATTTGTACAAGAAGTGTATGTTGAGGAAGGTCAAAAAATTAAAAAGGGCCAATTACTTTTTAAACTGGAAACACAAACGTTGAACCAAGATGCCAATGCGGCCAAAGCATCTGTAAACGTAGCGCAAGTAGAAGTAGATAAACTGAAGCCACTTGTAGAAAAGAATATAATTAGTAATGTACAATTAGAAACCGCAAAGGCACAATTAGAGCAGGCCAAGGCCAATTACCAGAGTGTAGCATCTAATATAGGCTACTCACGTATTACTAGTCCGGTAGACGGTTATATAGGAGAAATACCATATAAAATAGGTGCATTGGTAAGTTCTGCCATGAGTAAACCTTTAACTACGGTATCTGATGTTAGTGAAGTTCGTGCCTATTTTTCTATGAATGAAAAAGAATTATTGAAGCTTAAGGAATCAATGCCAAAAAATGACAAAAATGTTATAGACCTTGATAAAGCTCCAAAAGTTTCACTTATTATGATCAATGGCGAAGAATATGCCGAACCCGGAAAAATTGCCATGATCAATACAATAATCAATAGCAACACCGGTAGTGTTACCGCAAGGGCAGATTTTGACAATGAAGGCAATTTACTCAGCAGCGGCAGTACCGGTAAAATAAGAATACCAACTGTGTATGAAGGTGCTTATGAAATACCGCAAACAGCAACTATAGATCTTCAAGGTAAAAAATTGGTCTACGTGGTCAAAGATGATAATACGGTAACAACAATGCCATTAAACATTATCACTACTACACAAAAAGGATTTATTGTTGAAAATGGAATTGACGAGGGTACATCTATTGTATTAGAAGGGGCCTCTAAACTTAGGGACGGAATGACCATTGACCCGGTCAAGTAAGCATCCACCAATAAACATAACATACAAATAAAGAACAATGTTTCAAAAATTTATAGATCGACCCGTTCTTTCTACGGTCATATCGATCATTATCGTCATTTTAGGTGTTTTAGGGTTATCGACCTTACCTATTGAAGAATATCCGGAAATAGCACCGCCTACGGTGCAGGTAACCAGTACATATACAGGTGCCAATGCAGAGACCGTACTTAAAAGTGTTGTTATACCATTAGAGGAGCAGATCAACGGTGTTGAAGACATGTTGTATATGACTTCTAATGCCAGTAACGACGGTGCTGCGACCATAAATGTCTTTTTTAAACTAGGTACAGATCCAGATATTGCCGCCGTAAACGTTCAAAACAGAGTTGCCAGGGCTAATAGTGTTTTGCCACAGGCCGTTGTACAAACTGGTGTCATTACCCAAAAATCTCAAACTAGTGCGCTATTATTCTTTTCCCTGTTTTCAGATAATGAGGAATATGATGCAACATTTGTAGAGAATTATGCCAGAATTAATCTTGTACCTAAACTTCAACGTATAGAAGGTGTAGGTAACGTAACCGTTTTTGGCGCTAAAGATTACTCTATGCGTATTTGGTTAAATCCTGAAAAGATGGCTGCTTATAAACTTATGCCATCAGATATACAGGCTGCACTTAACGAACAAAACCTTGAAGCCGCTACCGGTAAAATTGGTGAGAATGCCGATGGTGTTTATGAATACGTATTAAAATATAAAGGTCGTCTTTCTAATGAGGCCGAATATGAAAATATCATTATAAGAGCTCAAGAAAATGGTCAATTCCTACGCCTAAAGGATGTTGCCGATGTTGAGCTGGGCGCCTTTAATTATGGTACCAAGAACGAAGGTATGGGCAAACCCGGTACAGCAGTCGGTATTTTTCAAACTTCCGGGTCTAATGCAAATGCCATAATTGATGAAATTCAGACAATACTAGATGAGAGTAGTCAGGATTTTCCTAAAGGATTGGACTACGTAATCCCGTACAATACTAAAGATTTCCTAAGCGCATCTATTGAGCATGTTGTACAAACATTGATAGAGGCATTCTTATTGGTATTCCTAGTAGTTTTTATATTCCTTCAAGATTTTAGATCTACTTTAATTCCTGCTATTGCCGTTCCGGTGGCAATTGTTGGTACGTTCTTCTTCTTATCCTTATTTGGATTTTCGATCAACATGTTGACTTTGTTCGCAATGATCCTGGCAATTGGTATTGTGGTAGATGATGCCATAGTTGTTGTGGAAGCGGTACATGCCAAGATGGAAGAAGGTGCTACCAATGCAAAAACGGCGACTAAATCTGCTATGTCAGAAATATCAGGTGCTATTATTTCCATCACCTTGGTGATGTCTGCGGTATTTATTCCAGTATCATTTATTAGTGGTTCGTCGGGTGTGTTCTACCAACAGTTTGGTATAACATTGGCAATCGCAATTCTTATTTCTGCCGTTAATGCGTTGACTTTAAGTCCGGCATTGGCCGCACTTTTATTAAAACCACATCATAATTCCGAAGAAAAGAAAAAAAGCGTGGTAAAACGTTTTTTCTCTGCTTTCAACACCGGTTTTGATGCTGTTACGGATAAGTATATTGGTTCCGTAAAATATATTACCCAAAGAAAATGGATAACATGGGGATCTCTTGCCGTTTTTGCTGTTATTGCCTTTTTGCTGTTCCAATCAACCCCTACAGGTTTTATTCCAAATGAGGACAAAGCTATTGTATTTGCCGATGTAACAATGCCTCCTGGCACTACTTTGGAACAGACGCAGAAAACGGTAAAGAAATTAGATTCTATCTACCAATCTATGGATATCATTGAAGCTCGTATGAACATTACAGGTTTCAGTATTTTGAACAGCGTGAACGGTGGTTCTTATGGGTTCTCCGTACTTCGTCTTAAAGATTGGGGAGAAAGAGAAGGGGAAGGAGAATCTGTCCAAGAAGTAGTAGGAAGCCTATTTGCAAAAACAGCGGGACTTAAAGATGCCAAAATATTCTTCTTTACTCCGCCAAGTGTTCGTGGTTTTGGTAATTCTACCGGTTTTGAAATGAACCTGCAAAGTAAAGATGCCGATGATTGGCAGACCGTAAATAAAGTTACCAATGAGTTTTTAGGTGCCATAAACGCAAGGCCAGAGGTACAATATGCCATTACAAACTTCAACGCAAATTTCCCTCAGTATGAATTAGATGTGGATGTTGAAAAAACAAAAATGGCAGGTTTGGCGGTTACCGATGTTTTCAGTGCTATGCAAGGATACTATGGAGGATTGTATACAACTGACTTCAATAAGTTTGGTAAACAATATCGTGTTATGATCCAAGCTAAACCAGAAGATAGAGCAGATGAAAATTCACTGAACCATATATTTGTTACGAACGCGAACGGTGAATCTGTTGCAGTATCACAGTTTGTATCGTTGAAGAAAATTTATGGCCCTGAAGTTGTAAGTAGATTTAATCTATTAAGCTCCGTAAAAATAAACGGTGCAATGAACCCTGGCTATTCTACAGGAGATGCCATTAAGGCAATAGAAGAAGTAGCTGCAGAAGTTTTACCGAATAACTATACGTTTGAATATTCCGGTCTTACCAAAGAAGAAAATAGCGCAGGTAGCCAAACTATTATCATATTCATTTTGAGTTTGGTATTTGTATACTTCTTGTTAAGTGCCCAGTATGAATCTTATATTTTACCGTTGGCAATTTTACTTTCATTACCGGTTGGTATTGCAGGTGCTATTGGTTTCGTAAGCATGGCCGGACTTGAAAATAACATCTATTTCCAGATTGCATTGATCATGCTTATTGGTCTACTTTCCAAAAATGCCATTCTTATAGTAGAGTTTGCATTACAACGTAGAAAGCACGGTATGTCTATTATAGATTCTGCCATAGATGGTGCAAAAGCTAGGCTTAGACCAATTTTAATGACCTCATTTGCCTTTATACTTGGTTTAATGCCGTTGGCACTATCATCTGGTATAGGCGCAGTAGGTAACCGTTCTATTGGTATGAGTGCCGTTGGGGGCATGTTAATAGGCACCATATTCGGTGTATTCGTTATACCGGCATTGTATGTTATTTTCCAAACAATACAAGAACGAATTACAGGTGCTCCACAAGAAGTTATTGAAGAATCTTAGAACTAAAGAAATCATGAATAAATTAGTATCCAATAAAATTATATTGGTCGTCTTTCTGCCACTTTTGTTGCAGTCTTGTTTTACCGCTAAAACATATGAACGACCGAATGTAGAAACCGAAAAACTTTACAGAACAGATAATCTGCCTCAGGACAGCATATCTTTTGCATCGGTTTCTTACCAAGACCTTTTTACAGATTCTTATTTGAAAACATATATTCAAAAAGGATTGGAAAATAACCTTGACATTCGCATTGCTCTACAGAGCATTGCGGCTGCAGAGGCTTATGTTAAACAGGGAAAAGCTGGTTATTTACCTACAATTAACGGTGCCGCAAGTGCCACTAGAACCGCTAGAACAAGTGAAAACGGACAGTTTGGTAGTTTTTTCACTCAGCCTTTTAATCAATATGAAACTTCTGGAACAGCTTCTTGGGAAGCGGATATTTGGGGAAAAATAAGAAGTACCAAACGTGCCAGCGATGCCAATTATCTACAAACCGTAGCGGCACATAAAGCTGTAAAAACTAGTTTGGTGGCGCAAATTGCCACTACGTACTATCAAATATTGGCTTTGGACAAGCAAATTTCAGTTACTGAAGAAACCATTGAAAACCGTGCAAAAAGTTTAGAAACCATTTCTGCACTAAAAGAAGCGGGGCAAGCAAATCAGGTTGGTGTTGACCAAACTGCAGCACAATTATATAGTGCACAAAGTCAATTGTTAGACCTTAAAAATTTACTTTATCAAGCGGAAAATACCCTAAGTATTTTATTAAGTGAAGAACCACAAACTTATGAACGCAGTTCATTAGATCAGCAGTATTTAGCAAACGAAATGCAATTAGGCGTACCTGCGCTTTTACTTCGCAACAGACCAGATATTATGCAAGCGGAATACGGATTGGTAAATAGTTTTGAATTAACGAACGTTGCCAGAAGTAACTTTTATCCATCCATAACGCTATCTGCACAAGGCGGATTTCAAAGTTTAGATCTTGATAATTGGATAGATTCCAGTTCAATATTCGCTAATCTAGTTGGTGGTTTAACACAGCCAATATTTAACGGTAGAAAAATTAGAACAGCTTACGAAGTGGCAAAAGTGCAACAAGAACAATCTTTATTAAGCTTCAAAAAAATGCTCTTAAATGCTGGCAAAGAAGTTTCTGAAGCCTTATATGATTACAATATTGCTATTGAAAAAGAGACATATATCTCTAAACAGGTTTCGGCTTTAAAAAGAGCCGAAAGTAATTCTGAAGAATTATTGAATAGCGGTTACCTAACCTATTTAGATTTGTTGACCGCAAGAGAGAATTCTTTGAATGCAGAATTGAATTTAGTAAACAACAAATTATCACAATTGTCCGCAACAGTTGAATTATACCGTTCTCTTGGTGGTGGATGGCAATAAATCATTTGATAAGAATATTATTACGAAGTATAAATTGTATAGATGAGCATGAATACAATGCTTTAAAATGGATGCCAAAGGGTCAAAATTGATGATGTCGCAAAGACCCTTGGCATCTTTTTTAATTTATAAGTAGACGTATATAATATAGAGGACTACCATAGATTAAAAGGTGTTTTACTTAATTGGGAGTTATAATATTTTACCTCACCGGTGACCTCTACACCCAACCAAGCTGGTTTTTCAAATAATTCATTTTCATCGTTCAATTCAATTTCAGCTACTGTCAACCCTTCATTTTCATCACGGAATTCATCTACCTCATACACATGGTTCCCTACCGGCACTTCATATCTATATTTATCTAGAATTCCTTTTTCACACAACTTCAACAGACTTTCGGCATCTACTACAGAAATTTCCTTTTCCCATTCAAACCTAGATGTTCCTGAAGTATTGGATTTCCCTTTTACGGTAATAAATCCGGTATCGCCCTTTATTCTTACTCTTACCGTTCTATCAGGATCTGTATTTAAAAAACCTTGAACAATTCGTGTTTTAGACCTTGCCTCAGATTTATAATCATCAGATTTTACTAAAAACTTACGCTCTATTTCTATCATATGAATGGTTAAAACTACTATCCATAAACTAAGATAAGTCTTAAATTTGCTTATGCCCAATGAAATGCCTCTTCGAAAAATTATTCATGTTGATATGGATGCCTTTTATGCGTCCGTAGAAGAGTTGGACAACCCAGAATTAAAGGGCAAGCCCTTGGCCGTTGGTGGTAGTGAGAAAAGAGGCGTGGTATCGGCAGCTAATTATGAAGCCCGTAAGTTTGGTGTGCGAAGTGCTATGAGCGGATTTCAAGCTAGGAAAAACTGTCCACACTTAACCTTTGTAAAACCTCGTTTTGAACGGTACAAAGAAATTTCAAAACAAATACGATCTATTTTCTTTGAATATACAGATTTGGTAGAACCATTGTCACTAGATGAAGCATACCTAGATGTAACCATAAATAAAAAAGGAAACCCTTCTGCCACCATGCTTGCCACAGAGATTAGGCAACGTATTCTAGAAAAAACAGGCTTAAATGCATCCGCAGGAATCTCGATCAATAAATTTATAGCCAAAGTAGCAAGTGATATCAATAAACCTAACGGACAAAAAACGGTTAATCCAGAAGAGGTAATTCCGTTTTTAGAAAATTTAGATATACGTAAATTTTACGGTGTAGGCAAAGTCACTGCTGAAAAAATGTATAAGCTGGGCATTTTTACGGGCAAGGACTTAAAATCAAAATCCATTGAATTTCTTGCCGAAAATTTTGGCAAAAGCGGTCCATACTATTATCATGTAGTTCGTGGCATTCATAATAGCGAAGTTAAACCGCACCGCATACCAAAATCTGTTGGAGCGGAACGTACATTCAACGAAAACCTCAGCAGTGAAATTTTTATGCTGGAAAGGTTAGAGCATATTGCTCAAGAACTAGAAAGAAGACTAACGAAATCTAAGGTAGCAGGAAAAACTATTACGCTAAAAATAAAATATAGCGATTTCACTTTAAACACCAGAAGTAAAACTATGCCCTATTTTATTGCGGACAAAGACCTTATTTTAGAAACTGCTAAAGACCTTCTCTATCAAGAGGAGTTACAAAACTCTGTTCGACTATTAGGCATCTCTTTATCCAATTTAAATACAGAAGATAAGAAGACTAAAAAAGTTGATGATAAATCAATTTTAGTGCAATTAAAGTTTGATTTTTAATTACTATCATACTTAACAAAAACAATTTCTTAAACTAAGCTTTTAGCATATTAATGATATCCGTTGTATAAAACAAAACTGGCATATCTATAGACTAAAAACAACTTTCAAATACACGTTTTTCTCATAAAATAGTGCAATTTTAGAGAAAAACATCTTTATTAATGTTCAACCTTTACATTTACTTTCTAAAGTATTAGTTACGAAGTCTTAAACATTAATGCTAATCCTGTCTTAAAATTTTAATCCTGAAAAGTAAATTTTTAGCTTTATCACAAATTGCTATGAAAAAAAAAATATTTATCTCTCTAAACTACACAGAATGATAGAATTAAAGGATTACGATAATGCCGTGATTAAGTTTAGAAAAAGTTTAAACTACAATTTATTGCCAGTTCTTTCCTGGGACTTTTACGCGCCTAATTACGAAGTAATAAAACAAACGGAAGAAGATTCGGTTACACTTTTAAATTTGGTTTCTAACAATTCTTGGGATTTTGATACAAATATTCTTGATACCAAGTTAAAGTCCGATAAGAATATTGTGGTGGTTACAGATGCTCAATTAAACATTGTTTTTGCAACCAAGAATATGTGGTATATGAGTCAATATTACCCAGAAGAAATTATTGGTAAAAGCCCTAAAATGTTCCAAGGTAACTTAACATCCAAATCTACCTTAAAAATTGTTTCTAATGCAGTTAAAGAACAAAAGCCTTTTGAAGTTACGGTAGTCAATTACAGAAAAGATGGTTCAACATACCATTGTTGGATCCAAGGGCATCCAATATTTGACAAAAAAGGTAAAATTGTCAACTTTATTGCCTTTGAAAAAGAAGTTGCCTAAGATGTAAGTGTTTATAAAAAAAGGGTCGCTAATAGCGACCCTTTTTTTTATACTTTATATTGAAACAGACTAAATATCGCCCGACTCTATTTCACTTACCCTTAAGGTATTTACCATACCTTTATCCTTAATAGGCATTGCCGCAAGACTAATTATCATATCCCCTACCTGTAAATAACCTTTATTGAAGGCAATGCGGTTAACATCATCAACTGTATCATCGGTAGATACAAATTTGTCATAATAAAAAGCTTTTACACCCCATAATAAATTAAGTTGTGTAAGTATTCTTCTGTTTGATGTAAACACCAAGATATGCGCACTTGGTCTCCATGCTGAAATTTGAAAAGCGGTATAACCACTATTCGTCAAAGTTGAAATTGCTTTCGCCTTAATATCGTTTGCCATTGTTGCGGCATGATAACAAATAGACTTGGTAATAAATCTTTTGGTACGAATATGTGGTGGATCATGTGGTACATGAATTAAATCTGAACCTTCTACACTCTCCAAGATGCTAGACATTTTTTCAATAACCTGTACAGGGTAATTACCCACAGAGGTTTCACCTGATAGCATTACCGCATCCGCACCATCCATTACGGAATTGGCAACGTCGTTTACCTCTGCCCTTGTTGGTGTAAGACTAGTTATCATAGTCTCCATCATTTGGGTTGCTATAATTACAGGTATTCTAGCTTTTTTGGCTCTTAATACCAATTGCTTTTGAATTAATGGAACCTCTTGTGCAGGAACTTCAACACCCAAATCACCACGTGCCACCATTAAACCATCACAATACGCAACAATTTTATCAATATTCTCTACAGCTTCCGGTTTTTCAATCTTAGCTATTATTGGAATTTTATGCTCAGAATGTTTATTTATTATATTCTGTAGATCAATTAAATCTTGACTAAAACGTACAAAAGAAAGTGCTATCCAATCTACCTCTAAAGAAATGGCAAATTCAGCATCTTTAATATCCTTTGGGGTAAGTGCCGGTAAAGAGATATTTGTATTAGGTAAGTTAACACCCTTTTTAGATTTTAATGGACCTCCTTGTATAACCTTTGCCAAAACTTCATCTTCACCATTAGTTTTAACAACCTCGAACATCAATTTACCATCATCTAAAAGAATACGTTCCCCAGCTTTTACATCTCTTGGAAACTCTTTGTAGTTCATGTAAACGCGTTCTGCATTACCTTCAAAAGGCTTACCGGTTACAAATGTTATTTCATCATCAGGACTCACTACAACGTCACCTGCCATTACGCCTACACGTAATTTAGGACCTTGTAAATCAGCTAAAATAGAAGTGTTGGTTTCCATTTCGGCATTTAATTCACGTATCATATTTACACGCTCCTTAACATCTTCATAATCTGCATGGGAAAAGTTTATCCTGAATACATCTACTCCTGCATCAATCATGCTTCTGAGCACTTCTTTTTTGCTAGTTGCAGGACCCAGGGTCGCTACAATTTTCGTCTTTTTTACAGTTGGCATATTTAAAAAATTAGATTGTTCTTTGATTTTAGTTTGTCAGTACTTATTTCATATGCTGCCATGACCCTAGGCAACATTAGTATATTTTTTATGAAGGAGTTTATATCAACTTCCTTATCCGTTTCAATTTTTATAAGGTAATCAACATCCTTATACTCAGGTATGAGCCTTGGCATTTTATATGTTGTTTCATTCTTAAATAAATCGTCATGAACTATGAGTTCCTTTTCAGTACTATGATTGGCAATCAATACCCAATACATATCATTATACTCATCTTCCCATTCAAAAATGGGAAACGATTTGTTTTCATCAAGAATATAATTTTTTTTTGCTCTTACAAATTTTGCCTTTAGAGTTTTGTTTAAGCCATAGGCCAATGAAAAATCTTCTAAGGTAGTGTGTAAAGCTATAAGGCTAAAAGATTCATCATAAAAATCCTCATTTATTTTATAAGTCGTAGCCATACCTCAACAAAACGGTAAATATAGAACTTCTATGCTATAAAGCCTAGTTAGATAAATTGATAAAAACACATTAAAAGTTATTAAAATGTTAGCTTTTTATCATTTTGTTAAATGATTAGCTACCCATTTTATCCTGTAAGGCAAAAAATGCTCTTTTTGACGCTCTCTCTTCAGCTTTCTTTTTTGAGGTTGCCCTTGCCTTGGCAACTACATCTCCACCTATGGAGAGTTTTACGGCAAAATGCTTAAGGGGATCATTGCCCGTATCTTCATAAACATCAAAATCGAAAGATTTCTTTTTCTTTTGACACCATTCGATTACCAAACTCTTGTAACTAATGACCCTACCTTCTAGTTGCTCTATATCAACATAAGGACCTACTACTCTCTTGTAAATAAATTTTTCACAATACTTATAGCCACGATCCAAGTAAATTGCGCCAACTAAAGCTTCAAAGACGTTGCCATGGATATTTTGACCAAAGTGGGATTTTGGTATTCTACTTTCCACAAAATTTATGAGTCCAAGGTCTTTTCCTAACTCGTTCAAGTGCTCCCTACTTACAATTTTAGAACGCATTTTAGTTAAATAACCTTCATCACCTGCAGGTACCTCGCTATATAAATGTTTAGATATTATGGTGCCTAGCATTGAATCTCCCAAAAACTCTAGACGCTCATAATTCATAGGATTACCTTTGTCGTCCTTTTTATTCATGGACCTATGAAGAAAGGCTTTTTTATATATGGACAAGGTCTTAGGTTTAAAACCTAAAATTTTGGTTATTCCCCAAAAAAAATCCCCATCCTCCTTTGGATGGGAATTAAATAAGTTTGAGGGAAATGACATAAAACTAATTAATCTATTTTTTTGAAAACCACACATGCATTGTGTCCGCCAAAGCCAAATGTGTTGCTCATGGCAACTTTTACATCTCGTTTTTGAGCTTTGTTCAATGTTAGGTTTAAACTAGGATCTATATTTTCATCTACCGTGGTGTGGTTTATAGTTGGTGGCACCATACCATGTTCCATAGCCAATATCGATGCTATTGCTTCAATAGCGCCCGCTGCTCCTAGCAGGTGACCGGTCATAGATTTTGTAGAATTGATATTTATTTTCTTTGCGTGCTCACCAAAAACTTTGGTTATTGCCTTAAGTTCCGCAACATCGCCCAAAGGTGTTGAAGTACCATGTGTATTGATAGCATCTACATCTTCAATGGACATACCTGCATCCCTTAGACAGTTTTCCATTACCCTAACAACCCCAATACCATCTGGGTGCGGTGCCGTCATATGGTAAGCATCACTTGACATACCGCCACCTGCAACTTCCGCATATATTTTAGCACCTCTGGCAACTGCATGCTCATACTCTTCAAGAACCAAGGCTCCTGCACCTTCACCTAGAACAAAACCATCCCTGGTTGCATCAAAAGGTCTTGAAGCTGTTTCAGGACTATCGTTTCTTGTTGATAATGCGTGCATTGCACCAAAACCTCCCATACCGGCAATAGTTACTGCAGCTTCACTACCACCTGTTACAATGACGTCACAATGACCCAATCGTATATAGTTCAGGGCATCTATCATTGCATTTGCCGATGATGCACAAGCGGAAACGGTGGTATAATTAGGTCCCATAAAACCATGCTTAATGGATATGTTCCCCGGGGCAATATCAGCGATCATTTTTGGAATAAAGAACGGATTGAATCTTGGTGTACCGTCTCCGTTGGCAAAATTCATTACCTCGTTCTGAAAAGTTTCCAAACCTCCAATACCCGCTCCCCAAATAACGCCTACGCGGAATTTATCTAGTTTCTCTAAATCTAATTTAGAATCACGAATAGCTTCATCTGATGATACAAGTGCGTACTGCGCAAATCTATCCAGCTTACGGCCTTCTTTTCTATCAAAGTGATCTTCTGTCTTGTAATTCTTAAGCTCACAAGCGAATTTTACTTTGAACTTTTCTGTATCGTAATACGTAATGGGCGCTGATCCACTTTTACCGTTTACCAAAGCATCCCAATACTCTTCAATATTATTACCTATTGGGGTAAGTGCCCCCAAACCTGTAACTACAACTCGCTTTAACTGCATTTAACTTTGTATTTGTTTAAATCTAAACCAAGCGTAAATTAAAAAAAATTATCCATGCGGAGCATTTACCACATGGATAATTTGAATTCTATTTAAGAAAACATGTTTTACTTAGCTTCTTCTATATAGCTGATGGCTTGACCAACAGTTGCGATATTCTCAGCTTGATCGTCTGGAATTTGAATATCAAATTCTTTTTCGAACTCCATTATCAACTCTACCGTGTCTAATGAATCTGCGCCTAAATCGTTAGTAAAGCTAGCCTCGGTTACCACTTCGTTCTCATCAACTCCTAATTTATCAACGATGATAGCTTTAACTCTTGATGCAATGTCTGACATAATAATATTTGTTTTAAAAATTTAAATTGAAGGCAAAAATAAAAAACTTTGGTTTAATTACACTAATTGTCGTTAAAATGTATGGTAATTTAATAAAATTAAAGACATGTGCTGTAATTTTACCATATTAATATTTTGTTTCGGTAACGTTGATAAAAGGTATTGAAAAGTAGTGAGGTATTAGAACTATACTAGTTAATCGTTTTTTTCTAAATTCTGACAAGCTTTAAATTTGCTTTATTTGCCAAACTTAATTTCATTGTTCGTTATCTTATTAAAGACCCTTTCTATTGAAAACCAAGAAAATTATTCTTTTTGCCTCAGGTTCTGGATCTAATGTTGAAAACATTGCCAATTATTTTAAGCTTCGCAAAGATGTTACTATATGCTGTGTACTTACCAACAAAAGCGATGCCAAAGTCATTGAACGCTGTAACAGACTTGAAATCAATGCCTTATTTTTTAACAGGCAAGCATTTACAAAGAGTAATTTTATTCTAGATATGCTACGCTCATTAAAACCCGACCTAATAGTGTTGGCCGGCTTTCTATGGAAAATACCCGAAGCCATTACCAATGCCTTCCCCAATAAGATTATAAACATACACCCTGCCCTACTACCAAAATACGGCGGCAAAGGCATGTACGGTATGCATGTTCATAATGCCGTGAAAGAGGCCAAAGAGACAGAAACCGGTGTTACCATCCATTACGTTAATGCACATTATGATGAGGGCGCTATTATACAACAGGCAAAAACCGTAGTAGATCCAAAAGATTCGCCTGAGGATATCGCATCAAAAGTACACCTGTTGGAATATGAATTTTTTCCAAAGGTCATAGACGAATTATTATCTAAACAGTAATGGGTAAAAAGAAAAAGTTTTATGTTGTTTGGAAGGGTAAAAAGCCGGGTATTTATGAAACATGGAAAGAATGTAAAAAATCCATTGACGGCCATGCCGGTGCCGAATACAAATCATTTGAATCCTTTGAGGTAGCCAAAAAGGCATATAACAGTACTTACGCAGATTTTAAGGGAAAGAAAAAAACAACATCTACTTTATCCAAAGAAGAACTTTCAAAAATAGGCCTGCCAAATTATCATTCCATTTCTGTTGATGCTGCTTCTAGCGGTAACCCCGGCGTTATGGAATATCAGGGTGTAGACACCAAAACACGTAAAAAATTATTTAAACAGGGTCCTTTTCCGCAAGGCACCAATAATATTGGGGAGTTTTTAGCCTTGGTGCACGGACTGGCATTTTTAAAAGAACGAAATAGCGATCGTATTATCTACACAGATTCCAGAACCGCAATGAGCTGGGTGCGAAAAAAGAAATGCAATACCAAGCTAACGGCATCTACTAAAAATAAAAATCTTTTTGAACTTATAACAAGGGCTGAAGATTGGCTTAAGAAGAACACCTATACTACCGTTATTGTAAAATGGGAGACGAAAGCCTGGGGAGAAATTCCTGCTGATTTTGGTAGGAAATAATTGGCATTTTATATCAACAATTCGCCTTTGATAACTATTACAATTTGTATTCCATAAACCGTTTTAATTAGCTTATCAAAATCGTATATTTGCAGCTTAAATTTTTTCACATTTATGGGCAAGCTTTTAATAGTAGGTACTGTCGCTTTTGATGCAATAGAAACTCCTTTTGGTAAAACGGATAAAATATTGGGCGGCGCAGCTACCTATATTGGCTTAGCGGCATCTCAATTTGATGTTGATTCAGCTATCATTTCTATTGTAGGTGATGACATGCCTAAAGAATATTTAGACCTTTTAACCGATCGCGGTATTGACATTTCTGCCTTGGAAATTGTTGAAGGCGGTAAAACCTTTTACTGGAAAGGAAAATACCACAACGACTTAAATACCAGAGACACCTTGGTAACGGAGTTAAATACTTTAGAGGACTTCAACCCTGTTGTACCGGAAAGTTATAACGATGCAGATGTGGTTATGCTTGGTAATCTTCACCCAATTGTTCAAATGGGTGTAATCAACCAGATGAAAAAGCGACCAAAACTAATAGTATTGGATACCATGAATTTTTGGATGGACAATGCTTTAGATGATTTAATAAACGTTATTAAACATATAGATGTAATAACCATTAATGATGAAGAGGCCAGACAATTAACCGGTGAATATTCCTTGGTTAAGGCTGCGCAAAAGATTTTTACCATGGGCCCTAAGTATGTAGTGATCAAAAAAGGAGAGCATGGCGCACTTTTGTTCAATGAAGACCAGATCTTTTTTGCACCGGCGTTACCTTTAGAAGAAGTATTTGATCCTACTGGTGCCGGAGATACCTTTGCCGGAGGTTTTTCAGGCTATTTGGCAGCAAGCGGAGATAGCTCTTTTGAGAATATGAAAAAGGCAATTATACACGGTTCTAATCTGGCATCCTTTAGTGTAGAGAAATTTGGAGCGGAAAGAATGTTGCAGTTAGACCGAAAAGAAATTAGAGAAAGACTGCATCAGTTCAAAAAATTGACCCAGTTTGACATAGAATTACAATAATCCCCTAGCCCCAAAATATTTTGGGGTTTTTTTAATACCAAAAACAATGAGTGACGCAATTAAGCATGAGTGTGGTATTTCTGTAATACGGTTATTAAAACCTTTAGAGTATTACAAGGAAAAGTATGGAACAGCATTTTATGGTGTAAATAAAATGTACTTAATGATGGAAAAACAACATAACCGTGGTCAAGACGGTGCAGGTTTTGCCAGCATTAAATTAGATGTAAAAGCAGGGGAACGCTACATGAGCCGTGTTCGTTCTTGTCAGCAACAGCCTATACAGGACATTTTTGCACAAATTAATGATCGTATCAATACCGAGATGAAAGAGCATCCGGAGTATGAGCATGATGTTGCCTTGCAAAAAAAGAACATACCTTATATAGGTGAACTTCTTTTAGGCCATGTGCGTTATGGTACTTTTGGCAAAAATAGCATTGAGAGCGTTCATCCTTTTTTAAGACAGAACAACTGGATGCACCGTAACTTAATTGTTGCCGGTAATTTTAATATGACCAATGTTCATGAGCTTTTTGACAACCTGGTTCAACTTGGCCAGCATCCTAAAGAAATGGCAGATACCGTTACGGTAATGGAGAAAATAGGTCATTTCCTTGATGATGCCGTTGCTAAACTATATAAGCAGATAAAAAAAGAAGGATATACCAAACAACAAGCTTCGCCCATTATTGCAGAACGTTTAAAGGTCTACAAGATATTAAAAAGGGCCGCCAAGAATTTTGATGGTGGTTATGCCATGGCAGGTTTGTTAGGCCATGGTGATGCTTTTGTCTTGCGGGATCCTAGTGGTATTAGACCCGCTTATTATTACAGGGATGATGAAGTTGTTGTAGTGGCCTCAGAAAGACCTGCTATACAAACGGTATTCAACGTACCTTATGAAGAGGTAAAAGAACTTGACCCTGGTGCCGCCATTATCATTAAAAAGAACGGTACCAGTGCCATTCACCAAATTCAGGAACCTAAAGAACGCAAAGCATGTTCTTTTGAACGTATTTACTTTTCTAGAGGTAGTGATAAGGAGATTTACCAAGAACGTAAAGCTTTAGGTAAATTGGTATTTCCACAGATATTGGAATCTATAAATGAGGATATCAAGAACACTGTATTCTCTTATATACCAAATACTGCAGAAACTTCTTTTTACGGTATGGTAAAAGAGGCCCAAAACTATTTGAACCAGAAAAAAGAAGAACAAATACTTGCATTAGGTCCTGCAATTACCGGCGAGCAACTTCATGAAATACTAGAGGTTCGTCCAAGAATTGAAAAAGTAGCCATTAAAGATGCCAAGCTAAGAACCTTTATTACGCAAGATAGTAGTAGGGATGATCTAGTTGCCCATGTATATGACATTTCTTATGGTTCTGTAAAAAAAGGTGATAACCTAGTTATTATAGATGATAGCATAGTTCGTGGTACAACACTTAAAAAGAGTATACTAAGAATATTGGATAGGCTATCACCTAAGAAGATAATCGTGGTATCATCGGCACCACAAATTAGATATCCGGATTGTTATGGTATAGACATGGCAAAATTAGAGGACTTTATAGCGTTTAAAGCAGCATTGGCTTTGCATGAAGACAATAACTCCATGCATATTGTGGAAGAAATCTATCAAAAATGTTTGACCCAAGTCAATAGCCATGATAATGACGTCATTAACTACGTGAAAGAATTCTATGCTCCTTTTAGCGCCAAGGAAATTTCTAAGAAAACAGGAGAACTATTAAGTCCTGAAGGGATAAACGCAGAAGTTTCTATTATTTACCAAACTATTGAAAACTTACATGAAGCCTGTCCTAAAAATTTGGGAGATTGGTATTTTACCGGTAATTACCCTACCCCGGGTGGAAATAGAGTGGTCAACAGAGCATTTATCAATTTCTATGAAGGCAACAATGAACGCGCATATTAAATAATATTTCGATGAAATACATTCAATTCATGTATTTCATCGATGATAATGGTATTTTATCGACTGGATGGTCGAATTGGCTTAACCCTCTTTACTTTTAAAGCTACCATAGCATAAGTAGGTTAAGTTCATGGTAAGATTTGGGGCAAAAAAGGTGGAGTTTTCTCCGCCTTTTTTATTTTAGGACATTTAGGAGACTACCGTATTGTAATCCAATTCTTCACATTAGCCTCTTTAACGTTATTAAAAGACGTTCAGCCAATACCTTTTAAATTTCTTAAAAAGCCTATTACATTTACGGAACCATAGCATAAGTAGGTTAAGTTCATGGTAAGATTTGGGGAAAAAGGCGGAGCTATGCTCCGTCTTTTTATTTTATACCAATTGCTATCTCCACCAAAATACTTAAACACCCACAATTATTAAATCTAGTAGTACAACCTAAGTTTGTGACATACAACGATCAGCTTTTTATAAAACAATGAGCGCATATATATTTACAGAACCATAGCATAAGTAGGTTAAGTTCATGGTAAGATTTGGGGAAAAGACGGAGCTATGCTTCGTCTTTTTATTTTACATCAAATTCTGCTACATCCTCAACACTAAAAAACATCCTTAATATCTTATTCCAGTATTACAACCTAAGTTTGTGAAGTACAACGATTAGCTTTTTGTAAAACAATGAACACATATATATTTACAGGACCATAGCATAAGTAGGTTAAGTTCATGGTAAGATTTGGGGAAAAGACGGAGCTATGCTTCGTCTTTTTATTTTATACCAATTGGCTTATAAAACAGCTAGTTACCCCTTATAGCCCACACCTGTAAAAACATCAGCACATAAATAAAAGTTGATTTTTTTCATAAAAATCCTTTTTTTATTTACTCAATACCAGTAATTTAGTCTCGCCATAGCATAAGTAGGTTAAGTTTATGGTAAGATTTGGGACGAAAAGGGTGGAGACTTCTCCGCCCTTTTCTATTTTAAAAACAAAAAAACCACCCATGAAAATTTCATAAGTGGTTTCCTACAAGATAGTTAGGAATTACTATACTATCTTATTTGTTATTAGCGTATCTTTTAGATACTTCGTCCCAGTTAATGATATTGAAAAAAGCTTCAATATATTCTGGTCTCTTATTTTGGTAATTTAAGTAATATGCATGCTCCCAAACATCTAATCCTAAGATAGGTTGGCCTCCACATTCAACACCTGGCATTAAAGGATTGTCTTGATTAGGCGTAGAACAAACTTCTACTTTACCCCCTTCATGAACACATAACCATGCCCATCCAGAACCAAATCTAGTACCTGCCGCTGCAGTAAATTTATTTTTGAATTCTTCAAAAGAACCAAAAGCACTATCAATTGCAGCTGCTAATTCCCCACTTGGCTTTCCGCCACCGTTTGATGATAAAATTGTCCAGAATAATGAGTGGTTATAAAATCCACCGCCATTATTTCTAACAGCACCGTTACTCATATCCAAACCAGTTAAAATATCTTCTATAGATTTACCATCTAAGTCTGTACCTTCAATAGCGGCATTTAACTTACTTGTATATCCGTTGTGATGTTTTGTATGATGTATTTCCATTGTCCTAGCATCAATATGAGGCTCAAGAGCATCATAAGCGTAAGGCAATTTTGGTAGTTCAAAAGCCATAATTTATGTGTTTTTAGATTAATATTAATAGTATTTCAAAGTTACGGATTTTAACATTTATATTCACGTAATAATTTGTTAAGAACTGTACAGGATTCCTTAATTTGCGGTAAAAATCTGTGTCAAGTAATTCTTTTACCATATACAATGCTTCTGCGGGATCCGGCAAAACCTATGCCCTTGCCAAGGTATACTTGAAAATTATACTGGCTTCTCCTCAAAATTTCAGAAAGATATTGGCCATTACATTTACCAATAAAGCGGTAAATGAAATGAAGCACAGAATATTGAACAGTTTGTTCGAATTTGCCAACACTACGTCTGTTGAAAATGCAAATCCATTATTCAACGACATATTAAATGAAACCGATTATACCTTTGAAGAACTTCCTGCCCTAAGTAAACTGCGATTAAAGCAAATTTTGCATAACTACGCTTTTTTTGACATTTCTACCATTGATAAGTTTACCCATAGGCTTATTAGAACCTTTGCGAAAGATTTAAAGATTCCTCAGAATTTTGAAGTGGTACTAGATGTGGACCTACTATTACAAGAAGCGGTTGAGCGCGTAATCAGTAAAGCAGGCGAAGATCCTGAATTTACCAAAGTACTGCTAGATTTTGCCCTTGAAAAAATTGAAGATGACCGTAGTTGGGATATTGGATTTGATCTTTTAAAAATAGGAAAGCTCATATTCGACGAAAACAACGCAGAACATTTTAAACAATTAAAAGATGTTGAATTAAGCGACTTCTTAAAATTACAAAGCCATCTAAAAAAACAAAACAAAAATCTGGAGAAGCGTATTGTTGAACTTGCCAGCGCTTCTATAGATACTATCACCGCATCTGGATTAGACTTTAAAGATTTCCCCAGGGAAACATTGCCTAACCACTTTAAAAAGATAATTGCCGGCAACTTTACGCCTACCCAACTTTACAATAATAAACTAGGGGATAATTTAACTGATGGAAAAATAGTAAAAGCAACGGTTAAAAATGTACCAGATGATCTAGCCCCGCAATTACTTCATAACTATCAAGGCATAAAAGAGCTTATTTACAAAAGGGGGTTATATTCAAACATCAATAGAAACATTGTTCCATTTGCACTTTTAAATGCTATTCAAAAAGAGCTGAAAATCATTCAAGAAGAAAAAGACCAATTGTCTATTTCAGAATTTAACACACTTATTGCCAAAGAGGTCAAAGATCAACCAGCTCCGTTCATTTACGAAAGACTCGGCGAAAAATACCGTCATTATTTTATTGATGAATTTCAAGATACTTCGCAAATGCAATGGGAAAATCTTATTCCGTTGATCGGCAATGCCATGGAGGGCGAAGATGAACTTGGTAGTACCGGATCTTTATTTTTGGTTGGCGACCCCAAACAAGCCATTTACAGATGGCGTGGTGGCAAAGCAGAACAATTTCTAGAATTGGCAACACACCAAAGCCATCCGTTTACAGTACAATCCGATCTTGTTACCTTACCCAAAAACTATAGAAGCTACTCAGAAGTCATTAACTTCAACAATAACTTCTTTCAAAGTATTAGTCCGTTTTTAGAAAACGACATTTACCAAGAATTCTTTAAAATTGGCAACACACAAGAAACCAACCAAAAAGAAGGTGGCTATGTACAAATCTCATTATTGGAAGAAGATACTGATGAAGAGTACGCAGCAAGTACGTTGGCAACAATTCAACAATGCCTGGAAAATGGGTATACCTATAGCGACATCTGTATTATCATAAGAAAGAAAAAGCATGGCCTGGTACTGGCAGATTTTTTAATGCAGCATGAAATACCCGTTGTTTCTTCAGATTCATTACTGCTCAGTGAAAGTGCCAAAGCTATTTTCTTGGTGCAGCTTATTCGGTATATGGTCCAGCCTACGGAGCTAGAGATCCAATATGAGATTTTGAATTTTCTATCTGAAGGAAAAAAAGACAAACATGCCTATATCTATGAAAACCTAGAAAAGCTAGATGAACACTTATTAGAAGCATACGGGTTCAATGCTTCTAAGCTAAGGCAAGCCTCGGTTTTTGACGGATTGGCTTATGCCATTAAAACTTTTGACCTTATTCCTACTTCAGACGCACACCTTTCCGCTTTTATGGACCTTGTTTTTGACGTTGAACAAAAATATGGTTCAGATATGCAATCATTTTTAGATTATTGGGACAAGAAAGGAAACTCGGCAAGTATCAGTACGCCAGAAAATATGGAATCGGTACAGATCATGACCATTCACAAATCTAAAGGACTAGAATTTCCGGTTGTTATTTTTCCGTATGCCGATTCAAATGTGTTCGAAGAAATTGACCCTAAATTATGGCTTCCGGTAAACAAAGAAGAGTTTCTTGGTTTTTCAGAAGTACTTATCAATAAAAAGCAAGAAGTTCAAGAATATGGCGAAATGGAATCTTTGCTGTATGAAATAGACCATCAGAAATTACAATTAGATGCTTTCAACCTATTATATGTAGTTCTTACCAGAGCGGTCAATGCCCTATATATTATAAGTGCCAATAAACTTGATAAAAAAGGAGAACACAATACCAATTACTATTCTGGGTTATTCATTCATTTCCTTAAAAGTATTGGTGAATATCAACAAGATCAACTAACATATGACTTTGGCGTATTTATGCCAAAAACTTCTAAACAGCAAACTAGTACAGACCAGTTAACTATACCTTATATATATACCAATAAAGATAGACCAGATTTTAAGATTCTTGCCCTGGCAGGTACTTTATGGGACGAAGGCCTGGATGTAGCCCTTAACCAAGGTAACGTAATACATTATATATTAAGTGTTATCTACACTACTGCCGATTTAGATAGAGCTGTACAAATGGCGCTACAAAAAGGATTGATCAAAGAACAAGAAGTTAACGGTATTAAGGAAATTGTAAAAAAGGTCATCTTTCATAAAAATTTGACGCAATTTTACCAAAATGATGTAGAGGTATTAAATGAACGAGACCTATTACTGGCAGATGGTAATGTTCAAAGACCGGACAGGGTCGTTTTAAAAAACAATCATGCTACCATTATTGACTATAAAACCGGGGAACAAAGCCCTAAATATCATCAACAGATAAATGCATATGCCCAGAGTTTTTCAAATATGGGCTACACGATCGATCATAAAATTATTGTATACATTAATACAGAAATAGAATTAGATTATATATAAAGGAATATGTACGGAAAAATCAAGCAACATTTACAGCAAGAAATTGAGAACATTAAAAACGACGGTCTCTTTAAAGAAGAACGGGTTATTGTCTCTCCACAAGATGCCGTTATTAAAATAGACACCGGACAAGAGGTAATAAACTTCTGTGCCAACAACTATTTGGGCCTTTCATCTCACCCAGAAGTTATACAAGCGGCCAAAGATGCTATGGATACGCATGGCTTTGGTATGTCTTCTGTTCGTTTTATCTGTGGCACCCAGGATATTCACAAAACTTTGGAACAAAAGATTGCTCATTTCTACGGTACCGAAGATACCATTTTGTATGCTGCGGCCTTCGATGCCAATGGCGGCGTATTTGAACCTTTACTTACTGCAGAAGATGCAATCATTTCAGATTCATTGAACCATGCCTCAATCATAGATGGTGTACGTTTATGTAAAGCGAAACGCTATAGATATAGCAATAGTGATATGGCAGACCTAGAAGCGCAGTTGATAAAAGCAAACGAAGACGGCGCACGATTTAAAATCATTGTTACTGACGGTGTATTCTCTATGGACGGTATTGTAGCTCCGCTAGATCAAATTTGCGATCTGGCCGATAAGTATGATGCCTTGGTTATGATCGATGAATGCCATGCCACCGGTTTCATAGGCGAAAAGGGAAAAGGAACCTTAGAGGAAAAAGGAGTAATGGGCAGAATAGACATTATTACTGGAACCTTGGGCAAGGCACTAGGTGGCGCCATGGGCGGATACACTACGGGTAAAAAAGAAATTATAACCTTGCTTAGACAGAGGTCTAGACCGTACCTGTTTTCAAATTCTTTGGCTCCGGCAATTGTAGGGGCATCTATAAAGGTATTTGATATGTTAGAGAACGACACTTCTTTGAGAGATACGTTGCAAGAAAATACTGCATACTTTAAAGAAGGCATTAAAAACGCAGGGTTTGACATTGTTGACGGAGATTCCGCTATTGTACCCGTAATGTTGTACGATGCCAAGTTATCACAAGATATGGCGAACAAATTATTGGAAAAGGGAATTTATGTTATCGGGTTTTTCTATCCGGTAGTACCAAAAGGCAAGGCACGTATAAGAGTACAACTATCTGCGGCTCATACCAAAGAACATTTAGATGCCGCCATCAAGGCATTTACGGAGGTTGGAAAAGAGCTAAAAATCGTTTAAATGCAATATTTAATCTATTAAATGCATTAAAAAAAATAGGAAATTGATTTTGTTAATAATATTTAACAAGTTACATTTGCAGCTAATAAACACTTAAACTTAAAATTTAATACATGAAACATCTTAGCAAATTATTGGCGGTTGCCCTACTTGTTGTAGGTATCAACAGCATACAAGCGCAAGACGAGAATAACCCTTGGCAAGTGCAATTTGGGGTTAATGCCATTGACGTATATCCAACTTCGGATGTAAGTTCTTTCGGTAACGAATTCTTCAATGTGAACGATCACTGGAACATTTTACCTTCTATATCTTACATAGGAGTATCTAAGTCAATAGGAGATGGTTTCTCTGTTGGTGCTAGAGGTTCTCTTAACAAAATCAGCAAATTAGGTGATACTAGCGTTGACGATTTATCTCACTACGCTATAGATGGTACAATAAAATATGATTTGATCAAAAGACAAACTGTAATCGATCCTTTCGTAGAGATCGGTGGTGGTTACACTTGGGTTGATGAAATTGGAGCTGGAACTGTAAACGGTGGTCTTGGTTTGAACATCTGGTTCACTGAGAACTTAGGTCTTACTTTACAATCTTCTTACAAGCATGCTTTCGAAGATTACGGTGTAAAACATTTCCAACACTTAGCTGGTATCTCAGTTAAATTTGGTGGTACTGATACTGACGGTGACGGTATCTACGATAAAGATGATGCTTGTCCAGAAGTTGCTGGTCTTGAAGCATTCAACGGTTGTCCAGATTCTGACGGTGACGGTATAGAAGACAGCAAAGATGCTTGTCCTAACGAAGCTGGTTCTAAAGAAATGAACGGATGTCCTGATGCTGACGGTGACGGTGTTGCCGATAAAGATGATGCTTGTCCTAACGAAGCTGGTCTTACTGCTTTAGCTGGTTGTCCTGATGCTGATGGTGACGGTGTTGCCGATAAAGATGACGCTTGTCCTTCTGAAGCTGGTCCTGCTGAAAACAAAGGTTGTCCTTGGGCTGATAAAGACGGTGACGGTGTACTTGACAAAGATGATCAATGTCCAGATGTTGCTGGTACAGTAGCTAACGCTGGTTGTCCTGAAGTAACTGAAGAAGTTCAAAAGCAATTGAACGATTACGCTAGAACTATCTTATTTGATACTGGTAAATCTTCTATCAAAGCTGAGTCTACTTCTGTAATGGTTGACATTATCACAATCCTTAAAGAATACCCTAACGCTAAGTTTACTGTTGAAGGTCATACTGACAGCGTAGGTAGCGAAAAATTAAACCAAAGCCTTTCTGAGTCAAGAGCTCTTTCTGTAAAAGAATTCTTAGTAGACAAAGGAATTGAAGAGTTTAGATTATCTGCTGTAGGTTACGGTGAGTCTAAGCCAATGGCTACAAACAATACAAGAGCTGGTAGAGCTCAAAACAGAAGGGTAGAAATTAACTTAGTAAAATAAGTTTAATAAAAACCTAAGTGTTTTAATAAATAAAAGCTCCGCAATATTGCGGAGCTTTTTTATTTTTACCACATGCAGAGCTTTATAAAAGATGTAGTACAAGAAGTAATCAAGAATAACCCCAATACGGGTAACGTAGTTTTTATACTACCCAGTAAACGTGCCGGTGTTTTCCTTAAAAAAATATTATCACAATCACTTACCAAGACCGTACTTGCGCCTGAAATCTACAGCATAGAAGATTTTATAGAAAAGGTTTCCAATCTGGTTACCGCAAATACTACAACACAATTATTTGAACTCTACAACGCCTATTTAAAAGTTGGCGATTATGAAAAAGAATCTTTCGATTCTTTCTTAAAATGGGGACAAATACTATTACAAGATTTTAATGAAGTGGACCGCTACTTGGTCAACGCATCTACCTTATACCAAAATGTTGCCGCTATACAAGAAGTCAACCATTGGTCATTAAATACCGATAATTCTGAAATGATTGAAAACTACCTTCATTTCTGGAGGTATTTAGAAGGTATATATCATCAATTTAACAACCGTTTGCTAGAACAAGGACTGGGTCACCAAGGACTCATTTACAAAACCTCTGTTTCTGAATTACCAAATTACCTGGATAGCACTACTAAAAAACATGTATTTATGGGCTTTAACGCCCTTAACACCGCAGAGAGTATTCTTATACAGACTATTTTAGAAAAGACAGATGCTTCAATATATTGGGACATAGACCCTTATTTTCTGCAAGACAACATACATGATGCTGGTTATTTTATACGTAACTATCAAAAAACTTGGAATGTTCTAAAGGACAAACCCTTGGCAGGACTCACCAATTACTACAATACAAAAAAGAATATTGAGATTATTGGTGTACCTAAAAATGTTTCACAAGTAAACTACGTTGGTAATTTGCTGAGTAAAATTCAAGACGAATCTCCAGATGCATTACGTAACGCTGCAATTGTACTTGGTAATGAAGAGCTGTTGAATCCGTTACTGAATTCAATACCTGATACTATTCCTGCCACGAACATTACCATGGGTCAAAAATTGGAATCTACCACATTGGCAAGCTTTTTTACCAACCTTATAGAGTTTCATGAACAAAAAACCGAAAAAGGATGGTTTTACAAGCATTTATTGAATCTGTTGACACATTCGTATGCAGTTCTTTTATTTGATGCCAACGAGGTCTCTACAGAGCGCTTGGTTTCAAATATCAAAACAAATAATTGGTCTTACATTTCCTATACACAAATACGCGAACTACTATCTGAAAATACGGCTATTCACTTACTTTTTGAAGATGTAAAGAATAACCCCCACACGCTATTGGATAATTTTCTTGCACTAGTTCAAGCCATTAGAACTATAGAACTAGTACAACAGAATTCCCTGTTATTAGAACAACTTTATAAATTCTTTACCTTATTTAACCAACTAAAAGATCTTTGTACCAACTTTACTTATATCAACAACCTTAAAAGCCTTAAACATCTGTTCAGCCAATTATTGAGTTCAGAAACTCTGGACTTTCAAGGAAACCCCATAGAAGGCATTCAGATTATGGGGATGTTGGAAAGTAGGTTGTTAGATTTTGAAACCATTATTATTACTTCAGTTAACGAGGGAGTATTACCATCGGGGAAATCTAATAATTCGTTTATTCCTTTCGACCTGAAAATCAAAAACGGATTACCTACCTACAAAGAGAAAGACGCTGTATATACCTATCACTTTTATCGATTATTGCAACGCGCCAAAAACGTATATATTCTTTACAATACAGAACCAGATGCCTTGGAAGGTGGTGAACGTAGCAGATTAATTACCCAATTATTGACCGACGACAATAGAACGGATATAAAATCTTTCATTGGCACGCCCACTATACAGCCTATTACCAAAAATATACAACAAGTTGAAAAAACAAAGAGCTTACTAGAACTTATTCAGGAAAAAGCTAGAAAAGGGTTTTCACCTAGTTCATTGAGTAATTACATTAGAAACCCAATTGATTTCTATAGGCAGAATCTATTGAACATCAATGAGGCCATGCAGGTTGAAGAAACCCTTGCCCCCAATACTTTTGGTACTATTGTCCATGATAGCTTAGAAGAGTTGTACACCCCTTTAGTTGGCACAACCCTTACGATAGAGTCTTTAAACGATATCCGTAAAAATGTAACCACCTCGGTAGCACGTAACTTTGAAAAAACGTACAAGGAAGGGCACATCAGTTCTGGTAAAAACTATATTTCTTTTCATGTCATCCTCAAGTATATTCAAACATTTATAGATGCGGAAATAACCGCTATTAAAGACCATAGCATTAAAATAATTGCACTGGAACAGTCACTATCAGTACCCTTGGAAATTACCGGTTTAGACTTCCCCATTACATTAAAAGGAAAATTAGACCGTGTTGATGAATTTGATGGCGTTACCCGTATCATAGATTACAAAACAGGTAAGGTAGAACGACGAAATGTTGAATTAATGGATTGGGACGTACTTACCGAAGATTATCAATTTAGCAAGGCATTTCAATTGCTTTGCTACGGATTAATGTTTTTTAAAATGCATCCTGCAGATAACTTAACCATTCAAGCAGGTATTATCTCTTTAAAGAATTTTGCGGATGGTACGTTGCTGTTCGCACAAAAAGAAACTGCCCGAGGACCCAAAAATCACCTTATTACCAATGAGGTCATTTCTGATTTCGAGCAGATACTTGGTCAGTTAATTACAGAAATCTGTAATGCCGACATTCCTTTTACAGAGAAAGAAGTGTAATACTATTTCTTGTCCGGTCTTGTTGGCCTAACCTCTATTTTACTAGGTAAGGTTCTTTCGTTCATTTGTAAAAGATCTAACACCAATTCACCAATGTCCTCTGGTTGAATTTTCCATGCATCTTTATCACCTGGCTCATTATGGTTAAAATGTGTTGCCACAGAACCCGGCATTATGGTAGATACTTTTATACCGTACTGTCTAAGATCTAACATTGCAGCTTGTGTAAAGCCTACCACACCAAATTTTGATGCATTATACCCAGCACCTTGAGCAAAAAAATTGGTACCTGCCAAACTTGCTAGGGTAATATAATAACCTTCTGTTTTCTTCAGGGACGCTACAGATGCCTTTAGAGTATGAAAAACACCACTAAGGTTTACATCTATCATTTGATGCCATTGTTCTTCGGTCATTTCATCTATGGGTGCAAAATTACCAACACCGGCATTTGCCAGAACAACATCTACTTGTCCCCATTTATCCGTTATTTTAGCTACGGCATTTTCTTCGTCTGAAAGTTTAGCGACATTAGATACAATTCCTAAAACATCATCGTTATTAAAATCTTTTAACGCCTGATCTACGCTTTCTTGAGACCTACCGCTAATGGCCACTTTCATGCCTTGACCCAATAATGTTTGCGCTACTGCAAAACCTATTCCCTTAGTGCCTCCTGTTATATACGCTACTTTATTTTTTAAATCTTTCATTGTTTCATTTTTAGATGACCACAAGTTACCAAATCCTATATTTTTTTCTTGTTCTTAAAGATTAAGAATTAACGGTTTTCATTTATTATATTTAAGTACAACTTAACACTCAACAATGAACAGAATTATCGTATGGTCCATTACCGTGGCCCTCGCAGGATTTTTATTTGGTTTTGATACCGTTGTCATCAGCGGCGCAAATGAACCTATTAAACAAATTTGGAACACATCACCTTTATTTCATGGCACCTTTATCATGAGTATGGCACTTTGGGGTACCGTAGTAGGCTCTCTTTTTGGTGGCATTCCCACCAAAAACCTAGGGCGTAAGAAAACGCTGTTATGGGTAGGTATTCTATTTCTGGTCTCCGCACTTGGCTCTGCCTTGGCGCAAGATCCATATTCATTTTCCCTATTCCGTTTCATTGGTGGTGTAGGTGTCGGTATTTCTTCGGTTGCCGCTCCTATTTACATTTCTGAAATTACATCTAAGGAGAATCGTGGAAAGCTTGGCGGACTTTACCAATTTTGGTTGGTATTCGGTATTTTGATCGCCTTTGTATCTAACTGGTTATTAAAAGGTTTTGATGGTGCAAATGATTGGCGTTGGATGCTTGGTGTAGAAGCCATACCCGCTTTCATTTACACCGCAATGGTATTTACCGTACCTGAAAGCCCGCGTTGGTTGGCCTTACACAAAAAGGATGATGCAGGTGCCTTAAAAATATTGGAGATTATACACTCTAAAGAAAAGGCCGCCCTACAATTGGCAGAAATAAAAACAGATTTACAGCACAGCACCAAAAGTGAAAGCCTTTTTCAAAAGAAATACTCAAAAGTACTTTGGCTAGCTTATTTTATAGCGTTCTTTAATCAATTATCAGGTATCAACTTTGTACTGTATTATGCCCCAGAAATTTTAGAGCAAGCCGGGTTGGGCGGTAAAGAGTCTCTTTTCAACTCGATCGCCATTGGTATCGTAAATCTTGTATTCACCTTTATTGGAATTCGCTTATTGGATATATTAGGTAGGCGACAATTGATCATCATTGGTTCTATAGGTTACATTATTAGTTTAATTATGGTGGGGCTCTGTTTTCAAATGGATTTAGGATCAACAATGACCATTACCTTCATCTGTACATTTGTTGCCTCTCATGCTATTGGGCAAGGTGCGGTAATATGGGTCTTTATATCAGAAATATTCCCTAACAGTGTTCGTGCTTACGGGCAGTCTTGGGGTGTTAGTGTACATTGGGTATTTGCCGCCATCATTACATTGATCACTCCCTTTTTCCTAGATGCTACTGAAGGAGTATTAAAAGACCAGGTATGGTATATCTACTACTTCTTCTGTGCAATGATGGTATTGCAACTTATTTGGGCAATGACCAAAATGCCGGAAACCAAAGGAGTTTCTTTAGAGGAATTGAGCAAGGAATTGGTGAAAGAATAAAACATCATCTTATTAAACCTAAATCAATTACAAAGCCCTCATTACAAATGTAACGAGGGCTTTGTAGTCTTTTCCCTTTATTGGTAAAGTACCTATCTAATTCACACTAAATTTCTCACGATATGCCGTTGGGCTAATACCTTCTTTCTTTTTGAATAACCTTGAGAAATAATGCGGATATTCAAAACCCAACTCATATGCAACCTCAGCAATACTTTTACTGGGATGCAACAACATATTCTTTGCTTCATCCATTAACAACAACTGCAAATGTTCCGTGGTGGTCTTACCGGTCTCCTTTTTTAAGGTGTCGCTTAGATAACGTTGCGAAATTGCCATTTTATCGGCAATCTGTTCTATGCTAGGTATACCATTTTCCTGTAGCTGACCAGATTCTACGTACTTTAACAACTGCGTATTAAACTGTTCTAACAAACTCGTAGAAAGTTCTTTTCTGTTTAAAAATTGACGCTCATAAAATCGATTGGCGTATTTCAGCAAAGTGCTCAATTGAGATATTATAATGTCCTTACTGAACTCGTCTTGATTGTTTTGATATTCAATTTCAATATTCTCGACAATGGATTCTATCTGCTTTTCTTCTTTTGGTGAAAGGTGCAATGCCTCATTGACCGAATACGAAAAGAAACCATATTTTTTGATTTGATGCGCCAATTCCGTCCCTTTTAAAAAGTCCTCGTGAAAGCTGATCGAAAACCCTTTTTGTTCAAACACCGCTGCCTCGTTCCATTGCAATACTTGCCTTGGTGCAATAAAAAAAAGCGCTCCGTTATTGAAATCGTATGTTGTACGACCATAGTTTAGATCGCCCTGTACAAACTTCTTAAAACTAATGGTATAACAATCGTTGGTAATGGGTGGCGAACTTTCTTTAGGGCAAGGTAAAAAACCATCTCCCGATGCCGAAAATACACTCAACATAGGGTGTTCCGGACCAGGTAGTTCCAAATACGCTATATAGGACGATAATGTTTTAAAATGCTGCATACTACTTGTTCATTTCTTTAGCTGCCAATTGTAATTGTTTATTATACCCATCTATTCTGGCATGGGCGGTACCATCTACCAACAGGATAGCGACCAACATGGCTATGGTAGTAATCATACTTGCTCTCCAAACCGGTGTGCTTACAAACAACAGTACTATGGCACAAGCTATGATTATAATGGGTATAGCCTTAAAGACAATAGTATCGTATTCTTTTAAGGTAGCTTCGGCGCGTTCCAATTCTGATGCTACAAACGCCGGTGTATCTGTTTGGTAGGCTTTTTCAAATTGGGGAATTCTTGATTTATTGGTAAAAAACAACCCAACACCAATGATCAAAAGTAAACTGCCCGCTACCAATGTAGGAATTATATACGCTCTGGCGATATCTGTTTTACCCAATTGCCAAAACCCCAAGCTGGCCACTAAAAATGCCAGACCGAACAGCATGAAGAACGGAGTAGAAAATAGTTCTGCCTTTGCCCAATCTGTTGCCGCTTTTAATATATCCATTTCTCTTATTTTGATCGTTAACTAATTTACAAATTCCAAGTTACACCAGTTTCCTTTTCTGAAAGCTCCCACAGTTTTTCCATGACGGGTTTGTCCTTAGCGTGAGGTTCTAATTTGCATTCCCCAACCGGACCTGTCCAATAGTTTTTGCCCGTTGGTCCGTAAAAACCAGATTGATCTAAATCTGGCTCGGTGGCACACATGATTTCTGGGTATGCTCCTTTCTCTGCAGATTGTACCATGGGCGTCAATTTCATGATCTGCCAAATAAATCTTGTGAACAAGCTACCGCTGGTCTTGATCAATGATGTTGAAGAGGCACCCGGGTGGCATGCGTATGACTTCACAACTGTTTTGCCCGCCGCCTTAAGTCTATCTTGCAATTCATAAACGGTCATGATCTGCGCCAATTTACTTTGACTGTACACGCCGTTTGGGCTGTAGTTCTTGTCCCAGTTCATATCATTGAACTGTATAGTCTTTATACCCAAATTGTAGCCCATACTGCCCACGGTAACTATACGCCCTTTTGATTCTTCTATACGTGGGTACAGCAAAGCCTGCAATAAGAAATTACCGTAATGGTTTACCCCTAACTGACTTTCAAAACCATCTTCCGTAAATGTTTGTTTGGGTACTTGCGCAATGGCGGCATTGCACATTAGGGCATCTATTTGTGGTACGGTTTTCAGAATTTCATCTGCAGCTTTCCTAACCGATGCCAATGATGCCAAGTCCATTTCTATATTGCTTACCGGTATGGCATTGCCAAGTTCTTGTTTTAAGGTTGACAACGTATCGGCAGCCTTTTTGGGGTTACGGTTCAGCATGACCACCTTAGCTCCTTTTTTCAATAGTATTCTTGCCGCCTCAAAACCAGTACCACTGGTTGTACCGGTAATTAGGAATGTTTTGCCTTTAAGGCTTTTGATTCTATCTGGGGTCCACCCTTTTTTACCAAATTGTGTTGTACTCATATCGCCTATTTTTAAATGTCTAAAAGAATAGGACAAAGGTATGTGCGAAGATACCGTTAGGACTTACACACATTTTCGAATGTTGTGTACTTTTTGGTGGGGATTAGTTGGTTCGTGGGATAATGGGATGATAACTAAAAAGGATTTTTTAGCTATAGTAATAAATACATATGATTGAAGGGAATCTGTCTACTAGGAAATCTCTTTAGGGCGTATCACCTCTTTTCTAAAAATAAAGGCAATGGCAACGAAAAAGAAGAACAATATTATTTTACCGGCCAAGTAACCAAAACCATATTCGGTAAGTCTGCTAAAGTCAGAAATTAAAATACTCGCAATATTGATCAACATAAAAAATGAGACAACCGCGGCAATGTAAAAGATGATTTTCTTCATGATAACGTAAATCATAAAAACAGAGGTTGCCGTATAGCAACCCCCATTTTTGTAAAATAATTATTTAGTAACTGTCGTAGTAGTTGGTGTATAAATACCAAAAGTAAGAGCAGAAACCAAACCGTTAACAAATGTTTGTTTTGTAGTAACTGTGTAGTTTTCTGCACCACCGGCCATAGCCTTAGAATCAGAAACACCTACAGGAGCCAAACCGTAAACCACGTAATGGTTCCATTCAGTTGTTTGGCTGTTACCTTGAGCACCACTACCTACAACGCTTGTGTAAGAATAGCAAGAAGTTAATAAAATTGATGAAGCAAAAGCTATTGCCATCATTTTCATTGAATTTTTCATTCTTTAAAATTTAAAATTAAACATTTATATAATTACTCATTTTGAGCCTTGACAATGAAGTATTTACATAGTATTTCATAAATTTTATTGGGGGAACAAAACTATTTGTACCTACTTATATAAAAGCGAAAGTTAAGTATTTCACGTGGATAGATTCTTACAATAGAACGTAAGTTTTTATGCAAAAAAAGACAGGGGAAATTAAGTGATTGATGCTTAATGTGTTGAATGAAAAATTAGTTCATTAACTTATGTCTATTTATGGTTGGTTAATGTAAATGTGTAGTTTATACTTAAAAATCTTATTTGTACCGCTCTTTAGAATTCATCACCATACCGTATTTGAAGATTTGGATTTTCTGTTCTCCATTTTTCTAGTTCCAACTCATTAACTCTATTACCGAAAAGTTCTACACATTTCAATTTCTTAAGTTTCTTCAACTTTGCCATTTCTTCGGATATGGTCAACTTATTCATTGACAGGTCTAGATATTCTAAATTTTTGAGTCGGTACAAATCTTTGGGCAATGTTTTAATAGCTAAGCCGTATAAGGTTAATTGCTCAAGACCTTCAAGTTCCAGTAATTCAGGTGGTATTGTTCTAAAAGGTGGTTCGTCAATAAATTGATCAATAGCACTTAGCGGAGGATAAATTGTCCAACCCTCTACGCTATCCAAGTAGATTTCTAATTTTTTTGCACTCTTTAATTTTCCCACCTCATTTGGTATTTCATCTAACCCATATGCAGATAGCTCAATGAATACCTGTTCTTTATTCTCTAAATCTTTAAAGAGACGTTTAGGTTCGCAGGAGAAAATTAAAATTAGGATTACTATTAGAATTGGAGTTTTCATTGCTAGGTTTAAAATTAATAGCGGTTTTTTATAGTACAATTTTAAAATCGCTATCCAACATTTGCAGAAGAAATACGGTGTCTTTTTGTTTTTTAATTTGAGTAAAACTATATACTATTATTATAACTTCTAATTATTTACTCAATGCTTTTAAAATTCGTTCTTCATTAATTACAATATCTCTAAATAATACATGAGGAAATTCAGTGTAATTTGAGCCTTTGAAGGATTCTAAAATTTTAGATAATGTTGTTGCCGTTAAAAGTGATAAATTCATTTCGGTATCCATTTCACAATCTGTCACAAAATCATCGCTGAATTCCGGTGCTACCAATAGTATCTTAACAATACGCAAATTGTTTTTTAAAGCTAAATTTTGATACGATTTTAATTGTCTAGAAACTGTACTAAATTTATTATAACCTCTCTCTTTACTTGTTTTGCATTCAACGATAATTATCTCATCATTTCCCAAATTCAAAAGAATGTCAATCATATCCTTTTGAGTGTTAATTTTACTTTTTAAAGATTCATCTACATTAAAACCTAAACCTTTAAAAATTACTTTTGTCAACTCTTCAAACTTTAAACCTAATTCACTTTCTTTTACCGTAATACCATTCTCTTTTAATAAGTTTAAATCTCTAAAAGCTACATTAGAGTAATTCTCTAAATAAAGATTTTCAACATCTTTATAATGTTCAAGAATATTTAAAATATCATCTCCTCTTTGCTTAATTCCATTGTCCTTGATGAACTTAGTCAAGTCAGGTTTTATTATTAAATCAAGTATATCTCTAGGTTTAATATTATAGTCCAATAGATAATCCCCTTTCAACACAAATTCATCTTGTAGTTCAAATTGCACCCTTATTTCTTTGTTTAATTTAGGTAGAGATTGGTTTAGTTCAACTAGTAGCTTATCAAAACCATCTAAGGATATTCCAACTTTTTCGTCTCTCTCCACATTCTCAAAATGTTGAATTAGACTAACTATTTTATCTTCTAAAACACTTCCTTTAAGGTTACTTATATTCAAGCCTTTTTCACATAATTCATTCAAAGTTTTTTTCTTCTCCGTTAATGTACTTCCTGATTTATATATATCCTCTATAAGCAAATTTGTAAAGGAAACACCCTCCTTAATGATTTCTTCAATTTTCTGTGCTGACGATAATTTCCTATCTATATTATGATCTCTTGCTATTTGATTTATTATAGGGTCCCTTAGTAATTTTAATGTTCTTCGATAAAATTTAGTAGCTACTTCCTTTTTTCTAATTTTCCTTAAAAGGCGAACCATTTCATCAGCTACATAAATTGTATTTTCTTTATTCGAATAAAATATTACTCCAATATTTTTTAAACTTTTAATTACTTCTTGTATGTCCAGTTTCTTAATTGGGACGATGGAATAGTTTATTAGCTTAACTTCTTCTTGAGAAAGCCCTAATTGTTTTCCAAGAGTTAAAATTATTGACAATTCATCTGAAGTTATTTTTGCATCTCTATTGTTCTCTAAATCATTTTGATAGGCTGTATGTAAACAAGCTTTATAAATTCTATAATCTCTTTTTCTTGATAAACTAATCTCAGACTTTTCGTCTTCAATACTTGCGTTAAGAATTTTAATCTTAGATTTTAGATTCTTAATTTCTGAATCATACAATCGAGAAAACCAATCCTGTTTCATAATACAATTACCATCACGTATAATTATATCTATTAAAACATCTAATTGCGAGGTAATTTCTTGAAATTCACATTCAATATAACTTTGGAATTCTCTTGAGGTTAAGTTGAAAATTCTAGAAATATTTTGATTGTCAACTGATTTCAAACCTTTATCAGATGAACTTAAAATTTTATCTATCTCTTTACCATTCGTTGGGTTTTTAGATATAATATTATCAATGATTTTAATGAATGAGTTTTTTTCTATAGACCCCAATTTATCTAATATTCGCTCTAATTTCATAAGACTTGATACTTACTTGTTATAATTAATTCTGGACTAAATGATGCGACAGTAAAAAATTTAAACTCCAAAACAGCAGGGGGAAGTAATGTTTTAGAACCGGACCAACAAGGTAGTATTATTCTTCCATGGAAAATTACGGTAACCCGTAAAAGAAGAAAGAAAAAATACAGGGCATGGAAGTAAAAAATGGCAAAAAACACTACCCATTTTATGCCTTACAAAACCGTAAACTTCTAAGTAATAACACCCTATTTACCATTATACCGTTCTGAACAAACTTCTAGAACCTGTACAGGTATCGTTGATTTTTTTAGAATACTTGAGCATTAATTTCTGCAATACGGACATCAGATTAAAAAACCAACCTAGATTTTACCATAGAAATAAAAAGCGCCAATAGTTGACCAAAACCTATATTTTACATCCTATATAACACCTGAACAAAATCTGAACATACTACCTATACCCACCATCATTTAATGATTTTTTAATGCCGCCAAACCAATGGAAAACTACTGAAATAGCTTTGCTCACCGCAATTTCAACTTGGATAAACCATCAACAAACACTGAAATTCCAACATTTTAAGAATTCTCAAAAATTTCCCCTACAACTATTCTAAATTCTTGAATGAAACTTGACCGTTTACCAAAAATTGTAAAACGGTGTCTAGTTTTTATTGAGGGCGTTTTTTATTACCCCTTTTCATAATATGATAATTTCATAGCTGAATTTTTTTCGATAATTAAATTATTAATCTATTTAAATGACATATTAATAGTGTCGTTCAAATTACAACTAGCTAACTCATCATTATGAAAGGACAAAAACCAAAATTTATGAAAATGAGTGCCTTTGTGCTCTACCTATTTTTAGGAATAGGTTGGGCTTACGCACAACAGACCGTTACAGGTGTGGTAACGGACCAACAAAACATGCCGTTGCCGGGTGTCTCCATAGTTGTTGAAGGATCAGGCAAGGGTGCCGTAACCGATTTTGATGGTAACTATACCATTAATGCCAACACAGGTGAAACCCTAGTGTTCTCTTACCTAGGCTTTAAAAGTGTAAAACAAGTAGTTTCTGCCAACACAAGTACCTTGAACCTGGCCTTGGAAGAAGATTCCCAACAATTAGAAGAGGTCGTTGTTGTAGGTTATGGTACACAGAAGAAGAAAGAAGTTACCGGTGCGGTTGCAAAAGTAGATTCTGACGAGCTTGTTAAAATACCTGTATCCGATATTGGAGCTGCCATTCAAGGTAAAGTTGCCGGGGTAAACATACAAGCGGCAAGTGGCCGTCCAGGGGAAGCCGCAAACGTACAAATTCGTGGATTAGTTTCCTTGAACGGTGGAGAACCGCTATATGTGGTAGATAACATACCCCAAGAAGGAAATCCGAATCTTGCTCCTGAACAAATTGAGTCTATAGACATCTTAAAGGATGGTGCCTCGGCATCGGTATACGGTGTGCGTGGTGCCGGTGGTGTAATCTTGATTACAACTAAACGTGGTAAAAAAGGTAAAATGAAGGTAGACGTTAATATGTTTACAGGTATCCAAAACATTACCTCTGGTACACCATTATCTAATACAACCGATTTTCTTTATGTTACGGAAACCAGTGCAGAAGCTGCGGGTGATGAGCCACTAACTTTTTTAATAGATGGCAACGTATTGGATTGGGACACCAACTTTGTTGATGAAGTACAAAACGATAACGCCGTAGTGCGAAATTTCAATGTAAACTTATCTGGTGGTGCCGAAAATTTAACGTACAACTACAATACTACTTTTTACGAACAAGAAGGGGTTTTGATCAATTCCGGTTTTGATCGTTTAACGAATAGACTTACCGGACAGTTTACCAAAGGGAAATTCAAAGCTTTTGCTTCCGCAAGTTTAACTACTGAGAATCGTGAGCAAGAACCTTGGAATATATTCGGTTTTGCTATTGGTAATGTACCCCACAGTGCACCTTTTAGCGTATTTCAACCTAATGGGGAAAACACCGTTCAGTTAAGTGTACAAAACGAAATATTTTATGGCTTTCTAGCGCGCCAGTTAGATAATATTGACGAAAGGGAAAACAAGAGCAATAGTATTGCCTTGAACTTGGAATACGAAATTTTAGATGGGTTAACCTACAAAGTCAATATTGGTCGTAACGAGAGTCAATATTTTAGAAAGTTCTTTCAGCCTCAGTATTTAGCTTTGGATCGTAATGGGGAGTTAAGTTTATCCGCTTCAACACCCAATGCTATTCTACAATACAACCAATGGTTTTCTACAAGAGAAACCATTGAGCACATTTTAAACTATAAAAAATCTTTTGGAAAGCACAATTTAGATTTCTTGGCAGTTGCTTCTTATGAAAAATACAAATTTAGAACCTTGAACACCGGTACCGTTTTTGCCGACGATGCTTCAAATGACGTGCAAGTACTTAACGCAGGGGCCAACCCAACTACACCAAGTGAATTTAGAAATGTAAACACCTTAGCTGGTAAACTAGGTAGGATCCAGTACAATTATGACAGTAAGTACCTTTTAAGTGCAAGTATTAGACGAGATGGTTCTTCTAAATTTGCTCCGGATAACAGAAATAATAACTTCTACGGTTTTTCGGCAGGTTGGAACGTAAGCGATGAAAATTGGTTTAACTCAAGTACTATAAACAATTTTAAAATTCGCGGTAGCTGGGCCCAAGTAGGTTTTAACGGTATTCCAGATTACTCTTACATACCTGTAATAGAACCTGGTGTAAATTACCCATTTGGCGCTGATGAAGATTTACAAAACGGTCTAGTACAACGTAGATTCCCTAATGTTAATGTACAATGGGAAACCCAAATTTCATCTAACATTGGTTTTGAGTTAGGCATGTTCAACAACAAGTTAAACCTTACGGCAGATGTCTATAGAAATGATAAGAAGGATATGTTAATTAATGAGTTATCCCCACCTTCAGCCGGTTTATGGCAACCACGTGCGCAAAGCGTTTATGGTGCCGTGGCGGTCAATGCCGGTAACATGCAGAATAAGGGTGTTGAGGTAGCCGCAAATTATAAGGGCAGTATAGGTGAAGATTTAACCTTTGGATTTTCAGGTACCTGGACACTTAACGATAACAAGATTACCAATTTAAATGGTAAAACACTTGGTGCTTCTGGCGGTACGCTTACCAATGCAGATGGTAGTACAGGTAATGACCCCACTACTTTTTTAAGCGTTGGTGACCCAGCGGGATCATTCTACTTGATCCAAAATGATGGTGTAATAAAAACTCAAGAAGAGTTGGAAGAGTACCAACAATTAGATCTAAGCGCAGTTAGTAGCCCACGACTAGGGGATATAAAATATATTGATGCCAACGGTGATGGTGCTATTAATGATAGTGACCGTGTATTCTCAGGTTCTGGTATTCCACAATGGGAGGCCGGTTTAAATTTTGACTTAGGTTATAAAGGCTGGGATTTTGGTGTGCAAAGTTACTTGTCATATGGTGCAGAAATCTATAATGGTGGAAGGCAAATAGCTTTTGCCGGTGGACGCCATCAAGATCAAGTATTTCAATGGACACCTCAGAACCCTGATTCTGATATTCCTACTTTTAGACAAAGTGGTACCCACTCTAATGTTAGGGCATTTTCAGATTATTTCCTAGAAGATGGTACCTACCTACGTATCCGTAACATATCTATAGGATACACTATTCCAAACACACAGGATTTCGGCGTAGATAAAATAAGACTGTATTTAAATTCCGTAAACCCGTTTACGTTTACAAATTATACAGGATATGATCCAGAAGTGGGTGGAGATAACCTATTTCAAAGAGGTGTAGATAATGGTAATTACCCTATTACGCGCCAGTTTATAATGGGAGTTCAATTAAGTTTCTAAAAAAAAAACTATGAAATCAATAAAAAAAATAATTGTAAAAAGTTTTGTTCTTCTTACGCTAGTGGGTGTTAGTTGTAACGAAAACACATTTTTAGACGAACCAAATCCAAATGCGCTTACAGAAGCTAGCTTTTGGAAATCAGAGAGCCATTTTAATTCTGCACTTACATCAGTATATGGTGCGTTACAATACCGTTCTGTTAGTGGCTCTGAATTGGTACAGGAGTTTGTAATGTCAGATTTAGCTGGTACAGAACCTTGGTATAGACCGTTTCCGTTTAGAAATTTAACCTATACCAACGGTCAAAATCACTTATCGGAAAAATGGCAAGAGCTATATGTTGGTATTTTTAGGGCAAATACAATACTTACCCAACTAAAAACAGTTGAAGAGGACATTTTAGACGAGTCGACCAAAACTGAAATAGAAGCTCAAGCCCGCTTTTTAAGAGCATTCTTTTACTTTCAGCTTGTACATACCTATGGTGGTGCAATGATTCATGATGAGGTGGCACAATCTCTAGAAGAGTTAAGTAAAGAACTATCTTCTACGGCTGAAGTGAACGCACAAATTATTATTCCAGATTTGGAATTTGCAATGAGCAATTTACCTGAAACCTGGGAAAGTACCGCGGCAGGTAGAGCTACTTGGGGCGCTGCCACTTCACTTTTAGGCAAAGTATATCTTTATGATGAACAATGGCCGCAAGCTGCTAGTCTATTCAAAGAGGTCATAGATTCAGGTATCTATAGTTTAACCAGAAACATTGAAGATAACTTTACACATTTTAATGAGTTTAACGATGAATCTATTTTTGAGGTCAACTACTCTTTTGATTTAAATCCTGGAAATAGTGGTTTTGCAGAAGATGACACCACTACCGGTGGAGCAGGTGCAGAATCTACCACACTAAGTACAGAAGTTGGTCATATACAGTACGGTGCTTTTAATACCGTATTGGCTTCTTATAACCTTCATGAAATGTTGGTAAACGACGAAGTTGACCCTAATAATTCAATTAATGACGGTAACCTAGAGTCTCGTAGAATGAACTATACCATTGCTCCTAGAAACGGTGAAGGAGATTGGTACCTAGCACCTTTTTCAGAAGCAAAAGCTACCTGGGGCGGTGGACAAAGTGCGTATGTGAAAAAACACTCTAACTGGTATCATATGGACGGTGAGCCGGTACGTGGCCGTAGCGGTATCAATTTTAGACATATTCGTTATGCCGATGTTTTATTAATGTATGCAGAAGCCGTAATCAATGCCAACGGTGATTTTGCAACGGCTATTAGATATGTTGATATGGTAAGAAGTAGAGCCGGTGTTGTTACTTTACAGCAATATATGGATATGAACGGTGGTATGTTTCCACAGCTTCATGTTAGTAAACAAGTTCATGGCGATCAACCAATGGTTACCGCTAACGCGCAAACTGTTTTAACACATATTCAACGTGTGGAAAGAGCCATTGAGTTATGTTTTGAAGGACATCGTTATAAAGATTTGGTGCGTTGGGGTATCGTAAAAGAAGTTTTTGATGATTTACGTGCCGATGAAATTTGGAGAGAAGAAAACCTAGACATTTCGGGACAAGGTGTAGCTCCTTTATTTATTTCAGGAAGGGTAAGGCCAGATTTTAGTCAATCATCTCAAAACTACAAACCTGAAGAGCACAACTATTTCCCAATTCCTTCAGCTGAGGTATTAAACAATCCAAACTTTAACAACTAAAATTACTAGATATGAAAAAATGTAAGTTTTTAAGTATACTTTTTGTTTTCACCTTACTTCTAGTAAGTTGTGAAAAGCAAGAAGAGCTAAATTTAAATGACCCTAACCACAGAATTATCGTCACCTCTGAAATGGACTTTGAAAACAAAGTAATTGTTGGTGGAGACATTGATTTTGGAGACATTTCACGTGGTGTAGAATCTAGAACATGGACCTTACCTAGCAATGCCCGTATTGTTGGGGAAAGTGGAACAACGTCTTCTGAAAAAGTCGTTAAGGCGATATTCAATAAAGCAGGCGTTTATGATGTGGTGTTGAACCAAACATTCAAGGGTAATGTATACCCCAATGATGATAGTACAGCACCTATTGACTCTAGACAGTTGGATACCACTATTGTAGTAACCGTCATTGATTCTATACAATCGGTACTTAAAGCATTTAGAATAAACCCTGATGGCTCTACCGGTGCTGAAATCAACTTGGCAGATGGTGCTGAAAACGAATTGGAAGCCAGTAACTCTATCCGTTTATCTTATACGGCTATAGGAGAGCCTCAAAATGTATCATGGGCTTCCGATGGCGGTAAGCCAAATTCCATAACCATTAACGACGACTCTGCCGTTGATATGAGATTCAATAGATTAGGATCTTGGGATATTGAATATATTGCTTCTAGGTTTAGACCAACGGATGCAGATACCCTTTCTTTTGAGAAGGTAATAAAAGTGATTCCTTCTACTGCGCCCGTTACTTTGGATAGAGTGGCAGAAAGAAATGACAAGGTTACCCTAGAGTTTAGTAGAGAAATAGACGGTACTTCTATTAATGCCGGTGATTTTACAGTTAGAATAGAAAACAATAGAGATGAAATGAATCCTATTGTGCTTAATCCTACGGTTGTTTCTGCAACCTTAGATAAAGATGAAGCTACTATTGTTATTCTAGAACTAGATGGTGAACAGCTTTATAATGATGACCAAGTTTTTGTAAGTTATACTCCAGGAGCTTTAAGAACGGTTGATGAAGTAGAGTCTGAAGCTATTACAGATGCGCTATTAACAGAATTTGACGCTCTAGACAACCTTTATACTACTTCTTCATATGATTACGGTTTTGAAACTACAAATGTTAGTAATTATATTTATCAAGGATGGGGAGCACCTTGGGATGGATTCGATATAAGCATGGACCTATTGAATACCCATACAGGATCGCAAAGCCTTAAAGTTAATTTAAGACCTAATGGTGGTATGATCATTAGACCTGAGTCTGGAGGAAACCCAATTACTTTTACCATAGAAACTGGTAAAACATATGAATTTGGCTATTGGTTATATGTTGAAAGTGATATATCCAACCTACCGACCGGAACACAATCTGCAGATATTCAACTTTATGCAGATGACTGGGGCGGACCAGGTTTAATACCAACTACATTTACTTCTGATATGCCTACAGGCAAATGGATCTACCAAAAGCAAATATTCACAGCAGGTGCCGGTAGAGATATCTCATGGTTTATAAGAGGGTACAACGAATTTCATGACAATAATCTTGTCTTCTATTTAGATGACTTTTTCTTGGCTGAAGTTCCCGTTAGGCCATAATTATAGCCTACGCCATAACTGGTGTATTTAATATTACAAAAGGGCAGCCTAAAATAGGCTGCCCTTTTTATTTGCCAATGTTTAGTCTCGTCATTATAGGTACGGTTTTAGAAAAACCAACAGCAATACGGTTGCACGTAAAAACTTCTTTCTGCCCTATTATTGTTTACGGTGAGCGGGCAAAACAACTAAATCTTAGTGAATACTACTTTTAACTTACCATATGAAACTACCGTCTGGCATTATACGTACCAAATTTCGTAATCATACTAAATGACAATCATTTATACTTGCATATCCAAGACTGAAGTTTGGTTTATTGATACACATTTGTTCATGTTATAAGCCTTGAACTTGACACAGTAATTGCTTAAAAGGAAATTCAACAATAATTAAATGGTAGCCATAAAATCTATAAGGTTTTCACCTTTTTGCAGATTTAGCTTTTTACGAAGTCTATATCTTGATGTATGTACACTTTCAATGGTAATACCCAACAAAGACGACATTTCTTTACTGGAAAACCCTAGCTTTACCAAGGCGCACAATTTTAAATCGGTTTGGCCCAAATTTGGATATTTAGCCCTGATCTTCTCATAAAAACTTTCGTTAATAGAGGTGAACCTGGCTTCAAATTCTTTCCAGTTACCACCTGGGGTGTTTTGAAAGCCCTTCAGCATATTATGAATGGCCTTTGTATCTACAGCATCACTCTTAGAGATATTCTGTTTTAATTTAGAAATGAATTCTTCTTTTTCGATTAACTGAAGGGCAGATGCCGTTAGCTCTCTATTTTTAAGCATCATTACCTCATTGGTCTTTTGTTTTTCAAGTTTATGTTTCCTCCTAAGATTTCTAAAAAACAGAACACCGTACAAAAACATAAAAATCACTACCACGCCCATTAAGATATTTTGTAAAAAACCAATTCTTTTCTGATCTTCTAGCTTCTCTATTTTTATCTCTTTTAGTAGTGCCTTTTCTTTCTCTTTTTGAAGTCTATATCTATCTTTTATTTCAAATAAATGCTTGTGGTTTATACTTTTTCTCCCAAATATGCTTTCATTTAATGCTTGTGCTTTGTCCTTATAAAAATAGGCTTCCTTAAAATTGTTCTGATCATAATATAACTTAGATAGCTCTTCATAATTGAACAGTTTGTAGCCCAAATGCTTGTTATACATTTCTGAAAACCTCAGCGATTCTTTGTAATTTTTTATAGCCTGATCGTATTCTCCCCTAAACCTATATACCTCTCCCATTAAGAAATGAACCACCGTTAAATATGAAGGGTTTTTCTCTTCAAAAAATAGCTTGGTCTCGTTCAGTTTACTCAATGCTTTTTCATAATTACCTGCTACAGCATCAAAATACCCTTTTTCCGTTTCTACGTAATATGATTTTTTATTTGGACTGATCTTTTTTAATGACAGTTCACAACTATCCAAATATGTTTTTGCCATTACATAATTATGATTTACCCTGTAGCAGTTTACTATGGCAAAGTAGTTACTTACCAAATAGTCCCTACTTATCTTTTTCTCCTCAACTAGTTTCTTCTTAAGTTCCAACGACATATTAAAGTACCGTAAAGATTCTTCTTCCTTTCTATAGGCGGTATATAACCAACCCAGTTCTTGATAGATGCGTGCTTTGGAAATATCATCATTAGATTCATCGGCTAATATCAATGCCTCCCAATACCCATCATAAGACTTGCCGTAATCCAATACATTGTCATACAAACCGGACAATTGGCACATGCTATTGATTAAATTGATCGTATCCTTTTCTATTGAATAATGAACAATACCCTTTTTTAGATAATAGATGGCGCTATCCAAATTTTTAGCCGTAAGCTGGTTTGCCTTTTCTATATATTCGTTGGTACCATAAGGTTGCTGGGAGGTTACGGAAAAACAACATAGAAGTACCACTATACTGGCAATTTTTTGAAACGCTATACGTGTCTTCATATCATGATTAATATTAACTGAACAATTTTAAAAAACTAAACACTGTTGAAATTTGTACTGAACATATAACAAAGTGCAGCTCTGAAAATCAATATAGTATTTGCTCAGCTTAAATTCATGTAAAGTAGGGCTGTTTTTAAGAATGTTCAGTTTTTATTCATTAATAAATCGGAGTTTTTAGCCACATATAGTTAATATTTGTCAATATAATGATGGCATAATTAGTAATCCATTATGTAATCATTACTTTTTGCAAATCACAATAGACGCATTAAAATGCTAAAGTTGAGACTAAGTAAAGTGACGACCATTTTCGTTGGAACCCAAAAAATGACATAGACAGACTAGAAATATTAAAAACTGCATTAAAAAATTTTAACAAAAAATTTGTTCGGTTCAATCCAACATATTAAAAGTTGCTAAGCGCAATTATCCTTTTAGAATGTGTAACCAATATTTAACTAATAGTAGTAAGCCTAGATGAAAGCTTTAATAAAATTCGTATAAATTAAACAACAAATACAATGATCAGTAAAACCAAAACAACCTTATATTCCTTTCTATTTTTTGCACTGTTTATCTTTCAATGCCAAGCTCAGGATACAACCTATGATCAAAAAATATTAGACTCTTTAGGCATAACCCAAGAACAGATAGACCATTTGGGCATTACAGATATAAACCACTTAAGCGCCGCTTCTAAAAGAGCTTTAAAATGGCCCGTAGACCTGGGCAATGAATGGTTTATTCAATTTTCAGATTTAAAACCTCTAAAAGGTGACTTGGCATATGAAGAAGGTGTTGTGCGTAGAGATCCTAGTGCCGTTATAAAGGAAAATGGAAAATACTATGTATGGTACTCAAAAAGTACCGGGCCAACACAAGGGTTTGGTGGCGACGTTGAAAACGACAAGGTATTTCCATGGGACCGTTGTGACATTTGGTATGCAACTTCAGAAGACGGTGAAACTTGGAAAGAAGAAGGTTTGGCCGTTCCTAGAGGAAAAGCGGGAGCATATGATGACCGATCTGTTTTTACCGTAGAGATCATGAAACATGGAGACAAATATTATTTGAGCTACCAAACGGTTAAATCTCCTTACACGGTTCGTGTAAAAAACCAAATTGGCCTAGCTTGGTCCAACTCTCCGGACGGTCCTTGGACAAAGAGCAAAGAGCCTATCCTGAGCCCTGCCGATAATGGTATATGGAAAGGTGAAGAACAAGATAGATTTGCGGTAGAGCGAAAAGGTGACTTTGATAGCCATAAGGTTCATGATCCTTGTATTATTCCTCTTAATGGTAAGTTTTATCTGTACTACAAAGGTGAACAAATGGGTGAGGAAATTACATTTGGCGGTAGACAGATACGCCATGGGCTTGCCATAGCGGATAAACCTGAAGGACCATATATAAAGTCTCCTTACAACCCAATTAGTAATAGTGGCCACGAAATATGTGTTTGGCCTTACAATGGCGGTGTAGCAGCTTTAATTACTACGGATGGACCAGAGAAAAACACTATTCAATGGGCACCAGACGGTATTAATTTTGAAATAATGTCCGTTATTCCAGGAGTTAGTGCGCATGCCATTGGTCTAAACAGATCTGCTGACAATGAAAAAGAACCTACCGAAATACTACGTTGGGGACTTTCTCATATATACAACAGCTGGGACTACCAAAGCATTATGAGCTTTACTTCTGAAAGAAAGACCCAACATAGGGCCAAAGGCGAGTAAAACAATAGTTGAGTTTGTTTTGATAAGGACGGTATGCCATAAAAAGCTACTGTCCTTTTTAATTTATTTACTATTCATGTGGGGTACATTACCAGGGAAAAAGACAAGATTGCCAAAAGCAAAATTTAAAGAAACGTGCAAAATATCTTAACGGCACCTCCTTAGACTAAAATTTTAAGTTTAGCTCCCATTAGATGTTTATGCTTGGCTGTCATAAAACACATAGGCAATACATTATAATACTTTCTTCATTTTCTAATTGCACAACTTTTTTTTAGGCTTACATTAGAAATGCAATTAAATACCTGAGGTTATATTATAGTATTAATTAAAGAACCTATATTACTTAAAAGTATTTAAATAGAAAGAGGCATGGTAAATACCATGCCCCCTTTCCGTTTTAAACTAACAAACTGCTTCTTTATTTCATCTTTTAATGCTACGTGAATAATTGATGTATTACTACTTTGATTCAAGTTTCCAAGTACGTACCCAATCTACACGCATGGTATTTTTAGAATTGTCATTTAACTCTTCCTTTTGAGGTAAACCTCCTAAATAACACTCTTCAGATGTCCAAAGATCAAATATCAACTCTAATTCTCTTGTGAAATCTTGGTTAGTAGTAACAACACCTGCTGGCTCTCCATTTAAATAAAACTGAACCGTTCTGGCATCTTTCCACCAAGCACCAACAATATGGTAGGTTTCGTCCCAAGTTTTTCCTTTATTAGGATTGGCATCCGATAACATTCTAGTATCAAAATTATCTTCATGCCTTTCTGTAACACCACTTTTAGCAATAAAATACTGTGAGTTCATTTGGGTAGGAAAATCCCATGGCGTCCATGGATAGTTACTTGGTTTGGTAGATTGATCACTACACTCAGGAGTAGGGTTTGCGTTGCTTTCCACAATATCTATCTCGTCCCTATCATTGATATCCCCATTGTTTAACCAAAATGTATTGAACGCCGAAATACTGGAAGTTTTCATACTACACTCTGTATACATAGGATAACTTATTTTGGTTTTGGAATGTACCCTTGCCGTTTGAAACCATTGAGAACTGTTCTCATCTAAAGTGGCCTGTATGTTTAATTTGCCATCTACCACGCTAGAGTTTTCACTACGCATAGAAACCGGGGTGTTACCGTAATTCCAAAATGAATTGAACCACTTGTCCTCGTTCCACGTATCAAACTCATCTGACATGGCCTCTACTTTAACCCACTCCATTCCTTCTGGTGTTTCATCTACAACAGACACGAAAGAAGGTAGCTCAGGGTCTAGATCAGAAAGTTCAAAAGGTTCAATTTCATCAACATTGTCTTCTTCATTTTCCACTACTTGTTCTGGGTTTTCCGGATCTTTTACCATTTCCTCTTCATCACTAGAACTTGATGAACATGCAATAAATGCACTAATAATACTTAAAATTAGAAATACGTTGAATTTCATATGATGCTATATTAATTGTTTGATTTGTTTTAAAAAAGTGCCTTTTGCTGCTGTGTTAGCGAATCTATCTGCCTTATTTTGATGTCCTTAAAAAATACCTCTGCAGCTTCACTCTGTAATTGAATTTTTCCTTGGATCAATGGTATTTCTTTACCGTTTTCACCTATGTATCTTGAATCTTTTAAAATCATGACCACCTCTCCGTTTACAATATGCAGGCTTTTGCCTTCGTAACATATTAGATCTAGCGTATTCCATTCATCATGGGGTTTTTCATAATTACCACTTCGTAAACAATAATTGTTGTATTGACTACCCATACCAATAGGTAAATACTCTTGTGATTCATGTGCCAATGGATCTAAAACAGATTCTGGTTTGTATGCCCTAATGTCCATAGCAGAATTAGCTTGACTCCAAAAATCTCCTGTATGCCCTTCCATAATCTGAAATTCTTGAGAAAGCATCCATGAACGCCAGTACTCAACAGCCATAGGTCCTACGGAGTGATATAATATTCCGGAATCCTTCAACAGATCCTTTCGGTAAGCCCATTTTTTATCTCCCCACTTGTACTTCAATTGAAAGTGATAATTCTTATACTCCTTTTTAGTTATCAGGCAACCATAATATTCTCCCGTATTCTTGATAATGGTTTCTTCACCCTCTTGTAAGGTTGAAAAAACCGTATAATCTTTATTGTTCAACCCAATTGGGGCAATTTCTTCACCATTTTCATCTAAGGGTACAGAACCATCATAACCTGGTTGATGTTGGTAACTTAAATAAGTATCCCACTGAGTTAAATCCTTATCTATTAATTCTTCCCATTCATATGTTTCTTCTAGATTTTTTTGTTCTTCATTTTTTACCTCTGAACAAGATATTACAAGGAAAAAAAGTGGTAAATAACGTATACAATGTTTCATATTACTTGTTGTTGATTAAGTTATATGCCTTGTAGATTGCCGGTCAATATAGAGTCCCAATTCCTTTAAATAATAGGGTTTTATTGAACCTGCCAAAGCATGTGAGTATGGTAATTTTACAAAGAAATATTCACCAAAAGATAAGATTGCACGCGTAAAGCTTCATTGTTCAGTTTTTATTGAAGCTCTCTTGATTATGTTTAAGATTACCTATAACAAACATTGTAAATGTTCAGTTTTTGTTAAGCCATTTTGAGCTTAAGGTTCATTCATAATATCATAGTTTTAACAAAACGATATTTATTATGAAAGTTGATTATAACTACAGTACAAAAAACCATGAACTACAACGTCTTGTATTGAAGACTTGCTTTTTTATAGCATTTGTTTTTACAAGTACACATTACGGCTTTGCACAGACAGCTGATCCTTCACCTAGCAAAATTGAAATTGTAGGTTCTGAAAAAGCAAGGGTTACCGGTTTAAAGTACATTAGTGTACATGTATTGGAACTAGAGAAAACCCTTAAATTATATCGAGAAATATTAGGTTTTAAAATGGCTGATGCCGAAGTACTTCACGGACCGGGACTTGAAGGTATGTTGGTAATGAAACTTAAGGCAGATGATCTAACTATTGGACTATCCTTAACGGCTCCAGAATTTATAGACTCCATTGGACCTATAGGAAACACCAATCACAACCACTTTATGCTAAAGGTAAATGATATTGCACCAATTGGTGATATGCTGAAAGAAGAAGGTTACGAACTGGAAAACGAAAACTATGCTCGTGATAAATACACCTTTTTTGTAGGACCCAACGGAGAAATTATTGGACTTTCCGGTTGGGATTAATTTATATTGTAATCAATTCACTAAATAGTATTTTCCTTTAATGTAAAACGGGAAAGCTTAAGAGAAAAAGGTAGGAGGTACGAAGATTGAAGTATTTAGTATAAAGTGATTAAGAGTTAGGAGAAAAATAGTATTAAGTAATGAGTACAAAGTATTAGGTAAGTTATTATTAAAAGTAACATCTAAGTACTTCGTACTTAATACTTGATACTTGATACTCATTACTTACTACTATAAACTAAATCACTATCTATATTCCGGGTTTTCAAATTCCCAGCGCTTGCCATCATCCCATTCGGTGCGGGAATTTCCGTAATTAGGGTAGCCTTTATTATCTTTCATCATTCTGGCTAAATGTAACAGATTATAGGTCATAAAGGTGGTGTTTCTATTGGTAAAATCGCTATCAAAACCTACGGGTTCTTTAAGGTCTTTGCCTTTCCATTCGGTATCGCCATAGCTTGGTCCGGGTCCTACTTTACCGATCCATCCACTATCTGCTTGCGGCGGAATAGAGTAACCCACATGTTGCATGGAATACAAAATACCCATGGCGCAATGTTTAATACCATCTTCATTTCCGGTAATAATACAGCCCCCTACTTTACCATAAAAAATATACTGACCCTTTTCATTGGTCTCACCACTCATGGCATACAAACGTTCAATAAGCTTTTGGGCTTCAGAAGATTTTTCGCCCAGCCAAATTGGTGTGCCAACAATGGTGATATCGGCATCTAAAATACGCTCGGCTATTTCTGGCCATTCATCAACATCCCAACCATGTTCTGTCATATCTGGATATACACCACTTGCCACTTGATGATCTATAAGCCTAACCTCATCTATTTTTACCTGTTCCTTGGTCATGATCGCTTTTGATACTTCCATCAACTTTTGGGTATGACTTTCCTGTGGCGATTTCTTTAACGTACAATTAATATATATCACTTTTAAATCGCTGAAATCTGTCTTTTTCATACCCTATGTTTTATGGAATTTTATGGCGCTATGACCATGGGTCAATTTCGGAATATTAGGATTAAGTTATGTGTCCGTTTACATATAAAATTATCCTATTCCAATATAATTTACTGAACATCAATATGTTTTGAGCAATTTTTCACCATATTAGGTAGATGGCTTAATTATATACAACGTAGGGAGTCAGGTAGAGAAATTTGACGTTTAAATACCTTGCGCTTAACCTCAATTAAAACGGCTCTTCTTAACTATATAGGGAGTTTTATCTTATTTTACCGGTATTTTTTAAGAGAGAAATATGGTGGTACAAGTAATTAAATTATGTCTTTTTAATACTTTGGTCTAGCCAAACACATCACATATAAATAAACGTATCATGCAAAAGCTATTCTTTACCCTTTTCTTGTTTTTATCCCTTTGCTCAGCAATAGCCCAAAACACTTTTAAAGATGTGTTCTCCAACGCTAAAAGACCATTAAAGGAAAACATACGCATAGCATTTCAAGACGCTAGAAACAACAAAACCTTCTTGCCCATATCTATACTTAAGGGAAAAAATGAAGGACCGGTTTTTACCATTGTTGCCGGAGTTCATGGATTTGAATATCCACCCATTGTTGGCGTACAAGAGCTCTTGAGAGAAATTGATGTTGACAAATTGAACGGTACTTTAATTATTATACCCATTGCCAATACCAGCTCTTTTTTCTCCAGAACGTCTATCGTAAATCCGCATGATCAAGTGAATTTAAACGGTGCGTTTCCTGGAAAATCTAGTGGTAGCGTTACGCAAAAAATAGCTGATTTTATAACAACGGACATCATAGCCGCAAGTGATATTTTTATAGATATACATGGCGGCGGTGTCAATGAAGACCTGCTACCGTTTGCGCTTTTCTACGAAAACCCCAATTATCCAGAACAGACTAAAAAGGCAAGGGAACTTACAGAAATCAGCGGATTCAAGTATATAGTTTCATACCCTTTTAATTTAAGGGACGATGAACCTGCTAAATATGTTTTTAAACAAGCTTCCCAAGATGGCAAAGTAGCCTTAAGCTTTGAAAGTGGCAAATTGGGTAATGTTCAGAAAGATGCCGTACGTTTCATAAAAAATGGAATCTATAATATGCTTGACCATTTGCACATGTACGATAACGGTTTTGACCCAAGTGCCAATCTTGTGCAACTCAACAATCAAACCTATTTAAGCGCTACCGAAACCGGAATTTTTTACAGTGATCTGAAAGCGGGAGATACGGTTAAAGAAGGTGATATTGTAGGCTACACCACAAATGAATTTGGGGAAAAACTTAAAGAGTACAAAGCACCTACATCGGGTATTATTTTATATAAAATTTCAACCCCACCCGTTAATATTGATGATACCTTAATGTATATAAGTAGGCATTTGTAATTGTAATTATATCGTTGATTTCAAGTAAGGTATGTTGAAAAATAACCCGATACTGGGTTAGGTAGGAATAAAGTGTACAGACGGTAGATTGAAAAAAAAGCCTTCACAAATGTGAAGGCTTTTCTAATTCTTAACAATGTACTGAGCAACTTTATAGTTAATTTCTAATATAAACTGCTTCATTACCAGAGTAGTTTGTAAAATATAATAATCCATCTTGTTCTATCTGCATTACTAAATCTTGTGTGCTAGATTGGCTTACCGGGTAGTTATCTGGACTAGGTTCTATTGCAACTAATTCCATATGACCATTTCCTAGTAATTTAAAGTGCAATTGATAAGCTACTCCTTCATACGTTTCATATGAAGTGGCCGTATATTCTTTGTTGATGGACAAAAACACTTTATGCGTTCTTTCTTCATTGTCATTATTGATATTTTTATAAGATAGAAATGACCAATTACCGACAAACCGTCTATTATCCGTCATGTACACCGTAGAATAAGATTCATTTGTAGAAGTTGGAGAAAACTTTATAACATTTGAAGCATCTACATCTATATCCATTACTTCCCAATTACTTAATACCTTATCTTCTGTATAAATATCTACATAATAACTCTTATCCTCTAAATCTTCTGAAATTGAAATTTTACCAGAAGCATCTACGTTTCCAGAAAACATCGTATTTGCCTCATTGAAATAATCCTCTTTAGAGTCGTATACCGCTACCTTAAAATCAGTGTAGTCATAGGTATTTGAATATTCATCAACTTGACTTAGGTCTAATTGAATGTTTATAACGTTTAACTGTTCTTCTGCATCATTACTGGAACAACTGAATAAACACACAATGGACAGGCAAGTGAAAATAATTTTCTTCATTTTAATGATTTTCTTTTGGGGGTTTTATATATCATCAATAATCGTGTTATAATAACATTTTATTACTCATGATATTGTATATCTAAAAGAAATGGTAAAATGGATTAAGGCGAATTTCTTGTGCAGACTAGTGTTTTGTAAAGGCATTTAAAACCTTGTTAAACACCATGTGGAGAATACCGGATTCGAACCGGTGACCTTCCCGAAGGCTTTCGGGACGCTCTGTTCTTTTACTATCTGATCAATTTAAAACGATAATTAATCGCCTAAGGACTATAATTAAAAAAAGCTTCCAAAATGGAAGCTTTAAGTGGAGAATACCGGATTCGAACCGGTGACCTCTTGCCTGCCAGGCAAGCGCTCTAGCCAACTGAGCTAATCCCCCTTCAATATCGATTACTTAAAATTGCCAGTTATTCACATGATGAAAACCTTAATTTTCAAGAGGATCAAAGGAAATACATTTTAACAACGTATCAAAGTACTAATTAATCTTTCTTTACACTTAATACCAAAACCGGTACCGGGGCATAAAATTCTGTTTTGGAAATGGTACTTTTTTCCCATAATTTTTTGAAAAAACCACGTTTTCTTCTAAAAACACATAATAAATCTGGGTGTTTTGCCTGAAAATGCTCTAGAACACCATGGTATGTAGTTGAATTTTCTGTAAAGGTCAATTGAGAACTTATGTCCATCAATGCGGTATTGATCTTTAAATCGTCATCTGAATATCCCGGTGTTTTCACCATTAATAAATTTACGTTCGCCTTGTGCTTGTTCTTAATTTCAATTAACGGATCAAGAATTCTCTTTCTTTTCAGAATACCTGACTTAAAGGCTACCAAAATATTCTCAAAAGACTTATACGTTGTTCCTTTGGGAACGATCAAGGTTGGTATGTTCGTTCTTTTAATAATAGCTCCAGAAGTTTGTCCTAAATAATTCTCTTCTTGAATATCGTTACTTCTTGGTGCCAAAATTATAAGGTCAATTCCAATGCTTTTATCAATTTCTTTAAGTCCGTCTTTTAATTCACCGTTAAAACTGGCTATTTTAATTGTAACGTCTTTGGTATTTACTGTCCCTATTACTTCTTTTAATCGTTCTTTAGAATTATCGGCTACCTTTTGAGTAACATTGGTTAGCGTTCCTGTTTTTCCGCTGACGTTGAAAACCTCCATTACATATATTTCAGCACCAAATTCCTGTGCAAAATCTACTGCATACTGTAAGGTTTCATTTGCATTTGTGGAGGTCCCGATCGGAACAAGAATATTCATCATGATAAAAAGTATTGATTATAACTCTAAATTTACAATTTAATTAAATTCATTGTATGATAGCATTGGCAAAGATATCGCAAATACCAGAAATTCTTCTTTTGACAGATGCTTGTAGAATAGCTATGGAAGCCAATGGAATTTACCAATGGACTACCCAGTACCCCTCTAGAACGGCATTTGAAAAAGATATGGAACGCAATGAACTTTTTGTACTTCAACTTGATAACGAAATAGTTGGCTGTATTGTTGTTTCACTTTTTATGGACAAGGAATATAAAACTGTTGATTGGCTTACGGAAAGTACTAAGAACTATTACATTCATCGCCTAGCGGTACATCCTAAACATCAAGGTAAAGGTTTAGCCCAGCGCTTAATGGATTTTGGAGAAAACTTTGCAAGAGAAAACAACGCGCTATCGGTTAGGTTGGATACCTTTAGCCAGAACAAAAGAAATCAGAAATTTTACGAGCAGCGCGGGTATAACAGATTAGGGGATATTTTTTTCCCAGAACAAAGTGAACATCCCTTTCATTGCTATGAACTTGTACTATAGAAAAACGATTATTTGAAGACCTCGGTTAATTTAAAATCTATAAATGCCCTCGCAATACCCGCAACTATTGCCGGTATAGCAGAACCCTTATTGTCTATAACGGACACCGCAATTGTTGGTAATATTCCGGTAGATGGGTTGGAGTCTCTTGCCGCAGCCGGTATTGTAGGTTCGTTTCTTTCTATGCTCATTTGGATTTTAGGGCAAACACGCAGTGCCATTTCCGCCATAATTTCACAGTACTTGGGCGCCGGAAGAATAGAAGAGGTCAAAACCTTGCCCGCCCAGGCCATTTACCTCAATATTACCCTGAGTATTCTTGTTTTACTATCAACCGTTTTTGTAATTCAAGAAATCTTTGAGCTGTTGAATGCCAAGGGCAAAATATTGCAGTATTGCATCAGCTACTATTCCATTAGAGTTTGGGGCTTTCCATTGACCTTGTTCGTTTTTGCGGTCATGGGAATTTTCCGCGGTTTACAGAATACCTATTGGCCCATGGTCATTGCCATTACCGGTGCGGTATTGAACGTACTTTTTGATTTTGTATTTGTTTACGGCATTGAAGGTTTTATACCTGCCATGTATCTTGAAGGAGCCGCTTATGCAAGTTTATTGGCACAAGGGATTATGGCTATAATGGCGTTCTATCTTCTAGTAACCAAAACCGATATTAGCCTAAAACTAAAGTTACCCGTTCACCAAGAACTTGGTCGTCTGGTGGTCATGAGCCTTAATTTGTTCGTACGTGCTATTGCACTGAATACCGCTTTAATTCTTGCCGTACGTGAAGCTACGGCACTAGGCGATAAATATATTGGTGCACATACCATTGCCATTAACCTCTGGTTGTTTTCCGCTTTTTTTATTGATGGCTATGGTGCTGCAGGTAATATTATGGGAGGTAGGCTTTTAGGGGAGCGTAATTATGACGGACTCTGGTTATTGGCAAAAAAAATTACAAAATATGGACTTATGGTCAGTATCGTAATCATGGCTTTGGCTACCATTTTTTATAAACCGTTGGGCGGCTTATTCTCTAACGAACCCTTGGTGCTTTCTGCTTTTTATGGCATCTTCTATATCATTATTCTGGGGCTGCCTTTTAATAGCACGGCTTTTGTTTTAGACGGAGTTTTTAAAGGTCTAGGTGAAATGAAATACTTGCGCAACACCTTACTTGTAGCTACTTTTTTAGGTTTTGTACCCATGCTAGTTTTAGGCAGGTACCTTAATTGGGGGTTAACGGGAATATGGCTTGCTTTTACCGTGTGGATGTTCATTAGAGGTGCCGCCCTAGTATGGAAATTCAGAAACAAATTCAAACCTTTATTGCAAAATCCGTAATTTTGGTTCAAACAAAATGCTATGGTCACCACAAGAAAAAATGGAAGTTTATATACCCGAATAGATGGTAAAGTTGCTCATGTAGAGTTTGGCCATCCTGCAAGCAACTCTTTTGTTTCAGAACTTCTAGAACGATTGACAGACACCATCAACGAGCTATCGGAAAATGATGGCATTTCTGTTATCCTGTTAAAATCCGAAGGTGAAAAAGCATTTTGTGCCGGTGCTTCTTTTGATGAGCTTCTTGAAGTTTCTAACCTTGAAGAAGGTAAAGCGTTCTTTAGCGGATTTGCCCATGTCATCAATGCTATGCGTAAATGCAAAAAGGTGATTGTAGGCCGTGTACATGGTAAAACTGTTGGTGGTGGCGTTGGCCTTGCGGCTGCTTGTGATTATGTGTACTCTAACGTAAACTCATCCATTAAACTATCTGAGCTTAGTATTGGTATTGCTCCGCTGGTGATCGCACCTGCGGTAGCCCGTAAAATAGGCAACGCCGCCATGGGCGAAATGTCTTTGGCACCTACGGAATGGAAAAGTGCCTATTGGGCGCAAGAAAAAGGACTTTTCAATAAAGTATATGACTCTGCACAAGAAATGGACAAGGAACTTGACTTCTTCATTCACAAATTGGCAAGCTATAATGCCGAAGCTTTAACTGAATGGAAGAAAGTTTTATGGGAAGGTACCGACCATTGGGATACCTTATTGACAGACCGCGCAGCTATAACTGGTAAATTGGCCCTATCCGATTTTACGAGAAACGCACTGTCAAAATTTAAAAAATAAACAATAACTGAAACAGCGCTTCGTTCTGTTTCTAAATAATTAGTATGGAATTTTTTCAATTTTTAAACGGTAACCTAGTATTTCCCGTTCTTGCCCTTTCTGTTTTGATCATTTATTTCGTGAACAAAATGCGCGCAAAGAAGAAATACAAAAGGTAAGCAAATACCTTACGCAACTAATCGGTAACTCATCATCTTATTATAAAATCCGTTTTATGTTCGCAAAAATCATATTTGTATTTCTTTCTATTTTTCTAGTTGCCTGTAACGACAAAGACGATGTTATAGAACAACAAGATTGTTCTACGGCTATATGCACCCTAAATTTCGTTACCATTACGGTCAGTGTAAAAGATGCTTCGGGCGAAGCTATTGCACTTAGTAGTTATGAGGTCATAGATACTGAAACAGTTGAAAACATAGCTTCAGATTTTAACGGCGATGAATATCAATATTATAAAGAACAAGGTCTGTATCCTATTCTTAGTGATGCCAATAGGAGTCAATACCAAAATCTGACCGCTACACTGACTTTTAAAGGTTTTATTGACAATGAAGCCATTATCAACGAAACTTATGAAGTTAGTGCTGACTGCTGCCATGTGAGCTTAATCACCGGAAATACCGATATTGTTTTAGAATGATTTCTTATAATAAGTACGTTTAAACTTTTGCTACCTTTGCCATATAATTATAGGTTATGAGCAATATTCGTATTACGAAACAATTCAATTTTGAAACCGGACATGCACTTTACGGTTATGACGGTAAATGTAGAAATGTACATGGCCATAGCTATAAATTATCCGTAACCGTTATAGGTAAACCTATTACTGATACCAATCATGTAAAATTGGGGATGGTCATAGATTTTGGCGATCTTAAAAAAATTGTCAAAGAGGATATTGTTGATGTCTTTGATCACGCTACCGTATTCAATAAAAATACACCACACGTAGAACTTGCCAAAGAATTGACGGACAGAGGGCATAACGTCATATTAGCAGATTATCAACCTACAAGTGAGAACATGGTCATAGATTTTGCAGCAAAAATTAAATCTAGGTTACCGGAAAATATTTCATTGTTCTCGCTTAAACTACAAGAAACCGATACTTCTTTTGCAGAGTGGTTTGCAAGCGACAATTAAGTTCAACAAAACTTAACCTTTTACTTTCTTTACAAGCTTTTAATTTGTTTTATTTTTAGGGCAACTCCTTAATATAAAACAACATGACCAAGCATCATATCTATTGGTGGAATCTTGAAAACCTTTTTGATATAGAAAACTCACCTAGACGAAGTGAATTTTTGAATAAACATTTGGGCAAGGAACTTAGCGGCTGGAACGCTGCCGTTCTTAATCAGAAGATTTCTAACCTAACCACGATCATATCAAAATTCAATAATGGTGCAGGACCGGATATCTTGGGAGTTTGTGAGGTAGAAAATGAATATGTTATTGAGCTACTTATAGATGCCATGAGCACTGCCCTTGATAAAAACTACGGTTATGTCATTTCTGAAGGTGATGATAAAAGAGGAATAGACACTGCCCTTATTTATGACAAAACCAAATATGGACCTGAGCAACAAACCTTTAGTCTACGGATTATAAAGAGGAATACAACCAGAGATTTGTTTCAAGTACATATTAATACAGCCAATGGCAATAAATTGGTATGCGTACTTAATCATTGGCCCTCTAGATCTGGTGGCGAACTTGCAAGCGAGCCGTTTAGAATTATGGTCGCGGAAAACCTATCGTACTGGATCGAAAGAATATATGAAGAGCAAGGCGATGATGCTAATATCCTATTAATGGGCGATTTCAATGACAACCCTTACAATAAAAGTATTACCGAGTATTTAATGGCAATTAACAACAAAGCTTTGGTGAAAAGTAATAGAGTGCGACTAAAGTATTTCTATAATATAATGCATCGTTTTCTAGACGCCCAAATAGGTACTTTTGTATTTGGCAATGAATATAATCTTCTGGATCAATTTATGATTTCAAAGAGTATTTTATCAGAGAAATCAGATTTACCATTTAAATTAAGTACTGCAGAAATCATTGCTTACCCTGAGCTAACTTCAGGCTCCTATCAGAAACCGGTAAAGTTTGGCAGGCCTAATTCATCAAGCTTTAATGACAAAGGCTATAGTGATCACCTACCTATTAAGATAGTATTGAACGAGAAAGATACTGCCGTTTAATTTAGAATAGCATTCTCTTATTTTGATGCGTGTATTCCTTAGGTACGCAAAACAGTTATTATATTTACATCCTGATGACGAACATTGAACTTCCTGCAGGAAAAAAAATATATTTTGCTAGCGATAACCACCTAGGCGCACCTACTATGGAAGAAAGTAGAGTGAGAGAACTGAAGTTTATTCGTTGGTTAGATATGATTAAGTCAGATGCAGAAGTGATTTTCTTGATGGGCGATTTATTCGATTTTTGGTTTGAATATAAAACCGTTATCCCGAAAGGATTTACCAGAACATTAGGAAAGCTTGCAGAACTGTCTGATGCCGGAATTAAAATACACTACTTTGTTGGCAACCATGATCTTTGGATGAACGGTTATTTTGAAGAAGAACTAAACATACCAGTGTACCATAAACCTCAACAGTATTCCATTAACGGAGTTTCTTTCTTTATTGGCCATGGTGACGGACTGGGACCGGACGACAAAGGCTTTAAACGAATGAAAAAGGTGTTTACCAACCCATTGGCGCAATGGTTCTTTAAATGGTTACACCCAGATATTGGAGTTAGGTTGGCAAAGCACCTTTCTGTTAGCAACAAGTTGATCAGCGGTGATGATGATGCCATTTTTTTAGGCGAAGACAAGGAATGGCTTGTGCAGTATGCCCATAGAAAGCTAGAAACTAAACATTATGACCATTTCATTTTTGGCCATAGACATCTTCCATTAGAAATAAAACTAAAAGAAAATTCTAAATACACCAATCTTGGAGATTGGATCAATTATTACACGTATGCCGAGTTTGATGGACGAAAACTTTCACTTAAAGAATTCAGTTAATTTTCATTGAAAATATCGATGAAATGCCAAATATAACATGTAGTACTTTTCTTACAACAAGAATTGAATAGTTCACAACATAAGTTTTATAAAACTAGCTCTTTGTTATATCTTTACAGTGTTATTAAGTTTAAGTGTTGAGCCCAAATCTACACATTGCCTACAAGTTAATTTAGCTTAAAACCAAAATTTTAAGTGTGCTTACTTTAAAGAACAGCCCCTGTTTTAGGGGCTTTTTCGTTGATTACAGTTTTTTACCAATTACAATAATTCTGGTGTACCATAAAATCAGTAAACTTTTCATGACTGTAATTTAATAAGATGACCCGTTTATTATTTGCAAATAACCTATCTCATATTCATAGTCAAATTGAACACAATCTGAGTCAAATTCAGTTAAATAATAGAACAAACAACATGTAATCTTTTTCTTACATGTTAATTTTTGAACTTCACAACAAAAGTTAGTTCAAACTAGCGCTTGCTTTTACCTTTAGCCTGTTGTTTAGATTAAGTGTTGATTCCCAAATCTACAGTTTACCTACAAGTTCCCCTGCTTATTGATGAATTTCTTAAGCATTACCTACAATAAAAAAAGCCCCTGTAAAAAGGGGCTTTTTTTACATCATTATTATGGATGTATTAACTTTCGTGTTCTTCAACATCCTTTTGTAAATCTAACTTTCTAAACTTGGGCGAAACAATTGCGGTAAGGCCTACTGTAAGTAGCGTCATGCTACCTCCAAAAACAACCGCTGTTACCGTACCCATCAACTTTGCGGTTAAACCGCTTTCAAAAGCGCCCAATTCATTTGAAGACCCTACAAACATGGAATTTACAGAAGCTACACGCCCGCGCATGTTATCAGGCGTTTTTAATTGTAAAATTGTCTGTCTAATAATCATGGACACTCCATCTACAGCACCACTTAAAAATAAAGCAATAACAGACAACCAAAAGTAGGTGGATAAACCGAATACGATCATACATACACCAAAACCGAATACGGCTATCAACAATTTCTTTCCTGCATTTTTATGTAACGGAAATCTAGTTGAACCTAACATGGTCAATGCGGCACCAACGGCAGGTGCAGCCCTTAGTACTCCAAAGCCTTCTGAACCTACATGTAATATATCTTGTGCAAATATGGGCAATAACGCTACCGCACCTCCAAAAAGAACGGCAATCATATCCAAGGTCAGAGCACCCAATACGGCTCTAGTTTTAAATACAAAATTCAATCCTTCTTTTAAACTTTGAAAAACGGGCTCACCAATTTTTGGATTAAGAATAGGTTTTTTTGATATGTTGAAGAGTGCAGTCAACGCCAATAAAGAAAATCCGAATATGACACACATAGACCAGTGAACTCCAATAAGACTTATGGAAAAACCCGCTAATGCAGGACCAAGTACAGATGCCATTTGCCATGTAGTACTGCTCCATGTTGCAGCATTAGGATATATTTTTTTTGGAACGATCAACGCTATTAAAGAAAAAATAGTTGGACCTAGAAAAGCACGTACCAATCCGCCACAAAAGACCAATGCGTAAATTCCATAGAGAATGACTTTGGTCTCATAGCTTTCCAAAACAGAAGGCAGACTCAGCATAAATAGACCGAAGCTAATGACCGAGAAACCACAAATACATTTTATTAGCAAATTCCGCTTCTCTTTTTGGTCTACGATATGGCCCGCAAAAAGCGCCATACTCACTGCAGGTATTACTTCCATTAAACCAATAATACCAAGTGATAATGGATCTTTGGTCATAGAATACACTTGCCATTCAATAACGATAAACTGCATTGACCAGGCAAAGACCATTGCAAAACGAACTAGTAGAAATATATTGAATTCCTTAAATTTTAAGGCTGCATAAGGATCATTAACGCTCATAGTGCTATCGCTAAAAAGAGTCCAAAGATATTTAATAAATAACAGGACAAATAAGGTTATGCCAACTAATTAATTCATGGCGGCACTAAAATTTTTTATAGGTTATCATCCAATTCCCAATTCACCGAAAAAAGAATCCAATTCTAGCTTAAATAAAGTACCGCTAATTAAATCTCTAACCTCAATAGCTTCTTGATAACTAACTGCAAAAGTAATTTGATGCGCAGGGGTATTCAACAATAAAGATCTGCATGATTCTTTTGTTTTGCAATCTCCACAAAGATTGCCTTTTCCGTTTTTTATGGTATCTGCGATACATTTAGAGAAATGTCTTAGTTCACTTAACGTAAGTAAAAGTCCAATATCCCTAAAAATAACTTGAACTCTATTGTTTTGACCAGGTTTATCCTTTTTCCATTTAAAGGCTATTCCGAAATCATTTTGATAAATGGGGTTGATATCATTCATAAGAATCTACATATTTAGTATAAATATATACATCTTATTTAGAACAATTATAAATAGTATTGTTAAATGGTGATTTCTATTTGATTTCCTTCTGGGTCAAGAATAACACTTTCGTAATAACCATCGCCAGTAGTACGAGGCTCACCGGCAATTAAGAATCCGTCTTCTCTCAACTTTTCGGTCAATATATCTACTTGTTCTTTTGATCCCACTGATATGGCAAAATGTATGAAACCAGTATGTACAGCATTATTCTTGGCTACTTTTATACTTGGCTTATGCATGATTTCTAAACGAGCTCCATCTGTAAAGCTTAAAAAGTAAAATGTAAATTTTTTGGTAGGATTATGGTATTTATCTCCTGCTACCGCATTAAAATATATTTCATAGAACGTTCGCATTGCTTCTAAATCAGTCACCCAAATAGCAATATGCTCTATTCTCATTTAATGTCTTTTAGTTTTAGTTGAAGGCTGACATTGCCCTGCCATTCGTTTTCATCAATAGAAAAAACGGCGTTAAAGGGTTTTCTACCTGTTACCAATGATAATTTGTCTCCCATATTAAAACCAATGCCATCGATCCTGTGACTACCCTGTTGTACTACAGAAATTTTTAAATGCGCTTGTTCTTTACCAACACCCTTTGCATACCCCGTATCCTGTAAATCTTCTGCCATAAATATAGGAGACATATTTCCTGGACCAAATGGCGCAAATTGTTTAAGTATACGCATTAACTTAGGGGTAATATCCTTTAATTCAATTACCGTATCTATCGTAATCTCTGGTATTAACATTTGCGGGTCTATGGTTTCTTTAACCACTTTCTCGAACTGATGCTTGAAATTGTTATACTGCTCTTCCAATAAGGTCAATCCTGCAGCGTATTTATGACCACCAAATTGCTCTATATAATCTGCACAACCTTCTAATGCATTATACACATCAAAGCCTCTGACCGATCGTGCCGATGCCGCCAACTTATCGCCACTTTTGGTAAAAACTAGGGTAGGTCTATAATAGGTTTCGGTGAGTCTTGATGCTACAATACCAATAACACCTTTATGCCAAGATTCTTTATAAACAACGGAAGTATAACCTTCTTCTTCTTGATTATCTTGGATTTGCCCTAGCGCCTCAACCGTAATTTCCTGATCCAGCCCTCTTCTATCGGTATTGAATTTTTCAATTTCAGAAGCGAATTGTATGGCTTGATCCATGTTGGTTTCCGTCAAAAGATTTACCGCATGTTGCCCATGTTTCATTCTACCAGCGGCATTAATTCTAGGCGCAATAATAAAGACTACATCGGTAATGGTCAGCTCTTTTTTATTGATTTGGTCTATGATTGCCTTAAAACCGATTCTAGGCTGCTGATTGATAACTTGCAGGCCATAAAAAGCCAGTATTCGATTCTCTCCGGTTATCGGTACAATATCCGCACCAATTGCAGTTGCCACTAAATCAAGGTAATAGATAACGTCATCTATAGTTTCTCCTCTACGGGAGCCTAATGCCTGTATTAATTTAAAACCGACTCCGCAACCACATAATTCATCATAAGGATATGAACAATCTTCTCTTTTTGGGTCCAATATTGCTACGGCACTTGGTAATATTGTACCAGGTCTATGGTGGTCACAGATGATAAAATCAATCCCTTTTTCTTTGGCATAAGCAACTTTGTCAATTGCCTTCACTCCACAATCCAGAGCAACGATTAAAGTGAATCCGTTATCCTCGGCAAAATCGATTCCTTTATATGATACTCCGTATCCCTCATCGTACCGATCGGGAATATAGGTTGCTACGTTAGGATAGTAACTTAATAGGTAAGACGACATTAGGGCAACAGCAGTAGTACCATCTACATCATAATCGCCATACACCAAAATATTCTCTCCGTTGGCAATAGCTTCTTCAATTCTGTTTACTGCAATATCCATGTCCTTCATTAGAAAAGGATCATGTAAATCTTCTAACTGAGGCCGGAAAAAGTTCTTCGCCTCATCATATGTAGAAATACCTCTTTGTAATAACAACTGCGCTACCAAATCATCGACCTTTAAAGCACTTGCTAAAGCATCAATATCTTCTTGTTTCGGTTTTGGTTTAATTGTCCAGCGCATTTTTTCAAATTAAAGTTCAAGTTCAAAAATCAAGTTCAAGTTCAAAACCCTAAATAGAATCTTTACACCTCCTTAAAAAAATTGAATTTCAGTTACTTTTTATTTTTAATGATTGTTGCTATAATTCGAATTAATTGTTCTAATTCGTCTAATATTTAAACTCTTTTAGATGCATTGCCATAATCTACTTTAGTCAATATCTTAAGATTGACCCTAGACTCCTTCAATTCTTTTAAAGATATAGAAGCTTTATTGATATAATCCTTAACGGTATTTGTTCCTTGCGCTTCACCAAAATTAAGCGCAGAACTCCCTGCTGATCTTAGTAACTGATTACCATAATACTGACCGGTCATATCAGACGGCAAGTCTTTACAAAAAAGTACAATGTTGGCTGCAAAATCAACCAATCTATCTTTAAGGTCAAACTTTTTATCCGGCATAGTTTTTATTTGAACTTGATTTTTGAACTTGAACTTGCACTTATTTTTTACTTTTTATGAAAAACAGTCTTAATCTCCAATTCAGCAAATTGTCTAAACATTTCCATTACTCCGCAATACTTTTCAATGGATAAATCTACAGCTCTTTGTAGCTTTTTCTCGTTCAGATCTTCACCATGAAAATGATATTCTATGACCACTTTATCATAAAACTTTGGATGCTCATCTGTTAAATTAGCAATAGTTTCAATATGAAACTCATCTACCTCTAACTTCATTTTCTTGAACATTGCCGCTACATCTAAACCAGAACAACCTGCCAATGAAGACAACATCAATGCTTTTGGTCTATAACCGCTACTATCACCACCATCTTCTTTGGCAATATCCATTCTTAATGAATGCCCAGAAGGGTTATTACTTTCAAAGGACATGTTGCCCAACCATTTTGTGCTAATATGATTTGTAGTACTCATAATTTTCTGTTTTTAGTAGGGTACAAAAATACAACAATATGGGGTGAGGTTTTGTTAGCAATTAGCAATTAGCAATTAGCAATTAGCAATTAGCAATTAGCAATTAGCAATTAGCAATTAGCAATTAGCAA
>NZ_JARKMS010000001.1:2374-462212 GCF_029350945.1 Maribacter huludaoensis | reverse complement strand
TTAGCAATTAGCAATTAGCAATTAGCAATTAGCAATTAGCAATTAGCAATTAGCAATTAGCAATTAGCAATTAGCAAAAAATAAATTATTCGATTATCAATACCAAACTACTTTCTAAAATAATTCACAATGCAACTCTGCTGTGAGTTCGAGTGGTTTTTAATTCAATTTTTTCATTGAATTAAAAAATGTCTGCCCGCCAAGTAGGAGGGTATCAAGAACCTTTTGGAACGTGAAAGCTTCTCGATACTAATTTTCTCGTGCCTCTAAAATTCACTCGAAGTGACAATAAAAACACCTATTAAAAAATCCCTTTCTTATCATTTCTAGTCAAGATGTATCCTAATAATTAACATCAAACAATACCCATCTCTAAAAAAGAAAAGATTGCTTAGTGCCTCGCAATGGCGAATAATTATTTCAAAATATCAGCAACCAACCCTTGCAACTCCCCAACAACATCTTCCTCGAACCACGGATTCTTACTACGCCAAAAGCGGTTTACAGGTGATGGATGTGGTAGAAGAAAATACTTAGGCAAGTATTCTTTGTAATGCAATACATTTTCGGTCAGGTTCTTTTTGGCTTGCTTGCCTAGATATTGGTCTTGAGAATATTTACCAATTAGTAGAATGAGTTTTACATTTTCAAATTGGTCCCATACCTGAGAATGCCATAAGGGGGCACATTCCTTTCTTGGAGGCAGATCGCCCGTTTTTCCTTTCCCCGGATAACAAAACCCCATAGGCAGTACGGCAAAATTACTTGGGTCGTAGAAGACCTCTTCATTTACTCCCAACCATTCGCGTAATTTTTTGCCACTGGGATCGTCCCAAGCTTTATTTTCTACATGCGCTTTTCTACCTGGTGCCTGACTTACCAAAATAATCTTTGAATCAATTGAACCGGCAATAATAGGTCTAGGCTCTAATGGCAATTGCGCCTTACAGACTGTACAACCTCTTATTTCAGTTAGTAATTCTTGCATGGTTATGTTCAACTATACTATTAGAAATTAAATTGCCAAGTAAAACACCTCAGGGCAAGCCCATGAGGCATTTAAAGGAAACAAACTTTTAAATTAAAGGTAAGCCTTTGAGTAGTATACTTTTTGGCGGTGCCAATAAACTACTAAAGCAATGCCAATGCTTCGCCATCAAATGACAATCCTTCAAAACCCGTTTTTATAAAGTTTCTTATATTCTGATGAGAAGTGCCTTTTAGGTCAAGTAACACTTCATCAAAATAATACGACCCAAAACATGTCAACGTTTCCTCTTTTGTAAGTCCTTCCTTGATAGCAAAAGAGAATAGTTTACAAGATCCCGAGTTTTGACCAACTTCGTTTCTTACTTCTCCGTTAGTATAGGCCGTTGGCGTAAAACTGTACTTAGAATCTATAACTACCATAGTATCTGAAAAGGAAACCTCTTTAGGTGTGGTGGCCAACTTACTCTTAAATTCCGCTAATGTCATGATTTACTTTTGGTCTTAAATTGGTTATTTCTTACATATTGATATTCAAATATAACGAAACCCTATTTTTAACCTCAACTTTACCCGCATTCAAATTTTGTGAAATAGGCAACATACTAGAAATGCCCAATGCATACCTATTGTAATTAGCTGCTACACCAAAACGGGCAAAATATACTTCTCCACCTGTATCTGGTACAGTAAGACTAAACTCTTGATTTTCTTCAAAAATTTCGCCACCCAAACCTATTTGCGGAGTAAGTGATACTGACGAGGAAAGGTAATAAGTTTTGTAGGTGTTCAACGCCACATTCCATTGATTACCGAACAAGTAACTTTTACTGTTTTCCGTTTTAATGGTATAGTTCAATAAGGCAGATAAACCCCAATTTCTATGGGTAATTCCATAATTAGCAGCTAAAATATAATCCCAACTGCCGGTTCCCAGTTGAAAACTTGGGTTGACACTGCCTTCAATGTTAGCGGCATCAAAGCTACCTGTGGGTAATTTTATTCCGCCACCAATTTGTAAGGCGTGTTCTGGCTTAATAGAGATGATGCTATCTGGTGTTTGGCGTAGTACGTTATAATATGCCAATACTGTGGCATCTCCAATACCATTTATTGTCTGCTCTGTATTATCGGCAAACGTTCTGTTGTGTGAATGGTAGGACAGCAATGCATTTACCAAAACTCGTTTCCCCACAGGAAATTTTCCCCATACCTGTACTGTGTTAAAGTTTTCGTTTATCCATGGAGAATTATCAAAAATACCATCTCTTGAGCGGTACTTCTGACCTATGTACCTCAGTCCAACAAAGTTATTATTCAATCCGGTTCCAAAACCCATACTTCCTCCATTTCCCCCGCATCCGCAGGTATCACAGAAATATTCATAGGCTGTATTTTTCCAAATACACTCATACTCTGTATCTGGCAAATCATTTGCTTGGACCATAAATAATCCGCCAAGCCAAAAAATATATATTATAATCTTTTTCATATTTTAATATTCTGAAAATCGTTCGTCATTTATAAAAGTGTAATCCGTCAATATTTCAAAAAAAGCCAACAAGCCTTCTTTTTCTTCATCGTTCAATGCTATGCCCAATCCGTCTTGGGTTTGTAAAGAATCATCCAATGTTTCTGAATCTACCATACCATTGGTATAAAAATTCAATACCGATTCTAAGCTACCAAACCTGCCATCATGCATGTATGGTGCGGTCAATGATACGTTCCTTAAACTTGGCACTTTAAATTTGTACTTATCACTATCGCTACCACTAACCTCAACCCTACCCAAATCATTTAATTGTGGATTAGGCGGTAAGCCATTGTTTCTAAAACTGCCATCTGTAAATAAATCCGTAGCGTGGCATGAAGCACATTTTTGCTGAAAAACAGTTAGTCCCATTGCTTCGGTTTCGGTTAGTTGCCCACCTTCTTCATTACGCTTATACTTATCGTATTTACTATTAGAAGAAATCATCATGACCATAAACTGAGATATGGCCTTTAAAAAATTCTCGGCATTTACGCCGCCTTCCTCAAAAGCCATTTCAAATTCTCTTTGATATACTGCATCGGCTATGAGTTTATTGATGACACCCGTCATGGTTTCACCCATTTCCACCTCATTGGTGATAGGGATTATTGGAAAAAGATCTAAGTGAGATGTAGCACCATCCCAAGCAAACTCATTAAAGAATGCCATATTTGATATTGACGGCGTATTTCTTGTTCCCTCTAAATCATTTACACCGTGACTAAATTGATGCCCGTGGTGGGTAAACGCGGAACTTTGCTCATGGCAGAAACCGCAAGAGATAAAACCGTTAGAGGAAAGTTTGCCATCATAAAATAATTTCTTACCCAGTTCAAAACCTAATTGTGTTGGCGGATTTGCATCTATGTCATAAGCCAATTCAGGAAAATTCTTTGGAACTTCTACTGTTAAAAGGGTATTCTCTATAGCTACATAATCATTACTGCAAGACACCAAAAACAGGGACAGTAATACCCATAAAAGATATTTCATCTGTTAACATTTTAAAATTAGGGCCGCCCGTTGAGCGACCCGAATGTGTTTAGTGTGAATCTCCTGTACCGTTATGTACGTGGTCAACAGTGAACATGCTTGCCGTATTTAGGGCTACAAGTGGCGATTTTTCTTCACTCACCATAATTACGGATTGCTCTGACAAAGAAAGCTTGTTTTCTCCATCTAAAATGACACTGGCATCTGCTACTAGATGAATGATGGGCGACATTTCATCACTTACCAAAGCATCTGTTCCTAAACTTAATGTAACCTCTTTATAATTATCCAAGCTAGAACCATGGCTACCCATGTGCACCTTAAAGTCCGTTGCTTCGGTTACCGTTTCAGAAGTAAACGTACCCTCAAAATTTAAAAACTTGTAGCCTGCTTGCCATGACCACATCATATTGGTTTCTTCGGCAACTGTTAAAAAGTCTCCCTGACCTTCTGCTCCTTGCAAGTATTTTTCTTGGTCTACACCTATACCAAAAGTTACGGATATGTAAGTACCTGCCGGTATGTTCTCCAATACTACTTCCGTATTGCCCGTTTCTTCACTGGTAACAAAATAGCTGTCATCTTTTTCATAGGTAAAAACTTCGCCCATATTATTTGTTAACCTAAAATTACTGACTATGTAATTTAGCCTTGTAATGGTCAGTGTTTCGTTCTGCGAATTTGTGTAACTTGATGTTGCCAGTAATAAATCATCTGAACCAACAGCGTTGTCAAATTCTAGGGTTATACTATTCTCACCCATTAGCTCATCTGTTGTATCATCATCACTGCTACAACTTGCAAATGCACTTAGAACAAGGGTTCCAATTAAAATTCTGTTTATAAATTTCATCTGTTATTATTGTTATTATCCAGATATAATTCACCCTTAAATATTCTGGGCAGAACCCAAAACATAATGGCATATTACATCTTTGTTTACGTAATGGTTTTACCTAATGACTATGCATTAGGTTTGATTTTAAAATAATTGATTATGTCCACGACTACAGGTTTTGTGACGTGGTATGGATATACAACAGTATACACCTTTTAAAAAAGGGCATAGGTTTGTTAAGTTGTATTTAAGATAAGAAGTTTGGCGGATGAAAAACAGCCGATATAAACTGTTGCTCGTTTAAGTTAGGATGCATTGAAACCACTTTTGTTTCAACTATTGTACTTTGAAAATCACAATCAAGAATACTAACAAAACCAATAGGATATTCACGAAGATCTGCGGAAGGAATATCTTGATGATCTTCTTGTTGCTGCTTTTTTATTAATTGAGACAAATAACATTTTCCATCGCAATTAAGCATCGGTTTATCTTTATTGATACATAAAACCTCAGCTATGTAATCTTGGTTAATGACATACTCCAATACAGGCAATACCGGCTTTACCATAGCTGTGAGGTATAACAGTATAAATGTATATGTGAGATTTTTTTTCATTAAAACCGAATCAAAGATAATTCTGATTTTAAAATTTTCTTATTTATTTTTTGGAATTAACACAAAACCTATTAAACAACAGTTTTGCAAAATTTACCTATTGCCGCCTACGATAATAACAATTTCTCCTTTTGGTGGTTTTTCTGTAAAGTGCTTTAGTACTTCCTCTGCAGTACCACGAACAGTTTCTTCGTAAAGCTTAGTCAACTCTCGGGAAACCGAAATAGGTCTTTCTGCCCCAAAATATTCCACAAAGCTCCCTAATGTCTTTATAAGTTTATGTGGAGATTCATAAAAGATGATAGTACGTGACTCTTCTGCCAACAACTTTAATCGTGTCTGTCTACCTTTTTTTACGGGTAAAAACCCTTCAAACACAAACTTGTCATTTGGCAATCCGCTATTGACCAATGCAGGCACAAAAGCTGTTGCTCCCGGTAAACACTCTACCTCAACGCCCGCTTCTACACAGGCACGGGTTAAAAGAAATCCCGGGTCAGAAATTGCCGGGGTACCTGCATCTGAAATTAACGCAATGTTCTCGCCCCCCTTTAGCTTTGCTACCAAATAATCTACCATTTTATGCTCATTGTGCATATGGTGACTTTTCATTTGGGTACCAATTTCAAAATGATGTAATAATTTTCCGCTGGTACGTGTGTCTTCCGCCAGAATTAAATCTACCTCCTTTAAAACCCTAATGGCCCTAAAGGTCATATCCTCTAAATTACCGATAGGCGTAGGTACCAAATAAAGCTTTCCCATGTGTTTATAAGTAAAAGCCTTCAGGTAGACCTAAAAGGCATTGTATTGAAAATTTTAATTTAGATTATCGAATAAAAAACCCAACACAAGTGCTGGGTTCATGACACATATATTTTATTATTAAGAGAATCTACGAGATACCAATTCTATAAACCGTTCCTCATATGATTCTTTGCCCACCCAATTATTATAGTCTGGCTTCACCATATTCTTAATGAATGAAATGGAACGTTCTTCCGTATCTATAGTATTCAATTGAGATAATACACGGTTATAATCTTCCATATTATCATTGAACAAATGCTTTACAAATGCCAAACGATCGTTCAAATCTACTTTTACATTACTTTTTGCCAAACGATCATTTAATGATTTTGGTGCTGCCCCTGCCTGCTTTAAATCTTCTTTAGAGGGTGTAAACAGTTCCTTATCATTTTTCATAAGATTGGGCTTTGACATAAACTCCGTCAAAACATCTTCTAGCTGATCATTATCTGGCATTTCAGAAACAAAACCTTTAATAGTATCCATTCCTGGGTACTTGATGATATCTTCTTCATGCGGATTACTCTCCGGTACTCCCGTATTACCTCTCATTACGGCATTTGCCATTTCCTCAAATTTTGCCGCAATGGCATTTTTAGAAACATCAACTTCCATGTCATTAAGTTCTACCTCAATAAACCTAAGAACGGCCAGTTTCTCGTAAAGGTTCTTTGAAACCTCATACAATTTGGTGACATCATCTAAATTATCGGCAGTCAAAATTTCTGTAGATAACTTTCTCAATTCCAGTTTCAACTTATTTTTCATCTCACAATTTTTACGGTAAAGACCTAAATAGCGGGTTTTTTAAATACCTTTATCATTCTTAAATAATAAACGAAAAACCGATTATTTTCGTCTAAAATTACAAAATGTTTCTTGAAAACACAGTTAATCCTAAAGAACAATTCGGCTGGATAGAAGTCATTGCCGGGTCTATGTTTTCTGGAAAGACAGAAGAATTGATCCGTAGACTAAAGCGAGCGCAGTTTGCCAAATTAAAGGTTGAGATATTCAAACCCATGGTAGATACGCGTTATGATGATGAAATGGTTGTATCTCATGATGCCAACGAAATTCGTTCTACCCCCGTACCCGCAGCAGCCAATATCCGTATTCTGGCAGACACGTGCGATGTCATAGGTATCGATGAAGCCCAATTCTTTGATGATGAAATAGTTACCGTATGTAACGATCTGGCCAACAAAGGTGTTAGAGTTATTGTTGCAGGACTGGATATGGACTTTAAAGGAAAACCTTTTGGTCCCATGCCCGCCCTGATGGCAACGGCAGAATATGTTACCAAAGTACATGCCATTTGTACACGTACCGGTAACCTTGCCAATTATAGTTTTAGAAAATCAAGTAACGACAACTTGGTCATGCTAGGCGAAGTAAACGAATATGAACCTTTAAGTAGAGGGGCATATTACAAAGCTATGCTCAAGGAAAAGGTTAAAACAATGGACGTCAAATCTGAGGAAATCGACACCCTCAAAAAGAAGGAAAATGGCTAAGGCAGAAGAGACGGTTTTAGAAATTGACTTGCAGGCGTTGGATCATAATTACAGGTATTTACGCTCTAAACTTAGGCCTGAAACTAAATTTATGGCAGTGGTAAAAGCCTATGCCTATGGCAGTGATTCCGTCGCTATTGCCAAACGTCTTGAACATTTGGGTGCAGATTATTTTGCAGTAGCTTATGTAAACGAGGGCATAACACTAAGGGAGGGTGGTATTACCGCGCCCATATTGGTTCTTCATCCACAAAAAGTTCATTTTAAAACGCTTATAGAAAATCATCTTGAGCCCAGCATATATTCCAAAGCTATTCTATCCGGTTTTATTGCAACGGCCAAAGAACTGGGCGAAACAGATTATCCTATCCAATTAAAATTCAATACCGGTCTCAATAGACTTGGCTTTTCTGCCAGTGAATTACTGGAGGTCTCTACATTAATTCAACAACAAAGTGCGGTTAAAGTAACGGCATTGTTATCTCATTTGGCCGCTACTGAAGATGCTAATGAAATAGACTTCACGACCCTTCAGCTGCAACGGTTCAACACAATTTGCAAAAAGGCAGATACCCTATTTAAGAACAGGACCTTAAAGCATGTACTAAATACTTCCGGTATCATAAATTATGCGCAGGCCCAATATGATATGGTCAGAAGTGGTATTGGACTATATGGTTACGGAAACCAGCCAGAAATTGATACAGAGCTAAGACCGGTAATGACCCTTAAAACTATAATCTCACAAAAACATATTATAGAAAAAGGGGAGTCTGTAGGATATAATCGTAAATACAAATCTGATTATAAAACCGTAACGGCAACCTTGCCTTTAGGTCATGCAGATGGTATTGGGCGAGAATATGGCCGTGGAAAAACATACGTACTCATACACGGAAAACTAGCTCCAATTATTGGAAATGTCTGTATGGATATGATAATGGTAGATGTCACCAATATAGAATGTGAGGAAGGGGACGAAGTAGAAATTTTTGGAAAAAACCTTTCTGCGAACCAATTTGCAGAAACCGCACAAACCATAACGTATGAAATACTTACGGGACTTTCTCAACGTATAAAACGAGTTTTAATAAATTGAATTCTTAACATTTCATTAAGGAATCGTTTTTTTTAGTAAATTGCGTTACTTTTATAATTTAACCATTAATATAAATTAAGTAAACATGTTAAAAGAATTCAAGAATTTTATCATGACGGGTAACGTCATAGATTTTGCTGTAGCTGTAATTTTGGCCGGAGCAGTAGGATTAGTAGTAAACGGATTTGTTGCCGACATCGTTATGCCGGTTGTAGGTCACTTCGCTGGTGGAATTGATTTTGCCGATATGAAGATCGTTTTAGATGAAGCTGTTGTTGCAGCTGATGGTACCGTTACAACTGCTGAAAATGCAATTCGTTGGGGTGCATGGATCAACACCATCGTTAACCTTATCATTGTAGGTTTCGTAATGTTCATGATCGTGAAAGCTTATAACAAAACTAAAACTCCTCCAGCTCCACCTGCACCAGCAGGACCAACTGCAGAAGAGTTATTAGCAGAAATAAGAGATGCTTTAAAAAAGTAATCTTAAATATACTCCCTAATAATAGGGAACCGTTGCACTGCAACTTACATTAATTAAAACCGTCAACTTTGTTTCGCTAACATTGTTGACGGTTCTTTTTTTACTACCCTTTCGTACTTTCTACAACAAACAATAATGTTACAAATTAAACATTTTGTTATATTTTAATTATTCTGTTATTTTTTACTTGTGCAAGTACCAGTAATACGTATTTTTGCCGCTTAATAAAATTGATTTACAAATGAAAGTAGCTGTAATAGGTGCCACGGGCATGGTAGGCGATGTAATGTTGAAAGTATTGGCCGAACGTAATTTTCCGTTAACGGAGTTGTTACTCGTAGCCTCTGAACGTTCTGTAGGTAAAAAGATGACCTTTAAAGGAAAAGAGCATACGGTCATCGGTTTAGCAGATGCCGTAGCAGCAAGACCTAATATTGCCATATTTTCTGCAGGGGGGGATACTTCCTTAGAATGGGCTCCTAAGTTTGCAGAAGTGGGTACTACGGTAGTAGATAATTCTTCTGCCTGGAGAATGGATCCCACCAAGAAATTAGTTGTTCCAGAAATTAATGCTCATGAGCTTACTGCCGAAGATAAAATAATTGCAAATCCTAATTGCTCTACCATACAATTGGTAATGGCATTGCACCCTTTACACAATAAATATAAAATGAAACGTGTAATTGTCTCCACCTATCAATCGGTTTCCGGTACAGGGGTAAAAGCAGTAAAGCAACTGGAAAATGAAATTGCAGGTGTACAAGGCGAAATGGCATATCCTTACCCTATTGGTAGAAACGCATTACCTCATTGCGATATTTTCATGGAAAACGGATACACCAAGGAAGAAATGAAATTGGCCCGTGAGCCACAGAAAATTCTTGATGACCGTACTTTTTCCATTAGTGCTACCGCCGTTCGTATACCTACCGCTGGCGGACATTCAGAATCTGTAAACGTAGAGTTCGAAAATGATTTTGAACTTAATGAAGTACGCCGTCTGTTGAACGAGATGCCAGGTGTTACCGTTCAAGACAATCCAGATACGAACACGTACCCTATGCCCATATATGCCCATGATAAAGATGAGGTCTTTGTAGGTCGTATACGTAGAGACGAAACTCAAAGAAATACCTTGAATATGTGGATCGTGGCAGACAACCTTAGAAAAGGCGCAGCTACTAACGCAGTACAAATTTCAGAATACTTGGTAGAAAAAGGCTTAGTTTAATTTATATCCTATACAACGTTAAAACCTTCAGAACATCACTGTTCTGAAGGTTTTTTTATGGTATTTTAGTAGAAAATGAACTACTCATGAAAAAAGTTATGCCTGCGCTTCTTCTGGTTGCGCTCATTTTTTCTTGTAAAAACGAACCTAAACCTCAACCTATTACCGTGAAATATCCTGTTACAGCAAAAGTAGATACCGTAGATAACTATTTTGGCACTGATGTAAAAGACCCTTACCGTTGGTTAGAAGATGATAGAAGCCCAGAAACCGAAGCTTGGGTAAAACAACAGAACAAGACTACATTTGGTTACCTAGAAAAAATACCATTCCGCAACGACCTAAAACAACGATTAGAAAAATTATGGAACTATGAAAAGTTGGGCTCTCCTTTTAAAAAGGGAGACTATACCTATTTTACAAAAAACGACGGTCTACAAAACCAATACGTAGTTTACAGGACAAAAGCCGAAGAAGAACCAGAGGTATTCTTAGACCCAAATACCTTTTCTGAAGATGGTACAACTTCTTTGGCAGATTTAAGCTTTACCAAAGATGGAACATTAGCTGCTTATCTAATTTCCGAAGGTGGTAGCGATTGGCGAAAGGCTATTGTTCTAAATGCCGAAACTAAAGAAGTTGTTGAAGATACCTTGTTCGATATTAAATTCAGCGGACTATCCTGGAAACGCAAAAAAGGGTTTTATTATTCTAGCTATGACAAACCAAGAGGTAGTGAACTCTCTGCCAAAACAGACCAACACAAGGTTTACTATCATAAACTAGGTACGGCACAGAAAGATGATGAACTTATATTTGGTGGTACACCTGCAGAAAAACATCGCTATATTGGTGCATATGTAACTAATGACAACAGGTACTTACTAATTAGCGCCTCTATCTCTACTTCTGGTAACAAACTATTTATCAAAGACCTAGAAGATCCTGAAGGATTACTTATCCCCATCGTAGAAGATACTGAATCTGACAATTATGTAATTGATAATATTGGCTCTAAACTTTATATAGTTACAAATAGGAATGCACCGAACAAAAAAATTGTTACGGTAGATGCCAGTAGTCCACAAGTTGAAAATTGGGTAGATTTTATTCCGGAAACCGAGCACGTTTTAAATCCTACTACCGGAAGTGAATTTTTCTTTACAGAGTATATGGTCGATGCCATTTCCAAAATAAAACAATACGATTATGATGGCAAACTCATTAGGGAAGTAGAATTGCCGGGTATTGGCTCTGTTGGCGGATTTAATGGCGAAAAAGAGGATAAAGAACTGTATTTCTCGTTTACAAATTACAATACACCAAGTTCTACTTATAAATATAATCCTGCAACGGGTAAATATGAACTGTTCTGGAAACCTGAAATAGATTTTGATCCTGCAGATTATACTTCTGAACAAGTTTTTTACGCTTCAAAAGACGGCACCAAAATACCTATGATCATTACCTATAAAAAGGGAACCGAATTGAATGGCAAAAACCCAACGATTCTTTACGCCTATGGCGGATTCAATGTAAGCTTAACCCCTTCATTCAGCATTGGTAATGCCGTTTGGATGGAGCAAGGTGGTATTTATGCCGTACCAAATCTTCGTGGTGGTGGCGAATATGGTAAAGAATGGCATGATGCGGGTATAAAAACCAAAAAGCAAAATGTATTTGATGATTTTGTTGCCGCTGCTGAATATTTAATAGCGAACAACTATACATCAAAAGAGTATTTGGCTATTCGAGGAGGTTCTAATGGCGGATTGCTAGTTGGTGCCACCATGACACAAAGACCAGATATAATGCAAGTTGCCCTGCCTGCTGTTGGGGTTATGGATATGTTGCGCTATCATACATTTACGGCTGGCGCCGGATGGGCGTATGATTATGGTACTGCAGAAGATAACCAGGAGATGTTTCAATATTTAAAAGGCTATTCTCCCGTACACAATGTAAAACCAGGCACTGCCTACCCAGCAACTTTGGTTACCACGGGCGATCATGATGACAGGGTGGTTCCTGCCCATAGTTTTAAATTTGCCGCAGAGCTTCAAGAAAAACAAGAGGGTACCAACCCCACATTAATCCGTATAGAAACCAATGCCGGTCATGGTGCGGGGACTCCTGTGAGCAAAACCATAGAGCAATATGCAGATATTTTTGGCTTTACGCTCTATAATATGGGTTATACGGAATTACCAAATAAAAGTGTTTTAAAAGAATTTAAGGAGTAATCTTTACCTTAAATCAATAAATTATTGAAAAATCCGTTTCACATTGGAACGGATTTTTCAATTTTGCATTCCTAAGAACAAAAGCATGTTACGAGTAGAGAACCTTTCATTTTCATATGATAAACTTCCAGTTTTAGAATCCATTAATTTACGTATTCAACGTGGAGAACATGTGGCTATCATTGGTGAAAGTGGGTGCGGCAAAAGTACCTTGCTCAAGCTAATGTATGGTTTAATGGATTTGGAACAAGGCGAAATTTTCTGGGAAGATGAGCAAATTTTAGGCCCTGCATTTCACCTAGTACCAGGTATGCCCTTCATGAAATACCTGTCTCAAGATTTTGATTTGATGCCGTTCATTACCGTTTCTGAAAATATAAGCCAGTACCTATCCGTATTTTATCCTGATGAATTAAAAGAACGTACCCAAGAGCTTTTAGAGATGATCGAGCTTACCGAATTTGCCGATAAAAAGGTGAAAACTTTGAGTGGCGGGCAACAACAACGCGTTGCCTTGGCTAGAGTATTGGCACAAAAACCAGAAGTGCTTCTTTTAGACGAACCTTTTAGTCATATTGACAATTTTCTTAAAAATAGCTTACGCCGTAATATTTTTAATTATTTAAAAGAGAATCTCATTACCACCATTGTTGCCACACATGATGTGCACGATGTTTTACCATTTGCCGATCGTGCAGTAGTTTTACGTGACAAAGAAATAATAGCCAGGGCAAGACCTATGGAGCTCTATAAAAATCCAAAAAGTCTGTACGTTGCATCACTTTTTGGTGAAGCCAGCATGATCTCTATAGATGTGCTTAAAACATATGCGAATACCAAAAGAAAGATAATTGTGTATGCACATGAGTTTAGGGTATCGCCTTCACAAGGTTTTCATGTTACCGTTGAAAAAGCATACCCAATGGGCAGTCATTACTTAACGGAGAGTAAAAGCGATGAAAATGAAACCATCTTCTTTAATGCAGATAAACTATACCCAAAAGGAAAAGAGGTATTCTTGAACGTCGCTATTGAAACTATCAATCAACGTATACAGGAAGCTGCGACCAATTAATTCCAGTCCCTTATAAGAAGTTATCTATTGCTATTTTTAACAATTACAGGAGGATTTCTTTTTGTTTACATTTGTTAAAATCTTGTTGTGAACAAAGAGCAAATACTTACGGAGTTACAATTTAAGGCTATACGGAGTAGCGGTCCTGGTGGTCAGCATGCCAATAAAGTATCTTCTAAAGTAGAATTATCTTTTCATATAGAAAATTCTGCCGGATTAACAGATCGACAAAAAAAGAGGCTTCTTCTCAAATTAGGAAATAAACTAAGTAAAGAAGGTTTTTTACTATTACAGTGCGATGAATCTCGCAGCCAACATAAAAACAAAGAATTGATTATTAAAAGATGCTTTAAGCTTCTTGAAAGATCTCTAATTGTACCCAAGGCAAGAAAGAAAAGTAGACCTACTAGATTATCTATTGAAAAAAGGCTGAAAGGCAAGAAAATTGCATCCCTTAAAAAGCAAAATCGGGGAAAACCAGATTATTAAGCTTCTTGTTTTTTATGCAAAAATAGTATAGAATACAAACACGGTTATGGCACCTGTAAGACCAAGAACTCCCGTTCCCAATCCAAATAGTCGATACCCTGTTTTTACGTTCATACCGCTCATTTGTGTTACTACCCAAAAGAAACTATCATTGGCATGAGAAATTACCGCAGAACCCGCCCCGATAACAACAACTACCAGTGCTTTCTGTATTTCGGTATCAAAACCTAAAGACGACATCATCGGCATAATAATAGAAGCTGTCGTTACCAGTGCCACCGTAGAAGATCCTTGGGCCGTTTTTAAAGCCGCCGCTAATACAAATGGCAAGAAAATACCCATGTTATAGTCGGTCAAAGTTTGCCCTAAAATTTCTGCGATGCCTGAGTTCTGTAGTATTTTACCAAAAATTCCGCCAGCACCGGTAATCAATAATATGGAAGCCGCATCTTTAATTGCCTTACCTACCCAACCCGCAGAAGAAAGCATATCATAATTCAATTTTTTAGGTAAGAGCAAACATAAGAATACGCCGATCAATAATGATATAACCGGTTCACCCACAAAATTGATGAAATTCAGAAGTCCGTTGCCTCGTGCAATATCCATGGAATTTAAGACGGACTTCAAGACAATTAGAAAAATAGGTACTAGAATGGGTATAGACGCTTTTAAAGCACTGGGCGAATCTTTAATGTCTTGTTCTGCTTCTAGCGCATCTTCAACATTTGGTTCTATCATGGTTTTTGATGCATACTTTTTAGCGAATACGATTCCTACAATCAAAGCCACTATACTTGTTGGAAATCCGAAAGCGATGACCAAACCTAAATCTGCCCCAAGAATACCTGCCGCAGCTATAGGACCAGGAGTTGGCGGTACCATGGTATGCGATGCCATTAAGCCCAAACCTAATGCTATTGCAGGACCAGCAATTGATATTTTGGCTTTCCTGGAAAGACTTTTATTTAAGGGATGTAGCAACATAAAGCCACTATCTGCAAAGACAGGTATTGATACAATATAACCAATGATACCCATTGCGGTTGTTACCCGTTTCTTCCCTATTACACCCAATACTTTCTCCGCAATTGCAAATGCGCCACCGGTATGTTCTAAAAACGCACCGATGATTACCCCAAGTACAATAATCAACCCTATTTTACCAAGCGTACCGCCAAAACCATCATTGATAGATACAATGATATCAGCATAAGGCATACCGGTAAAAACACCGTATAAAATGGAAATGATAAACAATGCTAAAAAAGCATGAATCTTGAGTTTTGTCGTCAATATAATTATGGCAATGACTGCGAGAAGTAAGTAGAATATTTCCATGATTTATTTTTTATGTTATTTGGAGTACTTCATAAGCACTTAAAAAGTGTCAAGGAAACAAATTTTAAAAACAATGAACACTATCCAATACTCACTATAATTAACTCCTTCCCGTTAAAACTAAAAACATCTCCTACTTTTTTACCAAACACAAGCTTACCAATAGGCGTTGCGGCAGAAATGCAGTAGACCGACTTAGGCTTACTTTTGAACTCCCCTGCGGATATTGCTATGTAATAAATGAATGCGTCTGTAACGACCAAACTACCCAAACCTACCGTTGGGGCATTTCTATCTTTTGGAACTTTTGATAATAGTTGTTGCGTTTTTTCTAATTCTGCCAGCTGCTGACCTAGTTTTTCTCGCTCTAGCTGAATCATGGCACGACCGGTTTCATGCTTATCGCCAGCACTACTCTTTGTCTCTGAGGCAAGTGCCGACTCCAACTCCTTAATTTGATTTTGTATTCTTGTCAACCTATTGTCAACGAAGTTCATGCAAAAGTCGTAAGCGTTTTTTTTTAAAATCTCAAGTGATTCAATTTCCTTCAATGTGATATAGATCTGCCAGTTTATAAATCAAGTAATTTACAATTTGAGTATCACTTTCCCCTCCATTGATCATGTTATGAATCTCAATTTCATGTTCAGCTTTAAAATATTCCAGATCGCCTGAGCGATCGTCACTGAATATATTCCACGATTTCAATCCGCTTAACATTGCCTTATGTGCTTCGTAACGGTTTGTAATGGCTTGGGCCTTCTTCTTATCTACACTAACCGAAGATTCGGTATCGTTTAGCAACTTATAGTTTGCCGTAATTTGGGCATCTGCTTTTTCCGCTTCGGTAATAATCTTAAAATAAGCTCTTGAAACTAAAGATTCGTATTTGGATTTAAATCGTGAATTAGCATTATCATCAGCTGCCAATACCATTTCTTCATCTGTACTGGCATATAAATCATTTACCTTATATGCATTATCGGCAATAAGAGATTGCTTCCAAGCTTCACTCTTTATATATTCTTTCCAAACTTTTGCATACTCTCGCTTGTAATGGTTTTTTGATAGACTACAGCTATTAAGACAAATTAAACCTATAACGGTGATAAGCATGGCCGAAGTAACTCTTCTGTTCAATGTTTTCATATAGTATACGTGCGATTAAAAACCTTCTTAATAATTTACTGTTCTAAGGCAAACCAATAAGTGCATTTTGGCAATTGACAATCTATGCTATTTCCAATTTATAAATAAAAAGATGAGTAGCCCCGGACTTTTTGATAAGAATTTAAAAAATGGAGATAAACAGTATTTATCCTACGCTATTAAATTGGCCAAATTTTTACCAACAATACTACCAATAGCAATACCCATACCTCCCAAACGGACTCCACAAGACACATTATCAGAAACTTGCTTTATGATGGGTTTCTTCTGTTGACCAACACCCATTATACCGCTCCAATTATAATCAATTTCATAAGACTGCTCTGGCAAAATGACTGTTTTTAATAATTGATTAAGCTTATTCTGAACCAAGTGGGTATTGCCAAATTCTGTCGTTTCTTCTGCTTTAAAGTCCAAATTACGACCACCGCCCAATAAAATTCTATTGTCAATATTGCGGAAATAATAATAGCCTTCTTCTAAATGGAACGTTCCTTTAATATTTAGGCCTTTAATTGGTTTTGTAATCAACACTTGTGCCCGCGCAGGTTCCACGTTCTCAGATAATAATTGGGCGGCAAAGCCATTTGTAGCAATCAGTAATTTATTGGTTGTAAAATCCATATCATCGGTTTTAACCAATACTTCTGCACCAGAATCTTCAAAAGCCTTTACTTCTGTTCCATTTAAAATATTGATGTCTTTTTGATACGATAATTGCAGTAATGAATACATCATTTTACCGGTATCTATTTGTCCTTCATAAATCTGGGAAATATAATTACCATTAATTCCACTGAACTTAAACCTGTTTGGTAAAACTTTGAATGCATCCTTTCCAAAAATGGGCCGTAATAACCCGTTGACATACTCTACTTGTCCTAAACAGCTCTCATATAACGCTACATCCTTGTTTAAAAACAATTCATGTCCACCATTGTTCTGATACCCGATCGCATTATCACCTAAAAGTGTACGAAGCGAATGTATTCCATCAAATCGATCTTGTACCAATTGAAAAACCTCTTGTTCTGAATGTGTTTTTAAGTCCGATAAAATTTCAGAAATACTACCAAAACAGGCGAACCCTGCATTTTTGGCACTGGCACCCTGTGGAAGCTTTCCTTTTTCCAAAACAAGAATTCGTGCCTTCGGATGCATTCTTCTTAGTTCTAGAGCACAGTTTAAGCCTACAATACCACTACCAACAATGGTAAAATCGATATTTGAAAACCAAGATTTTTGTTCCCAGTAGCTTAAATTCATAGAAGTATTCAAAAGACGAGTTAAGATAAAAAATCAATCTGGAACAAGCGCATAAAAAAACTCCAACATAATTGTTGGAGTTCATTATTAATTTTCTGGTTGAGGATCCATTTTAAAATCGTCCATGAAAGCTGTTGTGTAATTACCGGCCAGATAATCTGGATGGTCCATTAACTGCCTGTGGAACGGTATGGTCGTTTTAATTCCCTCTATTACGAATTCATCTAAAGCACGCTTCATTTTATTGATTGCCTCTTCCCTTGTTTGGGCAGTAGTAATCAACTTAGCGATCATAGAATCGTAGTTTGGAGGAATACTGTAACCACTATAAACATGGGTGTCCATACGTACGCCATGACCACCTGGTGTATGTAAGGTCGTAATCTTACCCGGTGATGGCCTAAAGTTATTATAAGGATCTTCCGCATTAATTCTACACTCTATAGAATGTAATTTTGGAAGGTAGTTTTTCCCTGAAATTGGCACACCTGCAGCTACAAGTATTTGCTCACGAATTAAATCATAATCAATAACCTGTTCTGTAATTGGGTGCTCTACCTGAATACGGGTATTCATCTCCATAAAATAGAATTTACGGTGCTTGTCTACCAAAAATTCTATAGTCCCTGCACCTTCGTATTTTATGTATTCTGCAGCTTTAACCGCAGCTTCGCCCATTTGCTCTCTTAACTTATCCGTCATGAAAGGTGACGGCGTTTCTTCCGTTAACTTTTGGTGACGACGTTGTACAGAACAATCTCTTTCAGATAAGTGACATGCTTTACCAAATTGATCACCAACAATTTGGATTTCAATATGGCGTGGCTCTTCGATCAGCTTTTCCATGTACATACCACCATTACCGAATGCAGCAGTTGCTTCATTAACGGCACTGTCAAAAAGCTCTTCCATTTTATCTTCGGAAAAAACGGCACGCATACCTTTACCACCACCACCGGCAGTAGCTTTGATCATAACCGGATAGCCCATTTTCTTGGCTACCTTCTTAGCATCTGCAACATCTTTTAATAGACCGTCTGACCCTGGTACACAAGGTACACCGGCTTGTTTCATGGTTTCTTTGGCCGTAGCCTTATCTCCCATTTTATCTATTTGATCACCAGAGGCACCAATAAATTTTATATCATGTTCTGCACATATACGTGAGAACTTTGAATTTTCTGAAAGAAAACCATAACCTGGGTGAATAGCATCTGCATTGGTAATCTCGGCAGCAGCAATAATATTCGGGATCTTTAAATAGGATTCGCTACTAGCAGCAGGACCAATACATACAGCCTCATCTGCAAAACGCACATGCAAGCTTTCTTCATCTGCCTTACTATAAACGGCTACCGTTTTAATACCCATTTCTTTACAGGTACGGATAACACGCAAAGCGATTTCTCCCCTATTGGCAATCAGTATTTTTTTAAACATCTTTTAAATTTTAAGTTCTTGGTTCTACATGATTCTTACATACCGTTATTACGGCATCTAACAATTACTACTCAAAATTTAGTTAAGAAGGATCTACCAAAAATAATGGTTGATCAAACTCTACAGGCGAAGAATCATCTACCAAAATCTTTACGATCTTACCAGAAACTTCAGATTCTATGTCGTTGAACAATTTCATTGCCTCAATAACACAAAGTACATCTCCTGTACCAATAGTATCACCAACTTCAACAAAAACAGGTTTGTCCGGTGAAGGCTTTCTGTAGAACGTACCGATTATTGGAGATTTTATAGTAATGTACTTGTCATCTTCAGCCTCTGCCGCAGGTGCTGCAGGAGTAGATGCTTCTGCCGGTGCCGCAGGTGCTGCAGCAACTGGTGCCGGTGCCGCTGGCTGCGCCATAGGCATTGTATGCACATAAGTTGGTTCAGAGTTACCAGTTAAGCTTCCTGTACGAATGGTGATCTTAATATCATCCGTTTCCAGTTTTACCTCGCTAGCGCCAGACTTGGCTACAAACTTGATAAGGCTTTGAATTTCTTTAATATCCATATTTTCTAAGTTATAATTGGTAGTTGTTGTTAGTTAATACGCCCATTTAAGGTAAATAGAACCCCATGTAAAACCGCCACCAAAGGCTGCAAATACAAGGTTATCTCCTTTTTTAAGCTGTTTTTCGTAATCAAATAATAATAATGGCAACGTTGCCGATGTAGTATTACCGTAACGTTGAATATTCATCAATACTTTAGAATCTCCTACTCCCATTCTTTTGGCAGTGGCATCTATAATACGCTTATTGGCCTGATGCGGTACCAACCAATCTACATCTGACTCGGTAAGATCATTTCTATCCATAATCTTGGCCGCTACATCTGCCATATTGGAGACGGCAAATTTAAATACGGTTTTTCCTTCTTGAAAAATGAAGTGTTTTTTATTGGTAACACTCTCTATAGTGGCCGGCATTAACGAACCGCCGCCTTCCATACCCAAGTATTGTCTACCGCTACCGTCTGCCCTTAAATACTCATCTTGCAGGCCAAGACCTTCCGTATTTGGTTCAAAAAGAACCGCACCGGCACCATCCCCAAAAATAATACATGTGGTACGATCGGTATAATCAATTATAGATGACATTTTATCTGCACCTATAAGCAATACTTTTTTATATCTACCGGTTTCTATATGACCGGCAGCCGATGACATGCCAAAAAGAAAACTTGAACATGCCGCCAATAAATCATAGGCAAAAGCATTTACTGCACCAATTTCCGAAGCAACGAATGCGGCTGTAGATGCCACCATACTATCCGGTGTTGCCGTTGCAACTATAACAAGGTCTATTTCAGAAGCTTTTAGACCTTTCTTTTCCATTAGGTCTTGTGCCGCTTTTATGGCCAAATACGACGTACCTTCTCCCTCTTCTTTCTTTAAAACCCTTCTTTCTTTAATGCCCGTTCTGGTAGTGATCCATTCGTCATTGGTTTCAACCAAATCCTCAAGCATTTTGTTGGTCATTACAAACTGGGGAACATAGCCTCCTACCGCGGTAATAGCTGCTGTAATTTTGGTCATACTTTATTTGCTTTCTTGTAAAAAACTTAAAAAACCTGTCAAAAGTCATGAAAATTAGTGATTTTCAACGACTTTTTGGGTAAAGTTATCGGGTTTTTGAAAAATTGCAATTAATAGCCTCACCACCGTTACCCTTTAATTTATCTGAGTAACAAGGTCCTAAAATACAAATTGGGCTAAAAAAAACTCCCTACTTCAAATGAAGTGGGAGCATAGTATAATGTAATAAGGTCTTAAGCTTCTGCTTCTTCAGTTTTGTCAACCAAAACTTGACCTCTGTAATGTAATTTTCCTTCGTGCCAGTGAGCTCTGTGAAAAAGGTGAGTCTCGCCAGTTGTAGAATCGGTAGCCAATGTTGGTGCTACTGCTTTATAATGTGTTCTTCTTTTGTCTCTCCTTGTTTTGGAAATTTTTCTTTTAGGATGTGCCATTTAAACCTTATTTATCCGTTAATAGTTTCTTTAATTCGTCCCATCGGGGATCGTTTTCTTCTTTATCTGATCTTTTCTCTTTTGGTTGAAGCTCCTTTAACCTGTCTAACACTTCAGATTCTAAAGTGCCATCTTCAATACCAGGATGAATTCTTTTTTGCGGAACTGCCAATACTAGCATTTCATACACGTATTGCGCAATATTCAATTGGTGCTCATTATGAGGAAGAATCAGTATTTCATCATTCTCGTCATTATACTCTTCACCAAACTTTACCACTAAATGTAAATCTCCGCTTATAGCTTGATCATACGGTTCACTGGTAATGTCACAATCAACATTCACTGTTCCAGATGCTTCCATATCAACCTCTATCATTGTACTTGTTTTATGAAGTACTACATCTAAATTGATGTTGGCAGCATTGAACTCATCATATCCAAAAGAATCAAAGAACGTATTGTCAATCTGGTAATTAAAGTTGTGTTTTCCTTGCTTCAATCCTGAGAAAGGAATATTGAACTCCTTTTGCTTCATCACGTACACACTTAAATTAACACTAATCGCCCACAAAAGGCGGGTGCAAAGATACTATAATTTTGATAAAAGACAATAGTTATCAACTATTTATCTTTATAACTTTTTAATGGAACTAAATTTTAACGTTCTCTCTTTAAACGTTGCTTTTTTAATACGTCTTTTGTGAGCTCTTCATACTCGGTCCTATTCTTAAAAATCTTCAACGCCATAAAGACCGCTTCTTTAAAAGAACTCTCGTCTGCCATACCTTTTCCTGCTATTTCATACGCTGTTCCATGATCTGGCGATGTTCTTACCTTACTTAACCCTGCCGTAAAATTTACGCCTTGACCAAATGATATTGTTTTAAACGGAATTAGTCCTTGATCGTGGTATGCCGCCAAAATTGCATCGAACTTTTTATAACCGTCTGAGCCAAAAAAACTATCTGCCGAGTACGGACCGTATACTAAATGACCCATATTTGCCATTTCTTTTATTACCGGCTTCATTACCTCATCGTCCTCTTTGCCTATTACCCCGTTATCTCCACTATGTGGATTTATACCTAACAAGGCTATTTTTGGTTTGCGAATGCCAAAATCCATCTTCAAAGATTTCTCAATGGTATTGATCTTATCGCGTATCAGCCTAGGTATTATGGCCGCAGAAACATCTTTTACCGCTACGTGATCGGTCAACAAACCTACCTTTAAGGTATCCGTTACCATAAACATTAGACTTTCACCATCTAGCTCTTGGGCTAAAAAGTCTGTATGCCCCGGGAATTTGAATTCGTCTGACTGAATATTATTCTTATTGATCGGTGCCGTTACCAATACATCTATATCTCCTTTCTTCAATGCATCTACCGCTGCTCGTAAAGATTTTATAGCATATTCACCACCGGCTTTGGTCGCTTGACCAAAATCTACTCTTGGCACCTCTTTCCAAACATTTACAATATTGACCTTATTATCGATGGCTTTTGACGCATCTGGTATACCGTTGAATACCACATTAAGTTTCAACTGCTTCATTTGAAAGGAAACGGTCTTGTTAGAGGCGAAAATAACGGGTGTACAGAAATCAAGCATTCTACTATCTTCAAATGTTTTCAAAGCAACTTCACAACCTATTCCGTTTAAGTCTCCTATTGAGATACCTAACCTTATTTTCTTATTTTCCTCCATGATAATCTGTACCTTTGTAACCCCACTTAAAACCTTAAAATTGGTTTTATCTTTCCAAAAAGGAGAAGCAAAGTGGTTGTCCCAATTAAAACAATGGGACTCTTATTAAAGCACAAAATTACTTAAATTAAACGACACATGTTTACGGGAATTATTGAAACATTAGGCAAGGTTACTTCTCTTGAAGCCAAAGGCGGAAACTTAGATATTACCATAGAATCTAGCTTGACACCTGAACTTAAAATAGATCAAAGTGTGGCACATAACGGTGTTTGCCTAACAATTGTTAGCCTTACCGATACTACGTATACCGTAACAGCTATTGCCGAAACGTTAAATAAGACCAACCTGAATACGCTTAAAACCAATGACCTTGTAAACTTGGAACGTGCCATGATTTTAGGATCTAGATTAGACGGGCATATTGTTCAGGGCCATGTGGATCAAACCGGTGAGTGTACAAGTGTTAAGGAGGATAACGGTAGCTGGATTTTTTCATTTACCTATGATGCCGCAACTGGCAACCCTACCATTGAAAAAGGATCTATTACCATAGACGGTACAAGTTTAACTGTAGTAAATTCCGGCAAAAATACTTTTCAAGTAGCGATTATACCTTATACGTATGAGCATACACGTTTTAATACGTACAAACCGGGAACTATTGTAAACTTGGAGTTTGATGTTATTGGAAAGTATGTTGCCAAGTTGATGGCGAAATAATCGGCTATACCTTTATAAATATATTTTTCTGATATAGAATATAGCCAACCAAGCTATAAAACAGCACTACACTTAATCCGTATAAAAGGGACGATGTTTCTAGTGCCAAAAAATCATGGACATATACTTTTTGGAACAACCACCCATGTAACGAGGTGTCCCCAATTTGTACTTGACCCATTACCTTACTGATAAAACTTGATAGAAAATAAATAACGATGGCATTTGCACCTGCATACCTAAATATAGAACCGAATTCTATTTTCTTTACATCTGTCAAATAATAAATTAATGCTAGAATAAGATTTGCCCAACCTGCGGTTACCAATACAAAACTACTTGTCCATAGTGCTTTGTTAATGGGAAAGAATATATCCCAAATATGACCAATGATTAAAAGACTGCCACCTAGCCCCAATAATATGGTGGCTTTCTTTTCTTGTTTACTGGTTAAGATGAGACCCGTAAAAACTCCCAATAAGGAGCTTGCAATAGAAGGCATAGTACTTAATAATCCTTCTGGGTCATAATCTGCTTTGTAATTGTGAGAACCAAAAACTTTTACATCTATCCAATTCGCAAGATTATTTGGTGCTCGTTTTAATGTAGATGCCACACCTTCTACAGGAATAAATGTCATCAGCAGCCAATATCCTATTAATAATATCGCTGTCACCCAAATCAACTGTTTCCAATTCAAGTTGATGAACAAAATCGCCGCAAAGAAGAATACCACACCTATTCGTTGCAATACCCCAGGAAAACGAATATCACTGAAACTTTTAAAGAACGGAAAATGAATAAGAAATGCTCCTAAGAAAAGACCCAATGCAATTAACTTCAATGCTCTAATGGCAATCTTTTTATAGGCAGCAGCATCTACAGTTCTGTTTTTATAGGAGAATGTAATTGATGTACCCACTATAAATAGGAAGAACGGAAAAACTAAATCGGTAGGTGTATATCCATGCCAATCGGCATGCAAGAAAGGGGCATACACATTAGACCATGTTCCCGGTGTATTTACCAAGACCATTAAAAGGATAGTGGCTCCCCTAAAGATATCGACCGATAAAATTCTATCCTTTTTCATCTTCGCATTATAAGATGTTCCCTTTTAAGCGATTCCAAGCTTTTACCAACAATGCCCCTGCAATTGCAGAAATTACGGTTAAAACAATAGCCTGTGTGGTTCTACCATAGATCCAATATCCTGTTGCAAACATTATAGAATAAATAAGAATTACCCCTAACAACATTGCCGTTACGCCGGCCGGAACACTCCACTTCTCTTTATCCTTTACAATTTCTACTGCATCTTTATTTGCATCGGCAACCACTTTTGACCAACCCGGACCACCTGGCTGAATTTTTTTGTAGAAGCTTCTTAAAGTATCGTTAGATTCAGGCTGGGTCATAAATGTCGCCACTAACCAAATGACAGTCGTTACCACAACTATGAATATATATTCTGACCAATCTGGCAGTACCCCAGTTTCCGTCGCAAAAAGATAGGCACCTACGGGAGTCAATTTTAATATGATAGAGATAATACCCGATGCAAACATTGCAGTAATCTCGCTCCACGCATTAATTCTCCACCAGAACCATCTTAGAATAAATATCAATCCTGTTCCTGCACCGAATGCCAACAAAATATCGAATAACTGTAGTGCATTTTGCAGTAACAGCGCCAATGCAGCACTGAACAACATTAAAACAATAGTAGAAATTCTACCTACTGCAACCAATCTTTTTTCTGATGCATCAGGATTTATCTGTTGTTTGTAAAAATCAAAAACAATGTAAGACGACCCCCAATTTAACTGCGTACTAATAGTACTCATATAAGCCGCCACCAAAGAAGTCAATACCACACCTAATAATCCGCTAGGTAGTTTGGTCAGCATAGCAGAATATGCCAAATCATGACCTAATTTATCTGCCGTTACATTTGGGAAAGCTTCTTGTATGCTCGCTAAATCTGGGTACACTACAATAGATGCCAATGCCACTAAAATCCATGGCCATGGTCTTAGAGCGTAGTGCATAATATTGAAAAAGAAGGTTGCCCCAATGGCGTGATTTTCATCTTTTGCCGCCAACATACGTTGCGCTATATAACCACCACCACCTGGCTCTGCACCTGGGTACCAAGAGCTCCACCATTGCACGGCAAGGGGAATAATAAATAAGGTAATCAATGCCTTCTTATTACTGAAATCTGGTAATATGTTCAATTTCGAAGCTACGTTCTCATTCGCCATTAACGCTTCTATACCACCAACTTCAGGTATATTCACTAAATAATATGCTGCACCTATTGCGCCTACCATGGCAACAAAGAATAGCAAAAAATCGGTATACACCACTCCTTTGAATCCGCCAAGCGCACTAAAAGTTACCGTTATAAGACCTGCACTGACTACCGTTTGCCAAGGTTCTAAGCCCAGCATAATACTACCAATTTTTATCGCTGCCAATGTTACGGCAGACATGGTTATCACATTGAAAATCACCCCTAAATAAACCGCCCTGAACTTTCTTAAAAAACTTGCCGGTTTACCGCCGTAGCGCATTTCATAAAACTCTAAATCTGTATTTACATTTGATTTACGCCATAATTTTGCATACACGAAAACGGTTAACATACCTGTAATCAAAAAACACCACCAGACCCAGTTGCCGGATACTCCGTTTGTTCGCACAATATCGGTCACCAAATTGGGGGTATCTGTTGAAAATGTAGTTGCCACCATTGAAAGACCTAATAACCACCATGGCATTGTACGGCCCGATAGAAAAAACTCCGATGAATTTTTACCAGATGTTTTTGAAACATAAAACCCTATGCCTAAGACAAGGGAAAAGAAAACTATAATAAAAGTATAGTCTAACGTACTGAGTTCCATAAAATGGTTTTAGGTTGATTGTTAAAGATATATTATTTTAGGACATTTTTATATCTAATACGCTAAACGTACCACGTGCTTCTATCAATAACTACTGAAATTACCCCAACGGCCTGGATCCTGGCGTCAATTGCTACGTTTATCATAGGATTATCCAAGGCGGGCATTAAAGGAATTGCCGTTTTAAACGTTACAATCATGGCTTTGGCTTTTGGCGCAAGACAGTCTACAGGCATGGTAGTACCGCTTCTTGTTCTTGCGGATATTTTTGCCGTAATCTATTATAACCGATACACACAATGGAAATATGTTTTTAAAGTACTACCGTGGATGCTTTTAGGTTTGCTCATTGGTGTTTTTATTGGAAATGAACTGCCTGAAAAATTTTTTAAAATAGCCATGGCAACCATAATTATCATTACCGTGGGCATGATGTTTTATTGGGACCGAAAAAAAGATAAGAATGTACCCTCACATTGGACATTTGCCGGTGCTATTGGTACCATAGCCGGTATAACCACTATGGTGGGCAATTTGGCCGGAGCTTTTTCGAACATTTACTTTCTAGCAATGCGCTTACCAAAAAACCAATTTATAGGTACTGCCGCTTGGTTGTTTTTAATCGTGAATATCATTAAACTTCCCTTTCATTTTTTTGTTTGGAAAACCATATCCATTGAAACTTTACAACTGAATTTAATGCTCTTACCGGGTATTCTTTTAGGGTTTTTCGCAGGTGTAAAATTCATCAAATATATTAAGGAAGCATTTTTTAGAAAGATGATTTTGGTTTTAACCGCTGTGGGTGCTGTGCTTATTATGCTTAGTTAGAATTTTTAAGTTTGAGTTATTTTGGTGTAAAAATCAATTTTAAAGACCTTTTTCGATACTAGATGAAAAATTATATTTTAATACTTTCAATTTTTTCTGTCTTAAATATATTCGGTCAAGATTCGATGACTACAAGTTTAGTTGAAAGTGTTATTGATCATAATTTCCCGAAAGACTTTGAGCAATATTTATTATTTAAAGAAGGTTTAGAAGAACCTATTATAAACGATTCGCTTCAAAAATATCAAATAAGAGAATTAAAATTACTTGATAATAATTTTCCTTTAGACTTGATATATAAATCAAATGAGAAAACTATAGACTGGACAAACTACTCTTTAAAAAATGTAAAATATCTGTCTAGTAATAAGTATAAAAGATTTTCTCCACCTCTAGCAAAGAGTATCATTTTTGTAAAGTATAATATTAGTCACGAGAAATACGATAGTATTTTAAGATATAAAAAGCGCCATTCTATAGTAGTAAAGAAAAAACTTCTTTGGAATAAAAATAAGATTTGGGAAAATAAAAAACTTAACGAAGAACTGGTTAAAGCTTGGGAAATTGACGAGGAAATTAATGAAGAAGATAATATATACTTTCAAATTTCTAAGCCAATATTTTCGAAAGACTATAAATATGCTAAAACTTTTGTTTTTGAAAACCACCGTTGTAAAGGTGAAGGTTACACCCTACTATATAGATACCACAATGAAAGTTGGAAAATGCTATTGAGATACAATTTTGTGTCATCTAAGATTTGGACATCGCATGCAAAATGTGGCAAAATTCAAATAGTAGGCAAATAATATATTACTAAAGATACAAGTCCAATTAATAGGATTATGTTGGTGTTGATTTCTGTGGGAGCTGTGCTTATTATGCTTAGTTAAGGATTGAGTTTTTAGATTTAGATTAATTATTCTCTACACGTTTACAAATGAAACCAGAAGAATTTAAAAAATTATGGACTTCAAATGAAGAAAAACTTAACCCTATTAATATAAATAGGTTAAATGGACTTGGATTATGTGATGCCTCTATCCAATTTCTAAACACAGTTGGACTTCCAGAAAGTGCTGCTCCATTTCTTAGTTTTGTGACGGATTCAGATGATTTGTACAAGGGAATCCATAAACTGACAAAAATTTATGAGTTTTTAGAGCCTGAATTTGATAAGTACATAGTTATTGGAAGTTGTAGTGACGGGGATCCCATCGTTGTAAATACTGAATTAGATGATCGAATAGAATTTCTTGATCATGAAGATTATTTCTCCTCCAAACCTTTCAACACAAATTTTAGCTCAATGACTGACTCCTTAATTGCTTACAGGAATTTTATTGAAAGAGTTCAAAAAGAAAACGGAGAAGACGCATTTATGAATTCTAATTTTTCTGACGAACAGTTTGAAACCCTAAAAAATGAAATATTATTAGCTGATTCTAAAATTCAAAAACAAAACGGATTTTGGTTTGAGCAATTACAAATGGAATTGGAATTAAGAAAAGATTTTCAAAATGAATAAGGTTTCCAGAAATTCATATAAGATGATATCTTAAGTTTTAATATTGTCTCCGAACACTTCAACCCAATAAAGTCCACATATTTCATATTAGGGTTAATCTTTACCTCACATATACAGTATTTTAGCGGTACTAACCAAAACTACTGCAGCACATGAATATCATAGGAAACTTTATTAAAGGAATTATTAACGTTACAGATAAAATTACTGGTGACGACAACCCTATTGAAGATCAAAAGGCTGTTCTGAAAAACCTATTGGAAACTGCAAAAGACACTGCTTTTGGCAAAGCCTATGCATTTGAAGATATTCTAGAAAGAGACAATCCTCAGCAAGCGTTTCGTGATGCTGTTCCATATTTTGACTATAATCAGATCAACGATGCATGGTGGCATAAATTACACGAAGACCAAACCGATGTAACCTGGCCCGGTAGCCCAGATTATTTTGCACTGAGTTCTGGGACTACGGGCAAGACAAGCAAACGTATTCCTGTTACCGATGCCATGATAAATGCAATTAGACAAGCAGGTATTAAACAGGTGTTGGCAATCTCTAATTTTGACCTTCCGGCAGATTTCTTTGAAACTGGAATTTTAATGCTTGGTAGTTCTACTGATTTAGTTGAAAATGATGATCATTTAGAAGGTGAGATAAGCGGTATAAGCGCAAGTAATATTCCGTCTTGGTTTAGCGGATACTACAAACCTGGAAAGGAAATTGCAAAAATTGATGACTGGGACGAACGTGTTGTAAAAATTGCCGAGAAAGCTGCCGATTGGGATATTGGTGCGCTAAGCGGAATTCCTTCTTGGATCGAGCTAATGCTGAAAGAGGTCATTAAAAGACATAATCTGAACAATATTCATGAAATATGGCCCAACTTGCAGGTCTACACTTCTGGCGGCGTAGCTTTTGGACCTTACGAAAAGAGCTTTAACGCCTTAATGGGCAAGCCTGTTACGGTAATTGACACCTATTTGGCTTCTGAAGGGTTTATCGCTTTTCAAGCTAGACCAGAGACAGATGCCATGAAATTAGTTACGGATAACGGAATCTATTTTGAGTTTGTTCCTTTCAATCCAGATTATATTTTAGAAGACGGTTCTCTTTCTCAAGATGCTCCGTCATTAACATTATCCGAGGTTGAAACCGGTCAGAACTATGTGCTAATCATAAGCACCGTCAGTGGTGCTTGGCGTTACCTAATTGGAGATACGATCGAGTTTACCGATGTGGAACGTGCGGAAATAAAAATAACCGGGCGTACCAAGTTCTTTTTGAACACGGTAGGCTCTCAATTATCTGTCAACAAATTGGATGATGCACTACAGGACCTCATGGAAACTTTTGATATAGAGGTACCCGAATATACTCTCTGTGCAAAGAAATATGAAGATGGATTTTATCATACATGGTATTTAGGAACCAATGCAACCCAAGACCCAGCAGAATTAGCTAAAAATTTAGATGAATCTTTAAAAGCTGCCAATAAGAACTATAAAGTTGCCCGTTCAAAAGCATTAAAAGGAGTAAAGGTTTTTACTATCAACCCTGATGTGTTTTACGATTGGAACGATAGTAACAAAAAGAAAGGCGGTCAAGTAAAAATGGAACGTGTTATGAAAGAAGAGAAGTTTGCCGAGTGGGAAGCTTTTGTAAACAAGCACGACTAGCACTTATTTTCCTTTGCTCAACGCATCTCTTTCCTCAACCAATACCATAATTTCTTCTGGGGATAAGTATAAATTTTTAATACGTTGAACATAAGCCGGTGTTAGACCAGCTTCTTTTAAAATAAACTCTTTTGTAGCAAGAATATAGGTTTCCATACCGTGGTTGACTGCAAAAGAGTCTGCACGACGCTCTGCCTCCCGTATATAGCTCTCTGAGGTGATATACTTAAAACCAAAGCCGATCAAATTCATACCACTTCGTTGTTGATAATCCATTACATGTCCAAGTTCATGACCCAACCAGCCGATCATAATTTCTGAAGGCATGTCTTTGGTATAATAAACAGAATCTGCAATCTTTATTCTTTCACTGATCAATATTTTATAAGACCTGTTTTTCTTAGACCTAAAAACACTCCAAAATGAGGGTTGAGCCTGCATGGTAGACTTTTTAATGTTCTTTTTAAACTTAAATTCTATAGCAACATTTGAAAGCTCTGGATAATGAGAAAGTGCAATTTTTGCTTCGTTGATAATTTCTTCTGGAATTGTATGTTTTGCAGATGCAACCATTGGGAAACTGAATATTAATAAGATTAGAAAGTTTAATTTTTTACTAAATAAGAAAGTGCTCATAAAAGTGGACTAAAGAATTTGGCAAGACCTTCTAAAAACTTACTGAACGGCGACCTTTTTTTAAATTTTTCTAAATCTACTTTTACGTCATTAGTACAGTGTCTTGTAAACAATCTTTCTATATGCGATGCCCTCTCTTTGTCATATAAAATAGCATTCGTTTCAAAATTATGCTCAAAGCTTCGATAGTCAAAATTACCAGAACCTACGGACACTATTTCACCGTCAATGATTATTACCTTACTATGCGAAAAATCTGGTCTTAGGTATATGTTGGCACCCACTTCTAACAAAGCTTCAAAAGTGGAAAACATACTGTATTGTGCCAATAATGAATCTGAAATTTTAGGGGTTAACAAGGTAACTTCCACTCCGCTTAACGCAGCAATTCTTATTGCCTCTAAAACCGGTTCTCCAGGAATAAAATAAGGGTTGGCTATACAGATGCTCTTTGTAGCAATATTGATCATTGCCAAGTATTGTTGCATAATTGCAGGATACCTAGAATCTGGTCCGCTTGATATTATTTGCGCTACCGTACTACCCATAGGTTCTACTTTTGGAAAATACTTGTCTTGAAGCAACAATTCTTCCTCGCCCGCAAAATGATAATCCTTTACAAAAACACGTTGTAAGCTGTTTACCGCAGGTCCTTCGATCTTAAGATGCAAATCTTGCCACACCCCAAGTTCAGATACTGGTCTCATGTATTTATCAGACACATTAAAGCCGCCGGTGAAACCAACCTTACCGTCGATAATGATAATCTTTCTATGATTTCTATAATTTAAGGTAAACAACAGATTCCCGAACCGAATTGGCATGGTAGAAAACGCCTTTACCCCTAAATCCTTAAACCTTTTTACTCTTTTGCCACGCATAGAATTGCTTCCAAAAGAATCATATAACATTCTAATTTCCACACCTTCTTTTATTTTCTTCGCAAATAGGTCATGAAACTTGTCCAGAAGCATACCTTCCTCTAAAATATAATATTGAAGGTGTATAAATTCCTTTGCTTCTTCTATCGCTTTAAAAATGGCTCCAAAAGCTTCTTCACCATCATTGAGCAAGGTTATTTTATTACCATTATAAGGTGCAAAATAGCTGTTTTTACGAATAAGGATGGCCAGCTTATCATGTTTGTAATCATCAAATTCATGTACGCTTTGTTCACCGCCCTCCAGCTCTTTGTGGGTTTCTGAATATAATTTTCGCTTCTCGGTCTGTTTTAGTTTAAATAACTTGAATTTTCTTCTGTTGATGCCAAACAAGTAATATAACAGTGGTCCTAAAAAAGGAAAAACAATAACGGATAAAGACCAACTAATCATTTTAGTTGCCTTAGATCCATTAAAAATTATATTGACAATACTCCATAGAGTTACTGCTATATAAGCAAGCCAAAAAATAGTATTTACCACCCTCTTATTAGTTTAACATCAATATAAGATAAATAAATACGCTTTGTTGTTCCAAAATCCAATCAAGATACTTTTAGTAGTAAAAGAGTTAATTACTGGCGCTAGATGTAAGTACATTTAGAAAAAAGTAATGGGAGTAATAGCTATGGATAAAAAACAGATTACATTATACTACAGTTCAGAAAACTCAATAGGCAAACAATTAAATGCCTATGTACAGTCATCTGAAAAAGAACATTTAACGATAGACATTTCTAAAACCAATGTCACCGGCACCCAATGGGCAGAATTGGCAGACGGCCTGAACAAGAATATCTCTGATCTTGTGAATACCGATCACCCAGATTTTAAAGATGTTTACGGTGAAGACACCGTTGATCTTGACGATGATGGTTGGTTAAAAATATTGGATAAAAACCCTAGTTTTTTAAAGAATGCCATTGTCATAAAAGGTAAAGATTTTGTTGAGCTAACCAGTGCATCGGATTTTAAACAATATATGGATCCAGACAGTGCCGGCATTAAAAAGCCATATAAATAACCTTACCGTATTACAAGGTTCACTTCTGTACATAGGGTGTCTTTAACCTTCATTACTTTTTAACTACTACCTTATGTCTAAATTTCTAAAATGGCTTGTTCTCTTACTTATTTTTTTCGTTGGCGGCTACATGCTTGCCGAATGGAAAATGAAAAAAGAAGTGGTCAGCTTTTTAGAGAGAAAGGTGCCGGACCATATAGATTTTTCATATAATGCCTTGACCATTAATCTTATAAAAGGCAATATTACGTTTAAGGATATTGCGGTTGTTAGCTTAGGTAAACAGACTTCTTCATGTGAAATAAAGATAGATGCAGATGAGCTTTCTATAAAGGGTTTTGACTATTGGAAAATTCTATTTCAGAAATCTATATTTATCAAAAATCTTACGCTTGCCAAACCACATCTAAATTTTAAAACCTGCCCTACCGATACCGATAATGTTGTTGCGAACAAAAGCAACCCCATAAACCTCTTAAAAGAAATATTAGTTGAAGAAATTATATTTGATTCTGGCCGGATCGAGATTTGGGACGCCACGGAAGAGGTGCAAGTAATTGCTGTTGATGAAATAAATCTTTCCCTAAAACAAGTAGCTACAGATCCAGATGTCATTAAAAAATATGTTCCCTTTAACTTTGACACCTATAACATTGAAATCCTAAATTTAATAGCTCCTTTAGGTGATTATGAAAGATTGAAAATGAAATCAATGGTAGTCAATAATTCAATTATTGATATTAATGACATTGCTCTTGCAACCATATACTCTAAGTTTGAACTGAGCAAAAAAATCAAGTACGAGAGAGATCATGTAAATCTATCTATTCCATCAATTAAGGTTGAAGACCATAATTATATCATCAGTAATGATTCTCTTCAAGTAAACTTAAAAAAACTCTTACTTTCACAGCCAAAACTAGAAATTTATAGGGATAAATCTAGACTGGATTATATTGAAAACAAGCCACTTTATGGCAAATTATTACAAAAACTGCCCTTTAAAGTCGCTATTGACTCCATTTTTATAAAAAATGGGGCTATTGTATATGAAGAAAATATACCAAATAATGTACCTGCCGGTGCTTTAAGTTTTGAAGATTTAGATATAGCCATTACTAATCTTTCTAATATTGAAAACGAGAACCTATTAAAAATAAAACTGAACGCCGATCTTATGGGTGAAGGTAAGTTTCAACTTGATTGGCAATTTGATGTGTTCGACCCAAGAAGCTCTTTTCTAATTTCTGGCGGACTATCAAATTTCAATGCCGCCAGTTTAAATGATTTTCTTATACCCAACCTTAGAACCCAAACTACGGGCACCATTGATCAATTGTACTTTACCATTTCTGGAGACGAATATTCTTCTACCGGTGATATAAAGATGCGTTACGAAGATTTTAAATTTCAATTGCTGAACAAAGAAAGAAACGGAGTTAAAAAGGTTCTTTCATTTATTGGTAACCTTTTTATAAACGATGGATCAAACGCAGATGAAGATGGGTATAGATACGGTGCCATAACTGCAGAAAGAGTAAGACATAAATCATTTTTCAATTATTTATGGATCAATCTACAAGATGGGTTGTTAAGTGTATTAACGGGAAACGGCGAAAAAGATTGAAAAAGAGTTTAAAATCAAAAAAGCCAGGTAGTTGAACTACCTGGCTTATATTTTCATAGCAATATTATAATTTAGTTGTCATCAGTAGCATCTTCTACGGCATCTTCAACTTCATCGGCTCCGTCTTCAATTTCATCTCCAACATCGTCCATTCCTTCTTCAATTTTCTCTCCTGTAGTTTTTTCTTCTCTACAGCTTGTAGCAATGCTCAGTGTTGCCAATGCAAAAACAAACATCAATAATGACTTTTTCATAATATGTGATTTTAATAATTAGGTTAATATTCTTTAACAGCAAGGTTTATCATGGTATTTATTAATTATATGACAACCAATACCTTACTCTGCAAATATGGTACTATTACTAGGTATTACTTAGTTGTAAAAGAATAAAAATTAACTCATCTACCAGATACGCATTTGTGTCAATTAACATTTCAAAAATGCTAATGAACTCCTCTATTTTCCTGTTCATTTGTAATGCACAATTACCAATGTGCTTAAAATAAAATAATGAAGGAGTTAATCATAAATACTTTAAGGTCCAATGAAATTTTATCCCAAATACAAACTTGTATACAAGGAGAATTACTAGAGGTCCATGGAGAACGTGTATTAACCTTTAACAATAAATTAGGCAAAGGTTCCTTGAGAACTATAGCATTTGATCGGGGAGTTTCGCTATTTGATTGTAACATAACGCTTGCAGAGGAAGCCAAATTAATTTTTATATCCAAAGATTTATCGCCAATAGAATTTATATTCATTAGCGAAGGCTATTTTACTTATAGCTCAAATAATATGGAAGATGACACCAGGATAGAACAATTTCAAAACACTATAATAGCGCACAAGCGAAATGCGAAAAAAACCTTCCTGTTTCCGAAGGATAAAAGCTTAAAAATCAGCTTTATCAGAATAGATAGAAAAGCGTATTTACTTAAAAAAAATAATAACATTTCTCGCTTAAACCAGTTTTTAATTTCATTGTTTACCGATAGTGAAGGTGAAACTACTTTTAAACATGTTGGCAATTATAGCTTAAGAATTGCAGATGAAATAAAATTACTTAACAATGTAGATACGACTAACGGAATGTTAAGGTCTCTTTCTTTAGAAGGTAGACTTTATCTAATTCTAGCTATGCAGTTGTTGGAACATAAAAATTTTGAAGAAAATATGAATATACCCGAGGTAATTTCTAAAGAAGATATTCTTAAAATCCACAAGCTCACTACTTATATATTAGAGCATATTTCAGATAACATACCCATCTCTACCTTAAGTTCAGCGTCTGGCCTAAGTCCTAAAAAATTACAACTGGGCTTTAAAATTCTATATTCCAAAACAGTAAATGAGTACGTTAGACAATTAAAGTTAGAAATATCAAAAGACTATCTTAAAAATTCTGACATGTCGATTTCTGAAATTGTGTATGCCATTGGTATAAAAAGTAGAAGTTACTTTTCTAAGATATTCTTTGAGGCCTATGGCATTCTACCAACGGAATATAGAAAACATTTAAAAAACAAAAATTCTTCGTTACCTTAGTTTTCCGGGTATTCATATGGCATGAGCATGCTATCATAAGAAATATCATTATTGAACAAGTTCCTGGCAATAGGGCGTATCTTTAAATCTGTCTGGTGTGGAGGTTGCATTATTTCTTTTGTCCTTTCAACACTGGTATCGCCAGAAAACCAATCACATTTATCATTTCGGTCTATAATAACCGGCATATAATCTACCAAATTTTGATAATTGACCACTTCTCTTTCCAGTGGTCCGGTCAATATAGAGCACGTGATAAAACCATCATCCAAAATGGTATAAATACCGGCTAAGTACAGAATTCCACCTTTTTTACAGCTAATATGATACGGATAGATTTCTCCGTTTTTTAAGACCGATGTAAAAAAACCGGTTACCGGAATTATACATCTACTTTTCATAAAGGATTCATGGTACCAAATATCGGCGTCCAATTTATGAGCGGGTATGGTCAGGGTATTGGTCAGCTTTTGAAAAAGCTCCCAATCTTCATTAAAGTTACCGGGCAACAAACCCCATATGGCCAAATTAACGAAATTGGGCTCGTTCATGGTTACAATAGGTATAGAAACCTCTGTTAAGCCACTAATTACTACTTGCGGTGTGTATAGATCCGGGTATTTGAACAATGCATTTACATCTTGCTCTATCTCCTTCAATTTTGCTGTATTAGATATTTTAAAATACATATAAATCTTGTGCTTTTTATTTTAAAGTTCGGCAAATAGCTATAGCTCTCTTATTGCAGAAACAAAAAAATATAACGCATTAAAAAATAGCTCTTTATTCTAGATAAAAGGTATGTGCTTTTAAAAAAAAAGCATAAAAAAAGAGGCTAATTAAAGCCTCTTCACCAATTCACTAAAAATGAATTTATCTAATATCTTCTAACATCTTAATATTTGAAAGTCCGTTCTTAATAGCCTCTTTTTGACTTCTTAAAACGGTTGCGGTCGTAGATGGTAGCGAAGTATCTTCCAATACGTCATCATACTCTTCTATGGCAGCTTTCTCACCTCTAATTGCTTCTTCTAACATTGCTTCTTCACTATCTAATGAAAATAATGCTTTTACATCCATCCATGCCCTATGGGCTTTACCGGTTATGCTGTCACCTTTATCTATCTCTTGGCCAAATGTCTTAATTTCGGATTTTAACTCGTGTCCAAAATCATAACGCTGCTTTGCCTTTGTTTCAAAGAAAGCTTTTAACTGTGTATGCTCAGTATTTTCTGCCGCCTTCTTAAATCCTTTTTCGGCATCATACGTTTTCTCTAAAAGTTCGTTCAATTTGTTTCCTACTTCTTCTGTATATGTACTCATGTTTTATAATTTTAATGATGTGATTTTTATTTAAAGATGTCAATCACAATTACATCTTATAAAATTTATTCCTGTTCTTAAAATCTTGTAATTTTTTCTTTAGTTCACTAACATCGTTTGCGTTAGATCGGTTTGAATACATGACAACATGCTCCATATCAATTTCAAATATTGAATCTTCTTCGTCTTCAACTAAATCGTTCAATGTACTTTCTACTAAGTAATCCTGTACTATAAAGCCTACATAGCCTAGAGCGATCATTATTAATATACCTGTAATCAATTCTAACATCTGTATTGTTTTGTTGTCAAATATATAGTTGATTTACGGTACTTTTTACCTTGAAAAGAAGTAGCATTAACTCCTTTGAATTGGGTTAATAATCAAGTGAATAGCATTAAAAATATAGTGATCATCTTACACAATAAATCGTAGAATTTTGGAACTTTGGGTAACAATTCAGTTCTCACGTTTGTGCTTGTCGTTTAGATATTTCCATCACTTGTTCTCCAAACACTAGAAGTGATGGAAAGCACAAACAAAAATTAAATAAATTATGATTAGAAAAGGTACAACCGTAAAATGGTCTTGGGGCAATGGAACTGCCGAAGGTAAAGTTGAAGAAACATACACTTCAAAAACGACAAAAACGATCAAGGGTAATGAAGTAACCAGAAATGGTAGCGATGACGATAAGGCACTATACATTAAACAAGATGATGGTGATTATGTTTTAAAAAGTGAAAGTGAAGTAGAACGGGCAGATTAAATCTAAAACCTCTATTTCTTTTGTGACAAGCTTTGTAGCGGATTAAAATCTGCTATTAAATTGATCAATACCTTCTCTGCAGCGGTTTGGTATTCGGTAGCCTTCGTAGTTTCTACTTTTCTAAAAGCTTTCTGTAACTCTTTTCTTTCATATTTACTTACTATGTATGGGTGAACATAATATTTCTTGCATACATTTCTAGTATTGCCCAGTGCTTTGGCCGTATCATCAAAAGCTTTTATAATATTCTTTTTAATTACACCTTCATCAGTGGTAGCTTCATTTTCTAAAAGTGATTCAAAAAAAATAAGTGTACCTGACCATGTTCTAAAATCTTTTGCAGTAAAAAGGTCTCCGCTTATTTCTTGTAAGTATTCGTTGACCATACCGCTATCAACGCCCGTTTTGGTACCGTCTTCATCAAAAAATTGAAAAAGATCCCACCCTGGTATTTCTTCGCATTGCAAAACAAGTTTTCTAAGTCTTTTATTGTTCAAGGTAATGTTATGCTTTTTACCTTTTTTACCGGTAAATTCAAATTTTAGTTTATTCTTACTGGTCTTTAGGTGACGGGTTCTTAGGGTAGATAGCCCATACGTTTTATTTCTTTTTGCATATTGTCTATTACCGATACGGATATGGGTTTCTTCCATTAGTCTAACAATTAATGCCAGTACTTTTTCTTTTGGCCACCCGTCCAATTCTAAATGTGCATCTACTTTTTTACGAATATCAGGTAGCGCTTCCCCAAAGTGGTGCATTCTCAAAAACTTAGTTCGGTTTCTTACCCTTAACCACAACTCGTGGTAGCGGTATTGTAGTCTATGTTTTAGATCATAACCTACCGCTTGCAAATGTGCATTGGCAATAGGCGCAATTTTTACTTCTTGCCACGCAGGCGGGATTACCAACTTTTTGATCCTGTCCAATTCAGATTTTTTACTGAGCGGCTTATCCTTTAGTACATACAAAAACTTATCTTTTTCCTTGATTCGCAGAATAGATAACGCCTCTCTATTTACATATTTTAAGTGCATGTGCTCAGCAACATCATGTGGTTCGCTCGCCAGTAGTTCTGAATAGTTCATCTATTATGTTTTTTAAGTAGGCATTTATGCGGACCAAACACTTTTGTTTATCCTTTTCTATACAAGTTGAAACAAAAATAAGGAATCAAGTGGCTGATTTGGTGTTCTATTCAACCCTTTTGTAACCTAAAAACCTATTTATTTAGCATGTAATTTAAATAGTACAAGACCGATTGCGATATAATTTTTACGAAACGGATTCTTTTAACTATGAGAAGTTATATACCTTACCACCATAAAATACAATGCTTATGAAAGGAGAACCTATGTTAATATGTATACCAGACATAAGCGGATTTACCGAGTTTATGAGCGAAACAGATTTTGAACTGAGTTCAAAAATCATTCCTGCCCTTCTAAACCAAATTATCTATACTAATAAAATAGGACTTAAAGTTTCTGAAATAGAAGGAGATGCCGTTCTCTTTTTTAAAACCGGAGAAATGCCAAGCTTGGAAAATCTTATAGACCAATGTAGAATTTTTTATACGGAATTTTATAAAGAGCTGGATGCCCTTAGAAAAAAGTACAGAAAAAATGAAGATGCCGCTTCTATACCAGATATTCTTGGCCTAAAAATTATTCTACATTATGGTAAAGAAATTGCTCTTACAAAAGTTGGCAATAGTATTAAGCTTTTTGGCGAAGACCTTATCATTGCCCATAAACTATTGAAAAATAAAATACAGTTAAGCGAGTATCTTTTACTGACAGAAGGTTTAACCAATTACTATAAAGAGAACAATCTGAACGATCAATTCGATTGGGGTTCTCTAAAACAAAACGCTACCGAGTATGATCATGTTGGTAAAATAAACTACTCTTACATAAACCTTAAGCCCTTGGTAAGCGAATAATAAAGCTTCTCTTAAATAACAGTTAAAACGTTCATTATAAAGATATCTGAGTCAACGTTAATGCTGGTTATTTTATACTTTTGAAGTAAATAATTAAACAAATTTTATGAGCTATTTAGATATAAAATCAAAAGATATAAAGCCAATAGTAGATGAACTGAATATTCTGTTGGCAGACTACAATTTATACTATCAAAACTTGAGGGGATACCACTGGAACGTATCTGGAAAAAACTTCTTTGACCTTCATATTAAGTTTGAAGAGTTATATACCGATGCAAGAATAAAAATCGATGAAATTGCGGAACGTATCCTTACATTAAGACACAACCCAACAAGCGAGTTTTCAAAATATTTTGAAATGTCTTCCATTAACGAAACCTCTTCTTTAATTGCCGATACTGAAATGGTGAAAAACATTTTAGATCAGCACGAAACATTGTTAAAGCAAATGAACAAGGTTATAAAGAAAGCCGAAGCAGGAGGCGATGAAGGTACCATAGATATGATCGGTGGCTATATTGGAGAAATAGAAAAAGTGAGTTGGATGTTGGATGCTTGGACCAAATAATAACTTAATATTGAAACCTAATCAAATAAGAAGCACCTTTTTAAGGTGCTTTTTTATGACTAATATGTTCTTAAGCTAAATTAAGTATTACTTAACTACTTTACGCATTAAATAAAGCATACCAAACTTTTTGGCTGCCGAAAAAGCAGTGGACACCCAATTATACGGACTCAAATCTTCTTGTACATCTTGCTTAAGCCCCTTTAGTTCTTCCAATGCAATTTCACGCTCTAATTTTAAGCGTTTTAAATTGAACTCTACCTCCTCAAAATTTTTGTACATACCTATTAATTAAAAAATTTATCCGATAACTTTCTTACCAGTATACTGTCTATCTTACTTCTAAAAACGTACGTTAAGATTAACAACATTATAAATAAAGCCCCTGCTATTAGACAGGCACCTACCATACTTTCAATGACATTTGCCAGAAAAACAACACCTGCAACGGTTACGAACATTAGTGCCAAAAAAGCAAGACCACCCATAACTGCCATTTTAAGCAGCATACCAGTGGTCATTGTTAATTGTTGAAACACTTTCAGCCTATAATATTCCTGGGTTTTTTTATAGTAAACCTCTCCTACATCAATTGCCTTGTTAGACGTTTCGTTAAGTGAATCAATAACTCCCATTTATACTGTTTTCTGCAGTTTCTTATTTTTTGATTTTAACTCTGCCAATTTTTTCTCTAAAGTTGAGATTACATCTTCGGTCTTATAACTTAAATCTGATACCAAAGACTCTACCCTTGTGTCTAACGTATGTTTTTCATCGGTCATTTTAGAGGCTACTCTATTTTTTAAATCAACTGCGCTATCCGCAAAGTTGTCTCTTGTAGCAGCTGCTTGATCTGCGATCAATCTTCTGGTATTCTCTCCTTTGTCAGGTGCATATAGAATTCCTAAGGCCGCACCAATGGCAGAACCTGCAATAATTGCCAACAATGTATTTCCACTATTATTCATGTTATAATTTTTAAGGTTAAACGTTTCTTTTGCTAAATGACAACAAGTGTCTTATTGTCTGTTACAAAGGTGATGGTAATTCATATATTTACTTAACTCTAAACCTTTTAATATTGACTATAACAATCGTTTAAACGGGTTAAGAATAAAATGAAACGAATTAACACAATACCCATCTTACAACTAAATTTGTGTTATGAAAGAATATAAAATTATTAACCCTTATAATGGTGCCGTTGTTAAAAGTTATACCAAAGACACCTACGACGATATTAAGGCGAAGCTGAAAAAAGCTTTGGCCGTAGAAACTTCTTGGGCAAATTTGGAAATAGAGGACAGGTGCGAATTACTGAACAATGTTGCGGAACTTCTTTTAGAGCGCAAAGAGGAATATGCAGCACTAATGACGAAAGAAATGGGTAAACCTTTTTCTCAAGGTATTTCCGAAATTGAAAAATGCGCATGGGCATGTGATTTTTATGCTTTGAATGCAGAAGATTTATTGGCAGATGAAATTATTGATACAGATGCCGATGAAAGTTTTATAAGCCACGACCCTTTAGGTTGCATACTTGCGGTAATGCCTTGGAACTATCCATTTTGGCAGGTAATCCGTTTTGCCGCCCCTACCTTGACCGCCGGTAATACGGCGTTATTAAAGCATGCACAAAATGTTACTGGGTGCTCATTGGCCATAGAACAGTTATTTTTAGATGCAGGTTATCCTGAGGGATGTTTTCAAAGCCTTAAAGCCGGGCACGAAGAAATTGAAAAGCTTATTGCTGATGATGGTATTAAAGCGGCAACACTCACGGGAAGCGAAAAAGCCGGTAAGTCCATAGCAGGTACCGCAGGAAAGAATTTGAAGAAATCCGTACTTGAACTAGGGGGCAATAACGCCTGTATTGTTTGGGAAGATGCAAATCTGGAAGAACACATGGACACCATGGTAACCGCACGTATGCAGAATACCGGTCAAAGCTGTATTGCCGCTAAACGTTTTATAGTCTGTGAAGATATATATGATGCTTTTCTTGAGAAATTTACTGCCAAGGTAAAATCTTTACAAAGTGGCGATCCTATGAAAGAGGAAACATTTATTGGTGTTATGGCTAGAGAAGATTTGGCAGAAGAGCTACAAAAACAAGTAAACGATTCTGTAAAAAAGGGCGCAAAAGTAGTTTTAGGCAATATGCGTAACGGTGCCTATTTCTCTCCTACCATTTTAACAGATGTTACTGTAGACATGCCTGTATTTAAAGAAGAAACTTTTGGACCTGTTGCCGCAATTATTAAAATAAAGAACAGGGAAGAGGCCATTGCAATGACAGCAAATTCTAGATTTGGTTTGGGCAGTATGCTCTTTACCGAAGATATAGATGCTGCTATGAATATAATATCTAACATACCCGATGGAGCATTCTTCATAAACGACATGGTTAAATCTGATCCAAGGTTACCCTTTGGTGGCACTAAAGCATCAGGTTACGGGAGAGAACTTTCTAGAGAAGGAATTTTAGAATTCGTGAACAAAAAAACAGTATACATTAAAAAATAAAATTATGACAGAAGAAACAAAATTTGTAAAAGAACCTGAAGAAGAAACACAAGAATACATCCTTCAAAAAAATAAAAAAACAAAATTAGGGGTAACCATACTTGTCGCTTTTTTAGTACTCCTCATTGGTGGAATCATTGTATCAAACATATTTTTTACCAATTAGAAAACCAATTTATTGCCCATACTTAATTTAATTAAATTTATGACCGACCGCTCTATTCAAAATATTGCTATCACCCGTAGAACGATAAAATACTTCAGTTTTACTTTTATTCTATTATTGCTTTCATCGTGCGCTACATATAAAGAGCAAAGTAACGTACAAGAAAGTAATCTGGTACAGGACAATGATATAATCCATTCTTTCTATATAGCAGGCGGATTGGGAAACTCATCCGTTACTCCAAATACAGCTCTATTAAACCGTTTTAAGGAAGAGCTTGACAATGCTTCTTTAAACAGTACCTTAATTTTTACCGGTGATAACATCTCGCCAGAAACCAGTAATTGGTCCGTAGATAGTATTTTGATCCAAAAACAACTTGATATCTCTGCCAATTTTAAGGGAGAGACTATTTTTTTGCCGGGAAATAACGAATGGAAAAGCTATAGATTAGAGAAAATTGAAAAGGTAGAGAATTACCTAAAAGATATTGAAAGAGAAAATGCGGCGGTTATACCAAACAACGGTTGCCCAATTGACCATAGAGTTATAAATGATGACCTAGACCTTATTCTGGTAGATTCTAAGTGGTTCGTGTCTAACTGGTCTAGAATAGAAGGTATAAATAGTAAGTGTACTGATATTGTAACCCGTAGACGGTTCATGGAAGAATTGGAAGGGTATATTGGTGATGGCCAAGGTAAAAATATCGTTATTGCCATGCACCACCCAGTATTTACCAATGGAACTTATGCAGGTAAAACAACCGTGAAAGACCATACCACTCCATTACCTTTACTAGGCACTGTTAAGAACGCCGTTATGGACCTTGGTGCATTTAATCCAGAACACGTAAACTCTAGACGGTATAACTACTTGCGTATTGCAGTAAGTGCTTTGGCCCAAGCTAATGACCGTATTACATTAGTTTCTGGTCATGAGGAAAGTTTACAGTTATTAGAAGGTGGTGGTATCCATCAAATTGTAAGTGGTTCTCTTGGTGAAAAAAGTGCCGCTAAAATGAGTCCCGGTAGAATTACAGCTATTGGTGGATCAGTAGAATATCATGGGGAGTATGTATTTGGTGAAAGAGGTTTTGCCAGATTAGATTACTATAAAGACGGTAGCTCTAAAGTTACCTTTATTTCAGAAAATGACTTAAATTCAAGTAAGACATTCAATGTTCTACCAAAAAAAGAACCAGCAAAGGTGTTGAGTTCATTTGCTACCAATTCAGAAAAAAATAAGGAAACCAAAATTTTAGATGACCCAAAAGATTATAATAAGAGTGCCTTTTATAAATTTCTTTGGGGAGAGCGCTACCGTAAGTATTATGGTCAACCCGTAGAAGCGCCCATTGTTCAATTAGATACGCTATATGGCGGATTATCCGTAATAAAAGAAGGTGGAGGGCACCAGTCGTTCTCATTGCGTTTAGAAGATGCCAACGGTAAACAATATGCCATGCGTTCATTACGGAAAAGTGCGTTGAAATTTTTGAAATTCAAACTTCCGGGCATTGCTTACAATACCCAAGATTATCAAGATACTTGGGCAGAAAAAGCAATTTCAGATTTCTTTACCACTGCCCACCCTTACATGCAATTGGTCATTAACCCTTTGGCAAAATCTGTAGACATCAATCATTCAGATACCGATCTGTTCTACGTGCCAAAGCAAGACAGTTTAAAACAATACAACGAAAACTATGGTGATGAACTTTACTATATAGAACGCCGACCATCTGAAGAACAAGCGCATTATAAAGGGTATAGAAGAACCATGGATGAAAATTCTGGCGAGGTTACGGATTATGAGAGCACTACCGATATGTTAGAGAAGATAAAGAGCGATGAATCTTATTGGGTAGATGAAAAGAGTTTTATAAGAGCTAGACTTTTTGATATGTTAATTGGGGATTGGGACCGTCACCAAGATCAATGGAGGTGGATAGAATATGAGAGTCCTGATGGAGAGAAAGAATTTATGCCCATACCTAGAGATCGTGATAATGCCTTTCCTAGATTTGACGGTAAGGTAATTCCTTTCATAAATTGGTTTGTTCCAAATACAAGAAATTGGGAAACATATGATGATGATATCGATAATGTAAAATGGCTGAATTTATCTGGTAATAGATTGGACCGTACCTTACTTACATCATATGGTCCAGAGGTTTGGGTAGAAGAGGCTAGGGCCATTCAAAAAGGTATGACGAACGAGGTCATTGAAAATGCCTTTACCCGCTTGCCGGCTTCTGTACAAGATGAAACTTCTGAAAATATCAAGAAAAATCTAAAGCAACGCCTTGCAACTTTAACCCAAACAGCCGAAGATTATGCCAAATACCTCAACAAAATTGTGGCAGTTACCGGTACTGAAAAAGATGATATCTTTACAATGACCAGACTGGAGAACGGTGATACAAAAGTAGAGGTGAAACGTATTCTCACAGACGAGAAAAATGAACTTTTCTATTCAAGGGTATTCAACGATAGTCTTACAAAAGAAATTTGGATATACGGCCTGGGCGATGATGATAAATTTGTTGTAAAAGGCCAAGAAAACCCAAATACAAAACTTAGAATTGTTGGTGGTTACGGTAAGGACTCATATGCTATTACCAACAAGAGAAAGGTAAAATTATATGATTGGGAGCATGAGAAAATCAATATTGAAAATCTACAGCCCAAAACCTTATTGACGGATAATTATAAAACCAATACTTTTCATTTTAGATATTTTAAACCGAACACCAATGTACTTGTGCCCACATTGGGTTTTAGAACTGATGACGGAATGTTCCTAGGTGCATCTAACACCTATACCCAACAAGGTATTGACGGTAACTCGTTTAGACAGCAACATACGGTAAGTGCTAATTATTATTTCAAATTCAAAGCTGCAGAGCTTTCTTACTCTGGCATATACGGAAGTGTTTTTCCAGGTTGGAATTTTGAAATGGATGCTTATTTTGCGAACGATAGGTATGTTAGTAACTTCTTTGGTTTTGGAAATGAAACCATTAACAATGAAGCTGCATTGAGCAGGGATTATTACAGAGGTAGGATCAGAACTTTTAAGGCTAGCGCCGGTTTGGCATATTATAGCCTACGGGTTAAAGGTCTGTTTGAATCATTTAAGGTTGCAGATAACGAAAACCGACTTTTTAATCCAGATAATTTAGAGGATGCCGTTTTTGAAAATCAGAATTATGCTGGTGCAGAACTGACCGGTTATTATGATCGTGACGATGCAGGAGACTTTCCTTCTAAAGCTATTTATTTTGGTTTTGCCGCAGGATATAAAATGAACTTGAACAATAATGCCAACAAATTTGGTTACGCCTCCTTAAAAATAGGGGTCGATCACAAATTAGAATCGAAAGGTAATTTGGTTTTAAGCACTACTGCCGAGTATAAGGGTCTTTTTGATTATAACGACGTCTATTTTTACCATACCCCATCAATTGGCGGAAATAACGGTTTACGTGGATTTAGGGATGAACGCTTTACGGGAAAATCTTATTTCTATCAGTCTTCAGATTTAAAATTAAAGCTTAAACGCTACGTAACGGCCGTATCGCCCGTAACTATTGGTATGTATGGTGGGTTCGATTATGGTAGGGTCTGGATGCCAAATGAAAATTCTAATGTATGGCACACTTCACAAGGTGGTGGTTTTTGGATTAGCAGTTTAAAGGCGCTTACGTTTAACATTGGATACTTTAATTCTAAGGAAAGTAACTTAATTCAGGTTGGCTTTGGACTTTCAATCTAATACAACTAAAATATTTTCGTACTTTTCTAATGTATTCTACTATACCGCCCACTCATGTCTAAAATAGTTTCCAAAGCCGAAGTATTTGCCATTGCTCAATTAAGCAATGATATTGACCCAAGGTATTTATACCACAATCTTAGGCATACACAGCGTGTTGTAGACAGTACCAAAGAGCTAATAGAAGGCGAAAAAGTCGGTGAAGCTGAGCGTGAGCAACTCTTGGTAGCTGCATGGTTTCATGACCTTGGTTATTTGGTATCTTATGGAAAGCATGAGGAGAACAGCTGCCAAATCGCCAGAGACTTCTTAACCAAAGAAGAAGTGCAAAATTCCTTTACAGAAACGGTATGTAGCTTAATAATGGCTACAAAAAAGAATTATGAGCCTAAAAATGAATTAGAAAAAATAATACGTGATGCAGATTCTTCCCATTTTCATGTGAAGAACTTTATGGCCACTACGGAACTTTTACGCGAAGAACTTTCTCTTTTAGGTAAGCAAAGCAAAACTGCTGCAGATTGGCGAAAAGAAAATATTGTTCTGCTAAGATCAAAACATCGTTTTTACACAGATTATGCAATTGCCAATTGGCAGGAAGGAAAAGATAAGAACATTAAAAAACTTATAAAAGCCAAAAAGAAACATAAAGAACTTGTTAAAAAAGAAAGTCTTAAGGCAAAATTTAAAGGGGAGCTACCGGACAGGGGTATTCAAACCTTGTATAGGGTTACGCTACAAAACCATTTAAAACTAAGCGATATTGCAGATACCAAAGCCAATATCCTACTTTCGGTAAATGCTATTATCGTTTCTATGGCGTTGGCAAATCTAGTGCCCAAGTTAGATAATCCTACAAACGATTATCTATTCTATCCCACTTTCGTTTTTATTATTTTTAGCGTTGTCTCAATGGTCATGTCCATAATTGCAACCAAACCCAATATTACCACCGGGCAGTTCACAGAGGAAGAAGTTACCAGCAAAAAAGTAAACTTGTTGTTCTTTGGTAATTTTCACAAAATGAAATTAAAGCAATATAACTGGGCAATGAACGAGCTTATTAAGGATAAGGATTACATATACAGTTCACTGACAAAAGATCTGTATTTTTTAGGTATTGTTTTAGAAAGAAAGTACAGGATTTTACGATGGACCTATACTGTTTTTATGGTAGGTATGATTATATCTGTCATTATTTTCGGTATAGCACTTAAATTTTACGGACCGGAAAGAGTTTTAGAACTACCGGTAATGCAACCTTAATGAAGATATTTAGATTAGCAAAAGTTTAAGCCCCAAAAGCCATTAGCCCTATACACAGCAAAATTCCAACTGCAGCAACTACAATGGTAAACTTCAATGCATTTACCAAAATTGAATCTTTACTTTGATTATTTACATTAACCCTGGTCATGAGTGGTGGTTTATTTAGATTACACCACAAAATTATACTGAAATTAGTTAAAATTTTAACTTAATTGACCAATTTGTTGTCTCTTTTACATTTTTTATAACATATTGATTTAGTGATTGGTATCATCTTTTCCTTATGCTAGTATCAGCTCATTTGTATCATTGCTTCCTTAAATCTTGATTTTGGTGCCGAACATATTGGGCACTCATAAGTGTCATCAATATCTTCAAATTTGGTACCTGCCGCAATGTTATAAGACGCATCACCAAAAACTGCATCATAAACTGTTAGGCAATCTTGACACTGATATAGCGCTTGGGTTGCCTCAACAATTTCAACACTAGTCTTTTCTTCATCATCATCCATACGTCCTAACTGGTCAAAATACATTTTACTCAACTCCATTAACAGACCTGGCAGTTCTATTTTATCAATATCCTGGGCGTAGGTAATATACTTTTGACTATTGGGATCAAAATGTTCAAAATGTAGCACATTGTACGTTGGGCGAACTTCAAACTCTTTAACAATGGTGGGCAAACTGTTCTTTTCAATAATCACCGAGGCAAAGTGCGAACGCTTACCCACTTCATTGCTTATACCAAAAGTAAGACCGTAGGTACTAATATCATTTTGATCAAAACTTCTGACCAAATATTTTTTAAGCTCAAGGGCTTCACCGTCATCAATTGGTACGTGCCAGTTCATCTCTAACTGAGAGTGCCTAACATTAATTCCCCTTTTGCCCAAAAACCTTTCAAGTTCTGGCCTACTTGATTTTTTAATTCCTTTTACCACGAAAGATTTCCAGGGTGTAATACAGATTTTACCAATACTATTATCTAAACAAAAACCACAGAACGCCTTTAAAAACGATAGGTCATATTTATTATTTCTCCAGTACAGTCCCAACCAATAAAGATCGGTACCCAACCGGTTCATACCCTCATAGTACGGAAAGGTCTGAAAAGGAACCTTCAATTCCTTTTCCATGGTTTTATTGTTCGTCTCCAAGTTTTTGTTCATTACAAAGAACAACTCATCTATATCTGAAATGTCTTCATGAATTTCCTCTATTTGTTTTGAAATGGAATTTATATCCCAACTATAAATTAAAACCGGATAAAAAGCAGATGATTTCCAGTGTGGAAGTTTAATATTTAAATACCAATAATCTTCTTGATCAGATGCTATAAAATTGAGATTGCCACTAAAAATAGGTACTAGCCTTTGTTTAGGATCGGTAATATTGATTTTGAGTTTTGGCAAAAAATCAAAACCTTCTAAAATATATAAATACGTAGACCCCTTTAACCAGTGGGTCATGTCAAAAATATCTGCAGATACGTAAGAGCTTACAATATTCTGATATGATCTATTGGCAATGATATCAGTATTGAATTTTGAAATACTTTCCAATTGCTCTTCTTTAGCATCTTTCAACGGAAACAAAATATCTTGTCTAGAACCAAAGTTTACACTGGTAAGACCGGCAGACTCCAGCATGGTTATTATATCCTTTAATTCGCCTGGGGAAGTTACCCCTCCCTTGATCAATATTCTATGAAGATCATCGTTCATATCTTATCATTTTAATTAGCCAATACCAGCTGTTTTTGTAATAACTCTTTTATCTCTGGTTTACAGCTACCACAGCCTAAACCTGCACCTGTTTCTGAGCATAATTTATTGAACTCGGAGCATCCGCCATTAATGGCATCAATAACATTGCCCTCGCCCACTTGACTACAGGAACAGACCAATTTACCCTTTAACGGAACAGAGGTAGAAGCGCCACGCAACAGCTCATCCCGCTTTTCAGAGAGTTCAATTTCCTCTTCTATGAGCCTTTTAAATTCTGCAAATTCATTTTTATCGCCCATTAAAATGGCACCTTTAAGCGTGTCATCTTTTACGATACATTTTTTATAGAAGCGCTTGCTGACATCCATAAGAATAATTTCTTCATACGATGGATCCCCTAACGGTGAGTTAACCATGCCAATGCTGCAAAGATCTAAATTTTCGAACTTTAAAATATTCATTAAAACAGACCCGTTGTAAATACTGCTGAAATCGCCAAGAATAAAATTTGCCGCAATATCAGCTTGTTGTTCAGCTGCCGAGGTAATTCCGAACAACGAATTTTTGTATTCCGCTATTTCCCCGAGTGCAAAAATAGAAGGGTCGCTACTTTGTAAGTATGAATTTACAACGACTCCCCTACGGGTATGAACCCCTGTCTGTTTTGCCAATTCTATATTGGGCCTAGTACCAATGGCATACACAATGGCATTACATTGAATGGTTCTTCCAGTTTTTAGATTCACCAAAAGAGTATGTTTTTGGCCCTTATCCTCAAAAACGGTACTTACCTCATTATCAAAATAGAGATTTATGCCACGTTCCATCACATCTTCCGCCAATAGCCTACTTGCAACACTATCCAATTGACGTTCCATTAAACGCGGTGCCCTTTGAATAATACTAATGTTAATGTTGATCTTTTTCAATGCCGCTGCAAGCTCCAAACCTAAAAGTCCGCCACCTACAATGACCACATTCTGATCTTTTGCCTTTAGACCGGTTTCGGCCAAATATTTTCTAAGCTTATCGGCATCGCCCCTTTCACGCATGGTAAAGCGACCAGGTAATTTTATTTGAACATCACTAGGGATAAATGCCCTACTACCCGTTGCCATAATAAGCAGATCATAAGAATGCACATTCCCCAAAGAATCTAAAATCGTCTTTTCACCTGCATTGATATTGTCTATACAAATACCGGAATGCAAGGTGACATCTAACTTTTGCAACTCACCTTCCTTCAATTTTTCCAAACCTTCCCAAGAAAGTTCATCACTAACATATTCCGGTAGTAGAACCCTATTGTAAAAAGGGTCTTTTTCTTTTGAAAACACATGAAGTTCATCTTCTGTATTTTTTTCTCTGTAAGATTGTATGAAACGATATGCAGCGGCACCGGCACCTACGACCACTACTTTCTGCTTCTCTTTGACAAATTTGGAGACCTCAACCGCACAGTATTTAAAATCCGGTTCTTTAGATATTGGGTCTACCAAATCGTTGGTCAGGTTATTTGCCCTTCCAAAATCATTGTTCAGTACTTTACCCCAGTGCATTGGTAAAAAAACTACCGATTCTCTTATATCATAGTTGAGCTGTACCTTCACCTGTACCTGCCCACGTCTGCTTTTGACCACTGCAATATCACCTTCTTTTATCTTTCTTAAATAGGCATCTACTGCATTCATTTCTAAATATGGTTGCGGAATATGCGTCAACAATCTTTTAACCTTGCCGGTCTTGGTACGGGTATGCCACTGATCGCGCACCCTGCCTGAATTTAATATTAAAGGATATTCGTTATCCGTTTCCTCAGATTTGTTATAAAGCGTTGAAGGGGCATTGAAATGTGCTTTTTTATCATTGGTAAAGAACTGACGATCTGTAAATAACCTAGGTGTACCCTTATGTGTTTTATGTGGTACGGGCCATTGAAAACTACCTTCATTGATCAACCTTTCATAAGACAGCCCAGAAATATCTATATCTGTACCTTTTGTCAACAAGCAATGTTCGTCATAGACTTCGCTACTGTTATTATAGTCAAAGCCACTATAGCCCATTGCCTGTGCAAAACGCCAAATAATCTCCGCATCTGGCAAGGCCTCCCCAGGGGCATCTATAACTTTTGGCAGATAACTAATTCTTCTTTCAGAATTGGTCATGGTACCTTCTTTTTCTAACCAACCCGCCGCAGGTAGCAAAAGATCGGCAAATTTAGTCGTCTCCGAGTTATGTGATATGTCTTGTACCACCACGAATTTTGCCTTTTTCAATGCTCTTTCTACCTTTTTTACGTTGGGCATACTAACTGCAGGATTGGTACAGATGATCCAAATGGCCTTTAGTTTTCCTTCATCCAAGGCATCAAACATTTCTGTAGCGGTATACCCTGGTTCTGCCTGAATTTCCCCACCTCCCCAAAAGTCGGACACTTCTTTTCTATGCTTAGGGTTACCCAAGTTTTTATGGGCTGCCAATAAACTGGCCATACCACCAACTTCTCTACCCCCCATGGCATTTGGCTGACCGGTTAATGAAAATGGTCCTGATCCTGGCTTACCTATTTGACCTGTTAATAACGATAGGTTTAATAACGAGACATTTTTAGCAACACCTATAACACTTTGGTTCAGCCCCATGGTCCACATACTAATGAACTTTTTGGCATTGCCAATATACTCTGCCGCTTTACGTATATCCGCTACTGGAATACCACATTTTTTAGCCGCCTCTTTGAGCGTTAATGTATAAGCCATTTCTTTACACGCTTCAAAATTTGCAGTGTGTTTTTTAATAAAGGCAACATCTATTTTTCTTTTATCTATTAACCTACGCGCAATGGCATTAAATAGAATTACATCGGTACCCGGTAAAATCTGCAAATGTAAATCTGCCCCTGCACAAGTCTGTGTTTTACGAGGGTCTACTACAATTATCTTTACATTCGGATTTTCTTCTTTATGCTTTTCCAACCTTCTATATAAGATAGGATGGCACCAAGCCGGATTTGCCCCTGCTATTAAAAAACAATCTGCCAATTCTATATCCTCATAACAAATTGGAACGGAGTCTTCCCCTAAAGTTTTCTTATATCCTACTACGGCAGAACTCATGCACAGTCTAGAATTGGTATCTATATTATTGGTGCCTATAAAACCTTTGGTCAATTTGTTTATTAGATAGTATTCTTCTGTTAAGCATTGACCTGATACATAAAAACCTACACTATCTGGACCATGTTTGGCAATGATACTCTTAAAAACCGCTGCAGCACGTTCAAAGGCGGCATCCCAAGAAACGCGTTGTAAAGGATGATTTCTACTCCATTTCATTTCTGGATACAGAATACGATCTGTTGTATCTTGCGCTACGTAGTTTAGATTTCGACCTTTGGTACAAAGCATACCTTTATTAGATGGGTAATCTGGATTACCATCTACGCTTATTGTTCCTTTCGCATCAACATCTACCAACATACCGCAGCCAACACCGCAATAAGAACATATTGTTTTATGAGTTTTAGTACTATTCATTTTACCAGAGATAAAGAATGGTTTAGAAGTATACCGCAAATTATAAAAAGTACGTATAAATACGTACTTTTTTATCGTAAATGTTTTGGATTAAATCGAGTGATCCGCAATTATTCTCCTTTTAGACTGAGAATGAATCAATAAATAGGAAATTAAGGTGTTATAATGTTAAAGTGGAATAACGCGTTATAACATGACGAACTGTTTAATTTTCATGAGAATTTTGATTCTATAAAGGCTATAAATCTTCGTTTGTTTTCCCCCATTCATATAGCTCAGTTTTTAGGGTAGCTTATTTTATTTATTTCCACAATAAAATTCCAATAGTTCATAAGTCAATTTTGGTATGTTTTTTCGAGTTTCCCTATCAATTCCATTTACACTCTGTAGTTCTGCTTTTAATTTCAAATAAGTATTGGATGTAAAACGTCCCGCAGAGGTTATATCTTTTTTCAACTCGTCATTTAATTTCGATTTGTCAATTTCAAGATTTTCAATGAAATTAAATCCAGCTTTTAAAAGGTCACTCTTTTCAAATTGTTTCGCCTGTTTTTGAAGAAACGGTTTTCCAAATTCCTTAAAATCATTGATTATTTGCTCAATGACTTCGGTAGTGGTTTTCACTTGTCCATTATGAAAGTAGTAAGATTCATCCGCAGGGATAACTCCAGTTCCTTTCTTTAAAACAAGCAAGTCTATATGTGAATTTATTAGTCCTGTGTTATAACTGTTAGAACTTAAATAATTTTTATTTATTCGTGATGCTACAGAACAAGTAAAGTACCTATCTTTTAGCGCAAAAAATACGTAAAGAAATTCATAAATATTTCGACCATTAATTATTCGGGTATTCTTGAATGTGTAACATCCATTTCTATATTCTAAAAAATCAAATTCTGGCAATTCTCGTTTAAATCCAGAAATTAAAATCTGCTTTACTTGACCTCTTTTTAATTCAGGCGAATCATCTTTCTTTTCAATTTTAAATTTGATTTTTGAATACCAACTCATTTTTTCAGATTGAGAATAAAATGAAAATCTCTAAATCAAATTATACTTCTGTGATTTTTTAGAAAGATCAATAAGATTTTTTACATCCATCTTACGCATTAAATTAAAACGATGTGTTTCTATAGTACGTTTGCTGTTTTGAAGTTTCTCTGATATTTGTTGATTGGTTAAGCCAGAGAGTACCAACTCTAGCACTTTTAATTCTTTATTGGTAAGGTCAAAGACATTATCACCTGACTTTTTTGGTGTTTCTTCTTTTTTTACAACCTCATTTTTACCGCCCAAAAGATTATTTACCAACACATTACTAATATCTCCGCTAAAATATTTACCACCTTCCCTAACGGTATGTATAGCTTTAATGAACTCTGATTTATCAGTATCTTTCAATAAATACCCATTGGCACCAGAGCTAATGGATTTCAAGATATACTCTTCAGAATCATGCATTGACAAGATTATAGTTTTCACCGAAGATTTACTTTGCGTCAATTCAGCAACGGCATCAATACCGTTCATAACGGGCATTCTAATATCAATAATCAAAATATCGGGATTTACTTCCCCTACCAAATCAATGGCCTCTTTACCGTTAGATGCTTCACCGATCACTTGTAAATCAGATTCTGATTCCAATAAAGAACGTATACCGTCCCTTACCAAAGCGTGATCATCTGCCAATACTATTCTTGTTATTTCGCTCAAAATATAAGTAATTATACGTATGCAGCTAAATTACATATAATTTTAAAAAAAATACGGTCTATACAAAAAGTGCTGTATAGACCGTATAACCAAACTAATTTAAATACAAATACTATTCTTTTTTAGTGTTTAAAAATTGAGGCTTTATGGTTAACTGTACCCATGCCCAATTTTGGCTACTGGCAGCAAGATCATCTGTAATTCCCTTAAGTTCATACATACCATCTGCAGCAAACATTTGAGAATACCCGATTGCCAAACCGTAGCCTTTGAATTTTTTCGCAAATACCAAATCAATTTCAGTACCCAATGATTTCTCGCCACTTGGTAATTCTTGCTCACCACTAAAGTTCAACACCTTTACCAATAGGCTAGACTGCTTGCCCAAATCGAATTTTGCACTTGCGTGAATATCAAAAAGACCTACAGAATTGGCATGGTTACCTACGTAGAAATAATCCATGAATCCGTTGAACTTATGGTTGGTACCGTACAAAGGAAAAAATGCTTCCGTTTTGTCCGTAGTATCCGCTTTATTACCACTGATTACTTCTGTACCAATACCCAACGCTACTTTATCACTTGCTTTATAACCCAATTCCAAACCTAATAAATAGGCACTAGATTTTACTTCGTTTTGTCTTTCTCCCGTCTGTAAAAACAAGTTGGCATTAGCATTGAACTTTCCTTGTTTTAAATTTAAGTGCGTACCAATTGTCTGTAAATTGCTTACACCATCTGCAGCGTCTGTATCATCAAAATTTTGAAAGCCATTGTTCAGGGCCAATAAACTTGCCGAAAAACCGTCCCATTGTTGTTTTGCATATACATATTGCATGGTCTTATAGGTAAAAAATCCTGCTGTATTATATGCCGTACCTACTGATTGAAACCCTGTTGGGTTGTCAAAATCTTGACTAAAGGCCAAACCTATGTCCAAGATAAATTTATCTTTTTTGTACTTCAATAGTCCCGCATCGTGGTTTCTTCCTTGTTGCGCCCAGTCTAGGCCACCGAATATTCTTTGATCGTCATAAGATATCACTTGACGGCCCAATTTGGTAGACCAACCTTTTCCTAAATTAATATTTGCCCATGCTTCAAATACTGCAAAAGAATCGTTTTGATCATCTGGTAGAATTTGTCTGTTCTCACCCCAAACCATTACATCTTGTAGGCTTAGATAAAACTGATACGCCTCAGATTCATACTTGGCATTTAAACGTGCACGTGTAGAAATGGCGAATCCGGCATCTGCCGCATCTGGTATTAAACTACCAAAGCCATGTCTGTATTCCGTTCTTGGCCTAAACTGCCCATCTAAAGTAAATTGTGCATATATGGCATTCGCCGTTAGAAACAATAGGGTGATGATTAGATATTGCTTTTTCATAATCGTAATTTTTAAATATTGATTGAGTTATTTGTTAGTGTTCTAAAAAATCTATTAGGTGTTTTCTGTAGGTATAATAATCGTCGCTTTCCAAGACAGATTTGCGAGTTCGTGGTCGTTCAAAGTCAATGGAGAGTATATCCCCAATCTTTGCCCTAGGCCCACTGGTCATCATTATAACACGATCTGCTAAAAAAATGGCCTCATCCACATCATGGGTAATCATGACCGCCGTAATTTTCTCCTTGTTCCAAATTTCTATGAGAATATCTTGCAACTCTCCCCTGGTTAACGAGTCTAGCATTCCAAAAGGTTCGTCTAACAACAATACTTTTGGTTTAATGGCAAAGGCTCTGGCAATACCTACACGTTGTTGCATGCCTTGAGATAGTTCTGATGCTTTTTTATGAAAGGCATTCTCAAGACCTACTTTGTGTAAATAGTATTTGGCAATGTCTTCTCGCTGTCCTTTAGTGGCTTGAGGAAAAACCTGGTTGACCCCTAATAAAACATTCTGAAGTGCGGTCATCCAAGGCATTAAGCTTGGAGATTGAAAAATAACCCCCCTATCTGGACCCGGACCTTTTACCGGATTTCCCAAAACCGAAATATTACCGCCAGAGATAGGATTAAGACCTGCTATCATAGAAAGCATGGTTGTTTTACCACATCCTGAATGCCCAATAATGGTTACGAATTCTTCTTTTAAGATCTGTAAATTCAAATCTTCAAGAACCACATAATCTCCTTTTGGCGTAGGGTACACTTTTTTTAAGTCGGCCAAATCTAGCATTACCTTGGATGGGTAGACAATGCCGTTCTCTGAATATACTTCGTTAGATTGTTCTATTGTATTCATTTTCCAATTCTTTAGGCGACAAAACTTTTTGGTGTAAGCTCTGGCAATTTATATTCTACGTTAGATACCGTTTTTCTCTCTTCACCTATGTCCATTAGATATTCTATAATGGCATTTCTGGTTTTCTTGTAAACAGGATTGTCATTCATGGCCGTTTTATCCCTTGGCCTTTCTATATCTATTTTAAACTCCGGACCTAAAGTGGCGTTTGGTCCCGGCTTAAGAGGTATTATTCTATCTGCCATGTAAATACCTTCATCAACATCATTGGTAATCAATAATGCCGTACGCTTGTCCTGGCTCCAAATATTCAAGATCTCATCTTGCAGATTACCTCTGGTCAAAGCATCTAAAGCTCCTAAAGGTTCATCCATAATGATCATCTCAGGGTTCATGGCCAAGGCACGTGCAACCGCCACCCTTTGGCGCATTCCTCCAGAAAGTTCTTTGGGTCTTTTATTGATTGCCGGACTAAGACTTACCATAGCCACATACTCTTTTACCCTTTTCATTAAATCTGCTTTGCTTTCTTTTGGAAAAGCTTCTTTTACCGCCATGTAAATATTTTGCCCAACAGTTAACCATGGCAATAGCGAATAGTTTTGAAAAATAACTCCACGTTCATGGCTAGTATCGGTTACCGGTTTTCCTTTAAAAAGTACTTCGCCGCTTGTTGGCTGTAACAAGCCGTTGATCAAATTTACCAAGGTGGTCTTACCGCTACCCGTAAACCCTACAATGGCAACAAATTCTCCTTCATCCATGGTAAGGTTAATGTTAGACAGTACTTCTGTACTTCCATCTCCTTCACCATAGGTTTTGTATATATTATTTAGTTCTAAGTATGCCATGCTCTTCTTTTTATAAATTATGCCATCTCGTTTTTGTTGAAAGAAACCATGTTCTGTACGGTCAACATCAACCTATCCAATAAAAACCCAATGATACCTATGACAAACATGGCCACAATGATTTTTGAATTGGAGTCGTTTGCACCATTCTGGAATTCCTCCCAAACGAAAAGACCTAAACCTTGACTTTGTGCAAGCAATTCAATGGCGATCAAAACCATCCAAGCAACAGAAAGGGTAATTCTTAGACCTGTAAAAATTAAGGGTAACGAAGATGGCAGTATTACTTTGAATACTTTTTGAAACGTGCCTAACTTCAATACTTTGGCTACATTGATATAATCTTTATCTACCGATGATACCCCCATTGCCGTATTGACCAAAGTTGCCCACATGGCACATAGCCCAACACTGATAAAAGAAATAACAAAGGCATTATCTGAACTATCGCCTATGTACAACGTTTTTACGATCATAAAAACCAATAAGTACCATACTACGGGCGATACTGGTTTAAAAACTTGGATGAACCAGTTGAACGCACTACGTAAAGACGGACTAAGACCTATTATGATACCTATGGGCACAGCAATCAACAATGCCAATAGAAAACCTGCAAATACCGTTTTAATACTTGTAAGTACTATATCTATAAATGACGCCCTACCCGTATAAACAATAGGATCTTTGCCCTGAGCAATTAATTTTTCATTGGTAGCCGACAACTTTTCCGCAAAGGCAGCCTTGTCCGCTTTTATAACTTGGTGATCTGCGACCAAAGATTTTAAAGATGCCCATACCTGTGTAGGTGATGGTAGGGTGTTGGGCTGGCAACTACTATCACCAGACTCTATACAAGCTCGCTCTGCCGCTGCAGCTTCTTCGCCCCGTTCTTGCAACGCTTTTTCTACCTTGTAATCTGCCTCTTTGTTGTAAAGGGCTTTAGATCCCATATGCCATAAACCTATAAACAATAAGATGGATAGAAGTGTTATCCCAGCATTCTTCATAGATTTTATAATGCCATCCTTTTTTACACTTGGTGTAAGTTTTAAAAGTAACTGCTTAAAACTTGCAGACATGCTTTTTTCGTTTTTTAAGACCATTTCTTGCTCCATAATAATTTGTTTAAAGTCAATGAATAAATGTGCTTACTTTTTGTCTTTGTTACCTATAGAAAAACTATTGATATATCCAATTGGATCTTTGGCATCATAGGTAGTACCGTCTATAAAATCTGCCGTAGGGGCTTTGTAGCCATCTGTTGCAGGTATATCCGTTGCAGGAATTTGACCTTCGGCAACCAAAAGATCCGCAGCCTTTTTCCAAATATCAGGTCTGTAGATATCCTTAATGGTACTAGCATACCAGTCTGTAGTTTTAGCTTCTGGAATTTGTCCCCATCTACGCATTTGAGTTAAGAACCAAATACCATCAGAATAGAAAGGATATGTTGCGTTGTACTTATAGAATACATTGAAATCTGGCATTTCTCGCTTGTCTCCTTTTTCGAATTCAAAAGTACCGGTCATAGAATTTGCCAATACTTCTTTTGGCGCACCTACATATTGAGACATAGAAAGAATCTCAACCGCTTCTGCTCTATTGGAAGGCTCATCTAACCATTTACCCGCTCTGATCAATGCTTTTGTAACCGCAATTGCCGTATTAGGGTTCTGCTCTACAAACTGCTTGGTCATTACAAATACTTTCTCAGGATTATTCTTCCAAATGTCATAATTAGTAGTAACTGGAACACCAATACCTTTAAATACCGCTTGTTGGTTCCAAGGCTCACCTACACAGTATCCGTAAATAGTACCAGACTCCAATGTAGCCGGCATTTGTGGCGGAGGTGTAACAGAAAGTAAAACCTCGGCATCTATTTGCCCTTGTACATTATCTGCAGTGTACATACCAGGGTGAATACCTGCTGCAGCCAACCAATAACGCAATTCGTAATTATGGGTAGATACCGGGAAAACCATTCCCATTTTAAAAGGCTTCCCTTCATTTTTATAAGAGGTAATTACAGGTTTTAATGCATCTGCCTTAATAGGATGAATTGGCTTACCATCTGAATCTGCAGGTACATTTGGTTTCATTTTTGACCAAACGTCATTAGATACCGTAATTCCATTTCCATTTAAATCCATAGAGAACGGAGTAACCAATTCTGCTTGTCTACCAAAACCTGCCCCTGCAGCAATTGGTTGGCCTGCCAACATGTGCGAACCGTCTAACTGACCGTCAATAACACGGTCCAATACATTTTTCCAGTTAGATTGTGCTTCTACCGAAACAAAAAGTCCTTCCTCTTCAAAAAAGCCCTTTTCTTTTGCAATGGCCAATGGTGCCATATCGGTCAACTTTATAAAACCAAAAGTTAACTGTGGCTTTTCAATATCCAGCATTTTAGTTTTTGAGGCTACAGCTTCTTCTGTATTTGTTGTTGCCTTTTTAGCGTCTTTTCCGCCACATGACATAAGCACTGTCGCTACTGTTGCGAGTAATGTTGCTCGGTTAAAAATGGTTTTCATATTAGTATGTTTTAAAATTTAACTACGTATTAATACTTATTTAAAGCAAATGTATACGTAATGACTAAATACCTATAATGTCCTAGCACATAAATAAGTATCTTTTTACGCCATATTGTAAACTGCCAAAACGCAGTTTTATTTACGTAAACAACTAATAAACAGTACTTAAACAGAAATAAGTAGTTCTTACGTAAAAAAGTATAATTACGTAGCTACTAAAACTAGAAAGATGTATGTAAGCTATTTCTTTTGAAGTGTTTTAATCCATTCTGGCTCAGATAGGCCCAAATACTTTTTATCGCTACCATAGGGATCTTCTCCACCTTCTAAATAGACTTGAATTCTATCTAAAGGAATGGTGTCGTTCAGTTTGGTAGGCACAACATACTTATGATTTCCATGAAAATCATGGCATTGAATACAAGTAAACCACTGTTCTTTCGCAATTAATTCTGAATGCGGAACATCTACGGGGTCATTTTCGACTTCTAAATCTTGATGACAATTCATACAGTAATTAACCGCCTTAAGACTTACACGCTCACCATTATGTTCTGAATGGCAAGTAATACAGGTTGTAGCATCTATATTCTTAATTGCCTTTTTAAAGCGAGGTTCCGAAAATCTATATGTTGGATGCCTGTCATTAGGGCGGTCATGACATTCTAAACAATTTTTAACGGTAACATCTTTTGAGCCAAAATCAACACTTTTTTCACGTATGCCAGCTGCATGTGAAATATTTGATTGTATTTGTTGCACTAAGTTTCCATTAGCATCTGCATGGCAAACTACACATGAAATTTCTTCATGACCATTATTCATTGGACCCAATGAAATATATTCTTCTGATGATTTCAATGAAAAAAAACCAATAATACCTGCGCCAATAAGAATACCTATTAGACCACCAATAAATTGTCTTTTTCGTAAAGGAGTTACCTTAAATATACCCATAATTATATTGAGATTACCACATTTTCACTTGTAGGATAGCTTACGCAGGTCAATATTTTTCCTGCATCTACATCTTTCTGCTCTAAAAAATGACCTTCGGTCATACTTATATCTCCAGAGATACAAGATGCTAAACAAGTTGAACACATTCCAGACCTACAGGAATAAGGCATCTCTATATTATTTGCCATTGCCGCTTGCAAAATGGTAGTATTACCCTGCACACTAAGTTCATGACTTTTGCCTTTTAGTTGAATTTGTACTTTACTAAGTACCCCATTTTTTAACACTACCCTATCCGGTCTTTTAAATAACTCCTCTTTTATTTTTGTTGGTGATACTCCGTTTACATATAAAATGCTTTTTACAGCTTCCATAAAACCGAAAGGACCACAAATCATATATTGACCTTTTCCAAAAGCCAAATCATATTTCTCTAAAACATCCATTACTATACCATCAGTAATTAAACCATGATGATAATTATCCAATACCGGTATTTCTTTGGATATTAAAAATTCAATCTTGAACCTATCCTCATATTCTTTACGAAGTTTTTCCAATTTCTCTTTAAATATTATTGAATTTAAAAATCGATTGGCATAAATAAGTATAATTTTAGATTTAGGTTCTTTATGTAAAAGCGAACTAATTATTGAAAATATCGGAGTTATTCCACTCCCCCCAGCAAATAACACATAGTTCTTTTGTTGTCCTTTTTCTGGTTTTACGAAAAAACTTCCGCCTGGCTTATCTACAGGTATCTTATCGCCAACTTTCAAGGAATCATGTATATAATTAGAAACTAATCCGTTTTTTACACGTTTAACCGTGATTTTCGGCTCATCATCAGTAAAAGGATTACTACTAAAAGAATAAGCTCTTTTATGCACCATATCATTTAACTTGATATGCAAGGTTACAAACTGCCCTGGGTTATATTTTAGCTTATTGAACAAGACTCCTTTTTTAAAACTTACACTTACAGTATCCGCTGTTTCTTGTTGAATATTTTTTACTGTTAGTTTCATCTTTATTTCTATTTATAATAAAAAACCATGGCAACATGAAAAAACATTAAAATTGTTATGACTATTGAAAAGGCAACGTGTGCCATCATCCATCCTTTAAACAATACATCACTATTATTTTTTATAACATCTAAATTTACATACCCTAAAAGAGCATTTGCAAAAAACAGATATGATAATAGTGCCAAGTACCCATAGCCCAGGCCAATGCTGTGAGCATAGAAAAATATAGGACTCAATGCTCCTGCCCATTTATGCATTGCCGTCATTTTAATTGAATGCTTTCTTAACTTTTTAACTATCCTAAACAACGTTAATACCCATTGAAAGGTTATTAAAAGTGCCATAAATAGACCAGACCATCTTTTATACATTTCTTGCTGCTGCTGTATTTTTAACCATGTCCATTCTAGTTTTAAAGAAAATTGTAAAAAGAACAAGGATAAAAGCAGTAGTCCTAATATTGTAGTCAAGTTTTTGTTTTTCAAAAATTGAGTTTTCTAATTAGTTACTGGCTATTAAAGTTTTCATGGTATCATAAGAAGAAAGTTTTCTAACACTATCTAGAAAAACTTCTGGCGATGGAAGGTAGTTTCCTTCTGCCGGCCACTTATCTCCAATTATTGGCTTTTCTGAAGATTTAAAAGCTGCTATTTCATCTAGGTATTCTACATAAATATCTACCGTACCTTGGGCATAGGCATTTAAAACCTCTACCGCACCAGAATACGTTAATGAATCTTTTGGATATTGCCATGTAGTGGCGCCCATTACATCACCTAATTTCCAATCTGTTTTTGCTGTTTGAGGATGGTCATTGTGGCAGCTAACACATGCTTGCGCACTTGCCAAATCTGCAAACATTGCCGTATATAGTTCTTGAGATTCATCATAAAAATATTTTGGTTTTTGTGTAACCTTTATATCTTCAAATAGAGACTCTTGCTCTCCTTCGAATTTATTGGCATTATTAATTGGAAAATCTGACCCTAAGTATAAACCCAAAGGAACTGGACCTTTACGAATACTAGTTGCCACTCCCCGTAAAAACAATGCTGGCAAGGGACCTGCTTCTACATCATCTTTACGCCAATCTTCATCAAATTTCATTCCTTGTAGCTTACCTTTCCCGACAATAGCTTTAGTGTATAATGTTCTGGTAACATCATTTTCTTTGGATACCATTTCTAAAACTTCATTAACGGAGAATACATTTTTTTCTGTAGTACTACCGCTACCTTTTTCTTCAGGAACTCCACCACATGAGTTTAAAACGATGAGGCTTACAATAAGAATTATTAACACAAGAAAGGGAGAGTTTTTTAGCTTTTTCATAGTCTAATGTTTTAAGGTTATTATGTTAGTAGGATGCTTTTATCATTACTGAAGACATAGTGCCATAAACTTTTGTCCAAGCATCTTTTACATCTGGTGTAAATTCATCGCCCAAGCCAGTTTCCAACGTACTTAATAAAGCCGAACCTACCGTATTGTAATGCGATGGCTCAACTTTATAATTTACATGACGTTTTCCTAAATTCTCCAATACGGGCACTAGCATTTCCAAATTATTCAAACCCGCAACCGCACTTCCTAGCATGGTCATTAATTTATTCCCCTGCAGCGCCATAGCTTCTTCACTCTTTGGAAAAATACTCTTTAAAGTAGGGTCTAATTTAAATAGCTTGTCATAAAATATTTTAGCTGCCGTATCTGCTATTGGCTTAACTTTTTCAAATGAATTTTGTACTAGTGTTATAGTGTTCTGTTCCATAATAGTGTTTTGGATTTATAATTCTTTAACTGAACAAATAAGTACTTATACTTAATTGTTTAGACAAATATATAACCTTGACTACGTACTTATTATGGAATAACATAGAAGAAAAAAGACTTTTATAACATATAAAAATCTGTGATATTGCAGGTTTTTTTACAGAAACATCAATAAACTACAGTACTGACGTACTTATTATATATAAGTAGATATACGGTACGTATCTAAACTAGGATAGTTAACTATCCAAATAGAAATTGTGCTCTGAGATTTCTTTTTTAAGCAATGCTATATCAGCAATACCAATTCTTTTGCCTTTGGTAATCAATAAGCCCTCTTTTTTGAGAATAGAGAACATTCTTATGACCTGCTCTTCGGTAGTACCCGCATAATCTGCATATTCCCTCCTGCTTAATAAAAGTGAGGAATACCCATTTACCTGTCCAAATTTGCGGTTAATATATAATAGTGTGTCTATAACCCGTTCACGAACCGTCATTTGAGATAAGGATTTTACCCTTATTTCACTACGATTAAGTTCATTGGCATAAAATAACATAAAATCATACGTAAGCCCAGGTGTTTCCCTTAATGTTTCTTGAAGTAACTCTTTTGAAAAATAACATAAGGTGCAATCTACCAAAGCAATGGCACTAATAGGATAGGTCTCTTCTGTGCCAAAACCTCTATGCCCAATGATTTCACCTGGAGATGCAAAACGAACAATTTGTTCTTTACCATGTAGCCCGGTCCTTAAAACTTTAACCTTACCACTTAAAAGAAAGAAGAGTCCGGTTACCGAAGCTCCTTCCATAATAAATTGCTGTCCTTTTTTACACTTTATTTCTTTTCTTGCCTTTACTAGTTTGCCAATACTAGAAGTGTGAATGTTCTTTTGAATAAGACAATTTTCATTGGAGCATAATCCACAGGCACTATCTAGCAGCTCCGATGAATCGGAAATACGCGTTGATATATGATTAGCACCTGCTCGCATAGCTACATAAATTTAGATACTACTTGGCGATAAATTGATAACGGGCTTATCTGCCTTTTGTAATTCTTCCTTAACTAGTTTTTCATCTTCGGCAGAGAATTTAATGGCCAGCGTAACAAGTGCCGTAACTATAACAAAGCCACCTATAAGTAAATACGCACTTGAAACAGCCCCCGATGCCGCAGCAGATTGAGCCGCCTTCATTGCTTCTTCACCTAAATTAGCGTTAGCGGCCAAGGCATTGGTTTCTGCCAAAGCTGATTTTGATTTTAATAATAATGCCGCCAAAAAAGCACCTACATTACCACCTGCACCAACAATACCAGAGATAGAACCAATAGCTTTTTTATTTATAAAAGGTACTACCGAAAACGTTGCCCCTTCTGCCATTTGTACCGTTAAACTAAAGGCAATTAAAAATATAATTCCCATGGCAAAGCTTGTTGCCATTGAAAAAACGGAGAGCATAACTCCTTCTAAAGCCAATATGACCGTTAAGAAAAGTACCCTACCGCGCAAGCCTTTTAATCTACCGAAACGATCTCCGAAAAAGCCGCCCAAGGTTCGGGCAAATATATTCATCAGGGCAAAAGAAAGTACCAAGTTTCCCGCAATGGACCTTGTTAACCCAAAGGTGTTTTGCAAATAATCATCCATGGTTCCGTACACTGTAAGCTCCATTCCAAAAGATGCTGCGTATACAATGAAAAGAATCCATACCCTATAATCCCTTAAGACACTTAAAAACGATTCCTCATCTTTTTTTAGCTTCGGCATTTTACCTGCCTCCTTTAATTCCTTAAAATTACCTTCTGGTGTGTCTTGGGTAAAGAAATAATAAACAAGCCCCATTAGCATAGCAATGACACCTGCAATGATCATTGAATATCTCCATGCTATTTCATCGGCAACCCCAAAGCTTACCACTGCAGCAGCAATTAATGGCATACCTAAACGGTTGGCACCACCACCCAAATTACCCCATCCGGCAGAAGTTGCATTTGCGGTACCAACAATATTGGGGGCAAACATGATAGATGTATGAAACTGGGTGATTACGAATGAAGCACCTATAAAACCAATAAACAATCTGCAAATTAAAAATTGAAGCGGCGTTTGCACAAAACCGATAAGGATTACAGGAATGGCACCTAGTATCAATAAATAGGTATAACATAACCTAGGACCATATTTATCACAAAGCTTTCCTATTAATAGTCTAGCGAAAACGGTTCCTGTAACCGCCAATATTATTGAGTTCCATTTTTGATCGGGAGTCAACCCTAAATCTTTAACCACATCCGGCATAAAGGGTACAATACCGAACCATGCAAAAAAACAAATGAAAAATGCAATTGAGGTTATCCAAAAAGTACGAATGGGTAAACTCTTTATATTCGTTAAATTTAAGGTGGTGGACTTTTTAGATTGATTTTTCATATTATAGCAGATCACATTATTGAGATCATACAAACCTACCATAAATAATACGTAATAATACGTAGTTTTTAGTATAATTTTAAATTACTACGTATTTTTGAGGAATTAAGGAATTGAGCCTATTACTATTATTCAATTCTAAATTAAATGCTCAAAAAAATTGAAATAGTGTAATTTCTGCCACTAAAATGCCTTGCCGTTTACCTTTTATTAGACTACTATAAAGGTGAAATCTCCTTTATTAGATTAAATAGCATGGTGTAGAATACGCTGTACTTCTTCTTCAAAAAATGATGGATGATCAGCTACCACGTCTCCAATGACAATAATGCCCGGTTTATTAATATCAACCTCCCCTATACTATTGTTCAAGGTATCTAAAGTAGCTACATAACATTTTTCATGTTGGGTAGTTCCGTTTTGAATTACCGCAATAGGCGTCATTGAACCCCTATATTTACTAACTTCTTTCACTATTTCATTAAGTTTTCTAATGCCCATTAGAACAACCATAGTGGCAGAAGATTTTGCTGCATATTGCAAATCTTGCGAAAACGTACCATCTCTTTTTGTTGCCGTCATCACCCAAAAACTACTACTTATTCCTCTTTTGGTCATCGGTATGCCTTGACTAGATGGTACAGCTATAGCACTGGAAATTCCAGGAACTACACTAACAGGTATGCCAAATGACGCTACATATTCTATTTCTTCATTAGCCCTGCCAAATACAAAAGGATCACCACCTTTTAAACGTACCACATGACCGTATTCAAAGGCATATTTTACTATTAATTCATTGATTTCATCTTGGGAATGCGAATGTTGACCACATCTTTTACCCGTAAATATCTTAGGTATATCAGTACGTATTTCAGATAATAGATCATCACTGATCAATGCATCGTACAAAATAATATCGGCTTGGTTCAATACCTTCAAACCCCTTATAGTTATTAGATCTTTAGCTCCTGGACCCGCACCTACTAAACTTACTTTTGCCGTTTTTTCTAATTCCATCTTCATAGTATTTAGCATTATTATTTATCGATTCTTCAACAAGAATACGTAATTATTTTCATAAAATCAGTATTTATATACGTATTTATACGTAATATTGCTAAGTAGCTAAACAATATGGGTATGAAAACAATAATTGTTGTCGGTAACGGAATGGTAGGATACAAATTCTGTGAAAAATTTGCCGCAAGGGAAGAAAGCAAACATTTTAAACTAATTGTTTTTGGTGAAGAACCACGCGCAGCCTATGACAGGGTTCACTTAAGCGAATTCTTTGAAAATAGAGATGCCAAAGCTCTAGAAATGGCGCCCTTGGAATGGTACGCGGATAATGATATAGAATTAGTGGTCAATGAAAGGGTCACCGATATCCACAGAAGTAAAAAGACCATTACTACCGCCAGTGAAAAAGAATTTAAATATGACTACCTGGTATTGGCTACGGGTTCCGCTCCATTTGTTCCTCCAATACAAGGCGTAGAGAAAAAAGGTGTCTTTGTTTATAGAACCATAGAAGACCTAGAGGCAATGCTAGCATATGCCGAAGAAATTAAAAAAGTTAAACCTAACGGTAAAGCGGCTATTCTTGGTGGCGGACTACTTGGCCTAGAGGCAGGAAAAGCTGTCATGGACATGGGGCTAGAACCGCATGTGGTTGAATTTGCTCCAAAATTAATGCCTAGACAACTAGATTCCAGAAGTAGTAACGTACTACAATTAACACTGGAATCCATAGGTATTGCCATACATACTGGAAAAGCTACCAATAGTATTATGGGTAACGGCGCCATAACAGGTATGGACTTTGGCGAAGATGATAAACTAGATGTAGATATGTTGGTCATTTCCGCCGGTATACGTCCGAGAGATGAATTGGGCAAAACCTGTAATCTAGAAATGGGCGTGCGTGGCGGTATTGTGGTCAACGATAAAATGCAAACCTCTGACCCAACTATATTTGCCATTGGTGAAGTAGCGTTATACAACCAAATGATCTACGGTTTAGTGGCTCCGGGCTATGAAATGGCCGAGGTGGCCGTAAATCAAATTCTTGAGCAAAACGAGGTTGTCATGAAACCGGAAATAGATATGTCTACCAAACTGAAATTAATAGGTGTTGATGTTGCCAGTTTCGGTATTCCTTATATGCCTGCGGAAAAGGGACTTTCCATTATCTACGAGAACAAAACAAAGGGTATCTATAAAAGAATAAACGTAAGCCATGACGGTAAAACCCTTTTAGGGGGAATAATGGTGGGCGACGCAGAAGATTATAGCATTTTACATCAAATGTACTTGAACAATATGCCGCTGCCCGATAACGCTGAAGAACTGATCGTTGGTTCTAGAGGTGAAGGCGGCTCTGCTTTTGGTAGTGCCATGGACCTACCCGATACCGCAGTTATTTGTTCTTGTGAAGCGGTTACCAAAGGCCAAGTTTGCTGTTCTGTATTAGAAGATGGCAATGAAACCATGAAAGATGTAGCCAAAGCCACAAAGGCAACAACAGGTTGTGGTGGGTGTAAACCTATGGTGGCAGATTTAATAAAGGAGAGCCTAAAGACTTTAGGAAAAACTGTAAAAGAGCGCTTGTGCGAACATTTTGATTATTCTCGCCAAGAGCTTTTTGATCTTGCCAAATTAAAGGGAATTACTGATTATGATACCTTATTGGATGAAGTAGGTACCGGGCATGGTTGCGAGGTATGTAAGCCGGCAGTTGCCGCAATATTTGCTAGTCTATATAATGAAACCGCCAATAGGCAAGAAACCATACAGGATAGTAATGACCGTTATTTGGCCAATATACAACGTAACGGTACCTACTCTGTTGTACCAAGGGTTGCTGGCGGAGAGATTACACCTAAACAATTAATGGCCATTGGAAGAATAGCTCAAAAATATGACCTCTACACCAAAATTACCGGTGGTCAGCGCATAGATATGTTTGGGGCAAAACTGCACGAATTACCTCCTATTTGGGAAGAATTGATTGCCGAAGGATTTGAAACGGGCCAAGCTTATGGAAAATCTTTACGTACGGTAAAAAGTTGTGTGGGATCCACATGGTGCCGCTATGGCATGGATGAAAGCGTAAGTTTTGCTATTGAAATAGAACACCGGTACAAAGGCATACGATCTCCACATAAATTTAAAGGTGGCGTTTCGGGTTGTATTCGTGAATGTGCAGAAGCAAGGGGCAAAGACTTCGGATTTATTGCCGTTGAAGGCGGATGGAACGTTTATGTAGGTGGTAATGGTGGTGCTACGCCTAAACATGCCCTTTTACTTGCTGAAAAAGTTGACAAGGAAACCGCTATCAAATACGTAGATCGTTTTATTATGTTCTACATAAAAACAGCACAACCTTTACAAAGAACCGCACCTTGGTTAGAGAAATTAGAAGGTGGTATTACCTATTTACAAAACGTTGTTATCAACGACTCTTTGGGTATTGTTGATGAATTGGATGCCGAAATGCAAGCCTTGGTAGATTCTTATGTATGTGAATGGAAAGAAGCGGTAGAAACTCCAGAAATAAGAGAGCGCTATACACACTTTGTCAATTCTGAAGAAACGGACAACAATATTGAATTTGTGTCTTTAAGAGAACAAAAAATGCCAAAGGAGTGGGCGTAACGGTTGATGGTTGACAGTTGTTGGTTATTTATAAACCAGTATTGCAATCATCTAAGTGTAGAAATTTATTAAAAATCAAAAAAACGAAATTATGTCTTTATCTGTTTTGAATACGTATGCAAGTGTAGCTGCCAGTGATGTTAAGGTTTGGTTCAAGGCCGCGCCAATTTCTAAATTTCCTAAGAATGGCGGAGCTTGTATAAAATATAAGGACAAACAGATCGCCGTATTCAATTTTACAAGAGAAGGTACTTGGTACGCTTGTCAAAATCTTTGTCCTCATAAAATGGAAATGGTACTTTCCAGAGGTATGATCGGTGAAGAAAATATGGAAGCTAAAGTGGCCTGCCCACTTCACAAGAATACATTTTCGTTAAAAACCGGAGAAAATTTAAACGGCACTTTAGATCCCATTGCTACATATCCTGTAAAAATAGAGTCGGACTTTGTGTATGTTGGCTTTTCTGAATAGCTTTGAGTAAATAAAAGACTTATGGCGACCACAGATAAATTACTACTAGCATTTCAACAATTTGACGAAGCCAATAAGCAAGATCCAAATACCGAAGTTTTTGAAGGTACTACCTACCCAAAAGAAGTATTGTACGGTATTCGCATGACAGAAAGACTAAATGCCTTTGACCCCAATGCATCTGAAGCATTACGCCTAACCGCAAGATGTCAACATATCTGTAGATGGGAAATTCCTAGAGAGTCTTACGAGATGAACCGTGAAGGTTATTTGAGATGGAGACAAGAGTTAAAAAAATTCCATGCCACAAAAGCCGCTTCTATTCTAGAAGATATTGGCTATGATAAAGAAACCATTGACAATGTCAAATTTCTTTTACAAAAAAAACAACTAAAGAAAAACGAAGAAACCCAAAGTCTGGAAGATGTTATTTGTTTGGTCTTTTTAGAGTTCTATTTTGAACCCTTTGCCCATAAACACCCAGAGGACAAAACTATTGATATTCTTCAAAAAACATGGAGAAAAATGTCAATCAAGGGTCAAGAAGCAGCTTTAAAACTTCCCCTTTCTAAATTCTCTTTAGACTTAATTACCAAGGCCCTAAACGCCTAGTTTAATATAAGATTGCTTTTTTATGGACCATAACGAGCGTAACATACCATTGGACACCGCTACGTTTATACGTATACGTAAATGGTACCTATTGGCATTGGCTGCTATTGCGCTTACGGTAATTATTGCCCAAGTACTTATTCAACTACATTTAAAGGCACAATCTGGCGATTCTCAACTTATAAACGTTGCGGGTAGGCAACGTGCCTTTAGTCAAAAATTGACTAAAGAGACTTTGCTATTAAAAGCACTGAACAACCCTGAGGAGAAAAAATTAGTGCTTTCAGAAATTGCTAAAACCCTAGAAATTTGGAAAGTTTCCCATATGGGCCTTCATTTAGGCGATGCCTCCTTTAACCTACCCTATGAAGATGACCCCAAAGTACAATCACTGTTCAAAAAACTTGATCCGCATCATAATGCCATGGTCAATGCCATAGAACATGTACTATTCACCCATCAACAAAATATTAATGCCCCGGTAGAGCAAGCAGATTTAGATACTTTATTAAATAATGAGCGGCAGTTTTTAAACCTCATGGACCAAATTGTCAATGAGTATGATGCACGTAGTAACGAACAGCTTCAAAAATTAAAACGAAAAGAATATTGGCTACTTGCTTTTTCGCTACTGATTCTTCTGCTCGAAATCTTTGTTATTTTCAGGCCCTTATCCATCCAAATTAAAAATACCATTGGCCATTTAATAGGAAAAGATGCGGAGTCTAAAAATCAGCTTGAAAAAATACAAAGCCTCTATGACGAAAAGGAACGCTCGCTAAAAGAACTACAAGAACTGAATTTTGTAATTGACAATGCTGCCCTTTTTGCAAGTATTAGAAAAGATGGTAGTATTGTTTTTATCAGTAAAAAGTTTTTAGATCTTTTAGGATATGAAACTACTCCGGTCAACAAACCAATTTCAGAAATACTTACTGTAGAAGAAGGGCAGCAATCTTATTTAAAAGAGGTGTTGAAAATAAACCGAAAGAATGTAATACGTAATGAGGAATTGCAGGTGGTAACAGAAAATGGCCATACCGTTTGGTTAGATATGTCCATTGTTCCCATGCACCAATCTACCCTAGAACAAGACATTCTTATTCTTTGTTCAGATATTACCGAGCGTAAAGAAAACCAGCTTAAGGTGCAGGAATTGACCAAGCAAAATTTTGAGGAGCGCATGCAGCAAAAAAAGGCGCAAGCAAGTCAGATCGTAGAAGGTCAAGAAGAGGAAAGAAAGCGTATTGCAAAAGATATTCATGATGGAATAGGTCAAATGCTTACTGCATTAAAATTTAATATTGAATCTATAGATATTGAGGACCAAACAAAAACAGCTGAGAAAATTGATTACCTAAAGGCACTTACATCAGACTTAATAAAAGGTGTCAGAACAGCAACTTTTAACCTTACCCCCCCAGAATTAAGTGATCATGGTATATTTCCGGCCATACAAAAAATGACCGCCGAGCTTTCTAAATTGACCGGTAAGACCATTCTCTTCAAAAATAAGACAGATGCCAACATTAGATTTGATTCTTTGGCAGAAACCAACATTTATAGAGTAACACAAGAAGCGGTGAACAACGCCATTAAATATGCCGAAGCCAATTATATTTTGGTTACCCTAAATTATTCATACCCCATTTTAAGTGTGGTTATTGATGATGACGGTAAGGGTTTTGACGATTCTATTTTAGGTAAATTACCTAAAAATAATAGTGAAGGCGGTATGGGCCTGTTTTTCATGAAAGAACGTATAGATTACATAAATGGGAGGCTGTTCATAAACTCGGAATTGGGTAAAGGAACACGAGTAACCATTAATTATAAAACTGAGGAAAACAAAATTTTACATGGAAAGGAATGAGCTTTACCCCGTATTTTTAAAAGTATCTAACCTGCATATCTTAATTGTTGGCGGTGGAAATGTTGCGTTAGAAAAACTTACTTTTTTATTGAAATCCAGCCATACGGCACAAGTTGAAATGGTATCACCAATGTTTAGGGAAGAAACTATAGCCTTGGCCAATAAGTTTGGCATTAAAATGAATGTGGCACCTTATGATGTTTCTTATTTGAAAGGGAAACATATTGCCATTGCCACTACGGATAATGTTCCGGTAAACGAGCAAGTTTACCACGACTGCAGAGAAAGGCAAATACTAGTGAACGTAGCCGACAACCCACCGTTTTGCGATTTCTATATGGGAGGTATCGTAACCAAGGGAAATGTGAAAGTAGCCATTTCTACCAACGGAAAATCACCGACCACTGCCAAAAGATTACGTCAATTTTTTGAGGATGTAATTCCTGAAAATATTGATGACCTTGTTAAAAACCTCAACGAATTTAGAAAAACCATTAAGGGCGATTTTGAAGAAAAAGTTGAAACCCTAAATGAATTTACCAAAGGCTTGGTAAACAAGAAGGAAGATTGACCTAGTTTTCAAAGCTTAGATGGGCAACATCATGGCTACAACTGTAATGTGCATTATCCGCAGCGTAAACAGAAGCATCTGCAGACTCTTGTGCATCTTTTATTAGGCGTTGTGCTTTTCTCATGTAAAACTGTAAATTACCCAAATTGTTTGCCTTTGCGGCATTTTTTACATTTTCAAAAGCTTCAGTAGAAAAGTCGCGGGAATCAATGGCATGTCTTTCTGCATCGATCGTATAACTTATAGTCTCTTCCAAACCGCAAGTTTGAGAATCATATTGGGCTTCAGATGCTAATATTACCGCCTCGTCGGCAGCATTTACTGCCTGTCCCATTAATAACATAACCGTTTTTGCGTTTTTTCTTGCCTTACTTATTGAAGCATCAAAGGCAGCTATTTCCGCTGGGCCGCTTAATGAATCTGACAGTGTACTGAACTGTGACATGTAACGCTGTACGTCGCTAATTTCACTTTTAAAAACTTCGCATTGTGCTTGAACATACGTTGATACAAAAAACAGAAAAACAACTTTAAGGTAGGTTTTAATCGTAATCATATTTGGGGGAAATTTGATTTATTAAGATACTAACTGCATAATTCTACAAATCGTATTATTATTAGGCCAACTGCATAAAATAAAGAAAATTCTTGTTAATTGTTAATTTGACCAACCAACATTGTTACAAATTATGAGCAAGTTTTCAATACCTTTAAAGTTTGAACTGCAGTGCTCCATAATGACTAAAGAATCTATCCAAAAAATAATTACCAAGTTTAATCTTAACACTGGTTCGTTGCAATACACCCCATTAACGAACGGACTTATAAACGACACCTATTTAGTTACCAATGACGATGACCAGCAATACATTCTTCAGAAAATAAATACTCACGTATTTAAGATTGCTAATGTTCTAATGGATAATATTCAATTTGCTTTGCCTTTTCTTTATGCAGAAGATTATACTCAAATTACTTTTCTTAGTACAATATCAGGTAAGAATCATCTAGTTCAAGATAATGATTTCTGGAGAATGATGACCTACATACCCAACAGCACCACTTACAATACAACAACCCAAACTTCTACCGCTTTTGAAGCAGGACGCATTGTTGGCAAGTTTCATCAGCTCATGCAACATGCAGATACGACACTATTTAATGATACCTTGCCCAAATTTCATAATCTAAATTTTAGAACACAAGAGTTTCAAGAAACACTACGGAAAGCTGAAACGCAAAAAAAAGAAATTGCCCACATTACCATTAAAAAGGCGCAGTCATTTCTTAAAGAAATTCAGAATTTAAATACTAGTATTTTACCCGTTAGAATTTGCCATAACGATACAAAACTGAATAATATTTTATTCTCTAAATCAACAAAAAAAGCATTGTGTCTTATTGATCTTGATACGATTATGAAGGGCTATTTCTTCTATGATTTTGGTGATGCCATTAGAACTGTAGTTAACCATGCACCTGAAGATGAGCAGAACCACGAACTCATTAATTTTAATGAATCATTATTCAAAGCCTTTGTAGATGGCCTAGCTGCTAACGGACCAATATTTACTTCCGCAGAAAAAGAGAGCCTACCCTTAGGTGCCGTTTTTATGCCATTTATTCACGGTCTACGGGCACTAACGGATTATCTGAATAACAACAAGTATTACAAAGTTACTTACGAGAATCAGAATTTAGACCGTTGCCAAAGTCTATTTGATTTTGCGGAAAAAGCGTTGGCAAAAAAAGAGTTTATGAGCAATTATATTAAAAAGGTCCTAGTCTAATTTATTTTGAAACTAAATGGTCTAACAACTCTCGTACTTTTGTACCGTTCCAATCAGCGGCACCGGTTTCTTTTATTAAAATTTTTCCGTTGGCACCGATTACAAAGTTGGTAGGAATGCTATTTTCTTGCAGTATTATAGGAGCTTGCATTTGTGGGAAATAAATAGGTAGCTCATAACCCCTCTTTTTAATAAACCGCTGCACAGTTTCTGGTTCTTCATGGGTCAAAAGAATAAAATTGACTTTGTCCCCGTAGTCTTTATATAACTCTTGAATTCCCGGTAATTCTGCTATACATGGCGGACACCATGTTGCCCAATAACTGATAAAAGTAACCTTGCCTTTACCTACCGATATGTTTTGTGAATTCCCTTGTAAATCGACAACAGCATATTGAAATGGAGCAACCTCATTCTGGTCCTCTTCATCTTCAACACTAGGCGACCAAACAGCAACTTTAAGCTTATTGATCGCTACCTGTATAGGTGTTCTTGTCTGCGGAATCAACAGCAGCAAAATGAACACCACAAATATGATATCGCTGATTTTTAATTTTCGCTTATTCATATAAAAACTAAGTCGAAGTATTTGGGGATTATTTAAAGGGAATTTCAATTTGGGCTACAAAATGGTACTATATTACCTCTAATTCATTAAAATTAAATCTTAAACAGTACTATTGTTCAATTTAAAAGATAATCATGTGTTTTTCCGCTCTTGCAAATATCCATTCAAGATTACTCCAAATAAAGCAAGCCAAATTAAGCGGTACATCCAAATATCAATTTCATAACCGAAGAATCGTCCTGTATCTCCCATACCCCAAAAACTGTATGCGATGGTTATTAAAGCTAATATCATTCCAATAATTGACAGTGTTTTTCTCATAATGCTTAATGTTGTTTTTCTAATTACTGGACTAAAACTTAACCCTTATTTTCTAGAATCTAATTCCATTTTTAACGTATTCATATTCTTCACATTCAAAGGAATAATAGCTGATAAAGCTAACGGAACTGCCACTAAAGGAGTAAACCTATCTTGTATAGAAACGTAGATAAAGAAAAGTAAGCACCCTGTTAGAACAATTGCCAAAAGCCATACCATGGTTTTTGCTGCTGTATGCTTTTTAAGCAGTTCTTCTGTACTCAATTTAGAGAGTGATTCTTTGTTCATTTTTAAGAATTAAGACGGTCTATAAAATCAATCTTGCTATTCGTTACAACGTTTTTGGGTGTTCTTATTTTTCCATTGAATCCAATATTCCTGTAAACCTTCAGAGGTCTTTTTCAGCTTACTGATATCTAAAGATTCTCCGGGCATTAAAAGAGAACTCAACTCCTTTTTTCTTCTAGGTAATGAAGGAGCGTGATTCCACCCACCAACATGATCAAAAGATGTGTAGGCATCGCATTTAGTAGCTACAGTAACAAACGGAATCTTAAGCTTATATGTCACCATACCAGAACCCATACCTTCGGTAGACATATTTATGTTCGTAAAGTCTACTTTTACGTACTTATCCTTAGAATAGAGTTCCTTTAATTTATCTCCTACTTTGGCAGACATGGTGTTAGAAAACTGATGAGCAACATCTGATCTATCTATAAATTCTTTGCCATAATAACTGCCAAAACAACCATCATCTGTACATTCAATACTAACCGTAGTTTGTACTTGAGTTTTCACTGTTGCTTTTTGGGAATAGGCAGCATGAGATACGCAAACAGAAATAAGAAATACTTGTATATTCTTTATAAATCTCATTTCTCTTGGGTTATCGTCAATGAATCTACTCAAAGAAAACTACTCAGCCGTTTCTTCTTTAGACTTATTGTACTTAGTGAATTCTATCTTTTTATCCTCTAAAATCTTATAGAACCTACGGTGACTAATTTTAAGGTCTTTAGTGATTTGAGCTACCTTTTTCTTTTTCTTCTTGTACAATTTAATCTCTGCCGTTACAGCTTTGTTGAAGTAATATTTTTGTAACGCATCTACTACTTCTAGTTCGGTTTTGCTGCTAGTACTAGTCAACAATTCTATCTCATATTTTATTTGTTGTAAGCCTTTCATGCCTCTGAGTTATTTTTCTGGAACTGGTTCAGAAAACCTGGTTTTCAGATGCTCATACTTTTCTAAATCTTCTAAAGAATGATTGCCATAATCATTGGCGATATCAAATTTTACATTGTTGTTTGCTAAAAATGTAGCTACTCTTTCTAGCTCTTCGGGGGAACCTTTAATTTCAATCTTTGCCATTATTTACAAGTGCATTTTATATAGTGCTTGCCTAATTTAATACTATTCTTTGAATTCTGTGCGGTAAAATACCCTAGTAAGGTATATACCTATAAAAGTTAATTGAATTTTTAGAATTATAGCTGTTACGTTACGAATTCATAAGATTTTCTTGAAAATGAGTTTTTAGTTTTATTTGAATGAGTTAATTGGAGTGTAATTTACCTTGACTGTTACGGATAACCGTAAAGGACTTTTAAACAGACTATTTTTTAGTATTTCTATTTAAATCTGTAATACAATGAATCTATTTAAGAAAACAACAGCACTCATTTTTCTATTGTTTGCTACCAATTATATCAACTCACAATCCTCATGTTCAGAAAAAGTTCCAAATATATAACCTCTTGCAGGGTTTCACTGGAACGGACAATTGTTTTCAAAAATAAACGTGCTGTCGCTTCGAGTGTTTACATTACGCGACAGCAGAAATGAAAATGTATCGAGAAGCTTTCATGTTCCAAAGTGTTCTCGATATAAAACCTCTTTCAGGGTTTCACTCGAACGGACAATTGTTTTCAAAAATAAACGCGCTGTCGCTTCGAGTGTTTACATTACGCGACAGCAGAAATGAAAATGTATCGAGAAGATTTCATGTACCAAAGTATTCTCGATACAAAACCTCTTTCAGGGTTTTACTCGAACTGACCATATGTGTAACCTAAAGAAAATAAAAAAATAAAACTAAAACTCATACTTCTTCTCCACAGCATAACGCAATAGCTCGCCCGCACCACTTAGACCCAGTTTTCTGATCATATTCTTACGGTGGGTATCTACCGTGCTTTTACCAATAAAGAGTTCATCGGCAATTTGATGACTGGTATGCCCATTACCAATTAATTGTAAAATCTCTCGTTCACGGGCACTGAGTACACTTTTAGTGCTATTCTTATCCGCATTGGGGATATGAATTTTTTTATCGTAGAACGTTTTGTTGTCATAGACGGTACGTATAGCTTCTAAAACCACATCTAGGCTACTATTCTTTAAAATATAACCATGGACACCAGCGGCCAGCATTTGCTGTACGGCATCATCTTGATCAAACATGGTAAAGGCAACTATTTTGGTATTTGGAAATTCTTTTAAAATACGTTTAGTTGCTTCTATACCATCTATTTTGGGCATTCTGATATCGCACAAAACTACTTTAGGCTGTTTTAACCGTACTAACTGTAATAGCTCTTCACCATTATTTGCTTGACCAATTATTTGAATATCTCCCTCATACTTTAGATAGGAAACAATACCATCTATTAAAGCTTGGTGGTCTTCGGCTATGACTATGCTTATCATACTGGAATATCTATTATAATTGAGGTTCCTTTACCTAGCACACTATCTATGGTAAAGTTACCCTCTAAATGTTCTATTCGTTTTTCAATATTGGTGAGTCCCATTCCAGTTTTGTTTTTGTCAATTTTAGAACGATCAAAGCCCTTGCCATTATCTTCTATGATAATATTTAGATTGTCCTCATACTGCGAAATTTGAATATTTAGTTTGGTAGCCTCAGCATGTTTAATAGTATTTGCTACCAGTTCTTGAATGGTTCTAAAAAGACTGAGCTCTAGGGAGTTTTCCATACGCTCGCCCATACCAAAATCATCTACACTTACCTCTAGAGCGTTGGTTTCTGATATAACCTGTGCCATTTTCTTAACTGCAGGCAATAAACCCTGACTACTCATTACTCCAGAGTTTTTACTATGTGCTATTCCCCTAACTTTTTGGTAGGCTTCTTCCAATAAAGATTGTGCCTGGTCTAAAGCAGGATCTTTCCCTTTTCCCTTTACGTTACTGAAGTGTAATTTTATGGTTGCCATAAGGCTACCCAAGTCATCGTGCAACTCATTGGCAACGCGCTGGCGTTCTTTTTCTTGACCCTCTATCATGGCATCTATACTCACTAATTCTTGCTGCTTTAATAGATTGTCTACACGTTCTTGTTTCAGTAGTGTTTCTTGCTCTGCAAGTTTGCGTTTTTTGGTGGTGTTCTTTTGAACTAGAATGGCAATACCAGCGCCAAGAATTAGTGCTACTGTGGCAACCATGAGCCAGTTCTTGTTGGTTTGAGCTTTTTGCTTTTCTTCTAATATTTGTTTTTCTTTTTCTGCGGTTCTTAATTTAACTTCTAAAGCAGACTTCTCTAGCATATTAGTTTTATATTCAAGCTTATGTTCTAAATCTATAGATTCTTCTAACTGAGCGTATGCAGTTTCAAAGTTTTTAATTTTTAAATTATGCTTGGATTTGTATTTGTTGATATAAATTAGACTTCTTAGTGTATCAGACTTATCTATATATTTAATAGCTGTATCCAATAATACTATACCTTTCTCAAAATCATTTTCCTTTTGTGCTATGATAGACATTCTAATCAATGATCTAAAAGCAATATATTTTAGAAAGGGTTTTTCTTTAGATAAATCTAATGCCATCTGATGATATTTTAAAGCCTTTAGATTATTATCCGTGTATTCATATTTGAGTGCCTTCAGCGAATAAAATAATGGTCTTAAATTACTGTTTTCAGATACCGATGACATGCGGTCTTCTAATTGTTTTATGTCACTAATTGAAGACCAACTATCTTTTGATAAACTTTGTAAATTGAAATAAACTTTATATAAATAGAGCCATATATAGTCTAAATTACTTACACAACTTTTTTCAAATTCATTAATATAGGTTTCAAATTGATTATTAGTTTGAGAATATTTGAACTGATAATATTCTAAAATGCCAAGTAAAGAAAGTTTATATAAATTTGTATGGTGTTTACTTTTTGCCAAAGTATAGGCATTGAAAAAATATTGAAAAGAATCCTCTCCAGTTTTCTCATAAAGTATATAATATCCTTTACTTAAGAAATTCATGGTTTTTACCAATGAATTACTATCTACAGATATTGTACTATCATTAAAATAGGTAACTTTTGTTTTATTAGCTTGACCATTGTTATATAAAATGGTAGCTAGATTTTTCATACCTAACTTAAGTTTGTTATTTGAAATTTTACTGGAAATGGTTAAAGCATCTTGATAATTTAAATTCATCAAAGAATTGGTATACTTCTCTATATATTCATTTTCTTCTGAATTTTGAGCAAGCGAATTTGTCGTCATCAATAGACTAAAAAATAATACGCAAGAAAAATTAAAAAATAATTTTAGCATATCCTCTAGGGCATATTCCACCGGGACCAAGTAATTCAACGTTACCCTCATCTTCATTGTCTAAACTATTGTATTTTTTCCAAGATGATAAACCACTAATCTCATCTAGTTTTTTTGGAATAGGCTTACTTAGTCCATCCCTGTAATAAAATTCAGAATCGAATACACCATCTACAACACAATTTCCATTCTCACTAAGCGGTAATAGTTTTCTATTAATTTCAAGATAAGTCTCATCGTCATTTATTGACTGTTCAATTGTTATGGGCTTCTCGCAACCATCTTGTTCAGTAAGTGCCCTTACCCATAATGTTATAGAAAGAACATTGATAGTTAAGGAATTACCATTCATATGATCGATTATGCTAATCTTTTTTCGCTTTACATTGTATGTTGCTTTATGTATGCCCAAATTTATTGGTCCCTTATAATTAATTAGCTTTAGGTCAATGGAATTCATACATTTTTCATCTTTGTTCGCTACTATTTTAGCATATACCGCAAAAAAAGTACCGTACAACTGACTAGCATAAACCATCTGCCATGTATCTTTTAAATCTGGGTTACATTTAATTGTGGTAGTTAAATTCAAGTTCATAACTTCTTAGTTTTTTTGGTTTGGCTAAATATGAAATTAAATACAAGGGGATAAAATCCCCATAACTGGGTATTTATAACTATAAATATGAGTTCATTACCAAAAGGTCGTGAACAAAAAAAGCCCAATAATAAAGAGCAACACTAATAGATTCTGGGGGAACTTTAGTTTACCAATATTAAGGGCTGCTTCAATTTAACATTTTATTGGGAAATACAAAAATCGGTTTTTGAATTTGATGAGATTCGTTTATTTACAAATCACTTAAAAACCAAGAAAGCAGCCTTTTAGGCTGCTTGAATTATTAAAAAATATATTTAAAAGAAAAATGCCCATCAAATTGAGATGGGCATTTTTATTATATAATTATCGAAACTTGCGTTAAATACTTTCAACTGCGCCTGAATATGACTAGCGTTTTTAGTAATCAACTATTCTGCGGCTCCTTCAAAAATAGTATTGAAGATAAGCTTGTACGTTCCTCTTGGTTGTGCTCTAAATTGCGGCCTAAATGCAAACAACACAACAGCACCTTTGCCGTATATAGCTTTTACCATAGCCGGTTTTTTAGCAATGTACTTTTTCTCGCCCATTGCCCAGCCACTCATTAAAAGGTCTTTATCGGCATAGGTGGCTATAACCTCAACTTCTGGAGCAGGTGCATCTTTTATATCTTCTGTACCACCTTCGCCCTTTTTACTTTGCTTATCAATAACAAAGGCACGACTTTTATTAAAGGATACAGCAACGGTATCTTGCATACCAAATGCCAACGGATGCGTGGTATCTATACCTGTCTTAATCAATGAACCCGGTATAAAAAATTCTTTGCTATCTGTACCTTCCGTAGCGTCTTTTAAGGGTAAACCAAATTGCTCTATCACATAATTACTGGCAGCATCGAAAGCCATTAAAGTACCCCCATTTTTTACGTAGTTGCTCAAGGCAAGCGAACCTTCTAAACCAATACCACCTGTAAACTTCTCTGGCATTTTTAATGGTGAGTTGCCATGTAAAATTGATTTTGCGCGTTGCGATGGTATGATCAGTACATCATACTGCGATAAATCTTTTGTTTGTATGTCGGTATCGTGAAGTGTATCGGTCTCGAACGAATATTCGTCCATGATAAAGCGTGTCCACCCTTCATCCATATTGGATACCCAAGATTTGTACAATCCTACTTTTGGTGTATGTACCTTGGTCATTTCCACTTTTGGCTCGGCAGATAACCCAACAACTTCTAAACCATATTCTGCCGCTAAGTCATCTATAGCTGCACTGCCACCCGAAACAATATATGACCCAGCAGGATACTCAGTTTTACCCGATTTAAACGCGGCTTTGGTTTTACGTGCCGTACCACCTGCTTTTAATACTTTATTGGTCACAGCAACAGATGCATTACTATTGGCACTTAATAGATACCCAAAGGAAGCATTCCCTTTTACGCTACCTTCATAGTACGGTGCAGCATCTATCACTTTTTCTGTACTTACCTTAAAAGGTTCTGCAATTTTATCTACTGCAATACCCATTTGCATGGGCAATGTCCAACCGGCTAGATCATAAGGAGTGTCCGGTGGACCACCTGGATATTGAAAACGCGTTGGGTAATTCTGCTTTTCCATTAAATCCATTAGGTAAGGTCTAAAGGCTTGTGCCGTGTAAATTACATAGGTGCCTTTCTCATATTTTTTTCCGTTGATCTCAAAATTCTTAGTCGCTTTTTCAATTTCAATTCCGCCTTTTAACAATACATTTATCAGGTTTACAGACTCAAAAGCATCCCACTGCTCCTTTGCTATAACATATGCGAACGGACCTTCCTCTTTTGATTTTTCAATTGCAGAAGCTCCCATTTTATAGATATTGTACAAGTAGTTGCTCTTACGATCAGCTGCTAAATCCAGAGTTGCCCAAGTTGCGGTCAGCATATAGTCTACGGCATCGCGAAAGTGAGATTCGCCACCTTTCCAAGGGTCCGGGTACATAATATCGGTACCATCTGTAGGTGTGCCACCTGCTACCGTTTTCGGTAGTTTTTCAGGATCGTAAAATCGCGGCGTCGGACTCGTATGACCAACTTCAGTTAAAATACCGATCATATTGTGGTAGTAAGGCACGGTACGCCCACCACCGTTCCAGAACATGGTATAAAAATTATCGGCAATGGCACCTGGCATATTCTCCAATGAAAATCTTTTGGTCATTGCAGAGCCTACTTCACTTACGCCGGCAGTGATTGCCGGGTGTATTCTTGGGTTAACAGGATCTGCATATGGTGGTAATGATATTTTTGTCCAAGATGGTGAAGATTGATGGTGGTTATATACTATCTGCGGATACCATTCATTGTACAAGATCTTCGTTACATTATAAGTTTCTGGCATGGTATTCATAAACCAATCCCTGTTATTATCATGCCCCATGTAATAATGATATAAAACTGGAGGTCTTGACGTCTCATAAGCCGTTCCCAAATTCTTCTTGTACCAGTCTACAACAATATCCAACCCATCAGGATTCATTACCGGCATTAATATCGTAATCACATTATCCCTAATTTTTTTAATCTCGGTGGTTTCTGAGGTAGCCAAGGTATATGCAAACTCAGAGGTCATTTGACCGTGTGCCAACTCTGTAGAGTGCATACCACCGTCTATCCAAACCACAGCTTTTCCCTCCTCGGATAATTTCATGGCTTCTTCGTCAGAAACCTGAACACGGGCAAGTTTTGTACTAATGTCTTTCCATTTATCTAAATCTTTTAGATTTTCCTCACTAGAAATAAACAGAATGTACATTTTTCTACCTAGTACCGTAGTTCCAATTTCTACTTTTTTGACACGATTAGATGAAGCATCTAGTTTAGAAAGGTAGTCTTCAATTTGGCTGTAGTCCGCCAATTTATAATCGGCACCGACTTTAAAACCAAAAACGTCTTCTGGTGAAGGTACGGTTTGCGCTATGGTTTTACATATGCATGAAAAAGATAGTAGGAGCGCCATTAAGACGAACTTGTAGCGTTTAAATTTTAAAATCATCTTGAGTTAGTTTGAATTGGATAGTAATTTAAACAAATGGATATGGAAAAATAAATTCTTAAAAGGGTAAAATAGGAAAACGTGCTAATTTTTTATTGTTGGTAATTTAAACCTACTTCTCTTGCTAAATAATTAAACTATTCAGCGTATAGAATTAGTTTTAGCTAGAATTACATCACACTTAAAATAAATAGTAGTCATATAGCGCACCATTCTTATTAATACGACAAACTTAATTATTGGTGTTTGCCTATTTTTATTGAAAACTATCCTTGGATTAATTCAGGACAACAACTAATATGGTGCTATGAGCAATGAAAGCTATAGAATTTGTCAAAATTGCGGGACCGTAAACCTAAATCGCGATTATTGTGAGAACTGCGGAAATATTATAAATATCAACCTTAAAAGAAGGTTAGAACGTGAGAAAAAAAACAAGGAAAAGTTGGCTTCTGAAAAGGTAAAAGAAAAAAACGATATTACCTTATTTTTTGAAAATGCGAAGGATCATGAAAACGTTTTTATTCGCTATATCTCTCGCTTTTTTTATTCTATTTGGATCGTAGTACTCGCCATCGGTTCTTTTTTAGCTTTAGTCTTCGGCTATATTGCCGCTTAGCTTAACAAATGATTTTGTTAGATTTCCTTCTTAAAATGTTCAAAACCATCGTAAAGAAATATTATTTTCCCGTATTTATAATTACTGGACTCTTAGTATACCTACTACAACGCTATAATGCTGATATTCCAATACTTATAAACAACTATCTGAACGATTTTTTATGTATGCCCATTGTTCTCAAAATAGGTCTCTGCAGCGTAAGATATATAAAATCTGACGAACACATAGTACTCCCTTTGCCGCTACAAATTATAATGACCTTCCTATTCATAATTTATTTTGAAGTAGTACTTCCTAGTTATAATGAGCGGTACACGGCAGATATGTTAGATGTTGTTGCCTATGCCCTAGGACTCATTTTCTTTATGAGCGTTGAAGGATTTAAGAAAGACAATGTTAATACGGATAATTAAGATTAAATAGCTAAAATGCCCATTGATGAATATCAATTTATTCAGGACCCATGCTATAAATACTACATGTAGTGTGTTCTACAATATAAAAAAACTCCATTAGATTAAATGATCTAATGGAGTTTTAAATGTGGTCCCATCTTACTTAACTGAAGACCACCTGTCCCGATAGCTATCGGGAGAGTCAGGTGCTCCTGGTTTCATTAAACATCTTATCTCGTAGCTCGGCATATGTATTCAAGTTCCGAATGTAAACGCTACTCTTCATTGATTTGATTTTTCGCTCTAACCGTATAGCATGAGCATAATCATCACAATCAAACTTCAAGAATAAAACCCAATCATTTGTATTCGAGGTAAAGCTTTTTGAACCATAAGCACCTGCGTTATGATTTTCAATACGTTGGTCTAAATCTTCATGACATGCACCAATATAGAATTTGTTAAGTGTTGTGCTGTATAGAATGTAAGTATGTGAAGACATGGTTGTAAATAAAAAAACTCCTTTAAATCTAGTGATTTTAAAGGAGTTTTATATGTGGTCCCACCTGGACTCGAACCAGGGACCACCTGATTATGAGTCAGGTGCTCTAACCAGCTGAGCTATAGGACCGGTAACAATTCTATATGTTGTTCTGTAATATCGTATTTCGATTTAAACCGGTGCTCAAACCAGTTTTTACAAAACCCTCGAATTGCGGATGCAATATTACTACTTATTTTTAACTGTCACAAACAAAATAAAGCTTACTCTTTAATTTCTTGACATAACTCTACCAACACCCCATTTGCAGTCTTAGGGTGTACAAAGGCAACTAGCTTATTATCTGCCCCTTTCTTAGGTTTTTCATTCAATAAAGTAAAACCTTCTACTTTTAAACGTTCCATTTCTGATACGATATCTTCCACTTCAAAAGCTACGTGGTGTATGCCTTCTCCTTTTTTCTCCAAAAACTTGGCTATAGGTCCATTAGGCTCTGTGGCAGATAAAAGCTCTATTTTGTTAGGTCCGTTTTTAAAGAAGGAGGTTAGTACACCTTCCGATGCAACTTCTTCTTGCTTATAGGGTGCCACACCCAGTAATTTCTCAAAAAGGGCATTAGAATCTTCCATGTTCTTTACCGCAATACCTAAATGTTCGATCTTTTTCATGCCTTATTTGCTTCAGAGTGCATTATATAGGGGTTAAGATACATTTTTCTATGTATTTTTGCAGTATGGAAACGCAAAGACAACGTAAAATAGCTGGGGTCATTCAAAAGGATATTGTAGACATTCTACAAAAGGCCGCTATAGATGGCGGGTTACGTAATACCCTTATTTCCGTATCTAAGGTTTCGGTAACAACAGACCTTTCTATCGCCAAAATTTACTTGAGCATTTTCCCTAATGAGAAAGCTGGAGAGTTAATGGAGGGCATAAAATCTAACCAACCCCTAATTAAACACGAACTTTCTCAACGTACACGTAACCAATTACGCAGAGTACCTGAGTTATTGTTTTATTTGGATGATTCTTTAGATTATATAGAAAACATTGAAAAGTCATTGAAGCGCGAAGAAAACCCAATAGAGAACAGAGATTTGTTACCCAAACGTAAAAAGAGCTGATCGGTTGAACTTTCCTCTCTATATCGCTAAAAGGTATGTGCGTTCTAAAAGTACCCAGAACGCGGTCAACATTATTAATTTTATCACTTTTTTAGTAATAGTCATTGGCTCTGCTGCTCTATTTATTGTATTATCTGCCTTCGCCGGATTAAAAACTTTTAGCCTTTCGTTTACCGAATCTTTTGACCCAGACTTAAAAGCTTCACCCATAACCGGAAAGATTTTCAACCTTACTCCTGAACAGGAAGAACGTTTGCAATCTGTTGACGGACTAGCATTTTTCTCTAAAGAAATAGAAGAAAAGGTATCTCTTGAGCACCGAGGCAAAAACCATATTGCCTATATAAAAGGCGTTGATAGTAATTACACTAAAGTAACTGGAGTTGATAGTACACTCTACATTGGCGATTGGACCATTAACGATACTCAAGTTGTTTCTGGTTTAGGTATTGCCAACATATTAGGGGTAACCATCAACCAGTTTCGAAGCCCCATGCAGATCTATGCTTTTAAACCTGGTAAGGGTTCTATATCGCAACAAAGTATTTCATCGCTCTATAATCAATTGCCCATGGTTATTGGTGGCGTGTATGCCGTAGAAGCTGATTTGGATAATAAATACGTTTTTGCCGATTTGCGATTGACACAAGCTTTATTGGAAAAAGATTCGCTTTCAATTTCCGGTATTAATTTTAAGATGGATGAATACGTAGAACCAAGTGCCGTACGCGCAGAGATTCAATCTATATTGGGTGATGACGTTCAACTAAAAAACAGACAGCAACTGAACAGTACACTCTACAAAATGCTGAATACCGAAAACGTAGCTACGTATCTCATTTTTACTTTGGTACTTATCATTGCACTATTTAATGTGGTAGGCGCTATTATCATGATGATTTTAGACAAGCAACAGAATTCTAAAACTCTGTACAGCCTAGGTACTACAATCAAAGAATTGCGCCGTATTTATTTTGTACAAGGCATTCTTGTTACCGGTTTTGGCGGATTAATTGGCGTATTGCTTGGTGTATTAATTGTTTGGTCGCAGCTTGCTTTCAGTTGGCTAAAAATAACGGCTACTTTAGCTTATCCGGTAAAGTTTGAATTTATTAATATTGTCATAGTGCTGGCAACCATTCTTGTATTGGGCGTTATTGCTTCTAAAATTGCAAGTAGCCGGATCAATAAGAAATTGGTAGACCTCTAAGCATTGGTAAATTGGTGATCGCCGAACTTTTGCAACACCTCATCAAAAGCAGCGAATACCGAAGCTGAATCATCACTGGTTACCATTTTCATACGATACTCCTTAAAATTAGGAATTCCTTTAAAGTAGTTGGTATAATGTCTCCTAGTTTCAAACACGCCCAAAGTTTCCCCTTTCCAATCTATGGACATTTGTAAATGACGACGCGCAGCTTCTACACGTTCCGCCATTGTTGGGGGTGCTAAATGGGTTCCTGTTTCAAAAAAGTGTTTTATTTCCCTAAATATCCAAGGGTAACCTATGCTTGCACGACCGATCATGGCGCCATCCAATCCGTATTCATCACGCATTTTCATGGCTGTTTCTGGTGAGTTTACATCACCGTTACCAAATACAGGTATGTGCATTCTTGGATTGTTCTTTACCTCTCTAATAGGGTTCCAATCTGCACTTCCCTTATACATTTGTGCACGGGTTCTTCCATGTATTGCAATTGCGGCACAGCCCACATCTTGTAAACGTTCTGCAACCTCAACAATTTTAATACTACTATCGTCCCAACCTAATCTGGTCTTTACCGTAATGGGTAAATTACTATGCTCTACCATAGCTTTGGTCAAAGAGACCATTAAATCAATATCCTTTAATATTCCGGCTCCCGCTCCTCTAGACACCACTTTTTTTACCGGGCAACCAAAATTAATATCAATGATATCGGGCTTAGACTTTTCTACAATCTCTACAGATTGTAACATACTATCTAAATTGGCACCAAAAATTTGAATACCTACAGGGCGTTCCTTCTCATAAATATCAAGCTTCATAACGCTTTTTGCGGCATCACGAATCAATCCTTCCGAAGAAATAAATTCTGTATACACCACATCGGCTCCTTGCTCTTTACAAAGGGCTCTAAATGGTGGGTCGCTTACATCTTCCATTGGCGCTAAAAGCAACGGAAAATCAGGTAGTTGTATGTCTCCTATCTTGGGCACTGCAGTCTAATTTTGGGTTGCAAAGTTATATAAAATTACGGGAAGCGCATTACTTAGACTTTTTGATAAATTCTATGATATTACAGGCTATTATTACTTGTTAAACACTTGTTTGTATAAACGGCGTAAATTAGTATTCAAATGACCTCTTTATTTACGCTTCTAAATATATTTCAAATTTTAAATAAAGCTTTGACAATAACTTTATGACCCAAACGCTACTTATTGTCTCGCTACCTTTTGAGCCTATTGTATTTGGTGTAAAATTAAACATGCACCTTATTCTGGAATACCTAGCTTTTTTTGTAGGGTTTAGATACTATGTATTTCTACGGAAAAAGAGCGCTGATGTCATTTCTTCCAATAACCGACTCTCCATTATCATAGGTGCGGTTTTTGGGGCGCTGTTCTTATCAAGATTAGCGGCATTTTTTGAAAACCCTATAGCCCATATAGATCAAGGTTTGCTTTATAACCTAAACAACAAAACCATAATGGGCGGGCTCTTTGGTGGCTTGCTGGGCGTGGAGCTTGTGAAGAAGATTATTGGCGAAAAACATTCGTCTGGAGACTTGTTTACACTGCCTATCATCTTAGGCATTATCATAGGCAGAATTGGTTGCTTTTTAGCAGGTGTTAAAGAGTTTACCTACGGAAAAGAAACTACCTTTTTAACCGGTATGGACTTAGGTGATGGTGTTTTAAGGCATCCTATTGCACTATATGAAATGCTGTTTTTATCCGTACTTTTCCTCATCATCAAAAAGTTACAAAAGTTGAATCTTACTTTTAAAAACGGAGATCTTTTTAAGCTCTTTATGGTTACCTATTTCTCCCTTCGTTTTTGTATCGAATTCCTAAAACCTAACCCTTTTTATTTCTTAGGGCTAAGTAGTATTCAAATATTATGTCTAATTTGTTTGGTGTACTACCAAAAATTTATCCTACGGGGAATAACATATGTCAGAAAAAAACTATACCTATTATGATTTTACATTAAGCCTATGCCCAGAATGTTTACGTAGGGTAGATGCCAAAATCGTTTTTGAGAACGAGAAGGTGTATATGCTTAAAAACTGTAGAGAGCATGGTAGGTCTAAGGTGCTAATTGCAGATGACATAGAGTACTATAAAAACATAAGAAATTATAATAAGGCTTCTGAATATCCAAAAACGTTCAATACAAAAACACATTACGGATGCCCTTATGATTGCGGACTTTGCCCAGATCACGAGCAACATTCTTGTCTTACGGTTATTGAACTGACCGACCGCTGTAACCTTACCTGCCCTACCTGCTATGCGGGATCATCTCCCACTTATGGTAGACACCGAACATTAGAGGAAATAAAAAAAATGTTAGATGTTATCGTTAAGAACGAGGGAGAACCAGATGTTGTTCAGCTTAGTGGTGGTGAGCCTACCATACATCCTAACTTTTTTGAAATTCTTGATTACGCAAAATCGCTCCCTATTCGGCATTTAATGTTGAATACCAACGGAATTAAAATTGCAAAAGATTTTGATTTTGCGAAACGATTGGCAACTTACGCACCAGATTTTGAAGTGTATTTACAGTTTGATTCTTTGGATAACCATGTACTACAAACCTTAAGAGGGGCAGACCTGGCAGATATTCGTCTACAAGCGTTAGATCACTTAAATCAATTGAACCTTTCTACAACATTGGTAGTCACATTACAAAAGGGGCTGAACGACCATGAAATGGGAAGCACCATAGACTTTGCCCTAAAACAAAAATGTATTCGCGGCGTAACTTTTCAGCCCACCCAAATTGCCGGTAGATTAGAAAATTTTGAAGTAGATGAAAACCGTATTACCTTAACTGAAGTACGTAGAAAAATTTTAGAGCAATCGCCCATTTTTGAACCAGACGATTTAATACCGGTACCCTGTAATCCCGATGCCTTGGTGATGGCATATGCTCTAAAATTAGGCGATGAGGTAAATCCGCTAACACGGTTCATTAACCCAGATGATTTATTGAACGAAGGTAAAAACACCATTATTTACGAGCAAGATGAACAACTGCACGGCAAAATGATCGAGCTTTTTAGTACAGGCAATTCCGTTGAAAAAGCATCGGAAAATTTAAAAAGTATTATGTGCTGCCTTCCTGAAATTGACGCCCCAGAACTTGGGTATGATAACCTGTTTCGTATCATCATTATGCAATTTATAGATGCCCATAATTTTGATGTACGTGCCATTAAGAAATCTTGTGTGCACATTGTAAACAAAGACTATAAAATCATCCCTTTTGAAACTATGAACTTATTTTATAGAGATGATAAAATAGAACGATTAAAGGAATTACAAAACGAAATAATATGATTTTAGAGGTTGGTAATCTTGATGGTCTCGCTACTTTTTTATTTCTTATAATGTTCGGCCCTGCAATAGTGTTTATACTTATAGGAGCTGTCTTGTTTTATTATAAAAAGAAAAAGGCAGGTAAAGTATTTATGATTTTAGCGGGAGTGTATTGCCTAATAAGCCTTGGTATTTGCGGTACCTTGTTATCACAGTAACTATTATAATCGCTTATTTTCGTCAGTATGCTTGTTTTTAGAATTATCGCGAATTTTAGTGTTACCAAACTTATACCTAAAACCGAATACAAATAGTCTACTTTCAGGTCTAGTACTTGTGATATTGTTCTGTTCCAGATAGTTTCTTGTAGAATATGTGTTTCCTTTATTAAAAATATCTTCTATTCCTATTGAAACACTAGCATCCTTGTTCCAAAATGTCTTTCTGAAATTTATACTCAATTTGCTGTAAGATCTAAAACTCGCGTTACCTTGAACATATGGAGAAATATAATTGAACGCCATATCTGCATACAACGATTCGTCTTTTAATAACGTAAAATAATTATTAACACGTAAGTATGTAGTCCAAATAGAATTGTCTATAATGGCATTCGTGTTTATATCAGCAAATTTATTTTGGTTGTAATATTGGCTCACAAAAAAATAAAAATACCAATACGAGGTTAAATATTTAGATACGCTGGCATCTGCACCAAAATTATAATTCGTTTCCAAATTAAGGTACTGTGCTTTAAGAATATTGGTTGTATTATCTTGAATAAATTGCTGTATCTGTTGGTCTGATTTTATACTCGTAAACAAAGCAAACTTAAAGTCCTTATCATACACATAATCAACTTCTATATAACTACGAAAAGCTGGTTTTAAATTAGGGTTTCCCTCAAAAATAGAGTTTGCAGATAAATAATATTGAAAAGGGTTAATGCTGCTATATCTAGGTCGGGTAATTCTCCTGTAATATTTAACCATGTACGCATTCTTGTCTTTTGTATAGGACATTGAGAAGTTTGGGAACAGATCAAAATACGAATTTTTATTCGCTGATGATAAAATATTCAAATCTCCATTTGTATCTGTATATTCTGCTCGTAGGCCTGTATTTAACTTCCATTTTTCCCAACTGTTACTAAGGCTTATATAACCTGCATAAATTTGTTCATCGTAATTGAAAATACCAGAAGCCGTAGGATTTATTTCTGCAAATGATTCATCAAAACCAGACTGTTGAATACTTGACTCCGAGTTTATATTTGCAAATCTTAAGCCCGTCTCTAAGGTAGACTGTTTTGATAATGGTAATGTTAAATCTGTTTGGGCACTGAAAAGATTTATAATCTGGTCTGAACTTATATTTAAGGTATTCTCGGAAGTATTCTCTGTAAAACCTTCTACAATGTCATTATTTAATTCTTGATTATCCTTAGAATCATAATAGGTAAAGTGGGCGTTTGTTGCTATTTCTGCCCCTTTATCATTCAACTTATGTACCCAATCTAAATAATTAGAAGTGTTATAGGTATCATCGCTTAATATATTGAGACCTTTTAAACGCGCTATTACATCTGCACCGGTACTTTCTATATCTGTTGATGAGGTATAAATTATATTGTTATCTGGTGAAAAACTTGAGGTAGATGAAAAGCTCAGTGTATTTTTTTCATTTAATTCAATGTCTAAAAAAAGATTTAGATTATGACTTTTTCCTTTAGATATAGATTTTTGCTCTGCTGTCCAAATCTCATTTTCTTGTCCGTCTTCAAAAAACGTGGTAGCATCAGAATATCTGGTCCAATCCCTATCATGGCTAAAGCTGTAGTTCGTTGAAAAATCTATTCTTTTACCTTTAAAGAAATGATCTGTACCTACAGTATGCTTTGGCAGAATACCTTGCGTATATCTATTAAAAACAGCGCCGTTATACCCCGCAACAAGGTTTTTCTTCATTTTAATATCAATAAGTAAACCACCCTCGGCACTATATTTTGCCGGCGGACTCGTAATTACTTCTATAGATTGTACATTACTTGCAGAACTACCACTAAGTAAATTAATTATATCCTCTTCCGGTAGGTTGACCAGCTTACCATTAATCATAATATTTACCTTAGAACTACCATTTACGTACAACCTATTGTTCATTACCATTACACCAGGTGTACGCTTTAAAACATCCCAAATATCGCCATCGGAAATTGCGGTATTTTCAACATTAAAAATATGGCGATCTGCCAATTGTTCTAACTTCGGTTTGTTTTGGGTTACTACGACCTCATCCAATTCTTGAGCACTTTGTAATATAAGCGGTTCTATCTCAATACTACCGGTTATGGAAAGAATTTCACTTTCTACGGTATTTGCTATATAACTAGCTACTATACGGTAGTTGCCTGTGGTGACGGACTTAATTTCATAAGCTCCTTGATCATTTGTGACAGTGCCTTTTATAAACTCTCCCTCTTCGCTCAACAAAATTATATTAGCAAGAACAACCGGTGTTTGGTGTTCATCCTTTACAAAACCGCTAATGATAAATTCTTGGGAAAATGCAAAAGAAATTGTAAGACAAAATAGAAGCGTTAATAATAAATTTTTAAGCATTTAGTGTTCGTATTCTTACTAAATGTAGGAAAGTAAAATTGAATTATCTTACAATTTATTTAAGTTTTTCTTAACTAAAAAATAAAATGCTGATTATTAACCCGTTATAGTTAATCGAGACGTTCACGTTCTATTTTATCTATATCTCGTTGGTTGTCTTCTAAACGGAAATTACCAAAGTTGTATGTAAAACCAAACTTTACATATTGGGTTTCAGGAATTACCAAGTAACTGTTGTCTTGATTTAAATATTTTGAAGATACGTAGCCGTTGTATTTTCCTAATAAATCATTGGCACTTACACTTAATACGGCTCTATTATTAAAAAATGATTTTCTTAATCCCAAGGTTAAATTTGTAGTTTCTTCTTGTATATAGGACCCTTGTAACCAACCTGATAAGAACACCAACCCTAATTCTCCCTTAAAACTACCGTCTTTAGAAAGTGTAAAATAATTGGTTAGATCTATATAAGCTCCGTTAAACTTATTTTTATAGGAATATTCATTGCTTTGCAACGCAATAAAAGACTCTTCTTCATGAAAAAGAGAAATATAACTGTACAAGTACCAATTGTTAGTGATAGACTTACCATAAGTAAAATCAAACCCATAAGAGTTGCTTTCTAAAACATTCTGCGTAATATCCCTTAAAACGAAATTATCATTGTCCTGAAAGGTCAGTGTAGATATATACCTACCGTTGTCTCGATAATAGAAATCAAAATAATACTCCTGATTTAGGGTATAGTTCAAATTAAAATTATGGCTAAAACTAGGGGTTAGATTAGGATTACCTTCTTCAAAAGTACGTTCATTGATATAGGTCCTAAACGGATTTAAATCTTCATACCTAGGGCGTTCTAACTTTCTAGAATAATCAAAAGATAAACTGTGATTGTCGTTAATGTTATGTAATATGTAGAAAGATGGAAAAAGTTCAAAATAATCAAGGTCGTTAATGCTTGATACATTAACAGATACCCCAGAACTTTCTGTTTGTTCTACACGCAAGCCTGTTTTTATACTCCATTTTTCCCAATCTTTAGATAGGCTAAAATAACCTGCATATACCCTTTCATCGTACGTGTAATCATCGGACAAATTAGAAATAAATTCGGTGCCATCATTCTCTAAAAAATAATCCAACCTACTTTCAGAATCAATAAAAGAACCTTTTACGCCTGTTTCAAAAAATACACTACCCAAATAATCAGTATAATCTATTTGAGCGGTCTTTATTTCTATCTGTTGATCGGCAATGGTAGAGAAATTAAAATCGCGTAGAAATGAGCCGTTAGGTTGAAAATAATCTGAGTTTACATCTTGATTTCGGTCTAAATCAAAATTTGTGTAGTGTGCATTTACAGTTAAATTTCCTTGGTCTTTAAACTGATGTTTAAAAGTAAGGTCGCCCGAAACATTATACTTTTGTTCGCTTAAAAAACTATTTGTGGTAAAAAGGGAATCCAATACACCAGATGCATTTTTAATAGTAGTTTCCTGAAAAAAATCAGCATCCTTTTTTGGTTGATACTGTGCGTTGCTTGTTAGGCTTAGCGTATTCTTATCATTAAATTCATAATCTACTGATATTCCTGCACTATGGGTATTAGTGCGTATTATTTGATCAAAATCTGTATCCCAAACAGAAGTAATACCGGTAATATCCATAAAATTGGTATTACTCAAAGTATTCTTAAATTCCTTTTTAGGCGTATAATTATAGCTTGCGTTTACGTTTAACCTTTTAGTCTTATAAAAGTGAGATGTTCCAAAATTGTACTTGGGAAAAACCCCTTGCGTATACCCGGCATTTACATTGCCTTTATACCCTACAGATACATTTTTACTGGTAACGATATTTAAAATTGACCCACCCTCGGCATCATAACTTGCTGGCGGATTATGTATAACCTCCACAGATTTTATATTCTCACCCTGGTAATTTTCCAACAAGCTTCTAACCTCTTCTGAAGACAGCTGCACTTTACGATCATTGATATAAATTGTAGTGGCTTGATTTCTCACTTTCAGTTCATCATTCATCATAATGACTCCAGGTGTTTGACGAAGAATATCCCAAGAACTGTTCTGGGAAATAACCGTGTTTTCTACATTGAAAACAATACGGTCCACTTCTCTTTTAACTACAGGTTTATTGCTGGTAACGGTTACCTCATTAAGTTGTTCTGCTTGTTGCTCAATTATAATAGCTCCGATCTTAGTGTCCTTTATAATTTCTATTGCCAAATCATTAGATACTTTACCTACGTAAGATGCTTTTAGAAAATAAAGTCCTTCGTTAATATCTGTAAATAAAAATGCACCGTTTTCGTCAGCAGAAGTGCCTTTGGCCAGAACAGAATCTTTAGCCGTAACTAAAAAAACAGAGGCAAATGCAACTGGTTCTTGGTACTGATCTTTAACCTCACCTTTAAGTTCAAAGGTTTGTGAATGCGCAAATTGAGAAACACCAATGATGAAAAATAAAATAGCAAGAAGTAGTTTCAATGGTAATTTGGGGTTGATTATCAAATCTAACTAAAAACGTCGTAATTTTTTACAATATATGTAATCCAAACTAATCTATGCAACAATAAATAGCTTACTACACTAAAGTTTAGCGCTATAAATTAGATTATATTTGCAATTGCTCTTTAGTACCGGGCGTTATTCCTGGTATAAATTAGCATTATTATTACTGTTACCGCTATGAAAAACATTAGAAATTTTTGCATTATTGCACATATTGACCATGGGAAAAGTACCTTGGCAGATAGATTGTTGGAGTTTACCGGATCTGTTACCGACCGAGAGAAAAAAGAACAACTTCTGGACAGTATGGACCTTGAAAGAGAGCGTGGTATCACCATAAAAAGTCATGCCATACAAATGGATTATATCTATAAGGGGGAACATTATATTTTAAACTTGATAGACACCCCAGGCCATGTAGATTTCTCATATGAAGTTTCTAGATCTATTGCAGCATGTGAAGGTGCGCTTTTGGTCGTAGATGCCGCACAGAGCATACAGGCACAGACTATTTCAAATTTATATTTAGCGCTAGAGAACGACCTTGAAATTATTCCTGTTTTAAACAAGGTTGATCTACCAAGTGCCAACCCAGAAGAGGTTACAGATGATATCGTTGATCTTTTAGGTTGTGATGCGGATGAAGTTATACCTGCATCTGCAAAAACCGGTATTGGCATAGAAGAAATATTAGCGGCAATTATTGAGCGTATTCCTGCTCCTACGGGCAACCCGGACGAAGCCTTACAAGCTTTGGTCTTTGATTCTGTTTACAACCCTTTTAGAGGTGTTGAAACCTATTTTAGGGTCATTAACGGTGAAATTAAAAAGGGACAAAAAATAAAGTTTGTAGCAACCGATAAGGATTATTTTGCGGATGAGGTAGGTACTTTGAAGTTGACCCAAGAGGTTAAAAAAAGTGTTAAAGCCGGTGATGTTGGTTATTTGATTACCGGAATTAAAGATGCGCGTGAAGTTAAAGTAGGTGATACGATAACCGATGCGGCCAACCCAACTAAAAACCCTATTGGCGGATTTGAAGATGTAAAACCAATGGTATTTGCCGGTATTTACCCTGTAGATACAGATGAGTTTGAAGAGTTACGTGCTTCAATGGAAAAATTGCAGTTGAACGATGCTTCTCTTGTTTTTGCTCCAGAAAGTAGTGCTGCTCTAGGTTTTGGCTTTAGATGTGGTTTCCTTGGAATGCTACATATGGAAATCATTCAAGAGCGTTTGGAACGAGAGTTCAATATGACGGTTATAACCACGGTACCCAATGTTAGTTACCATGCTTATACACGTAAAAACCCTGATACCCCAATTATAGTCAATAATCCTACGGATTTACCCGATCCGTCTGGTATAGACCGTGTTGAGGAACCTTATATTAAAGCTACGATTATTACAAAATCTGACTTTGTTGGTAACGTAATGTCTTTGTGCATAGAGAAAAGAGGACAAATTACGAACCAAACCTATTTGACGACCGAACGTGTTGAACTAAATTTTGACATGCCTTTAGCGGAAATTGTTTTTGATTTTTATGATAGGCTAAAAACGGTTTCTAAAGGATATGCTTCATTTGATTATGCTCCTATAGGTATGCGTACCTCTAAATTAGTACGTGTAGATATTCTTTTAAACGCCCAACCGGTAGATGCCCTATCTGCATTGATCCATGCGGATAATGCCGTTCATATTGGTAAAAAAATGTGTGAAAAGCTAAAAGAACTGATCCCTAGACAACAGTTTGATATTCCTATTCAGGCTGCTATTGGGGCAAAAATTATCTCTAGAGAGACTACAAAAGCTTTACGTAAAGATGTAACCGCTAAATGTTATGGAGGTGATATCTCTCGTAAACGTAAACTTCTTGAAAAGCAGAAGAAAGGTAAAAAACGTATGCGACAAGTTGGTAACGTAGAGGTGCCACAAGAAGCTTTTATGGCGGTATTGAAGCTGAACGATTAACTTACTCTAACCACTTTCTAAAATCGGAAGTAGTAGAAGTACTGGTCATTGCTTTTTCTTTACAGCCTTTAATGGTTATAAGTAAACGGTTTTTAAAATGGCTCTCTATTTGTTCTATATAATCAATATGTACTATTTGACTACGATTGATTTTAAAGAACTTATTGGGCGATAGTTGTTGTACTATGCTGCCAATAGTTTGCGATATGGGATGTCGTTTACCTTCTTTGTCTATGGCGATGCAGAAATCTCCTGAAGCTTCGATCAAACTAATTTCAGAAGTGTTCAATAATTGAATACCATTGGGGCGCTTTATTACAAAACGCTTCTTATAATTGGTCTGCTCTTCTTGTAACGCCAGTTTTAATGCATTTAAAGTTTCGTTGCTCAACTTACTATCGTATTCGCCCTGCTTGAACAGAGACTGATATTTTTCCAGAGCTTTTATGAAATCGGTATTTGTATATGGTTTTAAAATATAGGCAATTCCGTTGGTATTGAATGCCTGAAACAAATAATCGTCATAAGCGGAGCAAAATATTATTGGACAACTCACTTCTACGGCATTGAACAGGTCAAAAGAAATACCGTCTAACAACTTAATGTCAGACAAAATAAGATCGTATGAGTTCGCTTCTAAAAGATCCCTGCCTTCTGCAATAGATCTTGCCCAATGGCTTGTTACATCGCCTTCAAAAAATGTTTTAAGATGACTTAATAGTTTCTGGTATGCGGGAATTTCATCCTCTAAAATTAAAAGTGTCATATGCTTCCAATTAGTTACTTAATTTAATTATTGGAATCGAAATCTTAAATTCCTTTTCACTTTCTTCTATTTTAGGGACCTCTTTGGAGAGTAATTGATATCTTGCTTTTAGGTTGATTAGTCCCGTGCCCAAACTATCCTTTGGTGATGCAAATTTCAATTTGTTGTTTGTAACTGTCAACCAATTCTCATCAATATCAATACTAGTATGTATTTTATTTTCTCCACTTGCTTTGTTATGTTTTACTACATTTTCTAATAACGTCTGTATAGCACCGGTGGGTAAAAATTTATTGGAAAAATCAATGTTCTTATGGATATGAAAACTATAATCATCACCAAATCGGGTCTGTATCAGAAACATATAATTATCCGCTAAGTTCATTTCTTCAGATAGCTCCATGACCTCGGCATCTTTTGTTTGAATCAAGTATCTATAGATTAGTGAAAGACGATTTATATATTCTTTTGCCTTATTGGCATTACTGTCTATTAAAGCATCTAAAGTGTTTAGATTGTTAAATAGAAAATGAGGGTCTAATTGCGAACGCAAAAGCTTAAGCTCATTTTCCTTCTGTTGTTTTTGAATTTTTACAACCTGTGTTTGGCTTTCATAAAACTTCTTTGTCAACAAAATCCCCAAAGGAATACCTACATTATCCGCCCCGGCAAAAAGACCGTCCAATAATGCTCTGTGCCAAACCGGGTATGTTCTGCAATCATTTTCACATGACCAATACCCGGCAAGGTTTTCTATAAAACCTGTAACGGTCAAGATTACAATTGCCAAACTAATGAACAAGAAATAGTTTGTGTTCTTCAATAAAAAATTTGGCAACAACCAATACATAAATAGCCCAATGGCAATGCATGCCATAATTATGTATGTTGGAATATCAACTATAAATTCTAACAGATCATTACCATACACATAATATTGCCAAACATTAAGAAGTGATGTTACGCCTATAATGACACCCAGCAATATGAAGTCTGACTTATTTAGTTTCGTGTTCATTTACTATACTGTATTAATTGTCTTGTTTAATACGGTTTTGTTACTCTTTTGAAGCGTTCTCTCGCTTATTGTTTTTTCCGAATTTTGAACCAAAACTATAGTTCAATTGTAAAAATACATTGTTTCTGGCCCAATTAGAAACGATGGTTGCATCTACATTATCATACCTTACAGTACCTGTAAAAGGTCTTTGTATCAACTCTTCGTACTCTAAACTAACCTTTAATTTGTCATCAAGAAAACTTTTACTAATGGCAATATCAATACCTGCCATCCAATCATATTCAATAATACCTTCTAAACCTCCGGAGGTGTAGTATCCGGATATTTCTGAATTGATTTCCCAGGGCAATTCATATTCAGCGCTCGTAAACCAGGTAATGCTCCACTTAGATAAATCTAGCTCAGGATCTAGATTTTCTGATGCGTAACGATTATGATTGGCAATTATACCTGTATAACCATCTAATCCGTTAATAAAACTTAAGGGTGCAAATAGACTAAAATTCCAATTTTTGTTCTGTGCCAAATTGATCATTGATCTAGAAGTCTCGGCAGATGCATCGTTTTGGGTTATGATTTCAAATAATTGATCTGAGGTTTCTCTATAACTTATATTAAAGAACGGTTGGTTTTCATACGTTAAATTAAATTGATAGCTGTTAGTAAAGGCAGGTTTTAGATTGGGATTTCCTTCTTCAAAAGTAAACGGATCATAGAAATACACGAAAGAATTTAGCGAGCTGTAGGACGGTCTGCGAATTCTATAGCTGTATGCAAGGTTAGCACTGATTTCTTCCGTAATTTCTCGGCTTAGGCTAACACTTGGAAATAGCTTTGATATTTTTCTTGTTCTTGTTTCCCCAGTAGTGGTTGCAGTACCTTGGGTATCACTTTCTTCCCAACGCAATCCGCCAGAAAAACTCCACTTATCAACCTTTACGTTTAATTTAGAATACAACGCCAAAATTGTTTCATCTACCAAGAACCTGTTGCTCTCTGCCGGTTGAAACTGAAATACACCTTCCTCATCTTCTGTAAAAGATTGCAAATCACTATCTGATGCTACATCTGAAAATTTAGCTCCGGCATTCCAAGAGAAATTCTCATTGACCGTTCGTTTATAGTCAGCTTTATATGTATTAATTCTATAGGCTGCATCTTGAAAGTAACGCCTATTATCATAAGGTAATTCTGATGTACCTACCTGAAATAAATTGTTTTCGTTATCATACCCATAATCAACAAAATTGTAATCAAGTACCAGTTTGTTTTTATCATCCTTAAATTCGTAATATGGGTTTACGGTATAAATACTTCTGTTACGATCAAAACTATTATCGGTTAACAAGCTAATCTCTGATGAAGCACTTGATATGGTGGTATTGTTATTGGAAACCCGATCAGAATCGCTGTTGACTATTCTACCACTTACACCAACTGAATGCTTGTCTGACAGATAATAGTCAACACCTGCTCCAATATTAATGATTATGGGGTCAAAAGCAGATTTTGAGGTTTGTTCATAAGTATCTTCAAGAACTTTACGAGACAATATTAAATCATCTCTAGAAGTAGATTTTCTATATCCTGCACTTAATTGCCAATTAAGTTTGTTTTTATAACTGGCGACTGAAGCACTAGTAGCATATTCAAATCTGTTCTCATAGCCTACCATTTGTTTTACATTACCATGCGTACCTAGTTTTACGTTATTCTTTAAAATGATGTTTAAAATTGGTCCTGCCCCTTCTGCATCGTATTCCGAACCTGGTTGCTGTATTAATTCTACCTTAGAAATATTGTCTGCGGGCAAATCTCTAAGTAAGCTCGCCGTATCCATATAATCCGTAGTCTTGCCGTTTATGAGTATTCTAATATTACCTTGGCCGGCATAACTTACATTACCGTTGGTCAAAATAATACCCGGAACTTTTTTTACAACATCCTGTAGGTTGGTATTCACCATATCCGAGTTTTCAAGATTTACAATAAGCTTTTCTGCCGTTTGTTTTATTTGAGGTCTTTTACTTTTTACCACGACCTCATCTAAATTTTGGGTTTCTTCTTGTAAAGTAAAATCTACTTCCAAATCTGATCCTAATAATTGAAGTTCTTCAGATTTTTTAGTTTCAAAGCCCAATACCGATACTTCTATAACATAGGTGCCATCTGCGATGTTTTTAAATTCATAAACTCCAATATTATTACTAATAGCTCCGGTTAACGGCTCTTCTTTTCCTAATTCATAGAGAATGATATTGGCGAAAGAAAGTGACTCTTTTGATGTGTCCGTAATTATACCGTTAATTGAATTTTGAGCAATTGAGCTAACTGTGATTAAAAGCGCTACTATTAGAAAAGCAAATCTTAATTTCATGACTGGTCGTTTTTTTATTGGATTTAATTGATATCGCAAAACTATAGTCCGGGTACTCTTTTATATAATAGATTCTGCCCAATTGGGATAAAAAAGGGATGAGTTGGGTTTATTTCTTAGAAAATTGTTTCCAAAATAAAAAAGTCTTACATATAACATGTAAGACTTTTAAAATAATCTAATTGATATTTTAGAAATCCGAAAGGAGATTCAAAGCTTCGCAAGTTGCGTCTACTACTTGTTGTGGAGACATCCCGTCTAAATCAGATTCATCTAACGTTCCGGCGCTCTCTCCGCCAACGGATAAATCATAAGTTCCGTCGCCATTATCGCAAATTTCAACTTTTTGGTCTGCAGCACTACATGATTTACATCCATTATCATCGTCATCTTTTGAACAACTCGTGAAAGTAACTGTAGCTGCTAAGGCTAAAAATAAAATTGATTTTTTCATAAAAACATTTGGTTTTGGTTGGTTTTTCTTACTCCTTAACGAAATGATTTTAAATAATATTGTCAGAATTTTTTACACGCTTAAAACTTCTATTACACATAAATTAAAAAAAGTCTTATAAATATGGAGCTCGGAGAAAATAATACTTACTTAATTTTGATGACTTTTTTTAAAGCTGCTGTATAAAATTTTGTTAGAAACTAATTTTGAAGATCATTATTTTTAATAGAAACCTAGTTGATGAAACTTTAATTCTGTTTTGCCTCTTCTTTGTCTGGGTCTTCATTAGGAAACATTTTGCCTAAATATGCGAGTTTATAACCCTTCTTAATATCTGTAAACTCTTTACTAAATGCGGTAATAATATGAATATTGCCTTCTGGGTCCAATAAAAATAAAGGAACAATATCTGCATCTGCTTTGGTAATCTCGATCAAGCCTTCATAATGTTCGGTATCATGAAGTTCAATTTCATGAATTGCAGGGAATTTTCTAGCAGCTTCCGTCAACTTAATAAAATCATCTGTGTGCGAAAACAGTCCTTCTTTTGGATTATTCTCTGGATCAGACATTTCATCCGCATCTACCAACCTAAAGGACCCGTTCTCCCCAAATGCATCTTGAAACTTATCTATGGCATACTTATTTATGTCTGAGTTTGCGGTCAATGCCATTAAATACCCAATATCGTTCAATTCAATATTATCGGTCAAATTATCTGAATATATGTTTGCAGAAATTGCCTCTAACCCCAACTTTTCGGCCTTGTCAATATTAGATTGGTTATTGTCAATAAGCACAACATGCCTGTCATTCTTATGTAAATATTCACCAATTAAACGCGATACTTTTGATGCTCCTAAAATTAAAATTCCTTCAGATTTATTTAAAAATACACCTATTAACTTAGCGAAAACCCTAGCCGTTGTAGCATTTAAAAGTACAGTACCAAGTACAATCATAAACACCAAAGGGGTTATATACTCTGCTCCTGCTTCTCCTTTAGAAAGTAGTTTGGACCCAAATAAGGACGCTATACCGGCAGCAACAATACCTCTAGGACCCACCCAACTAATAAAAAGCTTTTCATTAAACTTTAAATTAGACCCAATAGAGCTTAAAAAGACTCCAAGTGGTCTAATAATCAATACAATAGCTAAGAACAGCGCTATCGTTTTCCATGTAAATATTAATTCTAGATCAGAAATATCAATGTTGGCAGCCAGTAGAATAAATAAGATGGATATCAATAAAATACTTAAAGATTCCTTGAAATAAAGCAACTCTTTAATGTTAGGTAAATTGGTGTTACCCATTACCATACCCATAACAACTACTGCCAATAAGCCAGATTCGTGTGCAAAAACATCCGACATTACAAAGACTCCCAATACTACGGAAAGCGACACTACATTTAATAAATAATGTGGTATAAAGTTCTTTTTGATTAAAAAGGTAAGGGCATGGGCAAAGGTAAATCCGAATGTAAAACCAAATAACAGAATTTTAGCAAACTCGATCAATGCAGTCATGGTATAGGCTTGACCTTCCCCAACACTAATAAACTCATAGACCAATACTGCCGCCAATGCACCAATGGGATCAATCAAGATTCCCTCCCATTTTAAAATTGCCGAAACATCTTTTTTAAGAGGTATGTTTCTTAATATAGGGGTAATTACCGTTGGTCCTGTTACAATGATCAAAGCAGAAAACAAAAAACATAGTTGCCAAGAGAGTCCAAATAAAAAGTAGGCTGCCAATGCCGCACCAAAGAATGTGGTTAAACTACCTAGAGTAATCAATTTAGTTATCACCGGACCAATATTTTTTATCTCCGATCGCTTAAGTGTAAGTCCGCCTTCAAATAAAATTATACTAATGGCCAGCGATACAAAATAATACAATCCTTCACCAGGAAAAAGACCTTTATCTCCGTTCCAAATTGGCTCTATAATTTTTGATCCGTCTTCAGTATACAATGTTGACAAAGGCCCAACGATTAAACCAATAAGAATTAATGGTAAAATAGCCGGTAGTTTTAAGCGCCAAGCCACCCATTGAGCAAGTATTCCTAAAATGATTATTCCAGCAAGCTCTAGCATTTGATTGATTTTGGATAAAAATAACAATTAAACCCCACTATATAACATAAAAACCAAGTGAACATCTCATTTTAAATGCAAGGTTCAATTGGCAAATTTCCCTTAATAATAGTATACATAAATAGTTGAACGCATTTATTGGAACCGGCTACTTAACAAATTACATGAGTAAGTTTATATTTCCATCCCTACATTAAAGTCAACCTAACAGTTTCTGCCATTATTCCAAAAAAACTATTGATACCTCTCTTATAAGTAAAATTATAGCTTGGTTTATAAATTAACCACATAAACCTATCTGTTAAAAAGCATATGTTCAACGATATTTTGTTTTAGTTAAATGTCTAAAACAAGTCAAAATAGGGGCTTTTAACAAAATCTAGTTAAACACTTTTAGCCATATTGAATGAAAAAGAGTAAATTAATTCCGGTAGAAAACTAAAAATACAACTGATAAAAGACCTACATATTGAAGTTAAATCTTACAAAATATAGAAAAAAAATACTATTGTAAGCATGACTTTTTTAACTTCGTATTACCCTCATGGCATAAGCTGATACTATTTATATTGTAGTTTTTAGTATAATTATATAATCCTTACCAACAAAAATGTCTGAAACCTTTAAATGGTCCATCTTAAAAAACCCTTTATTACACGGTTTTTTGGCATTTTTACTTGTTTTGATCATAACCCAGTTTATTGCTTTTCAGAAATACCAGCTTTATCAACAAACAGAACAGCAAGAAATAGAGAATAGGGTATCAAGCCTAAAAATCGATTTACAAAATATCTTAGGTCAAAGCTATAATGCTACACAAACGCTTGCATTTATTGTTGATCATTATGGTATACCAGATGATTTTGACAGCATTGCACAACTACTATTAAACAACAACAATAGTATTGATGCCCTTGAGCTTGTAAATGAAAAGGGTGTAATTACCCATGTACACCCTTTAGAAGGAAACGAAGTCATTGGCATGAATATCCTAAATGACCCAGACAATAAATTTGGTGCCAAAATTACCCTAGAAAGAAAAGATTACTACACCGCCGGACCTATTTACCTTAAACAAGGTGGTTCTGGCATAATTGGTAGAAGACCCTTATATAAAAATGGAGATTTCAATGGTTTTGTAGCCGCTGTTGTGCGCCTATCTACAGTCATCAATGCAGTTCAATTAGACAGTACCAACAATGAAAAATTCTCTTATAAATTAGTAAAAATCAATGCAGATAATACTGAAGAAACGTTTTACGCTTCTAAAAACATATCTAAAGAAAGCGCAACCACCTTACCACTAACCACTAGTCAAGGAGAATGGAAACTGTATGTCTACTTGGACAGTAACAAAATGAACTCTTCTACCATGCTTTTTTCATTATTGGGCATGTTACTCTCTATAGTATGTGGTATACTTTCTTGGTCCCTAATGCGGCAACCAGCAAAATTAAAAAGAATAGTAGAAGAAAAAACAGCGCTTTTAAAAGATAGTAAGGAGCGATATAAATCATTAATAGACGGGGCTTCTGACGGTATATTTTTAAATGATTTTCGGGGAAACATCTTAGATGTAAATCCTTATGGAATTAAAATGTTCGGCTATTCAAAAGTTGAGTTGTTGAACATTAATATAACAGACCTGACCATTGATGAGGAAACAACAAAACGATCAGTTAACTATGCTGAATTGAGAAAAGGGAAAACTATACGTTCAGAACAAAAATTAATAAAAAAGGACGGCACTATTTTTTACGGAGAAGTTAGTGCTAAAATGATTGACAATACTACTATTATGGGTATTGTTAGGGATATTACAGAAAGAAAACAATTAGAGTTGGCGGCAGAAGAAAACTTAGTTAAGTTCAGTAAGGCATATAACAACCGCTTTGTAGGTATGGTCATAAAAGATCATAATAATCGTTTTGTTGACGCTAATTCTTATTTTCTAGATTTAATAGGATATTCTTTAGAAGAGATTAAGGGCAAATCTATATTAGAACTTGGTTTAATAGATTTTAGCGAAAAATTAAATGCCGACCCTGATATTCTTGCATTGAACGATTCTCAAAAAATAGAAAAATTAGAGGTTGATTTTATAGCTAAAAATGGTAGTATTCTACATTTACTACTATCAAAAGAGCCTTATGAATATTTAGGCGAAAACTATAGTTTAAGTACTTACGTTAACCAGACCGAAGCAAAGAAAACCGATGAAGAAAGGCAACGCTTAATCTCAATAATTGAAAATAGTCCAGGTTTTATTGGTCTTGCAACGCTATCCGGTGATCCATTGTATTTAAATGATGCTGGAAAAAAAATGGTTGAATTGCCCTGTGATTTTGATGTGAACAATTCAAAAATGTTCGATTTTTTTGAAGACAGTTACAAAAGTGTCATAATCAACGAGCATTTACCCACCATAATGAAAACAGGATTATGGACAGGAGAAGTACCACTTAAAAATTTTAAGACCAATAAAATAATTCCTTTAGAATTTTCTGGTTTTCTCATTAAGGACAAAACAACGAACAAACCTATAGCTATTGGGTCTGTAGGCTTTGACCTAACCGAGCGAAAGCAAAATCAAAAAGAAATTCTTGAACTACAAAGCAAGATGGATGCGGCAATACGCATTGGTAAAATTGGCTATTGGGATTTTGATATTGAATCGGCAACTTTTAATTGTTCTCCTCTCATGTACTCTATATACGAGATGGATGAAAGTACAATTTTAACTATATCGTATTTAGAAAGTATTATCCATCCAGACGACCTAGAATTACATAGAAAAAAAGTATATGACATTGTTAAAAATAAAATTAACCATGCCTTTACCTATAGGATCATAGTAAATGGTAAGGTCAAATATTTAATGGTAGAGGTAGAGGTAATCAGGGAACCTGAAAATTTAGCTATAAAATATAGAGGTACGGTAATAGATATTACAAAAGAAAAAGAAGCTGATATTGAAATTTTAGATTTAAAGAATAAAATGGAAATAGCCATGCGGATCGGTAAAATTGGTTATTGGGATTATGATTTCAGCACTAAAATTCTTTACTGGTCACCTAGACTATATTCTATTTATGATGTAGACCCAAAAACCGAAATAACTTTACCTTTTATAGAAAGTCTAATGCATCCAGATGATCTGGAAAGTCATAGGGAGCTTTTAAGTAGCGTAACAGAAGATGTTGATACGTATTCGTTAAATTATAGAATAATTTTAAAAGATGGTTCTATAAAGCATATTATAGCCGAAATGGAGGTCTTAAGAAATGAAGATAAATCTCCAAATAAGTATAGAGGTACTATTATAGATATTACAAAGCAAAAAGAAGCAGATTTTGAAATTCTAGACCTACAAGCTAAAATGAATGCGGCCATTAGAATTGGAAATATTGGTTATTGGCATTGGGATATGACCGGCAATATAGTAGAATGGTCAAAAGAAATGTATGCTATGCACGGCATTGACCCTAAAACAAAAATGACACCAGATTTGGTAAGGGAAATTATATATGAAAAAGATGTAATTGTTTTAGACAAGAAACTGGCAAAGAAAAAAGGAAAAGGAGATGCGGTACCAAGTAAATATAGAATTCAACTAAAAGACAACTCATTTAAGTATTTCTTAGCCTTTTCAGAAATAGTCTATGATACTAATGGTGAACCTCTTATTTACCATGGTACTTCTATGGATATTACCAAGAACGTTCTATCTGAACTAGCACTTAAAGAAAGTCAGGAAAAATTCTCCAAGGCCTTTCAAACAAACCTTATGGGTATGCTAATTTTAGATGAAGAAAGAAGAGTGGTCGATGCCAATGAAATGGTTTATGCCATACTTAATACCACTAAGAAAAAATTACTGGGCAAGACCGTTATAGATTCTAAAGAAATTTTTATTGACGAAGTAGAGCGTGAAAGACTTTGGAAAAAACTAAAAGAAGAAGGTGAAATAGTAAACCAAGAATATAAAATAAGACTTAAAAATGGCATAAAGAAAACACTGTTAATGTCTATAAAACCCTTGCATTTAAAAGGTAAGGTCAGTTATCTGGTCAATATCTATGATGACTCTAAAAGAAAAGAGGCCGAAAATAGTTTAGAGACACAATTTCATGAACTACAGAAAACCAATTCAGAATTGGACAGTTTTGTTTATAGTGCTTCACACGAGTTAAGAGCTCCATTATCTTCGGTCTTAGGATTGATACAATTAATTCAAATGGAAAATATCAACCCAAAACTATACGAACATTTAAACATGATGGAAAAATCTATTGAAAGATTAGATGATTTTATCAAAGACATCATTGAATATTCTAGAAATAAACATATTGCCCTTAGACTAGAACCTATAAATTTTACTACTTTAATAGAACATTCCATAGAAAGTTTGTGGTACTTAGAGAATACCCACAAAATAAATATTGAAATTAATGTGGACGATAAGTTCAATTTTATCTCAGATAGTAAGAGAATTTCAGTTTTATTGAATAATTTTATATCTAATGCCATCAAGTATCATGATATTAATAAAGCTGATGCAGCTATTTGGATCAATGTGAAAACCACCAAAAAAGAGGCAATCTTAATTATAAAAGATAATGGTGTAGGTATGGCAGAAGATCAATTGGAAAAAATATTTGAAATGTTCTATAGGGTATCTTCTAAGGTAATGGGTTCTGGTATAGGGCTTTTTATAGTTAAAGAAGTACTTTCTAAATTGAAAGGAACAATAAATGTACAATCAAAAATAGGTGACGGATCAACGTTTACTTTAAAAATACCAAATGAAGCAGGTAAATAACAGTATGGCTAATAATATTAATATTTTATTGATTGACGATTCAGATGTGGACAACTTTATTAATAAAGCCATAATTTCAAAAGAAGATAATATTTCTCAAATTACAACCATGACCTCAGGGTCTGAAGCGTTGGCCTATTTAAAAAATATTATTGAAAATGATGAAACTTACCCAGATGTAATATTTTTGGATATTAAAATGCCCGGTATGAGCGGATTTGAATTTTTAGATGAATATATAAATTTATCAGACTCGCTTACCAACCATTGCAAAGTTTATATCTTAAGTTCTTCGTTAGATAATTTAGATTCTGAAAAAGGAAAAGAATATGCTGTTGTCAAAAAACATTTGACCAAACCTTTGGCACATCATATTATTGGAGATTTAATAAATGAAGATTAGTTTTTTAGCATAACTACCATTGATGAGATAGGCTACTATTGGGTAATTTGATAATCTCGCTACTACAACCTTATTAAGTCTTATTATCTAGCGGTTAAATGATAATACTTTCTTAATATTCCCAAGATTACCCTCACTTTTATTATTTTGCCCTTTATGAAAATTTATCCTGTTGAAACCGGTAATTTTAAATTGGATGGTGGTGCCATGTTCGGCGTAGTACCTAAAACCATTTGGCAAAGAACTAACCCGGCAGACGATAATAATCTAATTGATATTGCCGCAAGAAGCCTTCTAATAGAAGATGGCGATAAGTTGATTTTGGTAGATACCGGCATGGGAAATAAACAGTCTGAACGGTTTTTTGGCTATTACTACCGCTGGGGAGATTTTAGCATAGATTCTTCTTTAAAAAAGCATGGTTTTCATAGAGATGATATAACGGATGTTTTTTTAACACACCTACATTTTGATCATGTTGGTGGGGCCATTCAATGGAACAAGGACAGAACAGGTTATGAACCCGCATTTAAAAAGGCTAAGTTCTGGACCAATGAAAAACATTGGAAATGGGCAACAAAACCAAACCCAAGAGAAAAAGCATCTTTCTTGACAGAGAATTTAATACCTATGCAGGAAAGTGGCCAACTATCATTTATAGATTTTGAGGATGATAATTTTCTCAAAAATAGTCCCTTAGGTTTTGATATTCGTTTTATAGACGGCCATACGGAGAAACAAATGCTGCCACAATTTTCATATCAGGGCAGGACTATAGCTTATATGGCAGATTTAATACCAACCGTTGGCCATATTCCCCTACCTTATGTTATGGGTTATGATACTAGGCCATTATTGACAATGTCAGAAAAAGAACTATTCTTGAACGAAGCTGCGGACAATAATTACTATCTGTTCTTTGAACATGATGCGCATAACCAACTTTGTACCTTAAAACACACTGATAGGGGTGTTCGTTTAGATAAAATATACACTTTTAACGAACTCTTCAATTAATTTTAAATTATAAACAAGAAACATTAACTAACAGTTGCCATTATATGACAAATTCATATTTTAAATCAATTTTTGCCCTTTCTATTGCCGCAATATTGACAGGATGCGGAAGTACTAAAACAGCAGGAGGAAGCGGATTAATTCTTACTCCTGTAGAAAACATAGATGCTACTCCTTTAAAAATTTCTGACCTAACCACCAGTGAAAAAAACAACTGGGGGCATTTAGATCTTGTTGCGGATACCATACCGGGTATGAGTGTTGATAAAGCGTATAACGAAATCATCAAGAACAAAAAAGGAACCAAAACGATCGTTGCCGTTCTTGATTCCGGTATCGATTTAAAACATGAAGACCTTGTAAACGTATTATGGACCAATACAAAAGAAAAAGCGGGTAATGGTATTGACGATGATGGCAATGGCTTTATTGACGATATACACGGTTATAATTTCTTGGGTGAGTCTTATAACGAGCAGTTAGAATATGTTCGTATGCTTCGTTTAAACATTGGTGACGCTGCTACTTTAGCAAAGGCTAAAACCAAACTTGACTCTAAATATAACGAAGCTCTTCAAGGTAAAGAGCAATATGAATCTATATACCAAGCCGTAAAAAATGCAGATGCAGATGTAAAGAAGTATTTAAATAAAGATACCTATACCAAAAAAGATTTAGCCGGTATAAATGCTACAGATGAAACTATGCAACGTAATGTTGCCATTCTAAATCAAATGTTCGGTATAAAAGATTCTATACCCGAAGTTCTTGATGAATTGAACAATGGTATCAAATATTATACCGAGCAACTTAACTACAACCTAAACAAAGATTTCAATGGCCGTGAGAGCGTAGGTGATGACCCTTATGATATTACTGATGTAGATTATGGCAATGGCAACCCTAATAACAGGGTAGATGATGAAAGTCATGGTACACATGTAGCCGGTATTATAGGTGCTGAACGTAACAACGGTAAAGGGGTTAACGGTGTTGCCAATAATGTAGCTATCATGAGTATTAGGGCCGTACCTAACGGTGATGAGTATGATAAGGATATTGCTAGAGGTATAAGATATGCCGTTGACAATGGTGCACGTATTATAAACGGTAGTTTTGGCAAGTCTTTTTCCCCTAATGCGCAATGGGTTTATGATGCCATAAAATATGCTGCAGATAATAACGTGCTTTTTGTACATGCTGCCGGTAACGATGGTGCCGATCTTGACAACCCTATCAATTCTAATTTTCCTAATGATCAAGTCAACAATGGACCTGAAATTGCGGATAACGTAATTACCGTAGGTGCTTTAAACCCTAAATATGGGTCAGAGCTTGTAGCTAGCTATTCTAACTACGGTAAAATAAATGTCGATATTTTTGCTCCTGGTACAGATATCTATTCTACTTACCCAAACAATGAGTATGAATATTCTCCAGGTACTTCAATGGCCGCACCCGGGGTTGCCGGGGTTGCCGCGTTGGTAATTTCCCAATATCCAAAACTAACTGCTGCACAAGTAAAAAAGATCATATTACAGTCTGGTTTACCTATTAAGACCAAAGTAGTATTGGGTAAGAATACGGGCAAAAGCGGTTCTTTAGATGAAATCTCTACTTCTGGTAAAATAGCTAATGCTTACAATGCCTTGGTAATGGCCAGTAAAGTGGCTGCAGGGCAGATCAAACTTTAATTATATATATCTCTAAGATGACTAAATCACTTTTCACCTTTTTTACGGCAATTTTCTCTATAGGATTATTGGCCCAAAACAAGACAGATTATTGGCAACAACATGTTGATTATACCATGGCGGTCAATATGGATGTCAAAACTTTTCAATATACAGGTACCCAAACTTTAGTATATACCAATAACTCTCCAGATGAGCTTAAAAGAGTGTATTTCCATTTGTATTTCAATGCTTTTCAACCAGGTAGTGAAATGGATATTCGTCTACAGAACATTGCCGATCCAGATGATAGAATGACGACGCCAGATAAGAAAAGTAGAATTGCTTCACTTACGGAAAGCGAACAAGGCTACTTACATGCAATCTCTTTAACACAAGATGGCAGCAAAGTTTCCTTTTCTGAAGAAGGTACCGTGTTGGTTGTTGATTTAGCCAAACCGATAGCTTCTGGTGCAAAATCTACCTTTAACATGGAATTCAAAGGTCAAGTGCCTTTACAGATTAGACGTTCAGGTAGAAATAGTGAAGAAGGAGTCGCTTTATCAATGAGCCAATGGTATCCAAAATTAGCAGAATATGATTTTGAAGGTTGGCATGCCGATCCGTATATAGCTAGAGAGTTTCAAGGTGTATGGGGAGATTTTGATGTAAAATTGACCATTGATAAAGAATATACCGTTGGGGGAACCGGTTATTTACAAAATGCCGATGAAATAGGGCATGGGTACGAAACTCCCGGTACAAAAATTAAAAAACAAAAAGGTAAAACCTTAACGTGGCACTTTAAAGCGCCAATGGTACATGACTTCATGTGGGCGGCAGATCCAGATTATATACATGACGTTCAACAAGTGCCTAATGGTCCTGTATTACATTTTTTATATAAGGATGATCCTAAAATTTTAGAGAACTGGAAGAATCTTCAGCCTAAGACTATTGAGGCAATGGAGTTCTTCAGTAATAATATAGGTAAATACCCTTATGACCAATACTCTGTTATACAAGGTGGTGACGGCGGTATGGAGTATGCAATGTCTACTTTAATAACAGGTAATCGTAAATTTGGCAGTTTGGTAGGTGTAATGGCTCATGAACTTGCACATTCATGGTTTCAACATATATTGGCAACAAATGAAAGCAAGCATGAATGGATGGATGAAGGTTTTACTTCGTTCATATCTAAACTTTGTATGACCGAAATAATGGATTTTGATAAGGAAAATCCGTTTGAGAGTACTTACAAAGGTTATAGAAACTTGGCTTTGTCCGGCAAAGAACAACCACAAACTACACATGCCGATCGTTATGCACTTAATTTTGCATATGGTATTTCTGCATACAGTAAGGGATCTATTTTTCTTTCTCAACTAGGTTATGTAATCGGTCAAGATAAATTGATGCAAACGATCCGTACCTATTACGATGAATTTAAATTTAAACATCCTGTACCAAACGATGTTAAACGTGTTGCAGAAAAAATATCCGGCATTGAACTAGACTGGTATTTAACAGATTGGACACAAACTACCAATACCATTGACTATGGTATTAAAGAAGTTTCTACGACGGAAAACAGTACAAAGGTAACCTTAGAGCGTGTTGGTCTAATGCCAATGCCGCTAGATATTCTAGTAGTGTATAATGATGGCAGCAAAGAAACTTTTTATGCGCCATTAAGAATAATGCGCGGTGAAAAAGAGAACCCTTATGAAGGTATTGAAAGAACTGTACTAGAAGATTGGCCATGGGCCTACCCGACCTATGATTTTGAAATTAGTAAACCAATGTCTTCAATACAAGCAATTGTTATAGACCCTTCTCAACTAATGGCAGATGTTAATTTAGAGAACAATGTTTGGCAAGCAGAGTAATTTCTTTTGCTAAAATTTAAGATATTTATGCCCCCATCTTGGGGGCTGATTATTTTTAATAATTTCTTATATAATGGATCGATCCTTCGGAAAAAAGGAAAAACTGAAAAGTAAAATACTCATTACCCAATTGTTTGAAGAGGGTAGGGGTATTTCCGTTTATCCGTTGAAATTGATTTATCTATCCGTAGAAAAAAAAGAAGCACATATTAAAACCGCAGTAACGGTATCTAAGCGAAATTTTAAAAGTGCCGTAGACAGAAACCATATTAAACGTTTACTAAGAGAGTCTTATAGACTCAATAAAGCACTGGTTTTTAACAATACAGATGCTAACTTTGCGTTTCTATTTTTATACCTTGGTAAGGATATGCCCACCTTTGAGCAGTTAGATCATAAAATGAAGCTCGTTTTAAACAAGTTTAAGCTACAGATTGATGAAAAAAATAGTAAGTAGAAAAATACTAGTACCCATAATTGCCATCGCTTTTCTTTTTGTAGGAAGTAGTTATAAAAGCGATTTTTTTGAAATAGCTAAACAAATTGAAATCTTTACCACCCTGTTCAAAGAATTGAACATGAACTATGTGGATGAAACCAACCCGGCAGAATTAATGGATACCGCCATTAAAAACATGCTGAACGAGCTAGATCCTTATACCAAATTTTTAAATGAACAAGATGTTGAAACATACCGTATAAACAACGCCGGTGAATACTCCGGTATTGGTGCCATGGTACGTTCTTTTGATGATAAATTGTTAATTATAGAACCGCACCAAGGATACCCCGCAGATAAAGCAGGATTAAAGGCTGGTGATGAAATAATTCAAATAGGAGATATCAAAGTAGCCGATTTTGAAGATAATGCAAGTGAGCTTTTAAAAGGAGCTAACGGATCTACCATTAATGTTACCTATAAAAGACAAGGTAAATTAAACACTACAAGTATAACACGAGAAGGTATTGAAGTAGATGCGGTACCATTCTTTAAAATGATAGATAACAAAACCGGTTATATCGTTTTAGCAAAATTCAATGCAAAAGCAACCGAACAGACAAAATCCGCTTTATTAGATCTAAAGGGAAAGGGTGCTGAAAAAATCATTTTGGACCTAAGAGGCAACCCTGGTGGTTTGTTATCCGAAGCTATTAACGTTACCAACTTATTCGTCCCAAAAGGAGAATTGGTAGTAACTACAAAATCAAAGGTTAAAAAATTCAACAGAGAATACCATACCAACAACCAACCTGTAGACGAAGAAATTCCGTTAGTGGTTTTGGTAAACGGTAGTAGTGCTTCTGCCAGTGAAATAGTTTCAGGTAGTTTACAAGATTTGGATAGAGCAGTGATCATGGGCGCCAGAAGTTTTGGAAAAGGCCTGGTACAACGCCCTCTTAAACTAACGTACGGTACGCAGTTAAAGGTTACTATTTCTAGATACTATACCTCTTCCGGTCGTTGTATACAATCTTTAGATTATTGGAACAGAGATGAAAGCGGTAAAGCGGTACGTAATACCACCTTCAATGATTTTACGACCCGTAATGGTAGAAAAGTACAAGATGGTGGTGGTATTCTACCAGATATTGAAATAGCAACTTCTAAAACTAACGACCTTACATTGGCTTTACTGCAAAACAATATTATTTTTGATTATGCAACCAACTATCATTATACCCACAAATATGACAATGTTGCCGAGTTCAATTTTACAGATGCCGATTTTAGCGCTTTTAAAAATTATGTAAAACAAAGTAACTTCTCTTTTGAGACCAAAGCGGAAGAAGCAATTAAAAAGGCGCTCTCAGGCGATAAAAACGACTTTTTAGGCCCAGATGTCAAGGATAGTTACAAAACGTTGTTAGCCAACATAGAAAAGGGCAAACTTAATGCATTGGACAAATACCAAAGCGAAATTCAAAAGAATTTAGAAGATGAAATAGTGAAGCGCTATTTTTATAGAGATGGCCTTTACCAATATTACCTAAACAACGACGAAGCTATTTTAGCTGCTACAGAACTATTGAGCAATAACTCAAAATATAACGCTATTTTGAAATAGGACTACTGATAATTACACGCTTCTTTATCTGAAATTTCATAGTACTTTTTATAGTTCAATGCCCTGGGGTCCGTACATCCTTTTAAGTTGCGTATTTCAATGTTCTTAAAGTCAATAGGTTGACCTTCGCTTTGCAAAGCTATAAATCCTTCTTTCAAGAGTTTACCATCTTCTTTCATCTTAGGATCGTAACCGTTTGCAACACCGCCCCCTATTTGTGGTTTTGTGTATTCCAATACTGTTTTACCGTTAATTATATGTTTAACCAATGAATCATGATATACCATTAATTCTGCCGTTACCCATTGATTTCCGTAATACGTATCTGATGTTGATTTAATGCAATGTCTAGGGTCTATTTTACCTTCATAAACCACATCTGTACCTGGTGAGCACATATTACCTGTTGGTCGATCTACACCTTCTTCTACCCCTGCTAAAAATTGTATTTCTACACTTATTGGCCAATCTTGTTCTTTTAACATGGTTTGCGGATCCTGTGAATGAAACATGACACCACTATTCAAAATAGTATATTCAGGTGCACCTTCATATAATTCACCTACAAATCTATATTGTACCTTAAAATGAAAATCTGAAAAAGGCTTATCATAATATAAATGCGAAAATCTATTATTAAAATCTCCCTCATATTTATCATATCTTACCTTGATCATTTCATCTTCTGCCCTAAAGGTATCCGCATAGTTATCACCAACCTCATAATGGTACACTTTGGTAGTCCATCCACTTAAATCATTTTCATTGAACATGGTTTCCCAACCATCGTCCGTTATTTGCGAGGTAAGTAATCCGCATCCAAATAAAAATAAAAGTGAAGTTCCTAATAGTTGAGTTTTCATGTTGATGTGTAGTTGATTCTTTTAATGTGAGCATTAATGATATATATATACTTCTAAATATACTTAATGTTTACATACGTTAAGTACTATCTATAAAGAAACAACTTCAACTATAAGCCGAACATTAATTTGTATTATGGTAATTAAATGCCAATTCTTCAAAAGATTTTTTAAAAAAACTTTGACTAAAATGCTATAGTATATATGAGATCAGTCAATCAATTCAATTAAAATTAAGGCTTATGGAAAACTGACGGAAGATAAAAATTTGTACATACTCCGTAAAACGAATTAGTATAATACAGGTCATATAACCTATGCACATGAACCAAATTTTCTCGATTAAATTAGGATAAAAGGGCGTTTATTTATCAAAGTAATTTTAAATATTCCTATTTCTTTAGAATTACTACCTGCTGATCATTACATTGTAAATTATAAAAGTTTACAATGTCCCTAACATGCTTTTTCTTGAATTCTTTACTTTGAATTTTTTCTACCAAAACGGGGCAATCGGTAAAATAGGTAGAGGCTGCATTTTTAAAATTTTTACTAAAAAGTTGATTAGATCCAAGGTGGGTAATTTCTCCGTTCAAACCTCTTCTAACATAAAGGTTTTTTATATCGTAGTAAGTACCATGCGCCATATTCATTTGCCCATTGGTACCACCCACGAACATTGGCGAAGAATACCCAGTTTGTTCAAGAATATATAAGTTGACCATACCTATCTCTAGTTCCCTTACAACATTGAAGTAGTCTTTCTTGGTTTCTAAATAAACATAGGTAGATGGTTCTTCCCTATCATTGATGACTACCTGCTCAAGTTCTTTAAAATGGAATTTTTTAGGTTTATCTCCCTTATTATTTTTGAATTTTACTTGATTTCCGTTAATAAGTTTGGCTAAACCTTGAATTTTGTTTCCGTCCTTAAAATAAATTGTAGCTGCATCTTTTTGGGCAATAGCTATTGATGATCCTACAAAACAGCAGATTAAAACTAGAAGAGTGGTTTTTTTCATAGCACGTAAATGATAGATAACTATCATAAAACGGGCACAATTTTAGTATGTTATAATTTTTATCTTAAAATCGATGAAACACCTTTTAAGCAAATGAACGCCCTAATCTGTTATTGGCATAGTAATATTTAGATTCTGTAACAGTGGGTCTTGTTCATTCAACAAACGTTTTGTTCTTAAATATCTACCTACATTGAAGGCATCATAATTTGGTGCATTTTTATCTACACTACTTATGCGCACCATTTCAGATGAATGTATAAATTGATTATCACCTATCCACATGCCTACGTGTACCACTTTTTCTGATGTACTTTCTGTTGCCTTTCTTCCAAAAAACAACAAATCCCCTTTTTTCAATTTACTAAAATCCGCAATAGAATCTATAGGTTTACCAGCGTGTACCTGTTGAGATGCATCACGTGGTATTACCATACCGTTTAAATAATAAATAGTTTTTGTATAACCACTGCAGTCTACGCCTTTTGTGGAGGTACCGCCCCATAAATAAGGCACACCCATTAATGTTTTTGAGGTTGCAACAAGTGAATCTGTATTAAAACTTAAATTTGAAAGCCAAGTGTTATATTCTTCTGCTTCGGACTTTAAAATATATGACTGCCTGCCATCTGGAAATTCAACCTTATAAAATTCATCATCGCTGCTTACTAATTTTAATAAACTACCGGCAACAATATCTGAAGTTCTACCTTCTGCCTCTGTAGAATTAAAAGCATGTCCATAAGTATTAACGTAAATGATTTTATCTGCCATAATCCAATTTTTAATACTTTGTGTATTCATTAATTGAATTCCGCCTGGATCAACCCATGCCAAATACTTATCCGGTGTTTGTATAAGGTACCAATCCCCTTCTTTTTTCAAGACATTTACAACTGTACCTAAAGTTGCCTGTGTAGCCAGTTCTGCAGAATGTTTTGGGTTACTTCTAAGGTTGGCGGCAGAAATGTTTATAACTGCCTTGGTCATTCCTTCTAATTCCTCTGTAGGTAAAATTTTTATCTCATTGGTAACGCTAATTCCTTTTTCCTTTAAAATAGTATTTAACGTATCTATGGCTAACGGTAAATTTGTTTCACCTACCAATGTAAACCCAGACGGACCATCTAATACTTCTAAATTAAAAAGTGCCGTACGCTTATCTGGTGCAAATGTATTTTTTATGGTTTCAATTTCTTTTACCAATAATTTCTTTTCGTCTATATGCACACCACATGCCGTATTTAAAGCAATCAAAATCAATACAAAAGACCTCTTTAAAAATATTCCCTTCATCTGTAAAATAATTTCTAATAGTATTAGCCTTGTGAAATTATGTAATTTTATCGCAAATGAAGAAACTAAAGGTCATAGAACTTTTTGCGGGCGTAGGCGGATTTCGCTTGGGATTAGAGGATACCGAGAACTACGAGGTAGTTTGGAGCAACCAATATGAGCCTAGTACAAAAGCGCAGCACGCCTCTAAGGTCTATGAAGCTAGATTTGGTCCTAAAAATCACAGAAACGAAAATATTTCTGATGTACCCACCAAAGACATACCTGATGCTGATATTTTAGTAGGTGGTTTTCCTTGCCAAGATTATTCCGTGGCGGCCACACTAAACAATTCTAAGGGACTTATTGGTAAAAAGGGTGTTTTATGGTGGAGCATTCATAGAATTTTATCGGAAAAGAAAAATCCGCCTAAATACTTATTTCTTGAAAATGTAGATAGATTGTTAAAATCTCCATCAAACCAAAGAGGTAGAGATTTTGCCATCATGCTTAAAAGTTTAGATGACTTAGGCTATGCCGTAGAATGGAGAGTTATCAACGCTGCAGATTATGGAATGCCACAAAGACGTAGACGTATTTTCTTTTTAGGTTACCATAAATCTACACCCTTATACAAACAATTTAAAAAGTCCAAAGCCGAAGATTGGATTTTTGAAAAAGGAACTATAGCAACGTCTTTTCCAATAACAAGCACTTCTTCAAAAATGATTTCTTTTGATATCACTGATGACCTTGTTACACTATCTGAGAATTTTAATCTAGGCGAAAAATTATCACCATTTCAAAATACCGGTGTGTTCGTTAAAGGTAAAGTACATACTACTAAGACCGTAGCCAGCTATATTGGTAAAAGAACGGTATTGGCAGATGTTTTACAGAAAGGACAAATTCCCGAAGAATTTTACATTCCTGAAGAAGAACATGATAAATGGTATTATCTAAAAGGTGCCAAAAAAGAAACCCGTACCTCTAAATCTGGTTTTGCCTACCACTATAATGAAGGTAGTATGATTTTTCCTGATGCGCTAGATAATGCCTCAAGAACAATCATAACTGGTGAAGGCGGTAAGAGTGCATCACGATTTAAACATGTTATCAACACCAAAAAAGGACTACGTAGATTAACTCCCATAGAACTGGAACGTTTAAATATGTTCCCTGATGATCATACTTTATTACAAGGGATTTCCAATACCAAAAGAGCTTTTTTTATGGGCAATGCTTTAGTAATTGGTGTAGTTAAAAAAATAGGTGAGACGCTCTACGAAAAAATAAAATCGACCTAATTTAACTTTCTCCTCTATTGCTCTCTAAACTTACTTCGTTAGTACCTTTCTTTAAATGAGAATTACAAATTAAAAATATTTTATACTTAACATATTGTTAATCAACGTTTAAAATTAGGAATTGTCCTTTTTTTTGTTATTTTAAGTGGTATGGTAAAAGTAGAAAAATCAGAAAACACAGCATTTTTAGAAAAGTCAATTCAACATTTAGAAGCTACCGGTTTTGAGAATATTAAAGCTGATATGGAAGGCTATGAAACCCCTAAATCATACTCAAGAAAAGGTTTGGAAGACAATGTTACTCCAGATATTGTAGCTATCAAAAACGGTAGAAAATACTATTTTGATATTAGCTTAAAATCACCAAAAACCAGGTTGCTTAAATCTAAGTGGTTGTTTTTAGATACTTTGAGTAGAATGAATTCTAATAGATTTAGAATTATAACTACCAAAGGCCATTACAAGTTTACAGATAATATGTTAGAGGATATTAACCTAAGTAATAAAACGCCTATCAAAATTTAAATTTTTGAATATAACTTATTAAAAAAGACCGCTAAAAGCGGTCTTTTTTATTTTTTGATCATTGCTATATGGGGTATACCATCTTCCAGATATTCTTCTCCTGTTGCATTGAAACCTAAATCTGTATAAAATTTGGTAAGGTATTTTTGAGCAGAAATTTTTATTTCATTTTCGTTAAAATGTTCTTGAACAGCAGTAATAGAAGCTTTCATTATTACTTTTCCATAACCAAATTTTCTATAATCTTCATGCACTGCTACTCTACCTATACTAGCTTGATCAAAATAATCACCAGCTTTAAAAATACGGGTATATGCCACTACGGTTTTATTTATATATCCTATTATATGAATAGCCTTAGAATCTTTACCATCTATATCTTGATACACGCAATCTTGCTCCACTACAAAAATTTCACTTCGTAAGCGTAGTACATTATATAGTTCTTCAATATCAAATTCTTTGAAACTCTTTACCTTAATATCTAACATAAAATTGTTCAATTAATTAGTTATGTTCATATCTATTATGAAATAACTATATGATTTTTAAATGGTTATAATACCTATTTTAGGTTATTAACATAGTTGTAATAACTATCTATTATAGCGGAATCTTTTCAATTCTACGTTCATGCCTACCTCCATCAAAAGAAGTGTTAATAAAGGTAGATACCATTTCAAGTGCTTGCGGTAACGCTATGTATCTTGCAGGTAAGCTTAAAATATTTGCATCATTGTGTTCTCTAGCCAGTTTAGTGATTTCTTTGGTCCAACATAATGCAGCTCTTACCTTTTGCTGTTTATTGGCTGTCATACTAGCCCCATTACCACTACCACAAATTAAAATACCAAAATCAACGGTACCATTTTCAACATCAAGAGCAACCGGGTGTGCAAAGTCTGGATAATCAACACTATCCGTACCATCAGTACCATAGTTGATAACTTCAATTTGTTTAGATTTTAGTAAACCTATAATAGCTAACTTGTATTCTGTACCGGCATGATCGTTACCAATAGCTATTTTCATATGCATAGTATTTAAAGGTTAATTGTTCAAGATTAATATCCAGTGGGGGTGGAACAAAACTTAGCTAAAGGTACAATAATCAGTCATTCACAACAAAAAACGAGGGGTTCACAACAATAGTTATCAAGTCATTAATAAAAATTGTTAATTAGTATGTTATAAGGAAGATTACTTAATGCATAAATTGTTTAGAAAAAGTTGCTAAAAAATTTGGTTATTAAGGTTAACATCTGCTTACACTTTTAATCCTCTGAATACGAATTTAAATATTAGAAACTATTAGAGGATTTTCATCAAATTAACACCCCTAGTTAACATTAAAATTACATTTAGTTATTAATAAATTCATGTTAATAGCACTTATAAACCATGTTTAATAACTTCTCAAAATACTGATTTTCAATTAAAGATTCATAAAATATATTGTCAACAAGTATTAGTATCTCATAAAGACAAGAAATATAGAAATAAGTTATTCTAGATATTAACAAGCTATAATAACCATTAATATTTAATTTAATTTAAAAGAAAAAATGTCTAATATGATATATATGTTAATAACAACTCGTTTACTTAACTTTTCAATAAGAGGTAGAATAACAGGTACTGGATTATAATTCGTAATTTTCCAATAAATTAAAAGTTTAATGTCGAAGAAGAATAAGAAGGCGAAGAATCATAGAAAGAACGAAATTACTAAAGGAATTTTTACAGTTCTTGAAAAGGAACCTAATAAAAGTTTCAACTATAAGCAGATAGCTGCAAAGATTAAGGTTACAGATGCTCAGGATAGGAATATACTTATCAAAAGATTAACTGAGCTTAAAGAGAAAAAAAGAATTCAAGAAGTAGACAGAGGTCAGTACAAAGTTTTGGAAAACACTAAAACTTATTACGAAGGTACTGTAGACCTTACAGGCAAAGGTAATGCCTATATTGTGATAGATGGTATGGATGATGATGTCTTCATTCCGTCTAATAAATTGAATAAAGCTTTTCATAAAGATAAGGTTGAAGTTTATATCTACCCACGAAAAAAGAGCAAAAAACTTGAAGGTGAAATAGTTAAAGTACTTGAAAGATATAAAACTACTTTTGTAGGTATTGTTGATATGCAAAAGACATTTGCTTTTGTAAGACCTTCAGATTTTAGAATGTATACCGATATTTTTGTCTCTAAAGATAAATTGAACGGTGCTCAAGATGGTGAAAAGGTTTTGGTCGAAATCACTGACTGGCCAGCAGATGTAGATTCCCCTTTTGGTAAAGTTACCGAAGTATTGGGTATACCTGGTGAGCATGATACGGAAATTCATTCCATTTTAGCTGAGTACGGTTTACCATATTCCTTTCCTGCAGATGTTCAAAAATTTGCTGATGGTTTGGATACCAGTATTAAAGAAGAAGAAATAAAAAAGCGTAGAGATTTAAGAAATGTACTAACCTTTACCATTGATCCAAAAGATGCAAAAGATTTTGATGATGCCCTTTCTTTTCAAAAATTAGAAAATGGTAATTACGAAATAGGTATTCATATTGCAGATGTTTCTCATTATTTGCAAAAAGATACCATTTTAGATGATGAAGCTTATGAGCGGGCAACCTCAGTGTATCTGGTAGACCGTGTGGTACCTATGTTGCCAGAAGTACTATCTAATAATGCTTGTTCTCTAAGACCTAATGAAGAAAAATATACTTTTTCTGCCATTTTTGAACTAGATGCAAATGCTATAATAAGAAATCAATGGTTTGGTAGAACGGTAATTGATTCTAATGAACGTTTTGCATATGAAGAAGCTCAATATATCATTGAGAACGGTAATGGTAACATCCCTGAGGATGTTTCTATAAGAGAGACTGCTTATAGCGTTTCTAACGAAGTTGTAGAAGCTACGTTAGAAATGGATAGGCTTGCTAAAATAATGCGCTCTAAGCGTATGGATCAAGGTGCACTCTCTTTTGATAAAGTTGAGGTTCGTTTCAATCTTGACGAGAACAGTGAACCGATCGGAGTTTATTTCAAAGAGTCTAAAGATGCCAATAAGCTTATTGAAGAATTTATGCTTTTGGCGAATAGAAAAGTCGCTGAATTTATAGGTAAACAAAAACCAAAAAAGACATTCGTTTATAGAATTCATGATGATCCGGATCCGGATAAGTTAATGGCTCTAAACGGAATTGTATCAAAATTTGGTCATAAATTAGATTTTAAGGACAAGAAATCCATAAGCTCTTCTTTGAACCAATTATTACAGGACGTAAAAGGTAAAAAGGAACAAAATATGGTAGATACGCTCACAATTCGTAGTATGAGCAAAGCTATTTATACCATAGATAATATTGGTCATTATGGGTTGGCTTTTGATTATTATACCCATTTTACTTCTCCGATTAGAAGATATCCAGATGTTATGGTACATAGACTGTTACAACATTATTTAGATGGTGGTAGTTCTGTCAATGCCGAAGAATTTGAGAAGAAATGTAAGCATTCCTCAGATATGGAATATTTAGCATCAAGTGCTGAAAGAGATTCCATTAAATACATGCAGATCAAATTTATGCAAGATCATAAAGATGAAGAATTTCGTGGCGTTATCAGTGGTGTTACGGAGTGGGGAATATATGTTGAAATCATTGCCAATAAGTGTGAGGGCATGATTCGTATTAGAGACATCAAAGGAGATTATTATATCTTTGATGAGAAACAGTATGCCATTGTAGGTGAACGTACTAAAAAGAAGTATACCTTAGGAGATGAGGTTACAGTCATGGTAAAGAGTACGGATTTAATTAAAAGGCATTTAGATTTTGCCTTGATACCGGATAACAAATAATTTGGAATAGATTTTGGTATAGAATGGCTGAATTAAGTATACCCTTTGTTCATAAGTGTTTACTTACTTAAATTACATAGAAAAGAATGAAACAACTTTTAGTTTTAATGTTTCTCTTAGGATGTTTATCGGTTACTGGCCAAGATAATCCGGTGACACAAAATCTAGAACCTTTTAAAGAGTTAAAGGTTTTTGATGGTTTATCTATTAATCTTATAAAATCTGAAGAAAATAAGGTTATTATTTCTGGAGAAAATACTAGTAAAGTAGCTATTGTTAATAACGAGGGTGTTTTAAAAATTAGGATGCAAATTGGTAAAATCTTTAGTGGTTATAAGACATTTGTAGATTTATATTATACCAATGAAATCTTAGTGATAGATGTTAACGAAGATGCCAGGATTGTAACTGAAGATATTATTAAGCAAGATGTTCTAGAATTAAAGGCTCAAGAAGGTGGTGAGCTCGTTGTTAATGCTGAAGTTGAACAAATGTTGATAAAGTCTGTATCTGGCGGTGTAATTAGAACTGCTGGTTTTTCTAATCTACAAGATGTTCAAATCAATACCGGTGGTATTTATGAAGGTAAAGGCTTTATTACTAATTTTTCTACTATAAATGTAAATGCCGGCTCCAGGGCAGAAATTAATGCAAAAGATTATGTAAAGGCTACCGTTAAAGCCGGTGGCGAGGTATTGGTGTTCGGAAACCCTAAAAAACTTGAGGAAAAAACGGTATTTGGTGGTACCATTAAAAGAATGCAATAGTACATGTTAGAAGATATCCAAGCTGCGATTCCACTAGGCTTTTTCCTAAGTTTTATGGTTGGGCCTGTATTCTTTGTATTGTTACAAACTAGTGCCGTTAAAGGGTTTAGGGCAGCTTTGACCTTTGATGTTGGTGTATTATTGGCAGATATACTTTTTATACTTGTAGCTTATTTTAGCAGTTTTCAGCTACTTGAAAATTTAAGTAATCAACCGGGACTATATGTATTTGGTGGGGTTATACTTTTAGTTTACGGTCTGGTAACTTTTTTTAAAGTAGATAAAAATGAGATTCCTGTGGATTCTAAGAAAATAAAGAAGTCTGATTATTTAGGACTTTTTGTCAAGGGTTTTTTGTTGAACTTTATCAATATTGGTGTTTTGGTGTTTTGGTTGGGAATCATAATTATTGTTGGTCCAACATTAGATAATCAACCTAATCGTTTTTTTACTTTTTTTGCTACTGTTCTACTCTCCTATTTTGTAACAGATCTTTTTAAAATTCTTTTGGCCAAGCAACTTAAACGTAAATTAACGGTAAAGCGTATAGTTTATGTAAAAAAGTTAATAGGAATAATTTTGGTTATCTGTGGAGTTGTACTTATTGTAAAGGGTTTTTTACCTAAAGAACAATTTAATATTGAACAGGAATTTGAGAGATTTGAGACTAAAACCATAGAATAAAAAAAGCCGGTCATTGACCGGCTTTTTTATTAATAAACGTTGAATTTATTTCTTGTACTTATCATTAAGTAATTTTACTATTTCATCTGTAAGGTCATTAGCTTCTGTTCCATAAAGAACACTGCCACCGTCACCACCACCTAGAATATAAGAATATCCTTTAGATTTTCCGTAAGCCTTAATTTCTTCTTTAACTTTAGAAACAATACTATCCATTTCAGTTTGGCCTTCCATTTGTAGTTGTTGATCTTGCTGTTGAAGTTGTTGCCCGATCATTTGACCTCGTTGTTGCATAGCAGCATATTCTTCTTGTGCTTTTGTTTGTGACATTTTTTGTGCCTTAGTTTGGAATGCTTGTGCTTCCATTTGAAAAGCTTGAGATATACTGTCTCTTTTTTTAGCTAAAGCGTCTGCCTTAACTTTAAATTTTGCTTCAACATCAATTTTTTGTTGAAACTCGTCCATCAATTTTACGTTATCTACGTAACCAATTTTTTCTTGTGCACAAGATGCTAATAACGCGATAGCGAAAATTAAAATTATGTTTTTCATTTTTTCATTTTTATGTGATGCAAAAGTAATAAAGCTTTTAGAATGAATATATTTTATAATTGAGATTAATACAGGGAAATTTATAAATATAAATTTTATTGATGGCAATTTTAATTTTTATTAATTTTTATTATAATTATAGACTATTTTAAGACGTTTTTAAGAGCCTTTTTAATTATCTGCAATATAATACTTAGTTATTTTAAAATAATCTCTTAGAATGTCTTAAAATGAATATTTATCGGTTTTTAAGTATATAGATTAAGGAAGAATACTCATTAGATGATTTTGCTTTCCAATTTGAGATAAAACCTCTATAAAATGCGTTAAAGTAGTTTGATGACCCGTTTTTATATTTTTCCGATAATAATGACACATAATATGAATCAAAATACATTGGCAAAGTTTGCTCTACAAACATATTTTCATTTTGAAATAGTATTTTCATCGCGGTTTGTGAAAAGTGCCATAAGTGTCTGGGTGTATCATACGCCGCCCAGAATTCTTTATAATATTGTGCATCGTAAGATTTATAGTTAGGTACAGCAATAATTAAAGTTCCATTTTTCTTGAGAAGAGATTTTATATTTTTAATTTTATCTTCTAAATTTGGCAAATGTTCTAGTACATGCCATAAGGTAATGACCTCAAATTTTTGATTTTTTAAATGATTTATGTTCTCATATACTATTAAATCTTTGTTGGAAGCTTTTGTTCTGGCTTGGTCGTTTAACTCCACTCCTATTACTTTCCAATTATCTTTTTTTGCTTTAGTTAGAAATTCACCAGTCCCGCAACCTATATCTAATAGATTTTTTTGTTCATTTGAATATTGATCTATAAGTTTTATTTTTTTGTTTAGTGTATATTTTTTGACTATTTGATAAATCTTTTCAAATAGATTATTGGCGTTATCGGAATGAGAAATGTAGTTAATAGAGTCGTAGTAATTTTCAAGATTTTTAGGTATAGGTTTTGTGATAAGCATGTCTGTTTTTGAATCGTATTCTAATTCAAATTCTTCTTGCGTTACTAGATAATCTTTAGTTACTATGTTAGAATTTATATCTGACATTTTTGATTTATTGGGTTTTTGTGGATGATGTAAATTTTCATTGTTCCACGTGGAACAATTTGCCCTACCTTCCAAGATAAACTAAAAGTACGCTGATGTCGCTCGGAGTAACCCCACTAATTCTTGATGCCTGGGAAATGGTAACAGGTTGAATTTTCGTCATTTTTTCTCTTGCTTCAAATGATAATGATTTCAGTTTAGAGTAATCAAAATTTTCTGGAATCTTAACTGCTTCCAATCTATGAAGTTTGTCGGCGTTTAATTTTTCTTTTGCAATGTAACCTGAGTATTTAACCTGTACTTCTGCTTGCTCCAAGATTTCATTGTCAAAATTATTTTCTTTAACGAAATTTGAAACATCCTCTAGCTGTAACATATGATTCATTGTTACATTAGGTCTTGAAAATGCTTTGTACATTTTATCAGATTGCTTTACTAAAGATGAATTTACACTTTCTAAAATTGGATTAATGTCTTTTGGTAATACACTAGTTTCTCTAAAGAAATTAACTAAAGCTTCAGATTGTTTTAGTTTTTGTTCCATTCGCTTCAATCTTGTATCTGTAGCAAAACCTATTGAATGACTTAATGGAGTTAATCGTAAATCAGCATTATCCTGTCTTAATAAAGTTCTATACTCTGCTCTTGAAGTAAACATTCTGTAAGGCTCTTCAGTTCCTTTTGTAATTAAGTCATCAATTAAAACTCCAATATAGGCTTCATCTCTTTTAAGTATTAATGGATTTTGTTCTTTTAATTTTAAATGCGCATTAATACCAGCCATGAGTCCTTGCGATGCTGCTTCCTCATATCCGGTAGTTCCATTTATTTGTCCTGCGAAATATAAATTTTCAACTAGCTTAGTTTCTAAAGTATGTTTTAATTGTGTTGGAGGAAAGTAGTCGTACTCTATGGCATAACCTGGTCTAAAGAATTTTACTTTTTCAAAACCTACAACAGAACGCAAAGCCTTGAATTGAACATCTTCTGGTAAAGAAGTTGAAAAACCATTTACATATACCTCTACCGTTTCCCATCCTTCAGGTTCAATAAACATTTGATGACTATCTTTATCGGCGAAACGGTTTATTTTATCTTCTATAGATGGACAGTATCTAGGTCCTAAACTTTTAATTCTACCATTGAACATTGGGGATCGGTCAAAACCTTCCCGTAGCAAATCATGAACTTGTGCACTGGTATGAGTCATGTAACAATCACGTTGATGTGCTAAAGGTTTTGTATTGGTATAGGAGAATTTTTCTGGAACGTCATCACCTGGTTGAACGATCATCTTAGAATAATCTAAGGATCTACCATCAACTCTAGGTGGGGTCCCGGTTTTCATTCTTCCACTTTCAAAACCTAAGTCAACTAGTTGTTCTGTAATTCCGGTTGCTGCTTTTTCTCCTGCCCTACCTCCACCAAATTGTTTTTCTCCAATATGAATCAATCCATTTAAGAATGTTCCATTGGTTAAAACAACAGCTTTAGATTTTATATTGATACCAAGAGATGTTTTTACTCCAACAATTTTATGGTTTTCTACAAGTAAACCAGAAACCATTTCTTGATAAAAGTCTACATTGGGAGTACGTTCTAACATTAAACGCCATTCTTCAGCAAAACGCATTCTATCATTTTGGGTTCTTGGACTCCACATTGCAGGTCCTTTGGATTTGTTCAGCATCTTAAACTGAATTGCGGATTTATCGGAAACGATTCCGCTATATCCCCCAAGTGCATCTATCTCCCTAACAATTTGCCCTTTTGCAATTCCACCCATTGCCGGGTTACAGGACATTTGTCCTATATTTTGCAAATTCATGGTTACTAATAAGGTTTTTGAACCCAAGTTTGCAGCTGCTGCTGCCGCTTCTGCACCGGCGTGTCCTCCGCCAACTACAATTACATCGTATTCTTCTTCAAACATATTTTCTAATGTTCCACGTGGAACAGCTTTATTTTTTCTTCTTCTTTAGCGCGCATTTCGGCAGTAGCTGCATCCGATTTATCCGAATAACCCATTAGATGTAAAACACCATGAATCATTACGCGTTTTAATTCGTTATCAAACGTAACATTAAATTCTTGTGCATTTTCTTTTATGCGGTCAATAGAAATATAAAGGTCTCCCGAAATATTTTTGCCTGATACATAATCAAATGTGATAATGTCCGTAAGGTAATCGTGTTGTAAGTAATCTTGATTTATTTTAAGCAAGTAGTCATCACTACAAAAGATGTAGTTAAGTTCTTGAATGGAAAACCCTTCGGTATTACAAGATGTTGTAATCCACGAATCAAAGTTTTTTTCTGCTACAAGTTTAAATTCAGTTAGGTAATTGTAATTAATCATTTGTTTTGAAGTACTCTTTAACCTTTGATTGAAAATTTTGCCGCAAAGGTAAGCTTTGCCTATTTAAAATTTCAACTTCATTATGATAATTATCTAATAATGAGGGTTTAGTAGTAATAGGATTTGTGAAGTCTTTTAAATTTCTATTACTTTCTCGCTCAGATTTCTCTCCTTGCTTGAGTGCTGCGTTTTCTAATTTCAATAATTCGTACTGTATAGTATTGGCTTTGTTGATTGTACGTTGCGTAATACCGTTTTCTAAAAGATCGTTTTCAAAATCTTCCATCTGTTTAATTAATTTTTGACCTAATTTTTGGTCGCCAGAATTAATCATGTTTTTCAGTTGCTCCTCTAGTTCCTGTCTTATTTTTTGTTGATTTTGATAAATCTCATAGATTTCCTTTAATTCAGATTCGCTCATTGAACCCTCACCTTGTGCACCCATACCGTTTGTTCCATTTTTTCCCTGTCCCTTTTCTCCACCTTCACCTTTTTCACCACTTTCACCACTTTTTCCTTCTCCGTTTTTTCCATTTTCACCTTCATTTCCGCGTTCACCTTGTTTACCGTTAGCCCCCTGTTTACCACGTTCGCCTGGTTTTCCTTCTTCACCTGCATTTCCGTTCTTACCTTGTTTTCCTTCACCACTTTTACCCTCTTTTCCTTGGTATCCAGATTCTCCTTGCTGACCCATTTTTTCGCCAATCTGTTGTTGTCCTTCAATGATATCCGGTAACTGAAATCCTCCGTCACTTTGTCCAGAACCTTTTCCCATTTGCATACTTTCATTCATGTTGTCCATAACCTTGGCTAAAAAATCTGCAAGACTGTTAGCTGCGGTCAGTACATATTTTTGATGAGAAATGCCTTGAAACATTTGACCATCTGCCATCGTTTCTAAAGATTTATCAATGTTATAGTATACTTCGGTAATCTGTTCGTTTACAAATTCTGATAGTTCAGCTTGGCGAAGGGATAATGCAAATAGACTATCATCTACATGTTCAAATAAACCTTTTAATTCATTTTGATCCCTAACTGTTTTGGAATATTCCGTTGCGTCTTGTTCTTCTCTAGAGCTAAGTCTATCATAAAGTGTTTCTTGTTTAAATGAGAAAATGATAAGATTGTCTAAAATTTGCCTTAGCATTTCAGCATCTTCAGCTACCGAAGAACCACCGCTTCCACTAGAAGAAGACTCACTTAAGGCTTCACTCATTTCTTTCATTTTATTTGCTGCGGATTTTTGTTTCTTTTTAGCATCGGAACTGGTCGGTTTATTTTGTTCACTAGTATTATTTTTTTGTAATTGATCTAGGGCATTTTGTTGGTCTTCTTTTACAGCAATTTTTTTGTTTTCTTCAATGTTTATATCAATTGGTTTTTTTAGCTTTTCATTATCTTTTTTCAAAGCATCCAATTCCTTTGATAACTCGTTAAATTTTTTGTTTAATTCGGTTTGTTTTTCCGCTGTATTTTCTTCATTATTTTTTTTGGATAGTTCTTCTTGTTGTTTAGCTAATTGTTCTAAATCCCGTGAAAGTTGCGAGGCTTTTTCAGTTACATAATACCGTTTGGTTAATTCTAATAACTGTTCTAGACTACGTTCACTATTTTGTTGTTTTTTACCTAGTTCTTCTAATTTTTTTGTTAGCTCTTCTTTTTTAATTTTATCGGCTACTTTGTTAAGTTCTTCAAGGAGTTGCTGATTCTTTTTAGCTTGTTCTTCTTGGCGTTTTAAGCGTTCTTGTAACAATTGGTTTAATTTGTCGTCTTGGTTACCTTTATTAAGATTCTCTTTAAGTTCTTTGCTGAATTTTTGCATGAACTGTTCTTGCTGTTCTTGTTTTTTTAGGTAATCTTTAATCTGAGATTGGTCATTAAAATTTAAGCTGTTTTTTTCCTTTTGATTTTTATTGATTTCTTCTAGTGATTCTTTTTGTTCTTTTGCTCTCTCTAAAGAATTATCAAGGTTATTTATTAAGGTTTGTTGAGATTCAAGATTCTTATTTTTTAACTGATTATCATCTAGTAATACTTGTTGGTATATTTGGCTTTTTGTTGTCTTTCCATTGTGCAGGGCATCATTATCCGTAGCTTCGAAATAAAACCCATAATTTTTGGCTTCTTCAAGGTCCAATCCAGAGGGGAAAGTGTAGTAAAATTGTTGGTAGTTAGAAGTGGGTTTGATCAGCGAGACATTCTTTTTGCTTGCTTCATTGCCCACTTCAAAATATACAATGTCAATTTTTCGTAATCCATAATCGTCAGTAGCGGAACCGGTGTAATAGGAAACGTTTGGATTTAAACTATCTAGAATTTGATTTACCTTAATTGTGGGATAAGCATCTTTAACTACTTTAAAATTGTAAGCTAAACGTTCATATTCTTGAACATTTTCGTTTGTAGTGGTTAGTTCATAATTAAAATTATCATAGATTCTCCTTGCTAAAGTAAAGTGGTTATGCTCCTTGTAAAAAGTCAAAATAGTGTCTTTGGTACTAATATTGATCTCATTGGTATTTTCTCCTTTAATGTTCCAAGTAACTTTTGTTCCTTCTGGTATAACAGCGTTTCCTGTGCTTGTGATTTTTTTATTAGGTCTTTTTAGATACTTTGGATAGGTAAGATTCATAGAAAAATCTATGATAGAAGGAGTCCGTAAAGACTGTAAGGTATATTCTTTAGACCGTACTTCATTTGCAGAGAAATTAAACGTTGTTGTTTTAATTGGGGGTGAAAATGTATATTCATATAATCCACTATTTTGTTGTAGTAGAATAGGTTTGTCATCAATTTCTATATATATGTTTTCAGGTTTTATTTGGCCTTTGGTCGTTACTTGAATAGTATAGCTTTGATCTTGCAAAGTGCTTAATTTATCGGATAATAGCTGAAATTTGAAAGGCGCTGGTTTTTCATAAGCCATTTCGTAATTAATAACGCGTTCATAAGTACCAAAAAAACTGCTCCATTTGCCTGTAATGAAAAGAACCAAAATGATAATGGCAGGTATGACTATATATTTTGAATATTTAAGGGAATCTTTATAATCGACGGCCTTAGTGAACGGAATTGGAGTTAATTCTCGTGATTTTTGATTAATACTGGCTAATAGTAGCTCAGATTTTTCAGTATCGTTTGCTAAATCTAAAAGATTGGTAAGTTTATCCCCTACTTCAGGAAAATGTTTACCAATCATGTAAGCTGCATCTTTTATTTCTATTCCTTTTTTTAATTTAAATAAATAGAAAATAGGAGTTAAAATATACCTGAAAAGCAGAAATATTTCAACCAGTATAAAAACAGTGAAAAGAATCATTCTACCGGTACTGTTCATCCAAAGAAAAAACTCAATACCCAGAATAAGTAATAAAAACAGTAATCCGAAGGCGAAAAACAATAATATACCCTTCAGTAGAACTTGAGAATAGTGTTTTTGAATGAATTGATTTAGTCGGTGTAATATGTGATTGTAGTCTTGCAATTGCCCTTTTTTATACCAAGATAACGGTTAAAAAGAATGGTTAGTAGGAAATATTTGTTAAAAAGGATTTTCTAATACGCATTGAATGAAGCGCATAATTAGGTTTATTACGTATATTTTATAGAAGAAAGGAAAGGGTGAACCCTGTAAGTTATATACAGAATTCACCCTTTACTGATTTTAATTTTTACTCCTTTTTTAGTTTGTTTCTAAAGTAACCTCGTAATTTAATTGATATACTACTCCGTCAACTTCTATAAGAATATAACCTGTCTTATCCGCTGCCAATGAGTTGTAGTTTTCTTCACTTAGAACACTACTTGAAACTGAAGACGTATAAGTACTATAATTGCCTATTTCATAGTCTATAGCAACCCATTTGTTTATTTCAAAATTTGCCAATTCTTCAGAGAAAGTTATGTTTAATTGTCCAGGAAAATATTGGCTATCTGGTGTAATTAGTTTCGCTTCGGTAATAGTGATATCTGGGTGAACGGGGTAATCGTTACTAGTAGTGAAAGATGCCGTAGATTCTTTTGTCTTATAAGTATTTTGTGCTCTTGCAGTAACTACGACTTCATAGTTGGTATTTCTTTCAAGATCGGTTATATATTTGGTGGTTCCATATCTAAAGTGGTTTTCAGTAGGATAATCAACACCGTTAATAGTTAACAAGTACAATACCGTATTACCATCTGCAGAAGTAGAAGGTGTCCAACTTATGGTAGCTGATGTTGCCGTAATATCAGATATAGAGACTTCAAAATCTGTTGGTAAAGGACAAGGCTCTCTAAAAAATGTTATTTCTTCTTCTGTTTCTGCGCCGCTATAACTAATGGCTATAACTTTAATTGTGTGCTCCTCTCCTTCAGTAACTACCATTGTAAAACTTGTGGTTTCTGTTGTTTTAGAACCGTAGGTCTCATGGTATTCACCGTTTATAAAAATTTTGTAATAATAGTCAGAACCATCTTCAACTGTAGGTGTTTGCCATTTAATACGAACCACGTCACAAGCAATCAATTCATAAGTAATAGGAAAAGCAGATGGTGGTGTACCCAAAGTATGAAACTCAGATGTATTTATACTGTCTTTTGCATCATCAGCGGTGGCAACCACTTTTACGGCATAAGTAGTATTTATATCTAGTTCCTCAACGTTATATTCTAATTCGCTAAGATTTTCAGCCTGTAATTCATCATCTAGAAACAAACTGTAGCTCACGGCATTATTATTAGATGCCGTGACTTTTGTCCACATAATTTTAGCACTGGTTTGAGAGATGTCTTCAAACTCAATTTCAAAAGAAGATAGTGTAATTTCATCGGGTGTGTTATCTACTTCAGGCATAGAATCGTCGGTAGAATCTGAGCTACATCCTGTGACTATTAGAATTAAAAATATATAAAAAAAGTTTAAATAATATTTCATTTTTCGTTGATTAAGGTTTTTAAATAACGAGGAGCAAATTGAATTCGTATGTGCATTTTCAATTTTATAAATCGATTTGTTTTTTCCCTCTTAACTAGGGTTTTTACTTAGTTTTTAAGAATTATGTATTTTATTTTTCCCTAAATCTGTACTATGTTTTTGAATATTAGAGTTGTAACGTGAATACGTGAGTAATTTCATTTTGATAAATTAAAATAAACAGCTGTAGATATATGGCTAATGGTGTTTTTTATACCTTTGCCAAATGACAAAGAAAGTACGTGTTCGTTTTGCTCCCAGTCCTACAGGACCATTGCATATTGGTGGTGTACGCACTGCCCTATTTAATTACTTGTTTGCTAAAAAACATGACGGCGATTTTATTCTTAGAATTGAAGATACCGATCAAAATAGATATGTTGAAGGTGCCGAGCAGTATATTATAGATGCATTGAACTGGTGCAAAATTCCTTTTGACGAGGGTGTTGGCAAAGATGGCGGTTTTGGACCATATAGACAGAGCGAACGTAAATCCTTATATAAAAAATACGCTGAGGATTTAATTGAAAGTGGTCATGCATATTATGCTTTTGATACTGCGGAAAGTTTAGATGCGCACAGAAAAGAGCATGAACAAAACGGAAAAACATTTATCTATAATTGGCATAATAGATTAAAATTGGATAATTCATTATCACTTATGCCAGAAGTGGTTAAGAGCCGTATAGAAAATGGAGATGATTATGTTATTCGCTTTCTTACTCCACCAGATGAAATATTGCAATTGAATGATTTAATTCGTGGATCAATTAAAATTGATACCAATGTTTTAGACGATAAGGTATTGTTTAAAAGTGATGGAATGCCAACCTATCATTTGGCTAATATTGTAGATGATCATTTAATGGAAATCTCACATGTTATACGTGGTGAAGAATGGTTGCCTTCTATGGCTTTGCACAAACAGTTGTATGACGCTTTTGGATGGAATTCCCCAGAATTTGCCCATTTGCCTTTAATTATGAAACCCGTAGGTAAAGGGAAACTTAGTAAGCGTGATGGTGAAAAAATGGGCTTTCCGGTATTTCCTCTGTCATGGAAAGAATCTGTTGGGTATAAAGAATCAGGATATTTTCCTGAAGCGGTTATAAATTTTTTGGCATTGCTAGGATGGAATCCGGGTACTGAGCAAGAATTATTTTCTTTAGATGAATTGGTGAATACGTTCAGTTTGGATAGGGTAAATAAATCTGGAGCACGTTTTGATCCGGAAAAAACCAAATGGTACAACCAACATTATCTTCAAGAAACATCTGATAACCAATTAGCTGAATCATTTTTACCTATTGTAAAGGAGCATGTTTCTAATGGGAATGATATTAGTTTGGAATATGTAACCAAAGTAGTTTCACTAATAAAAGAGCGGGCCGTATTTGTATCAGATTTTTGGAATCTAAGTGATTACTTTTTTGTAGCTCCTAAGGAATATAATGCAAAGGCTGCCAAAAAGCAATGGAAAGAAGATACCGCTTCTATTATGACCGATCTTATTTCAGTACTAGAACCAATTGATGATTTTTCTTCGGAAAATTCTGAAACTGTAGTAAAAGCTTGGATTGGCGAGAAAGAGTTATCCTTTGGAAAAGTAATGCCACCATTACGTCTTTTCTTGGTGGGCGATATGAAAGGACCTCATATTTTCGATATCATGGCAATGATAGGTAAAGAGGAAAGTATTTCCAGAATAAAGACAGCGTTAAATAAGTTAGGATAAATAAAGAATTTATAAATTTTAGTGTAGGTCTAAATGGTAACCAGTATTCAAATACGGTTTTTTTAGAATAGCTGTAATGCTGTCTACGTATTTGAAAATTCCCTTAATATGTCCATAGCTTTTTCGGTATCTTTTTTAGCTACAAAAATGTGGTCGTGATAATATGCGGCTACTACATTACAGCTAATATCATATTTTGTCAAAGCTGTTGAAACCGCCGCTGTTAAACCAACTGCATCTAGAGCGGAATGAACGGTAAGTGTAATCCATGAAGCAATAAATTGGTATGTTAAACTTAATTCATCGGCTTTGTTCTTTTCGAGGATAACAGTAGTTCCTTCCCTTTCCTTAAATTCAAATAAAATATCCTCTCTGGAAATATTCTGAATATCTTTTAAAGATATAAATACATAGTTACCATCGTTTAAAGAAGGTTTTAAAGTCCTCAATAGTATTTTAAGATCTCTTTCTCCAGTCATTTTAGCTTTTTTACCGAATTTTCAAAAAAATTTCGACCCTTCGGGTCGTTTTATTATCAAAGTTTCTTAAATCTCTTCTTTTATCAGATTTAGAAAAGTGTTTCTCGGATTTTTATTCGTTTACCCATCTCTCATTTGCCCAAGTTTTCATTTCCGGGGCAGATAGAAATGTCCAGGCTATTATTCTGCTCATTTTATTTCCTTGACCCATTGGTATAGTTATGTGTTGGGTAACACCAACTTTTTCCAATCTATCATAAAATACGCCTAAATTAGACTGTTTGGATACCAACGTAGAAAACCAAGCGGAATTTTGTGAAAATTGTGCACTCTCATTTATCATATTCAGCACAAAACGCTTTTCTCCACCATCGGTCCACAGCTCACCTCCTTGCCCACTAAAGTTCAATTCGGCTTTTTTTACCCTTTTTTTCTTTAGATTACTGAGTTTACGAAGTGTTCCTGCCTCTGCCTCGGCTTTTGTTGCATGAAAAGGTGGGTTACAAATAGTAAAATCTACTTTCTCATTGGTGTTTAAAATACCAGAAAAAATATGCTCAGGTTTTGGTTGATGTCTAAATTTCACCTTACCGTTTAGATTAGAATTCATCTTAACAATATTTTCGGCCACTTCAATGGCTTTTTTGTCAATGTCAGATCCAATAAAAGACCAACCATAAGAATGTTCTCCAATTATAGGATAAACACAATTGGCTCCTACTCCAATATCCAAACAAGTAATTTTATCCCCTTTTACAAATTTACCTTCATTATTTTTTGCTAATATATCTGCAATATGATGAATATAATCTGCTCTTCCAGGAATTGGCGGACACAAAAAACCATCTGGTATATTCCAATATTCCAAGTTATAGTCACACAGTAAAATAGCTTTATTTAAAGCTTTCACGGCTTTTGGGTCAAAAAAATCAATGGTTAAATTTCCGTATTTATTTTTAAAAACAAACGGTTTTAATGCTATATGCTCTTGCTTTAAACGCTTTAGATCGTAACGACCGGTATGTTTATTTCTTGGATGTATGTTAGGTTTTTCAGCGGTCTTTTTTTCTCTTTGATCGGCCATAATTATATGAATTGTTCAGAGATCAAAGCTAAACCTAATTTTTAAGTAGATACTTTATTTCTTTTCATACGTTTGGGTCCATACCATAACCAAAATCCCGTAATGGTAAAAACTAATAGTGCAAGACCCATAACAGAGGTGTAGAATACTTTAATTTGTTTGTTGGATGTACCTAGTAATTCATCTAAAATTGAACCGTCATGTATTTTTTCTATTACATCTGAATATCTTCGTTCTACATGTAATACCTTTCCTGTAGTACCATCTATTTGAAGGCTCCATATGTGGTCAGTGTAAACAAACTTTACCATTCCTTTGTTCTTCCTAATATCAATACGGTCAATTTCGGTAGAAAGCTCGGAAGAAATAGAATCTAACAAATAGGTGTTTGCTATAGTGTGTAAACTGTCTATTGGCAACCAGTGTTTTAAATTGGTGGATACTCCTGCGTAGGATTTAGATAATATAAGATCTCCACTATGTTTTTTCCACCCTAAAAGTAATCCTGTAATAGAGATAACGAAAAAGAAAATAAAAAGTGCTGCACCCGTGATTCTATGTACTTTTCTAAAATTACGAAGCAGTTTAGCTTGTCTTTTTCTTGCAGTGCCCTTAGTCATATAATAAACCTATAGCTCTGCAATATAGTTAGATTTGCTTTTTATTATCAGGGTAATTCTGTTAAAAGAAACTAAGTGTTTTTATACTTCGCAATGGTTGATGAATTATGGCCAAAACAAATTTTATTCGGTTTAAATTATAATAATCGTAACGTTTATTTTAAGAATTCTTAATTATCATGAAGTTTTAATATTATGTATATTTAGGTCTATAGATATTTTTACCGATCCACATTTGCTATTTCTTAATATCGCAATAGGTTTTATCTATTAAAAACTATAAAACAATAGAAAAAGTGTTGATAGTTTTACTGTACTGAATTTAAACAAACTTTAAAACATAATATCATGAGTAGTACTAACGGTAATGGTGAAGCCTGGGACGTAAATGATCCAGCTGCAGCAAATTGTCCATTTTTAAACGGTGAAATGCATCAAGCAGCTGGTGGTGGAACAACGAATAAGGACTGGTGGCCTAATATGTTGAATCTTAATATTCTAAGATTACATTCTAAAATGGCAGATCCAATGGATGACGACTTTAACTATGCAGAAGAGTTTAAATCGCTTGATCTTGCCGCTATAAAAAAAGACTTAACGGAATTAATGACAACTAGTCAAGATTGGTGGCCTGCAGATTATGGTCATTATGGTCCGTTTTTCATCCGTATGGCTTGGCATAGTGCGGGTACCTACCGTATATCTGATGGTAGAGGTGGTGCAAGTTCAGGTAATCAACGTTTTGCACCATTGAACAGCTGGCCGGATAATGCCAATTTAGACAAGGCCCGTTTATTGTTATGGCCTATAAAACAAAAATATGGAAAGAAAATTTCTTGGGCAGATTTAATGATTCTTACAGGTAATGTTGCCCATGAGAGTATGGGATTGCCTATGTACGGTTTTGCAGGTGGGCGTGAAGATATTTGGCAGCCGGAAGAGGATATTTATTGGGGTTCTGAAACCGAATGGTTAGGTAACAAACAACGATATGATGAAGAAGGTAATGAATTGGAAAATCCGCTTGGTGCCGCACATATGGGGTTAATATATGTTAATCCTGAAGGGCATAATGCCAATCCTGATCCGTTAGAGGCTGCCCACTACATTAGGCAAACGTTCAAAAGAATGGCAATGAACGACTATGAAACCGTAGCTTTGATCGCGGGTGGTCATACATTTGGTAAAACCCATGGCGCTGCAGACCCGGAGAAATATGTAGGCTCAGAGCCTGCAGCAGCCGATATTACCGCTCAAGGTTTGGGTTGGAGCAATAGTTATGGTTCAGGTTCTGGTGCAGATACAATTACCAGTGGTATAGAAGGTGCATGGTCACAAACACCTACAAAGTGGAGCCACTACTTCTTTGAAAACTTATTTGGTTTTGAATGGGAATTAACAAAGAGCCCCGCCGGTGCATGGCAATATAAGCCTGTTGGAGATGCCGGTGCAGGTGAAATGCCCGATGCGCATATACCGGGAAAAACCCATCAACCTTTTATGTTGGTTACTGATATGTCTTTGCGCTTAGATCCGGATTACGAAAAAATTTCAAGAAACTTTTTAGAAAACCCTGATGAATTTAAAGATGCCTATGCTAAAGCTTGGTATAAATTAACACATAGGGACATGGGACCTAAAGAACGTTATTTAGGACCTGAAGTACCAAGTGAACAATTAATTTGGCAAGACCCTGTTCCTGCTGTTGACTTTGAACTTATTGATGATCAAGATATTGAAAGTCTAAAAAATACAATTTTGTCTTCGGGACTTTCAACTGCAGAATTGGTTTCAACGGCTTGGGCATCTGCTTCTACCTTTAGAGGATCAGATAAACGTGGCGGAGCTAATGGTGGCCGTGTTCGTTTGGCTCCGCAAAAAGGTTGGGAAGTAAACAACCCTAAGCAATTGGCAAAGGTAACTTCTACGTTAGAAAGAATTCAAAAAGAGTTTAATGACGGGCAATCCGGTAACAAAAAAGTGTCTTTTGCAGATTTGGTAGTGTTGGCAGGTACAGCGGCCGTAGAAAATGCGGCTAAATTGGCAGGTTTTGAAACTAAGGTTGCTTTCAACGCAGGTAGAACGGACGCTACACAAGAGGATACGGAAATTGAGTCTTTTGATGCTTTAGAACCTATTGCGGACGGATTTAGAAATTATACGAAGCAAAAATTATCCGTTCAAGCTGAAGAATTACTGATAGATAGAGCTAACCTTTTAACGCTTACTGCTCCAGAGATGACAGTTTTAATAGGAGGGCTTCGTGTATTAGGTGCTAATTATGACAGTTCTAATAATGGTGTTTTTACTGATAAACCTGGTTTATTGACCAATGATTTCTTTATCAATTTGCTAGATATGGGTATTACATGGAAGGCATCTTCTGATGATGATACTGTTTTTGAAGGTAGTGATCGTAAAACAGGCAACGTAAAATGGACAGGTACTAGAGCAGATTTAATATTTGGATCTAATTCTGAGCTTCGGGCCTTAGCAGAAGTTTATGGTACTGAAGATGCTAAAGAAAAATTTGTGCGTGACTTTGGTAGAACTTGGACCAAAGTAATGAACTTAGATCGTTTTGATCTTTAGTTGATTGTTTAAAATATATGGAAAAAGGCCGCTCTTTAAAGCGGCCTTTTTATTTTTATATACTCTAAATTTTATGTAAAGATTGCCCAAATGTTAGTAGATTATTATCGGGGTCTAAAAGGGAGAATTCCTTTTGTTTCCAAGGTTTTTCGGCTAATTTACCGTTGGGATGTATAGCAACGTTGTTTTTTAAGAACGATTGGTATATATTTTCAATATCTTGGGTACGTATGTAAACCTGCCCATAGTTTTCTTTCGGATTAATAGTTTCAAACAGAAAAAAATGGATTTCAATATGGTCTTTTTCTACCATTAGATATTCGTTGTAATCCTTATCTCCCACTTCTTTAAAACCTAGAACATCTATATAGTAATTTTTAGTAACGGTTTTATTTCGCATTGGTAGTTTAGGCTGTATAGATAGTAACATATAGCTAGTTTTTAAGTAATATTAATTTTCTGCAATAAGGTGTTAAGAGCGGTATTTAATCTGTCTAGTAAATTGAAAAAGTTTTACTTTTCTCAAAGTAATATTACAATTTATGTTTTTAAAACCATGATTCTGTAACAAATGTGCAACTTATGCTACTTATAGTTTGAAGGCTTTTAGTATCTTCCATTATTAACTATAAAATAAAAAAATATGGGCTCATTTATTTGGATTCCGATTGCGTTTTTAGTGATTTTCACTATTCTATCGGGTGTATTTATCGTAAAACAACAAACCGCTGTTTTAATAGAAACCTTTGGGAAATTTACTAGTGTTAGGCAATCTGGTATTCAGTTTAAAATTCCCTTTGTACAACGTATAGCCGCCAGAATAGGTTTAAAAATTCAGCAGTTAGATGTTATTATAGAAACCAAAACCTTAGATGATGTATTTGTAAAATTGAAAGTATCTGTACAATATGTGGTTATCAAGGAGAAAGTATATGATGCTTATTACAAGTTAGAATATCCGCATGAGCAGATTACTTCTTATGTATTTGATGTGGTTAGGGCAGAGGTTCCAAAAATGAAATTGGATGATGTTTTTGTAAAGAAAGATGATATTGCAATTGCCGTAAAATCAGAGTTACAGGATGCAATGTTGGATTATGGTTTTGATATTATTAAGACCCTGGTTACGGATATTGACCCAGATGCACAGGTAAAAGAAGCCATGAACCGTATTAATGCTTCTGAACGTCAAAAAACCGCTGCACAATTTGAAGGTGATGCCGCTCGTATTTTAATTGTGGAAAAAGCTAAGGCAGAGGCAGAAAGCAAGCGTTTACAAGGGCAAGGTATTGCCGATCAACGTAGAGAAATTGCCAGAGGACTGGAAGAGTCTGTAGATGTCTTGAATAATGTAGGCATCAACTCTCAAGAAGCTTCAGCGCTTATTGTTGTTACCCAACACTATGATACGTTACAGTCTATAGGTGAAGAAACGAATTCCAACCTTATCTTGTTACCAAATTCACCACAAGCCGGAAGTGATATGTTGAACAATATGATTGCATCATTTACGGCTTCTAACCAAATTGGTGAAGCAATGAAAGAGCAGAATGCCAAAAAGGGGATCGTGAATAAAAAAAGAGGTAATTCGGATAATTCCTAAATTATCAATTACATAATATCAGGGCCGCTACAGTTAAAATTGTAGCGGCTTTTTTCTGTTAGGTTTACCTAGAAATATTGCCCTATGCCAAAAACTATCCCATTGGTAGCATCATTACCAATTCCTACGCCATAATCCAATCTAAATACCGCATTGAATATTTTTTTGTGGATAAACCTAAAACCAACACCCGGATATAGTTTGGTGGAAGAACCATCAAATAATTGCGAGAACTCTTCACCGGGATTTCTCCATGATCCAGCATCAATAAAAGCATTTCCCTGAACAACAAACCAGCCTTTTTCATATAAAGTATGCCTGTATTCTGTATTCAATACAACTGACGCCGTACCGCGATCCACAGTGGTACCTACTCCCCTTATGTTTAATTGATTGTCTAATGTAAAGGGCGCGAACGGAGAATCATCGTTGCCGAATGCCGCTGCCAAACGCAATCTGCTGGCCCAGTTGCCTTTATCTTGGATCTTTTTGTAATACGTAAAATCATTTCTAAATGATGAGAACGAATTTAGAAATGTTTCTGCAGGAGCATCTCCATTTAAAAATTGAATATGTTGTGCTGTAAATTCACTAACAACACCATCAAAATATTGATAATCAATATCTAGATCTACATAACGGTAAACACCTTTATAGATAAATTTGTTTGCTTCTAATGAAAGCGGTGTATCCGGCAACGGATTTTCACCTTCAAATAAATAGGATTCTTGAACAAAAGCGGCGCCTAATTCTGCTTCGTTCTTAAAATTAAAAGAAAATAATAGCTTAGCTTCTGCATTTTTAGAATTAAAACGATAGTTTTTGTCACCTTGGTCATAAAAAACCGGTTCTTGTGTAGTTAAATCCTGGTAATTGATACCAATCCCCAATTTATCACTAAATAAAAATGGATGTTCCCAAAATGCACCATAGGAGTTGAAAATATTCTTCTCATAAAACCCACCTAATAATTGATTATTTCCAAACAGATTAAATTCAAATACAGATACTCTATATGAAAAACTACCGTCGTTTGCGGTAGCTATCCTTAAACCTGGTATAATAGTAAAGTTTTCTACAACATTATATATAAGAATATTTTTATTGGCTCTATTTTCAATGGCGTAGGTAGCATTGGCAATACCCGGTAATCTTTTTAATCTTTCAACATCTGCATTTACTAAGGAGACATCATATATAGTTTGTTCTTTCGTTTTAATCAATCTTCTTAAGAAAGACTCTTTTGTTCTTTTTAAGCCGGAGAATTCTAAAGCGTCTATTTTAACTTCTTGTGCAAAAAGTGTAGCACCTATAAAAAGTAGTAAGATGGTTGCAATTTTTTTCATAGCATGTGTTGTTACTTTAACTAAGACGAGTTGAAATAACATTCCATACGAAAAAAAGGCATTTTACCTAATGGATCGATGAAAGGTAATTCTCTAAAAACAATGTGATCAAGAAAAGAAAGGTAATATATGCAGATACTTATACTTTAATATAAATGGTAAGTGCACTTTAGATAATTAAAGTTCGAAGCAATACTGAAACGTAATATAAGGTGCTTTAAAAGCATTTTTATCATCAACCTACAGATTTGTATGGCTGATTATTTAATAGCATTGAGGTTGTCTTAAAACAATAAAAAAGCATAAAAAATACCAATTGATATTTTTTATGCTATTGAAAAAAATTATGATTTTATTTTTGAGCTATTTTAGCCCAAGAATCTCTTAAACCTACTGTTCTGTTAAAAACCAATTTACCGGCAGTGGTATCTGGATCAACACAAAAATAGCCCATTCTTTGAAATTGTACACGGTCGCCAATTTTTGCCTCTTTTAAATGCGGTTCCACATAAGCTGTAATTATTTTCAAAGAATCAGGATTTACAAATTCCATAAAATCTTTATCCTTATGTGTATCCGGACTTTCATCTGTAAACAAACGATCGTATAAACGAACCTCTGCCTGTACGGCATGTTTTATGGATACCCAATGTAATGTACCTTTTACCTTACGTAAGCTTTCCTCAGTACCACTACCACTTTTACTTTTAGGATCATAGGTACATTGTACTTCTATAATATTCCCATCAGTATCTTTTGTGCATGATTCAGCCTTTATAATGTATGCGTTTTTTAAACGAACTTCTTTTCCTAGTTTTAGCCTAAAGAATTTTTTGTTTGCTTCTTCTCTAAAGTCTTCTTTTTCAATATAAAATTCTCTTGAAAAAGGAACTTTTCTAGAACCTGCACTTTCATCTTCAGGATTATTCTCCGCATCTAACCACTCTACTTCGCCCTCAGGATAATTAGTAATGACTACTTTCAAAGGGTCTAAAACACCCATAACTCTTGGAGCTACTTTATTTAAATGGTCACGGACTTGAAATTCCAATAAAGAAACATCAATTAAATTATCTCTTTTGGCAATACCGATGGCGTCTGTAAAATTGCGGATAGCTTCTGGAGTGTACCCTCTTCTTCTTAAACCGGAAATTGTAGGCATTCTAGGATCGTCCCAAGATTTCACGACGCCTTTTTCAACTAGTTGAGCCAGTTTTCTTTTACTGACTACGGTATGGCTTAGGTTCCTTCTAGCAAATTCTCGTTGTTTAGGCCTTATTTTGTTTTCATCATATACTTGATCTAAAAACCAATTATATAATTCACGGTGCATCGCAAATTCCAACGTACAAAAAGAATGGGATACTTGTTCTATATAGTCGCTTTCACCATGTGTCCAATCATACATCGGATAAATACACCAATCGGTATTTGTTCTGTGGTGTGCTTTGTGCAATATGCGGTACATAATAGGATCTCGCATCAACATATTAGATGAGCCCATATCAATTTTAGCTCTTAATACGTGTGTTCCTTCTTCAAAGTCACCGTTTTTCATCTTTTCGAAGAGTTGTAAATTCTCTTCTATAGACCGATCTCTATTTGGACTATTTGTTCCTGGCTGTGTCGGCGTTCCTTTTTGAAGTGCCATTTCTTCAGATGATTGATCGTCAACATAAGCCTTACCTTTTTTGATCAGTTCAACTGCCCAATCATACAATTGTTGGAAATAATCAGACGCATACCGTTCGGTATCCCACTTATAGCCCAGCCACGCTACATCTTTTTTAATGGCATCTACAAATTCCTGTTCTTCTTTAGCCGGGTTGGTATCATCAAATCTCAGATTTACAGGGGCATTATATCTAAGACCTAAACCAAAATTTAAGCAAATAGAACTTGCATGTCCAATATGCAGATACCCGTTTGGTTCTGGAGGAAAACGAAAACGTAATTCGTCTTTGGTATAACCGTTTACCAAGTCCTCTTCAACAATTTGTTCAATAAAATTCAAAGACTTTGTTGTCTCGCTCATGTCATAATTTTTCAGGCTACAAAAGTAGCAAAATTGCCTTAAATCATTAGTTTAAATAAAACACACCTTACATAAAATGAGTTTCACAACAGAAATCTTCCTTCTAACAACATAAAATTCCTGTTCGTCGTATTTAATAACATATTTGTCTAAGAAATGTTGAGATTATAAAAAACTTATTAACCAACTTTTCAACCGTAGTGGCCCCCATAACTACAAATGCATATGAAAACCTTGAACAAACTTACCGTATTTACAGCACTATCCATGCTATTTTGCGCATTTCAATTATCTGCACAAGCAATAGTGATCAATGCTCCTGAACCAGCAGACAATCCAAACTTGTCCGGAAGTACCCCGTGGTCTGCGGTTTGTGCTGGAAATGGTGGATTTAACGAGTATTTCGTTAACATAACTTGGATAGGTACTGCCAATCCAAATAACGAATTTATTCTAGAATTATCAGATCCCAGTGGCAACTTTGATAATGCCCAGACATTACAGACCATTACGGACAAAAATGATGTCAAAGATTTTGATACCAGTTTTGCTATACCTACCGATACTAGAGGGCAAGGTTATAAAATGAGAGTTCGTAGTACGGATCCGGTAAAAGTGGGTAGCGAATCTGATGCTTATAACATGTACTATATGGATGTTACCTCTAATTTGAACATTAGCGAATTAGGTGATGGGGTACCCCCAGGTACGGTTTGTAGCACAGGTGCTATTACCTTACAAGTAGATAATATAGCCAACCCAGAAACCTATCAGTATATTTGGTTTAGAAGTGGTACGGAGTTAACAGGTGAAATCGGTCATACTTTAAATGTTGCGCAATCCGGTATGTACAATGTATATATTGATTACGGACCAAGATGTACGGGTTCCGGTAATACAGATTCCAATATAGTTGATGTAACAATTGGTGGTTCTGGTAGCGGTATTGCAGTTACTGCCCCTTCAAAAACTTCTTTATGTAGTACGGACATTGAGACTTTGACTATAGATCAAACAGATGCTTCATGGAATTACCAATGGTTTAAGGATGGAGTGGAAATTGTTGGTGCTACTTCTACTTCGTATAACGTAAATGCAGCGAACGCAGGTTTTGAAGGTGATTATGCAGTAGAGATTTCAGGTACGGGTATCTGTAATGAAAGATCTGCCGCAGTAACTATTACAAATGCAGATTTATATACGGTAACTGTAGACAATGAAACCAATATGGTTTTATTACCTACACAGAATGAAGTTTTGGCTGTTAGTACTACGGCGGTTACACCGAGTTATAAATGGTTTAGAAATAACATAGAGATATCGGGTGAAACAAGTAACACTTTAACAATTACCGAAGATGGTGAATACTATGCAGAGGTTACGCAAACGGGGGGTACATGTTCTGTTTCTTCTAAAAACTCTGATGTTACGACTGTTGTTTCTCCTGCCTCATTTGAAATCACCATAGATTATACCGAAGCGTATACTTCTTGTGAAACGACTAGTACAACTTTGGGTGTTGACCTAATTAACGCTGTATCCGCAGATGGTACAAAAACAGATGTTACCAGTGCTTTATTAAACGGGTTTACCTATGAATGGAGTAAAGATGGCGCAGCTATAAGTGGTGCAACAAACAATAGTATTAGTCTGGCTTCAAATTCTGAAAATGGCGATTATGATCTAAACGCAACTGTCGGCGGTTTCAATGTAGATTCAAATATTTTACCGGTACAATTATTAACTAATGAAACAGTGGCCATAACAAGTTCAGGTACTGTATTCTGTAGCGGTGGCGAAACTATTACTTTAAGCACAACTACCGACTTGAGTTCTGCTACCTTTGAGTGGCAATTAGACGGTGCATCTATGAATACTACAGATGCTGTTTTAACGGTGTCTACCCCTGGTACATATAGCCTGGCAATTGATAGAGATGGTTGTTCGTTAATCTCTAATGAAATTGTGGTTACACCATTAGATGAAAACTTGATTACGCTTGATCCCGGTACGGAAATAGTTATACCTGAAGGTACTACTAGAACGGTTACCGCAAGTGGTGGTACAGCTTACAGATGGTTAGATGCCAATGCTGTTGAACTAAGTAGCTCTGATAGCGTTACGATTACCGAAGCCGGTAGCTATACCCTAATCGCATCAATAGATAATTGCGAGATCGTAAGGCAGTTAGAAGTTTCTTATTTAGATACCTTCAAGGTACCTAATGTAATTACCGTGAACGGAGATGGTATAAACGATCAATGGATCATACCAAACTCTTATTCCAATAAGGCAGATGTCAATGTAATTATATACAATGAGCAAGGTCAAGAAATTGTAAACGAATTCGACTATAAAAATAACTGGCCGCAGTCAACTACTGCGTTCACCAAACAAAACATGGTATTCTACTATAAGATCAGGAATGCCAGTGAAGTACTTAAACAAGGTACGATCACAGTAATACGTTAAGCTCACCATGCTAAAGAAAAGTGTTTTATATCTATTGTTATTTGTGTTGGCTATCATGAAGGTTAGCGGGCAAGAGGAAAATCCGTTCGTATCTTATGACGTTCCTTCCCAGAACCTTTTAAAGTACAACAGATTCTTAATCAACCCAACGTTTTCAACGGTTAGGGAAGACAAATCCTATATCAACTTGTTACACCGGAACCAATCGGTACAATTTGATGATAACAATCAAAACTATTTCTTAAGCTATAGTGGACGTATAAATGACAGAACCGGATTAGGTCTTAGCCTTTATTCACAAAGAGAAGGTATCTTAAGCAACTTTGGTGTTTTGGCAAACTATGCATACGGTATTAAGTTGAACGATAAAAGTAATTTTACTTTCGGTGCAAATGTTTCCTATTACCAAAGTGGATTTGATAACGGAAGAGTCTCTACGGTTGAAGAAGATCCTTTTTTAGCAGGATTGCAAGATCAGAACCTATTATCATTTCAGCCTGGTTTCAACCTTTCTTATGGTAAATTCGATGTTGGTGTGTTTGCTGAAAACCTTTTTGATTATAACTTAAAGACCAGCGAATCTGTAACCGAGTTTAAGGATAAAACATATTCAGGTCATTTACAATATACCCATCAGTTTGAAAACAAGGATGGTATATTTGAACAAGGGCGTTTAATGCCTTTGGCAAGAGTCAGAAAAGTGGGTGAAGAAGATGTTACCCTTGGCGGTAGTTTAATTCTTGATCTTCCAAAGCTAGGATGGATCCAAGGTGGTTACGATAGTTTTTATGGTGCAGCTGCGGGTGTTGGTTTTAATCTTAACCAAAGAATCTCTCTAGGCTACACAATGGAAAAAGGATTATCTAACAACTTCGATAATTTTGGTGTTACCCATGAGATATCATTTGCTTATTCATTTACTCCAAATCTTACCGAGGATAGGGTAATGTTAGAAGATGACTTTGAAGATGATCTGGTGCAAAATGATGAAGAGCCAGAGAACATTGCAACAAATGAAGAAGTAGAGGAATTGAAAATGAAGTTGGCGGAGAACGATGCCATTATAGAAGAGCTGATGTTTCGTCAAGATTCATTGGAGGCTATTCGCCAATCTGATTTAGAAAGACGTTTTGCTATGGTCATGCGTATGGTTCGTAATGAAACTAATGGAGAAAGACCTGATTTAGAAAATAAGGCCAAAGAACTTTTCCTAGATGAGAATAGTAATACTGCTGTTGCATCTAACTACAACCCTAGTAGTTCAACCGTTATAAATACTGAACAGTATAATCCAAGTAATTCAGGACAGGTTATATCAGGTAATGAACCAAGCAATATAACGCAACAAGATAGGGTAGCGGTGATAGCTAACGAAAGAGAAAACCCGGTTACCGAGAGACAAGAAGTTGCGGAGACCAAAACAAATTATACTGATAGGGATAATTTTACAGAGCAGGTTCAACCCAATGACGCTGTAGTGGCAAACAGACCTAGAAATACTTCTGTACCTACTACGAATACGGTTAGGGAAGTAGCACAGGACAGAGTTAAAAGTCAAAAATTTAAAGATCTACCGGATGTTACTGATGGTTACTATGTAGTAGCCAATGTGTACAAAGGTGGTCAGTATATGAATAATTTTATTGACGATTTAAATGCCAAGGGTATTAATGCTGATTATATCGATAATCCAAATACAGGCTTAAAGTATGTTTACCTTCAACGTTATGATACATTTGAAGATGCTGTTGCTGCACACGATTCTAAATTGAACGGTGCATATGATGGTGCCATGTGGATCATGAACGTGGATAATAGATATACGAACGAAGCTTACGCCAGTAATGTCAATAAGATCAAAGAGAAGTCTTCTAAGTACGACTCCAATGTTCTTACTTCTAATGAGGTGGTAAGAGATAACGTTGAGTCTAGAGAAGCCGACTCTAAATCTTATGTTATTGAGGGTGCCGGATCTGGTTATTATTTAATAGCTAACGTATTTGCCAACCCTAGCAATGCCAAGAAGTTTGTTTCGCTTTTAAATTCATTCGGTTTAAATGCAAGCTACTTTATCAACCCAAAGAACAATTATAGATATGTGTATCTTAAGAAGCACGATTCTTGGACCAATGCCTTGATTTCATATTACTCTAAGCTGAACGATGCCTATGATGATAAGATGTGGATTATGCGAGTCAATCAAGAACTGCTCGTGTAGCATTACTATATGTGAATAATCGAATTATACAAAGCCCTTATCATTTTAGATGATAAGGGCTTTGTGGTTTGAATAGTTGAGGCTTATTAATAGAACAATAAATTATAAACCAATAGTTATTTTTATTTCAATCTAGTAATCAATTTTTAAATGATAGGCACAGGGGAAAATTTTTCATTCATCTACTAATTAAAATACAAATTGGTATTTTAATTAGTAGAAATTTACTTTAAGTGATATCCGCTATTTTTCAACTACACTTTTTTAAATTCTTGTTTCTTGAAAAAAACTTGAGTATTAATTTTAGCTTGATGTCAATTTCTGCTAATTCCTTTTTTTTAAAACAATTGTAATTAAATTAGAAATCAATAAAGTCAATGTATCTTTTTTAAATATGATTTTTAATGAATAAATTTCTTTAGTGTTTTTTGATTTTATAACTAGATGTTCTTTTTCTAAAACCCAGTATAACTCATCATTATTATCTAACGAGAACTATTTATAGTTTGAAGTTGCATAGCTTAAATGATTATTGGTAATGTAAAAGTGCTTCCAATTATTTGGTAGATGTAATTTCGAATACAAACCCCTGGTTGGATGATATGAACTTTTTCAATCCGCCATGTACCGGTTAATTTATTTTCTAATACTACTTCAGAGGTAACCTGAACTTGAATCAGCATGAAGAGTAAAAGCATTTTTTCTTTCGTATGTTCATGGTGATTTAAATGTTCTTTCGTTACTTGATTTTACAATTGATTATCTGTGGTTTTAACCAAATACTATCTGTAAATTCTTTAAGATGTGGAAGAATATAAGTTGGAACGATTCTTGTTTTTACCCATTTATGAGAAAATCAATATTCCTGTTTGTATTCTTTTTTGCTCAGTTTTGTTTTGGTCAAGAGAAAGAAATCTCACAATCCTATTTAATTGGTCGTTGGACGGTTGATCATACTATGACAGAAGGCAACACTGTGTTTACAATTTATAAAAGAGTTAGAACTTTAAAAGTCAATTGGGAGCTTCGATTTTTAACTACGGGTGAATATCGCATAAGTTTTAATTCAGGAAGAAAAATTGGTAGACGATGTGGGAATGATTTTCACAGGAGAGTAATAAATGGATATTATCGTTTTAACTATCAAGAACAGATCGTAACGCTTGAAAGCTACAATACTGACCCTAATATGAATTGGAACCTTGTTTGGATTGATGAAAGCTCATTTGCAGTAAAAAAAGTACAAGACAATAGTAGTTATAATTAGGCAAGTACATTTGTAGCTACTTTGCAGTTATATACCAAAAGTTATACATTAGGAAACCGGAAACCAATATAGATTTCCGGATTTCATTTGTAATATTGAAATTTGAATAATGCTATTTGTTTTTCCAAATACTTCAAGGAGCGCTTTTAAGAATAATCCGTCCATGTTTGTTTTCAATATCACCTACTTTTTTTATTTACAACTAGATATTTGCATACCCTGTCATTATCATATTTAATTTTATGTTCAGATAATAATTGTGCTATTATTTCTCTAGTTTCATTTTCTTCTAGTTGAATTTTTTCTCCTAAGTCAATCTCATTTAATTGTCCTTGGTTTTCACCTAGTGCTTTAAAATACCTGTCTTTATTTTTCATGCGTTTATTTTTTTACAGCTATCATCATATGTGGACTAAATGCTAAAATGCAGCTGTCGTTTTCAGTTATTTGTAATAGTTCTAATAAGGTTTTTCTTTTATTGTCATTTAACATATTTGTAAAGAAGTCTTTGTCAAGCCAAGATATTCCTTCAATGGCATAGGTACTTAAATAGGCTAAACCTTGGTTTACAAACTCTGATTTTAACTGTTCTGGTTTGTGATAAAATGCCTCGGTCAAGAGCCAAGGAAATTGATCTGGCGGATTATGAATTCCTGTTGTTAATTCATTCTTGCACATTTCAAAGAATGGCTTTTTGTGTATGAGTCCGTTTAAAAGCCCCACCAGAGTTGATGCCGTATAATTGATAGCAAAACCCAAAATGATTCCATCTTCTTTTACAACACGTCTCGCCTCTAAAATGCTTAATTGCCTATCTTCTTTTTTTTGAAGATGATAAAGAGGTCCATGAAGGATGATAAGGTCTGCATAGTTGTTAGGAAAGTCTAGGTTTCTAGATTCGCCAAAGTGAACTTTAAACTTGTTTTTTAATTTCTTGGCTCGGTTTTCGGCTATATGTAGGTGTTTAGCAACAGGCTCAACCAAATGGACTAAATGACCTTTTTTTGCAAGCCATTCAGCATACTTACCAGTACCGCCACCAACATCAATAATTTTTGACGATGTATTAGAAAGGTATTTTTCAATTAAAGATTTAATTCTTTCAAATTCAAATACGCCCATACCTTTTTCTAGTCGGGTTTCTTCAGAGGCTCTTGTGTAAAAGGCTTCTATATTTCTATTAACTAACTGTTTGTTTTTCATTTTAATTACCATAAAAGCATCATATTCGGAATTGTGAAATACAATTAAAACATGAATAGTTAATTGATTTTTCAATCAACTGTTGTTGTTTAAAATTTAATTAAAGGATAAGGTGTATTAACCTGTGCACTAGAAATCTTCTATGCATTAAAACCATGTTGGTTTTGTAAGTCTTTTCAGAAAGACTCAGATAATATGTAGAATTAATATAACAGATTTTAAAGATAGATAATTTTCTATTGATACTAGTTTATAATAAACTATGTACTGTCTGTATTCTTCTTTTAATGACTTTTACAGGTGTTTTAAGTGCAAAACAAAACAGAGACAAGAATATTGTCGCCTGTTCTTAAGAGAGCTTCATTTTACCTTAATAAACCAAATGTTTCTTAAAATTAGTTGTTCCTGTTAAAATCAATTACCAAAAGATTTCAAAATGCTTTTCAGTTACATCTGTTTTAATAACAGATGAAATTTATTTTGAAAATCAAGTTAACTATTGCGAATTAGATTTGCTCAAATCTAGTACTAGAGTTGAGTTTTACATTGTTATTTTTTTACTTAAAATGGTTTGAAATCATCTTTTTATAACAGATTAATTGTAAAATCTCTATCTCAAAAAAGCAGGAATCAGACCAAAAAGAGTAAATAATTTTTGAGTTCTCTCACTATTTTTAATTTAAGATTTTATAGCATTATCCAAGAAATTTTTACAACTAAAGATGTACGGTTTGCTACAAATTAAAAAAGAGTAAAGTAACGCTACTACGTCTCTTATCGTTGAAATACACTCTTTTCTAAAAACCACAAACCCATTCTATTTGCCGTTTCACAACAGAAAACATCGTTGCTACAACAATAAATTCTTTAGCCAATTAGTATGGTTAATATTTGTTATTGGAGAATTCCGCGTGGAACGATGCGAAATTGATATCGAATGATAGGAAGGCTTCAAAAATTTACAAAATGACCAAACTGACTCAATTTTTAGATTTTACTAAACACACTTCTCTTATGGGAAAACAGTACTCAAAATTTTTATTTTTCATTTTATTCTTGGCGTTAGGTTTACAAACGGCAGTTGCGCAGGTTAAAAATGACTTCGAAGTTCGATACGAAGCTGATATTAGAGGGGACCTTACTTTTATTGCAAATAGTATAGTAGCCCCACAAATTGACCCTTACTGTGTAGGTAGTAGAAGAAATAGAGTATGTTATCCGGGGCAAACTTCTAACGATCCATATAACTTTACAGGTTCTAATTCAGATTACAATGACAATCTGAATATGCAGTACATTGATATCGATACTGATACTTCAACGTTTAGTTCAAGTAGCGCAAGTTTAGAAATACCTGATGTTGATTGTTCTTTGGTACGTTATGCTGGGTTGTATTGGTCGGCGGTATATGTAAATTCAGACAGAAGTAATATTGATGATATTAAGTTTAGAACCCCTGGTGGGTCTTATCAAGACATTACGGCAGATGAGATTATTTTTGATGGTAATGGTGATGCGGATTTTGGGTATTATAGTCCCTATGCCGCTTATAAGGATGTAACAGATATCGTGTCAGCAATGGCAAATCCTAACGGAGAATATTTTGTTGCCAATGTTAGAGCGAGTACTGGAAGTGATATTTCTGGTGGTATTTCTGGTGGTTGGAAAATGGTAGTTGTCTATGAAAACCCAAATCTTTCCGGAGATAAATTTATTACCACTTTCGACGGATATGCAGGTATTAAGTCAGGAGAAAGTGTCGATATCCTTGTAGATGGATTTACTACGTTACCTGCACCTTTTCCTGTATATGCCAATATGGGTGTTGCTGCCTTGGAAGGTGATAACAGAATTACTGGAGATGCACTTCAAATTAATGCAAATGGAACTTTTTCTACATTAACTAATGGGGAAAACCCAGGGAATAATTTCTTTAATTCTAGTATCACACAATTTGATAGCCACTATATTGCAAGAAACCCAAGTAGTATAAATACTAATGGATGGGATGTTGACCTTTTTGAAATACCTAATGGCGGTGCTAGTAATTCCATCATTCCCAATGATGCCACTAGTGCCATTTTAAGGGCAAGTTCTTCTCAAGATAAGTATGATATTTTCTTTACCTCTTTTGATGTAGATATTATTGCACCAAATATTGTATTGGAGAAAAGAGTACAAACACCAGGTGGGGTAGATATCACAGGACAGGGAGTAAATTTAGGGCAAACACTTGACTATGTTTTGACGTTTGAAAATATTGGCAATGATGATGGTATTAATTATACGATTAGAGATGTGTTGCCAGTAAATGTTTCTCCACCAGATGGTAGAAGCTTTTTTAATGATTCTGATTTTGTATTTCCTGCGCAAATTTGTGAAGCAGGTTCTTGTTATGAAATAACATATACGTATGACCCATTAACAAGAGAAATTGTTTTCACGATACCAGATGTATTTGTTGAAGAAGAAGATGGTCAATATTCTATAATTTTTAGAGTTCAAGTCGCCGAAAACTGTTTTGATTTTATAAATGCTTGTTCAGATTTAATTGAGAACTTAGCATATAGTTCATACAGAGGTGAAAATAATTCTGCACAAGTAACAGATGACCCTAGTGTAACTGACTTTAATTCATGTGGATTTGTTATACCAGGTGCAACAAACTTTCTTTTAGATGATTTATCTGATTGTAATTTTGAGAGAACAATTGAACTTTGTGGTACTAGTGCTATTTTAAATGCTGGTGACGGTTTCGATTCTTATATATGGTATCGAGACACAAATAATAATGGCGAAATTGATGCAACCGACATTGAAATTAATGACGGTGATCCAGATAACGATCCTAGCACACAAGTAGTAACTCTTGTTGGTCAATATATAGTAGATAAAATTGTTGCCGATCCTTGTAAAGGGTTTAAGGAAATTATAAATGTAGAGCCATTTGGTTCGGGTAACTTACCAAATCCTGTTACAGAATATTTTAATGAAGTAAACAGTGATACTGATCCAAGTAATGATATACCGGGTGAAATTGTTTTTTGCTCAGATGATAGTGCATATATACCCAAAATATTCTTATGTGGTATAAATGACACAAAACCGTTGGCAGTAAATATTGTTGATGCACAGAGCGTAACTTGGGAACGATTGGTTGAAGGCAGTTGTGGTGTTGATGTAGGTGAAGACTGTGCCAACAGGGCCCTTACATGTTCATATACAGAAGTAGGTACCGGTAGTAACTATTTATTAAATGCACCAGGGGAATATAGACTATCTGTTGTTTATCAAAATGGTTGTACTAGCCGTTTCTATTTTAAAGGTTTTCAGAATAACCTAGATATAAATTTCAATAATAGAGATATTGTTTGTGATACTGATGGTAACATTACCATTACTAATTTAGGTAGTGGATATGGATATCAGTTGGTAGACAATGAAACTAATAATGTTATTATACCGTTTAGTTCAAACAATGGACCAAGTTTTGATTTCGTTAGTGGTGAGAACGGATCTTATAGAGTAGAGGTTACTCAGTTAGACCTAAACGGCGACCCAATTCAAGACGCTTGTATTTTTACAACACCTGTAATAGGTATTCGTGATCGTTCGGTATCTTATGAAGTTAACGTTACGCCAGAAACATGTTTTAGCCTTGGAACCGTAAACTTGCAAATAATAAATGGCGATCCTCCATTTACTTTTGAACTAAGAAGCAATGATGGTGCCAATGGCGGTTTAGGTACACTTATAGATAGCCAAAACGGTCATGGTGATAACAATTATACTTTTACAGATGTAACTGCTGGTGATTATATTGCCTACATGAGTACTGACAACGGTTGTTCTTATAGTGAAGAAATCACCGTTATAGATGAAAACGATTTAGAACTTACTGCAAGGGTATCTCAACATATTACGTGTAGAGAAGGTAATATTTTAATGGATTCTGAGGGCGGTAAAACACCACATACCTACGCCATTTGGGAACATATAGACCCTTCCGGTACAACCGTAACATCTTATCCTAATTATTCTGATATTCCTGCAACTAATTTTCAATCGAGTCAAATATTTGATATTCTTGACCCAGGTGATTATACCTTCGTAGTTTTAGATAGAAATGGTTGTTATAGTGAATCCAATACTGTTACTATAGAATTTAGGCCTGCTGCGGAATTTGCTGCGACTACGGTTAATGATGTCTTATGTTTTGGTGAATCTACCGGTAGAATTCAGTTTAATTTAATAGATGATAATGGATATCAATTGACTTTTTACCTATATGATTCTAATGATGTATTGTTAGCTGAAAATAATACGGGTCTTTTTCCTAATTTGGCAGATGACGATTATACTATTGTAATCAACCAAAGAAAAGGAAGTGCGTCATGTGATTATGAAGAGAACTATTCAATAGCCGCACCTGCTACTGCAGTTAGTGGTACTTCGGTTCTGATTCAAGATTATACATGTTTACAAGAGGGTATTATCGAGGCACAAAATGTTACCGGTGGTACTGCTCCATATGAATATAGTATTGATGGAATCAACTTTATCCCAGATACTACCGTAAATGCACATCGTTTTGAAAATCTTACTGACGGTACTTATAATCTTATGATTAGAGATGCCAACGGTTGTATATTAAGTACGGACGAAATAGTAATTGACAGACCAAACCCTCCAACAGATTTAACTATTACAGAATCACAAATTTCATGTCCGGCACAAACCGTTAATTTAACCGTAAATGCAATTAATGGTACTGCACCTTATGTGTATTCAATTATAGCACCTGCTACAATTGCACCAACAAGCACAACAGGAAACGAAGCTGCTTTTGATGGTTTAGCTCCTGACACCTATACGGTAAGAGTTACTGATGCCGATGGTTGTTTTTATGAAGAAAATTATACGATAAATGCGATTAACCCTATATCTGCAAGTGGTCAAACAACGCAACCAATTAGTTGTTTTGGTGCTGCAGACGGAGTTATTCGTTTTAATGTAAACTTCCAGGCTGGTCAAAACTTTACCTATACCATTACCGGTCCTGCAGGAGTAGTAAGAACAGGTGGTACTGAAGCATTAATTGACAACATAAATAATTTGGCTCCTGGTATTTATACAATAGAAATTGTAGATACGGATACTAACTGTAGATATTCTGCCAGTCATGAATTAGAAGGTCCGGCTTCGGCACTGACAATTTCTAGTTTAACCGAGACACAGCCTAGTTGTACATCAGATGGTAGTGTTAGTGTTCTTGCAACAGGCGGATGGGGAAGTTATGTGTATGAACTGAGCAATCCAGATGCCACTGTATTCGGAACCAATAGTACAGGTTCTTTTAATGGATTATCACAATCAGGAACCTATAACGGTACTATTACAGATGCCAACAACTGTAGTATACCATTTACTTTTGATCTTAATCCTGCAACTGCACCAGTTTTAGTAATTACACCAAATCAAGATTGTTTTGATGATGCTGTATTATTGACTCTTACGGCAAGCGTTTCTTCTGGTGGTGACGGTTCTTTTGAATATAGCTTAAACGGTGGTGCTTTTAGTACAACCAATATATTTTCTGATCTTTCTGCAGGAACATATACGGTTGAGGTAAGAGATGGTAATAATTGTACAGACACTGAAAGTATTACTGTAAATCCGGCACTTACGGTAACTGCAAGCGCAAGTAACATTAACGCATGCGACACTGATACCGAAATAACTATTAGTGGTGCAGGCGGCGATGGTAATTATGTATATGCCGTAGTTGCTGACGGGGTTACACCTACGACTGCAGATTTTGATCCTAGCAATACGGTAACGGTGACCGGTATAGGTGACTATGATGTGTACGTAAGGGATAATAACGGTAATACCGATTTCTGTGAAACGGTATACGATATTAATATAGACCAAGATGCTCCAGTAGCAGCGACACCAACTGTTGTTGATGTTACTTGTTTTGGTGGTAACAACGGTAGTATTTCTTTAGCCCCAAGTGGTGGTGAGGCTCCGTATACATATAGTATTGATGGCGGCACTTTTGGTATCGCAAGTTCATTTAATAATTTAATTGCTGGCACGTATGATGTTAGAGTAAGAGACGCAAATAGTTGTGAGGCTAGATTATCTATTTCCGTAGACCAATTACCGGAAATAATAGCAGAAAGCGCACAAACAGAAGATTATACCTGTAATCAATTGGCAGAAATTACAGTTGGTGGGGTAACACCTACAACTGGTGGTTCTGGTTCTTATCAATATAGCTTAAATGGTGGTGCTTGGACCGCAGCTACTGCCGGAGGAACTGTTTTTACTGATTTAACGGATAATACGTATCAGGTTCAAGTTAGGGATGCAAACAATATCAATTGTGTTGTAACCCTCCCTGAAATTATAATTGCTCCTTTGCCAACAGTGCCTTCTTTGACAAGTAGTGTTGCTTACAGTTGTGATGGTACGGGTATTGTTACAATTCTTCCAGATGATGCAACGTATACTTATAGTATTGATGGTAATGCTCCTCAAATTGGTGACAATGTATTTAATAATGTAGCAGTAGGTCAACATACTATTACCGTAGATTATGGTAGTGATTGTACAACCGATATTATTGTAACTGTTGAAGACGGTTATCAATTTGAAGCAGCCCTGCTTTCTTATAAAGATTTAGATTGTAACGGCGACAACTCTGGTTCTTTAACTTTTGAGGTAGGTAATTATGGTGCAAGCGGATTTGAATATAGCCTAGATAATTTCGCTAGTATTTTAGGTAGTACTACAGTTTCACCACAAACAATTTCTGGACTTGCGGCAGGTAGCTATAGAGTTTATGTTAGGGAGGTAGGTAGTACTTTGCCGGGTTGTGCTACATTCTTTGATCAAACTATTGATGAACCTACTTTGGTTGTTGCCAATGCAGGTCTTACTCAAGATTTTACATGTAACAATGGTGGTGGAGAAATTACGGCTAGTGCAACCGGTGGAACACCAGGATATGAGTATCAATTAGAAGAAGATGTTCTTGGTATTGTAACCGCGTACAGAACAAATGCCGTTTTTAATGGATTGCCTGCCGGTACTTATTATGTGCGTGCTAGAGATACAAATGGTTGTTCAGATGTAAGCGATACGCCTATTATAATTACAGCGCCAGAAATTCCGGTTTTCACCTTACAGGAAACTACGTGTTATAGTGGTAGCAATGATGCAACCATTACGGTAGATGTTACTGCAGGAAATGGGGATTACCAATTTAGAATCAATGGAGGTTCTTTTGTAACTCCAACGCCAGTAGATGCAACTTCCTATACGTTCACGGGTCTTTCTAATGGTACATATACTGTTGAGGTTACCGATGCTTTTGGTTGTGATGCTCCGGCGCAAACCGTTACCATAGAACAACAAGTTACGGTTAGTGCAAGTGCTAGTACAATAACGGCTTGTGGCACCGATAGTGAAATAAATATTACCGCTGCAGGTGGTGATGGTAATTATGTATATGCAGTTGTTGCCGATGGGGTTACTCCTACAGCGGGAGACTATTCAGCTACCAACCCGGTTACCGTATCTGGTGCTGGAGATTATGATGTTTATGTCCTTGATAATAATGGTGGTGCGGACGCGTGTCCTGCAATGTATGATATTAATATAGACCAAGATGCTCCAGTAGCCGCAACACCAACTGTTGTTGATGTTACTTGTTTTGGTGGTAACAACGGAAGTATTTCTTTAGCACCAAGTGGTGGTCAAGCACCTTATACGTATAGTATCGATGGCGGTGCTTTTAGTACCGTAAGTTCGTTCAATAACCTTACGGCAGGTACGTATGATGTTAGGGTAAGAGATGCAAATAATTGTGAAGCGCTATTATCGCTTCCGGTAGACGAGTTACCGGAAATACTAGCAGAAAGCGCACAGACAGAAGATTATACTTGTAATCAATTGGCTGAAATTACAGTTGGTGGGGTAACACCTACAACTGGTGGTTCTGGTTCTTATCAATATAGCTTAAATGGTGGTACTTGGACCGCAGCTACTGCTGGTGGAACTGTTTTCACCGGTTTGTCTGACGGTACATTTACAGTTCAAGTTAGGGATGCAAACAATATTGCATGTGTAATTAGTCTTCCGAATATAATAATAGCGCCATTACCGACCGCTCCTTCTTTGACTAGTAATATTGCTTACAGTTGTGATGGAACAGGAATTATTACCATTCTTCCAAGTGATGCATCGTATGCATACAGCATCGATGGTAATACTCCTCAAATTGGTAATAATGTATTTAATAACGTAGCAGTTGGTCAATATACCATTACCGTAGACTATGGTAGTGATTGTTCTACAGATATCATTGTCGATGTTCAAGATGGGAATGCTTTTGAAGCTGCAATTTTATCTTATGAAGATTTAGATTGTAATGGAGATGGTTCTGGTACCATAACTTTTGAAGTTGAGAATTTTGGACCAGGTGGTTATGAGTATAGCTATGATAGTGCTTTCGCAACTATTGAAGGTAGCGATACTGCTGCAACACATCAAATAACTGGTTTATCTCAAGGTACGTATACAATCTATGTTAGAGATGTTGACAACCCTATTGCCGGTTGTACAGAAATTTTGACTCAAATTATTAACGAGCCCGCTGTTTTAACGGTTTCTAATACGGCAACACAACCAACATGTATTGATGATGGTGCTGTAGATATTACGGTTACTGGTGGTACCGCTGCATATTCTTATGTAATTGAATTACCGGATGCTTCGTTAACGCCAGCACAAAACACAGGAATATTTACTGGTCTTGATCAATTAGGTTTACATACTATAACTGTTACTGATGCAAACGGATGTATTGAAACCGATACCTTTACATTAACCGCACCTGTTGCTCCTGTAGCAAGTATTTTACCGAGTTCAGATGTGTGTTTTGACTCTTCTGTAACTGGTTCGGCGACTATCGAAGTTGGTGCAACTGGAGGAGTGGCTCCTTATTCATATAAAATGAATACTGGTGTATTTGGAAATTCGAACACCTTTACAAATCTAACTCCAGGAAACTATTCTTTTGAAATTAGAGACGCGAATGGTTGTACAGATACGGTAACTTTTGATATTGAACCTCAATTAACGGCTAGTCTTACACTGACAAAAGATTTAGATTGTACTATATCACCAGATGCTACTATGAATTTAGTAACCAATGGTGGATATGCTCCTTACACATATGAATTGGATGTTAATGGCGGTGGCTTTACTGCTTTTACAGGAACGTTCCCATATGCCACCTCAACTGTTGGTACCTATAGGTTCAGAGTAACAGATGACCAAGGTTGTACTGCTGTTTCTAATGTAGTTACGGTTACGGCAACGGTAAATCCTGTTGCTAGCGAAACTGTTACCAACCCAACTTGTTTTGGAGATACCAATGGTATTGTAGAAATCAACGTTGATCCTAATTTCGGCTCTTCACCATATCAAATCAGTTTTGATGGTAGTGCCTTTACAAGTCAACGTGTTTACACAGGTTTAGCTGCCGGCACCTATAATTATATTGTTAGGGATTCTAAAGAATGTACGTATAATGGAAGTGTAACTGTTGTTGATCCAGTGCTATTTGATGCTAATGTGGTAGCAACTGACGTTAGTTGTGGTCCTTCTGGTGATATTCCAGGTAGTATTGAAATTACGATTACCAGTGGTGGTGTACCTAACTTTACGTATACATTATATGACAATCTTAATAATATTGTTGCTACTACGGGTCCAAACCCTATTGCAAATACAACGGCTACTACCGTTACTTTTGATGGCTTAGCTTTTGGTGATTATTATGTTCGTGTATTGGATGCCAACGGCTGTGAGTATTACGAGAATCCGGTTAGAGTGCTTTCTAACCCATATTTGTCTGTTGACGCTGTAATACCTGCTGTTAGTTGTATTACTGGCGGTACGGCAGAACTAACGGCTAGCGGTGGTTCGGGTAATTATGACTTTACCATTTATGGTGCGGGCACCACTCCAGATGCTGAGTCTGCCGGTGCTAATCCAAATGAGGAAGTTGCAACTTACAACGGACTAAACCCAGGTCAATCTTATGTTTTTCAGGTGATTGATACTACAACAGGATGTTCAAGTTTTGTTGAGGTCGATGTTCCTAACCTATCAAGTATTGATGTAGTTCCAACACCGACGGTAACAGATGTTGCTTGTTTTGGTGATACCAATGGATCAATTGCTTTTCAATTTGAGGGTTATGATAGTTCAGTGACTACCATTAATTATGAATTAAGAGAAAGTATAAGCAACACACCTTTAGGTGGTTCATATTCAGGAAGTGTAACAGGTCCAAACGGTCCTGGTCCAACGGCTACGGAAACAATATCTAACATTCCTCCGGGAGATTATGTTTTATTCTTCCAAGAGGCAGCTACACCTGAGTGTACAAATACTTTTGAGTTTAGAATATTAGAGCCTAACCCGGTTACATTAAGCTTGGCAGATCAAAATAATGGGTACTGTTCAGAAGATGCCAATGTTACGGTTATTGCAGGTGGTGGTAACGGTTCTTATACTTATGCATATGTACAAGATGGTGTTACTCCGGTTGCGGGTGATTATGAAACTAATAATTATAAAGAATTAGATCCTTCTGTAAATACAGAATGGGATATCTATGTAATGGACGGAAATGGCTGTTCAACAACGTTACCGTTAGATGTTACAATTGCAGATGATCCAACTCCAGTAATTTCTGGCTTGGTTATTAACCAATGTACTGCAGATGAAGGAGATTTTATTATAGAAATTACATTAGATGGCGAAGGATCTCAACCATACACACTTAGTGTAAACAGCGGTTCATACCAGTCTTCTACGTTAACTACTGCAGGTACTACGCATCAGTTTACCGACCTTAGTTCTGGTAATTATACTGTTCAGGTTCGTGACTTTAATGGTTGTGGAAATGTAGAGACCATTGAAATTTTTGCCCCGACCTCTATTACAGCTGAGGTTACTACTCAACCTTCATGTACGGAAGGCGATGGGGAAATAGTAATTACAGCATATGGTGGTTCTACTTTTTATGAATATGAATTGTTTGATAACGGAGGAGTGAGCGTTGCTGGCGGACCTCAACTATCACCAATTTTTACAGGATTGGATTCAGGTGTATATACAGCGCATGTTTATGATACTGTTTTAGGTGGATGTACTGCCCAAACCGATGTTGAATTAGAATTGGCAACTCCTGTCCTATTTATTCCAGCTATAACAGATGTTACTTGTTTCGGTGATACAGATGGGTCTATAGTTGTGCAATTAGATGCCACAATGGATAATCCACCTTATGTGTACCAATTATTTATAGAAGCAACGCCTTCTGTATTAACTCCAGTGGGTACGCCAAAAACAACGGGGACATTTACAAACTTACCAGCTAATGAAGATTATGTAGTTAGAGTTACTTCTGCACGTGGTTGTATTTTAGAGGTTGACAGTCCGGTAGGTACTCCGTTACAAATTTCAAACGTCAATGCAGATGTAGTTGAATTTGGTTGTACCGTGGGTAATAATTCGAACAATGCAACGATAACTGTAGATACTGCAGCAATTACAGGTGGTAGCACTACTTATGTTACCTATGAGTTTATAGATAGTAGTTCAGCTGTGGTTCAGTCTGGTCCATCAAATGTATTAACGGTTACAGATAGAACAGGGGAGACCTATACTATAAATGTATATGACGATAATGGATGTTCAGGTAGTACAACGGCTACTGTATTGCCTTATGATGAACTTACAAGTGCAACTGCCGCAGTGACTACAACGGTTACATGTGCGCCAGGTAGTGATGGTGTAATTACGGTTACGGCAACTTCTACCGCTAGTGATGATACAAAATATGAATACAGTATCGATAACGGTTCAACCTATGTACCTACCAACGTCTTTGGCGGATTATCTGCAGGCAACTATAACTTCTTAATAAGACATACGGATACAGGTTGTATACTAACGGCTTCGGCTATTATTGAAGAGCCGAATACGTTTACCATCGATGTCGTTAAGACAAGTGACGTAATCTGTTTTGGAACGGATACCGGTGAAGTTACTTTTGAATTGATCGATGCTACATATAGCACAGGATTCGGTTGGGAAATTTTCCGTACCGATAATACTTCTGTCCTAAGTGGTACAGAATTAGCAAATGGTCCTACACCAATTATTAACTTAGGTGTTGGTGAGTACTATGTTTCCATTTCACAAACTAACAATCCATTCTGTACCAATGTTGAATATTTCAATATTGCAGGTCCTGATGCGGATATTACGGGAGATACTGTAGTAACAGCTATTACTTGTAACCCTGGTAACGATGGTTCCATTACAATTACTGACGTAGTCGGTGGTTGGGGTGGTTATACGTACTATGTAGGTGTGGGTGTTCCTGCAACTACAGATTTCGTAGCGGACGCTTCTTTCACAGGATTAGCAGCCGGTACATACCAAGCATGGGTTCGTGATGCAGAAGGTTGTGAAAGATTAATTCAAGATAACATTGTTCTTGATGTTCCAGATCTTATTGATGCCGATTTACTTGTTACTCAAGAGAACTGTACAAATTTACAGGGAGAAGTAACCGTAAGCAACGTAATTGGCGGTCAAGGAAGTAATTATACATACCAATTGAGATTAAACGGCACTAATTTCCGTGCTCCACAAAACACGCTAGTTTTCTCTGGTCTTGGTGCTGGTGAATATGATGTAATTGTTTCAGATCAATGGGGTTGTACGTTTACAACAGATCCAGTAGAATTATATGAGCAATTAAGCGCTACTACCTCGGTAGATAAAGCTATTGATTGTACAAGTATACCAGGCGGTACAATTACGATCAACGTAACGGGTGGTTCTACAAACCTTGAGTTTACGATGACACCTCCAACCGGTGCTGCAGTTACTCAGTTGAATGACCCAACATTTACAGGATTAACCGTTGATGGTAATTATAGTTTCTTAGTTAGAGATTTAGATACCTCAAACCCTGTTTGTGAACTAACGGTAACGCAAGAGTTAGCTCCTGCAATTCAGCCGGTATTTACAGATTCTCATATAGATATTACATGTTATGGATCTAATGATGGCTCAATTACATTGACGCAAGTTGAAAACGGAGTTAATCCGTTAACATTTACCATATCTCCTGTAGCAGGAACATTTAACCCAAGCAACAATACGTTTGAAGGTTTACCTCCAAATACATACGTAGTAACAGCAACAGGAACCAATGGTTGTAGTTCGGTATCAGGTAACATTGTAATTGATGAACCTGCATTAATTTCGAATATCAATACTTCGGTAGTTGAATTCGGTTGTACCGTGGGCAATAATCCTAACAACGCTACAATTACAGTTGACGAGGATGCCATTACAGGCGGTAGCGGTAACTATGTAATCTATGAGTTTGTAGATAGTAGTTCTGCCGTTGTACAATCTGGCGCGTCTAACGTGTTAATTGTTACGAACAGAGCAGGAGATACCTATACTATCAATGTTTATGATGATAAAGGATGTTCTGGTAGCACAACTGAAACCATACTTCCTTTTGATGAGATTACTAATGCAGTTGCAAATGTTTCCAATACAGTTACTTGTAATCCAATTAGTGATGGAGAATTAACGGTAGTCGTAACTTCAACCTTAGGTGATGCTACTAAATTCGAGTATAGTATCGATAACGGTGTAAACTACCAACCATCCAACGTGTTCGGTGGATTATCTGCGGGATCGTATACGATTCTTGTGAAGCATTTGGATACAGATTGTATCGTTTCTACGACGCAAACTCTCGTAGAGCCAAATACATTTACCATCGATGTTGTAAAAACAAGTGATGTAATTTGTTATGGTACCGCTACAGGCGCAGTAAACTTTGAATTAGTTGATGCAACTTACCCTGGCGGATTTACTTGGACTATTTATGATACTGAAGGGACACTGGCAAATACCGGCGATGATACCATTGTTATCTCTGGTACAGAAGCAACAACAAATGGACCTACAGCAGACATTAGCTTGGAAGCTGGTAATTACTATGTTTTAATTAGACAGGATAATAACCCATTTTGTACAAATACAGAGGCATTCACTATAAACGGTCCTACAGCTGATATTAGCGGGTCTACAGTAGTAACTGATATTACTTGTAACCCTGGTAATGATGGTTCAATTACAATTACTGACGTAGTTGGTGGTTGGGGTGGCTATACATACTATGTAGGTGTGGGTATTCCTGCAACTACAGATTTCGTAGCGGATGCTTCTTTCACAGGATTAGGTGCTGGTACATACCAAGCATGGGCTCGTGATGCAGAAGGTTGTGAAAGATTAATTCAAGATAATATTGTTCTTGATGTTCCGGACCCGATAGCGGCAATACTAGAAGTAAACATAGAGAACTGCACAAACTTACAAGGAGAAATCGAAGTGAGTATGCCTACTGGCGGACAAGGAAGTAACTATACATACCAATTAAGATTAAACGGTACTGATTTCCGTGCACCACAGAATACCAGAGTATTTGCAGGCTTAGGTGCTGGTAGTTATGACGTAGAGATTATTGACCAATGGGGTTGTCCTTTTACAACTAATGTGGTGGTGCTTTATGAGCAAATGGATGTTTCTACAACAGTAGATAAGTCTATTGATTGTTCATCAATACCAGGTGGTGAAATCACAGTTAATGTAACTGGTGGTTCTACAAACCTTGAGTTTATAATGACACCTCCAACCGGTGCTGCTGTAACTCAGTTGAATGACCCAACATTTACAGGTTTAGTTGCTGAGGGTACATATAGTTTCTTAGTAAGAGATTTAGATACTACAAACCCTGTTTGTGAAAGAACGGTAACTCAGACTTTAGATGCACCGGTAGCCCCTGTGTTGTTAGATGCGACAATTGTAAACGTAAGTTGTTTTGGTGGTACAGATGGTAGTATTAGAGTAAACATTGATCCGGCTACAAATTCAAATCCTGAGTATCAATATGAATTATATGATATTGCTGATTTGGTTACTCCAATTGCAACACAGACAAATCCGTTATTCAATGGTTTACCAGAAGGTGAATATCAAGTAAGAGTTATTTCAAGTAGAGGTTGTGAAGACATTAAAAATGAAACGATCACAGAACCACTAGAATTAACAGTTAGTGCTGTGGCGACAGAATTTAACTGTTCAGCAGATAATAGTGTTAACACTGCAACGATAACGGCAACAGCAGGCGCAGGTACAGGTACCGCACCATACTTATACAGTATAGATAACATCATCTTCCAATCACAAAATACATTTAATGTATCAGATACAGGAAGTGTACAAACTATAGATGTATATGTAAAAGATGCTAAAGGATGTATTACGTTCGATACGGTTACAATTCAACCTATAAACACGTTCACGGCTTCAATTGCACAAGATGTGGCTATTAACTGTACTGTTGATGAAACAATAACAATCACTGTTGCCGATAATGGTTTGGCACATAACTATGGTTATGAGTTGTTACCAATTGGTAATACAAGAGGTATATTGGTAAGTACTACGGCTACTTCTGCAACATATGATTTAAATGCTGTTGGTAGCTATGTATTCAGAGTTACGGATTTAGACACGGGTTGTTATGTAAACACGGCTAGTTATACGGTTGCTCCGTTCGATTTTATTACGGCAACAGCAACACCGGTATCAGAGGTGACGTGTTTTGGTGATGCAAACGGTAGCTTAGAAATTGATATTGATGGCTATACAGGTAACTATACTTACGAGGTATTTAATGCCGCAGGTACATCTGTTATTCCTGGGACAGCATCAGACACAAGTGTTAACCCAAGAACTATAACAGGATTATCTGGCGGTAGCTATTATGTTACCATTACAGAAACAGATATTCCTTTATGTTCAGAAGACACTAATCTGGTAACTATAATTTCACCGGATACTCCGTTAAGCGGAACGGTTACAACTTTAGCAGAGGCTACATGTACAGATGACCAAGGTGTAATTAGAGTTGCCGTTGAAGGTGGTTATAGACTTTATGATATTGTTTTGACTAACACTACTACTGGTGATGTCTATACAATGAATGATGTTAACGAAGGAATTTTTACAGATTTAGCAGCAGGTGGTTTCACAGTAAGTATTACCGATGATGCCGGGTGTGTAGTTAACTATACTGAAACACTAACACCAGCTACACCAATTGTGGCAAATGCAACTCCGCTTGTAACAGACTTAGCTTGTTATGGAGATACAGGTGCTGTTGTTACTGCAAATGTAACAGGTGGCGGTAGCGGTAGTTATGAATATCAGTTGAACTATTATGATGCAACCGGTTCTACAATTACAAATACAACGGGAGCACAAACGAATCCTAATTTTAGAGATTTAGGTGCAGGCTTCTATAGTATTACCGTAGTTGACGGATGGAACTGTGATATTACAACAAATGTAGTTGAGGTTAGAGAACCAACCGAAGTACAGGCAAGTTTAATTAGAACAGATGCATTAACGTGTGAGTCTGGTGTAGCGTTCGAGCTTTCTGCAACAGGTGGTAGTGGTTCATATGAGTATAGTGTAGATAACATCAACTTCTTACCAATGACAAGTAACCCTATTGGATTACCGGAAACAGGTGAGTATGGCGCAGGTAGATACCAGTTCTATGTACGCGATGCTATTAACGGTTGTGAGTCTGCAGTATCTAATGCAATTACCGAAACCGAGATCCCTGCTTTAGAGCTAACGGTTGACGCCTCTGCAGCTGTACTTAACTGTACAGGTGAAAGCACGGCAATTATTTATGCAACTGCGGATGGCGGATTAGGAAACTATCAATATGAATTGTTTACCGATAGTTCTTTAAGTATAGCTTCTAGAATTGCAGGTCCTCAGCCACAAGGTGTGTTTAGAGATTTAGGTGCAGGTACGTACTATGTAACTGTTGTTAGTGATGATTGTACAACAGCTCCGGAACAAGTAATCATTGAAGAACCTATTCCGCTTTCTTATACAGACAATGTTGTTAACATTACCTGTGAAGGGGAGAACAATGGTGAAATTACAGTTATCTTATCTGGTGGTGCCGGTGGTTATCAGTATGCAATTTCGCCCAACCTGAATCAGTTTTACGCTGAGGGTACATTTACCGAATTGACTCCTGGTGAGTATACAATCATTGCACAAGATCAAAATGGATGTTTTGAATACTTAACGTATACTATTTCAGAGCCGTCAAGCTTAGAAGTAACGGCAGAGACCACACCGGAGATTTGTGTTGATAGTCAAGATGGTTCCATAATTCTTGAAATTACTGGAGGTACGGCACCTTATAGTACCGCGTTGAACTCAAGTAGCGATGAAGATTTTGTACTGAACAGAACAGAATTCTATGACATGGCAGCTGGTAATTATATTATTGTCATCAAAGATGCCAATGGTTGTGATACCAACGTTGTGGTCGATATTGAAACAGGAGTAAACCTTAATGCTACAGTAGTGCCTGTTTATGAATGTACAGGTGATACTCCAGATAATTATGTGAATATAACTCTTGAAGATGATAGTATTATCGGTGATGTGCTTTATGCAATAGATTCTGTTGATCCAGCTGATTTACAGTTGAATGCTGACTTTAGAAATACTGCACCTGGTAATCATTATATTACCATAGCACATTCCAATGGATGTTTACAAACCGTAGATTTCGTAATAGAAGATTTTGAGCCGTTGACACTTGCTCTAGAGCAAAATAACATGAACGAAATAACTGCAATTGTAGAAGGTGGTCGTGAAGGCTATACATATTACTTTGACGGTTATGACAATAGTGACAATAATATATTCTATGTTACCAGAACAGATACTTATGAGGTACGTGTTGTTGATGAGAACGGATGTTCTACCGTTGCAAACATATTTATGGAGTTTATTGACATTGAAGTACCTAATTTCTTTACTCCGGACGGAGATGGGCAGAACGATTTATGGATTCCTAGAAACATTGAACAATACCCTGAAATACTAATAAAAATATTTGATCGTTATGGTAGAGTGGTTTCCGAACAAGCAGTTGATTCTGAAGGTTGGGATGGAACATACTTGGACAGAGAATTGCCAACTGGAGACTACTGGTATGTAGTACAACTGAACGGTGATCGAGATGAAAGAGAATTTGTTGGACACTTTACTTTATACCGATAAAAACTTAACCTAAAATGATGATGCGGAACAGTCTTTTGACATTGGTATTATTTATAAGCGTACTCTCCCTAAGGGGTCAAGAGCTTACGATACCTCAATTATCGCAATACCTTGCCGATAATCCCTTTGTAATGTCACCTACCTATGCAGGTATCGGCGACCACGTTAAAATAAGGCTTAACGGACTTACCCAATGGGTAGGTATTAAAGATGCACCAGATACCCAATCTCTAGCTGCAGATATGCGTATTGGTGAAAAATCCGGTATTGGTATGTTATTGTATAATGATAGTAATGGTGAAACTAAGCAACAGGGAGCTCGTTTCTCATTTGCACATCACCTTACCCTTGATCGTTATGACGATGAGTTTTTATCGTTCGGTATCTCCTATAACTTTAATCAGTTTAGAATTGACAATACAAATCCTGAATTAATAGCTGATCCTGCCTATGTAGGGGATAAAGCTACTACAAACCATAATTTTGATATAGGTGCACTTTATAGATATGATAAATTTTATTTCAGTATTAATGCTTCCAATATCTTAGATAAGGATTTAAGTAACTTCAACGCATTATACGAGCCTAATAGACTAAGAAACTACTATGTGTATACTGGTTATAGATACATGAAGAAAAGAACTAGCAAGATGGAGATAGAGCCGTCTGTACTGTTCCAATTATTTGAGAGTGATGGGCGTTCTGTTACAGATTTAAACTTAAAATTTAGATTTTACGATTTTGAAGATTATTTCTATGCAGGTGTCAACTATCGTTTCTTGAACGATCAAATTGGTAATCCGCTTTACATAGCACCTATAGCCGGTCTAAAGAAAAGTAATTTTTACTTTGGATATTCTTATCAGGTAATCCTTAATGAACTTCTTGGGTATAGTTCCGGTACGCATGTAATCACCTTAGGGGTAGATTTATTCCAAGGTATCAGTAATTGTCGTTGTACGTATTAATCCTTCAAGTGAGATTGATTAAATTTGATATCCAGAATACAAAAAATGGGTAAAGTACAATTAGAGAATATAAAAGCATACGCCCACCACGGGTGTTTGCCTCAAGAAACCAATATTGGCAGTGATTATTTGGTGAACGTTTCGGTCAACACGAATTTACTAAAGGCTTCGGTCTCAGACGAATTAAAAGATACGGTAGATTATGTTCACATCAACAGAATTGTAAAGCAAGAGATGGCAACGCCTTCTAAATTGTTAGAACATGTAGCCAAAAGAATAATCGACAGAATTTTCATAGAACTCCCAACCGTAGATTCCGCTATGGTATCAGTTTCAAAAATCAATCCGCCTATAAACGGAGATGTGGAAAAGGTAACGGTATCCTTGGATTTACAAAGAGGACAACTGGTTCAATAATCTAAGAGACTTAAATAAATATAATTTCTTGGCCGTTAATGCGGCTTAAATTGGGAATAATGTTTATTTTTGCTCTCGCTAAAAAATGGCATCGTGGCCGAGTGGCTAGGCACAGCTCTGCAAAAGCTTGTACAGCGGTTCGAATCCGCTCGATGCCTCCAAAACCCTCCTTTAAAAGGAGGGTTTTTTGTTTTTATATTTTCTCTATCTAAGCTTGTAGCAGAAATACAAGGACAATTGTGGGTATAAAATAAACAGCTATCGTTTTGGCACCTTCATAGTCCTTTGCAACTCGTTGACCAAACAAAAGCATAAGTAGGGTTATACTTGATAGGATAGCTCCATACAAGGCAAAACCGGTATCTCCCGAACTTATTATACAATATGTTCCGATCAAGCATAGAATACCTGCAACAACCTCTGTGACCAAAATTATACCTACCAACAAAGGCACTATATTTTTAAAAGGTGTTTTAGAAAAATGTTCTTTCAACCATGAGATATTACCGTTCCAATCGGTTATTTTATCAAAGCCACTTTGTAGAAAAGTGATGATTAAAAATAGGAGCAATAAAATTTCGGCGGCATTGTTCAATACTGTATTCATTGTGGTTATTTAAGTTCAGACTTTTTTCTATGTAGTAGTCTAGTCAGTTTAATGGAGAGGTCCGTAAATATAATTTTTGAATTTCCATTTCTTTCCACATGGTAAATAGCACCTTCAAGCTCCTTGGTAATGTCCAAAATATTATTTTCATGAACAAATGGCGCAAATTTTTTCAATTGAAAACCTTCGGCATGTATTTTTAGATACGCAAGTTCCTCAGCTCCATAATTGATCATTAATGCTTGCCTCATGACGGTAATGCAATAGCTTAGAAAATTCTTCTGTGTCTCTCTACCGGTTTTTGCAACCTCTTCACTCCACAATAACAATTCATGAATGGCTGCTTTGTTGCCTTTTGCCTTAAAAGCGGTACGTACCCATTGTACAAACCAATTTTCAAACACCAGATCCTCAGAATCTTTGTTCAAAAGGTCTAGCGCTTTGTTGTAATTGCCGTTGGCTTCGTGAGCCAATAGCATTGCTTCTGCCTTGTTGGCCCCTTTCTCACTTAAGGCCGTGGCTATGGCGTCTTCCGCAAGTGGAGGAAAATGAACTATTTGGCATCTAGATTTTATAGTTTGTATAATTTGCTCTTCATCCTCACACAATAACAAAAAGATGGTTTTATTGGGCGGCTCTTCGATCAGTTTCAGTAGCTTGTTAGAAGCAGCCGTGTTCATCTTTTCGGCCATCCAAATCAGCATCACCTTATAACCGCCTTCGTAAGATTTCAAGGATAATTTTTTTACGATATCCTGCGCTTCATCAACACCAATTTGACCTTGTTTCTTTTCAATTTCAATATGGCGATACCAGTCGAACAGATTTCCGTAGGGCTGCTCCGTTATGAACTCGCGCCATTCTTTCATATAATGGTTACTAACGGCGTGCGATTTTACCTTATCCGAATTAGAAACCGGAAAAGCGAAATGAATATCTGGATGGGCAAACGACTTGAATTTTAGATTACAAGATTCGTTACCGCCACTGTTTTCACCGTTCGTGTTCTGACAGATAATATACTGTGCATAAGCCAATGCCATAGGTAAAACACCGCAGCCCTCTGGACCAACAAATAACTGGGCATGTGGTATTCTGCCCGCATCCGCACTAGAAGACAAGTGCTTTTTAATATGTGAAAGTCCTAAAATTTCATTGAATAACATAGATTCAAATATAGTTGTTTAAAGCACAACAAATTTAATGGTATTGGGTGTAAATTATCCTATTTAGCACTTTATCACAAGCCATTTAATCTTTACATTTGTTAACTAACAAAAGGTAATATCACATGAAAGTATTGAATGACTTTAATTTTGAAGATAAAAAGGCGTTAATTAGAGTGGACTTCAATGTTCCATTAAATGACCAATTTGAAGTAACGGATAACACTAGAATTCAAGCGGCCAAGCCAACAATTATAAAAGTATTGGAAGATGGCGGTAGCGCTGTCTTAATGAGTCATTTGGGAAGACCAAAAGGCGAGCGTAACGCAGATTTATCTTTAAAACATATTGTTGATGCCGTTTCTGATATTATTGGTGTAGCGGTAAAATTTGTTTCGGATTGTGTTGGTGCAGAAGCTGAAAAAGCAGTAGCTGAATTAAAAAGTGGAGAGGTACTTTTATTGGAGAACCTTAGATTTCATGGCGAAGAAGAAAAAGGAGACGATGCTTTCGCAGAGCAACTTTCTAAATTAGGGGATATATATGTTAACGATGCTTTTGGTACAGCTCATCGGGCTCATGCATCAACAACGGTAATAGCTAAGTTTTTTCCAGACGCTAAATGTTTTGGTTATTTATTGGCGAAAGAAATAGAAGCGATCGATAAAGTTATGGCCACTGGTGAAAAACCTGTATTGGCTATTCTTGGTGGAGCAAAGGTCTCTTCTAAGATTACTATTATTGAAAACATCCTTGATAAAATTGATGATCTTATCATTGGTGGTGGTATGACATACACCTTTATCAAAGCTCAGGGCGGTAAAATAGGAGATTCTATTTGTGAGGACGATAAAATGGAACTTGCTATGGAAATTCTTGAACAGGCCAAACAGAAAAATGTAAACGTACATATTCCTGTAGATGTTGTTGCAGCAGATGCTTTTGATGCAAACGCAAATACCCAAGTGGTAGATGTAGATAAAATACCGGACGGTTGGCAAGGACTAGATGCCGGACCTGATACCTTACAAAACTTCAAAAAAGTGATACTAGCTTCTAAGACTATTCTTTGGAACGGACCAATAGGTGTTTTTGAAATGGAGAAATTTGCAGCGGGTACCATAGCAGTTGGTGATTATATCGCCGAAGCTACAAAAGAAGGTGCATTTTCATTAGTTGGCGGTGGAGATTCTGTTGCCGCAGTAAAACAATTTGGCTTTGAAAACAAAGTTAGTTATGTATCTACAGGCGGAGGTGCAATGTTGGAAAGTCTTGAGGGTAAAAAATTACCAGGGATCGCTGCTATATTAGACTAGTAAAGGGGTTATCGATAAACGGCATATAACGAAAATTTGTGCATTTTAAGAGAAATTATTTTATTCTCATTGAAAAATGTACGATTTTCGTTTGTTCCGTTAACATATTTTCACCCCATTATGAAGAAAGTAGCCTATAACTGTTATTATTTACTAGGATTAACCTTAGTACCTTTTTTAGGGTCTGCACAACAAGAAGATGTTGTCACAACTATAACAGACTCTTTGACAAGCAATCCTATAGTTGTAAATGATTCATTGAACAATAGCACTCCGTTAGGTCAGTTGAATATTGTACAAAATTCAAAAACAGAGAATTTAACGCTATTTAAACCAACGGAATCTTCTTCCTATAACCTTCAGGATAATGAGTTAGCTGCCAAGTTCGACAGTCTTTGGATGAAAGAACTTGTAGACGCTGCTCCTTTGTACAACGAAATGTACAATGAAATTATGGTAGAGCCGGATACGGCTTCAACCTTTGTTTTAGATTTACCTACAGATACCTTAAAAATGCGTTTGGCAAGATTGAACGCAAAAACCCCTTTTAACGTTGAGTACAATAAGTCGTTAGAAAGTGTTATTAAATCGTTTTTGACAAGAAAAAGAGGTTTAATGGAGCGTATGCTTACCATTAGCCAGTTTTATTTTCCTTTATTTGAGCAAGAATTTGACAACAAGAATATTCCATTAGAAATGAAGTATTTATCTATTGTTGAATCTGCATTAAACCCTAAAGCACGATCTAGGGTGGGTGCAACGGGGCTATGGCAGTTTATGTACGGTACTGGAAAAGAAATGAAATTGAATATCAATAGTTATGTAGATGAGCGAAGCGATCCCATTAAATCTACTGCGGCAGCTGCCAACTATTTAAATAGATTACACAGAATATATGATGATTGGGATTTGGCATTGGCAGCCTATAATTCTGGACCTGGTAATGTAAATAAAGCTATCCGCAGAAGTGGAGGGCAACGTAATTATTGGAATATTAGAAGAAACTTACCTAGGGAAACCGCTGGGTATGTTCCGGCTTTTCAGGCAACCATGTACATCTTTGAATATGCAGAAGAGCACGGTTTAAAATCAAAGAGGGCAGATCGCGCATATTTTGAGACAGATACCATTCATGTTAAAAGCCTTATTACATTTGATCAAATTTCTGAATTGGCGGCTATTGATAAAGAAGAGCTAAAAGTGCTTAATCCCCATTACAAATTAGATGTTATTCCTTTTGTAGAAGGAAAACCTCATGCATTAAGATTACCGGTCCATAAAATGGGAAAATTTGTAGCTAATGAAAAAGCTATATACGCGCATGTAGAAAAAGAATTAAAAGAGAAAGAAGGTTTAATTGCTAAAATAGAAAAGCAGGCAGAAGCCAATAGTATTAGGTATAAAGTCAGGGACGGAGACTTTCTGGGAAAAATTGCCGAACGCTACGGGGTACGTGTAAGCCAATTAAAGCAGTGGAACGGTTTACGAAGTAATAATTTACGTATAGGACAACGTTTAACCATATACCCAAGAAAAAATGCCAGTTCATCTGTAAAACCTAAAGAAACCCCTTCTAGAACTGCGGTAACTAGTAATACTAAAACCCATGAGGTAAGAAGTGGGGACTCTCTATGGACGATTTCTAGAAAATATCCTGGTGTAACTATTGAAAATTTACGAAAGTGGAACGGTATTAGTGGTAATAATTTAAAGCTGGGCACAAAACTTAAATTGTGCGACTGTTCATCTTAAATTAATACACCTATGAAAAAAAGAATTTTACTATGTTTTATGGCAATTTTAGGATTGTCTATTGCCTGTAAAGAAGAAGGCAAGGCAGATTACTTACCAGAATCTGTTGGCGCAATGAATACTTTAACGGTAGTTATTGACAATGACCTTTGGAATAGTAGTGTGGGTGATGCCATTCGCGAAAATTATACCGCTGCGGCCCAAGGCCTAACCTGGGATGAAGCGCTCTTTAGTGTCACTCAAATTCCGCAACAGATTTTTAGCGGAGCAATACGTAATACAAGTTCTGTGCTCTATGTAATGGAAGATACTTTGAACATAGCACACATGAAATCTAATATGTATGCCAAACCACAAAAAGTAGGTGTCATCAAAGGGCATAATAAGGAAGAGCTTATAGAGAACATCAACAAGACCGCAAAAGAGTTTATTGCAGATTTTAAGGCATTGGAGATAGGTAAAGCGCAAAAACGTTTTGAAAAGTCGTTGAATAAAGAGAAAGCCCTAGAAGATAAGTTCAATATTTCAATGAAAATACCTTCTATATATAGAGTAGGTAGAGAAGAAGATAATTTCGTCTGGATCGATCGTCAAATTCAGAAAGGTAATATGAACATTATTGCTTATACCATGCCTTGGGACAGCTTTAAGAACGATTCTACCTTTGTACAGGATATTATTAAAATGCGCGATTCTATTGGCGCCCTTTATATTGGTGGTGAAGATATACCTGGCAAAAAAAATCATATGATAACAGAAAAAGCTTTTTCTCCATATGTCTTCCCTGCTGAGGTTTCAGGTAAAAAAGCAGCAGAGGTAAGGGGAATTTGGGAAATGTCCGCTTATCCTATGGCAGGTCCGTTTTTGACCTACATTATAAATGATAAAGAGAACAACCGTAAACTTATTGTTGAAGGTTTTGTTTTTGCCCCTGCAACCAAGAAAAGGGATTACATGTTTGAACTGGAAGCGATAATGAAATCTGTTAAGTTCAATGTTAGTGATAAGAACTAATTTTAGTTACTTCTATAAAACGAAAAAGGCTCAGGAATTTCCTGAGCCTTTTTTATATAAATACCGATTGTTTTAAAATGTAAATTTTGTTTTAATACCAATTACAAATTGCTAAAAGAAAAGCCGGTAGATACCCTAAAGATCAAGGCATATGAGGCGTAAGCAATCAATATAAAACACAACCAAGAAAATATTTTAAAATAATGTTCCAGAATAAAACTTTTCCAGTTTCTAAAGGCTTCAATGTAAATTTCTTTAACTAAAGTAATTTTTTCCATGTTCAATGATTTAGGAGTTCTTACCGGTAAAGATGTTCAATCTTAATGCCTTTATTGGAAAGTTTCGGTATAAAGACCATTTATTCTATAAAATGTAACAGGTTAAAATTTATATCTGTGAAGTGTTAAAAGTATAGATAAACAGCACACTTATCTTGTTTTGTAAAATTCGATAAAGTGTAAAAATCATGGATTAATAGAACGATATAGTTTAGGATTTTGTGTTGAGGATTTTTGATAATTTAGTAAAGGATGAAATAGATTGTAAAAAAAAAGACCCGCTTATTAGCGGGTCCTTTTTGTTGTATTTACCTATTACATATCTACGATAATAAACTCTGATCTACGGTTTAGGTAATGTTGTTCTTCTGTACAACGAACGGTACCGTCACAACCATTAATCAATCGTTCTTCACCATAACCTATAGCACTTTCAATTCTGCTTGCATCTATCCCCTGTGAAATTATATAGTCTCTGGTAGATTTAGCACGCTTGTCCGATAAGTATTTGTTATAGACTGCCGCACCCCTAGAATCCGTATGGGATTCTATTTTGATGACCATGTTTGGCGAATCTTTCATTACTTCAACTAACTTATCAAGTTCAACAGCGGCATCTGTACGTATGTATGATTTATCGAAGTCAAAGTGAATCATCTCTGTCTTAAGCTTCTTAATACCATTTTCAACCGCAATCATATCATTAAGTTTTCTCATTGAGATATCTACATTAACAGTTTCATTGTCTTTAGTTGCAGCTTCTCTGGTATCATCAAAATAGGACCCTTTTGTTGTCTTTAATACATAACGCGTATCGGCATCTAAATCTTCAAAAATGAAGTTACCGTTTTCATCGGTCTCCATTTCTTTAAGTTTTATGTTATTTTCATCTAGCAATTCAACTAATGCATTTGGCATTAAATCACCGGTAATCAATTCAGTTACAACACCTGCAATAGCATTTATACTGGTTGGTATTTCTTCAACTTCCAATGTTTTAAATGAATAGATATCGTCATCACCTATACCGCCATCTCGGTTAGATGCAAAATACCCTTTTTGAGACTCTTCATCTACGATAAAGGAAAAATCATCTTTACTACTATTAACGGGCTTACCTACATTACGTACTTCTAAAAAACCGGCTTCGTCGTCAAAGGCAACTTCAAATACATCTAAGCCTCCTAAACCAACATGACCGTCTGATGAGAAATATAATTTTTTGTCATTAATAAAAGGAAACATTTCTTTGTGTTCCGTATTAATTTCCGGACCAAGGTTTCTAGGTGTAGAAAAAGAACCATCTTCTAATACGTCTACTACGAAAATATCTGTATCACCAATACTACCTGGCATATCCGAAACAAAGTATAATTGCTTTCCGTCAGGACTTAATGCCGGATGACCGGTAGAGTAGTTGTCACTATTAAAAGAAACCTCTTCTGCTTCTAACCATTCACCATCAACCTTTTTGGATCTGTAAATTTTAAGGTGGTTAATACCGTTCTTATCTCTCTTTAATTTTTTACCATAATTGTTTCTCGTAAAATACATTGTCTCATTATCTGGAGAGAAAGCAACTGAAGCTTCATGATATTTGGTATTTATCTTTTTAGAGAATTTAATAGCATCTTTAAAATCTTGAGACTCTTCATTAACCTTTGCAACGAACAAATCTAAATAAGGCTGATTGTTCCATTTATACTTTCTGGTATTAAATATGGATGAATCTTTGGCAGATGCGTAAACCATTTCATCGTTACCATAATACATAGGAGAAAATTCTGAGTATTTGGAGTTAATGGAAAGGTTGTCTATATCAAATCTTTCTTCCATCCTTAACAGACCGTCTAATACTATTTCATTTTTTTCTATGTCTTGTTCAATTTCTTCTCCTGCCAATTTCTTATTGTACAGTTTTAAAAGACGCTTTGATCTTTTGTAATTTCCAATGCCTTTTAATGAGTGAGCATATTTAAATAAGTAGTCAGAACTCATGTCAGACTCATATTTGGTATATAATATGTTATACCATTTATATGCATTTTCCATATCGGTATTAAAATAATGGGCGTCGCCAGCTTTCTTTAATACCTCATAGGTATATGCTTTTTCTCCTTTAGATAAAGCTTGCTCATAAATTTTAGCAGCTTCTGCATACCACATTTTGTCAAAATATTCATCTGCTCTTTTAATTAACTTGGATTTATAAGCAGGGTCGTTATCTTTAGAAGAAGTAATCATTTCATAAGAAACATCTTCAACAGGCATACTTTCTGTTTCTAGTTGTGTCACTGGTGTATCTTGAAATATTGACGTCGGCTCTATTTCAGATTCAGATACTGTTGGTAACTCAGAAACAGCTTCGGTTTCATTATAAGCATTGTTGTTGATTATTTTAAGTATCCAAACTTCATCGTCATAACGGTTATTAAATTCTGTCGAACAATCGTTCAACGCTTCTTCCCAAGATGTATAATGGTTTAAATACAAATAGTATAAAAGGTTCTGAGGATTTTGAAAATAACCTGCACTGAATCCTTTTTTATTTAATTTTTTAATTTGGGATTTTAGATTTTTGTCTTTTGAAAAAGTACCGGCTATAACGTAGTAACCATTTTCAGTTTCTGGAATATCATGAAAGGCTCTGTATGGAATGGACAATGCTTCAGCAGCTCTTTGAAAATCTTTCTTGTCTTCTTTTTCTGCTATGGATACTATAGAATTGTCACCATTATTCGCTACATCAGATTCAAGATCATCTTGAAAACCTTGAGCTTGGGCAAAAACGATAAAGACCAGAAAAAATAAATTTAATACACTTCTCATAGACATAATTCTTAGTTGAACTTTATATTCAACAGGGGTTTTAAGTATAGTACCAACGGTTAGTTATGGATTTTTAGTACTATAAGTCTAACGAAATTAGTAGTAAAGCGATATTCTGAATATTAATTGTTGTGAAAGAGGGTTTTTATGTCGTGAACGAATACTATTTAGTAGCCTTGTAGTCAAGCCAGTCTCGATAAACGGCCTATTTATGCGGTAAGTTGCGCACTAAGTACTTTTACAGGAGTTTTGAAAATCTTTAAATAATGAATTAAACAAAAAAAGTCCTGAATATCAGAGCTTTAAAAATTATATGCAAGAATAAAATAGTATTTATTCCTTTTTCTTTTCTTCTAATTGTTCATCTTCTTTCGAAGCATCCTTAAATTCTTTGATGCCACTACCTAATCCTCTCATTAATTCCGGAATCTTTTTTCCTCCAAACAATAATAGAATTACAACTACCACTAATATGATTTGTGGAGCGCCTATGGCTAAAAAAGTAGATAATATGGTCATAAGACTATGATTTAAAATAGATTTCAAAGATACTAAAAAGTACTATAGAAACCCGTTGTAAAATTAAATTGGTTTTACTTAAATGGTAATTTAACTATAAATTAAGTAGATAGCGCTTTATAGATGGCGCTAATGCCATTATATTTCATCTATGAAAGGGTTAAAAATGAAATTCTAAGTTTATCTTTGTTGTAATGGCCAAAAAGAAAGTCAAAAAAAGGAAGGAAATAAAAAGGAAGCTTCTTCATAAGTACCGTTTGGTAATATTAAACGAAAGTACTTTTGAAGAAAAGATTTCCTTTAAATTAAGTAGACTGAATGTATTTGTGACGGGATCTCTTTTTATGATTACCCTTATAGGACTTACAACACTACTAATTGCCTTTACGCCCCTAAGAGAATATATACCAGGGTATTCATCTACAAGATTGAAAAAGGAAGCTACGGAGCTAACTTATAAAACAGACTCACTAATTAGAACCTTAAATTATACCAATAAGTATTTAGATAATATTCGCATGGTTTTAAAGGGTGATATTGAAAATAACGTGGTCAATAGAGATTCCCTTTTTCAACAGTTTAAATTAGATCCGGCATCTGTAGATTTAAATCCTATTAAGGAGGATTCATTATTACGGGCAGAGGTTGCACTTGAAGACAAATACAACTTGTTCGAAAGAACGATAGATAAAAAGAACTTAGTTTTGTTTACCCCTGTTACCGGTTCGGTTTCAATGGGCTTTAATCCTAATGAAAAACATTATGCAGTAGATATAACTGCAGTTACCGATAGTCCTGTAAAAGCGGTAGCCAACGGTACGGTAATATTTTCAGAATGGACCGCGGATACAGGTTATGTAATTATAATTGAACATGAGGGCGGTTTATTAAGTGTTTATAAGCATAATGGTTCTTTATCTAAATACCAAGGTAATATAGTAAGGGGCGGTGAAGTAATTGCTGCCGTAGGTAATACCGGTGAGCTTACTACTGGGCCGCACTTACATTTTGAAATATGGGATAACGGAACACCGATCGACCCTTTAAATTATATTGATTTTAACTAGTACTAAATGTCACTAAAGACCATTGCTGCTAAAATTTTTGCACACCGTATCGCTAAAAGAACCGATAGGTGGGTCGGCAATCCCCTTGAAACACAAGAAAAAGTGTTTAAAGAACTTATTGCTAAAGGCTTAAATACTAGTTTTGGGAAAGATCATAGCTTTAAGACTATAAAAACGCATAATGATTTTATAGCACAAGTTCCTATTAGGGATTATGAACAGCTAAAAGACTATGTAGACCTTGTAGTAAAAGGTAAAGAAGATATTCTTTGGCCGGGTAAACCCCTTTATTTTGCAAAAACTTCTGGTACCACTTCCGGTGCTAAATATATACCAATTACGGAAGAGAGTATTAAAGAACAGGTAAAGGCATCTAGAAATGCAATACTCAATTATATACATGAAACTGGCAATGCGAAGTTTGTTACCGGTAAAATGATTTTTTTACAAGGAAGTCCTGTGTTAACTGAAAAAAATGGAGTAAAATTGGGAAGGCTTTCAGGGATATCTGCACACTATGTACCCAATTATTTACAGAAAAACAGAATGCCAAGTTGGGAAACCAACTGTATAGAAGATTGGGAAACTAAGGTCAATGCCATTGTAGAAGAAACCAAGAACGAAGATATGACCGTTATTGCAGGTATACCTTCTTGGGTTCAGATGTACTTTGAAAAACTAAAAGAAAATACCAATGAGTATATTGGTGATTTGTTCAATAATTTTGAGTTGTTCATTTATGGTGGCGTAAATTATGAGCCATATCGAAAAAAATTTGAAACTTTAATTGGAAGAAAGGTTGCTAGTATAGAATTGTTTCCGGCAAGCGAAGGCTTTTTTGCATATCAAAATTCTCAAAAAGAAAACGGTATGTTGCTGCTTTTGGATGCAGGAATATATTATGAGTTTGTACGATCGGATAAATTTTTTGACGAGCAGCCTAAAAGACTTACCTTAAAAGATGTTGAGGTAGGTGTTGATTATGTGATGATTATTAGTACCAATGCCGGGTTATGGGCCTATAACCTAGGCGATACCATTCGGTTTATTTCAATATATCCATTTAAAATCGTAGTATCCGGACGTATAAAGCACTTTATTTCTGCTTTTGGCGAGCACGTTATTGCCAAAGAAGTAGAAGAGGCAATGTTGGTAGCGACTAAGGCAACCGATGCCAGTGTTAGTGAATTTACTGTAGCACCACAAATTACACCTAAAGAAAATGAACTACCTTATCACGAGTGGTTTATAGAATTTGAAAAATTGCCATCAGATATGGATATTTTTATTCAAGAATTAGATTTGGCACTACAAAAACAAAATAGTTATTATTATGATTTGATCGTTGGCAAAGTATTACAGACCTTAAAAATTACTACAATTAAAAACGGAGGATTTTTAGAGTACATGAAATCCATAGGAAAGTTAGGTGGACAGAATAAAGTACAACGATTATCTAACGACCGAAAAGTGGCTGACGGCCTTTCAAAATTTAAAGTAGAAAATAACTAGCTTTTTAATAACAAATTATAAATCGTAATTTCGTTTGAAATCATAAATGGGAAAAGCAATTACAACAACAAGAGCGCAAGAGTCTACAAATGCAATAGAACGCATGTATATTACTATGCGCCATCTTTTTAATAGAGGTTTTTATAAACCCAATGGAGTTTCTGGTGAAGCATTGAAAAATGCCTTACTACAGTTGAGACCAGAAATATATGGATCTGTAGGAGAAGAAAAAGCGGAATTGAACGGACTTATATATGTTCTAGAAAGATTACCTGAGGGCATAGAACAATGTTCATTTATAAATCTAACTTCAGACGAAGGCTATGGTATATCTCATATTAATCCTATTATTCCACCTAAAAGAAGAAGGAACTGTTATCGTATCGACAACGAGCAGATGAATATTGAAATTACTAGAGGCCGTTCAGATATCTATGATATTCTTACACACCTTACATTTCTATTTATTGAATCTGAAAAAATATGTAAACGTGTATTGATAACGGATACAGAGAAGACGATAAGAGATTGGACCAAACTTGAAAACGCCGTTAAACAAGAAGACTTGACACAGGCGGAGCGAGAAATTGCACTTATACATACCGCCAATATATTAGGCAGGTCTTTCGAAGAGATTTTAGAGGTTTACAAAAAATTCAGCAACAAAAGTAACCCTGATCGCTTTTTAAATGTTATTTATTGGTTGGGTAAGCTGGCTTTAGATGAAGAAATCTCTGGAGAGAAAAGAGCGGTTACGTTTAGTGCCTTATTAAGAGAAAGACTAGGTCATCATATACATGGTGAACGTTGGGCAAATAACATAAAGGAAGTTTTAGTAAAGAATAACCTAATGCACAGGCCAATTCATATTATTTCTGCCAATATGCATAGTGTTATGAATTCTCTTTTTGCCAAAGCTGCTTTGAAAAAAGAATTTCCGAACACCGACTCACTAGAAATTTTTGAAGCCTTAAGTAGTTCCGGTAATGCGGCACTTAGAAAAAAGGTGACAGATTTGGCGGAAAAGAACGGTATGATTATCATGGATGATACCTCAGGAACCAATATTGATGTTCAAATTTTTGACACCGCCAAAATTAAAGTAGATAATTGTTCGTATCAGTTTTCTGAAAAAGACCTTGATAAAAAACCTGTTATATTTGTTATGGATTACGCTTTTGGTGAACAAGCGTATGAGACAATAGATGAGTTGTTAAAACCTTATATCACCAAAAAGAACCATACCTCTTTAATTAATGTTGATTCAGTTTCAATAATGGGAAAAGCAGGTATCTTAGAAGGAGGTAAGGGCGATTTAATGATACCTTCAGCACATATTTTTGAAGGTACTGCAGACAATTATCCGTTTAAAAATGAATTGTGTGCCAAAGATTTTGAAGGTTATGGTCTAGAAGTTTTTGAAGGAACAATGGTGACTGTTTTAGGAACGTCACTTCAAAACAAGGATATTTTAAAGTTCTTTCATAAATCGACCTGGAACGTTATCGGACTTGAAATGGAAGGTGTGCATTACCAGAAAGCAATACAATCTGCGTCAAAGATACGCAAGAGTATAGGTGAGGATGTAAAAGTACGCTATGCATATTACGCATCTGATAATCCTTTGGAAACCGGTAGTACATTGGCATCTGGTGGATTAGGAACAACAGGTGTAAAGCCTACATACTTGATTACGGATAAAATTTTAAAACAAATATTCAATACATAGCATGGCAAGCAATCAATTACCATCTACCCAAAACAATTCTGATGAAATTGATTTGGGACAATTATTTCAGTTATTTAGAAGAGGTTACAATGCTATTTTTCGTTGGATTTTAAGAGTATTTCTATACCTTAAAAAGAACATGCTTTTACTTATTGGGCTTGTTGTCATAGGACTTGCAATTGGGTATGGTCTAAATAAAATTATATCTAAAAAATATAAAACAGAGGTAATTGTAAAGCCTCAAATTGAAAGTAAGACATACCTGTATGATGCTGTTAATGAGTTACAATCTAATATAGGTTCTAGAGACACTTTATTTTTCAAGTCCATAGGGATAGATAATATTGATTTTAATGGTTTAAATATCGAAATATCTAGAGTAGAAGAAGTAGGCAATTCAGAAAATGATATTCAATATTTAGAGTTACTACAAAGTTTTGAAAATACTGATGCTATTGCTGATCTTGTTAGGGCTGAGTTACAAAACAAAAGTTCATTTAACCACAGAATTACTTTCTACTATAAAAATCCTGCAAACGGAAAAATTTTTGCAGAAAAAGTGTTAAACTACATTAATACAAATAGTTATTTCAATAGTCTTTTAGAGGTATATAGAAACAATGCGATAGCAAGAATAAAGGAGGATGAAAAAATCTTAATTCAAGTAGATGAGATAATAGCGAATTATACAAAGGGCTTGGCGTCTAAAGAAAATAGTAGTTCAAATGATAAGATTATTTTAGATAATCAAGAGCAAGTAAATATTGCAGATATATTTGAATACAAAACAGGTTTAATAAGAGATATTGAAGCTAAGAAGTTAGAATTACAAGAACGAGTAGTACCGGTAAGTATTATTAATTTAGGACAAAATCAGGTAGAACGTAAATCCTTTTTTGGAAAAAGTATTGTTCTAATCCCAGTAATTTTTATCGTTCTATTTTTTATCACCTCTGTACTTATTTATTTTAATAGAAAAGCAAAAGAGTTACTTTAATTAGTCAATAGAAATAAATATAGTTTCATGTTAAAGACTAGGATATTATAAAAGTGAAGGTTACAGAAGCTAAGTTAAAGGGTTGTTTTATTATAGAACCGGTAATTTTTAAAGACGAAAGAGGATCGTTTTGCGAAACTTATCAAAAGGAAAGATTTAAAGAAGTTCTTGGTGAGGATATAAACTTTGTTCAAACAAATCAATCATATTCTATTAAAGGAACTTTAAGAGGGCTTCATTTTCAGAAAGGAGAATACGCTCAGTCAAAACTAATAACAGTGCCTAAGGGTAAAATATTAGATGTTGTGGTTGATTTGAGAAAAGATAGTGCTACATATGGTCATCATTTCAAGATTGAATTATCAGAACGTAATCATAAGATGCTTTTCATACCAAGAGGTATGGCTCATGGTTTTCTAGCTTTGGAAGAAACAATTTTCATCTACCAGTGCGATAATTATTATAATAAAGAATCAGAAAGTGGTATACTTTACAGTGATTCTAATTTGGCTATAGATTGGGAATTTGATACTAGTAATTTAATTGTTTCAGAAAAAGATAGGTTGTTGCCAAACTTTAACTCTTTCACTTTATGAAAAAAGTATTGGTGACCGGTGCTTTTGGTCAATTAGGTTTGAGCATCCAAGATATTCATTTACAATTTCCTAATCTAAAGTTTTATTTTTTTAGTTCTAAGCAATTAGATATAACTCAAAAACAAAATGTAAACGATGTTTTTAGCCAAGTAAAGTTCAATTATTGTATTAATTGTGCAGCTTACACCAATGTAGAACAAGCAGAGAAAACACCTAAAATTGCTTATGAAGTAAATAGTAAGGGTGTTGAAAATCTGGCTATAGCATGTCGGAATAATAATGTAACCTTAATACATATTTCTACAGATTACGTTTTTGATGGAAGTAAAACTGATGCTTATACCGTAGAAGATGTACCAAATCCTATCAACGAATATGGTAAATCTAAACTTTTAGGAGAAAACTACATTCAACAAACTTTAAATCAACATTTTATCATTCGTACTTCTTGGCTTTATAGTAAAGTTTACGGTAAAAATTTTTATAAGACTATTTTAGAAAAAGCAAAAATAGGTGGCACTTTACATGTAACTGATAAGCAAATAGGATGCCCTACCAATACGTTGAACTTAGCCTTTTTTATTATAAACAATTTAATAGAGAATAATACCAATTTTGGCATTTTACATTTTACCGATGAAAAAGCAATGACATGGTATCAATTTGCTGATAATATTATAACTGAGAACAAATTACAGGACGGGGTTGTTCTATTAAAAGCAGAGAATTATCTTACTTTTGCTAAAAGACCAATAAATAGTATACTTAAATAATAAAAAACCTAGAATGAAAAAAAAGAACCTGATAATTTTTGGAACTAGACCTGAAGCTATAAAAATGGCTCCTTTGGTAAAAGAGTTTCAAAGAAATAATGATTTTTTTGAAACTAGAGTTTGTATAACGGCACAACATCGGGAAATGTTAGACCAAGTGTTATCTTTTTTTGAAATTACTCCTGATTATGATATGGACTTAATGAAGCCAAATCAAAATTTATATACACTTACATCTGATATCATTACTGGTTTAAAACCTATTATAGAAGAATTTAAGCCAGACTACGTGTATGTTCATGGTGATACCACTACAACCATGGCTTCAAGTATAGCTGCATTCTACTCTGGCGCAAATGTTTGTCACGTAGAAGCTGGATTACGAACTTTTAATATGAGATCCCCATTTCCTGAGGAAATGAACAGGAGTGTTACCGGGGTAATTTCTAATATACATTTTTCACCAACCGAGACATCGAAGAACAATTTAATAAAAGAGAATAAATCTAAAAATTCTATTTTAGTCACAGGTAACACTGTAATAGATGCACTACAATTCAGTGTTGATAAGGTAAACAGTGTCAACTTTGATGATACTGAAATTTCTAGACTTCAAGAAATTATAGACAGTGACAAAAAATTGATACTTGTAACTGGACATAGAAGAGAAAATCATGGTCAGGGGTTTATAAATATCTGCGAGGCTTTAAAAGAAATTGCTATCACTAATTCAGATACTCAGGTTATTTACCCAGTACATTTAAATCCAAATGTTCAAAAACCGGTATATGAATTATTAGCTGAGATTGAAAATGTAAATTTGATTGCTCCCCTTTCATATCCAGCATTTGTTTGGTTAATGAATCAATCTTATTTAATAATTACTGACAGTGGTGGTGTTCAAGAAGAGGCGCCGAGTTTAGGAAAACCAGTTTTGGTAATGCGTAATACTACTGAAAGACCTGAGGCAGTTGATGCAGGTACTGTAATTTTGGTAGGTACGGACAAGAATAGAATAGTTGAGGAAACTAATAAACTTTTAAATAATCAATCTGCATATGATGGCATGAGCAAACTTCATAATCCTTACGGAGATGGGAAAGCTTGTAAAAGAATTGTAGAATATATTCAAAATATTAAGAATGAAAAATAAACCTAGTGTGGTAATGATCGGTTTAGGTTATATAGGCCTTCCAACAGCTGCTTTAATAGCTAAAAATAAAGAATATGTACATGGTGTTGATATAAACCCCAGTGTTGTAGACACAATAAATGCGGGAAAAATTCATATTGTAGAACCTGAGTTAGATAGTGCGGTCGCAGAGGCTGTTGCAGAAGGATATTTAAAAGCAAGTACAACCCCAGTTGCTGCAGATACCTATTTAATAGTGGTGCCAACACCTTTTAAAGGAAAGAACGAACCAGATATTTCATTTGTTGAAGCTGCTACCCAAGCAATTATACCGTTATTAAAAAAAGACGATTTATATATAATTGAATCTACATCACCTATTGGCACAACGGAGAAAATGATGCAGCTCATTTACACGAGTCGCCCAGAATTAGAGGGAGAGTTAAATATTGCGTATTGTCCTGAGCGCGTTCTTCCTGGCAATGTGATGTATGAATTGGTAAATAATGACAGAGTCATTGGTGGGGTTGATGAAAAATCGACCAATAAAGCTTTAGATTTCTATAAAAAATTTATAAAAGGCGATTTACATAGAACAAATGCTAGAACGGCAGAAATGTGTAAGCTGGTAGAGAATTCATCTAGAGATGTTCAAATTGCATTTGCAAATGAATTATCGCTTATATGTGATAAAGCCGATATTAATGTCTGGGAGCTAATAGAATTAGCTAATAAGCATCCTAGAGTAAATATATTACAACCTGGTTGTGGTGTTGGAGGACATTGTATAGCGGTTGACCCATATTTTATAGTTGCAGACTACCCTATGGAGTCTAAAATTATTGGTAAAGCAAGAGAAATCAACAATTATAAATCATTTTGGTGCGCGGAGAAAGTGCAAACAGCAAAACTAGAGTTCGAATTAAAACACGGAAGAAAGCCTGGTATTGCAATTATGGGATTGGCGTTTAAACCTAATATAGATGATTTAAGAGAATCACCTGCTAAATATATTGCTCAAAAAGTATTGCAAAATGCTAATAATGAGCAGTATTATATCGTTGAGCCTAATATAGAATCGCATACAGTGTTTAAATTAACTAATTATCAAGAAGCTGTTGAAAAAGCAGATATTATAGTTTATTTGGTAGCACATAAAGAGTTTAAAGAATTGCAGTTATCTAAAGATAAAGTTGTACTGGATTTCTGTGGAGTATTAAAGTAATAGAGAGCCTAAACTACTGATAGAACATTAATTTAAAATGTTATTTAACTCAATAGATTTTTTAATTTTCTTTCCAGTAGTTTTTTTATTCTATTGGCTATTTTCAAAAAATCTTACTCTTAGGAATATATTTATCTTAGTTGTCAGCTATATATTTTATGGTTGGTGGGATTGGCGATTTTTATTATTAATAGCTATCAGTTCTTTGGTAGATTATTACATTGGGAAAAGGTTAGGCAAAGAAAATGATGATAAGAAACGGAAACTACTTTTATCTTTAAGCTTATTAGTAAACTTAGGCTTTTTAATGTATTTTAAATATGCCAATTTTTTTATAGAATCGTTCGCAGAATCGTTTACTTTTTTTGGGAGTAATTTAGAAGTATCTACTTTAAATATTATTTTACCAGTGGGTATTAGCTTTTATACTTTTCAGACCTTAAGTTATACTATAGATATATATAGGCGAAGTTTGAAGCCAACAAATGATATTATATCATTTTTTGCATTTGTAGCCTTTTTTCCACAATTAGTTGCAGGTCCTATTGAAAGGGCATCTCATTTATTACCACAATTCTATGTTACCAATAAGTTTGATTATAAACAAGTAAGATCAGGTTTTCAGTTAATGCTCTGGGGATTTTTTAAAAAAGTGGTTATAGCGGACCGTTTAGCAATTTTAGTTAATGAGGTTTACAATAATCCCGAGGCATATTCAGGTTCAGATTTTATAATAGCCACATTATTTTTCACTTTTCAGATTTATTGCGATTTTTCAGGTTATTCTGATATTGCAATCGGTTTGGCAAGATCTATGGGTTTTGATTTAATGAAAAATTTTGATAGTCCTTATTTTTCAAAATCAATAACAGAATTTTGGAGAAGATGGCATATATCGCTGTCAACATGGTTTAGAGATTATGTATACATTCCTCTAGGAGGAAGTAAAAAAGGAAAATATAGAACTTATTATAATTTATTTTTAGTATTTGTCGTAAGTGGCTTATGGCATGGTGCAGCTATGACATTTGTTATTTGGGGAGCAATACATGGAACAATATTAGTATTGGAGAAAGCCACACAAAAGTTTAGGGAAAAATTATTTGTAATGACGCGTTTCAAAAAAGATGAAGTTTTTAGTGGTTTAGTTTCAGGTCTGATTACTTTTTCAATTGTCGCTTTTGCATGGGTGTTTTTTAGGGCAAATAGCTTTGATGAAGTACAACATATAATTTCAAGTATGTTTAGCTCTCAAAAAGGACATGACTTATACGAATTAGGCTTGTCGGAGTTTAATTTCAACCTTTCTATTATATTAATAGTTGTTTTACTAGTATTGGAGTACATAAACAATTATGTTAATCTAAAAGTCTATTTAAACAATAGAAATGTAATTTTAAGATGGGGTTTCTATTTCATTCTTTTGTTTACTATTATGCTGTATGGTGTTTATGGTGGTGACAGCCCTGAATTTTTATACTTCCAATTTTAAATAAAAGATGAAAAAATTTGGATTTAGGTGTATTGCTTTATTAGTCCTATTGGTAGTTGGGTTGAATTTTTTAAATAAATTTTCATTACAACCAAGTGATTATACTAACACAGTTAATGACTTTAATGATTTAATAGATCAAGGTAAAAGAGTGGATGTTTTTTTTTATGGAAGTTCACACGCTTGTTATAGTTACGATCCAAATGTTATTGACTCTATAACAATAATAAGAAGTTTTAATTTTGGAATGACCTCTCAAAGGTTAAACACTACAGATTTTGTTTTTAGAGAAACTTTAAAAAAAAGTACTCCAAAGTTAATTGTGCTTGACGTTTTTCCATTCTCCTTGAAACACGCAGAAAAAGAACAAGAGATAGCTAATCAAAAAAAAGCCTATTATGCTTTCACTGAATTATCAATCAATAAAATAAGAGCGATTGTTAAAAATTTTCCCTTAGAAGAAATTCCAAATACAATTTTTCCTGTCTTAAGAAAGAGTGATAAAGTTTCCACTTTGTTTTTTAAAAGAAAAGAAAGGTATGTATTTTCTCCTGAAGAAAAAGTAGTTAAGGCCTATAGAGGATTTATAGGAAATGGTAGTTATTTAAAAAAAGAGAATTTCGTTCCTTTTGAAATTGATGATTTTAATGAAAGTAACAGTTCAAACTATAATTTTTTATCCGAAACAGAAAAAAATGCGCTTGATTCTTTTTTAGAATTGGCGAAAAGAAATAATATTGAAGTTTTGGTTGTCGTAGCACCGTACATGAATTCCGTAAAGGATAAGGAATATAAAATATTCCATAATTACATAAAGAACATTACTATTAAAAGAGATGCCGCATTTATTGATTTTAATTTTTTATTTGAAGATCTAAAATTAAATCATATAGATTTTAAAGATATAGGTCACCTAAATGTTTCAGGAGCTAAAAAAATTAGTACTTTTTTAGGCAATTATATTCGTGAAAATTATAAAATTTCATCACGAGAAAACGAATTGTCTTGGGTAGAAGAGCAACCCAAAACTGTTACAAAGTATATTCAAGATAATTTTATAGAAGAAGCTGTACAGATAAAAACCCCTTTAAATAAAGACTTTAATATTAAAGCTATTTCTTTTTATGATAAAGGTATAGAAAAGAACGTTATTTTTAAGCTTGATAATACTGTTACTGATTCAATTCTTTCAAAGTATCGTATTGGCTTTCATACTTATGTGAAGGATACGAACAAAGATGATTTGATGGCCTATTCCAAATCTAAAAAACGTAATTATGACGCTTGGGATTTTATTCCGGAGATTATGGAAGTAGGAGGTAATAAATATATTCTTAAAAAAATAAACACTTCAATAAATGAGTTTCCTAAAATAGAGCTGTTTCTTTACGATAGAAATGGATATAAAGGTATTTTAGGGAATAAAGTAGAAATAGAAAATATTATCATTAAATGAGTAAAAAAATAGTAATAACAGGTGGGGCTGGTTTTATTGGTTCTCATGTAGTTAGAAGGTTTGTCAAACAATATTCCTCATACCAAATATTTAATCTGGACGCATTGACCTATGCAGGAAATTTAGAAAATCTAAAGGATATTGAAAGCGCGCCAAATTACACGTTTATAAAAGGAGATATTACAGATGAAAAATTTATTAATGAACTTTTTGAAGAACAGAAATTCGATAGTGTAATTCACTTAGCAGCAGAGAGTCATGTAGACCGATCAATTGTAGATCCTTTAGCATTTGCCAAAACTAATATTTTAGGAACAATGGTATTGCTCAATGCTTTTAAAAATTTATGGCAAGATAACTGGTCAGGAAAACGGTTTTATCACGTCAGCACAGACGAAGTATATGGTAGCCTTGGAAATACCGGTTTATTTACAGAAAGCACCTCTTATGACCCCAATTCCCCATATTCAGCTTCAAAAGCAAGCTCAGATCATTTTGTACGTGCTTATGGAGAAACATATGGAATGCCCTATGTTATCAGTAACTGCTCTAACAACTACGGACCAAACCATTTTCCTGAAAAATTAATTCCCTTATTTATCAATAATATCATTAATAATAAAGCACTTCCGGTTTATGGTGATGGTTTGTTTACAAGAGATTGGTTATACGTTAAAGACCATGCAGTAGCAATTGACTTGGCTTTTCATAAAGGAAATAATAGCGAAACCTATAATATTGGAGGGTTTAATGAATGGACGAATATCGATTTAGTGAAGCTCTTATGTGGTTTGATGGACGATAAGTTACAAAGACCTACAGGAACATCAGAAAAGTTAATTACCTACGTTAAAGATCGCCCAGGACATGATTTGCGTTATGCAATTGATGCATCTAAGATAAATAGAGAACTTGGTTGGAAACCATCAGTTACTTTTGAAGAAGGATTAGAAAAAACCATTAATTGGTTTTTAGAAAATAAAGATTGGTTAAATAATGTAACTTCTGGTAGTTACAAAGAATATTATAGTAATCAATATGATAAAAAATAAAGAACTTATAAAAAAGGGATTACTTTTTTCAATATGCGCTATTATTCTTGTATGTTCCAATAATGACGAGAATTCAATATTTGTAACAAAAGATAATTTGGAGGGACAATGGTTTGATACAAGTGATTTAAATCTAGCTTATTTAGGAGATTCTGAGAATTACAATTGTGCCGGTGAAATTTTAGAATTAAATAGCAAAGGAACAGCAGAGATAAAAAGTTACATTCCTGCTATTATTGATTCTCAATTTGAGTTGACTATAAGTCCATAATATGAAAAATGGTATATTGAAGCTGGCAATATAATTCATTTAGTTTCGATTTTTAAAACAGGAATTGATGACCCTGGTATAAAAATCATTGTAAAGGCAAGAATCCTAGAGTACAGTAAAAATAATTTGTAGTTAGAGTTTATGAGTTCGGGAAAAACTAGAAGAAATTATATGCGCTAACTCTAATTGAAAAGGAGTTATAAATATAGAAAATTAAGGTTAAATCATATATATGAAAGGAATAATATTAGCAGGAGGATCAGGAACGCGGCTACATCCGTTGACAAAAGTTGTTTCCAAACAATTATTGCCAATTTATGATAAGCCTATGATTTATTACCCTTTATCAGTGCTAATGCTGTCTGGTATAAGAGAAATTTTAATTATTTCTACCCCAATGGATTTGCCAAACTTTAAACGATTGTTTGGAGACGGTTCTCAATTTGGAATAGAGATATCGTATGCAGAACAGCCATCACCAGATGGTTTAGCACAAGCCTTTATTATTGGGGAAGATTTTATCGGTAATGATGATGTTTGCTTGGTATTGGGAGACAATATTTTTTACGGAGCAGGCCTTCAAAAAATGCTTGCAGATTCTGTGAAAAAAGTAAAAGACGAGGAAAAAGCTATTGTTTTTGGGTATTATGTAGAAGATCCAGAACGCTATGGTGTCGCAGATTTTGATCAGGAAGGGAATGTTTTAAGTATTGAAGAAAAACCAGAAAATCCTAAATCGAATTTTGCCATAGTAGGTTTGTATTATTACCCGAATTCAATTGTAAATATTGCAAAAAAGACAAAACCTTCAGAAAGGGGTGAATTAGAAATAACTTCGGTAAATCAAGTATACCTAGAGCAAAATAAATTAAAAGTGCAAGTTATGAGCCGTGGTTTTGCATGGTTAGATACAGGCACACATGAAGCTTTGACAGAAGCTACAGAATTTGTTAAAGCTGTAGAGAAACGAACCAGCCTAAAAATAGCCTGCATAGAAGAGATTGCTTATCGCATGCGGTTTATATCAAGAACGGAACTTACAAAACTTGCTGAAAATTATAAAAAAAGTGGATATGGCAATTATCTTAAAAGGATATAAATGAGCATTAATAAGCTAGATTGGGACAGTAATTTTTTTGGATATACTATTGGAAGAGTTGATGTAGAAAATCCTAAAGCTTTTGATTTTCAAAAATTTACAAAGAATGCAAGTGCGTACAAGTTAGTTTATTTATTTGCAGATCAAAAAATAGAGTCTAGTAAAGTACAATTAGTCGATACTAAACTTACCTTTAGTAAAAAGTTGGAACATGCCAAACTTGATGAAAGTAATAAGGTGAGTATATTCGAAAAAGGTAAAGATGATTTTGAAAAAATAGAGAAACTTGCTTTACAAAGCGGAAAATATTCAAGGTTTAAAATAGATTCAAATTTTAAGAATAATGAATATGAGCTCTTATATAAGAAATGGATAAGAAATTCTATTTATGAAAACAAAGCATTAGAGGTTGCTATTTTTAAAGATAAAGAAGAAATTTTAGGTTTTTTAACTTTAGAAAAGAAAAGTGATTCTTTATGTGATATTGGTTTGGTTGCAGTTGATCAAAATGTGAGAGGAAAGAAAATAGGAACTAAATTAATTAATTTTGCCACATCGCAAGGTGTTAAAAAAGGGTTTAAAGATATTCAAGTGGTTACGCAACTAGAAAATCTGCCGGCTAAAAATCTATATGAAAAGTGTGGGTTTCAAATTAGTAAAACAGAATATATATACCATTATTGGAATTTATGATACCATTCAATAAACCATTTTTAGTAGGAAAGGAAATTCAATATATTGAAGAGTCTGTTAAATCTGGAAAGATTTCAGGCAATGGATATTTTACAAATAAATGTCAAAAATATTTTGAAGATAATTTTGGGTTTAAAAAAGCCTTACTGACCACATCTTGTACAGATGCTTTGGAAATGACGGCCATGTTAATGAATATTAAGCCCGGAGATGAAGTAATTGTACCTTCCTATACTTTTGTATCCTCTGCTTTGGCCTATACAAGACAGGGCGCTAAAATCATTTTTGCAGATAGTAGAAAAGATCACCCTGGAATAGATGAGAAATCTATAGAAAACCTTATTACCAATAAAACAAAAGCTATCGTAGTAGTTCATTACGCAGGTGTCGCTTGTGATATGGATATTATTATGGATATAGCCAATAAACATAACATTTTAGTTGTTGAAGATGCTGCTCAGGCTATAGATTCTTATTATAAGAATAAGCCTTTAGGTAGTATAGGGCATTTTGGAGCGTTCTCTTTTCATGAAACTAAAAATATTATTTCTGGCGAGGGTGGCTTATTAACCATAAACGATGAAAGGTTCATAGATAGAGCAGAAATTATTTGGGAAAAAGGGACAAATAGGTCTGCTTTTTTTAAAGGAGAAATAGATAAATATGGTTGGGTAGATACAGGCTCCTCTTTTTTACCATCAGAATTAATTGCAGCTTTTTTATATGCACAATTAGAGCATTTAGAAGAAATACAGAATAAGCGGAAACAGTTATGGAATACCTACTACGATGAACTGAAGCCACTAGAAGAACAAGGTCTTATAAGATTACCAATCCTTCCAAGTTTTGCGATTAATAATGCTCATATGTTTTATGTAACTACAAAGAATTTGGAGCAAAGAGATGACCTAATTTCGTTTTTAAAGTTAAATAAGATTCATGCGGTATTTCATTACTTATCATTACACGAAAGCCCTTTTCATTTAAAAAATAATAAAGGAGACATTCAAAACCTTCCTGAATCAGAAAGGTATACAAATTGCTTAATTCGTTTGCCTTTCTTCTACGAATTAGAAATTGAAAAATCAAGATATATAGCCTCTGTAATAAAAGAGTTTTATAAATGATTTTACATATAATAGACGATGAAAAGTTCTTAGTTTCAGCAATAACATTATTTGAGACAATCTATCCGGGAGAAAATGTTTTTTTAGTTGGTATTGATAAGAAGGGTTTTAACAATTATGAAGACCTTAAAGAATTAACCAAAATTATTTTTAAAAAAGTAAATACTGATGAATATATTCATGAATATTTAAATTTTACCAAAACGGCAAATTTGGTCTTATTTCATAATGTTTATAAGACCTATAAACTAAAACTATTAAATAAGTACAGTGTTGATGTTGAAACAGCATGGTTTTTTTGGGGCGCAGAGTTATATGGCTTAAATCCATTTTACAATGCGTTGTTACCTAAGACAAAAAAAGCGTATTTTAAAAGTCTTCCATTAAAAGTATATTTAAAAAAAGCAATTTTATCTAATATAAAAAAATATTATTATTGGGGAATTTTTAAAAAGATTTTAAAACAAAATAAGCTAAAATTTACGCTAACAAATATTGCAGAGGATATAGATTTATTAGAGCATTATGCAAACTGTAAAACAAAAAGAGGATGGTTTACATATTATACATTTAATCAAACATCTAATCTTCATATTAATAATGAGGCAAAAAGAGATGTTTTAATTGGTAATTCTAGTTCTGAAACCAATAATCATCTAGATGCTTTTCATCTAATTAAAGATAAAAACATTGCTGATAAGAAGATTTATATTCCGTTAAATTATGGTGATGAACGATATAAAGATTTAGTTGTCAAACAAGCGGCTACAATATTTAAAGAGCAGGCAAGACCAATAACTGAATTTTTATCAATAGAAGCTTACACTTCCATTATAAGGAGTTGCTCTGTTTTGATAATGAATCATAAAAGACAACAAGCATTTAATACTATAATGATGGCATTGGCCAATGGCTGTAAAGTATTTATGCGAGAAGAAAATACAATTTATAAAACGCTTAAAAGAGAAGGGTTTATAGTTTTTAGTATTGATAAAGATATAAATAATAAGAGCGCTTTTAAAGCATTAATGATAGAAGAGCAACATCATAATTTGAAACTTATAAAAGAAAATTATTCAAAAAATAATGTTTTAAGCCGTATTAAGGGCGAACTTGAAGAAATTTTGAATGAATGAAATTAAAAAGGGTGTTGTTTCTGGAATAAAATGGACAAGTTTAGGAACCATTATAATTGCCGTGGTTGCGATATTAAAACTATCTATTTTGGCACGCTTTTTAGATAAAGCAGATTTTGGATTAATGGCACTTGTAACCTTTGTTATGGGTTTTATGAATCTGTTCAATGACATGGGGTTAACTTCTGCAATTCTACACAAGCAAAACATTACAGATAAGCAGTACGCCAGTTTGTATTGGCTTAACATTGGGTTTAGTATAATTCTTTACATACTACTTTGCGGGTTAACACCTTTAGTATCTTTGTTTTATGAAGAATCTCAATTAAATATTTTAATTCCATTATTAGGCTTAAACCTTTTAATATCTGCTATAGGTAGAATATTTAAAACTATTGAGTCCAAACATTTAAAATTTAAAGCAATTACTATTTTTGAAATTATAGCAGCTGTTATATCGTTATGCTTCGCAATATATTTAGCGATAAATGATTACGGTGTATACACATTGGTATATTCGGCCTTGCTTCAATATAGTTTACAAAATTTGATGTATTTTATTTATGGGTTAAAAAAGTATGGATTACTTCTTCATTTTAATTACAAAGAAACTGAACCTTTTTTAAAAATTGGAATATACCAGGTTGGCGGTCAGGTCGTTAATTATTTCAACAGAGATTTAGATATTTTAATAATAGGTAAATTTTTTAGTCAAGATATTTTAGGTGGTTATAGTTTGGCTAAACAACTGGTATCTAGACCAGCACAAATTATAAACCCTATTTTATCAAAAGTAGCTTCACCGGCTTTAGCTAAATTTCAAAACAAAAAAGAGGAACTTAAAAAAAACTATTTACGCTTAGTGAGTATTGTTGCGAAAGTAAATATTCTTGTTTACTCTATAACTATTCTTGCAGCAAAGTACATAGTGCAAATTTTTTATGGAAACGATTTTGAATCACTAACATCTTTAGTACAAATTTTATCAATTTATATGATATTTAGGGCTATAGGTAATCCAATAGGGTCATTAATAGTTGCGACCGGAAAGACAAGTTTAGAATTCTATTGGAACTGTTTAACACTGCTTATATTACCAATTTTCATATATTCAGGTTCAAACCTTGGTATTAATGAGGTAGCTTGGGCATTAAGTATGGCAATGCTTCTATTATTCTACCCTAGTTGGAAGTTGTTAGTGCATAAAATGACAGGAGCTACTTTTAAAGAATATCTTTGGGCTATTGTAAAACCCGCCTTAAAATAGATGTTTCATTTATGATATCAACAATAGTTTTTTCGCTTCTGTTAATGCTGTATTTTGCTTTAGGGGGATTTTTCTGGAAAACTAGAAGTATCAAATATTTTATAATTCTTACTTTATTACTACCCCTAAGTTCTGTTTTCACTCAATTTCATACCAAGTTTCAAATAATTGTATACTACGGGTTTATTGCTGTTCCAACCTCCATGGCGGTATTTAACTACTATTATAAAAATAAAATCAGCAAAAATGCTATAACCGTTACGGTTGTTTTGCTTTGCTTTTTTTTATTCTATTTAACTCTTGGTTTCTTTTTTAACACAGCTGGTATTTCGGTTATAAATATTTTGAAAGATGCCAAGCCTATCGGTTTTTTAATTGTTGGTTTTATACTTCAAGATTTAGTAAAAAATAAACAAATAGATTGGGACGGAAAGTTTAGTAAAAAAGTGTTGATCTGGAACTGTATTGTAACAATTTTCTTCTTTCTTTTGGTGAGTAATACTAACCTTCTGTCAACTGCAACGGAAGACCCATTTTATCAAAAATCAGGAATGAGGTATGCTTCAGTAGGAATATTTTATGCATTATTTTATTTATTGGCCAAATTAGCTACTAATAAAAAAGTTACTTTATTAGAGTTCCTTTATATTTTTATACCAATTTTTATCTCAGGCAATAGAACGTTACTTTTAGTTATTTTTCTGTGTTTTATAATTAACACATTTTTATCATTGTCTAACCCAGTTTCATTTATTAAAAAAGCGCTTGTTTTAGTGCTTGGGCTATTTGGTTTAGTTGTAGGAACATTAAGCTTAAACGAAACCCTTAGGGCTCGTGTAGTATCACTTTTAGATATTGAATTATTGTTAACTGAGCTCGCAGAAAAGCGATTCTCACCTTTCTTTATAAAACTTGCTGATTTTTCTTGGTACAACTATCTTGTTGGAAAAGGTATTGGTGAAACGTTTTTTATTCCCTGGTTTGCATACCGACCCAATATTGATAATTTTAATATTTATATGGATAATATATATTTAACATTGTATGTCAAATACGGATTTGGATTAATTTTACTATTTATTTGCCTTTTTTATTTTATTAATAAAACCAGGACAAACAAACGATTCAAAATCTTAGTGATTACTTATTTTCTTTTAATAGGGCTCACTACTTCGTATATGTATCAAAGTAGTTTTTTGTTTTTGCTTATTCTTCTATTAGGGTTTAAGACAACACATAAAGATGAACTTTTAAGTACTTAACACTTTTTAATTCATATTTTAACTATCAAAAAAATTATGTCACTATAAACATCTAGCTCTTTGTTTTTATCCAACTAAATTTCTATTTATATTATTAGTTCTCACAGGTTTTGGGTTTGTTAATGCTGAATATAGTAAAGCTGAGAAACAATAATTACTATAGTTGAGAAGTTTAAGGTAACAAATTACCTTTTTATTATGATTAAGAAAAAAAGAGTATTTCAGTTATTTGTGATTTTAACAGGTATATTTTTAACCAGTTGTAGCAAAGATGATGTCATAAAATATAACGATGAATACCAGGGTGGAATCGTTTTTTATGTCTTTCAAGAAGGAGATGTTGGTTATATTCCAGGAGAAACGCATGGGTTAATTGTGTCTTTTGAAGATTTATAAACTAGCAAAGGAGAATCAGAAGTATCGTGGGGTTGTTGTAGTGAGCAAGATGAAAATAATTGCCTAGAAATTTCAGAAGTACAAGCATGGGGTGGATTAGGCTTTGGTAAAGCTGACACAGAAGCAATACTTAATGCTTGTGATGAAATAGATATTGCTGCAAGATTGTGTGATGAATACAGTATAGAGTATAACGGCGTTGTTTATGATGATTGGTACCTGCCAAGTTTTAGTGAGGTATCTTATATGGATGCAGATAGTGATTATATTGACCAAAATGCCATTTATTGGTCTTCTAGTCAAGATGGTTCAGATTTCGCTACTGCAGCTTATGCTTATAGTGATAGTTGCGGGGGTGATCATCCTGAAAAAGCATGTTGGCATATGAGATATACTGGTGAGTATAAGTATTCAAAATATAAAGTTAAGGCAGTTCGTAGTTTTTAGCCTATCAATATTTTTTAGGAAATCTTTAAAATTGTTATGTAATCGCTATTGGTTTATTTCTACCCTTTAGTTCTAATAGCATAATCATAAATGCAATAAAAACGATACCGTTGTGACGATTCCAAAGGCATTCTGTAAAACTAAGTATTGCTACTACCAGTATAAATTGTAAGCCAATGGAGTTTTTTGTTATTATAAATAGTTTTGTATAATAAAACAAAAGGTATATAAAAACTGAAAGACCTAAAATGCCCAAGCCCACATAATATTGTATGTATTGGTTGTGGCTATTATACTTTAGTGTTAAAGGTGTTTTTAAGCCCGCCTTTTCATATTGTTCATTAAGTGATGTTTGTACGTCACCAATACCATTTCCTAACAATATATTTTGATTAGCATTAATTGCTGCAGTCCATAATTTTATTTTATGGTTAGAGTCATTTACGGTATAACCGGTATAGTACGTAAAGCCTAATAAATGTTGAAATCTATATTTAGTAACTCCAATATTCATAATCAAGATAAAGGCAAGGAAATGAAACAAAACTAGTAAGGATAATCCTTTTATTATTTTTTTCTGCTTAATAATATATTGTACAAGGTTAAATAATGTAACCAAGTATAAAATTACAATTGCCATTCTTGATGACAGTTGTACTATAAAAAGGGAGAAATAAATAAATATTAAAAGTAATAGTAGCTTTTGAAAATTCGAGACCGTTTTTTCTTTTATAAAATGTAACACAAAAATAATTGCAGTTAATATGTACAAGGCATAATAAGTGGGATGGAGATTTATAGTGTTTGCCAGTGCTTTGTATGAGTAATTTAAATTAAAGAAATGTTTATAAGAAGTTTCATTGTTCTCAACAAATGCTAGCATAACTTGGCTATGAGAAAACAAAGTTGCCACTAAGACAACCAAAATGTACATAATGCCGATACTTATTAAGGTAGTTCGTTTTCCGGCTAGTGATGAAAATATCAATAACGCAGCTGGTATAATTAGCAAGCCTTCTATTTCCTTAATTCCATTTTTTTGTTCTGAAGTGTATAATAAACTAATGATATTCCATCCAAAAAATAGTAGCAGAGGGTAATGTAGTTTAATTGTGTGAACTAAGTTCTCTTTAGTAAGGTTAAATAGTAAAATAACACCTATACCAATTAAAACTTTGCTATTGATATCGTTATCAAATAAAATTAAAGACGCAAAAAACAATAAGTATAAAATATTTTCTTTTGTGGCGTTCTTAAACATTGGCAACCTTTTTAAAGCATTAAAAATACTGTACTTTTGAGGATAATATCATTTTAGATGAAAATTTTACATATTCTGTATCAGTCCTTACCGCAGATTTCGGGTTCAAGTATACGTAGTAGAGATATTTTAATGTCACAAAAAGAAATTGGTCTTGATGTAATTGCTGTAACATCACCTTTTCAGAACGGTACAGATAAGGTAGAATTTATAGATGGTATTACTTATATCAGAACATCTATTCACAATGAAAACACCATATCAGATAGTCCTAAAGGGTTACTCAAAAGAATTTCTCGTTTCTTTAAAATTATACCTTTTTCTATTAAATTAAAAAGACTAATAATTTCTGAAAAGCCTGAAATTCTGCATGCTCATGCAATGTTTTTTTGTGGTTTACCGGCCATATATTACGGTTGGAAGTTTAAGAAGCCTGTAGTTTATGAGGTAAGATCTTTGTGGATGCTTAGTAAAGCTAATTTAAAAAAGAATAGGTTAAAGATTCTTGTTGAAAAATTACTATTTCAAATAGAATTGTTTGTAATGAAAAAGGTTTCTGTAGTTATTGCAATTAATGACAACCTTAAGGAAGAATTAGTGCTCAATGGTATTTCAAGAGATAAAATTAAGGTAATAAAAAATGCAGTTAACGTTACTTTAATTGATCGATTAAAGTCAAATAATATAATTGTCAATACTCAAAACAGAAAGAATTTTGGGTACATTGGTACATTAACACCCCATGAGGGAATTGATTTTTTGATTGAAGCTTTTAAAAAGGTACATTCTGCTTATCCTGAAACTAAACTATTAATTTACGGTTCAGGAATTGAAAGTAGTTCAATAAAAAAATTAGCAAGCGAAGTAAAAGGGGTTACATTTTTCGGATCTATAGACCCAAATGAAGTTAATCAAGCTTTTTCTTCGATAGATATTATTGTTAATCCAAGATATAAGAACAAACTAACAGATTCGGTAACGCCATTAAAACCTTTAGAAGCCATGGCTTATGAAAAACTTGTTATAGGTAGTGACGTAGGAGGAATCAAAGAATTGATATCTCATAATGAAAATGGATTTTTATTTAAGGCAGGTGACAAAAAATCTTTGGTTGAAACAATGATAAATGTTGTAAAATTAGGCGACAAGCAAAAAGAGCTTTTTAAATCAAAAGGGCTTAATTATGTTAATACTGAGAAAAGTTGGATAACAAATGCAATTAAATACCAAAACATCTATAACTCTTTACTAAGTGCAAGAAATTAAATGTCAAGTAATAAATAGCAAAAGAATTCATGCCTTTAAGTCTAAGGAAGAATTTTTGGGTTACATCACTAATCAAAATCGAATATTAATAGCGCTCAATGCAGAGAAACTGATTAAAAACGATGAAGAATTAAATGCTATTATAAATGAAAATATTGGTTACCCAGACGGTGTGGGTGCGGTTTTAGCATTGAAAAGAAAAGGAATTCAAAGTATAAAAATCGCCGGTGCTGAATTTTGGTTAGATATTATTGAAAATTTTTCAGAGTCAAAATCTTTTTATTTGATAGGTGCAAGTGAAGAGGTTATTCAAAAGACGATAAAAAAATTAAAAAAGGATTACAGAAATATTAATATCGTAGGGTTTAGAAATGGTTATCTTAAACCTGGTGATGATAGGGTTTTATTAAATGAATTCCATAAAAAAAAACCGGACGTTATTTTCATTGCCATGGGTAGTCCAAAGCAAGAATTTTTAATGCGTGATTTTCTTAAAGAATATAATGCATTATATATGGGTCTTGGAGGAAGTTTTGATGTATATTCAGGTGTAAAAAAGAGAGCTCCTAAAATTTTTATTAATTTAGGATTGGAGTGGTTGTATAGACTTTTAAAAGAACCTACAAGATTTTCAAGACAAACTAGCTTAGTAAAGTTTTTTTTTAAAATTCTATTTGATAAAAAGTATTAATAATTAAAAACTAAAATTTGTATTTTTTAGAAACTGCATCTGCCATTTTCATAGGGTCTTTTCTTTTGACCTATCTAACGATTCCTAAAATTATTCGAATTGTAGAGTACAAAAGATTAATGGATGATCCAAATATACGTAGCTCACATAATGCTAAAACGCCAACTTTGGGTGGAGTCTCCTTTTTTTATACTATAATCTTCGTTTTATTTTTTATTCACGGACGAGATACATTAAATGAGGCAATTTATATTATACCGGGTTTAACCATTTTGTTTATGATTGGTTTAAAGGATGATTTAATCGTAATATCTCCTGGGGCTAAATTAATTGCTCAGGTTTTTGCGGTAGCTTTTATCTTAGTTAATCCAAGTTTTACTATTCATTCGTTCAATGGATTTTTAAACATATTTGAAATTCCGTATTATTTATATCTTGCTATAGCAGGCTTTATAATGATTACTATTATTAATTCTTACAATTTAATTGACGGTATAGACGGGCTTGCATCTATTGTCGGTATTGTAATTTTAATGATATTCACAACTATCTTTTATACAACAGGAGAGCATTTTTTTGCATTGTTAAGTATTTCGTTGAATGCATGTCTTTTAGCATTTTTTGGATTTAATATTTCTTCAGAAAGAAAAATTTTTATGGGTGACACCGGGTCGCTTATTGTTGGTTATATTATTAGTATTCTAACATTAAAATTTTTAGCATTAACACCCGATGCATATGTTGGATTACCATTTTTATTGGAAAATGCACCGCTTATTGCAATAAGTATTCTAATAGTACCATTATTTGATACTGCAAGAGTTTTTACCATAAGAATAGCGAATAAAAAGGGTCCATTTTCACCAGATAGAAACCATACGCATCATGTTTTAATAGATTTTTGGGGTTTAAGTCATAAGCAGGCTAGTTTTATCATTGGTTGCTTTAACTTAGTTTTTGTTGTGTTATTTATAGTTTTAGGTAGTAAGGCCGAGAATTTGGGGATGGTGATTTTTTTGATATCCGTTATTATAATTTTGGGGTATGTGTTTTTTAAGTATAATTATAATTTCACAACCTTAAAACAAAAGATTTTATTGAAAAGAAAAGTAGGTAAGATTAAATCTAGTATTGAAAAACCTAAAAAAAACAGATTAAAGGTTTCAAGAGATAAAGAGGAATTAGATTCTAAGTAAATGAAAAAAATACTAATTACAGGTGCTGCGGGCTTTTTAGGCTCTCACCTATGCGATCGTTTTATCGCTGAAGGCTTTCATGTTATAGGAATGGACAATCTTATTACAGGAGATTTAAAGAATATTGCCCATCTTTTTCCATTAGAACATTTTGAGTTTCATCATCACGATGTTTCAACATTTGTTCATTTAGAAGGGAAACTTGATTATATTCTTCACTTTGCATCACCTGCAAGTCCAATAGATTATTTGAAGATTCCGATTGAAACTCTAAAAGTAGGTTCTCTGGGGACATTAAACTTACTTGGGCTCGCTAAAGAGAAAGACGCTAGAATTTTGGTGGCATCGACTTCCGAAGTTTATGGAGACCCTTTAGTTCATCCACAAAACGAGGAGTATTATGGTAATGTTAGCCCAATAGGACCACGTGGAGTTTATGATGAAGCAAAACGCTTCATGGAGGCCATTACAATGGCTTATCATAGACATCATGGACTAGATACTCGTATTGTTCGCATATTTAATACCTATGGGTCTAGAATGCGTTTAAACGATGGTAGAGTGGTTCCAGCATTTATGGGTCAAGCGTTACGTGGAGAAGATTTAACGGTTTTTGGAGATGGTTCTCAAAGTCGTTCATTTTGCTATATCGATGACCAAGTAGAAGGAATATACCGATTATTATTTAGTGATTATACAGATCCCATTAACATTGGAAATCCCCACGAAACCACTATTAAAGAATTTGCAGAAGAGATTATTGCATTAACGGGAACGAAGCAAAAAGTAATTTATAAACCGCTTCCTCAAGATGATCCTACCCAACGTCAGCCTGATATTACAAAAGCGAAAGAAATTTTAGGTTGGGAGCCAAAGGTTCATAGAGCAGAGGGTTTAAAAATCGTATACGATTATTTCAAATCCTTGTCTCCAGAGGACTTACAAAAGAAAGAGCATAGAGATTTCTCTACAAAATAATTTATATAAAGGGCAAACATTACGTTTGCAAAAATTGAAATAATGAACATTTTAATTCTAGGATCTGGAGGTCGCGAGCATACTTTTGCTTGGAAATTGGCTCAAAGTAAAAAAATATCTCAACTGTTTGTTGCACCGGGAAATGCCGGTACGGAAGAAATCGCAACTAATGTACCAATTGGTGTAAATGATTTTGAAGCCATTAAAACATTGGTTCTAAAGGAGAATATTGAACTGGTCATGGTAGGACCAGAAGATCCTTTGGTTAATGGAATTCATGATTTCTTTTTGCAAGATGCTGAGCTGAAAAATGTATCAGTTATAGGTCCGGAGAAATTAGCAGCAACACTAGAAGGCAGTAAAGAATTTGCTAAGGAATTTATGATGCGCCATCAAATTCCTACCGCTCAGTATAAAAGTTTCACATCTGAAACTGTGGAGGAAGGCTTCAAGTTTTTGGAAGAACTGAACCCTCCGTTTGTTTTAAAAGCCGATGGTTTGGCTGCCGGTAAGGGTGTGGTTATATTAAATGACCTTAATGATGCCAAAATTGAACTTAAATCAATGTTGGTAGATAAAAAGTTCGGTACGGCTAGTTCCACCGTTGTTATTGAAGAATTTTTAGACGGTATTGAACTAAGTGTTTTTGTATTGACCGATGGTGATAGCTATAAAGTACTACCAACGGCTAAAGACTACAAAAGAATTGGAGAAGGGGATACCGGACTCAATACTGGCGGAATGGGCGCTATTTCACCCGTACCTTTTGCTGATAAAGCTTTTATGGACAAAATAGAACAGAGAATTGTAAAACCTACGGTAGAAGGGCTTAAAAAGGACAATATGCCTTATAAGGGTTTTATTTTTATCGGGCTTATTAAGGTTGGTGATGATCCAAAGGTCATTGAGTATAATGTTAGAATGGGTGATCCTGAGACTGAAGTTGTTTTACCACGTATTCAAAATGATATGGTAGAATTACTGCAAGCTGTAGCTAGTCAAAAATTATCTGAAATGGAATTAAAATTAGATGATAGAACTGCTACCACCGTAATGACCGTTTCTGGTGGTTATCCTGGGTCTTATGAAAAAGGAAAAGAAATCACTGGTATAGATGCAATTGATGAATCTTTAGTTTTTCACGCAGGTACAACGCTTAAAGATGGTAAAGTGGTTACTAACGGAGGTAGGGTAATGGCAATTACTTCTTTTGGAGATAACTTTAAAACGGCGTTATCTAAATCGTATGAAAATGTAGAAAAACTTTCCTTTGAAGGAATGAACTATAGAAAAGACCTTGGTTTCGATCTTTAGACGTTAATCATTTATCGGTTTTTAATTTAGAAACCGATAAATGATTAAATTTTAATTTATAAGTATGAGTGAGAAGTACTTGATGTATCTTCATCCCCTTTATCATTATACTTCTTTAATTCAAGCATCCAATAAACAAAAGCAACCGAACCGATCAACATAAATATCCAGTTTAAGATATTTGATAATGCCCAGCTATCTGTAAAACGCAAAAAATCTAACGGTGCAAATAGTACATTTACGAACAAATCTGCGATACCTTCAAAAAATGATTTCATCTTATTACTATATTTACCAGCAAAAATATAAAAAGCTTAGATGATTTCAAGCATTTTTGAGAAAACAAAACCGGTGAATTTCATTATTCTTCTGGTTTTTTTGTTTCTTTTCTATTGGTCGGTTCAATTTTACTTACTTGATATTGAATTGAGCGAGGTAGAAATCGCGAAGTCGGGAGCTATTTTGACTACTCTTTTATTTAGTGTTTTTATTGTTGATTTCATTGTAAAACGTAATAAACTCACAGGAACAAATTCATTTGCCATCTTATTTTTTACGCTGCTATTTGTGGTTTTTCCTTATACTTTAGGAGATAATAATGCCATTTTTACTAGCTTTTTTCTTCTTTTGGCAATGAGGCGACTTTTGAGTATCAAATCATTAAAAAATATTAAACTTAAAATTTTTGATGCCGGACTTTGGATCTGTATTTCAAGTATTTTTTATGAATGGGCCTTATTGTATTTATTGGTAGTTTTCGCAGCAATTTATATTTATGACCCAAAAAACAAAAAAAATTGGTTGGTACTCCTATCCGTAGGTTTTTGTTTTTTTATAATACTCTACGGTATTTTAATATTGCTTGAAAAGCCAGAATTTATTGGAAACCATTATGATTTTGCTATTGATTATAATGCAATATTTCCTATAAAAATTTGGACAAGTCTGAAAATGACATTGTATGCTTTGTTCAATATGGCATTGGCATTTTCTGCCTTTATTAATCTTAGTAAGTCTGGGGTGGGTAAAGTGATAACCTTACGTTTAATAGCATTTTCATTCGTAATAGGGTTAATTGTAAATATACTCGTGACTTCTGAAAACAACAATGCCGTTATTATTACTTTTTTTCCTTCTGTCATCTTTATAGTCAACTACTTAGAATCCATTAAAAAGCCAAAGTTACTGGAGTTGCTACTAATTGCCGGTATTATGGTACCTATTATAGTTTTTGTAACTAAACTGTAGGTTAGGTCATTAAACTTTATCTTTGTAAAAAAGTTATTTATGTTTAGCGAATTCGCATTCAATATATTTAATACCAGTATAGAAAAGTACCACATCAAGGACGATGTATATCAGAGTTTTGTCAATCCTTATGATAAAGAGGATATTGAACATTTGCTATATAGAAAGAACTGGATAGATACGGTACAATGGCATTATGAGGATATTATTAGAAATCCGGATATTAAACCTGATGATGCATTGGTACTGAAACGTAAAATTGATGCAAGTAATCAGGACAGAACGGACTTGGTAGAGTTTATTGATAGTTACTTTCTTAGCAAATACCGATCGGTAGAAGTTAAGGCCAATGCGACCATAAATACAGAAAGCCCTGCTTGGGCCATTGACCGTTTATCAATATTGGCATTGAAAATTTATCACATGGCCGAAGAGGCCACAAGGGCAGATGCTACTTTGGAACATAGGGAAAAATGCCAAGCCAAATTAGAGGTTTTACTAGAACAGAAAAATGACCTTTCACTGGCTATAGATCAATTACTTTCAGATATTGAAAGCGGTGTAAAGTATATGAAGGTGTACAAGCAAATGAAGATGTACAATGATGAGGAACTAAATCCCATCCTTCGTGGCAATAAATAAGAACAAACATATTTTGGTCATAAGGTTGTCCGCAATGGGCGATGTTGCAATGTCGGCACCAGTTATTTTGGGACTTACTAAAAAATATCCGGAGCTAAAGATTACTGTTTTAACAAAAGCCTTTACTGCACCTATTTTTGCACATATACCTAATGTAAAGGTTTTTAAAGCCGATGTAAAAGGAAAGCATAAGGGTGTTTTGGGACTTTGGAAATTATACAAGGAATTAAAAACTATGCAGATTGATGTTGTAGCAGATATCCATAACGTATTACGAAGTACAATTTTAAAACAGTATTTTAAACTCTCTTCAATTCCTTGGATTCAAGTTGATAAGGGTAGGGCCGCTAAGAAAGCACTTGTTAATCCAAATAGAACAACGCTTACTCCATTGAAAACCACTTTTGAGCGTTATGCAGAGGTTTTTGGTAAGTTAGGATACCCTATTGCCGTTTCAGAGATGAAAACCTTGCCCAAAGAGCCCATTCCTGATCATGTATCAAGTTTTAAAGAAATTAACGGTCTATTAGTAATAGGTATAGCTCCTTTTGCAGCTTTTAACGGAAAAATGTATCCGCAAGCGTTAATGGAAGAGGTTTTAAACATATTAAACTCTTCCAATAACTATAAAATTATATTGTTTGGTGGAGGAGAAAAAGAAATAGAAATTCTGAATACATGGGATCAGCAATTCAGCAATTGCCAAAATGTTGCAGGAAAGTTATCTTTTTCAGATGAACTTAAACTAATTTCTAATCTTCAGTTAATGTTGGCAATGGATAGTGGCAATGCCCATTTAGCTGCCATGTATGGTGTGCCAACCGTAACAGTTTGGGGAGTTACGCATCCGTATGCCGGTTTTGCACCTTTTAATCAGCCAGAGAAAAATGCTATTTTATCCAACAGGGAAAAATTTCCTGCAATACCAACTTCTATCTATGGGAACAAGTACCCAGATGGTTATGAGAAGGTCATGGAGACTATTCAGCCTATGACAATCGTTCAGAAAATAAAGGAAATTTTAGGTACTACGGTTTAAAAATTAACGGGCTTTGCTTCTATACTTTTAAAGTATTGACGTAGTTGGGACATAAATCTATATTTTTTCGCAGATGGCGCCTCACTGGTCATTAATGTTCTAACACCAAAATAAGAGCTCATTAAAAAAGTAGCAGCAGCTTCGCAATCAACATGACGGTCCAAATAGCCATTGAATTTTCCTTTTTGTAATGTTGTTACCAGGTTAACTTCCCAGACGGTAACAATTTCGTTCAGGTGGCGCATAATTACATCGTTCTTTCCGTTGAATTCTGTCAAGAAATTGCTTAAAATACAACCATAATCCATTTCATTATGTACAGCAGTTTCCATAGCGTCATCAAAACATTTTGTTATTAATGATAGCGGATTATCATGCCCTTCAATTGGTTCTATTAAAGTGCTATAAATTTTACGTGCAAGTAAATTTTGAATGATCTGGATAAAATAGTCTTCTTTTGAATCAAAATGATAGTAAAAAGCACCTTTAGACAGGTCTAGTTTTTTTAAAATATCGTCTACACTGGTGTTATAATACCCTTGTGCATAAAATAACTCTAATCCGGTATTCTGTAAACGTTGCATGGTTGCCATGCGCTTAAGGCTTTTGTTCATATTATTAAGATTTGGGTAAATCCGACCATATGGTCTTTTTATAGAACAGTTTACCTCTAAGGTTTATTTATAAAATTGGATAAAGTGTATTGTTTTTTCGTTGAACTTCCAAAAATCTGTCAAAGAGCCACTATTTCAATAGTAAAACAAACTATTGGGTTGGTATACAAATCATTGCAAATCTTAAATAGCGTCTTTTTACCCTGGTAATATTTCTGGAATAGGATTAAAATAAATCTTGTATATAAAAGTTTAAGGTTAGTACCAAAACCAAAAACCAACCATAAATGACCAACCAATTCTATCCTACCAGTCCTTTGGAAATTCCCAAAAAATTAACTGGTTTAACGAGCAGTTATCAATTAAAATCGTTTTTGGCTATTCTAGCCATTGTTTTGTTTTTTGCTTTATATGCAGCCATGGTAGTAGCCTTGGGCTATTTACTTTATTATGCCGTAATCTATGATATGGGGCGTATTAACAAGTTTACCATTATTCTTAAGGTTGGTGCCATTGCCGGTGCGGCAATGCTTTTTGTTTTTACACTGAAGTTTGTATTTAAACTCAAGAACCATAAGCCCGATAACCGAATTAAGCTGGTTAAAGAAAAGAATAAATTATTATGGAGTTTTATTGATCAGATTTGTAAGGAAACGGGCGCACCAAAACCTAAAGCCATTTATATGGATCCAGATGTAAACGCCTACGTTTCATATAGTAATATGTGGTTAAGTTTATTTCTTCCAATAAAAAAAGAATTGACCATTGGTATGGGTCTCACGGATTGCCTCAACCTTTCTGAATTTAAAGCTGTAATTAGTCATGAATTCGGTCATTTTGCACAGCGTAGCATGAAAATAGGTAGTTATATTATTTCTGCCAACACCATTATTCATGATATGATTTTTGAAAGGGATAAGTGGGATGATGCGCTTGATCAATGGCGTGCATCTGATATTAGGCTGTCTGCTGCAGCTTGGGTAATTACACCAATGATATGGGTTATAAGACAAATACTTAATTTGTTTTATCAGTTTTTAAATTTAATGTATTCTTCATTGTCAAGAGAAATGGAATTTAATGCCGATAAAGTTGCCGTTAAAACTTCGGGTAGTGATGCTATTATTTCTGCTCTTTGGAAATTGGATGGCGGTTCAGAAGCATGGGGCACAACCGTGAACAATGGTATTTTGGCAGGCAAAAAGAACATTTTTGTGAAAAACTTGTATACTAATAATGCTTTGGCCAATAAAAGAAACGCTGTAGGGCAGACTAAAGCTCTTTCAGAATTGCCTAATGATATAAGGGGTGGCAAGAAGTATTTTTCTGCATCGGAACATTCTAAAGTTGGTATGTATACCAGTCACCCACCAAATGACAAACGTGAAAACAGTGCTAAATCACCTTACGTTTATTGCGAAATTGATGAAAGATCTCCTTGGTTACTATTTGAAAATAGAGAAGAAATTCAGATGGAAATGACGTTGTTGCTGTATAAAATGTATTTAAACCAAGTTCCAAAAGAATGGCAACCGTCCAATGTTTTAGAAGAGTTTATAAAGTCGGAATCTCAAGGGGCAGAATTGTCAAAAGAATATGAGAATACATTTTCTAACAGGTTTTTTCAAATTCCCAACGCAGAAAAATTATCGGCTTCAATGCTAGAGATCGGTATGCCAACAAAGTCGGTTTTAACTAGATTAAAGTCAGAATTAAAAGAATTAATGATGCCAATTAAGGAGATTGAAACTTTAATTGTAAAAGCTCAGAATATTGCACAGGGTACCACAAAGGAAAAGACATTTTCTTTTAAGGGTGTAGAGTACAATAAGAAAACCTTAGAAAACGGATACAATTTTTTACTCAATAAAAGAGAAGAGCATTTTAACCAAAGTTTTGAAAATTGGGATTATTCTTTCTGTGCATTTTTCATTTTGTTGGCTAGAAAAGATGGTAAAGAACAGCAATTGCAACGACTTTATAAGCAGCATGAAACACTCTCTTTTTTCTATAGAAGTATGACCGCAACCAAGAATACAATTTATAATCGCGTTATGGAGGTTCAGAATATGGCGGAAGTAACAAAAGAACATATTCATTCTTTAACTGCCAGCGTAAAAAAATCTTTTGATTCTTTGAACGAAGAGCTTAATAATTTGGACAATTTAGAGTTTGTAAAAATGCCAAATATTGAATCTATTCAAGAGTTAAAAGAGGCGTTGGTAGAAAACGCAGAGCTAAAAAAAGAACATGGATTAATATTTGAAAATGGAGGTTTCAATAAGATGATGCAGCAGCTGGAAACTGCTATTTATAATTGTCAAAGAATAGACCAAAAAAGTATCAGTTGTATTTTACTTTTTCATAAAGATTTGGAATTGTTATTGGAAGAGTAGAAGTATACTAAATTTAATAACTAAAAAAACACCAAACTGATCTTACCAGTTTGGTGTTTTCTGTTTATTTGAACCTAATTTCTAAGTTTACGCAACGGTACCTTGGCAGCTACTACCGGCACCCGCTGTACAGCCATAGCAATGTTGTGATATTATAATGTTTCTATCGTTTAAGATATCTTCATTATAATCTTTTATATGCTTTACCTTACTGGCTACTTTTAAATCTAACATTTGGTTAAAGTCGCAATCGTACAACCAACCGTCCCAGCTAATGGAAATGGTGTTGGTACACATTACATTTGCCACTGCAGACGGATTGTATGCTTCTACCAATGCATACATGTAATCTTCATAATTTTCTGATGCGATCAAATAATCCAAGAAACGTGCAATGGGTAAATTGGTAATGGCAAATAGATTGTGAAAGTCAATATTAAAATCTTCTTTAAGCGCTTTTTTGAAATCTTTCTCCATGGCAGCTTGATCTCCTGGTAAATATGCGCCAGACGGATTGTAGACTAAATCTAATTTTAGATCACTGCCAGGCATGCCATAACCCCTTTCGTTCAATTCTTGTAATGCTTTTATCGATTTGTCAAAAACACCGTCTCCTCTTTGTTTATCCGTTTTTCCACGGGTATAGTGGGGCATAGAGGATATTACATGCACGTTGTGCTTTTTAAAGAAATCTGGTAGGTGATAATATTTCTTGTTAGCCCTAATTATTGTCAAGTTTGAACGAACAATAAAATCTTTAATACCGGCTTTAGCAGCTTCTTCTACGAACCACTCAAAATCAGGATTCATTTCTGGTGCACCACCAGTTAGATCTAAGGTGTGTGCTCCAGTATTTTTGATGACCTCTAAACATTGCTGCATGGTTTCACGGGTCATGATTTCTTTACGATCGGGACCAGCATCTACATGACAGTGCTCACAGACTTGGTTGCACATATAGCCTACGTTAATCTGTAGGATCTCAAGTTTCTTGGGGCGTAATGGAAAATGCCCAATATCTGCGATTTTGTCTTTAAAATAAGGAAGCTCTCCATCAGCAAATATGCCTCCGTTCAATATTTCTAACTGCTTGTTGGAAACTGCTAAATCGTTTCCTTTTGCTTTTAATGATTTTGTAGCCATTTTTTAGTTGTTCGTTGTTCGTTGTTCGTTGTTGGCATTTTGTAAATGCTTCAAACTTTAAGATGACAACAATTAATTTCTTATTCTTACCCGTGAATATTCATAATGAATATTCCATTTGCACTTTTTTTAAACTTGCTTTAATTTCAATGTAGTGTTTGTTGAAAAAAGGATGCGACGAACAACCATCAACGAACAACCAACAACGAAATTTACATTGACAATTTGTTATACTTGTTCATCATTTGTACTCCATGCACCAAGGTGGCACCACCTTCAATAGCTGCTCCTACATGCACCGCCTCCATCATTTCCTCTTTGGTAATGCCTTTTTGTAAGCCGTCTTTAGTATAGGCGTCTATACAATATGGACATTTGACAACATGAGATACCGCCAATGCAATTAAAGACTTTTCTCTAGCACTTAGTGCGCCTTCTTCGAAAACCTTACCATAATAGTCAAAAAATTTGGTACCAAGCTCTTCGCTCCATTCTGAAATTTTTCCAAATTTTCTTAAATCTGCTGGGTCATAGTACGTATTTGCCATCTTTTTCTGAGTTTTAGTTTGTATCGTATCTTTTTGTTCTTGGTTAAAATATATTGGAATTCCCTGTCCCATTTTTTCTAGTTCAGGGAGTATTTCCATGTTGTCCCATATACCAGATGTAAGCGTGTCTCCATATGCTTCAGGTAAATGGTTTTTGTACATTAATTTTTGAGCGGTTTCGGCATCATATTCAAATGAATGATGGGCATAAGTAACTTCACCATCTATAATATCCAATATCATATACCATACCCTTGGTGTACCATCATTTGCAGGCATACCTATTACGCCTGGGTTTAGCCATACATTTTCCTTTAAAGTTTGATGAAAAGGTAACCCGCAATGACCGGCTATGATAATAGTACTTTTAGTCTCTTTAAAACAGTTTTCTTTACTTTCCGTGGCGTTCGACTTAAAAATGAATTCAGAGGTATTTCCATAATTTCCATGGACTACGGTTACTTTTTTACCACCATAATCAAAACTGATGTATTCAGGAATTTCTTGCATCCATTCTAATGATTGCTGTGATAAATGCCCTTTGGTATACGGAAACCACATTTTTGAAAAATCGTCGCATCGGCTACCGCTTTTAAAATCGCACCCACAATTTTCACTATCATTTGCCAATTGCAATTCTACATTGCCCGCAATACTTAAAGCGCCCCATTTTTGAAACAACTGTACCGTTTCTTCCGGTTGTGCGCAATAACCGGTAATATCACCGGTGCTGATACAGTTTTCTGGTGCAATACCGGCATCTTTGGCTATGGAAATTAGTTTTTCCAAAGCTTGTAGGTTGCTGTACACACCTCCAAAAAGCAACAGCTTTCCTGATTTAGTGCCCAAATGTTTTATTTCTTTATCCATGTAGGTATCATATAAACGAAAAGGCAGCATAAGATGCCCCAAAAATTAATCCATAATAAATTGGCATACTTGCCAGTGGTAAATATTAAGCTATCTGGAAACCAATTGAAAATCAATAAAAAACCGAATAACAATCCGCAGAAAACACTTAAATGAAAACTGATTTTAGGAGCACTACCTTTCCAAAATAAAAAAACGGGGGTTAAACCGATTACCATTGTACCGCTAATGGTGGTTGCAGATAATATTTCAGCATCTAAAAAGACCGGAACCGTACCCAATACTGCTACAGCGACCATTGACCAACGACCAAATTTAACCGTGTTGCCAAGGTTTAGGTCAAGAGCCAATAATTTGGAAAAAGATGAAAAGGTAGAGTCCAAGGTCGATGCTGCCGAAGTGATCATAATAAAATTGATGACCAATAGTATTACCGTACCAAACGCCTTACCTACTTGAACAGCTGCCTGACCCTGCATGCCCTGCGATTGCGCATAAACACCTATAATGCTGAATAGAACAATGCAAATAGCTCCAAGTACACTTGCCCACAGAAAACTTTTCAATGTTACTTTAGGACTGCTAATAAAACCTCTATCGGTCAACACGGGATCATGAAAAGGGTAGCTGAACGATTGCAACAAGGCAGCGAACAATAAATTCAGCCCGGTTTCAAAGGACCATATGCCAGAATTTATTACTTCGGATGTGGTTATAGCATTGTCTTTACCAAAGATGGTGAACAATATTACCGCTAATAGTATTGAAAATAGCCCCATTTGGACAACATCGGTAAAAATGGAACTGCTCATGCCGCCTTTTAGAACATAGGCTAGGGTTAAACCTGTAAATACTAAAATGGACCAATAGTAGGCGGTAGTGCCCATATCACCAAAGTAAGAACCTATGACCATGGTATTGCTCCATACTTCATTGAACAAACGAAAGGCAATCAATATGGAGAATATAGTTACGGCAGTTTTACCAAATTTTGAGGTTAAAAAATGATGTATGCTAGTATACTTGCCGTGCAGCCTCATTTTATAAATGACAATACCTGCCACGGCAAATGATAAATAATAGCCTGCATAGGCTACACCACCAACAATACCAAAATCCAGACCTAAATTTGCAGCGTTGGTGATACTTTTGGCAAATATCCATGAGATGATAAGGCTGCCCATTAACATAAAGGTATAGGGCGCTTTCTTCTTTTGCACGGCTTTAAAAAACTGATTGGTATCTTTTGCCCACGGTGACAGTAAGAACAACACCAAACTAGATGTGATCACCAATCCCCATTGCCAAATTTGTACTTCAGTCATTTTTTGTTTTTTCTCCTAACTCCTAACTCCTAACTCCTAACTCCTAACTCCTAACTCCTAACTCCTAACTCCTAACTCCTAACTCCTAACTCGGTTATTCATCCCACCACACAGGTACATTAATACTATTACCATCCGTGTTATTTGAAGCTTGGGTATAATTGGCATTATTTAATGCTTCTTCTTCAGATGGATAAGGCATACGGGTAGGTATCAAATTATTGTTTAAACTAGCCGATATTGTTTTCAATTGCGGAAAACCCGTTCTTCTATACTCTATCCAACCTTCATAACCGTTTATTGAATTTGCAATCCATTTTTGAGTGATGATGTTCTCTATAGTATTGCCGTTATCAAACGGGGCATCTTCTGTTAGGTAATTTTCAGGTAGTTCTACCTGCCAATAGGCAAATGCCTGTGTTACGCCGGTATTGTATAAAGTTTGGGTATCTGCAGAAATGAATTCTCTTTCGGCAGCTTCAGCCAACAAAAAGTGGGTTTCCATACTGGTCATAAAATTCGCATCCAATAATCCGGTGTTCTCCCTAAAAATGGTACCTAATAAAGAGTAATCTGCCAATGATACCCCAACTGATGCGTCTATACCGTTTAAAAGCCCATTGTATTCACCATCTGAACTGTTGGCAAAAGCTTGGTACAGACGACCAATACGAGGATCGTTCAAGTTGGTCAAAATTTCATCCATAGTTTCAGAAAGTACATAGTTGTTAAAGTCTCCAACCCTAAGTTGCGCAAGTCTAAAACTATTAGGTTCACCATCGGTAAAGTTGAAAATGGCATTTTCTTCATTATCATCAATGAAATTACCTTCACTTACTATGGTCTGTAATTGCGATGCAACATCTATTTTATTAGAAACCCTCATCAAGTATTTTATCTTCAATGAATTTGCAAAACGAATCCATCCATCTAACTCACCATTAAAGAGAATATCTCCCTCTAAAGCTATGGTACCTGAATAATTCTGAATGGCTAAAATTCCTTTGTCAAGATTATCAAAAACACCACCTTCATCCATGTAAATTGATTCCTGAGTGTCATAGGACGGAGTAACCGTTTCTGTATCTCCTTGAAATGCTTCTAAATAGGGAGCATCACCAAATAAATCTGTTAACCCGGCCGCCATGTATGCCTTCATAATTCTTGCCGGACCTTCATAAACGGCATATGCAGCATTCTCTTGGGACAATTTTAATATGATTTCATTATCCCTTAAGTTTTGATAGAATATAGGCCACGGATTACCACCTAATTGGGGCGACTTTAAATCATGCCTGTCAAATAAGTTAAAGTCTAGAGCGGTACTATATTGTCCTAGTAGGTTACCGGCAGTAAAACCTTCATATGACATTTGTTCCCCATAGTCATAAATTACCTGTCTTAACAAAAGACTAGGTTGTACAGTTACGGGATCGTTGGTGTTCGTATTAATTTCCTCAAAATCTTTTGTGCAGCCAATGACCAACAATAAGACTAAAATGCTATATATATGTTTCATCTTTTCTTTCTTAAAAATTAAATCCGGCTTTAAAACCTATACTTCTTGTTGTGGCATATGACATATCTTCAACACCACTAATAAATCCTTGTCCCTGTACTGCTAATTGCTCTGGGTCAAAATGCGGATTCTCTGTTATAGCAAATAAGTTCTTTCCTATTAATGATAAACTCAACGTGGCATCTTGGTTGAACAGGCTAAGATTGTTAAACGTATAACCAATAGATAGTTGGCGTAGCTTTAAAAATGATGCATCATAGGTGTTGTTTTCCTCATGATTTCTATCATAAAACTGGCGATAGTAACTTTCTGCGGAAACCGCTACAGTATTTGCTTCATAAACCGGATTGTCATCGGTGCCTGTATTTACTAAACCCTCTGGTACAATACCTGTTTCTGGTCTAAAGGCCGTTTCAGCCAACTGACCACCAACATTTCCTAATGCCCTTGTTCTAGAAACTATGATTCCACCTTGTCGCCAATCTAATAGAAAGCCCATATTCCAATTTTTATAATTGAATTGGTTGTTAAAACCAAGCATAAAATCAGGATTATAATTACCCAATTTTTGTAGTTCATTGTCCGGTATATATCTACCCTCATCGGTTAAAATGAAATCTCCATTTTCATTTTTTAAGTATCCGGTTCCATATAGATCTCCTACGCGACCACCTTCTTCTGCTTGTAAAAATACCGTTTGGTTTTGACTGTCATAGATTCTAGAGTACGCCAAAGTTAATCGCCCTTCATCTTGCGGTAAACTTTCTACGGTTGATCTATTGGTACTAAAATTTAAGGTGCTGTTCCATTTAAAATTTTGACTTATTATAGGGGAAACACCTACTATGACCTCAAGCCCTTTAGAGCGAACTTCGCCTCCATTGACCACTTGTTGTGTATATCCTGAAGAAATGCCTATAGGTAATGAGATAATTTGATCCTTCGTCAATGCATTGTAATAGGAAACATCAAAGCGAAGTTGATCATTGAAAAAGCGTAGATCAGCACCCACCTCAAATGAGGATGTCAATTCAGGAACAAGATCGGCATTTGCAATAGTGTTTGAATTGCTGAATGTTGGTTGCCCATTAAATGGCGTTTGTGCAACAAATGCCCCTGTAGTTTGGTATGGGTCTGTGTCATTACCAACCTGTGCCCAACTTGCTCGTAACTTGGCAAACGAAATTACCTCAGGTAAATTGACCACTTTGGATACTATAAAACTACTGGATACCGATGGATAAAAGAAAGAGGTATTATCTACTGAAAAAGGGGTAGCCAATGCGCTAGACCAATCGTTTCTTCCGGTGACATCCAAAAATAGAAAATCCTTATATCCAATTTTTGCTAAGCCATAAAAGCTGTTGATTCTCTTGTTTGATTCAAATTCGAAAACTTCAATAGGTGATGCTGCGTTAGATAACCTAAAAATACCCGGTTGTGCCAAACTTGTAGTTTGCGATTGTGAGGTAAATGCTTTTTGGTCTAATCGGTTTCCACCTAAAGAGACATCTATATTAAAATCATTGAACTGATTGGTATAATTTATTAAAAAATCAGTGTTTACCTCCCTATAGAATACATCGTGCTCCGCATAACCACCATTTGCGAAACGATTAGAACTATAGGCTCTTCGCAATTGGCGTAGTTCACTGGAATAATCCATCCCTGTTCTAACTGTTGCTGTTAAATGATCTGTGATATCATAGCTAGCGGAAATATTTCCGAATACCCTATCTCTATTGAACGAGTTTCTGTTTTCATTAAGAATGAAATATGGATTATCAAAAAAGGTATAGTTGTACGAGTATTGTTGTATACCCTCTAAACCTGGTTGCCAGTAATTTTTTAGATTCTCTATATTCAGCGAGCGTGGTCCCCAAGCAACCAAAGAATAGTTTGCGTTTTCTGAACCATAACCGTTAGACGGTCTGTTGTCAGAATTAGAATTGATATAACTTATAGATGAATTGATGCGTAATTTATCTATTGGCTGAAAATTGAGTCGTGCACTCACCGTTTGCCGGTCTAAATCAACACCCGGTATAATAGATTCGCTTCGTAAGTCCGTAAATGAAAGTCGGTAACTACCGGTATCAAATCCGTTGGAAATAGCAATATTATTAATTAATGTAGTACCGGTTTCATAGAAGTTCTTTAAGTTGTCCGGTTGTGATCTAAATTCTGTAGGGGTGATAGGTATTCCACTATAAAGAGCGGTGTCTCCACCTCTTACAACGGTACCGTCTGGCAAGGTAACCGGACTATCATATTGCGGAATAAGGTTACCAACATCTAAACGTGGTCCCCAACTGTACGTAATTAGGTCATTGGTGCCACCACCTAATCCGTCTACAAAGGCGAACTCTCCTGAATTTCCTTGTCCGTATTCATTCTGGAAATCGGGCAATTGAAACGCCGAATCCACAAAAAAGCTGGTGTTGTAACTAACGCCCAAACCTTTTGAATTCTTGCCGCTTTTTGTTTCAATAATAATCACTCCGTTAGAAGCTCTAGTACCGTACAATGCCGCAGCACTTGGTCCTTTTAAAACAGAAACCTCTGCAATATCATCTGGGTTTACCTCCATGGCTCCGTTTCCAAAATCGATTTCTTGAAATCCGGCTGCCGCTTCATTGGTGAAATTAAAGACCGAATTATTGTTGATAGGAACGCCATCTACAATAAATAAGGGATTGTTGTTAGAGAAAGAAGCTTCTCCACGAATGGTAATTTTAGAGGAAGACCCTACACCCGTAGCACCTTGGTTGATGGTTACCCCCGCCAATTTACCTGAAAGGTTGTCAAGAAAATTGACCGATTTTACCTCGGTAACTCCTTTGGCATCCAAACTTTGAACTACATAACCTAATTCTTTGGTTTCTCGTTTTAGACCTAAAGCCGTTAATACCACTTCATCTAAGACCTCGGAAGAGTCGCCTAGGACTATATCAATTGTTCGTCTGTTATTTATGGTAATTATTTTGGTTTCATACCCTAAAACGGAAAATTCAAGAGCACCGGAAAGATTGGGCACATCAATGGTATATATGCCGTTTTCGTTAGTGGTAGTGCCATTTAGCGTGCCAGACAAAACAATGTTGACATAAGGTATGGTATTTCCGTCGGTATCTTTTACAGTACCGGTAATTGTTTCTTGAGCATTGACCATAGTACATATAAACAAGGTCAACACTAGTAATAAGTGTTTCATATATAGTTTTTCGACTGGTTTTTCATTTATCCAACCATTGGATAAAGGGGGATCTAGATAAATGAAACCAAAGGCGAGCCCTTGTTGTATAGAAAACTGTTTGGAAATAGACGAAAGAAGTGCTGGTTAGTGTAGTATAGACTTCTGTTTACTCGTAATATTGCTATTATCACCAATAGCAGGGTAGTTGGTAGGTCTTTTGAGAATGATAAAATAGCCTTTAGATCTTTTTCAGTATCCAGATCCTGTAAAACGGGCAATTTTACCAATGCCGTTGATTCTTCTTGTAGCCACATGGTAATTTTGTGGTACAAGCCAAAGCGTTGCCAAGGTAAATCTTGAAATTCGCCTACCTCAAAATTCGATTTTTGTAAACCTAAAAGGTAAAAACCCCCATCAATAGATGGTCCTATAACGGACTTGCCCTTTGCCAATTGCTTGGCAGTATGTTTAAGTTGTTGTGTTTTTAAGTGCGGAGTATCGTTCCCTATGGTAATAACACTTGTAAAACCTTTTTCAAAAACGGAAGCTATGGCATTCGTGAAACGTTCACCAAAACTGTTGCCAATTTGGTTTTCATCGGAAAAATGAAAAACGGGCAAACCTGTATTTTTTGCTTTACGAAGTGTGGCCGTGGTAAGAATGTTAAACAATTGTTCACCTTTGGCAATACCCTTATTGGCTAAATCTTCCTTAGCGGAATTAGCAAATACCAATATAGCAGTAGTACCTAGTGAATTCAATTCAATTTTCTTTCTCGTTGTTAAACTTACGTAAAAATATGGCAAAGGTTTTTTAACTATACATAAATTGTATCATTAAAATATAAGAATCGCCTTACTTTAAGTCAAAATGTCAGTTTTAGACCAAGCAGTTTGTTTCTCTAAAACATTTTAGGGTTTACAAATTGCAAAAGCCTATAAACAAGCTATAATATCAGTTGATGAGCATAATTTTTATGCTTCAAGTACTATAATTTTAAGGTTACAGACCACTTAGTCTAAAAAATCCCTTAAAATTTCAAAAACTTTTAAATTTTTTTTAGCAATGACATGGCTATACATGGCATAGCTATTGACACTAGGCAGTTAGAAGAATATTAAAAATTATATACATATGAAATCAAACACAAATTCTAGAGGAGCTTGGAAGGTTTACTTCTTCTCAGCTATTATTGCCCTTGCCGTAAGTTACGGGGTAATTCATTTCAACAAAAAAGATGTAAAAGAGTCTAGCGGTGTAACAGTGGTAGAATCTATACCCGGGGCACAGGCATTATATACCAAAGACAACGATGGTAATATTAAACCATTGGATTTTACAGAAACTTCAGAGAAAGTTTTAGATGCCGTTGTACACATTAAATCTACACAAACGGGATCATCATATCAAAATCAAGGTGCTCGTGAACTGCCTGATCCGTTCAAAGAGTTTTTTGGTGATATGTTCAAGGGGCAGTCTCCACAAGGATCCTCATCTAGACCTAGAGTAGGTACGGGATCTGGCGTGATCATCAATGATCAAGGATATATTGTTACCAATAACCACGTCATTGACAATGCGGATGAAGTTGAGGTAACCCTGTATAATAATCAATCGTACAAGGCAACGGTAATAGGTACGGATCCTACTACAGATTTGGCGCTATTACAGATCAAAGCAGATAATTTAAAAACCATGTCTTTGGTAAATTCCGATGATGTTGAAGTAGGTGAGTGGGTATTGGCCGTTGGTAATCCTTTAGGGTTGAACTCTACGGTTACTGCAGGTATCGTTAGTGCCAAAGCAAGAAGTATACATATAAATACCGATAAGTTTGCGGTAGAGAGTTTTATTCAGACAGATGCTGCCATTAACCCAGGCAACAGTGGGGGTGCATTAGTAAATTTAGACGGAAACCTAGTAGGGATCAATACGGCCATTGCAAGTACTACGGGTACGTATACAGGATACGGATTTGCAGTCCCTAGTAATATTGTTACCAAAGTAGTAGAAGACCTGTTAAAATTCGGTAATGTGCAACGTGGTATGTTAGGGGTAACCATTAGAACTATGGATAGCAACTTGGCAAAAGAAAAAGATGTTGATTTTACCAAAGGTGTTTGGGTAGAGCAAGTTGGTGAGGATAGTGGTGCAGATTTGGCAGGAATGGAATCTGGTGATATTATCGTAAGCGTTGACGGAAAGGAAACGGCAACATCACCTAGACTTCAAGAAATTATTGCCGGTAAAAGACCAGGTGATAAGGTTACAATAGTGGTAAATAGAAACGGAAAGGAAAAGGAGTTTGAGGTTGAGTTACATAATTCTCAAGGTGGGACCAATTTTATCAAGAAAGAAAAGAAAGAGGTATTTAACCTTTTAGGAGCGGATTTTGAGAATGTGGATAAGGAAATCGCTAAAAAACTGAAAATAGATGGCGGTGTTAAGGTTTCTAAACTTTACCCGGGTAAAATTAAGAAGGAAACACAAATGCGAGAAGGGTTTATCATAACACATATAGACGGTAAGCGTGTCAATGATATTGAAGATGTAGCCACTGTTTTGGAAAACAAAAAAGGCGGAGTAATGTTAGAGGGCGTTTATGAAGACGGAAGTAAATATTATTATGCCTTCGGATTGGATTCTTAGTCCGTATTTATGATTAATTTTATGCCAAGCGAATAATAGTATTCGCTTGGCATTTTTTTTGAAATTAATTTTAGATAGATGCAAATAGGTTCTAAGTCCATAGGTTTGGTACTTTCGGGCGGAGGTATTAGAGGCATGGCGCATATAGGTGTGATCAAGGCAATGCAAGAATTCGGTCTTGAGGCTAATGTGGTTTCAGGTAGTAGTATAGGTGCCTTGGTAGGTGCTTTGTATGCTGCGGATAAGCCCGTAGAAGACATGCTTCGGTTTTTTAAGGAAACGCCACTCTTTAAGTATAATTACTTTGCGGTTGCCAAACCCGGTTTGCTCAATAGTGAAAGTTATATTACTTCTTTTAAACAGTACTTTCCAGATGATAGTTTTGCGGCCTTAAATAGGGAACTACATGTAGTAGCAACCAATTTACAGAAAGGTGAAGAGTTGTTTATTCATGAAGGGGAGCTTATAAAGCCCTTATTGGCCTCCGCTGCATTACCACCTGTTTTCAGTCCTGTGGAATATAATGGAGAATTATATGCAGATGGTGGGATCATGAACAACTTTCCTTCTGAACCGGTTTTGCCCAAGGTAGATTTTGTTATTGGAAGTAATGTATCCGTCGTATCTCAATTGGAGAAAAAGCACTTAAACAACTCATTTCAATTAACGGGCAGGGTTACCGGTTTGATGATTTACGCCATTAACCGACAAAAGATCAATAATTGTCATTTGGTGCTTGAATCTAAAGAATTGGAACATATTGGCTTGTTAGATAGAAGGGGTATAGAAAAAGCCTACGCCATTGGCTATGAAGCTGCTGTTAAAAAGTTCGAGGAGGTATTTACCAAATAGTTGATTACAACATTGCACTTAAAAGTAAGGTGCCCACGATCCAAAGCACTACGGATATAACCCCGCCGATTACTAAAAAGTGTTTGAATTTATAAATTCCCATACTGTAGATAAGCGCATTTGTTTGATATCCTAAGGGAGTAAAGAAACTGAAATTTGCCGCAAACATTACACAAAGAATAAATGGCTTGGGATCAAGACTTAATCCGCTGGCCAATGAAATCCCAATAGGTGCCATTATAATTGCCGTAGCATTGTTTGATACTACACTACTTAGTATCATGGTCGTTAAAAACAACAATCCGATAATGAATATAGGTTGCTCACCGGACATTAATGCCAACAGTTCTTCCGTGATCCATGTATCTGCCTTGGCATTGCTCATTGCTATACCTAGTGGTATCATACCTGCCAATAAGAAAATAATTTGCCAATTGATCTTCTCATAAATACGATTTAACTCTACGCACTTAAAAAGGAGCATAGCTAAGGTTCCTGTAATTACACTTGTCATTACTTCAAAAACTCCGGTAGCTGCCATGGCAATGGTGGCAATTAATATAAGGATGGATAAGTTTCTTTTAAACGGCGTGGCAGGTGCACGACCTTCATATTGGTTTAATACCGCTAGATTATTGCTGTTTTCAAAATTAGATACGTACTCGGGCTTGGTTTGTATCAATAATCGATCTCCTACATGAAGCTTTGTAAACTCATGATTGCTTTGATGTAAGCGGTTCTGAAGAATACGTAGCTTCTTTCGCTTGTTTACCGCTAAAGGGATTGCCCTTGGTATCAACATGGTTTTTAATTCAGATAAGTTTCTGCCTAAAAATTTAGAACCGGGTAACAGCAATAATTCTAACAAAAGGCTTTCATCATCTTCCTCATTATTTTCATCATTCTTTACTTGGGCATCACTAACTTTTTTGATTTGGGTATTTTTAGTGGATGTAAAATGGTCTTTGTCTTCCGAATCCACTTCAAAATAACCTTCGGCACGCATTTTTTGAAGGTTTTCCAAACTACAGTGCAGAAGAATTACATCATTAGGTTGAATTAACAAATCATGATTCAATAAGTTTTGGTCAAAGCCTTTTCGTGTTAGTCGCAAAACGGTAATGTCAATTTCTTTGAACATGAAACTTTCACCTATTGGTTTATTTACCAAAGGAGAATCACTTTCTACCGTCACCGTCAAGAGATATCGATCAAGGTCATAATTATCTGAAAGTTTACCAGTGTCTTTTGGCAAAAACCGATAAAAAAGGGCAATAATTCCCATTGAAATTCCTAAAAAAACAATGCCGGTCAATGTAAATTCAAAGAAACCCAATTTTTCACCGGTATACCTTGCGGCTATATTGCTTACCAAAAGGTTGGTAGATGTTCCCATTAGGGTACAACTGCCCCCTAAAATACTTGCAAAAGAAATAGGTAATAACAATTTGCCTGGGGGTAACTGATATTTTTCGCGCAGTTCTGCAACAATTTTAATAAACACAATGACCACGGCAGTAGAGCTTACAAAGGCAGAAATACTTCCCGCAATCAGCATAATAGCGACCATGGCCAGGACAACCGGCCAGTTCTTAAGCACCTTTAAGCCTTTTGCGAGATAAGATATGGCTCCATTTTCTTCAAGTCCGATTGCTAAGATCATTAGACAAAGAATGGTGATTACGGCTTTGTTAGAAAATCCGCTGACGGCTTCTTGGGGTGAAACCAAGCCGGTCAATAGTAATGCGGCAATAATGCAGAAAGCGATTTTATCCATCGGAAAAACCTCAAAAGCAAATAAAATTATAACTACCGCAATGATGATAAAAACACCAATGATTTCTATAGACATACCTTTAGCGAATTGAAAATACTATTAAAGATATTTCAACCCCTTAAAAACAATAACGCAATCCAATTTAATTTTGCCTTTGAAAAGGTAGACCGGGAAATAAAAAAACGCCATTACTATATTATAATAATGGCGTTTTATAATTATACTAATATAGATTTATACATCATCAAAATCTACCTTTATTGTAGGTGTGGTGGCATGCGCTTGACAGGTTAAAATAAATCCGTCCGCAATTTCTTTATCGGTCAAAATTTGGTTCATGACCATTTCAGCATTTCCTTCGGTTACTTTGGCTATACAGCTGCTACATACTCCGCCTTGGCAAGAATATGGTGCATCAATATTTTCTTTAAGAACAGCATCAAGAATTATGGTTTTTTTGTCCATCGTAAACTGAAATTCTTCATCATCAACAAGTACGGTAACTGCTGTTTGACCATCGGCCTGTATAGGTAGTTCCTCTTTTATTTCAGTGGGTGTAAAAAGTTCAAAACGGATTTTATCCTTATCAACTTCATTATCTATTAAAGTATCTTGTACCAAACGGATCATCTCCTCTGGTCCACATAAATAGTATCCATCAAAATCAACGTCCTTATGCTTGTTCAATAGTGCATAATTTACGGTTGAGGTATCTATTCTACCAAATAAAGCCTTGTCTTCACGAGTTTGACTATTGGTAAAGTACACAAAAAACCGATTGGCATATTCTAATTCCAATTTCACCAAATCTGTATAGAACATAGTCTCTTCGTAAGATTTGTTTCCGTAAACCAAAACAAATGTATTCTTTGGGTTACTGTCTAAAACAGACTTTACAATACTCATAATAGGGGTTATACCACTACCTGCTGCAAATGCGGCAATGTTCTGTACCTCTTTTGTTCTTTTAAAAACAAAACGACCTTCTGGTTCCATAACCTCTAAAGTATCGCCTACCTTTAATTGTGAGTTGGCGTAATTGGAGAATCCGCCATTGTCTACTTTTTTAATTCCAATGGTGATACCATCCTTGTCCGTAGATGAACTAATAGAATATGCTCTTCTAAGTTCTTTGCCCTTTATTTCTTTTTTTATGGTGATATACTGACCCGCCGTAAAGGTGAAAGTCTGTGCCAATTCTTTAGGAATTGAAAATGTAACGGCAACAGATGTTGGCGTTAATTTCTTAATATGTTTTACCGTTAATGGGTGAAATTGCGACATATGTTCATTTCTTTAAATCGATCTACAAAATTAAGCATGCTTTTGCGATATCATATGACATTTGTCAAAAAAGTAGGTTTTGTTAATTTTTGTTTAACTTTTAAGATTATATAATTGGTTTTATTTTGCTAGTGCTCGTCTGTGACGAGTACCGTACCAATTAAGTACAAGTATACAATATCAATAAAATATAATTTCCACACTGAACCCATTCTAGCGTTAACTAACTAATGACATACAGTGGAGGTCAGTAGTTCCAAACTGAAGGGAGTGGGGATAAAGAACTAGCAATTTCTTTTTTAGATAAAGCACTTTTAGAAACTTCAAATACCTTAGAAAGGATTTTTTTGACGGGTAAGAAAGATACTTTTTTCTAAAAAACAAATAGAATACTTATATATAATATTCTTATGCATAAGAAAATTATGTATATTTCTGCTTTAGTTTAAACAACAATGGCAAATTCCAAATTATATAAAGGCAGTTTAAATACCATCATTCTTAAATTATTAGATGAAGGCGAAAAAATGTATGGTTACGAAATTACCCAAAAGGTAAAAGAGATAACAAAAGGGGAATTAAAAATTACCGAAGGTGCTCTTTATCCTGCACTGCACAAATTAGAAGCAGAAGGTTTATTAGATGTTGAGGTTAAAAAGGTTGATAATAGGTTGCGCAAGTATTACAAACTTACGGATCAAGGTGTTAGAGAAAAGACCAATCGATTAGCAGAACTTGAAGAGTTCATTAGAAATATGGAACAATTAGTCAACCCTAAATGGAGTATTAATTAATTTTTATGAAGTTAGCACAAGAACAATTGGACTTTATTAGTAGTTACTTATGTAAAAAAGAATTGGTTCAAATTGATTTAAAAATGGAGGTTTTAGATCATATGGCTAATTCAATTGAAAAAAGAATTGAAACATATGGCGATACTTTTTCGGATGCTTTTAACGCTGAGGCTCTAATTTGGGAAAGAGAACTTTCAAATAGTACTAATCCAATCATCGGTTTTTTATACTCTGGACCAAAAATGTTGATTGATAAATGTGCAAGAAAACTTAAGTTTTTTTATTTATATACTTCTGTAGTAGCCTTATTCTTTACAATATTTTTTGGTTTTATTCTAAAGGACTTAAATTCAAATATTGTTTTTGAGTTTTTAAGATATTTATATGGATGTGTTTTCACCATAATATTATCCGTTATTGTTATTATCCATTTCGCAATAAAAAAAACGCAAATTAAATCCTCATTTAGTTTTTTATACAAAACTCAAGCTGTGGGGTTTGCTTTTTTTTACTTGATATATAATCCTCTTTTTTTAGATATACTTGGTCTATTTAAGAATGGAAATTTTACATATATTTCGTTTTTGATTTACAATGCAATGCTATTTTTTCTCCTATTTATTTCTTTATTTATAAGGAACATTTAAGAGTATTAGAAAAATTTAGCCACCTTAAAATTGCAGATTTATAGATAAATCCATCATGCATTTAGGTAGCTCTAAAATTTCATCGGCATAAGATTTAGTACATTACTATTAAGTATTTCTATCTAATTTTATAATAAAAAGACAATATTTCTTATGGAATTTAAATAGTTTAAGAATATATGTAAAACATCTTGTAACAAATTCAAGATTTTTCTTACTTATATCCTGAATCCTAAAACCAACCGAATGTTTAAACGATTTTCTTCCTTACAATGGAAATCTTTTTTTAGATCCTCTAATCTTGGTAAAAGTCTAGGAATAAAAATAGTAATGGGATTTTTCGGAGTTTACATGCTACTTTCACTCGCTGTTGCCGGTGGTGGAATGTACTTTCTTTTAAAAGAAATATTCCCAGATCAAAGCCCTATGTGGACTATAAGCCAGTATTTCATTTACTGGATTTTAATGGAATTATTCTTAAGGTATTTCATGCAGAAATTACCGGTGATGGATATAAAACCATTCTTGACCACACCGGTAAAGAAAAGCACCATTGCACATTATATCTTAGGTAGATCTGCCGCATCTATATATAATTTATTGACGCTATTTTTTATAGTTCCGTTTGCAATAGTGTTACTATTTAATGGCTACCCTGTACTCAATGTTTTACTTTGGATAGTGGGTATTATAGGTATTGTTTTGAGTATAAATTACGTAAACTTGTTAGTAAATAAGAATGATAAGGTCCTTATTGGAATAGGTAGTATTCTTGTCTTAGGTTACGGATTGGACTATTTTGGAGTGTTCTCTATAAAAGAGTTTTTTGCTCCTGTTTTTCATGCACTTTACGCATATCCAATTACGGTTTTGATACCTATTGCGTTTGCAGTCGCTATGTACTATGTAAATTATAAATACTTAAAAAATAAAATTTACCTAGATGCAAAGCTCAAAGCAAAATCGGTACAGGCAAATACCTCAGATTTAGCTTGGACCAAACGCTTTGGCGAAATGGGCTCTTTTCTTCAGTTAGATCTTAAAATGATTTGGAGAAATAAAAGAACCAAGTCACAAGTGTATATTTCGTTATTGTTTGTCTTTTACGGTCTGGTATTCTATACCCAGGAGATATATAGTAGCATGATGCCTATGAAAGCCTTTGTGGGTATATTTATGACAGGTATTTTCTTAAGTAATTTTGGTCAGTTTATTCCGGCTTGGGATAGTAGTTACTATAGTATGATGATGTCGCAAAACATACCTATGCGAAAGTATCTGGAGTCAAAGGTTTCACTAATTACAGTGAGCATTGTAGCTATGTTTTTATTGACGATACCCTACGTTTACTTTGGTTGGGATGCCTTGGCAATTAATTTTGGATGTGCCTTATACAACTTGGGTGTAAACATACCCGTCATATTATATTTTGGTTCATTTAATAAGAAAAGGATCGAGTTAGATCAAAGTCCGTTTGGTAATATGCAGGGTGCAAGTGCTACCCAGTTTTTGGTTATGCTTCCGGTATTAATTGTACCGATCATTATATTCTCCATCTTTTACTACATCTTTAGTTTAGAAGTGGCAGTAGGAGTATTATCTGTTCTAGGCATCATCGGTTTTGCCATGAAGAATCACTTGTTAGGTTTAATTACGGAGCAATACAAGAAAAAGAAATATGGAATGATTGCAGGTTTTAAAGAAAAGGCGAGTTGATTGATAAGTACCGAGTATTAAGTAATAAGTACAAAGAAAAAAGCTTATTTAGGAAAACTTAAAGAATTCAGTAAGGAATATAAAGTTGCAGGAATAAGTAAATTAAATGTCGGCTAATTGTTAATAAGCTATTCAGACAGATAAATTGGATTTATTTCTTTTAACCAATAACGAACTAAAAGGCTGCTGAGCATAGCCAAAGTAAATAACACGATTATGATTACAATAGAAAATTTATCAAAAATATACGGTGCACAACAAGTATTGAATATAGAGAACCTAGAAATACCAACAGGACAAAGCTTTGGATTGGTAGGAAATAACGGCGCGGGTAAAACTACGCTGTTTAGTTTGTTGCTAGACTTAATACAACCAACTACAGGTCATATTATCAATAATGAAGTTCAAGTAAACACCAGTGAAAATTGGAAACCGTTTACATCTTCCTTTATTGATGAAACCTTTTTGATCGGGTATTTGACTCCCGAAGAATATTTTTATTTCATAGGGGACCTACGTGGGCAAAATAAAGCCGATGTAGACGCGCTTTTAGCACAGTATCAGGACTTTTTCCATGGCGAAATATTAGGTCAGAAAAAGTACTTGAGGGATTTATCTAAGGGAAACCAGAAGAAAGCAGGTATAGTGGCCTCTTTTATTGGCAACCCCAAAGTGGTGATTCTAGATGAACCTTTTGCCAATTTAGATCCAACAACGCAGATTCGCCTTAAGCAGATTATTAAAGATCTGGCTGCACAGCAAGATGTAACGGTATTGGTTTCTAGTCATGATCTAATTCATGTAACCGAAGTATGTGAGCGTATTGTTGTACTTAGCAAAGGTGAGGTGGTCAAAGACATTGAAACATCTGCCGAGACTTTAAAAGAATTAGAAGTTTTCTTTGGGTCTGAAAAGACTGAGGTAGTTGTTGAATAATTTAAAAATATATGTCCGTTTAGAGCGCAGTTAAGAACTACATATGGTATAATTTAACTGGTTTTAAATAAAACGTACTATAGTTAGTGTAAAAACTTAAAACCGACCATTAGGTCGGTTTTTCTTTTCTAAGTTTTAACCCAAGTAAGATAAAATCCGACGAAGTTGCATTTGATCAGATTATCTGCAGTAAACTCAAAAGCTCGTGATCATTTTAATATAAAACAAACTATATGGTCGGTAAAAATTTGGTTTTGCGGTTCATAAATGGTGACACGACTTAAAAATAAATATGCAGTTTACCGATAAACGGTATAATAATCTGGTTGTTTTTAAGTTAAACATACATACGTAGATTATCTATTTTGAATCTTAGAAACAAACTTATTTTATCCGGTGTTTTAACGAGTATGCTTTTTAATGCATGTTCCGTTAAGAAAGACAAGTTCGTAAACCGAAATTGGCACGCGCTCAATACCAAATACAACACCTTGTATAATGGTAACATTGCTTTTGAACAAGGGCGAGAAACGTTGAACGATACTTATCAAGATGATTATTTTGAAGTTTTGCCCATAGAACGTTTAGAAGTTAGCGGCGAAATAAAATTAGATTCAGAAGACAACAATCCTAATTTTCTTATTGCAGAAGAAAAAGCTACAAAGGCTATTCAAAAGCATAGTATGGATATTAAGGATGAAGAACGCAACCCTCAAATAGATGAGGCTTTTCTATTGTTAGGTAAAGCTCGTTATTTTGATGAACGCTACATTCCTGCATTGGAATCCTTCAATTACATTCTCAATAAATATTCGGAAAGTGATAAGCTTAATGAAGCAAGTATTTGGCGAGAAAAGGTAAATATTAGGTTAGAGAATGATGATTTAGCGATAAAAAATTTAAAACGCTTAATGAAATATGAGCGTTTAAAAGATCAAGAATATGCAGATGCAAGGGCAATGTTGGCACAAGCCTATATAAATCTTAATGCTCCGGATACTGCGGTTCAAAACCTAAAAATTGCATCGCATTACACAAAAAAGAATCCTGAAAAAGGAAGGTACTATTATATTATTGGTCAGTTGTACAATCAGTTGGGTTATAGGGACAGTGCCAATTATGCTTTTGATAAGGTGATCGAGTTGAATAGAAAGTCCCCTAGGATTTATATGATCAACGCCAAAATCGAAAAATTAAAGAATACCCAGGTCACTGGTGAGAATAAAGAAGAAATCTTGGAATATTTAACCAAGATGGAGCTAAATAGGGAGAACAGACCTTACTTAGATGGCATTTATAGGCAATTGGCAGAGTTTTACTTAGAACAAGAATCCGATAGTTTGGCAATATTGTATTTCAACAAATCGCTCAGAGCATCGCAAAACAAGCCAAAATTGAATGCGCTCAACTATGAGAATTTAGCAGAATATAATTTTGATGAAAGTATCTATAAGCCCGCAGGTGCCTATTATGATAGCGTATTGACCAACCTTGACGAGAATACCAAGAAATTTAGGGCAATCAAGAAAAAAAGGGATAACCTTGAAGATGTTATTAAGTACGAAGACATTGTGCATTATACTGATAGTGTAATTACGGTTTACCAAATGCCAAAAGATGAGCAATTGGCATATTTTGGTAAACATATTGAAGAGCTACAAAAAGCTAAGGAAGCTGCGCAGAAAAAAGAGAAGGAAAGAATTACAGATGGTTTTGCTGCTTTTAACAACAGCAAGGGCGGTAAAGAGAATAAGGGTAAATTCTATTTCTATAACATTACTAGTTTGGGCTATGGTCAAAACGACTTCAAAAACCGTTGGGGCAATAGAGAATTGACAGATGATTGGCGATGGTCTGATAAATCGGTTATCAATAGTGAGAATATCGCACTACAGAATGCATCCGGTGTTAACGATAGTTTAAGTGTGGTTAGTGAGGATGAGAAATTCTCGTTAGACTATTACATGGATCGTTTACCTACAGATGTTGCTATAATTGATAGCTTAAAGACAGAACGTAATTTTGCCAATTATCAATTGGGGTTGATATATAAGGAGAAGTTCAATGAGAATCTTTTGGCTGCTGCCAAATTAGAAAACGTATTGGCAAGCAATGCAGAAGAGCGTTTAATTCTTCCTTCAAAATATAATCTTTATAAAATATACGAAGAAGTAGATAGTCCTTTGAAAGAGACGATGAAGGCAGATATTATTGCCAATCATTCAGATTCTAGATACGCTGAAATACTGTTAAACCCTCAAGCGGTTCTTGCAGATAGTTCAGATAGTCCAGAGAAACGCTATGAAAGTTTATTTAAACAATATAATGAACAGCAGTACTTACAGGTAATTACTGGCGCAGAAGAAAATATCAATAAATTTACAGGTGATCCAATTGTTCCAAAGTTTGAAATGTTGAAGGCAAATGCCATTGGTAGGCTGCAAGGTTTTAAGCCCTTTAAAGAAGCATTGAATTATGTGGCGTTGACGTATCCTAATAATCCTGAAGGAAAAAAAGCCGAGCAAATGATTGCAGAGCAACTACCGAAGTTGGAACAGAAAGAGTTTTCACCAGAGACAGATTCTAAAGGAACATCGAACTGGAAAGTAGTCTTTCCGTTTAAAAGAAGTAAAACGGAACAAGCTATAAAATTGATGGAATTGTTAGAGCAATCTATTATAGACTTGAAATATAAAAATATTGTTTCTAGGGATATTTATAACCTAGAAGATCAATTTGTAGTCGTACACGGATTTAAATCTAAAGATTTTGCCCTTGGGTATGCCGAGCTGCTAAAAAATAATAAGGATTACCGTGTGGCTGATGAGAATTTTGTAGTTTTATCAGAGAACTATAAGATTGTACAAGTTCATAAAAATTTAAACGAATATAGAAGTACGCTTTTAACCCCAAAACCGTGAACAATGTTTTCAGACAAACAAAAACCTAGAGCTATGAATGAAGTAGGAGGCCAGCCTAATAGAATAGAGAAGAACACCAAAATTAAAGGAGATATTATATCTGAAGCGGATTTTCGTATAGATGGTAAGCTAGATGGTAATGTAAAAACTTCCGGTAAAGTGGTGATCGGTAAAGATGGCTACATTCATGGAAAAGTAGAATGTGTAAATGCAGATATAGAAGGCAGTTTTAATGGAGAACTTTTAGTATCCGATCTATTATCCTTAAAATCATCTGCAGTTATAGAAGGTACCGTTTCTGTAAGTAAATTGGCTGTTGAACCGGGTGCTACATTTAACGCATCTTGTACCATGGGTGGTGGTAAAGCTGCGGGTACAGGTTTTAAATCTTCAAATAATGGAGCCGCAAAAGCCTCGTAATGATAATTCTGAACTCTTAAGAAATGCCGCAAGCTTATCTGGTGTTGCCATACAAATGGGTGTCACTATATACTTGGGCAATCTTTTAGGAGAGTGGTTAGATCAAAAGTTTGAAAAAACGTTTTTAGAGGATACATTTACATTACTTGCTGTATTTTTGTCTATCTATTTAGTCATAAAAAAAGTTATGGCGCTAAATAAATAAACGTTGCTAAAAAATATCACTTTATATATAGTCGTGTTCACTGTTGTGGGCGCGACTTCTTATTTTCTACAAAATCTTGCCTTATTAGATCCGCCAACCTATTTAGGTCCGCTATTGATCAAGGCCTATACATTTCATTTTTTGTTTTCCCTTACACTGGTCATCATTTTCTTAATTGCCTCTAAAAACAATTCCTTTTTTGAACAATTAGGTTTTATCTATATGGGTGTACTTGTTTTTAAGATTACAATTTTTGCGGCACTATTCTATCCTTACCTTTTAGGAGAACTGATTATGCCTCAAATATATAGGGGTGGGCTACTTATACCGGTGATTATTTTTTTGTTTCTAGAAGTGTTTTTTATTTCGAAAATTATGCGCAAAAAAAGACTCTAAATTTTAAAGCTTTAAAATTGGGTAGTTTATGCAATAATTAACTACTTTTGCGCAAAATTTCTAGGAGCTAAATTTTTTGATAAAGAACTAATGATGCAAGTTTCAAATACGATTAAAACCTTATTACAACTTCTAATACTTTGTTTTTCATTACAAAGTTTTGCTATATCTGATACTGAGCCAGAAGGAGTGGTAAGTGGAAAGGAACAGGTTGACGCCTATATTTTACATCACCTTAAAGATTCTCACGATTTTCATTTATTCTCATATACTAGTGATTCAGGTGAAAGAAAACATGTTGGTTTTCCCCTTCCGGTTATTCTTTGGTCAAGCAATGGATTAGTGACTTTTATGTCCTCAGAATTTCACCATGATGATAACGGGCAAGTAATTGTTGAAAAGAACGGTTCTAAATTTGTAAAACTTCACAGTAAAATTTATGAGTTGGAAGCAGGCGCTTCATCGGTTAGTTTTGATGAAGAGCATCATGCAACAAATGCGCATAAAGTTTTAGATTTTTCAATTACTAAAAGTGTTGTTGGTGTGTTGTTGGTAGGTTTGTTGATGTTGTTGGCCTTTTCTTCTTTGGCGAAACAATATGGTAAGAAAAATATACCTACTGGTTTCGGTAGAGTGTTAGAGCCATTGGTGCTTTATGTAAGAGATGAGATTGCAAGACCAAATATTGGTGAAAAGCATTATAGAAGATTTACGGGTTACTTGTTAACCGTGTTCTTCTTTATCTGGGTGTTAAACTTGTTGGGACTTACCCCATTTGGGTTTAATGTTACTGGACAAATAGCGGTAACGGCTTGTTTGGCAATTTTCACTTTAGTTATTTATACGGTTAGTGGAAATAAAGATTACTGGATGCACATTTTATGGATGCCGGGTGTACCTGTATTTGTAAAGCCTATTTTGGCTATTATAGAATTAGCTGGTGCATTTATCATTAAGCCATTTTCATTGCTAGTACGTTTGTTCGCAAACATATCTGCGGGGCACATTGTGGTAATGAGCTTAATTGCGATCATGTTTACCTTAAAAGAGAGTTTGGGGGTAGCGGGTGCTACAGGTTTATCATTGGTATTATCATTTTTTATTACGCTTATTGAGGTTTTAGTAGCCTTTTTGCAAGCATATATTTTTACTGCACTTTCTGCTTTATTTATAGGTATGGCAGTTGCAGAGCATGACCATGATCATGAACACGATGAGGCGGGTCACGAGGTAGCCGATACGGAAGATGTAAGGGCGGACTTCATTTAATAAGAGTTTTTTTAATTTAATTATATAAATCAATTAGTATGGTAACTTACAATTTAATTGGAGCAGGTTTAATCGTTATCGGAGCAGGTCTAGGTCTTGGTCAAATCGGTGGTAAAGCAATGGAAGGTATTGCTCGTCAGCCAGAAGCGGCAGGAAAAATTCAAACTGCGATGATTATCGTAGCTGCACTTTTAGAAGGTTTGGCATTCGGTGCTTTGTTCTTAGGAAAATAAGAACACGAAAACCCAAAGACATCTTCCTGTAACGGTTGGTTACAGGAAATGTTTTTTAATTATTTGATTTAGATTTTAAAGATTAGGATATGGAAGTTTTATTGAACGATTTTTCACCAGGTTTGTTTATAGTTCAAACAATATTATTATTAGGATTAATATTCTTGATGGTAAAATTTGCTTGGAAACCAATTTTAAACTCTTTGAACGAAAGAGAAACGGGTATTGAGGAAGCATTGGCCGCAGCTGAGAAAGCAAAGGCAGATATGCAGAACTTACAGGCCGATAACGAAAAGATGCTTCAAGAAGCACGTGCAGAACGTGAGGCTATGTTGAAAGAAGCTCGTGAAATCAAAGAAAAAATGATTTCTGACTCTAAAGAACAAGCAAAGCTTGAAGGTGATAAAATGTTGAAGCAAGCACAGACTGCAATCGAAAGTGAGAAAAAAGCTGCTGTTGCCGACATTAAAAGTCAGGTTGCAGAATTGTCTGTTGCTATAGCAGAAAAAGTATTGAAAGAGGATTTATCTAACAATGACAAGCAATTGAAATTGGTAGATACAATGTTGAGCGATATAAAACTTAACTAAAAGAAATAATGAGCGAATCTAGAGCTGCATTACGTTACGCAAAGGCAATATTGGATATGGCCAAGGAAAACAAGGCCTTGGATGCTGTTGAAAAAGATATGCGTTCAATCGCCGCTACTATTTCAGATAGTAAGGAACTTAAAGATGTATTGGCTAGTCCGGTTGTATCCGGTACTATGAAAAAGAATGCTCTACTTGAGATTTTTAAGGGTAGTCATTCGATCACGGAAGGCACTATTAATATGTTGGTAGACAACAAGCGTTTGGGAATGCTAAACGAAGTTGCCTTAAAATACATTATTCTTAATGAGCAACAAAAAGGTAAAGATGTGGCTTATGTTACCACTGCAGTACCTTTAGATGCCGCAATGGAAAAGAAAATATTATTGAAAGTTGCTGCACTTACCGGTAATGAAGTTACCCTAGAAAGTAAAGTGGACGAAAGTATTATTGGAGGCTTCATATTAAGAGTTGGAGATTTACAGTATGATGCTAGCGTAAGCAACAAGCTTAATAATTTAAAAAGAGAATTTTCAAATAGTCTATAATATGAATAGAATAGTTTTTGGACTGGTTTTATTTTTTAGTGTGTCTATTAGTGCTCAAAAAATAGGCTTTAAAAAAGGTGCTATATTAGTGGACAAGGTTGCCATTCCTATAAAGATGGAAACTGAGCATAGAGCTACAAAGACTATGGGGGATTATGATATTTTGTATTCATTTACGAATTCAAATTCATCAGAATTGTTTCTTCAAGTAAATAGTATAGGAAGAATGTTGGTTCCAAATGGGGCTAAAGAGAGCTGGTTAGAGATTTCAAATGCGGATTTTTCCAAAACTAATGCTATAGATATCGATCCTGATTATGGGACTGGTAAAAAGAAAATTATAAGTTTTTTAATTGAGAAGCTTCAGTTTTTTGATTTGTCGGGAAATGTAAATGCCGAAAAAATTTCTACTTTCCTTGATACTAAAACTGAAAGTACCGCAAAAGAGAAGGTTAACAAAGTTAAAAATCAAGACAAGGAACTAGATGCAAAGGTTGCAGCGATTAATCCATTTGTACAAAATGATTTAAGTATTACTAAAGGTGGTAGAATGGGAACTGACGTAATTGGAAAAGTTACCTCACCTGATGAATATTCTGGTACAAGATCAACGCCTATTAAAGTGTATGATGTTGACGGAAACTTAATTGCAACAGCAACAACAGATATTCAATCACCAGTAAAAGTTTCATTGCAAGATGGGTCTAGTTTTGAATATAAAGCAAAAAGACAATTAAGTAAGGTGACCAAACAAGAGTTTTTGACCGAGTTAATTGGAGAGTTGATTAAAAAAGGTAATAGTCCTTGGTAAAAATATTACAGTAAAATAATAAGTAAGATATGGCAGGAGTAAAAGCCGCTGAAGTATCAGCAATTTTAAAGAAACAATTATCAGGATTTGATGCTACCGCTACTTTAGACGAAGTAGGTACTGTATTACAAGTTGGTGATGGTATCGCAAGAATCTACGGATTAGCGAACGCTCAATATGGAGAATTGGTTGAGTTCGAAGGCGGACTTGAGGGTATCGTTCTTAACCTTGAAGAAGATAACGTTGGTGTCGTTCTTTTAGGACCTTCTAAATCAGTTGGTGAAGGTGATACGGTTAAACGTACACAACGTATTGCTTCTGTAAAAGTTGGTGAAGGTATTGTTGGTCGTGTAGTGGATACTTTAGGTAACCCTATTGACGGTAAAGGACCTATTTCTGGTGATACTTATGAAATGCCTTTAGAGCGTAAAGCTCCAGGGGTAATCTACAGAGAACCTGTAACTGAGCCAATGCAATCAGGTATTAAAGCAATTGATGCGATGATTCCAGTTGGTAGAGGGCAGAGAGAACTTGTTATTGGTGACCGTCAAACTGGTAAGACTACAGTTTGTATCGATACCATTTTGAATCAAAAAGAGTTTTATGATGCTGGTGAGCCTGTTTACTGTATCTATGTTGCCATAGGTCAGAAAGCATCTACCGTTGCCGGTATCGCTCAAGTATTGGAAGATAAAGGTGCAATGGCATATACTACCATTGTAGCTGCAAATGCATCTGATCCTGCGCCAATGCAAGTATATGCACCGTTTACCGGAGCATCTATTGGAGAATATTTCCGTGATACAGGTCGTCCTGCATTAATTATATATGATGATTTATCTAAACAAGCGGTTGCTTACCGTGAGGTGTCTCTTTTGTTAAGAAGACCACCAGGACGTGAGGCTTACCCAGGTGACGTTTTCTACCTACACTCTAGATTATTGGAGCGTGCTGCAAAAGTTATCAATGATGATGATATCGCAAAAGAAATGAACGATTTGCCAGAGGTGTTAAAACCAATGGTGAAAGGTGGAGGTTCTTTAACGGCATTACCTATTATTGAAACACAAGCGGGTGACGTTTCTGCTTATATCCCAACCAACGTAATTTCTATTACTGACGGACAGATATTCTTAGAGCAAGATTTATTCAACCAAGGTGTAAGACCTGCAATTAACGTTGGTATTTCTGTATCTCGTGTTGGTGGTAACGCTCAGATTAAATCAATGAAGAAAGTATCTGGTACATTGAAATTAGATCAAGCTCAGTTCCGTGAATTGGAAGCCTTTGCTAAATTCGGTTCAGATTTGGATGCGGCTACGTTGAACGTAATTGAAAAAGGACGTAGAAATGTTGAGATATTAAAGCAAGCACAGAACGATCCTTATACTGTTGAAGATCAAGTTGCCATTATCTATGCAGGTTCTAAGAACTTGTTAAGAGACGTGCCGGTTGAAAAAGTAAAAGAATTTGAACGTGATTACCTAGAGTTCTTGAATGCTAAGCATAGAGGTGTTCTGGATACATTGAAGTCTGGTAAATTAACCGATGAGGTTACAGATACGTTGACTTCTGTTTGTAAAGAGCTTTCAGCGAAATATAAATAAGTTTAAAAAGTACTGAGTACTGAGTAAATAGTACAAAGATTATTGCTTTGTACTATTTACTAAATACCGAAAAAAATGGCAAATTTAAAGGAAATACGTAATAGGATTTCATCGGTTTCTTCAACGATGCAGATTACCAGTGCTATGAAAATGGTATCTGCTGCAAAATTGAAAAAAGCACAAGATGCTATTACTGCTATGAGACCTTATGCCGATAAGCTTACTGAACTATTGCAGAATTTGAGCGCTAGTTTGGAAGGTGATTCTGGTAGCGTTTATGCAGATAATCGTGTGGTCAATAAAGTGTTGGTCGTTTCAGTTACTTCTAATAGAGGTCTTTGTGGTGCTTTTAATACCAATATTTTAAAGCAGTCAACTCATCTGGTCGAAAATGTTTACGCTGGTAAACAAGTAGATTTCGTTGCAGTTGGTAAAAAAGCCAATGATTATTTGGAGAAGCGTTATAAGGTGATTGCTAATTATAGTGAGGTTTATGACGATTTAACTTTTGACAATGTTGCTGAAATTGCTGAAAGTTTAATGGCCCTTTTTACCGATGGTGAATATGATCGTATTGAAATTGTTTACAATAAGTTCAAAAATGCGGCTACTCAAATTGTTATGACAGAACAGTTTTTGCCAATTGTTCCGTTAGAAGTTGAAGAAACTGCGAGTGCCGATTATACTTTTGAACCATCAAAAGTTGAAATCATAGAACAGTTGATTCCTAAGTCCTTAAAAACACAATTGTACAAAGGTATTAGAGATTCTTTTGCTAGTGAACACGGTGCACGTATGACGGCAATGCACAAAGCAACTGATAACGCAACAGAAATGCGCGATCAATTAAAATTAACATATAACAAAGCTAGACAGGCAGCTATTACCAATGAAATTTTAGAAATCGTTGGTGGTGCAGAGGCATTGAACAATTAAAAATGTTCATATATAGATGACTTCTTGTTGTCTAAGCTTAATACGCTTTTAACTATATATAAAAACCCCACTCTCCAGTGGGGTTTTTGTTTTTATTCCATTTATTTTCCTTTTTTTACCCGACTTTTGTCTTGACCATGAAATCTAAGAAAACCGCGTTACTTTTTATTTTCATTACCATCTTAGTGGATGTTATAGGTATAGGTATCATCTTACCGATAATTCCCGATTTGATTATGGAGTTAACAGGCGAGGGCAATCACATGGCAATTATCTACGGTATGTGGCTAACGACCGCTTTTGCGGGTATGCAATTTCTATTTTCACCGGTATTGGGTGAAATTTCGGACAGATATGGTAGAAGACCTATATTACTTTTGGCGCTTTTAGGTTTAAGTATAGATTACTTAATTCATGCCTGGGCACCCACAATCACCTGGTTGTTTCTAGGTCGTTTTTTAGCGGGAATAACCGGAGCTAGTTTTACCGTTGCTTCTGCATATATAGCTGATGTAAGCACCAAAGAGAATAAGGCAAAGAACTTTGGTTTAATAGGAGCCGCATTCGGAATAGGATTTATAATAGGTCCCGGTATTGGTGGATTTTTCGGAGAGATAGATATTAGACTCCCATTTTATATTGCTGCAGGCCTAACATTTGCAAATTTCCTTTTTGGTTATTTCTTTGTGCCTGAATCTTTGACTCCGGAGAATAGAAGGCAAATCAACTTTTCAAAGATGATTCCTGGGGTTTCTTTATTCGCTTTGCGTAATTATAAGGGTATCTTATTACTGATTTCTGCATTCTTTTTGGCAAACCTTGCAGGGCAAGCTTTGCCATCTACATGGTCGTATTATGGCATTGAACGTTATGATTGGAATCCGAAACAAATAGGATTATCTCTTATGGTAGTTGGTCTACTTGTTGCTATTGTACAGGGCTATCTAGTTGGGAAAATTGTAACGAAATTTGGAAAGCGTAAAGTAATTACATTTGGTTTTTTACTTTGGACAGTGGGTATGTTTCTATTTGCATTTGCCAAAGAACCTTGGATGCTTTATGCATTTTTGATCCCGTACGCATTGGGAGGAATTGCTGGTCCAACCGTACAAGGGGTTATTTCTAATCAGGTTTCTGAAAAAGAGCAGGGAATATTGCAAGGATCTATAACCGGTTTGGTAAGTATAACGGCAATTTTGGGTCAGTTTATCTTCGCACCCGTATTTTATTATTTTATCCGCCCAGAGGCGTCCATTTACTTTCCTGGCGCACCATATGCTTTGGCAGCTTTATTTCTTTTAGCGGCTTTTATTTTAGCATCCACAGCCATAAAAAGAATGGATGTAGAGCCGGAATAATATTTTTTTCAAATAAAAAGGTAACATTTTTTAAAATTTGAATCTAAAGGGTGAACAAACAAAAAACTCTTTCGATGAAAACAATTCAACTTTTAGTATTCTCATTATTTATTATTTCCTCTCTTTCAACAACTGCACAAGACTATCCTTTTAAAGTTATAGTAATTGGTAAAGGCGAACCAATACTTTTATTTCCAGGCTTTGCATGTACAGGTGATGTTTGGGACGCTACAGTTGCAGAGCTAGCAAAAGATTACGAATGTCATGTATTTACATTTGCCGGCTTTGGAGATGTACCTGCTATTGAAAAACCTTGGCTTCCCAAAATAAAAGAAGGAGTTGTGAAATATATATCAGAAAATAAATTAGAGAACCCTACTTTACTGGGTCATAGTCTAGGTGGCGCACTAGCACTTTGGATGGCTACTGAAAGTGAATTTTATAAGGAATTGATTATTGCAGATGCATTACCGTCAACGGGTGCATTGATGATGCCTAACTTTAAAAGTGATTATATAGTATATGATTCGCCATATAACAAACAAGTACTGGCAATGAATGCAAACGATTTTGAAGCTATGGCAACTCAAATGGCTAATGGTATGACCAAAGAAAAGGTACATCAAGAAAAAATTAAAGATTGGATGACAATAGCTGACCGAGAAACTTATGTTTATGGTTATACCGATTTGTTAAAGTTAGATTTAAGAGAAGATTTGGCTGAGATTAATACGCCGGTTACAATACTTGCCGCTACGGAACCTCATGGTTTAGAAATGGCCAAATCTACTTATGAACTACAATATAAAGCGCTTAATGAATATAGCATTGAATTTGCTAATGGGGCATCTCACTTTATCATGTATGACCAACCACAATGGTTTATTGAGAATGTTAAAACTGCGTTGAACGACTAATGGGTAACAAAGAAAACACATATCAGAAGATATATGATGAAAATTACCCTAAAGTAATGCGATTATGCATGGGGTATACTGGGGGTAACGAGTCTCTAGCTAAAGATTTGGTTCAGGAAACTTTTATAAAAATTTGGCAAAATTTAGACCAATTTAGAAATGAAAGCGCAATAGGTACTTGGATATACCGTATTTGTGTAAATACTTGCTTAGCCGAAATAAAGCGGGAACGTAAAAAGGACAGGGAACTTCAAATTGAAAGTCTTCAGGTTAGTAATAGTGATGATATTTCTGTTGAGAAAGAAGAAATGTTAATTCAATTGTATTCATGTATCAATAGCTTGAACAGTACTAATAAGGCAATTATTTTATTGGAACTGGAAGGATTGCCTCAACTGGAAATTTCGGAAATAATCGGGATTAAGCATGAAGCTATCAGGACTAGGGTACATAGAATAAAACAACAACTTACAAAATGTGTAAACAATGGATAATTTTAAGGAATTGCAAAATAAATGGCAGAACCAAACAAAGGTATCTGCAACCGAAGATGGGTTTCAAACGCTTTTAAAAAATGTAAAATCTATAGAGAACAAGCAAAAAACCGGTAATATAGTTTTAACGCTTACTATTATAATATTGGTTTCTTTCTTAATATACGTATCAGGATATAAGAGTGCTACATTCATGCTTGGTATCGGCTTAATGATCGGTAGTTTAGTAATAAGAATTGCTGTTGAATTATTTAGTTTAAAGAAATTGAGGAGAATAAATTTTAATAAGGATTCCAGTACTTTTAAAAGTGATTTAACCAACTATTATAGTTTCAGAAAATATACCCATTATTTAATTACCCCTATAGCATTGGTAACCTACGTTATTGGATTTGTAATTTTATTACCGCAATTTAAAGCTACGTTATCTCATGGATTTTATCTTTATATATTGTTCTCGGCAATTGTGTTACTAATAATTTTTTGTTTTTTTATGTATAAACAAGTTAAAAACGAACTTGGTAAATTGAAACAATTACAAATACAGGATTAATGGTTATTTATGATAGCAATGTTAAATGACCAATTATACCCATATTACTTCATATCTTTATAAGAATAATATGGTTTCAATGAAATATTTAAATAGTTGTTTTTTACTTTTTTGCCTTTGTCTAACAAGCTGTACTTCTCAGAAAAATTTACAGACAGAAATACCTTTTGAAATAGGGAAAGCTACTTACCAACAGTACATTGGTGGAAGAGAGGAAAGTGGTTCCGGTATTGAATTAAGAATTCCCGTATCCTTAATGGATAATTCTGAGATTAAGGTAGGTGAAGTTTATTTTAGGGGTAAACAAGTAAAAGCTTTTATGGATACTATTGAAGATAACAAGGTGATCGTTGTTAGAATGCCCGATAATAGTCCAGAATCGTCGGAAACAAAGAGTTTTTCATTAAAAATCGATGAAGCAATTGTTAGTTATCTTGAAAATGGTGAAACAAAATAAACCAAGGTAGAGGGTATAAAACAAAAGCAACCATTAATTTATAAGGGCGCACCCAAAAACTAACTTTGTAACTAGGCTTTTAATAGGTACTTTTATCACTTGAACGTATAGTGCTTGAATCCACTCAAAAAACTTTTTAAACAAACTGCGATCTATGGCTTGGCAACTGTCTTGCCTAGGATGCTTAATGTCATACTAGTGCCCATTTATACGGGTGTTATGTTGCCAAGTTCTTATGGGCAGGTGGTGGTGATTTATGCATATTTTGCCATATTCAATATTTTTTTGGCATATGGTATGGAAACTGCTTTTTTTAGATTTTACAAGGATTCTGAAAATAAGAAAAGGGTTGTTTCCACTTCTTTATTGTCCATTTTAGGCTCCACATTGATATTTATGATTGTTGGATTTTTGTTTAAGTCTCCACTATCAAATTTTCTGGAAATATCAATAGAATATATTGGTTATGTCTTTTGGATTTTAGCTTTGGATGCTTTGGTCATCATACCTTTTGCATGGTTAAGGGCCAATGAAAGACCTATGCGCTTTGCCATAATTAAATTGATCAATGTAGTTTTGAACTTAGGGCTCAACTCCTTTTTCTTACTATTACTGCCAAAAATTGCAATGGACAGTGATGGTTTTCTAGCTTCAATATATAAACCGGATTATGAGATTTTGTATATTTTAATTTCAAATCTTGTATCAAGTGCCGTTACCCTTATGCTAATGTTACGGGTATATCTAAGAAGACCTTATGTCTTTGATGTCGATATTTGGAAACGTATGATAAAATACGCCATGCCGGTAATGGTGGCAGGTATTGCATTTACCGTTAATGAAGTATTGGATAAAATCTTGCTCGAGAAAATTTTACCAGTTGAAATAGCTAGTGAAGAAGTGGGTAAATATGGTGCTTGCGTAAAGTTGGCAGTGTTCATGACATTGTTTATTACTGCGTTTAGAATGGGTATTGAACCTTTCTTTTTTAGCCACTCGGATACCAAGTACCCTCAAAAGGCATATGCCCAAATAACGAATTATTTTGTGGTACTGGGAAGTATTATTTTACTAGCGGTAATTGTTTTTTCTGATGTCTTAAAAGTGCTCTTTGTGCGCGATGAAGCTTATTGGGAGGCCATGCCAGTAGTACCGTTAATTTTGTTGGCCGCTTTCTTCTTAGGAATTTACCATAACCTTTCCGTTTGGTATAAAGTTACGGATCGCACCAAATTTGGAGCCTATATATCAATGATCGGTGCCGTTTTGACCATCATTGTCAATTTAATTTTCATTCCGTATTTTGGGTACATGGCATCGGCAGTAGCCACGTTAATGGCTTACGGAACCATGATGTTGCTTTCCTTTTATTTTGGGCGTATGTATTATCCTATTCCATATAACTTTAGAAAAATTATCTTTTATTTAGGAATTTCCGTCTTGTTTTCTATTCTTTCATTTTACATTTTTGATAGAAACCTATTTGTTGGTATACCGTTATTAATTTTGTTCTTGGGCTTGGTCTATAAACTGGAGTTTGAGAATCTTAAAAAACTATTTTTAAACAGATGAACATAAAAATTATTAATAAGTCAGCCCATGATTTGCCGCATTACGAAACAAATGCATCTGCTGGTATGGATTTGAGGGCAAACCTTACGGAACCTATAGTTCTTCAGCCTATGGGCAGAGCAATAATACCAACGGGTCTTTTCATTGAATTACCCGTAGGTGTTGAAGCTCAAGTAAGACCAAGAAGCGGTCTGGCCGCAAAGAAAGGAGTAACCGTACTTAATGCTCCCGGTACAGTAGATGCTGATTATAGAGGTGAAGTGGGTGTAATTTTAATCAACCTGGGTAGTGAAGATTTTATAGTGGAAAATGGTGAACGTATAGCGCAATTAGTTATTGCAAAACATGAGCGTGCGGAGTGGAACCCAGTTGATAGTTTGTCTGAAACTGCCAGGGGCGAAGGCGGTTTTGGTAGTACGGGTGTCAAGTAGTTTTATAGTTAAAAGATGAATAAATTGACTTTTTTGGGCTTTCTTTTCGGTGTTTTAGTTACACCGAAATTCATACATGCGCAAGAAAATCAAGAATTGGAAGTTGAACAAAGCTCAGAGGTTTTTCTGGAAGAATACTCAGATGCTTTTCAAGAAAATTTTTTTGAGGGCTTAAAGCAAATGGGCATTAGAAATTATGACCGTGCCATCACCTATTTTTTAGAATGCAAACGTCTGCAGCCTCAAAATACCGTTGTTTCTTTTGAACTTGCCAAATTTCATTTATATGATAAGCAACTGATACTTGCTCAAGAGTATGCACTGGAGGCGCTTAATGGTGAGCCAGAGAATTATTGGTATGCAGAAACTTTGGTTGATGTAGTAGATGCCAATAAATCTGCCATTGAAGAGGTAAAGGGAAATTTACCGTGGAGTAATGTTGCACTTAGAGGAAATTTGGCGGAAATCTATTATCTAAATGAAGATTACCTTACCGCTAAGGCAATGTTGAAGGGAATTAAAACTTCCAAAAAACAGGAATACCTTGAGCGTAAAATAAATGACTCCATTGCGCATCAACAAAAGAAGTTGGTTCCCGGTATAAAGCCCAACAATGTTATTGCTTCAAAAGAATTAAATAATGTAGAGGGCTATACAGCTAAAATTGAAAGTCTGTTGGCATCAGCCAGTGACAATGTTAAATTGCTTGCTACAACTGAAGAGGCTATAGAACGTTTTCCCTCTCAGCCTTATTTTTATTATGCAAACGGTACAGCATTAAATAAAAACTTAAAGCATAATGACGCTATAGAAATTTTAGAAGCAGCTTTAGATTATCTTATTGATGATAGGCCTTTAGAGAATGCCATTTATATAGAATTGGCAAATGCATTTACGGCAATCAATAATACCTCTAAAGCAAATATGTACCTTAGTAAAATTAAATAGGCATTTTAGATAACGAAGTTTTTGGATACAATGAAGATAAAATATGTTTTACTGCTGGTAGTTATTGTTTTTACCGCATCTTGTAAAAGTACAAAGGTAATTTCCGGTGGTACAGTAGATGCTAAATTGTCCTCTAAATCGGTTATAAAAGCGCATTACCAAAATGAAGCCGGTTTTAAAACATTGGCAGGGAGGGTAAAAATTAACTATTCTGATGGTGAATCTTCTCAAGGTGTTTCCGTCAGTTTACGAATGGAAAAGGATAAAGCTATTTGGATGAGCGCACCCTTAGGTATTGTTAAGGCATATATTACTCCAGATAGGGTATCGTTTTACAACAAATTGGAAAACGAATATTTTGATGGCGATTTTTCCTATTTAAGTGATTTGTTAGGGACCGAGGTAGACTTTTCAATTTTACAAAATCTATTGACCGGACAGGCAATAGTAGATTTAAGAGAAGAAAAATATAATATTGGTATTTCTGAAGATGCCTATAAGCTTACCCCAAAGCAGCAAGGTACTTTGTACAAAACCTTGTTTCAAATAGAGCCTAAAAATTTTAAAATGGCATTGCAACAGCTTTCTCAACCCGCCGATAAGCGATTGTTGAAAATAGCCTATAAAAATTATCAAAGTATAGATAAAGAAATTTTGCCAAATGAGATTATGGTAAAGGCTATTAGTAAGGATAAGGATAATACGATAGACCTTGAGTTTAAGAATTTAGAATTGAACGGAAAAGTTAACTTTCCATATTCAATTCCAAAAGGGTTTAATGAAATAGAGTTGTAAGAGAATGTTGTTCAAAATAAAGTTTGTTTCTTTTCTATTGGTCCTGTTCACTACTGTATCTGCTTTTGCGCAGACCAGTGAGCAAAAAGCTTTGGAGGAAAAACGAGCGCAACTTCAATCAGAAATACGTGATATTAACCGGTTGCTCTTTGCCGAGAAAAAGGAAAAAGGAAATGTCTTGGATCAAATGGAGGCATTGGATAAAAAAATTACCGTACGTCAACAACTAATTCGGGTTACCAATCAACAATCTAATTTGTTGAACAGGCAGATAAATACCAATATCAGAAACATTGGCAAGTTAAAAACAGAACTGCAAGAAGTAAAGGACGAGTACGCTAAAATGATTCAGAAATCATATCAGAACAAATCCAAACAGAATAGATTAATGTTCTTGTTATCTTCAGAAAGCTTTTTTCAGGCATTTAAAAGGCTTCAGTATATGAAGCAATATACAGATTATAGAAAAGAGCAAGGAGCTCAAATATTAGCTAAAACCGAGGAACTTTCGCGTTTAAATTCAGATTTGAACGAAGAGCGAAAAGTGAAAGAGGTTTTGTTGGCTCAAAACAAAAAGGCAAAAAACCAATTATTTGCTGAAATTCAGGCCCAGAAAGCTTTGTTAGGTGCTATTCGCAAGAACGAGAGCAAGTATACAAGTGCCATTGATAAGAAAAAGAAGGAAGCTAGAAAGATCGATCAACAGATAGAAAAGTTGATTAGAAGCGCCATTGCCGCATCAAACAAAAAGTCGGGTAGTTCTACCAAAAATTCTAGCAAGTTCGTATTAACTCCTGAAGCTACCGTAATTGCAAATAATTTTTCTGCCAACAAGGGTAAATTGATCTGGCCGGTTGAGAAAGGTGTAAAAAGTCAAGGTTTTGGAGTATATGCCGATCCGGTCTATCCGGGAATTAAGCACCAAAGTAACGGAGTTATCATTGCTACCGATGAGGGTTCTAAAGCTCGCGCTATATTTGAAGGAGAAGTCATTGCTATTTTGGCCGTACCAGGTGGTAATAAGGGTGTTCAGATCAAACATGGTAACTTTATTAGCACCTACTATAACCTTTCTGAGCTATATGTTAAAAAGGGAGATAAAGTAGCCAGTAAAGAAGAACTTGGTATCGTTTATACCAATAAGAACAATGGTCAGACCAGATTAAAATTCTATCTATATCAAGATACATCTCGTCTTAACCCAGAAGAGTGGGTGTATCGCCTTTAAAAAATACTACGATGAAAAACGAACTCAAGATTACAGATATTAAAGGAAGCTTTGAACTGCGTAACGGGGTTCAAATGCCATATCTAGGTTTAGGTACGTACTTATCAAATAATGATCAAGAAGTTGTAGATGCCGTTAAAAGTGCACTTCAGTTAGGCTATAGTCATATAGATACCGCCGCAGCTTATAAGAATGAAGAGGGCGTAGGTAAAGGTATACGTGAGAGCGGAGTAGATAGAAATGATATTTTCCTGGTATCCAAAGTCTGGAACGATGATCAGGGATATGAAGAAACACTAAAGGCTTTTGATGCTAGTTTAGAACGTTTGGGTGTAGATTACTTGGATCTTTATTTAATTCACTGGCCGGTTAAAGGTAAATACAAAGATACTTGGAGAGCTTTAGAGCATTTGTACGCGCAAAAAAAAATTAAGGCTATTGGTGTCAGTAATTTTCTAAAACATCATTTAGAGGATGTCATGAGTGATTGTAAGGTAGTGCCTATGGTAAACCAAATGGAGTTTCATCCGCATTTAGTACAACAAGACCTAATAGATTTTTGTGTCGATAACGGAATTCAATACGAATCTTGGTCTCCTTTTATGCAGGGCAAGGTCTTTAAATTGGATATTTGTTCAGATTTAGCCGAAAAATATAATAAGAGCGTAGCACAGATTATTTTACGCTACAATCTACAAAAAGGTGTTGTTGCTATTCCCAAATCTGTACATGCAAAACGTATTGCTTCTAACGCAGATATTTTTGATTTTGAGCTTTCTAATGAAGATATTGCCTTTTTAGATGGAATGGAAACTGGCGAACGTACAGGTCCGGATCCCGATAACTTCAATTTTTAGCAGGTAATTTTATCAGTATTATTTTTTTGGTATTTGAATAATATCAATTCTTTAAATTAGTGTTATCATATTGATTTTCATTGGATTATGTGGTTGTGGGTTGATTAATTTTTCCGAATTTTACAGTATTAATCAGTAAAACGGAACTATCATGGGCAACACGATCACTTTAAATTCAGAGTCTACTCAAAATCAATTAGATAAAAATACGAAATCACCTAGTTTTAATTTAAGCTGGTCGCTTAGACCAATAGTAGTTTATGTTGTTTTCTTAGCAACATGTTTAACTTTGGCTTTTGGCGGACTAGTTGCTTTTTCTATTGCCTTTTTCATAATAGGGAGCATAGGTTTGGCTGCACTTTATATCTGGGACAATGCAACAAAAATGGAAATGGACCTTTCCTTTAAGGTTGATTTAGAGCAGTCAGAATTGGAAAAAGATTTGTACAGAGAGGCTATTTAGTCTGTAATGGTTGAAGATTGGATTATGTAGTTTGATTTTACCGAACAAAGTTCGGTTATAGTCTCAGTCGTTTATCCAGTTCATCAACTCATGTTTATCAATTATAGACCAACTATGCGGATGCCTTTCTCCGTTAGCTCGATACCCCTTATTCTGTGTTGGGATGTATTCTATTGGGTTAAACCCTGCTTCTTCTAAGTCTTTAGAAAGGCTTTTGATGTAATAACTGTTCAATTGGTCATAATCTGCCATTCTGTTCTTTTTCCACCAAATGGTATCTGGTTCAGTATAAAGTCGAATTTTCGTGTTTTTCAAGCCCATTAGATTATTGATGGTATTAGTTTCAGAAGTATAGACTGCATATTGCTGATATGTTATAATATTGTCTTTAGGATTACCTAATTTATTTTCTAGATTTTCAATAATCCAGGTACTTTCTGCAACAGACACTTCAGAAAATTTTCGTTCTAAATACTTTTGAGAGCTTTTATATAGCGCTAACAAATCAATTGGTGAGTCCACTATAAAAACTCCTTTAGGTGCTAGTTGAAAGCGCTTTTGTTGATTTAAATATGAACTTATTAATAAAGAAACGTTTCCACCGCTTGAATATCCACCAATATAAACATCATTTGTAGGCAAGTTGTTTTCAGTAAATATGTTTTTTAGTTGCTCTGCCAGTGCAATCTTTTCATTTTCTTCTAGCCACAGTTTTTGATTGTAGTTCATGAAAATAACTGCAAGGTTACTCTCTTCCGTATATTTAAGTATTTTGAATTCTTTTTTAGTGTCTTCCGCTTTGTGAAGATAACCTGGAAAAAGAATCAATACTTTTTTTAAGTTTTCAGTTGGTTTAATTAGTTGATATAAGTCTGTATTTATTTCTTGATATCCTGTATTTGCAATAGGTTTTTCTTTCTTTTTAAGGATGTTTTCACAAGAAATTAAAATAATAATTGCTAATATGATTCCGACAATTTTTTTCATGGATACCCTGTTTAATACATTTACCACGTTTTAATTTAAATTAGTTGATAAACTTAAATAAACGGCTTTCTGCAACCCTTTTTGATTTACTCTTAAAATTAAATTTTAATGGGAATAAGCATTTTTATATTTTTTGCTGTAGATAGTAATCGATATTCCTAAAAGGATAAGTGGAATACTTAGAATTTGACCCATATTTAAAGTTAAAGAATCTTCAAATTCAACTTGATTCTCTTTAACAAATTCAATCATAAACCGTGCTGTAAACATTAAGATAAAAAGAACACCGACCATAAGACCATTTTGCTTTTTAATTTTTTTGGAGTTATAGATAAATAAAAGAACACAAAAAATAAACAAATAAGATGCAGCTTCATAGAGTTGTGTTGGGTGCCTTGGAATTAGGTCATCTCTTTCGAAAATTACGCCCCAATTACCGTTTGTTGGTTTTCCATAAACTTCTGAATTCATGAAATTACCTATCCGAATACATGCAGCTGTGACAGAAGTTCCAAGAGCTATTCTGTCCATTATCCATAATATATTTGTTCTGCTTTTTCTAGCATATAAGATTATTGCCGTAACGATTCCTATTAATCCGCCATGGCTTGCAAGTCCTTGAAATCCGGTAAATTCGAAAGACTCTCCAATTTTTCGAATTGGTAATAGAATTTCAAGTGGATTTTCAAAATAGTATTGTGGCTCATAGAAAAAGCAATGCCCAAGTCGTGCTCCTAAAAATGCACCTGCGATTATATACATTGTCAGTTGTTCTAAATTTTCAAGAGGTATATTTTCTTTTCGATAAATTTGTTTGACAATGAAATAACATAAGGCGCAGCCTAGTGCCCAGGATAAACTGTAGTACCTAATAGGAAACGTGTTGAATAACGTAAAGATTTCAGGGTCAACATTCCAGTTTATAATCCTGTCTTTCATTATAATTTTATTTGTAATAGTCTGGACGAGAAATTCTTCTTCACATGATTTATCTTCAAATGAAAAATCAAATTAAGTAAAAACACGAATTTAGAACTTTATCAGTCAATTATTACTGCTAAAACTAAACTAACAACCGAAATTATAAAAATAAAACAGAGCGCTATTTACTTCGTAAACAAAGCTTTAAGTTCGGTAGCATTATCCGGTTTCATTTTACCTGCCAATACTAAACTTAATTGCTTTCTACGTAGTGCACCTTCAAAACGGGTAATTTCTAGAGGGGTTTCTGGTGTCAGTTCAGGTACTTCAGTTGGTTTTCCTGTTTCATCAACGGCAACAAAAGTATAGATAGCTTCATTTGCCTTTGTTCTCTTTCCGCTGTAGCGATCTTCTATCCAAACATCAATATATACCTCCATAGAGGTGTTATATGCTCTAGAAACCGCTGCTTCTACGGTAACGACACTACCAAGTGGAATGGCTAAATTAAAAGCTACATGGTTTACGGATGCGGTCACGGTAATTCTACGGCTATGTCTTCCGGCGGCAATACTGGCGGCACGATCCATTCGCGCTAATAATTCTCCACCAAATAAATTTTGAAGTGCATTGGTTTCACTTGGGAGAACCAAATCGGTCATTGTTGTACGTGATGCTGCAGGAGTCTTTGCTTCCATTAATCTGAAATTTTCCGCAAAGATACGGGCATCAATACTACTTATAAAATGTGTACGTGTTTATTTTTCGGTTAATAACCAAGCATCTTTAGACTGCGTACGTTTAATTTCACGCAAGGCATTTAAAGCATCGTTTGCATTGGTATAACTATCAAAAGTTACCATATGAAGACCATATGCATTAGTGCCATAATAACCGGCATTAAATCCATTTGCTTTAAGTTGTTCTATTTTTCTATCTGCATTGCCCTTAACCCTAAATGCACCTGCAACTATAAAATGTGTTGCTTCACCTTTGTTTGTAGCAGGTCTTGTTGCTGAAGTTGTTGTGGCATCAACAGTAACCGTTGGCAATTCTAAAGGAGATAAATCAAAAAAGGTTGCTTCTTGAATTTGTTTGTTTACAAACTCTTCAGCATCCTGTCTTGCTACTTGTTCGTTTGTATGCTGCTGTTGGTAAGCACGGTAACCGGTTATGCCAGTAGAAAATGCCAACATTAAAATAGCGGCATATTTTAAATAAGGTCTAAAACCTTTTGTTTCTCTGCGCTCAGGACTGATAACGAACGGTATTTTTTCTTCAATTTCTTCTACTTCAACCTTTAAAACTTCTCTGGTTACAGGTATAGAATTAAAGTTAGAAAGACCAAATGATGATGTTAAGTAGTTTGTTTCGTTAGCAGGTTGAAACAATATTTTATCTTCTTCATTTCTGGTTAGAGAACCAATATTCTTTAGGTGTAAAGAAGTTTCTTTAATTAAAACCTCTTGCCAAGATTTTACCTGTTTTTCAATTTCAACCAATGCAGTTTCATAAGAAACCTTCTCTGCATTTGACACATAAGAAACCAAAAGCCCGTCATTAGAGATGAGTTGTCTATTAAAAACAATAGATTTATTTGGCGCGCTAAACGTGTTTGTAACCACATTTAATTGGGCTGAATTTTTTTGAGTAAGGAATGCTCCAAAACCAGGAACAACAACACAGTTGTACCTATAAAGTAAATCGCTTATATAGTGTTCTAAAACCATAGGATCACAAATATGAAAAAAATAAAGAGGTATAAAAACCCCTTTGGTAACTTTTTATTAACATATTTTTTTCGCTTATTTGTGAACAAGAAATGAAAACTACACAACATACTGCTGATGAACTTGTTGCAATTCTTCGTTTGCAACATGTACCAAATATTGGAGATGTACTTGCAAAGAAATTAATTTCGCATTGCGGTAGTCCATCCGCAATTTTCGAAGATAAAAAGCAAAATCTACTTAAAATTGATGGTATAGGTACACATACGATCAAGCATTTATTTGATGTGGAGCATGTAGAGGCCGCGGAGTCTGAATACAATTATATTTTAAAGGACGATATAAGTTGCACGTATTTTTTAGATGATGACTATCCTAAGTATTTAAAGCATTGTATAGACGGTCCTATTTTGTTATTCAAAAAAGGAAATATTGATTTACAGAACCGTAAACTTATAAGCGTAGTAGGCACACGTAAGATTACCAGTTACGGAACGTCTTTTTGCGAAAAGTTTATTGAGGAGGTGGCGCCATTGAATCCTGTAATCATTAGTGGTTTTGCATACGGCGTTGATATTTGCATTCAGAGAGAGGCCATAAAGCATGGTCTGCAAACCGTAGGATGTCTGGCCCACGGCTTAAATCAAATCTACCCAAAGGTACATGCCAAATATCAGGCAGATGTTTTAAGAAACGGCGGTTTTTATACCGAATTTTGGAGTACAAGTAATCCTGAACGTGAAAATTTTTTAAAGCGTAACCGAATAATTGCCGGGATAAGCGAAGCTACCGTGGTAGTGGAATCTGCAGAAAAAGGCGGAAGCTTGGTTACTGCCGATATTGCCAACAGTTATAATAGAGATGTTTTTGCCGTACCAGGCAGAACAACGGATAAATATAGTCTGGGCTGTAATAACCTGATCAAGCAGCAAAAAGCTCATGTAATGACATCGGCTGCAGATTTAATTTATTTGTTGGATTGGGATATTGAGGAGAAACAGAATAAGAGCAAGAGCATTCAAAAACAATTGTTCATTGAATTGGATGATATAGAACAGAATATTTATACCTACTTACAGAATAACGGCAAGCAAATTTTAGACAGTATCGCCCTAGATTGTAAGCTGCCAATTTTTAGAACATCTTCTACCTTGTTGACCATGGAAATGAAGGGCGTAGTACGACCGCTGCCTGGTAAATTGTTCGAGGCTATTTAAAAATTTTACAAACCACTCAGTTTGTTTTTTGAATTTTAAAAGAACAGCAGGAACTAATTCAGCACTTTGTCGATAAAATGCTGTTTTATATCAGAAAACTAGAAGAACACTCAAGTGTCATTGAAACAAAAAACCGACCACTAGGTCGGTTTTTTCAATATGATGTTTTTTGAAGTATCTATCAATAACCTAACTTTTCACGAACTCTTTCCAGTACTCCATCAGCAACTTTTCTTGCTTTTTCCGCACCTAAGGCTAAAGCATCGTCCAGTTCTTCTAAGTGATTCATATAGTACTCAAACTTCTCGCGAGGTTCTTCAAATTTATTGACGATGACTTCGTACAGTGCTTGTTTTGCATGCCCATACCCATAGTTTCCTGCTAAATAATTGGCGCTCATTTCTTCTATTTGGGGTTGACTGGCCAATATTTTATAAAGGGCGAATACATTATCGTTCGTTGGGTCTTTTGGATCTTCCATTGGGGTACTATCCGTTTGTATGCCCATAATCTGTTTGCGTAGTTTTTTATCCGATTGAAACAGACTGATCAGATTACCCTTGCTCTTACTCATTTTGGCGCCATCCGTACCAGGTATATACATGGTTTCTTCTTGTACCTTGCCTTCCGGTAAAACAAATGTTTCTCCCAATTGAGCATGAAAACGAGAAGCAACATCCCTGGTCATTTCTATGTGTTGCATTTGATCCTTACCTACAGGTACAATATTTGCATCATACAACAATATATCCGCAGCCATTAACATTGGGTAGGTAAATAGTCCGGCATTTACGTCGTCCAATCTATCTGCCTTGTCTTTAAAGGAATGGGCAAGTGTTAAACGTTGGTATGGAAAAAAACAGCTTAGGTACCAAGATAACTCGGTAGTCTGTGGTACATCGCTCTGTCTATAGAAGACAGTATTTTCTATATCTAACCCAAAAGCTAGCCAAGTTGCGGCAACGGCATAGGTGTTATGGCGTAATTCCGCGCCATTTTTGATCTGGGTCAATGAGTGCATATCCGCTATAAATAGAAAAGATTCGTTAGAAGGGTCATTTGCCATTTCAATTGCCGGTTTGATCGCCCCAAGAATGTTACCTAAATGCGGAGTTCCTGTACTTTGTATGCCTGTTAAAATTCTTGCCATTTTCTTTATTCTAAAAAAGCAAAGGTAAAAACAAATACAAAAAAACTATCGTAAATACCTACTTTTGATTTATGCTTAAATTGGTAAAACACGCCGGTCAAACAATATATCGAATTTGGTTTTATATTCTTGTGGCCATTCCTATCCTGATCTTTTTCCCGTTTCTTGTCATATTCGCTTCTAGAGAAGCGTGGTATCCACAATTTTTTTGGATGGCCAGAAATCTATGGGCCAGATTTATACTATATGGTATGTTTTGCTTTCCAAAAGTAACCTACGAGCAGAAGTTGATTAAAAATAAGAGCTATATGCTAGTTGCCAATCATACCAGTATGCTTGATATTATGCTGATGTTAATAGTAAGTAGAAACCCCTTTGTTTTCGTTGGAAAAAAGGAATTGGTTAAAATACCTTTATTCGGCTTTTTCTATAAACGTGTATGTATTATGGTAGATCGTGATAATACCCAAAGTAGAACCGCGGTTTATAGACGTGCTCAAAAAAGATTACAACAGGGTTTAAGTATCTGTATTTTTCCTGAAGGAGGTGTGCCAGAGGAGCATGTGCTGTTAGATAAATTTAAAGATGGAGCCTTTAAAATGGCTATTGCCCATAAAATACCCGTAGTACCCATGACCTTTTATGATAATAAGCAAAGGTTTTCATTTACATTTTTTAGCGGTGGTCCGGGTAAATGTAGGGCAAGGGTACATTCCTTTGTTGAGACGCACTCTATACGCCCAGAAGATACGGCAGAGCTTAGAAATAACGTTAGGGAAACAATACTGAAAGATTTAACCGCTAATGGCTAAAATCTATAACCTAAATTTATTCCACCTTTTCCAATGATAGTAAAGTCCCTATCGTTTTTAAATAGGTTACGGCCTATGCCCAAATCTATTTCTACAATAAAACCTCTCTTGGTAATTAATTTTACACCCGTGCCAATACCCAGGGCAACATCTACAACGTTGTCATCATAACCGGAATTTGAATAATAGGTGTCAGTTAGTTCGTCATAATAGGAGTCGTAGGTGTAATCATCCACGGAATTAAGCATTCCAAAGGCTTCCACAAAAAATCCTGTTGCATACTTCTTACCAAAATATTGACGGTAGTAAGGGGAAACATAGTAGTTGATATCAATAGTTTCGTCATCAAAAGCAAATAAAACATCTAGGCCTATGGCAGACTCTTCATTAAGTAAATATTGATAATCTACTTCAATGGCGCCCAAGATTAAAAAAAGGCCGTTTACTTTTAATTCGTGACGTTCTTGTGATGTGGCGTACTCATTATCTTGGTCTTGAGAGTAGGCAAAAACAGTAAAAAGACAAAGACAGCTCAAAATATATTTTTTCATATGTATTCTTTAAAATTGAAAGGTGAGTCCGCTGTAAACTCCAACCGAATATGGTCTAAACGTTCCGTTTACATCAGAAAAGGTATTTAATTGATATTTAAATATTGGTTCTATATTTAACCTAATTTTCTGTGAGAAACTATAGTTAAGTCCTAGGCCCATATTTGCACTAAAGTTTAGGTCGTTTATATTATTTGCCTCTCCAATTTCTGTAGTTAAATCTCCAGAGGTCAAGGATACCGTATTATCAATTAAAAATAGCGAGCTTACACCACCAATAAGATTTACACCTAACTTTTTATCGATTAAGGCATAATTTAATTCTACAGGTAGTTCAACATAACCGAATTGTTGGGACATATAACCTTCTCTTGTAGGGCTTTTTGCGGTAATATCTTGGGCAGAATTCATAGTGTTGAATTTATCTGAAGCAACCCTATTACTAGAAATTTTTAAGGTGCTAGATGTTTCTGCATAATTAATTGTTGTCAGTTGGCCTTCATTTGAATCTAGACCGGCCGTAGATGAAAAAGCTACATCTTCGGTGTCATAACCGTAATCAACTTTATTGATACCTGAACGTATCGTCAGTTTTTTAGTTACTGCATAAGCTACCGATACACCGTAGCTCATATTTACATTACCTGATTTTGCATTGGGACTAAAAATAGAGTTTACCGGTGAACCTTCGCCAAGTGCATTAAAATATACCGGTGCAACATTAGGTCCTGCAGACCATCTGTTATTGGCAACTTTTTCCTTTTTCAATTCTTTTTGGTCCTCTATTTCTTCAAAAATAGATTTCTTTTCAGGTTCAAGTTTTTTGGCAGTATCTTCAGTAGAAGTATTTGCAGCAATATCGTTTTCTTTACTTATAATATTTGGGTCTGACTGAATAACAGCATCCGCCTTGTTAATAGCTACTGTTTCATTTGTATGTTGAATATTGGAAAATGAATTTTTGCTATCACTCTCGTTCATTGCAGTGCTCAAAGTATTTTTAGTAATCAAATCTTCTTGGGCCAAAACATTGTTTTCCGGACTGTTTTTCTTCTGTTCGGCTACAGCATTTGCAATACCTGAGTTCTTATACGTGTCAGTTTTTCTAATGGTTACCGCAGCATTGTTAGATTCGTTTTCAGTGTTAGACAAAAAATTCTCGTTACCTGAAGACTGTTTTTCATTGACCCTGGTAGTTTGTTCAACTATTTGGTCAGTGTTTTTGTTTATAGTATCAACATGAGCATTAGCTTCTGTAGTGGGTTGAATGTCTTCTATTATTTCAGATTTATTATCTGTATCTACCAAAATCTCATTGGTAGTGTGTTCTTCTGTAAAAGGATTAAATACTAATAGACCGATCACTATAGCGGCAGCTATACCACCAAATGACCACCATAAGGGTATAATTCTTTTCTTTTTACGTTTGTCCAGTGACGCATCAATCGCACGCCAAACTTTATTGTCAGGGGTTTGCTTGAAATCCGATAACTTATCTCGGAAAAGTTCGTCTATATTTTTCTTCTGCATCTAGTACTGTTTCTATTTATAGTTAAATTGAACTATAAAAAGTGTGTTGATATTATAATTAAGATACTTACAATAGATTTTGTAATCTTAGTTTCTATTTTTTCTTTTAACAATGCACGGGCCCTGGCAAGATTAGATTTAGATGTGCCAACTGTTGTTCCCATCATTTCGCTAATTTCTTTGTGTGTGTACCCGTCCATAACATAAAGGTTGAATGTAGCCCGATATTTATCGGGTAATTCCTGTATGTAGCTTAAAAGTGTTTGTAAGCTAATGTCGCAAAAATCATTATCTACTGTTACCTCTTCTTCCGTATTGTCCGTAACTACGTTTAAATATTCTTGTTTTCTATATTTTTGTAGCGCCGTGTTTACCGTAATTCTTTTCATCCACCCTTCAAAAGACCCTTTATTTTTAAATTGGCCAATTTTATCATAAATGGTCATAAAGCTGTCATGTAGGGTATCTTCTGCCTGAGATTTGGATTTGGAGTATTTAAGGCATATACCAAATAGCGTAGTGGCATAGGCTCTATATAATAGTTCCTGTGCTTTACGGTCACCTTTTTTGCAATTATGTATGAGTTCTTCTAGACTCACAAATGGTTGGTTGTTTTAAGGGTTGTTTACTGGAACTACAATTTCCATATATTCTGCCTCTCCGTCACTATTATCGCCTTTATAAAATTTAAATGTATAAGGTTCTTTATAAATTACTTGGAAGTTGAAAGACGCTGTTTCTTGAATTATTTCTTCCATACAATCATCAAAATCAGTTCTTACTGCCCCAATGGCAACAACACTTCTAACGGTCAGGGAATCTTTAACAACGTCAAAACCTTCATAGTACGTACAACTATCGGGTTTTAAATAATTTACAGAAATCGTATAAACCTCGTTAAGGTCAAAAGATTCCGGTACTTCTGCATCAACAATCTCCAATGCCGTGAAATGGAAATTGGCATCATCATCATCAATAGAACAACCATTGCATAAAGATGCTAAGACCAATGTCAATAACATCAACTTAATTTTCATCATACAACTATTTTGTAGTAAGATGAAAATTAGACGCAATGGTTGCGTAAACTAAATTATGTTTGCTTAATTCAAATTAAATTAAGCATTTAAAGCTGCAATGGCTTCTCTGATCTTACCATCTAATTCCTCGAACAATTCTGGATTGTCTAAAAGTAGATTTTTAACTGCATCACGCCCTTGCCCTAATTTTGTATCTCCATAGCTAAACCATGAACCACTCTTTTTAACTATTTCGTATTCAACACCTAAGTCGATCACTTCCCCAACTTTTGAAATACCTTCACCATACATTATGTCGAACTCGGTTGTACGGAAAGGGGGGGCTACTTTATTTTTTACGACTTTAACCCTGGTCTTGTTACCTTGAACATTTCCATCGGTATCTTTTATTTGTGTTGACCTTCTAATGTCTAAACGAACAGATGCGTAAAATTTAAGTGCATTGCCACCGGTAGTTGTTTCTGGGTTACCGAACATAACGCCAATTTTTTCACGTAACTGGTTTATGAATATTACGGTACAGTTTGTTTTACTGATAGAACCGGTAAGTTTTCTAAGTGCCTGTGACATTAAACGAGCATGAAGACCCATTTTAGAATCTCCCATCTCGCCTTCAATCTCACTCTTTGGCGTTAAAGCGGCAACAGAATCGACTACAACGATATCTATAGCTCCAGATCTAATTAGGTTATCTGCAATTTCTAAAGCTTGCTCCCCATTATCTGGCTGAGAAATAATCAAGTTGTCAATATCTACACCTAGTTTTTGAGCGTAAAAACGATCAAAGGCATGTTCCGCATCTATAAACGCTGCAATCCCTCCATTTTTTTGTGCTTCGGCAATTGCGTGTAAGGTAAGGGTGGTTTTACCTGAAGATTCCGGACCGTAAATTTCTATTACACGACCCCTTGGGTAACCACCTACGCCTAATGCTATATCTAAACCTAAAGAACCAGAAGGTATTACTTCCACATCTGCAACAACACTATCTCCTAATTTCATTACAGCGCCCTTACCGTAGGTTTTATCCATCTTGTCAAGGGTCAACTTTAACGCTTTTAATTTTGCTTCTTTTTCAGAACTCATTCTCTATTTTTTTGGAAAGCTAAATTACCAAATCTTTTTTGAATTGAACAATATTGAAATGATTACGCAACCAATTTTAATAAACATCATCTTTTATTAAATATAAGTTACTTAATTGGTTATCAATCACTTTTTAGAGTAAGTGATTATAGGTGGTTATCTCCTTCATGTATGTTTTTCAAGAAAGCTATGAAAAAGAGAAGAATGGAATAACCAATAAAGAGTCTTGTTAACATACAAGGCTCTTTTTTTAATTTAAAGATGGTTAACCTTAATCAAAAAAGGTGCTTTTTTCATTATTATACCTATTTTTGCCATTCAAAAATTTTCTATAAATCTTCTGCCTAATGGCAGCTTAAATTATTAGTATAGCATGCAACTGTACAATACGTTAAGTGCAATAGAAAGAGCGGCTTTAATTGAAGAAGCGGGCAAAGAGCGCCTTACAATCTCTTTTTATACCTATGCACACATTGGTAATACCAATATATTCAGAAATCACCTTTTTATTAATTGGAACGAGATGGACGTTCTTGGGCGAATTTACGTGGCTCATGAGGGCATAAATGCCCAGCTTTCCGTTCCTGCCGAAAATTTCAATGTTTTTAAAGAGCATTTAGATAGTATTTCTTTTTTAAAGAATGTGAGACTTAATATTGCCATAGAACAAGACAATCTTTCTTTCTTGAAGTTGAAAGTGAAAGTTAGAAATAAAATTGTGGCAGACGGTCTTGAGGATAATTCATTTGATGTAACCAATAAAGGTATTCATGTTGGTGCAGAGAAGTTCAATGAGCTTATAGAAGATCCGGATACTGTTTTGGTAGATATGCGTAACCATTACGAAAGTGAAATAGGACACTTTAAGAATGCCATAACTCCCGATGTTGATACATTTAGAGATTCCCTTGATATTATTGAACGTGATTTGGCCGATCATAAGAAAGATAAGAAACTTGTGATGTACTGTACCGGTGGTATTCGATGTGAAAAAGCTAGTGCATATTATAAGCATAAAGGTTTTGAGCAGGTATATCAGTTAGAAGGTGGAATAATAGAATATACAAGACAGGTAGAAAAAAATAATCTTGAAAATAAATTTAGAGGTAAAAACTTTGTATTTGACCATAGAAGGGGAGAACGTATTAGTGATGATATAATTGCCAATTGTCATCAATGTGGCCAGCCGTGCGACGATCATGTAAATTGTGCTAACGAAGCTTGCCACCTATTATTTATTCAATGTAAATCTTGTGCGGAAAAAATGAACAACTGCTGTTCAGATGACTGTAAAGAAGTACATGAGCTGCCCTATGAAGAGCAAAAAGCTTTGAGAAAGGGAAAAGTGGTCAGTAACAAAATATTTAAAAAAGGACGATCAGAAGTATTGAAATTTAAAAAATAAACTACTTGGTATAAATAGATTTAAGAGCTTAAACAGAACAATTAAGTATAAAAAAATGGCTATTTATGCCGTTTTTTTATGTTATAGAAATGGTCCTTGTTTTTTGCTGATGTCTCTATTTAAAACCATCACCGCCAATTTCACTTTTATTTCACATTAAAAAAACTGTATCTTTACCTATAAGTTTTTTATGAACCTTTTTTGGTGAATTTTATATAATTCGACCAAACCAATATATAAAATATGAGTTGTAGTAGTTGTTCTACCGGTAAGGATGGACAACCAAAGGGATGCAAGAATAACGGTACTTGCGGTACAGATGGTTGCAATAAACTGACAGTTTTTGACTGGCTTTCAAATATGTCGCTCCCCAACGGGGAACGACCATTCGATTTTGTTGAAGTAAGATTTAAAAATAGTAGAAAAGAGTTTTTTAGAAATACAGAGAATCTCTCACTTTCCATAGGCGATATAGTTGCTACACAGGCACAATCTGGTCATGACATTGGTATGGTTACCTTGACCGGTGAACTTGTTCGTGTTCAAATGAAAAGAAAAAAAGTTTCTTTCACAGATGAAGAAGCGCCTAAGGTTTACCGAAAAGCTAGCCAGAAAGACATTGATATTTGGCAGAAATGTAGGGACAGGGAAGAAGAAATTAAGAAAAGAGCCCGTGAAATTGCTATTATCTTGAAGCTTCAGATGAAAATTTCTGATGTGGAATTTCAAGGAGATGGCTCTAAAGCTACGTTCTATTATACGGCAGATGAACGTGTAGATTTTCGTCAGTTGATAAAAGACATGGCAAAAGCTTTCGGTATTCGTATTGAAATGCGTCAAATTGGGTATCGTCAAGAAGCTCAACGACTTGGTGGTATTGGTTCTTGTGGTAGGGAATTGTGTTGCTCTACCTGGCTTACGGATTTTAGATCGGTAAGTACTTCGGCGGCACGTTACCAACAACTGTCATTAAATCCACAGAAACTTGCTGGTCAATGCGGTAAGTTAAAGTGTTGTTTAAATTATGAGCTGGATGTGTATTTAGATGCACTTAAAGATTTTCCTTCCCAAGACACAAAATTGTTTACCGAGAAAGGACTCGCTTTTTGTCAGAAAACAGATATTTTTAAAGAAATGCTCTGGTTTTCATATAAAGAGGATCCAGGTAACTGGCATGTTCTTTCTAAAGATCAGGTAATTGAAATTTTAGCGAAGAACAAGAAAAAAGAAAAAGTTTCTAGCTTGGAGATGTACGCAATGGAAGTTGTAGTAGAAGAAAAAGTTGTTTTTGAAAATGTAGTTGGTCAAGATAGCCTTACCCGTTTTGACAAGCCTAAAGGCGGAGGTAACAGAAATAAAAACAGAAACAAGAACAAGAATAGAAACCGCAATAAGAACAAGAACAGAAATCGTAATAGAAATCAAAAGAAGAATGCGTAGTATATTTTGTTGTTTTTTAGCACTTGTGCTCTTTGCTTCTTGTGACAGCAATATTATTAAAACAGAATACCAAACCTTAGAAGATGGGGTTTGGAACAAAGACAATGTTCTTGAATTCTCATTGTCTAAAATGGATACCGTTGCACCTCATGATATCTTTATCAATGTACGTAACGATAATTCTTTTCCGTATAGCAATTTATTCATTATTGCAGCTTTGACCACTCCTGAAGGTGAAGTAACTACGGACACTTTAGAATATGCAATGTCTTTGCCAGATGGTACTTGGCTTGGTAAGGGCAGTGGCAGTATCAAGGAAAATAAATTATGGTATAAAGAAAACATCGTTTTTTCATCTTCTGGCGTATATACTATTGAGGTATCCCAGGCGATGCGTAAAAATGGTAATGTTTCTGGAATTATTGGTCTAGAGGGCATTACAGATGTAGGTATAGAAGTAACAAAAAGCACCCCGTAAACAATGGCAAAGCAGGTAAAGAAAAAAACAACGAATAATTTTTCGAAATTTATATTATGGTTTTGGATTTTGTTTGCATCGGGTATTGCTATTGTGGCTTTGATATTTTTATCGGCCTCATGGGGATTGTTCGGTGAATTACCGCCTTATGAATATTTAGAAAATCCGCAGACAAACTTGGCTTCACAAATCATCTCTTCTGATGGTAATTTGTTGGGTAAGTTCTATTTAGACGATAACCGTACAGATGTAAAGTTTGATGAGTTGCCAGATAACTTGGTAAATGCCTTGATTGCGACTGAAGATGCACGTTTTCAAGATCACTCCGGTATTGATGCTAGAGGTACTTTAAGGGCATTTGCTTACTTAGGTAGTAAAGGTGGAGCAAGTACCATTTCTCAGCAATTGGCACGTCAACTTTTTGTGGGTGTACGCTCAAGAAGTAAATTCGATGCTGTAAAACAAAAGATAAAAGAGTGGGTGTTAGCCATTAGACTTGAGCGTAGTTATACCAAAGAAGAAATCATTAGTATGTATTTTAATATTTATGATTTTGGTAATAATGCCGATGGTATTCGTTCTGCTGCCCGTATTTATTTTGGTAAAGAACCTAAAGACCTTAAAATTGAAGAATCTGCCATGCTAGTTGGTATGTTCAAAAATTCATCCCTATTCAACCCTATGCGTAGGGAAGAAATGGTTAAGGACCGTAGAGATGTAGTACTCGCCCAAATGGCAAAATATGAGTACATCACCGAAACAGAGAAAGATTCGCTACAGGCATTGAAGATGGATATTAACTATAATCCAGAAACACACAGTGTAGGTTTGGCTACTTATTTTAGAATGTATCTACAGCGCTTTATGAAAGATTGGATAGATAAAAATCCAAAACCAGCAATAGGTGATGAACCAGATAAGTATAATCTGTATTTAGACGGACTAAAAATCTACACGACTATTGACTCTAAAATGCAAGCTAATGCAGAAGAGGCGGTCAATGAGCATATGACAAAACTGCAAGCCGAGTTTTTTCATCAAAATACACCAGACAGGAATAAAACAGCACCTTTCTTAGATATTACCCCAGAGGAAACCAAGAGTATAATGGAACGTGCCATGAAGAATTCTGAGCGTTGGAAAATTATGAAAGCCGCAGGAAAATCTGAAAAAGAGATTCGTGAATCGTTTGATAAAAAGACCGAAATGACCGTTTTTGATTGGAAGAGCCCTACTAAAGAAAAAGATACTGTTCTTACTCCAAGAGATTCCATTCGTTATTACAAAGCTTTTTTAAGAACGGCGATGATGTCCATGGAACCACAAACGGGTCATGTAAAGGCATGGGTAGGTGGTATCAATTACAAACATTTTCAATATGACAATGTTATACAAGGCGCAAGACAGGCAGGTTCTACGTTTAAACCTTTTGTCTATGCTGCGGCAATAGATCAATTACGACTATCACCTTGCGAAACTCGCCCAGATACGCAATACTGTATCGAGGCTGGTAAACACGGTAATGTTGAACCATGGTGCCCAAGAAACTCCAACCTTAAATATTCTGGTAAAAGCTATACCTTAAAAAAGGCATTAGCAAACTCTGTAAATACGGTTACTGCCCAATTAATTGATGAGGTTGGGCCAAAATCAGTGGTCAGTATGGTACGTAATTTAGGACTAAGCGGAGATATCTTGGAAGTACCTTCAATTGCGTTGGGTACTGTAGATGTTAACGTCTATGAAATGGTAGGTGCCTATGGTGCATTTGCCAACCAAGGGGTGTATGTGAAACCGGTAATGGTAACCCGTATAGAAAATAAAGATGGTACCGTTTTATATGAATATGTTCCTGAAACTAAAGATGTGTTGAGTAAAGATGTTTCTTATGCCATACTAGATTTAATGAAAGGGGTTACCCAAGGTGGTTCCGGTACGCGGTTACGTACCACGGGCTTTAATAAGTGGAGACCGGAATATGATGAAATTATTACAGGGTATCCTTATAAGCTAACGAATCCTATTGCAGGTAAGACGGGTACTACGCAAAATAATAGTGATGGGTGGTTTATGGGTATGGTTCCTAATCTAGTTACCGGTGTTTGGGTAGGAGGTGAAGAAAGAGCCGTACACTTTAAAAGTATTACATACGGTCAAGGAGCATCTATGGCACTACCAATTTGGGGCTTGTATATGACCAAGAATTATGCAGACGAAGAGTTGGGTATTTCAAAAGAGGATTTTGAAAGACCTAGTAATATGTCAATAGAAATAGATTGCGATAATTTTACCGAAGGTGTTGAAGAAAACAATGATATTGAAGATGATCTAGAAGATTTAGATTTCTAAAGGTTTTATAGAATTATATAAAGAAGGTCTTGGCGAATGCTGAGACCTTTTTTATTTTATACCGTTTATATTCGGTATTTTAGTAACAAGATAATTAATGACAAAATGATACGTAAAACAGTAGCAAATGTAACTGAAGCTTTAGCGGGTGTACAAAACGGAATGACCTTTATGTTGGGTGGATTTGGACTTTGTGGTATTCCTGAAAATGCCATTAGCGAATTAGTAAGATTAGGAGTAAAGGATATTACCTGCATTTCTAATAACGCGGGAGTAGACGATTTTGGCTTGGGGTTATTGTTGCATCAACATCAAATTAAAAAAATGGTGTCTTCCTACGTTGGGGAGAATGATGAATTTGAAAGACAAATGCTAAGCGGAGAACTAGAAGTAGAACTTACTCCCCAGGGTACGCTAGCGGAAAAGTGCAGGGCCGCACAAGCAGGTTTCCCTGCTTTTTATACTCCAGCAGGTTATGGTACGGAAGTGGCAGAAGGAAAGGAAGTAAGAGAATTTAATGGTAAAATGTATATTCTAGAAGAAGCATTTAGGGCAGATTTTTCTTTTGTTAAAGCTTGGAAAGGCGATGCTGCCGGTAATCTGATTTTTAAGGGGACGGCGCGCAATTTTAACCCTTGTATGTGTGGTGCGGCTACTATTACCGTTGCTGAGGTTGAGGAATTGGTGCCAGAAGGTGAACTGGATCCTAACCAAATACACATTCCAGGAATATTTGTGCAACGCATATTTCAAGGAAAGGATTATGAGAAGAGAATAGAACAAAGAACTGTACGTCAAAAATAAGCTCATGTTAGATAAAAACGGAATTGCAAAAAGAATTGCACAAGAAGTAGAAAACGGTTATTATGTTAATCTAGGTATTGGTATCCCTACCTTGGTCGCAAATTATGTGCGTAATGATATTAGTGTTGAATTTCAAAGTGAAAACGGTATTTTAGGTATGGGACCTTTTCCTGTTGATGGGGAAGAAGATGCAGATTTGATCAATGCCGGTAAGCAAACCATTACTGCATTGCCCGGGGCATCCTATTTTGATTCTGCTACTAGCTTTGCCATGATTAGAGGCAAACATGTAGAACTTACCATATTAGGGGCAATGGAAGTCGCTGAGAACGGCGATATTGCCAACTGGAAGATCCCTGGTAAAATGGTTAAAGGGATGGGTGGTGCAATGGATCTTGTGGCATCTGCAGAAAATATTATCGTGGCCATGATGCATACGAATAGAGCGGGGGAATCCAAATTGTTGAAACGCTGTAGTTTGCCATTGACAGGGGTAGGCTGTGTTAAGAAGATTGTAACCAATTTGGCGGTACTTGAAGTCACAGAAGACGGCTTCTTGTTATTGGAGCGCGCGCCTGGTGTATCAGTAGAAGAAATAAAAGCAGCTACGGAAGGGAAGTTAATTGTAAAAGGAGAAGTTATGGAAATGAAGGTGTAATAACTATAGGTAATTCATCGGTAAAATTGGGATTTTTTTTTTTTCACAACAGCTTGGGTTCGGTACACAACAATTATGATATAAATTCTAAAGAACAAATGTATTTTTGTCACTCAAACAAACCCATAACATATTAATTACTTAACCGTCATGAATTCTCAAATAAACCACGCTGCAAACGAACATAAGGTACAAGTGTATAGAAATGATTTCTTTAGTGGATTTCTAAGACTTACCAAAAAGTTATTTATGTTTTAGATTATTTTAAAAAAATTAAAAAAGAGCGACTTAAAAAGTCGCTCTTTTTTTTTGCATGTTGTTTTTAATGCAACTTTCCATTCATATAATGCATTACTTTAATAAACTAACTTCCCTAAGTTCACCACATTTTTAATAAGTTTTACCACAAATAATTTATTGTAAGAAAAAGACTACATATATTTGTATTGTAATAAAAAGTGAATCCCAAATCGCTTTTAAAACTTAGCCTAAAATGAAGTACGTATTTAGTTGCCTAATCTTGATGGTATTTATTACCTCATGTTCAAAAATTGAAGAGAATAATGATCCTATAATCGGTATTTGGAACCATACGGTTAAAACGGCTACCAATACAAATAAGATGGTTGTTGATAATGAAGAGTGGATTTTTAATGATGTATACTTAGGTAGATTCCATGGCTATAAAGATGGGCAGGTTGTTTACTTAACAGATTTTAACTGGACCGTTAACGGTGATGTTTATATAGTTAGCTACCCAGGAACAGATTTCCCCGATGATTTAGTGAAAATGCAAGAAACTGAAAAAGGCACTATTCTATTAAGAACAGAAGGTGAAGTCTTTGCGGAAAAACAAAAATAAACGCGTAAATGAAAAATGCCCATGAGTATTACTATTTGTAATAGATGATAGTATGAAGAACAGATAAGTTATCAAATCAACCTTTTTATAATATTTCCCCCGATTAGGAGCAAAGTAATTTGCTCCTTTTTTTATTTTAGGACTATGGAACTAAAATTTAAATTGTGTACACTTAGTAATCTTCATCAATTAAGACTTATTTCTGAACAAACCTTTGTAACGGCTTTTGAGAAAGATAATGATCCTATAGATTTCAAAAAATATATTGAACAAGCTTTTGCATCCGTAAAAATCAAGAATGAACTTTTAAATCCTGAAAGTGAATTTTACTTTGCATATAAAAATGATGAGGTAGTCGGTTATTTCAAATTAAATGTAGGTGAAGCACAATCAGAACTAAAACATGAATACAGCATTGAATTAGAGCGTATTTATGTGTTAGAAAGGTTTCAAGGTATGGGTTATGGAGAACAGTTTCTTCAGCACATAAAGTATATAGCTAAGAACAGTAGTAAAGATATTTTATGGTTAGGTGTGTGGCAAAAGAACAAACGAGCTATACGGTTTTATGAACGTCACGGTTTTTATAAGTTTGATACTCACCCTTATTTCATAGGCTCAGATAAGCAAACAGATTGGTTAATGCGTTTCAATTTAAGTACCTTGTAACAACAAACTAAATCTCATGAAATTACATCTTATTACTTTACTTGTGCTTTTTGGCATTCTTAACCTACAAGCACAAGAATACTATTTTCCAGAACGCAATGTTGATTGGGAAGTAAAATCTCCTGAAAATTTTAAAATAAATAGTGCAAATCTTAAAGAAGCAGTAAATTTTGCAGAAGCAAATGAATACTCTGGTTCTAGAGACTTACGAATTGCAATTGTAAAAGGATTTGAAAAAGAACCGTTTCATAAAATACTAGGTCCGACAAAAAAGAGAGGTGGTCCTGCAGGTATGATTCTCAAAAAAGGGTATGTAGTTGCACAATGGGGAAATACTAAAAGAGTAGATATGACTTTTAGTGTCACCAAGAGTTTTTTAAGTACTATGGCAGGTCTTGCAGAAGACGAAGGAATTATTACTAACACCAAAAATTTGGTAGGTGAGTATATTTGGGACGGTACTTTTGACGGAACGCATAATTCCAAGATTACTTGGGAGCATCTGTTGCAGCAAAATTCCGCTTGGTCTGGTGAACTGTGGGGAGGTAAAGATTGGGCGGATAGACCACCAAGTAATGGAGGTATTGATGATTGGAAGTTAGCTACACCTAAAGAACCGGGTACAGTTATGGAGTATAACGATGTGCGAGTAAACGTATTGGCATATTCGTTAACACATGTATGGCGCAAACCAATACCGTTAGTCCTGAAAGAAAAAATTATGGACAAAATTGGTGCTTCATCTACATGGCGCTGGTTTGGCTATGATAATGCTTGGACAGAAATTGACGGGCTACAAATGAAATCTGTTACCGGTGGCGGTCATTCTGGTGCTGGAATGTTCATTAGTACACAAGATATGGCACGTTTTGGTATGCTTTTCTTAAATAATGGTAAGTGGAAGAATGAAAGATTGATTTCAGAAAGCTGGATTAAAAAGGCTACTACACCATCAATACCTAATGCTAATTATGGGTATATGTGGTGGTTAAATAAGAAAGGGGCTAGACATTGGGAAGGACTATCTGAAAACATTTTTTACGCTGCCGGTTTTGGGGGTAATTTCATTATCGTAGATAAAGAAAATGATGTTGTTGTGGTTACACGCTGGTTAGAGCCTAGTAAAGTTGGCGAGTTTATGACCAAGGTAAATGATGCTTTTTAACAATACCCTTTAGAGTTTGCATAAAATCTCTACTGCTTGCTCTAAGGTTTCTTTCTTTTTGGCGAAACAGAAGCGTAGCATGTAATCATTTCTGTTATCAACGTTAAAAGAAGAGATAGGAATAGATGCTATGCCGTTTTCTATAATTAAACGTCTGACAATAACTTCATCTTCTTCTTTGGAAATGTTAGTATAATCTAATAATTGAAAATAGGTTCCTAGAGAAGGTTTGAACTTAAATTTGGACGATTTTAATCCATCTAGAAAGAAATCTCTTTTTTCTTGGTAAAAATTGTTCAAATCTAAATAATGTGATGGGTACTTTAAATAATCAGCCATTGCACGTTGTACCGGATGGTCTACACAGAAAACCGCAAATTGATGTACTTTTCTAAATTCGGCCATCAATTCAGCAGGAGCTATGCAATAGCCTATCTTCCATCCGGTTACGTGAAACGTTTTTCCAAAAGAAGCACAGACAAAACTTCTACTGGCTAAATCAGGAAATTTTGAAGCACTTTCATGAACTTGTCCATCAAAAGTGATATTGCTCATAAACCTCGTCGCTCAAAAGGATGATATTGGTGGGTTTTAATATCCTTTCTAACTCTTCCATATCGGATTTGGTTAGAACGGTACCGGTGGGATTGTGGGGTGTATTTAAAATTACCATTTTGGTTTTATCGGTAATCTTATTTTCAAAGGCTGACCAATCTATTTTATAATCTGGGGCATCTAATTGGATATAAACAGGTATTCCTCCATTTAACGTAATTGCAGGCTCATAACAATCGTAGGCTGGTTTTATAATAATTACCTCATCACCTTTGTTGATAAAGGCTGTAATGGCGGTAAAAATAGCTTGAGTGGCTCCTACAGTTATAGTTACTTCATCAGCGGGAGAATAAGTACGTTGACGTAACGATGCGATTTTCTCTGAAATAATCTCTCTTAGGCCAAAATATCCTTGCATGGGTGCATATTGGTTATGACCATTAATTAATGCATCGCTAACCAATGACATTAATTTCTCATCTGTCTTAAAATTGGGAAAACCTTGTGAGAGATCAAGTGAAGCATGCTTTCTCGCAAGGTTGCCTACTATAGTAAATATGGTAGTTTTTACATCTGGTAGTTTTGATGCCCGTTTGTACTGATCATAATCCATAGTAGTAAAAGTAATAATTTTAATTACGGATATAAAAAAAAGCCCAACCAACTGGTTGAGCTTTTTTTGTTTTAATCAATTTAATTAGGCATGTTGCATTTCATGCTTTCCTTCTTTAATTTCCTCAATTAATTTAGAATTAAAAGCTGGTAAGTCATCAGGATTTCTACTGGTTACAAATCCTTCATCAACTACGACCTCTTGGTCTACCCAATTAGCTCCGGCATTTATCAAATCATCCTTAATAGAATTAAATGAAGTCATTTTTCTTCCTTTAACTACACCTGCACTTATCAATGTCCATGGTGCATGGCAAATAGCTGCTACAGGTTTTTTCAATTTAAAAAAGTCTCTTACAAAATCTAATGCCGTCTCTTCCCTTCTTAGTAAATCAGGGTTTATTACCCCGCCTGGTAACACCAATGCGTTGTAGTCCTCTGCTCTAACTTCGTTCAAGGTTTTATCTACAGTGTAGCTGTTAGACCAGTTTCCATCTGCCCAACCTTTTATTTCTCCATTTTCTAAACTTACTATTTCAACATTAAAGCCTTCTTTTTCCATGGCTTCTTTTGGAGATTTTAATTCACTTTCCTCAAATCCATTTGTAGCTAATATTGCTATCCTCTTCATAATATATAGTTTTTAACGATTAATAATTTCTTTGATACTAAGTTACATATCATAGAAGGCAATGTCCGTTAAAGGTCTATTAATAAAGGGATGGCAAGGGTTAAACATTTATTAAATGAACTTGATAAAATTCAGTATGTGCTCATTTGCACTCTATTTAAGTGTCGCAAGGTCTTTTCTAAACATTGTTCTAAGTTTTTTTTGATATCTGTTTCCCAAAATCTAATTACGGTATAACCCATAGCGATTAGTTTTTCGTTTACTTCAGCGTCTCGCTGCATATTGCGTTCTATTTTGGCTATCCAAAATTCTCTGTTAGTTTTTACTTTAGGTTTACGTTCTTCCCAATTTTTACCATGCCAATATTCGCCATCTATAAATATGACCGTTTTATATTTGGGTAGTGCTATGTCAGGTTTGCCTATTAACTTTTTATAATCGATACGATATCTATATCCGGCGGCATAAAGGGCTTTTCTAAAAGCAAGTTCCGGTTTTGTGTTCTTGCCTTTAATTTTACTCATTATTTTAGAGCGTTGTGGCGTGGTATAGAAACCGGACGCTTCGTTGAACCTCGGTACTTTTATTCGTTCTGTGGAATAGTCTTTGGACATCTCTTAAAAATAAAAAATCTCGAACCTTTACGGTCGAGATTTTTTAAAACTTTATGATTCTAAGCTTAACTTTTTACATTAGCGCTTAAAAATTCTCTATTCATTCTTGCAATGTTTTCCAAAGAAATTCCTTTAGGACATTCAACTTCACAGGCACCTGTATTCGTGCAATTCCCAAAACCTTCTAGATCCATTTGGGCAACCATATTCTTAACACGGTCAACAGCTTCTACCTGACCTTGTGGCAATAAAGCATATTGTGACACTTTTGCACCTACAAATAGCATAGCCGAAGCATTTTTACAGCTTGCTACACAAGCACCGCAGCCAATACAGGTTGCTGCATCCATAGCCTCATCAGCTGCATGTTTGGAAATAAGTGTTGCGTTTGCATCTTGCGTATTACCTGATGTATTTACAGAGATATAACCTCCGGCGTGTTGTATACGATCAAAAGCACTTCTGTCAACAACCAAATCTTTTATAACCGGAAAGGCTTTTGCCCTAAAAGGCTCAATAGTTATGGTATCACCGTCTTTGAACATTCTCATGTGCAATTGACAAGTGGTTACTCCTCTATCCGGTCCATGAGCCTCACCATTAATGAACATAGAGCACATACCACAAATACCTTCCCTACAATCATGATCAAAAGCTACAGGCTCTTCTCCTTTATTTATTAATTGTTCGTTAAGAACATCCATCATTTCTAAAAAGGACATGTGTTCAGATATTTCTGTCACTTTATAGTCGACCATTTTACCCTTGTCGTTCGCGTCTGATTGACGCCAAATTTTAAGTGTTAAGTTCATGTTACCTTCTTTATTTATAACTTCTTTCTTTAACTTCTATATTTTCATAAACGAGTTCTTCTTTATGCAATACAGCATCTTTTGGTTCTCCTTTATATTCCCATGCAGAAACAAATTGAAACTCTGATAGTCTTTTTGCTTCACCTTCTTCTGTTTGGTGTTCTTCCCTAAAGTGGCCACCTGCAGACTCTTCCCTAACAAGTGCATCTTTAGCGAATAATTCTCCTAACTCCAAGAAATCTGCAACTCTTCCTGCTTTTGCTAATTGCTCGTTGTATTCGGTTGTTGTTCCCGGAACATTTACGTTTTTCCAGAAATCTTTTCTAAGGGCCGATATTTCATCGATTGCACTTTTCAATCCTTCTGCATTACGTGACATACCACATTTATCCCACATGATCTTACCTAATTTCTTATGGTAATAATCTACAGAATGTTCTCCTTTATTATTGATAAAAAAGTTTATTCTATCGGTTACTTCTTTTTCCGCGGCATCGAATTCTGGTGTGTCGGTAGGTATTTTACCTGTTCTAATGTCATTAGATAAATAATCGCCAATAGTATAGGGTAAAACAAAATAACCATCGGCCAAACCTTGCATAAGTGCAGAAGCCCCTAATCGGTTTGCACCATGATCGGAGAAGTTGGCTTCACCAATAGCATAACACCCAGGTATTGTAGTCATTAAATTGTAATCTACCCAAACACCTCCCATGGTATAATGAACAGCTGGGTAAATCATCATAGGTGTCTTATATGGGTCTTGATCAACGATTTTCTCATACATTTGAAAAAGGTTACCGTATTTTGCTTTTACGATAGCGGCACCTAGTTCATAAATTTTGTCTGCAGATGCATTATTGATACCGTGTATCTTTGCTTGCTCTTTCCCGTATCTTTCAATAGCGGCTGCAAAATCCAAATAAACAGCTTCACCTGTTGCATTTACTCCGTAACCGGCGTCACAACGTTCTTTTGCTGCTCTAGATGCAACATCACGTGGTACTAGGTTACCAAATGCAGGGTACCTTCTTTCTAAGTAGTAATCTCTTTCGTCTTCAGATAGATCGGTCGGTTTTTTCTTGCCTTCACGTATTGCCTTAACATCTTCAAGATTTTTAGGAACCCAAATACGTCCATCATTACGTAAAGACTCTGACATTAACGTAAGTTTAGACTGGTAGTCACCTGAACGCGGAATACACGTTGGGTGAATTTGAGTATAACATGGGTTGGCAAAAAAAGCTCCCTTTTTATGTATTTTCCAAGATGCGGTAACGTTAGATCCCATTGCATTTGTAGATAGGAAATATACATTTCCATAACCACCTGATGCTATAACCACTGCATGTGCGGAATGACGTTCTATTTCACCGGTAACCAAATTACGGGCAATAATACCACGTGCCTTGCCGTCTATCTTTACAACATCTAACATTTCATGACGGTTGAACGGAGTAATTTTACCTCGTGCAATTTGTCTGTTCATGGCAGAATAGGCACCTAATAATAATTGTTGTCCTGTCTGTCCTTTTGCGTAAAAAGTTCTTGAAACCAATACACCACCAAACGAACGGTTGTCTAGTAGTCCGCCATAATCACGTGCAAAAGGAACCCCTTGTGCAACACATTGGTCAATAATATTCGCAGAAACTTCTGCCAATCTATATACGTTTGCTTCTCTTGAACGGTAATCACCACCTTTTACGGTATCGTAAAATAAACGGTAGGTAGAATCACCATCTCCTTGATAGTTCTTTGCAGCGTTAATACCACCTTGTGCAGCAATAGAGTGCGCTCTTCTTGGAGAATCTTGATAGCAAAATGTTTTTACATTATAGCCTAATTCCGCTAAAGTTGCGGCAGCGGAACCCCCTGCCAATCCTGTTCCAACAACTATAATGTCAATATTACGTTTGTTGGCAGGGTTAACCAAATCTATATGATTCTTATAATCGGTCCACTTCGTTTCCAACGGACCTTTAGGTACTTTTGAGTCTAATACAGACATAAGTAATAGGTATTAATGATGATTAAAATGATGAAAAAGAGCAATGAAAATAAAACCTAAAGGAATTATTATAGCATACGCTTTACCAAACAATTGTAATTTTTCTTTTCTCATACTAGATGCACCTGCAGATTGAAATGCAGAACTAAAACCGTGCATTAGATGAAGCGATAAGAATACGAAGGCTATTACATAAGCGCCAACACGTAATGGGCTTTCGAATTTATGGGCAAGTTCCTCATAATAACGAAAACCTTCACCGTTACCCAATAATCCGGACATATCACCCTGAATGTATTTGGTGTTTATTTCTGGAAACCAGAAATCTATGAAATGCAGTACAAGGAATGCCAAAATGCATAAACCACTGTAAATCATGTTTCGGCTCATCCAAGATGAATTGGCAGCCCCATTGTTCTTAGCATATTTTTTCACTCTTGCACTTCTATTTCTGGCTTCTAAAATGAAACCCATCACAAAATGATAGATAACACCAAAAATTAAAATTGGTTGCAAAACATATTGTACGGCCCAAAAGGTCCCCATAAAATGCGATGCTTCATTAAACGCATCGGGGCTAAAAACCGATAAGATGTTTATTGCAAAATGCTGAAGTAGAAAAAACATTAAAAAGAAAGCAGAAAGTGCCATTGCGTACTTTCTACCGATCGAAGATTTAAAAAATCCGCTCATTAGTCGTTAATTTTATATGCGAAGTTACATCACAAGCTAGTTATTAACAAGAATTAAGCAGTTTTAGTATATCAATTTAGATTGATTTTAAAATCAATTTTGTAGATGTTTAATAAATTTTGAAAATATATGCTTCTATTTTGGTAAACATTCAACAAAAAAAATTGGCATCTCTGAATTTTATTTTGATTTTTTTGAAATCTCCAGTGCCCAAGCAACAGCTTCATCCAAATCTGTGAATGATTTGATTCTTTTTGGGAAAATTAATTTCTTTATTATGGAACTTAATAAATTGTTTTTCAATGGCCCTACCGAAGCTATATACTGCATGTCGAAACGATTTTTATGATACTTGAACCATTCAAAAGGAGCTACACGATATTTGTTTACCCTGTTGGCAATATAGATTAGTGGAATGTCATTATCATATATTTCCTGGGCGGCGTACACTGTTTTTTTTGCATTTTGCCATTTAAAATGTGCTCCCTCATTCATTTCAGAGATGACAATACCTCCTTTGAAGAAATAGAATACACCAAATTCAAATTCTCTAATCTCCTTAATTTGATTAATCAATTCGAGTTCTCGAACTCTTTTCATGCCTATTATTGTCAGATGTCAAAGATACTGGTTATTAAGCCAATAGCTTATAAAAACATCGACGAACGGTATGGTTATTAGTTAGGAGCCTTTTCTAGATATGTATCAATTATTTCTCCATATCCTTCAACTGAATTTCTAATGCTTTGGTCGATAATTGAACCTCGATCAATGACAAGACCAACGATACCATCAATGCGAATAAACTAATACTAAATATCAAATTAGCCCAAAATGCAAGTTCTACGTAAATTAAGGTCATTGTAATTACTGCCAATAAAAAGCTAAAAATGGCAGTGGCTTGCATGTTTTTGATAATGGTGAGTCGTTTACGTAATTTTTGAACTTGTAGCCCAACGGATTGTGACGCCGTTTCTTGATATTTTTGATGTAATTGGCGTATTAATGCGGCAATGGCCAAGTATCTTGCATTGTATGCCAACATTGTTAATGAAATGGCAGGGAAAAGTAGTGCCGGTATGCCTAAAGTAAGTTCCATAATTAATAATTCTTAATCTGTAGCTATTCCAAAATAGGTCCAAGTTACATTTTGGTCAAATGGGTTATGTTGGCCATGTAATTCACCAGGGGCTATGGTGATGCATTTTCCAGGACCAACCTCATAATCCTTTCCTGAAATAGTAAATACGGCTTTACCGGTCTGTATATGAAAGACTTCAAACATAGTATCATGTTTATGAAGCTCAACTTTTTGACCAGGTTTAAAAACAGCGGTACCATACATCATTAATTGTGGTATTTCACCACGATTTATCAATGTCTTTTTCTTAATACTTGGGTCATGGCTAACACCTAGTTCCGGTAACTCGTTCCAATCTACTATTTTCATTGTGCTATTCTATATCAAAAGTTGCTTTTTCAACAGTTCCGTTTCCTTTAATTTCTACGGTATAGGTTCCCTTTGGTAAATAGGTACTTCCATTATCAGCTTGTTTTAAAACAGTTTTGTGCTTTTTAAGGTAATTCATCTTGCCAATTTTAGAGAAAGCAACATCATATGATAAAACATTTAAACCTTTGTCCGCAATAATTTCAGTTTCACTGACTACGATATCATCTGAAGATAGTATTTTGGCTTCATACACATCATCACTATCAGAGTAGAAGGTGACGTCTAATCCTGGTGTTCTAGGTTTTGACCAAGAGCTCCAAGAATTACCCCAACGTGAAGAATGTTTACTATTTTCTAGCGCATATACGTGCAGTGCTTTGTTCTGAATTTCTGAAGTCAAATTTTGAAGCGCAGCGATATTTGCGGTATAAATACTTCTACCATGCGTACCCACCACTAAATGTTTGGCATCTTGTTGTATGACCAAATCATGAACGGCAACATAGGGCATTCCATTTTGGAAAGATTGCCATGTTGTTCCCCTATCCAATGAAACGTATAAGCCATTATCCGTACCAACAAATAAAAGGTTTTCATTTTCCGGGTCTTCTACTATAACGTTCACGGCAGATGTAGGTATGTTATTAGAAATGTTTTTCCAAGTAGACCCTTTGTCATCACTTACAAAAATATAGGGAGTAAAGTCGTCTGAACGGTAACCGTTTAATGTAGCATATACTCTATTTTCGTTATGTTTTGAAGCAATGACCCTGCTTACCCATAAATTTTGAGGTAGGTTATTAGATACGGTTATCCAACTACCACCACCGTTATCAGTTCGTTGAATTAGACCATCGTCACTACCGGTATATAACAATCCGAATTTATAGGTAGATTCAGAAATTGTGGTCAAGGTACCATAGGCTACATTACCTTGTTTTCCTCCTTGGGTCAGGTCAGCTGAGATAGTTTCCCATGTGTCTCCTTTATTTAAGGAACGATGCATTTTATTACTGCCCATATATAAAATATCTTGGTTATGGGGAGAAAGTAAAATAGGAGTTTGCCAGTTGAAACGGTAGGGAGCCTCGCCTAGCTCATGTTTTGGTTGAATATAATTTCTTTGGTCTTTTTCTAAATCGATTCTAAAATAATTTCCGAATTGATATCCCGTGTAAACGATATTAGCGTTGCGATCGTCAATCTCTACTTGCATACCATCTCCACCTAAAATAGATTTCCAAGGGTGTTGCCCTGTTTGCTGCCATTCGCTGTTTTCCTCTGCATTGTGCGGTCCCATCCAAACTCCGTTGTCTTGTAATCCGCCATATATGTTATATGGTTTTTCATTATCTACGGCAATGGCATAAAACTGACCAACCGTGGGAGAGTTGTTCTTAAACCAATTTTTACCGTCATCGTAGCTCGTGTTAACTCCGCCATCATTCCCGTTAATGAGATGACCGGGTAATTTTGGATTGATCCATAATGCATGGTGATCTGAATGAACGTTATCACCATTTATTGATGTATATGTTTTGCCGCCATCTTTAGAAGCTATAATGGGTACACCGGCTAAATAAATGGCATCAACATTATTAGGATCAACAGTAACCTGGGCAAAATAATACCCGTAGCTGTAAAAAAGGTCGTCTATATAGTCTTCGTTTTGTTTTGACCAAGTTTTACCGCCATCATTACTTCGGTAGACTTCTGCACCAATAACCGGCGTATCAAACAACATACTGTTGGCATCTTCTAAATATAACGCCAAGTCTGCCGGTTGTACGGCATTACTACGAACCATTTGCTTGACATTGGCAGCTCTATATTTTTCGTGAAAATTATTGGTTTTTAGAAATTCGTTCAGCTCTTTGTCGTTCAGCTTCAAGAACTGTTCTTTGGAGAGCGATTTAAAATCATCTTTTGTTAAGCCCGACTGTTTCTCCTTTTTTTCTTTGGATTTTTCTCTTCTAAATTGATTGTCATGAACCGCATAAAGAATGTTGTCATCAAAAACAGCTAAGCCAATTCTACCAACTCCTTCTCCCGTAGGAAATCCGCTTGAAGGTGTTGAAATTTTTGTCCAAGTGGTGCCGGCATCTGTACTTTTGTAAATGCCAGAACCTTCTCCACTACTGCTAAAATTCCATGCTTTTCTATCTTTTTGCCAAGCTGCTGCGTATTGTATCTGATAATTATTAGGGGAAACCGCAACATCGATGATACCTGTATTGTCATCAATGAATAAAGTTTTTTTCCAAGTTTTACCGCCATCTGTGGTTTTGTAAATGCCGCGTTCTTTGTTAGGAGAATATAAATGACCAGTAACGCCCACGGTTACTTCATTTGCATTATCAGGATTTACTATAATGCGCCCAATATGGTGCGAATCTGATAAGCCCATATGTTGCCAGGTTTTACCCTTATCGGTAGACTTTAATATCCCGATACCGGCGTAAGATGAACGTGATGAGTTATTCTCTCCCGTACCTGCCCAAATGGTTCCGCTTTGCCAATGAACCGTAATGTCGCCAAGATTCTGGGTTTGGGTTTCATCCATTACCGGAGTAAAGGTGTTGCCGTTATTGTTAGTGTACCACAATCCGCCAGAAGCGTATGCTACGTAATATTCTGTTGGGTTGTTGTCGTTGACCGCTAAATCTACTACACGACCACTCATTACAGAAGGACCTATATTTTTTAATGGAATATTTTTGACCAGTGAATTGGCATCCATAGCCTGTTTGGCAATCAATGATTCATCTATTTTTTCAGATGTAGTTGGTTGAACCTGTGCCGATACTATAGAAATACCGATTAGTAATAGGAAATAAAACTGTTTCATTATAATGTTTTTGATACTGCAGATGGTAAGTTACTGATTAGTTTTTAGAGCTGGTTTTCAATTTCTTGATCAATTCTTGTGATTTTAACGATACCCTTGATTGTGATTCTTTAATGGCGTTTTTAATATCACCATTTGATTTTGAAACAACATCGCTGGTGGTTGAGATGGCTTTAACGTACCAATCTTCCCAAGCTTCTAGAATAGCCTTTTCATTCTCAATAGAGTTACCATCCTTAATAGCGTTTACACTTAATTGAAATTCGGTCTGTAAACGGTCTATGGCTTTTTGTTCCAATAAAGATATTTGTTCTAAGGCAAATGCGGTATTTGAATTTACTAGGGTGAGTCCGCTCACTAGTGCCGCAGTACCCACATTTTTCATGGTTTCTTGTGAAACCTTGTCTATACGGTCATTATCGGTATGGTAAAATTGGTCTGTAAAATGCCAAAGTAAAAGTCCGGGTATATCAGCTTGTAAAAACGGAGTGTGATCGCTGCCGCCTTCAAACGGGTTGGTTTCTACCACCCAATTCGCAAATTCGCCCTGTTTTTTAAAGGTCGATGTTATAAAATCATTTAAATAGTGTGGTTTCATGTCCTTCAGTTTCAAAACTTCACCGCCCCATTCACTATGTTTATCATTGCCACGAGTCCAAATAGTACTTGGGTCTGGCATTTTTTCAATTAAGAAAGTGCCGCCTGTTACTGCAGTATTTTCGCCTACCATATCAAGACTAATTCCCCATTTAATTCCTTTTGCACGCTCTGAATTTTCTTGAATATACCGGTTGGTAGAAACAATTTCATCGCCCCATAAAAAAGTCATACTTCTTTTAAATGCTATTTTGTTTTCGCCAAATAATTTGGCTGCGGTTTTAGCCATTTCTAATTGCGTGCCAACACCCGTTGCGTTGTCATTGGCGCCGGGTTCTTGAACATGTGCGCTGTACACCAAACGTTCGTTTGGCAATTCACTTCCTTTAATATCGGCAACAATGGTTAGTTCTTCGGATGGATATCTTTTGGTTTCTATCTTTACTAAAACTTCGGTAGTACCTGTTTTAAGTTGTGATATTAATTTTTCTTTTGCCTCATATGACAGGGCAATGCCCCAAAAATCACTATCAGATGGTGAAGGAAGACTTCTAAATTGAATTGAAGTGGTATTTTTCTCTGGTTGTAAATACTCTGGGTTGTCATAGGTGAGAATTCCTATTGCCCCTTTTTTCATTGCGGTTTTGTACAACTTTCTAGCACTCATTTCTGCAAAAACTACTTTGTCTTTCATGGAGGCGGACTCCATATCTTCAACAGATGTTACCCATACAACTTCTGCCTTAATACCCTCTTTTGGGGTAGAAGCCGAATTTAAATAAGTCATGTTCCTATTGGTTTGCGAAAGTAGCAAGGGCATTTCTTGACCTACAATTTGTAGTGACGCTGAAACAGGTTCCCAAGTTTGGCGGCTCATTGCTCGCTTTTCAATACGGTAGGTAAAACGGTCACCAATTTTTGCATCCTCTTCTAATACATAACCTGCGGCTTTTAGACTATCTGCAATAAGGTGAATTGTTTTATTAAAACCGGTGTTGCCTACAACACGCCAATAATCTTCTACAAAATCTGTAGTTTCATAGGCAAGCTTACCAGTGAATTCTGGGCGAACAAGCTCAAAATAATCTACTGGTTTTTCTTCAGGTTGCTGAGAGCATCCTGCTAAAAAAGAAAGGCAGAGTAATGCGGGTACAATGCCCTGCCTTAATAATTTTCTTTTGATGGAGATTACTCTTCCCATTTCCATTCGTTGCCAATGATCAATTTCTCCTTTAAATCATTTTTGATCATGAATTCTTTAGTGGTTTCACTATCCATTTTTGTTGCTGGTAAAGTATCGGCATTTGCCAGAGCATACAACATCATTGTACCAAAACGTGCCGTATTTTTCATATGGTCTTCATTCACCAAATGAAAATCGTCACAATCAGAATGGTAGCATCCGTAGATAGAGCGGTCTAAATTACTATGTACCGATAAAATGGGAACTCCCTCAAGCATAAATGGTTGGTGATCGCTATGTAGCCCAGATTTGTTGGAGAATTTGTTTTGATAAATAGTATCCTGTTTTTGAATGGCAGCACCTAAATCTTTAAAGAACTGTTCATTATCTAGTTTACCGCCCGCATTCATACCTATTGGGTTACCGGACATATCTAGATTCATCATATATTTAATGTTTTCAATGGTATTGTTTTCAACAGCTTGTTCTACCAAATATTTAGAACCTAGTAAACCTTGTTCCTCTCCCATGAACATAACAAACTTCACGGTTCTTTTTGGCTGTAGATTATTAGCCTTGAATGCCCTTGCAATATCAAGCACCGCAAATGAACCAATACCATTATCTATGGCACCGGTAGCCAAATCCCAAGAATCTAAATGACCACCAATTACAATTTCTTCTTGAGGTATTTCCGTACCTGGTAATGTTGCAACTACGTTTCTTGCCTTAATCATATCGCTTGTATTGGTCATGTCAATTTTGGCGGTAGCTTTTTTGGTCTTCAATGTTTCTTTTAATGCCATGCCATCTTCCTTGCCAATACATACGGCAGGTATTGGAATCAACTCTCCTGTAACCGAAGCTGTACCTGTAAGCAAAACGCCATTATCCACTTGGTTAATGATAATAATACCAATAGCACCATATTTTATGGCTAAAGCCGTTTTCTCGCTACGGTGTAAATTGTTTAACCCTTCTTCGCTACCTGGTAGAATATTAATATATACCAAAGCTATTTTTCCTTTTACGGCATCTGGGTTTGCTGCATAGTCTGCATCTAGTCCATTGCCCATGTCTACAATTTCACCGGTAACGTGTGCCTCTACAGGTGCATGACCTAAAGTGACTACCATAACATCATCCTCGTTGATGTTTAAAGCAACTTCGCCTCTTGCCCATGCCTCAACTTCAAAAGTTTGGTAAACAACATCTTCAAAACCATATTCCTTGAATTTGTTATAGGTGTATTCTTCTGCCTGTGCACCGTTGGTAGATCCTGTTAACCTATGACCTATAGTTTCGGTAGCTTCCTTTAATGTGCTATAGCCTTTGGAATTTTGTTTTATTTCGGTATCAATACGGGCAAAAAGATCGGTTTGTGTTTCTTCTTTCGGCGTTTCTGAACATGCCTGTAAACATAGTGTACCTAAGATGAGGTAAGCAATTTTTCTCATGAGTTGTCTTTGTTTGGTTTAGGTATACAAGTTAGCCATTTTGTAGCTAAGAAGTTGTGCTAACATTCTTGTAAATTTTATAATTCCATGCCCTATTTTTTAAGGAAACAACACATAATGCGTAATTTTATATCAAAATATAAATTCATGAAATACGATCAAATACCTAACTCCCTATTTATAAAGAACCGTAAGAAATTTATGGACTGCATGCAACCTAAAAGTATTGCAGTTTTTAACTCTAACGATATTTACCCAATAGGAGCCGATAGTGTTTTGCCTTTTGAGCAACATAGAGATATATTTTACCTATCCGGTGCTGATCAAGAAGAAACGATACTGGTGTTATTTCCCGATGCTGTAAATAAAAAACATCGCGAAGTTTTGTTTGTTCGTGAAACCAATGAGCATATTGCCATTTGGGAAGGTGAAAAATTAACCAAAGAAAAGGCTACGGAAGTATCTGGTATAGAAACCATTTGTTGGTTGCAAGATTTTGATAAAATCTTCTTCGATCTAATGACCGAAGCCGAGACTATTTATTTTAATACAAACGAACATTACAGGCAGGCGGTAGAAACACAGACTAGAGAAGATCGGTTTATTGAAAAATGTAAGCGCGAATACCCTGCTCATCGCGTAGCAAAAAGTAATCCTATTTTGCAGGAAATTAGAGGTGTAAAAGAGCCTGAGGAAATTGAAATTATGCAAACGGCTTGTAATATCACTGAAAAAGGATTTCGCAGACTGCTTGGTTTTGTGAAACCGGGCGTAATGGAATATGAGATTGAAGCAGAACTTTTACATGAATTCGTACGAAATAGATCTAAAGGTTTTGCTTACCAGCCAATTATTGCTTCTGGCAATAATGCGAATGTATTGCACTACTTAGAGAATAATAAGCCTTGTAATGATGGCGATTTAATTTTGATGGATGTTGCAGCAGAGTATGCAAATTACTCAAGTGACTTAACAAGGACTATTCCTGTAAACGGTACATTTACAAAGCGCCAAAAAGAGGTATACAATGCTGTTTTGCGTGTAAAAGACGATGCTACCAAAATGTTGGTGCCTGGTACGCTTTGGGCAGAATATCACAAGGAATGTGGTAAAATAATGACCTCAGAACTTTTAGGTCTTGGTTTGTTGGATAAAGCCGATGTACAAAATGAAAATCCCGAATGGCCTGCATACAAGAAATACTTCATGCACGGTACAAGTCACCATATTGGTTTAAATACACATGATTACGGGGCTTTGAAAACACCAATGAAAGCGAATATGGTGTTTACCGTAGAGCCAGGTATTTATATACCTGCAGAAAATATGGGTATTCGTTTAGAAGATGATGTAGTTATTCAAGAAAAAGGAGAACCTTTTAACTTAATGGCGAATATTCCGATTAAGGCAGATGAGATAGAGGAATTAATGAACAACTAAATAACAAGCATGAAATTAGTATCGTGGAACGTTAATGGAATTAGGGCTTCGGTTAAAAAGGGATTTGAGGATGTTGTAAAGGAATTTGATGCCGATGTATTTTGTGTTCAAGAAACCAAAGCGCAAGATGATCAGGTTGCCGAAGCATTGAAAGATATTACAGACTATGAACTGTTTAGTAATAGTGCCGAAAGAAAAGGGTATTCTGGTACTGGAATTCTTTCTAAACAGAAACCCGTGGCGTTCAACAAGAATATGGGGGTAGAAATTCATGATTTAGAAGGAAGGATTACCCATTCTGAATTTGAACACTTTCATTTGGTGAACGTCTATATTCCAAATAGTGGTAGTGGACTAAAAAGATTGGATTACCGTGCAGGATGGGATAAAGATTTTACCAATTACCTAAAAGAGCTTTCAAAATCAAAACCGTTGATCATTACAGGTGATTTTAACGTGGCACATACTGAGAACGATTTAGCCAACCCCAAAAGTAATTACAACAAAACTTCTGGATTTACCCAAGTGGAGATAGATGGGTTTGACCATATGTTGAAAGAGGTCAATTTAGTTGATAGTTTTAGAAAACTACACCCTACTACGTTCAATAAATATACTTTTTGGAGTGCACGTGGTGGTGCAAGGGGTAGAAACGTGGGCTGGCGTTTAGACTACTTTTTGGTAAGCGAATCTATTTGGGAAAAAGTAAAGTCCGCCGAAATTCATGATCAGATTATGGGCAGTGATCATTGCCCGATCAGTTTAGAAATTGAATTTTAGAAATTCGCTTTAATCTGTATTTGTTCTGGCTAAAAGATTGGTCAGAACAAATGCTAAAAGTGCTGGAAAGACCCAGCCTAAACTATACTGCTGAAGCGGAATCCACGAAAACGTATTTGCTTCAGGTGTTACTGCTCCTATACTTCCCAAGAAATCAGGAATACTAAATAGTATGGTGGCTATGGTTACCGCTCTAAATACCAAAGACGATGCATATTTATCTGGCACTACATTCAAAACAATGAGTATAATGGTAATGGGATAAATGAACATTAAAGAGGGTATGGCTACGGCAATAATATAAGCTACATTGAACTGACCAACAAGAACACCTAATACACTACCAATAATAGCCATAATGGTATATGCCGATTTTGACTCATTAAATCTTGATGCTACAAAATCTGCCGTACCGGTTACGATACCTACTGCGGTGGTAAAACATGCTAAACCTACCAGTATACTTAAGAACAAATTACCGATGTTACCTAAACTCTGTTTTGCTAAACCGGATAATATTTCTGTTCTGGTCGTTTCTGCATTAAAGACAGCATGAGATAAGGCTCCAGAAAGAATAAGCCCCATATAAATTAAAAACAAGGCCAAACCGGCAAACCAAGCAGCATTTCTAATTAATGTTTTCTTTTCGTCATAGGTTGCGTCAACATATTTTAGGTTGATGGATATGATGATTACCCCACCAACAACTACAGCGCCAATGGCATCGAATGTTTGGTAGCCTTCTAGTATTCCGTTGACAAACGGACTGGCAATCGTAGTGCTTCCAAAATCAAAGGGGAAAGAGAAAATCGTTATTCCTATTACCAAAAGAAGAATTAGGATTATTGCCGGCGTCAATATCTTGCCCAGTATATTCAATATTTTAGAACGGTTAAGTGCAAACAATAACACCAAAGCAAAATAGATACTACTAGTGTACCAGGAAGATATATCCCAAAATGGCTGAATGGCCATTTCATGCGTTACAGATGCTGTTCTAGGGCTGGGAAGTGCTATGGCAATGGCGTATATGAAAAATGCATATATTAAGCTGAAAGTAGGTGATACCTTATTGCCAAAGTCTATAAGGGAACCTTGTAATTTTGCATGGGCCAAAATACCAAAAATGGGAATGGCAACCGCAGAGAGTCCAAAACCGATAGTGACTACCAACCATTGGTCACCAGAATTGAAGCCTAGTAAAGGAGGTAAAATAAGGTTGCCTGCTCCAAAAAAAAGAGAGAATAGGGCAAAAGCTGTAATTAAGGTTTCCTTCTTCTTGAACATGAATGCAAAGTAAGTGAAAGATTATTAAATAACAGGAGGTAGAGGGTTTTTCAATTTTTATAACCGCAAAAAAAAGTGCATTGACAACATGTTAGATCAAACTCACAACAAATAGTGGTGCAGACCTTTAATATACAGTACTTTAACCAAAGGAAATAAAGCTTATGCAATTTTCCGTTAGTTTCAATTTAAAATATTAATAGCATTTTCTCGATCACCCAAATCGAAATTTTTGCAAAAACATCCTACAGCATGAAAAAAATATTCTGCAGCATCTTTGGCCATCACTATTCAATATCCAAAAAAGTAACATCTCATATTAAAGAGTATAAATGTATACATTGTCAAAAAGAAGTAACTACTGATGTAAGTGGTAAACTTTCTGCTTTGACACCTGAATTACAAGATATCAATAGAACTTTAGAACATATATACCAAAGAAGACATACTACCGCTGCACAACAGCAAGTAGCCTAATTGTCCGCTTTTAGTTAAATGAATTCCAACCCTGTGCGGTTAACGGAATCTTAGTATTGTTCCTGGAAATTAAGTAAGCCCCTTCGTCTTTTCCCGTGGTATGCCCTATGACGGTCAAGTGTGGATTGCCCTTTATTTTTGGGAATTCTTTTTGGTCTATTGTAAACAATAGTTCATAGTCCTCTCCACCGCTTAACGCTACAAGGGTGCTGTCTATCTTGAATTCTTCACATGCAGATATTACGGTAGGGTCTAACGGAATTTTGTCCTCGTACAAGTCAATTCCCAATCCGCTGCTTTTACTCAAATGAAGAATTTCTGAAGAAAGTCCGTCACTAATATCGATCATAGATGTTGGGTGAACTTCCAATTGTTTCAATAACTCAGGAATATCTTTTCTGGCTTCAGGCTTTAACTGTCGCTCCACAATGTAAGAATAAGGTTCTAGATCTGGTTGGCTGTTAGGGTTCACTTTAAATACTTCTTTTTCTCGCTCCAATACCTGTAAGCCCATATATGCTGCACCTAAATCACCGGATACTACCAAAAGATCATTTGGTTTTGCACCAGAACGGTAAGCTATGTCTTCTTCTTTTGCAATACCAATTGCGGTAACGCTGATCATTAATCCTGTTTTTGATGAGGTTGTATCACCGCCCACTAAATCAACATTGTATGTTTTGCATGCCGTTGCCACACCTGCATAAAATTCCTCAAGTGCCTCTAATGGAAATCTATTTGATACCGCTAAGGAAACTGTTACTTGTGTAGCTGTTGCGTTCATGGCATAGATGTCAGAAAGATTGACCATGATAGATTTATAACCTAAATGTTTTAACGGCATGTAGGCAAGATCAAAGTGCACGCCCTCTATTAATAGATCGGTACTTAATACTGTCTTTGTTTTTTCATAATCTAGCACGGCGGCATCATCGCCAATTCCTTTTACGGTAGATTTTTGAGTAAGTTCAAAATCTTTGGTGAGGTGTTCTATAAGCCCGAATTCACCTAATTTCTCTAATGATGTTCTTTCTTGTTCTTTATCTTCTAGCATGTTGCAAAAATAAGAAGTAAAACAAGATGTACCGCATAAAAAATCCGAAGCTATAAAGCATCGGATTTACTGTTGAATTTTAGAATGGTATTGTAGTCTAACCTAACGAATACCCATCTCTATAATTGCGTTTTACATATTTGTTCGCAGGTTCAAAATTGGTAATTTTCATATTTTCTGCATCCCATTGTAAACGTTTTCTACCATGGTACTGTTTTCCGCCGCCCCAAAAGCTTGGATTTTCAACGGTGGGGTCTATTTCAAAATAAGATTTTAACGCCAAGTTGCCAATTAAAATACTTTCGGTAAATGGTCCGGCGTAATCAAATGATGAACTGGTTTCCGCATTTCCGTAACCGGCCATACATGCATTTACCCATTGCACGTAATGGCCTTCTGGTACGCGGGCTATTGTTTCTTCAACTTCAAACTGTTCATTTAGGCTCAGTGGAAGTAAACGCGGATTTGCACCATAACAATCTGCCATTAACTTTCCTTTGGTACCTATGAACAATACACCACCATCCCAGTTTCCTAAAGCTTCATCATCACCTAGTTCCTCTGGTCTTTCAGGTAATAGTCCGCCATCCATCCAAGTAACTTTAATCTTTCCTTTGCCATCCGTTCTTGGGTAGCTTAAATGTATTTTACTAGAATTAGGGAAGCTTTTAGGGTAGTCTTTATATTGAAAATTTCCGCTGAAGGAGTCAGATACACTACATTCTACGGTATCCGGATACAAAATGGGTAATATTCTGTATACCGGATCCATAATATGGCATGCCATGTCACCTAATGCACCTGTTCCAAAATCTGACCAGCCTCTCCAATCAAACGGAAGGTAGGCCTCATTGTAATCTCGCATTGCTGCCGTATTTAACCAAAGATCCCAGTTTAGACCTTTGGGAATACGATCTTTTTTAGTCGGTGTTTGTAATGCCTGTGGCCAAATGGCTCTGTTGGTCCAACATTTAACGGTATGTACCTCACCTATGATTCCAGTATCGTACATTTCTTTCATGGTACGCACGCCATCACCAGAACCGCCTTGGTTACCCATTTGAGTAACAACTTTGAATTTTTTGGCAGCCTCTGTTAACATTCTTGCTTCCCAAATATCATGGGTCAATGGTTTTTGAACATAAACATGCTTCCCCATGGACATTGCTTTATAAGTTGCAACGGCATGGTTGTGATCAGGGGTAGAGACAGATACGGCATCTATGTTTTTGTCTTCCTTATCTAACATTTCCCTGTAATCATTGTAATAGGATGCTTTTGGAAAATTTGTTCTTGATGTAACCGACTGTCTATCATCTACATCGCAAAGCGAAACAATATTTACATTGGGGCTTTCGGCAAAAGATGTAATGTCGCTTTGTCCTTTTCCGCCCACACCTATACTTGCTATGTTTAGTTTATCGCTCGGGGCAACATATCCGTTTCCCCCTAAAACGTGTCTGGGTACGATCATAAAACCTGCTGCTGCCATACCGGTATTTTTTATGAATGTTCGCCGGGTGTTATCTTTGTCGTTAATTTCTTTGTTTGGCATAAGTTGTTGTTGTTTGATTTGGTATTGAAGGTAATAGAAATCTGTTAGATTTTTGTTGATTGTAAAATGATTTGATAGATAAAGTAGGAATTTTTTAGGTGCGAGTTGTTGATTGTTAGTTGATTAAGATGTGTGATTGAGTTTTACATTTGATAACAAAATTGTTTTAAAGGCGCATCATGTTAATTGTTGACGGTCTATGATTATAAGGTGTTTTACAATGGGTAAGTATTAAATTTCTTAGGTATATACAGGCAAATCATGTTTTTACTAAAGTTAATTTTGAGTAGTAGATTTATAAAAAAAGATAGTATAAAAAGACAATTATGCTTCTGTTTGAAACTATAGTATTTCTCTATTAGAATATACTTTATAATAATGTTAGGTTCTATGGTAAAAACCTACTTATAACGTATATTTGTAAACTATTTTAGATTAAATCGGGATATTATGATTCAAGTATCAGAAACGGCTAAACAGAAAGTCATCAGCCTTATGACAGAAGAGGGTTTTGATGCTTCTAAAGATTTTGTGCGTGTTGGTGTTAAGAGTGGCGGGTGTAGTGGATTATCTTACGAGTTAAACTTCGATAATAAGAAAGATGAAGCTGATAAAGTGTTCGAAGACAATAACGTACGAATTATCGTAGATAAAAAGAGCTTTTTATATTTAGTAGGAACTGTGTTGGAATACTCAGGTGGTCTAAACGGAAAAGGATTTGTTTTTAACAACCCTAACGCACAAAGAACCTGTGGTTGTGGCGAAAGTTTTTCATTATAAAATAAAGTAAAAAGAGAAAAAGGAAATAAGTAAAGGTAATTATGTATAGTTCTTTTGAAGATTTAGAAGTATACAAATTATCGATAACGTTTACAGGGAATATTTATAGATTGCTAGAAAGGCAGCCTCTGAAAAATGATTTTTCAATGGTTGATCAATTAAGTAGAGCAACAATTTAAATTTCAAATAATATTTCCGAAGGTTTTGAACGAGAAACGGATAAGGAATTGATTAGGTTCCTATATTTTGCGAAAGTATCTTGAGAAGTGAGAAATCTTTTCAATGTAATGGAGGAAGTAGGATATTTTGATAAAAGGGAATTAATAGAGTATAGAGCGCAAATTGTGGTAATTTCAAAGCAGCTAGCAAACTATATTAAATATGTTAAGAGGAGATGTAGTTAGTTTTTAACTCATTAACTTTTAACTTATTAACTATAAATATATGGCATATACAGAAGAAGAATTAAAGAAAGAACTGGAAACCAAAGAATATGAGTATGGTTTCTATACAGATATTGAGTCCGAAACGTTTCCCAATGGTTTAAACGAAGAGATCGTTATTGCTATTTCTAAGAAAAAAGGAGAGCCAGAATGGATGACGCTTTGGAGATTGGAGGCTTTTAAGTACTGGAAAGAAATGGTGGAACCTGAATGGGCAAATGTTCATTATGAAAAGCCGGATTTTCAAGCGATATCTTACTACTCTGCCCCAAAGAAAGCAGATCCGAACAAAACTTTAGATGATGTTGATCCAGAGTTGTTGGAGATGTACAAGAAGTTGGGTATTTCTGTAGATGAGCAAAAGAAACTTCAAAATGTTGCGGTAGATATTGTAATGGATTCCGTATCCGTAGCAACAACATTTAAAAAGACCTTGGCAGAAAAAGGTATTATTTTCTGTTCTATTTCAGAGGCTATAAAAGAGCATCCAGAATTGGTAAAGAAATATATTGGTTCTGTTGTTCCACAAAGAGATAATTTTTATGCCGCATTGAACTCCGCTGTTTTTTCAGATGGTAGTTTCTGTTATATTCCTAAAGGTGTTCGTTGTCCAATGGAATTATCGACATACTTCAGAATTAACCAAGCAGGTACAGGTCAGTTTGAGCGTACATTGGTTATTGCTGATGAAGATAGTTATGTAAGTTACCTTGAAGGTTGTACAGCACCTTCTAGAGATGAAAACCAACTGCACGCTGCGGTTGTAGAACTTATAGCTTTAGATGGCGCCGAGATTAAATATTCAACGGTACAGAACTGGTTTCCTGGTAATAAAGAAGGAAAAGGTGGTGTGTACAACTTTGTGACCAAAAGAGCTTTGTGTGAAAAAAATGCAAAGGTATCTTGGACACAGGTTGAAACTGGTTCTGCAGTTACCTGGAAATATCCTTCTTGTATCTTAAAAGGGGATAATTCGATTGGTGAATTCTATTCTATTGCCGTAACCAACAATTACCAACAAGCAGATACGGGAACTAAAATGGTCCATATTGGTAAGAACACCAAGAGTACCATTATTTCTAAAGGTATTTCTGCAGGAAAATCTCAAAATAGTTACCGTGGACTGGTGCAGGTGAACAGCCGTGCAGAAGGTGCACGAAACTTCTCTCAATGCGATTCTTTGTTGATGGGTAATGAATGTGGTGCACATACTTTTCCATACATAGAAGCAAAGAATAAGAGCGCTATGATAGAGCATGAGGCTACTACCAGTAAAATTGGTGAAGACCAAATATTCTATTGCAACCAGAGAGGTATTGATACAGAGAAGGCGATTGCATTAATTGTAAACGGTTTTAGTAAAGAAGTACTAAATAAGCTACCAATGGAATTTGCTGTAGAGGCCCAAAAATTATTGGAAATTAGTTTAGAAGGTTCTGTAGGATAAATAATAATTAAGATTTTTAGTAAAACGCCATAGGCGCCACAATATTTAAAGTAACATATTATGTTGAAAATTAAAGATCTGCATGCTAATGTAGAGGATAAGGAAATATTAAAAGGAATTAACTTAGAGGTAAAGGCAGGTGAGGTACATGCCATAATGGGACCAAATGGTTCAGGTAAGAGTACATTGGCTTCTGTAATTGCCGGAAACGAAAATTTTGAGGTTACCAAAGGCTCTATTGAACTTAGTGGTGAAGATTTAGAAGATGTATCCCCAGAAGAAAGAGCGCATAAAGGTGTTTTTCTTTCTTTCCAATATCCAGTTGAAATTCCTGGTGTTTCCGTAACCAACTTTATGAAAACGGCTATCAACGAATCTCGTAAGGCAAAAGGTTTAGAGGACATGCCTGCCAAGGATATGTTGAAATTAATTCGTGAGAAATCTGAGTTACTTGAAATTGACCGTAAGTTCTTATCTAGATCTTTGAACGAGGGATTCTCTGGTGGTGAGAAAAAGAGAAACGAAATTTTTCAAATGGCAATGTTAGAGCCTAAAGTTGCCATATTGGATGAAACCGATTCTGGTCTGGATATTGATGCCTTAAGAATTGTTGCTAGTGGTGTCAATAAGCTAAAGAGTAAGGATAATGCCGTAATCTTGATTACTCACTACCAACGTTTGTTAGAATATATCGTGCCAGATTATGTACATGTTTTGCATAACGGTAAAATTGTGAAATCTGGTGGTAAAGAACTTGCGCTAGAGTTAGAAGAAAAAGGATACGACTGGTTAAAGCAAGAAACAGCGGTGTAATTAAGTATACAGTATTCAGTGGCAGTAATCAGAGATTATAACTGCCAACTGTTACTGCAAACTGGCAACTGAAAAAAATATGGATTTAAAAGATAAATTGATTTCCTCTTTTATGGCGTTTGAGAACAACGTGGATGTAGAGCATCCGGTACATGATGTTCGTATGGCGGCCATAAAAAACTTTGAGGAAAAAGGGTTTCCTTCTAAAAAGGAAGAGGCTTGGAAGTATACTTCGTTGAATAGTATTCAAAAAATAGATTTCAGCATATTTCCAAAAAAAGAAAATGCGTTGGAGTATAAGGATGTAAAACGCTATTTTATCCACGAAATAGATACCTATAAGATTGTTTTTGTGGACGGTATTTACAGTTCTTACCTTTCTGAAACTACGCATGACGGTGTAGATATCTGTTTAATGAGTGCCGCGCTGACAAAACCGATGTATAAGCCGGTTATAGATGTGTATTTCAATAAAGTAGCTTCTAAGGACGAGTCGTTGACTTCATTGAATACGGCATTTAGTAGAGAAGGAGCTTATATTTACATACCTAAAAATAAAATGCCTAAAAAACCAATTGAAATTTTGCATTTCTCTACGGGTAATGAGGCATCTTTATTATTACAACCAAGAAATTTAATTGTAGTAGAAGAAAACGCTGAGGTTCAAATTATTGAACGTCATCAAAGTTTAACCTCAAACGAGGTACTTACCAATGCGGTTACGGAAATTTTTGCCGCTAAAAGTGCTATCGTCGATTTTTATAAGATTCAGAACGATGTTGAATCTGCATCATTAATTGACAATACCTATATTGATCAGAAAGACAAAAGTCTTGTAAAAGTACATACGTTCTCTTTTGGAGGTAAATTGACACGTAACAACCTTAACTTCTATCAAAACGGGGAGTATATAGACTCTACCATGAAAGGTGTTACTATATTAGGAGAAAAGCAGCATGTAGATCATCACACTTTAGTACATCATATAGAGCCAAATTGTGAAAGTCATCAAGATTATAAAGGAATCTATGGTGATGCTTCTACAGGTGTTTTTAACGGTAAAATCATCGTTGATAAAATAGCTCAAAAGACCAATGCTTTTCAACAGAATAATAACATTCTAATTAGTGATAAAGCTAGCATCAATACAAAGCCTCAATTAGAGATTTTTGCAGACGACGTAAAATGTTCTCACGGTTGTACTATTGGTCAATTAGATGAAGATGCATTGTTCTACCTACAATCTAGAGGTATTCCACAGAAAGAAGCAAGAGCATTATTAATGTATGCGTTTGCAAATAACGTTTTGTCTTCTGTTCGTATACCAGAATTGAAGATTAGAATTAATAAATTGATTGCAGAAAAACTAGGGGTGAACCTTGGGTTTGATTTGTAGATAAGAGCAATCTACTTAACATATTGTTATAAGACTTTAAAAAGCGACACTTCATCAGTGTCGCTTTTTTTATGAAAGAATTTACTTATAAATTAACGGCTTAATAATAAACCAACAACCAATTTACCTATGAAAAAACACTATTTGTTTGTGCTTTCTTTTTTCATTTTCAATGCCTCTATTTGGGCTCAACAAGCTAGATTTGGAGTAAAAGCTGGATTAAATGTATCTAACATAGATAATAATGATTCTTTTTATGATAAAAATAGCAATTATAGAACTTCATTTCATACAGGTCTTTTTGCTGAAATACCATTGAGTTCTAAATTTTCATTTCAGCCAGAGCTGTTGTATTCTTCAATAGGTAAAGTAGATGAATATGATTTAAATTATAGAAGTTTTGACTTAGAACCGTTAAGCGCAGATTCTTTTAAGCTCGTGCAAAAAAGAAATTACCTTGCTATTCCTTTAACATTCAGGTGGTTCGTAGGAGAACGTTTTTCTATCAATGCAGGACCCCAAGTAAGTTTTCTTTTAAATACCGTAAGTAAAGCTAAAGGAGATGATTTACCTGAATCTTTTAATGAAGTTTATAAAGCTTCAGGAGATTTTAAATTAGATTATGGGGCTGTTCTTGGTGTTGGTTATACCATAAATGACAATTTAAATATTGGTCTACAATATTATAGAGGGTTGAAAGATTTATTTGGTGATTCTGATTTTGATATCATTGATCGTAAAGCTTACCATTCTGTGTTTCAATTAACGGCATCATATTCTGTTTTCTAAATTAAATTCAATTAAAATTAACAGTTCGTTAAGTAATCCTTAACGAACCGTTGTATTTTCTTATAGCCTAAGTTATTTGCGGAGTTACCTATTCCTGGTCTATCTGCTCTTAGACCTCAAATTGGTATAGGTTATTCGTTTAGTATAGTTGATATATATTATGATAACGGAGATCAATTTTTTTCTGATAATATCAATACGGAAGGAGGATTAAACCTAAATCTGGGATTATCTTATGACATATCTCAACGATTTTTTGTTCAGGTACAGTATGATTATATTAATTTGAATTTTGAAGGAGAATCTGAAATTAATTGTCAAACAAGTACTTACGATTTTAAAGAGAAAACAGGCTTTTTAAAAGCTGGTGTCGGATTTCGGTTTTAAAACTAACAAATCAACCACTTCACAAAAGGATAAACAATACCCGATATGTTTTCATTATCGGGTATCTTTGTATATAAGAAGATTGACTATGTTAGATATTAAAAAAATAAGGGAAGATTTTCCAATACTTAAGCGTCAGGTAAACGGTAAGCCATTAGTTTATTTGGACAATGCCGCTACATCACAAACGCCACAACAGGTTATTGATGCTATTGTAGATTATTATCAGAACTACAATGCCAATATACATCGTGGGGTACATACGCTTTCGCAAGAGGCTACAGATAAGTATGAGCAGGCTAGATTAAAAATTCAGAAGCATTTTAATGCCGCCAAATCTTATGAAATCATATTCACGTCCGGAACAACGCATAGTATAAATCTTGTTGCAAACGGATTTTCCTCACTCATAAAGAAAGGAGATGAGGTTATAGTTTCAGCAATGGAGCATCATTCTAATATTGTGCCATGGCAAATGCTATGTGAACGTACAGGGGCTGTTTTAAAGGTAATACCTATGAATTTGGATGGAGAATTGCTAATGGATGTTTATGAAGATTTACTATCGGATAAGACTAAGCTGGTTTTCTGTAATCATATTTCGAACGCTTTAGGAACTATTAACCCTATTGAAGAGATTATTGAAAAAGCGCATGCAGTAGGTGCAGCCGTATTAATTGATGGGGCACAGGCAACTCCGCATTTAGTTGCTGATGTACAAGCTTTAGATGTTGACTTTTATACCTGCTCGGCTCATAAAATATGTGGACCAACAGGTGTTGGTATGCTATACGGTAAAGAAGAGTGGTTAAATAAATTACCACCGTACCAAGGCGGAGGTGAAATGATTGCCGAGGTAACTTTTGAAAAAACGACCTATGCAGATTTGCCGCATAAATTTGAAGCGGGTACGCCTAATATTTGTGGTGGTATTGCTTTTGGTGCCGCTCTAGACTATATGAACGCTATTGGCTTTGAAGAAATTGCCAAATATGAGCATGAGTTGTTAGAATATGCCACACAGGAGTTACTGAAGATAGAAGGACTAAAAATTTACGGTACGGCAAAAAACAAGACTTCTGTTATTTCTTTTAATATAGAAGGTGTACATCCATATGATATGGGTAGTATTTTAGATAAGTTGGGTATTGCGGTACGTACCGGGCACCATTGTGCACAACCTATAATGGACTTCTTTAAAATACCAGGTACGGTGCGGGCAAGTTTTGCTTTCTATAACACAAAGGAAGAAGTAGATGTGTTGGTACAAGGTGTTTTAAAAGCTAAGAGCATGTTGCTTTAAAGCTTATTAATTATTTAATCATTATTGGTCTTATCGTAACATTTCTTTAACATAATGTTAATATTTTGTATATTAGGTCACACTAATTATAATACATTAACTATTTATGAAAAAAGTAATTCTAAGCGCAGCTTTACTAGGCTTGTTTCTAGTCTCTTGCGAAAATGATTCCCCTAACATTGATGATACGGTAGAAGATTTTCAGGAAGTACAGATAGATATGAGCGACTTTAGCTTATATGTTGATCAAGATGATATTGCAGGTAAATCTGCCAATAGTATTGAAAAATGTGTTTCTATGAAAAACTTGGAATACAGATTGTCAAAAAATAAAGGTCTGGCTAAAAAGATGTATGATATTGAATACAATACTCGTAAAGCTATTGCATTAAAAAACCAAGGGAAAGGTAAACCCGGAGGAGGAAATGGTGGTGGAGGAAGTACACCCACAATATTTGAAGGGTCAATTACTATTCCTGTAGTTGTTAATATTATAGAACAGTTTTCAGGACAGGTTACCCAGAACCAAATCAACTCTCAGATAAGAGTTCTAAACGAGGACTTTCAAAATAATAATAGTAATACGGTTGGGGTTCCTTCGGAATTTGCAGGTCTTGTTGCAGATGTTGATGTTGCTTTCGTATTAGCAGGTGTCAATAGAGTAGTAAATTCCAAAGCATCTTGGGGAACTAATGATGCTATGAAAATCCCTTCTCAAGGTGGTATAGCACCAACAGATCCATCTAGTAACTTGAACTTATGGGTTTGTGAAATAGGTGGTGGTATACTTGGTTATGCACAATTTCCTGGTGGATCAGAAGCTACTGATGGTGTTGTGATCGGTACCAATTTCTTTGGAGAAACCAATGCTGGAGGTATTTATGGAAAAGGACGAACCGGAACTCACGAAGTAGGACATTGGCTGAATCTTCGTCATATTTGGGGTGATGGCAGATGTAATAGAGACGATTTCGTTGCGGATACACCTTCTTCAGATGCTCCTAACTATAACTGTCCATCATATCCTACAGTAAATTGTAGAACTGCGGATATGACAATGAATTATATGGATTATGTTCAAGATGATTGTATGTATATGTTCACTGCTGGTCAAAATGATCGAATGAGAGCATTATTTGTTGCAGGCGGACCAAAAGAAAGCTTTGTAAATTAAATACGGTTAAAGCTATTTGATATTTAGGGACATCTTAAAAGATGTCCTTTTTTGCTTTAAAAATTCTAAGAATGTGAAATTTTAAATCAGTGTCAAAAGTAATTTTCTCTATTTTTTAATTTTAAATAGTACTTTAAAAAAGGTTTTTCTAAATAGAAAAAATTACTTTAATTAATTAAATAAGAGCTATTGCCAAAACTGTTGATTGGCATAATTACTTGTTGTAATTTTGTACAAAATAAAGCAATGGAAATTAAAGAGATACAAGAAGAGATTATTGATGAATTTTCCATGTTCGATGATTGGATGCAGCGGTATGAGTATATGATCGAGTTGGGTAAATCTTTGCCATTGATCAAAGAAGAATTCAAGACCGATGATAATATTATAAAAGGTTGTCAAAGCAAGGTTTGGGTACATGCGGAGCTTGAGGATAATAAGTTGGTTTTTACCGCGGATAGTGATGCTATTATTACAAAAGGTATTATTGCCATTTTAATAAGGGCGTTCAGTAATCAAAAGCCACAGGATATATTAGATGCGGACACTGAGTTTATTGATGAGATTGGATTAAAAGAGCATTTATCGCCTACACGGGCAAATGGTTTGGTAAGTATGATCAAACAGTTGAAGTTATACGCAGTGGCGTATCAAACACAAATTGAAGAATAGAAATTATGAGTGACGAAAATATAGCAGAGGATAGTGCAGAATTAGGGGAGAAAATTGTTCGTATTTTAAAAACAATTTATGATCCGGAAATTCCTGTAGACATCTATGAATTAGGTTTAATTTATGATGTTTTGGTAAACGAGGACAATGAAGTAAAGATTTTAATGACACTTACTTCTCCTAATTGCCCCGTAGCGGAAAGTTTGCCTGCAGAGGTTGAAGAGAAAGTAAAATCTTTGGATGCCATTAAAGATGCAGAGGTAGAAATTACTTTTGATCCACCTTGGACGCAAGATTTAATGAGCGAAGAAGCGAAATTGGAATTAGGATTACTTTAATCATAAAAAGCAATTGATAACGTGCTTCTATGGAAGATGAAATTGTAAATAAAGTTGCCCAAAGCAAATTGATCACCTTTAACCTTGAGGATTATTATTCAAAAGGTGAAAGAATGGTTTTGGACATCAAAGATTGGCTGTATGAAGGCTTTATTCTCAAAGAAAAAGAATTTAGAGCCTTTGTTGATGCCCATGACTGGTCGCAATATAAGGATGCATACGTTGCCATGCATTGTTCCACAGACGCTATAATACCTGGCTGGGCTTACTTATTGCTAAGTGTAAAGCTTAGCGGTATAGCCAAAAAAGCTATTCAAGGTAGTTTGGTAGATTTAGAAACAAGTATATACCAAAATGTTATTGAAACTATAGATGTTTCTGATTATCAAGATAAGTTGATCATTATAAAAGGCTGCAGTAAAAAACCTGTTCCTGCCAACGCTTATTTGTTTCTAGCAGAGCGTTTAAAACCAGTTGCAAAGTCCATTATGTATGGTGAGGCATGTTCTTCTGTGCCATTATATAAAAGAAAATAACATAATCGTGTTAAAAGAAGTTGCGAAGTATTATTACCTTTGCGCCACTATAAATTATAAACATTAATTATTATGAAGAAAATTGTATTAACTCTAGCCCTTGCATTTGTTGCAACTGTTGGTTTTTCTCAGACAGAAGAGGAACTAAAAGGTCAATTAAGTGCAACAAAAGATTCTATTGCGGCTATTCAAGGAAGAGCTGACGCTATTCAAGGTGCTATAGATGCATTGCCAGGATGGAAAAAAGGTGCATTCGGTACTATCGGTGCCAACTTAAGTAGCTTTAACAACTGGTACGGTCAAGGTACTCCAGATTTATCTTCTGGTAACATTGGTGTAACCGTAAACGCTTTTGCTAATTTGAACGAAGAGAAGTTCTTCTGGAGAAACTCTGGTAACATTAATTTAGGATGGGTAAAGTTTGACGATAAGAACGATCCTACAGATGATGATAGCTTTAAGCAAGGTACAGATGTATTCAATATTACTTCTCTTTACGGAAGAAAGCTTAGTGAAAAATGGGCTATTTCTGGTTTAGGCGAGTACAGAACCACAATATTGAACAACTTTAACGATCCAGGATACCTTGACTTAGGTGTTGGTGCTACTTGGACTCCTATTGCAGATTTAGTAGTTGTAATACACCCATTAAACTACAACTTTGTATTTAGTGATAACGATGCAGTATTTGAGTCTTCTTTAGGTGCTAAAATAGTTGCTGATTATACAAAACAAATAGGTGCGGTTAACTTTAAGTCTAACCTTTCTATGTTCCAAAGCTATAAGAGCGGTGATCTTTCTAACTTAACTTGGATCAATTCATTTGGTTACACCTTATGGAACGGTATTGGTTTAGGTTTTGAATTTGGTCTACGTGATAACAAGCAAGAAGCTTTAAATTTTGCATTGACTGAAACTCCTACTGAAACGTTTGATACAGTTGATAATAAATTACAAACCTATTTCTTAATTGGTCTTAACTACTCTTTGTAGTCTTAGATAGTATTTTAAATATTAGTATATATTAAAAAAGCCCTCTAATTAGAGGGCTTTTTTCGGTTAAGTATTATCGTAAAATTTGGGGTTTTACTTTTTAGTTTTCATAAGTTAAATATCGATTTGGGGTCAAGACTTATCTTAAGTACACTGTAAAATTAATGCATAAGGTCTTGTTGCAAACAATTTATGTTGTGAACTGATCGCATAATGTGGTGAGATTTATCATCGGTTTAATTTCATCGATGAACTACATCTTTTCACTTATAATTGGGTTCTAATACTGATCTAAATGTTCTGGATAAAGAAAATTATTATAAGGAAAGCGGGTTACGTGAATATCTCTGACTTCATCATAAACACGTTTTCTAAACTCATCTAGGTTCTCTTTATTCAATGCAGAAATAAAAATGGCACGGTCGCCTACTTTTTCCATCCATGTTTGTTTCCAGTCATTAATGGTAAAATGCTTTCCGGTACGTTCGGTGACCAGATCATCATCATCAATAGTTTCGTGTTCATATTGATCGATCTTGTTGAAGATCATGATGCTTTTCTTATCTGAACTTTTAATTTCGGACAAAATTTGGTTTACAGATTCTATATGCTCCTCAAATTGCGGGTGGGAGATATCCACTACATGTAATAATAGATCTGCCTCCCTTACTTCATCTAAAGTACTTTTAAAGCTTTCTACTAGTTGTGTAGGCAGTTTTCTTATAAATCCTACCGTATCACTTAACAAGAACGGTAAGTTCCCTATAACTACCTTTCTTACCGTAGTATCCAAGGTGGCAAAAAGTTTGTTCTCTGCAAATACATCACTTTTACTAATGACGTTCATTAAAGTAGATTTACCAACATTGGTATAGCCAACTAAGGCAACACGGACCAAAGCACCACGGTTGCCCCTTTGGGTCTCCATTTGTCGGTCAATTTTTTTCAACTTGTTTTTAAGTAGTGTAATACGATCCCGTACAATACGTCTATCCGTTTCAATTTCCGTTTCCCCGGGTCCGCGCATACCTATACCACCTTTTTGTCTTTCAAGGTGAGTCCATAGTCCGGTAAGTCTTGGCAGCAAATATTCATATTGTGCTAGCTCTACCTGGGTTCTAGCGTAACTTGTTTGTGCACGTTGAGCAAAGATGTCTAATATTAAACTGGTACGGTCAATTATTTTACATCGTAATTGTTTTTCTATATTACGTTGTTGACCTGGGGTAAGTTCATCATCAAAAATAACGGAACCTATTTTGTGTTCTTCTACATAACGTTCCACTTCATCCATCTTACCGCTTCCTATAAGAGTTTTTGGGTTGGGTACATCCATTCGTTGTATAAAGCGTTTGGTAACTTCACCACCGGCCGTATAAGTAAGAAACTCTAGCTCATCTAGATATTCGTTTACTTTTTCCTCACTTTGTTCTTTATTGATAACACCAATAAGAACCGCTTTTTCATAATCAATACTCTTCTTTTCTATCATAATACCGTAAAGTGCAAAATTAAGCAATTACCGATAAGCTATTTTGTATTTTTAATGGCTCGATAATCGAGATAGTATACATTAAGACATTCTTTAAAATTTCAATCTTTTTATATGGAATTTCAAATGGTTAGATCTTAATGAAGTTACCCATTAAAAAGAAACATGCGATTTTCATTTTTTAAGAAAAAAACTAAAAAACAGCGCTATTCGGTTGCGTTCTACAATTTAGAAAATCTATTTGATCCAGAACGTAATACCAAGATTTTGGACAAAGATTATACACCAAATGGAGCAAAAAAATGGACGATGGAACGATACCATCGAAAACTTTACAAATTATCTAAGACCATTGTTAAGATTGGAGAGGAGGATCATCCTTACCCACCTGTTTTATTAGGTGTTGCCGAAGCTGAAAATAAGAGTGTATTCAAAGCATTGTTAGAAACTAAAGCTTTGAAGGATATAGATTATGGATATATACATTATGATTCTCCCGATGAACGCGGTATAGATACAGGGCTTATTTATCGCAAACGCTTTTTTAACGTGCTACATTCAGAACCTTTAACGTTAATGGTAGATAATGCCGGTGGGGTAAGGGATACTACAAGAGATATACTATATGTAAAAGGAGAATTAAATAAAGAATTGGTGCATGTATTTGTAAACCACTGGCCCTCTAGACGAGATGGCGGCGTAGAGACAGAATACAAAAGGGTTATTGCCGCAAATGAAATTGTTCAGAAAGTTGATATTATAAAGGAGACAGAATTAGAACCCAATATTATTGTCATGGGCGATTTTAACGATGATCCCTCTTCAAAAAGTATGCAGATTTTAAAATCAGAGGCAGCTTTGTTCAATCCTTTTGAGACTTTACACATACCTGAAACTACGGGGTCTTCTGTATATGGTAATAAATGGAACATGTTCGATCAAATTTTGGTGTCGAATTCCTTTTTTAATTATCAAAAGAATACACATAGTTTTGATAATGCTGCCATATTTGATCATAAATCATTAAAGGAGAAGAAAGGAAAATATAAAGGATCACCTTACAGAACATTCGTTTCTGATCGATATATGGGTGGTTATAGTGATCATTTTCCGGTGTATGCCATGTTTACTTTTAATTCTTAAAAGCTTCGTTAATCGAGAGAATAATCTTACACATCGCAAATTGATGTTTTCACAACAGGTTCAACATTATGTTTAGGCATTTCGTCGAATAAAACTGTTCATTCATCGAAACCTTAAACAAGGTTGGTATTATTGTAGTCCAAATCTTACAAAACACCTACAGATGAATACGTACATTACCACCGATCGTACCTATAGTATCTTGTTTATACTATTCTTTGTTATCACGACAGCAAATGTCGCAAACGGACAAATCTCAACAGAGCGTCTTAAAATTAAGGCTAACAACAAGAAAATTGAACTTGCGAAATTCAAGTCTAATTTGGTTTCCGAGTATGACGTTGAAAGGACACATCTTAAAGAGGTAGCAAAGTTGAATAATTGGAAAGTCAAAGAAACTTTGGCTAACGGCAAAAAAATAGAGCTACAGGCTATTGGCGAAGATGGTAGTCCTTTGTATTATGAAACTTATGCTGACCAGGCCGGTGTAGTTTCTAGGGCAAGTGCATTAAATACAGATGGTCTATTGGGCTTGAATTTAGATGGTGATGGAATGGAAGTAGGTGTTTGGGATGCCGGTGTTGCCTTAACAAATCATGTTGAATATACATCTAGAGTTACAATAGGCGATAAAAGCACAGATGTTGATGCGCATGCAACCCATGTAACGGGTAGTATTATTTCTACAGGTATTAAAAGAGATGCTAAGGGCGTAGCCAATAAAGCTAAGGTAGTATCTCATGATTGGACAAGGGATAAAATTGAAGTTACCGAAGCTGCTGCCGAAGGTCTTCTTCTTTCTAACCATTCTTATGGTATTAAGGCCAGTCGTGTACCAGACTGGTATTTTGGTGCCTACACCAAAGTAGCACAGGATTGGGACAAGATTATGTACAATGCCCCTTATTATCTTATGGTCACCGCGGCCGGAAATGCTCAAAAGAACAGGGATAATCTAGATCCTATATATGGTCAATCTGCAGATGGTTTTGATGTACTATTAGGATTTACCATTGCAAAAAATAATATTACGGTTGCGGGAGCAAATTCTAAAGTTGATGCCAATGGAAATTTAAAAAGAGCAGATGTTTGTACCTATAGTAGTTTTGGTCCTGTTGATGATGGTAGAATAAAGCCGGATATTGCCGGTAACGGTGGTACCGTTCTATCTACTGATGCTGCTAGTAATACAAGTTATGAGACTTCTTCCGGTACTTCTATGGCTACGCCAGGTGTAACAGGATCCTTGTTATTGTTGCAACAGTACCACAAAGAATTATATGATACCTATATGAAAGCGGCAACTTTAAAAGGTCTTGCCCTGCATACGGCAGATGATATAGACGCCTTAGGGCCGGATTATAAAATGGGATGGGGTATCATGAATTCTAAAACTGCTGCCGAAGTATTGAACAACAAAGATTTTTCTAGCCATGTTTCAGAAGAATCGTTAGAAAACGGTAGTTCATTTTCATTTGATGTTACCGCAGAAGGTAATGAAACCTTGATAGCTTCTATTTCATGGACAGATGTACAATCTAGTTTTATCAATTCAGGTGATTTGAACAATACTACCGCCGCATTGGTAAACGATCTTGATATTAGGGTAACAAAAAACGGACAAACATTTTTACCTTGGAAATTAAACCCTGCACAAGCAGAAAACAATGCAATTAAAGGAGATAATAAAGTTGATCCTTTTGAAAGAGTTGAAATACCTAATGCCAATGGTACGTACACCATTACGGTTACACATAAAGGAGCGCTTGTAAATGATATACAGGATTTTTCTTTGATCGTTACCGGGGTTGCTATGACCACTTGTTCCCTTAATGCGCCAGAAGTTAGTCTTAACGAGAAAAAGACTAGTAATGTTACCTTAGCCTGGAACGCTTCTGAAGAGGCTCTTTATGAAATTCAATACAAAGAGGTACATGAAGAAAATTGGACTACGGAATACATCTCTGAAAATAACTTTAGCTGGAGCAATTTGCTGACAGATGCTACATATTCATTTAGAACAAGAACGTTCTGTTCTCAAAATATAGCATCTGAATTTAGTGAAGTGGTCACATTTACTTTTAAAGGGGAAAATACCGAGTTAGAAAAATTAAACCTTATGAACCAGGGGTCTGCGATACCGTTTAACGTTTATCCAAATCCTGCGGTAAATGAAATTCATTTGAACGTTAAAACTTCGGAAAATACGGTGTATAGAATAATGAGCGTAAGCGGCGTACCTTTAAAGACAGATAAAGCTACAAGTTCTATTATAGATGTTTCTGAACTACCATCTGGTCTGTATGTATTGCAAATTCAAGATCAAACACTAAGTAAAAGCACAAAATTTTATAAATATTAATAGGCTTTAATGGCACCGCCAAAGAGTACTATACCGCTAGGCTTACCTGGAATTTAAAAATTTGTTTCCTGTGAATGCCTAATGGGCTTGCCCTGAGGTGTTTTACTTAATTCTTCTGGATTGGGTGGTGAAGGAAAGACCTTGCTGCCCAACGGTGGAGTTCATAATGCCTTCAAATAATGGTTCTGGGCTTGTTTTGGGCGCATGCCATTCAAAAATAAAATTAGAACCTGTGCCGCCTTCAACATCCATCTCGTCAATAATGATTTCAACGGTTTCAAGGGGTGCCAAATAGATAGGGTGAGTAAAGTAGTTGCGTAAGGATACGCCATGCGTATCAAAATACTCTGCCTTGGTCAAGTATATAGTGTCCACATCGCTGGTATTTCGTAAACTGACCATAGCCGTTAAATTGTGTGTTTTATGTTCAGAACTGCTATAAATTTGGGAATAGATGGATAAGTATGATTTTCCGTGTTCTAAAGAATCCATAGTTTTTATGGTAGCCTTTCTCTTAGTCCAGTTTTCAGGATTTATAGAGCTTATTTCCTTTTCTTGCACACAGCTTGCTACTAATACAATTACCGAGAATAATAGGATAACTTTTTTCATACGTATGGTTTGTTTAAAACAAATGATGGTACCAACAAAATTACACCATTAGTGCTGTTTTTATATCGGCTAGTGCTAATTTTAACGTCATACTATTCATTAGCAACCTTCTTTACCTCTATATCGGTCAATAGCGGTTGATTTCTAAGCCTTATATACACTTGTGCAGTTGTGAGGACATCTAACTCACAGTAGTTGACAATACGGGTTAAATCATTTTGCTCGTAATACACCACGCGCACCATACTGCCGTCAATATCTTCTTTGGGTGATGGTATGCCCAGTACATGTGCCATTAATTTTAAAGAGGTATAGTGCTTGTAATCACCAAACTTCCAAAGCTCCATGGTATCTATATGCGGAACTTCCCATGGTTTTTTGCCGAATAAGTCTAGTTTTTGTGGTAATGATATACCGTGAATAATCATTCTGCGAGCTATGTACGGAAAATCGAATTCCTTACCGTTATGGGCGCAAAGCACATGTTTGGCATGATTAAAATGCTCGTCCAAAAGTTCCTTAAAATCCAGTAGTAGCTTATATTCTTCACCGTGAAATGTGGTAATTCTAAAATTTCTTGTATTGCCTTGAAAAGTAAAATAACCTACCGAAATACAAATGATTTTACCAAACTCCGCCCAAATACCTGCACGTTCATAAAAATCCTCTGCCGTAATTTCGTCTTTACGTTGGTATTGAGATTTATGAGCCCACAATTCTTTGGTGGTATCATCCAACTGGTCAAAAGCACTTTTTTCCGGCACGGTCTCAATATCTAAAAACAAGATATTTTCAAGATGTATTTTATCGGGCATAGAAAGGTAAGATACTAATAAGTAAGAAATTATGGTAATTTCATTGTTGTCTTACTTACAATAGCTGTTTTTTTAATTCTTTGGCAATCTCACCGATCTAATTATATATGAAATGGTAAACCAACCAACCAGTCTGTTTTTTGCTGATAAAATGAGTTTAAAATTCTGGAAACTAGCGGTAGTCTACACCTTTGCATCGATAAAATGTCAAGTGAACGAAGTTAAATGGGTGTTTTGGGTATTGAACAAACCAAGTGGTCTGTTTTTTGGAAGCTTAAACGAGCTGTTTCAGAACCCTTTTTCTTCCTTAATGCCTTTTCTGGGGCTTATTAGTTCTCTAAAGCACGTTTAAAATCCACTATTTCTGATAGGTAGATTTCATTCAAATATTCGTTGTAGTAATCCTCTCTTTTAAAGGCTATATTACTTTCTGCTTTAAGAATATGGGCTTTGGCTTTCTCCAAATCCCCAAGTTTTTGATAGGCTTTTGCAATGCCGAAGTGCGACTCTGCTACGTTTTCCGATTGCTGTAATGCGCGTTCAAATTCGGTTATTGCTTTTTCGTAATTTCCAAGTTCATATTCACAAAGTCCTAGGTAGACGAACGTATGTATATCTACCCAATCTTCTTTTTGCGTTTTAATGTTACGGTTAAACATTTCAATAGCTTTTGGGTAGTCTTTTTTGCCGAAATAACATTCTCCACGTAAAAAGTCAATATCCTCGCCCCAAGGAGCATCAGTTACGTTTGGGGTAAGATTGTCAAGTCTATCAAAGTCAAGTAATGCTTTATCGTAATCACGCATTTTACGCAACCTGATCCATCCGCGATACCCTAAATGTTTAACGGGGTCTAGCTCAACAGCCTTGTCTAAATATTCAAAACCTTTACTGAAATCTCCGCCTTTATTAAAAGAAACGGAACGCTCCATCCAAGCATCGCTGTTATCCGGTGCATATTCAATTGCTTTTTCATAATGATGAATTGCTACAAGAAAGTCCGATTTCTCCAGATCTGATTTTAAATGCCACCAAATGGTAGATCCAATAACCAGAAATAGAATAATGGAAACTAAAAATAGGAGTAGGTATTTAAAAAATTTCTTCAATTTTTCCGTTTTTAATTTTTAATTTAATGAGGTTGTAGGTCTTAAAATCTTTATCTCTTTCCCAATCTGTTAAACTTAGTGCAACGGTCTCCAATTCTTTAATTAAAGTGCCATTATTGAAAACCGTAGGTTGATAATCTTCGTCAATTTGAAATGTTTCCATTTCGCAAAATTCACCTGTTTTGGTAATGTAAAGTTTCAATGTCATAAAACCGTTACTTGGTTGTATGTTGGTTTCGGTTAGTTGAATTTTTTTGAACGCCTTTCGCAGCGTTGGGTTTTCGCCTCTTATTCTGCTATTGATATTATTTGCCCAGTAAGGCATTGTACGTTCTTCGCAGTCGTTATTTTCTTGCGAAAGGGCTAGAAAGGGTAAAAAGGTTATTAGGAGAAAAAGTTTTTTCATTTGATGGGTAAGCTATATGGTTGGGCTAAAGGATAATTTATTTGGATTTATATATTGGTTTTTTATTGTATTAGATTTTGACTAATGAGCTTTTATAGATTTCTTTTTCAAAACTTGAATTATTTCATTTTCTCTTGCTTTGGATATATAAAATTCATCCGATTCTAATATAGATTTATGTGTAGTATGATTCTCTATAAATGGCATTATTTCAGATTTCACGTGCTTTAGCCATAAATCTACGGTCGAGTTAAGTTCTTCTGCATTGTTTCCTTCAATAGGCTGAATTTTGGTTTTAGCAATTACTAAATATTGGTCATTGTATACATCTCCAATTTCATCGTCAAAATAGGTTATGGTCATATCATAATAGCCATATCCAAAAGTTTTGTATTCAAAAAAGATAAAAACGGATAATCCATTACCTAATATTTTAAATAATCGCTTTGATGTTTTGGTATGTCTTTCAAAACCTTCCGATAGAAAAAAAGGAACAATCTTTTCGCTAAAGACTTTGTCAAATTCTTTTTTCCTATTCTTGGTTGTAAATACTTCGGGTATTTGTTTTTTATTCATGTTAACCTTTCAGTTAATCGTAGTACATAGGTAAGAAAACCTTTCGTTTCCGCCTGCCTGCCGGCAGGCAGGTCTGCGCACCAAGCTAAAGCTTTAGTTTTATTTTTTCTTGTCCAAAGCTAAATCCATTAGATTTTGCGACTTTATAAATATACGCAGACCCTTGGTTTTAACCTAAAGCCCACATTACGTTGAGGTTTTTTGGTACCAGGTTATTAGTCGTGAATTACAACCTCCAATTGTCTGTTAAGTATTCCTTTTCCGCCAGCCATCAAATGTTTAATTTTTTGATCTACGATTCTTAAGTTCACAATAATTAAACTAGGTGAGGGGTCTTTCATATATTTTCCTTGTTGAATATGAAAAGAGTTTTTCTTGATATTTAAAATGTCAAATAAATAACAGGCAAGAGGGCCAGCTGCCATTCCTGTTCCTGATTCCTCTAATATTCCATAGCGAGGACCAAACATTCTCGAAGTAGCGTCAGATTCTGTATCGGTAGAGAATACATAGTAGCCTATTAAATCGAACGCATCGCTTACTTCACTGATTAAATCAAAATCAGGAATTATATTCTTTAAAATTTCGTTGTTTTTAACCGGAACAAGTATAAATGAATTCCCTGTATTTACTAATTGAATTGGTGCATTTGGTATCAAATCGCTTTTGTTTAATCCTAATGATTTTAAAACCACACTTTCTTTGTTACGTACATCTGTATATTTTGGAGCCAATTGTTCCATGAATGCCAAATCACCAATTAGTTCTATTTTTCTACTTCCATCAATAGTTTCTTTTGAAGAACTATCATTTTTTAAGGCGCCAATTTGTTTTAAATAAGAAAATGCTGCTACAGTAGCATGCCCGCAATGCGCTATTTGTTTAGTTGGAGTGAAGAAATCCAACTTAAAATCATCCGTCATAGATTTTGAAACAAAAGCAGTTTCCGATAAACCTACTTTTTTAGAAATCTCAAGTTTATTTCTATAAGATAAGTCATCTGCATTTAAAACTACACCAGCTGGATTACCGCCTTTGCCATTTTCTGCAAAAGCATTGAGAATTTGTACATTAATTACTTTTTTTGAACTGTCCATTTTATTTTATTCTTATGTTTATAAGATGGACGTAATTAGTTTAAAAAAGACGTACTAAATTTTAATCATTTTCAAAATCTATTAATTTACCTGCACTATCCGATTCTACATTTGGGCAATCTAAAATGTTTTCTCTTAAAATCTTTTTAGCTTTTTGAACTCTTGATTTTGTGCCGGAATATGAGATTTTTAAGTGTTTTGCAAGTTCTTTTTGAGAGTAGTTTTTAAATGCGGTTAAAATAATTGCTTCTTTATGTTGGGAAGAAAGGTTTTCTATTTTTTGATTGATACAATTAGTTAAGTTATTGTAATCAAAATTATCAACCTCCGTTTCTGGGATTTCTAAATTATTTATTGATACGTTTTTTTTATTTACTTTTCTAAAGTAGTCAATAATGGTATTCCTTGTAATTTGGTATACCCAAGAAGTAAGATTGGAAGTATGTTTTAGTTGATGGATTTTGGTTTGAACTTTTATAAAAACCTCCTGATGAATATCTTTTGATGTTTGTTCATCCTTTATTTTTCCTAAAATGAATTTATAAAGTTCTTCATTTAAGTCAATCCAAATCGTATTAATTTCAGTTTTCACAGTGTTGTTTTTAGCTTGTTGCGGTTTCGGCTAAGCGTAGTGCGGAAGTCAGGAAACATTTCGTTTCCGCCTGTCTGCCGGCAGGTCTGCACACGAAGCTAAAGGTTATTTTTATTTTTTCTTGTCCAAAGCTAAATCCTAAAGATTTTGCGACTTCATAAATATACGCAGACCTTTTGATTTTAACCTAAAGTCCGCATTACGTTTAGGTTTTGATAGCAAAAGTATTTATTCCCTTTATTAGATATTTATTTCTGTGTAATAAAATATTATTCTACTAAACTTTAATACTTTTTTATTATTTGTGTGCTAAATGTTTATTTATAATAGGATAAAACCAATAATTAAATTTAGTTTTTTTTATGAAAGGTTTATCATGTAAAAAGTCGTGCAATAGATTTGTGAAATAAAATTTGTCACCATTATTAAATTGTATTGCCCAGTACCCAAAGTCGGAGATATGCATTTTAAATCGTCCCTTATTATCAATGTTATTCTTGTGGTACATTCCTAAGTTATAAGTAGATTTATCTATATCGCTTAATTTGTACCGCTTGGTTAATCCTTTAATTTCAATGATTATTACATCCGATTCCATATCTATTTCGAAATTTGTATCCTTATTTTCGATATAAAAATGAATTAAAAGTATAAAAGCTGGAATATTCCAAACTAATACTACAAAAATAAAAGCTTTGATGAATAGGGGAGAATATTCAAAATTTGTAACTCCTTTAGAGTAGAAATAAACAGAGATAATACTTACAATAACAATTATAAATACCAGATTTTCCTTCAAAAGGATTTTAATTAATTTGTTATTTAGTTTGTATTTCTTTTTCAAAATGTATGTAACGGTCCCGACTATGAGTAGTTGCGTGGGTTAGCGATTAACTTTACAAGTATACACCAAGTTGGAAATTGCGCAGGAATTTCCATAGAAGGCGAGAACAAGCAATTACTCATAGCCATTGTTGGCAGTAGTGTTTTTAATTTAATTAAGTTCATTTTTCGATATTCAGCTTCTTCTTATAAAATTTGGTTGAAAAAAATATCATTATAGTTCCAATTATTGTAGGCATTATAAAGTTCATAGTTGTATTTCCAAATAAATCTTGAATAGATACAAAAGCTGTTGTAGCTGCTATAAACGAAATAAACATTCTTGTAAAATGTTCAAAATACCAGTCTAATTGTCCGTAAATCTGTTTTTTCAATGGTTTGAGCAGAACATACTTAAAAATATCTTGAACTGTGACAAAAGTAAATATACCACCAAATACTGCGAAAATAATCCAATACGATTTGGACCCTTTTATAAATAGATTAATTGCATAACCAAGCATTACTATTGCTAAAAGTCCTCCGAATATAAATGTAGATTTTTCAAAAATTGTAATTCCGCTGTTTTTCAGTTTTCCAATCCTTGAACCGGTCAATGCAAAATAGAACCCAAAGATTCCGACAATTGTAATTAAAAATCCACCTAGATAAGCCCCAGATATAAGAACAACAAACCAAGAATACAAATATACATTCCCTAGAATTTTATGAATTTTCCCACCTTTCTTTAGAAGTATTTGTAAAAGACCAGAGATAAAAATTATTATTCCTGTAATTGTGTGTATCAGTAAAATTGATTCTCTTTCCATTTTTAGGTCCTTATAAATTCAGGTGTTTTCGCACATGTTCGTTAAGAGAGATAGTTTACACAAGTTAAAGGTTAGGGTTTACACTAAATTAGTTGCTAACCTTGTAGATTGTTGTTTGTTTCTTAGGTTTCTTTGATAAAAGAGACCTAAAAATACATTTCTGTAAAAGACTTTCCAAGTCATGATAAATTTGATTTTCATCTCAAATTAACTCCTAAAAAAGTGTAAACGATGTCCCTTTAACGTACCGCATTAATCACAACGGTCTCGTATAACCGTCAGATATAGGTTATTATGCATTAATATTTCGGTTTGGAACTGTCTTTAGCAATGCTGAGTGGATTCGGACGTAGTCGAATCTGCCGTTATTGCAGTTATAAATTGTTATACGCTGGCTTTTTTCATTCCGCTACTAATTCCGTTTTGTTATTTTCCTTTTTAATTAAATATAATATTCTGCCGAAATATATTAAAAATGGAATTCCGCTCCCTAGAGTAATTGCAAATAGGAAATTATCACATTCCCAAGCTCCATAACAAACAAAAAGGAATGAAATCAGCATTAAAGTCAGTCCAATATAAATCCAGTTCTTTTTGTTCAAAATATTTTTTGAAAACAATAGTGAAATTGAAATTAGTTTTCCAATTAAGGAAACCAAAGCAATTAAAATCAGACTACTTTCAAAAGGATATTCTTTCTGAAAATCAAATCCGTTTTTAATCAGAATCGGAATACTTATAAATTCAAACATTACCATTATTCCGTAACCGTGTCCAGCAGGAACACCAATCAGAATTATTGAGTTCAGAATTAGTGTTATTATTATCGCTCTTTTTATCAATTAAAGTTCGGTTTTCAGCTGTTCGTTAATATACATGGTTTACAAAAGTTATAGATTAAAGTTTACACTAAATTAGTTTCTAACCTTACTGATTGTTCTTTTTTTCTAAATACATGTTCATCAAAGTAACCTAAAAATACATTTCTATAAAACACTCTCCAAATACCATTACCAATGTCTAGAGCACCGATGGGTTTACCTTGGAGCGAAGCGGAAAGGTAAACCCAATTGTATGACTTCCATCTTATAGCTCCATTTTGGGTAACTTTTAAAACTTTCATTTTGGCATCGTAGTCAAAGTTTGGTATTTTTTCTGGGAATGGACTGGTTGAGAACTCATGAACCGAGGCCGGTGTTTTCATGTTCAGCGCTTCATGAGGTCTTACGTGATTATATTCTTTTACAAATTGGTTTAGACGTCTTTGTTGGGCTTTTAGGTCATAAGCCGAAGGCTTGGCACAAGCGGCTTTTAAATCGCGGTGCATACGTTCATGTCGTCCGTTCTGTTCAGGGTGTGCTGGATCTGAAAACACGGGCATAATGCCTAGTTCAATAAACCAATAAGAGAGTCTGGTGAATCTTTGTATTGCAGCAACGGAACCAAAAGGACTTCCATTGTCGGTATGTATTTGTCCAGGGATACCGAATTTCCTAAAAACCCTTTTAAACTCTGCCTTTGCCGATGCAAGGTTTTCTTTGTAATGCCCTTTGGCAGTAAATACAAATCGGCTTTTAGAATCGGCAATGGTAAGTGGATGACAGTAGATTTTGTTGCCCATCAAGAACTTACCCTTATAGTCGGCACTCCATACTTCATTGCATTCTTTGGGGTCGAAAACGGGATGTATGGGCTTGACTCTTCTAAGTCGTTTTTGAGGCGATACCAAACCGTGTTTTTTGAGGATGTTATGAACGGTCAACACAGATGGGATCAATTCATCGGAGAAATCTATATACAACAAGGTGTGCAACTTTTTAGCGCCCCATGCTTTGTGTTTTTCCTTCAATTTAAGAATTTGACCCACCACTTTATTATTGGTGGCGTTAGGGTGTGGGCTACGTGGTTTTCTGGAGAGTTCCCTAAGCCCTTCATAACCTTCATTTTCAAAGCGGGCAATGATTTTGTATGCCGTTGGTCTTGAAATATTAAAGACTCGACAAAGCTCTGTGATGGTATATTTTCCAGTACGCCATTCACAGATAAATTCAATTTTTTGTTCCATAATCGTTGATTCTTTCCAAGGCATAGCATATGAATTTTGGTTTCAAATGCAACTTAAAAAGTGTAAACGATGTTTCTATAACTTTGTAAAGGATGTTTGTATATCGTACCAAATTACATACAACGTTTAATGTATAGTGTGTTTGCTTCCCAAAGGGAGCATATACACTATACATAGTGTTATCTGTTTTTTATTTTTTTAATATCCACAATAAAGCTAAAATTATCAAACAAATGGGTAATACAATTTTCATCATCCAAATCCGATAATCGTCTTCATTTTTCCAAAATTCTTTTTCAGACTGTTGATATTCATTTTTCATTTTAGTTTTAAGATTACTACCCAATCTTTTTTTCATTTCGAAAATCAGCTTTTCAGGTTCTTTCAAAGCGAAAGTTGTAAAATGATAATTTTTACCATTTGAAAATAGTCTTATCTCTTTTCCTTTTCTAAAAGAGTAATCACCTCCATTACTTTTAGTTGTTATAAACCTCATACCAGCATCCGAAATTGATTTCCATTCAATGTGTTTTTTTCGTCCTGTTAATGGATAATTTAGAATTATATATTCCTTAGTGATAATTACCGAGCATAGCATTAAAGAATTAGATGCGATTAAACCTCCTAGAAAGATAAAACCTAATGGAAAAATTATGAACCAATTAATTCCTGATTCTTGGGTATTTAAAAGGAAATTAATTCCAATTCCAATCAAAAAAAGACTACCTAATATCATTACAACCAAATTAAAGGTTGATAACTGACTTTTATAAATAACTTTTGAGTTTTTATCAGGCATTGGCTATTTTAAGAATTTCGTTATTAGATTTGGTAATTACAGATAACGACAGAGCTATGAACAGTGTCCCTTGGGGCATTGTTCATAGGTTCTGTTGTATGTAGTTTTCTTTTATCCCTGATTAATTTAATTTCTATTTATGAAATTAAGGATAAAAGAAATAATAGTTTAAGATAGCGTAAAACTATTCGGGATTATTTTTTGAGATTCCCCTGGCCCATGATTTTTAGGTATGGCTAAACAGCGTTGGCCAGGGAAGTATAAAACCATCGGCATTTATTGTTATAAAACACTAGAAAATTGACTTTTAAAAAAATTTTACCGTCCTTGATACAAGTAGTTTTAACGTGTCAACGTTTTGTGAGCGAGCTCCCAACGCTGAAAGCAAAACTACTTGGGGCATGTCCTTCCTTTAAGTCAGTCCTAACATAACAATAAGTGCCGAGTACATCCGATTCGCATCCCGCAACATTGCTCACGTAACCCTTGAAAAATAAAACCGCTCGCTAGCTTAAATTACATACAACGGTTAGTATATGAAAAGTAGGCGGTTTCGAAGCACCAAATTTTCGGTTTAGCACAAAGTTTGATACGAGCCAAAACTCTTTAATTTATTACTGCTTCGCCTATTTTTTATATACATTGTTCTATGCCGTTTTTTATTCAGTTCGTTGTTTTATCCATTCAGTCATTATTTCCAAAACTTTTGGTGAGAAAGTCTGTTCAATAGTTGCATATTCATTTGGTAATCCAGTTTCACTTTCTTGAAATAAATGATTTAAATTTTCCAATTGTTTTGTTTCAACATCCTTGTTTCCATTTTCTTTCAAGATCATTTCAATAGTTTCTAGGTTTTCTTTTGGTGGTACTTGTAAATCATTCGACCCATTAAGGGCTAGAACTGGACATTTGGTTTTGCTCAGAGACGTTTGAGGGTCAAATTTAATAAAATCAGTTAACCAAGGTATTGACATCTGTTCTGATAAAGCTTGTATTTGATTTGTAGGCAACATTCCTCCAAATACATTGTCAAAATAATTTTTTAGTTCTGTTTGTAATTGGGTATTGTTATTGTTTGATTTTAAAATTATGTCATAAGCACCTTTCATATTATTTTGTCCTTGCGTGATTCCAACCTCTGGAACGCCCATTTTTCGCTCTATTAATTCTTTTTGTAAAAGCATAAGCTTATCGCCTCTTATTCCTGAGCCAGCAAGTATTACAATAAAAGAAACGTCTGTATTTTCACTTGCTATAATTGGTGCAATTACACCTCCTAAACTATGCCCAATTAATCCAATTTTTGAGTTATTAATCTCTTTATGGGTTTTTAAAAATTCAAAAGCACTTTTAGTGTCATTTACAAATCCTTTGAGTCCAGTTTCATTATAATTTCCTTCTGATTCGTGAGTTCCTCTATCGTCAACTCGTAATACAGCAATTCCGTTTTTAGTTAGGTAATCTGCGATTACTAAAAATGGTTTATGGTTCATTAGTTCGGAATTTCTGTCTTGTGGTCCACTACCACTAATCAAAATTACAGCAGGAAAATCTGAACCCATTTTTGGATATGTAAGGGTTCCTGCAAGAGAAATGCTATCAAGGTTATTTTTAAATACAACATTTTCACTTATATATTCAAAAGGTTGTTTGGGTTCTTGAGGTCTACTACTTTGAGAATATGAATTTATTGAGATAATTGTTGTAATTATAAGATATACAAGTTTGGTTTTCATTTTGCTAGTTTTTTTAGGTTTTGAAATTTTAGATATGAATAGACCACAGGAATTATGGTTATTATAGCCGTGATAACTATAAACAATGTAAAATTAGTTTGCTTTTCTAATAACAAACTTGAAATTATAACGATAAGACCACCAATAAACCAAATTTTCCCTCCTAATTTGTGTGTTTCTTTCCAAACAGTTTCGTTTTCTAAAGACCAAGGTGTTCTAATTCCAATGAAGTAATTTGCTTTTATTGTTTTAAAATAATTTCCAAGAATTACATAAAGTGAGCCTATTAACAATACAATATAATTTGGATTAGCTATAGATTGATTTTTTGCAGAATAAATTATGAATAGTGCTAATATTGACATAAATGTGGTCAATAAGAATTTTATTGTTTGAAGCTTGTTGCCCATTTTATTCAGTTTGTTTTTTGGGTCAATTTTAGGAACAACCAAAAAGATTACATACACAAGTAGTGGTAATAGAATAGGAATGATTATAAGTTCTGATTTATCTCCGTATCTATCTATTTCTCCTTTTAGATTCCAATGCATAGGAACTTTACTTGGTAAATCATTCCATAGATATGCTAAATAGATAAATGGCAAAAGCATAATTGCAATTAGTGGTAATTCCTTTTTTAAATTCATATTTATTTTTTTAAAGTTAATATCCAGTTTAGCAAATCTTCCAGTATGCTTGTGTTTAATGAATATTCAATAAACTGCCCTTTTTTTTCGCTTGTTATTAAATCAGCTCTTTTAAGAATATCCAGATGATGTGAAATACTTGGTTTGGATATATTAAACCTATCTGCAATTTCTCCGGCATTCATATCTTTTTCTTTTAATAGCTCGACAATTTGTCTTCTGGTTTCATCATTTAGTGCCTTGAAAAGAGAATTCATTTATTTATATATTTAGACAAATATCTAAATATTATTTCAAATGACAAAATATTCAGTTTTCAAATGGCATAGAACTATTGTATATGTACACAATTGCACATATCCCTCTATATTGTAGAATATGTGCAATTGTTTTTCTGTTTACTAATATACTATTAAAGAATAAACCTACAATAATCAGCAAAATTTACATTACGGGAAACCATAAACGTAAAATTTAATATAAATCTAAACGAAGTATTTGCGCTAAAAGGGAAAATCAGCTAACCGACCAACCGGTCTGTTCTTTCCTGAAAAAAGGCATTGCAATGGTAGAATTGTACGATGGTTATGACAATAGAATCGACGAAATACAAGGTTTATGGCATTTAGAGGGAAATTTGAATAGGTAACAAACCAAGTAGTTTGTTTTTTAACGAGATAGAATAGTGCTTTTAAAACAAACTTTGCTGTTTTGTAGGGCTTTCATGGTTCAATAACCACTGTTTTCTGTGTAGCCCGCCGGCGTAACCGGTAAGTGAACCATCTGTACCTATGACCCTATGGCAAGGCACCACGATCCATAACGGATTTCTGGCATTTGCGGATGCGGCCGCCCGGGTAGCATTTGGGTCTCCCAAAGTTTTGGCAAGTTCTAAATAAGATCTAGATTTTCCGTAGGGAATATTCTGTAATTCTACCCAAACCTTTTTCTGGAATTCCGTTCCGTGAGGATTCAGCTTTAGATCAAATTGGGTTCTTACACCTTCAAAATACTCGTTCAGTTGGTATACGGCATCCTCTAATGTTTCCGGTATTACATCCGTTAAAGGTTCATCAGAGTTCAAGACCGTTATAGCTGTAAGTCCGTCTGCATCCCCAACAATTTTGGCTATGCCCAAAGGTGTATCTATGTAAGCAATGTCGGCCATAATGGTGAGTACTGGTTATTCGTCCGGTGAAGTTGGTTTTTCTATGACTCCCGTTGCCTGAGCACGTTTTTCCCAATTTTTACGGGCAAGACTCTGCAAATCCGCAATATTGTCGCTCTCATCCATAATTTCAAGCCCTAGAAGGGTCTCGATCACATCTTCCATGGTTACAATACCGCTAACAGAACCATATTCGTCTACCACAAGTGCAATGGCTTCACGTTTTTCTATGAAAATTTCAAATAATGTAGGGATCGGTGTACTTCTACGGGTAACCAATATTTCTCGTTTAATATCCTTTAAAGGAATATCACCGTTCTGGTTGATCATTTCTTCCAATACATTGTCCTTTAAAACAAAACCGGTAATGTTATCAATGTTATTGGTGTAAATAGGAATTCTAGAGAAGCGTAATTTGGGATTGTCGGTAAAGAAATCTGCAATCGTTTTTTCATCTGAAGCTACTTTCATAACCGCCCTTGGGGTCATAATATCTTTGACCAAAACTTCATCGAACTTCAAAAGATTTTTGATGATGGTAGATTCGGATTTTTCAAAAACACCCTCTTCATGCGCCATATCTGTCATGGCATGAAAATCTTCCCTACTTAATACACTACCATGATGGTTGCCACCGCCTACCATTTTGGTAAATAAACGCAACAACCAAAGTAAGCCTGTATATTTTAAGCCCAACACCATAATATTCAATGCCTTGGTAGAGAAATTCGCCAATTGTTTCCAGTAGGTTGCGCCAATGGTCTTAGGTATAATTTCAGATGCTACCAGAATTAGTATGGTCATAATGGTAGATACAACGCCTACCATTAGGTCTTCGGTAAATTCTATGCCAAAAATAGAGCTGGTCTCGCTACCGTAAAGTTCGGCATAGGCCGCCTTTGCCTGCACACCTACCAAAATTGCACCAACGGTATGGGCAATGGTATTTATGGTCAAAATAGCGATCAACGGCTGATCGACATCTTTTTTAAGACCTTCCAAGGTTTTTGCATAAGAGTGGCCTTCTTTCAATTTTACGTTGATGAAGGTTGGGGTAATACTCAACAATACCGCTTCTAGTATAGAACACAGAAAGGAGAAGAAAATAGAAATAAATGCGTAAAATAGTAATAGTCCCATAGGGTTGTTTTATAAATCGAAGATATTAATAAAAATGCTAAGGTTGGTGCTGTTTTGCGTTATCAAATGCCTGATAAAATATTTGTTGAACGGACGGACGTATATTTAAGCGGTAAATATTCCTATTTTCTCGTGTAGGATATACCCTGTTCGATAAGAAAATATATACCATTTGATGCTCTGGATCTGCCCAGACAAAAGTTCCTGTAAAACCGCTATGCCCAAAACTAGATGCTCCTACTTCTGGCGCGGGGTAAGCATTGGTAATCTTAAACGTATTATTCTTTAAATAGGGTTTATCAAAACCAAGGCCCCTTCTATTATCGTTATCGGGATATTGTACTTTGGTAAATTCCTTTATAGTTTTTTCAGAGATGTATCGTTTACAGGCATAAAGACCGTTTTGCAGGAACATTTGCATAATGATCGCCAGATCGTCTGCAGTACCAAACAGCCCGGCGTTGCCAGAAATACCACCTAATAAAGATGCATTTTCATCATGTACCCAACCTTGGGTTAGTGTATGTCTGTACATAGTATCGACTTCGGTCGGGACAATTTTATTGTTGAAATTTTTGGTACTCGGCAAAAAACCAAAGGTTTTCATACCAAGTGGTCTGTAAAATTCCTGCTCCATATAATCTTCATACGGAATGCCCGTTATTTGAGAAATCAGCTCTGGAAAAATTAGAAATGTGAGTCCGGAATATTTATATTTCTTCTCTGCTGATACCTTAGAACGATTGATGATGCGATACATTTTTCTATTGTATCTATTTTTTACATAGATACCTTCATAAGCTTTGTTACTAAACCTTTTATTCGGTTTACTGCGGATAAACCTCTTTTTAAACCGACCGTTATTTTTTAAGGTTTTGCTTAAGAATACAATGTAAGGTTCTAAACCAGCTTGATGCGCCAATATCTCGCGAAGCGTAATGTTTACTTTGTCTTTTTGACTTTTCCAAGGTTTCCAATAGGTGCTGAAAGGAACATCTAAACTCAACTTGCCTTCATCTACCAATTTCATGATGGCAGGTAGCGGACCTAGAATTTTGGTGACCGAAGCTAAATCATAAATATCATTTTTAGCAACAGGTTGTATGCTGTCATAGGTATGAAATCCGTATGCTTCATGGAAAATGATATTCCCCTCTTTCGCAATTAAAACTTGCGCCCCTGGAAAAGCGTTATTTTTTATACCATTTGTTACAATACTGTCTACGTTTCGATATATAAGGGCAGAATCCAATGCGTAGGCCTTCAACGAAGATTCTTGTAAACTAGAACCCACCGGAAGCAACAATGGTGTGGTGCGCTCTACCTGTGCAAAGCCCACAGCGTAAAATAAACCGAAAAGTATATATAAATAATTACGCATGTAAACCGTTCTTTAACCTAATAGTTTAACGGCATCTTTGGCAAAGTAACTAGCTATGATATTGGCACCTGCTCTTTTAATTGCGGTCAATTGTTCCATCATTACGGCATCATGATCTAACCATCTTTTTTCAGCGGCTGCTTTTACCATGGCATATTCACCTGAAACTTGGTACACGGCAACGGGCACATCAAATTCATTTTTAATTTCACGGACAATATCCAAATAGCACAATCCCGGTTTCACCATAACAATATCCGCACCTTCATCAATATCCAACTGCGTTTCGCGAATAGCTTCAAACCGATTCGCATAATCCATTTGATAGGTCTTTTTATCCTTAGGTACATTTTTGATATCCACAGGGGCAGAGTCTAAAGCATCTCTAAACGGACCGTAGAAAGCACTGGCATATTTAGCACTGTATGCCATGATGCCGGTATTGGTATACCCTTCATCTTCCAATGCTTCACGAATGCTGATAATACGACCGTCCATCATATCGCTAGGAGCAACAAAATCTGCACCCGCCTGTGCGTGGGATACACTCATTTCCGCTAATACATCTACACTTTCATCGTTTAGAATTTGTCCGTCGGCAACAATACCATCATGACCGTAAGAAGAATAGGGGTCAAGGGCAACATCTGTCATTACCAACATCTCTGGGCAAGCACTTTTTACTGTCTTGATCGCCAATTGCATTAATCCGTTTTCGTTCAATGCCTCAGAGCCGCTGTTATCCTTTAGATTATCAGGTACCTTAACAAATAACAGAACAGAGCGCAGCCCCATTTCCCAAAGTTCCTTTACCTCTTTGGTCAAGTTATCTAGACTAAGACGGTAATAGTTGGGCATAGAAGGTATTTCTTCTTTAATTCCCTTGCCCTCAACTACAAAAAGCGGGACCAAAAAGTCACTTGGAGAAATGATGGTTTCACGAACCAAACTACGTATTGCTTCTGAGGTTCTTAATCTTCTTGGGCGTATAAGTGGGTACATAGTGTAATTTTTAAATGCTTATTTAGATTCTTGACTTTTTTTAATGATACTTTTAAGCCGTTCTTTTCTAAGCGCGGCTTCCTTCTTTAATTTGTTCTTCTTTCTTTCCATGAGCTTGGCATGCTTTGCTTTGTTCAACGTGTTTTTTGCTTTGCCTTTTTTTGCCATATTCGAATATTTAAATTCAAACGCTCAATCGCTTTAAAGCCTTAGTTGCTATGCCATAAAACGTGCATCTCTTGAAGTTTTACAAAAATAGGGGAATTTGAAGAATAGCTATAGTGGTTATTACTTATTTTTATGGGCTTAGCCGATAATTGATTCTTGATGCAAAAATTCAGAGAACTATTAAAGTTCAAATATACATGGCGTAGCTATCAACAAAAATTTTTGGATGGTTTTCAAAGCCATATTAAAGACGAGCATTTACATGTTGTTGCACCACCGGGATCTGGCAAAACCATACTTGGCTTAGAAATTCTAATTCGTATAGGTAAACCAACTTTGGTCTTGGCGCCTACATTGACCATACGTAACCAATGGCGTTCTCGGTTGTTAGATTTTTTTGCGGTTCAAAAAGATTTCGATCAGTATTCCTTAGACCTAAAAAAACCTAGCTTAATTACTTTTTCAACCTATCAATCATTATTTTCCTTAACCAAGTCTTTCGATGAAAATGAGAAACAACAGCTGTTAGATTTTATCACATCGCATGGCATTAAAACCTTAGTGTTAGATGAGGCGCATCATCTTAAAAATGAATGGTGGCAATGCCTTTATCATTTAAAGCAAATAGAAGGTTTAACGGTGGTCTCGTTGACCGCAACTCCGCCTTATGATAGTTCTACAACAGAAATCAATCGTTATTTTAGTTTATGTGGTCCTATTGATGATGAAATTGCAGTACCAGATCTTATTAAGAACGGAGACCTTTGTCCGCATCAAGATTTTGTGTATTTCTCCAAGCCTGAAGAGGCACAGATCAAATACATTGTAAACTACCGAGAGCAGATTTTAAATTTTACCAATCAACTTCTTGTAAATAAGGAGTTACAAGAAGCGTTGATCACTCAGGATTTCTATGTACACCCAAAGGAATCTTTGGAATATATCTATCAAAATCCTACTTTTTTCAGTTCGGTTATTATTTATCTGAACGCTTTCGGTTATGCCGTAAATGAGCAGAACTTAAAAATTCTTGGTTTTTCTAACAACGATGTAAACTTTCCCAGTTTTACCTATGAATGGTCAGAAGCATTGTTACAGCATTTATTGGTGGATCAACGGAAAGCATTTAGTGCTCTTGAAGCAATTTTATTGCCTTTGGAAAAGGAACTAAAGCGTATAGGGGTTCTCGAAAATAGGCGGGTAAATTTTGTTGGTGATGAGGTTTTGTATAGAAACTTATCCAATAGCCCTAGTAAGCTTGAAAGTATTTATCAAATTGTAAAAAGTACCAATGCCAATTTGGGCGGTGCTGCTAGAACGGTCATTTTGACTGATTTTATCCGAAAGGAGTTTTTAAATTTTGAAGGAAGCGATACTAAAGTCTTAAACAAGCTTGGGGTAGTGCCTATTTTCAAATACATTTTGGCCAAGCAAAGTGATTATACACAACTTGGTGTGTTAACAGGGTCATTGGTGCTATTGCATGAAACTGTTTTGCCAAATTTGAAAGCGCTTTTAGCTATTGAAAAGCTGCATGTGCAGGCTGTTGAGGGTGCTATAGGATATCTTTTTATACAAGTGCCCGATACGTTTAAACATAAAATAGCAGAATCTGTTACGCAGTTATTTCAAGATGGAGCAATAAAAACCTTGATCGGTACAAAAGCTTTTCTAGGCGAAGGGTGGGATGCACCTTGTATTAACACTTTGATCTTGGCGTCTTATGTAGGTTCTTTTGTTTCTTCCAATCAAATGCGAGGTCGCGCTATTCGGGTAGATGCACATAATCCTGATAAAACAGGTACTATTTGGCATTTAGCCTGTTTGGACCCAACTGCTACCGATGGTGGTAAGGACATGGAAAAACTACAGCAACGTTTTGAAGCCTTTACAGGGGTATCGCTCCGTGATGAAATTTATATTTCCAACGGAATAGACCGATTGGTATTACCTCTGGTATGGAATGAAACTACCGATTTAGCAACGATTAACGCAGAAATGCTAGAAACCGCACAACAGAAATCTGACTTTCTATATAGATGGAATCACGCCATTGAAAAAGGTTCCATTTTGGTGCGAGAACTTAAGATACCCTCCGCCGGTGATCAGCCTTTTGCCAAAACAAAAAAATTACATGCCTTAAATGCAGGTAAGTATGTGATGCTAGAAGTAGTTTTAGGGGTGTCTATGTTTGTTCCAGAATTTTTAATTAAAAATATGGGTGCCGTTTTGGGCAAAGGCATTTTGCAGGTTTTTTATATATTCTGCGCAGCCCTTCTTCTTGGTTTTGGACCAAAAACGTTCAAAGCATTAAAGCTTTACTTTCTATTTGGTAATCAATACAAGAAAACAAAGAAAATAGCAAAAGCGGTGTTGGGGTATTTGCTAGATGATAAGACTCCGTACTTTGAATCTAACAATGCTACCATACATGCCGAACAGAATTTAAAAGGAACTTTTTCTACCTATTTAAAAGATGCTAGCCAACATGATAGTAATGTATTTATCTCTCTTTTAGAAGAGATTATAGCGCCCGTTGACAATCCACGATATTTACTGGTAAACAGCAATTGGTTTAAGCGAAAGTTGAACATTAGAAATTACTATGTAGTTCCAAAGGAAGTGTCTAAAAACAAAACCGAAGCTTTGATTTTTCAAAAACATTGGAACGCACACGTAGATGGCTCTAAAATACTTTTTACGAGAACTTTAAAAGGCAGAAAAGTGTTGTTAAAAGCTAGATTTGCCCATTTAAAATATCAATTTGAGGAAGTATCTAAAAAGACGATCACCTGGAAATAGTTTAAATGCTTATTTCCCCAACCAAATAACAAACCCCGTTACCGGATATTTTTACACGGTCTCCATGATATTCACATTGTATATCGCCGCCACGCTCAGACAATTGTTTGGCGGTCATTACTTTCTTGTTCAATTTCTCTGACCAATATGGGGTTAAGGTGGTATGTGCAGATCCGGTAACTGGATCTTCCGGTATACCGCATTGCGGAGCAAAAAAGCGTGATACAAAATCTACATCGTTACCCTTTGCAGTAATAATGACACCTCTACAATCCAACTCGTTCAACAGATGAAAATTTGGTTGCATGGCTTCTATTTCCTCCTGGGTTTCATAAATAAGCATGTAATCGGTCTTTCCTTTAAAGGTCTTTGTAGGTGTTTTGCCAATGGCCTCCGATATATTGGCTTGTTCTGATACCGCTATTAATTCATCTGCAGGGAAATCCATCGTTAATAATCCCGAGTCGTCCTTTTGCACCAATAATTCTCCACTTCTAGGAGAAATAAACCGAAGCGTATTTTCTTGGTAATCGTAGTGGTTATACAGGACGAAGGCGGTCGCAAGGGTAGCATGTCCACAAAGATCAACTTCAACTTCTGGGGTAAACCAGCGTAACTCATAATGATCATCTTTGGCAACGGCAAAAGCGGTTTCGGCTAAATTATTTTCGGCAGCTATCTGTTGCATTAAACTGGTGTCTAACCAAGATTCTAGAATACAAACTGCTGCTGGGTTGCCTCCATACAGTTTAGAGGTGAATGCATCGATCTGATATATTTTTTGCTTCATATCACTAAGGTTTATTCTATTCCGAATTTACGACTTATCTCATCAGCTTTTTGAATCCACTTTCTTGGTGCGTCAAATCTGTAGCCCACGTAGAATTCAAGAAAACTTATGGAGTCGTCCAAAATAAAATTTTCATCTGAAGTATGGCTTAAGAGCTGGGTGTTGATGTTTACGCCGCTAAAAAAATTTTCAGAATTATAGCCACCCGTCAACCTAAATATAAGTTGTGCCAGTCCATTGAAAGAGGTTTTGCCTTCCGTACTTGAATAATTGAAACCTAACCCGCCAGTGGCACCGGCAGAAACAAGATAGTTTTCATCAAAGACCCAATTGTAGTAGTAACCCGGACCAATGGCCACTTTTAAGGATTTTTCCAATTGATTGTCAATTATGGGGTCTTCTAGTCTAAACTTAGTGTAATAGTAAGATATACTGGGTATAAAACTGCCAACACTCTGCTTTTGCCATTCATTTTGAAAGCCTATTGCCCGAAATGAAAAATCTTCGTTAAAAATGTAACTGGAGGTTCCGCCTATTTTAAAGGTTCTTAGATTATCTATCGGTAAGGATAAATCTGCGGTTCTAATAAAGAAGCCTTTTTGTTTGTAGATATCCAACGTCTGCATAAATTGACCAAAAAAGGTTCGGATGTTAAAGGTGATCAATTTAGAATCTCCGTTGTCCTTGTTCTCTGCCAAAAAGTTAGGAGCATAGCCAAAATCGACTTCTAGAAAACGAAATAGAACCGATACCCCTAAATAGCTTTTATCGTTGGGTATAAATTCTGTTTTATTACGTGTTATCTTGTCCCTAACGGTGAAACTGTTAGAGGTGGTCTGTAGTGACAACCTAACGGTTACCTTGTCAGGAAAAGCTTTTTTATATGGTGAATTTTGAGCGGAACATATACAAATTGAGTATAGTAAACTCAATGTTAGCAGTGTTCTTAAACCCATGCTTTTGGTGCTTTTAAAATATGCAACAAACGTTCTTCCTCACTGCCTTTTTCGGGTTGATGGTCATAACGCCATTGTACATGTGGAGGCAAGCTCATTAAGATACTTTCTATTCTTCCGTTCGTCTTTAACCCGAATAAAGTTCCTTTGTCATGGACTAGATTAAATTCTACATATCTTCCTCTTCTAATTTCTTGCCAATCTCTTTGTTCCTTAGTGTAGTCAAGGTCTTTGCGCTTTATAACGATTGGTACATAACATGATAGGAAACTGTTACCTACTTCGGTAACAAAGTCGTACCACTGTTGCATATTCATCTCTGGAGTAGCTTTGCAATAGTCGAAAAATATACCACCTAGTCCACGTGCCTCATTTCTATGGGTGTTCCAAAAATACTCATCGCATCTTTTTTTATAGGTATCATAAAATGTTGGCTGATGTTTGTCGCATGCTGTTTTGCACACTTGGTGAAAATGAACGGCATCTTCATCAAAAAGGTAATACGGAGTTAGATCCTGACCACCACCAAACCATTGATCTACAATTTCACCTTGCTCATTATACAATTCAAAGTAACGCCAATTGGCATGAACAGTAGGTACCATAGGGTTTTTTGGGTGCAAGACCAAGCTTAATCCGCATGCAAAGAAATTACCTTCTTTCACTTTAAAATATGCTTTCATACTATCGGGCAATTCGCCATGAACGCCAGAAATATTTACGCCTCCTTTTTCAAATACTGCCCCATTTTCTATAACACGGGTTCTTCCACCGCCACCTTCATGGCGTTTCCAGATATCTTCTTGAAAAGTAGCTTTACCGTCTACTTCTTCTAATTTGGCGGTTATCGTATCTTGAAGTTGTTGTATGTATGTGTAAAATTTATCTTTCATTTTCTAAAACGTAAAGTTCCATATCTAACGGTTCTTCGTTAGGTGGGGTAAAGGATTTTTTTAAGGTTTCTTTCCAAAGATAACCACATTTTTCTGCGACCCTAATACTACCAATATTCGTTTTGTGTACAAGAATCCGTAGCGTATGGATATTCGGCAATTGTAATGCCCATTTAGAAATGGTTTCTACCGCAATAGTGGTGTATCCTTTATTGACTTGGTTATAATCTATGCAGTAGGCTAATTCTGCTTCATTTTTAGCAAGATCAATAGCTTTTACATACACCAGCCCTATTATTTTACGGTTTTGAGGCTCTTTTAGGGTAAATAGATATTCCTCGTGTTTAATAAACTCGCTGACTTTCTTTTCAACAAAAAGATTGGACAGGGTAGGATTTAAATTTGACGCAAGTGTACTGGGAAAAAATCTACTTAAGTGATTTTCGTTTGCACAGCAAAAATCACATAATCGCCACCCGTCTCGCTCATATATAGGATTGATTTCGAAATCTGGTAGTTGAAAAGAATTCATGATGCTACTGTAATTTCGGCTATATGTTACAAATGATTGAAATTAAGCCGGCTTATATTCTTTTACGGCGTCAATAAAGGCTTTTGCGTTTTCTACCGGAACATTGGGTAAAATACCGTGCCCTAAATTTACAACATAGCTATCCTTGCCAAACTCGTTGATCATTTGGTGAACCATTTTCTTGATTTCTGCCGGTGGAGAAAGCAATCTGGCGGGATCAAAATTTCCTTGAAGGGTAATTTTGCCACCACTTAAATAACGTGCGTTTCTTGCCGAACAGGTCCAGTCCACACCCAATGCAGATGCACCTGATTTTGCCATATCACCCAAAGCGAACCAACAACCCTTACCAAAAACAATGACCGGAGCCTCGCCTTTTAAAGCATCTATAATCTGCTGAATGTACTGCCAAGAAAATTCTTGATAATCCGTTGGCGATAACATCCCGCCCCAAGAATCAAATACCTGTACTGCATTTACACCAGCAGCTACTTTAGCCTTTAAATAGGCAATGGTGGTATCTGTAATTTTTTGAAGCAATTCATGTGCAACAACGGGCTGTGTAAAACACAATTCTTTAGCCTTATCGAACGTTTTGCTGCCTTGTCCTTGCACACAGTAACACAAGATAGTCCAAGGGGAACCTGCAAAACCGATCAAGGGAACTTCATTGTTCAGTTTCTCCTTGGTAGCTTTTATAGCTTCCATTACATATCCTAAGGTTTCGTGAACATCTGGAACAATGACGCTATCCAAATCTTTCTGATTACGAATAGGATTCGGTAAATACGGACCAAAATTCGGTTTCATTTCCACATGAATGTTCATGGCCTGTGGTATCACTAAAATGTCACTGAAAAGAATAGCGGCATCCATACCATATCTACGAATAGGTTGTACCGTAATTTCAGATGCCAATTCAGGAGTCTGACATCTTGTGAAGAAATCATATTTTTCCTTGATTGCCATAAACTCAGGTAAATATCTACCTGCTTGGCGCATCATCCATACTGGTGGTCTTTCTACAGTCTCACCTTTTAATGCTTTTAGAAATAGGTCGTTTTTTAAGCTCATAGTTTATGTTGTTCGTCATTGCGAGGAGCCTTTTTGCTCCGAAGCAATCTGTTTGTTGGTGTTCCTAAGAAACAGATTGCTTCGCTATGCTCGCAAAGACGTTAATTTTTAATTTTTTAGCCAACATCCATTGGCTAATCTTCATAATCCGCATTCACCAATTCAATAACACTTTCTACCGTTGGTATTTTGGCAACTTTAACTTCAGTGAAATGTTCCCTGGCCGCTTTTGCAGTGGTTTCGCCTATGCAATACGCAATTTTATCTGCCGAATTTTCTTGAAGATAACTTTCAACGTTAGACGGACTAAAGAACATGATGCCTTTTACGGATTCTGGTATGGACTTACCGGATAATTTTGTTCTATATGCTTCAATGGCATTGACCGTAATGTTGTTTTCCTCTAAAATAACAGGCAATTCTTCCAAGCTAAGATTTCCGTGAAAATAGGTAACTTCTGTACCATCAATAAATTCCACTAAGTGATTGGCCAGGTCTTTCGCATTGTTTTCGTAATGCGTTATTTTGCCAAACTTATTTTTTATAAATCGTCTTGTTTTTCTACCTACACAATAGATATTCTTAAAATTTAATTCGGACACATCTCTACTTGCCAATACTGCTTCAACCGCATTTTTGCTGGTGAAGACTACATTCTTGTGCTCCTTTTTAAGAACAATCGGAGAAATACGATTAAAATTGATTTTTATGAAATCATCTGAATCCGCATTTACAGAAATATTAAGGCTAAGTTGCTGTTGAGGTGTAAGTTTCTTTGTAGAAAAAATGTTTACCTCGGTTCCAGCACTTGCCAATTCCGTCATTAAACGTCTACCACCACGTGCTAAAATCGTCTTGGCACAGTCAATACCTAAATTTTGGTGTTTGCCAAGTGGTGCTGTTAATTCGGTTTCTAGCTTTTTGCTGCCATCAACATTTAATAATACGCCCTTAAGCGTAACAATATTTTCTTTGTTGATATAGGATAGTGCCCCTATAGGTGCGCTACAACCACCTTCTAGTTCCCTAAGAAATTGTCTTTCCAGGGTAACACAGGTATCGGTTTCCTCATGGTTCAATTGTGCACATGCTTCACGAACTTCTTCATTGTCCTCCATGGCTACTACCATAATAGCTCCTTGGGCAGGTGCGGGCAACATCCAGGTAAGTCCAATGGTATTCTCTGGCTCTAAACCAATACGTTCCAAACCTGCAGCGGCAAAAATGGCACCGTTCCATTCATTATTGTACAATTTCTCTAAACGGCTGTTTACATTGCCCCTTAGATCTACAACAGTGTGTGTTGGGTATCTGTTGAGCCATTGTGCCTGTCTACGTAAACTGCCGGTAGCAATAACGGCATCACGTGCTCCCAAAAACTCTTCATTGTCTTTAAATGCCATGATATCCATGTAATTACCACGTTTTAAAACAGCGGCCTTTACAATCCCTTGCGGTAGGGCAGTGGGTACATCTTTCATGGAGTGTACCGCAATGTCAATATCGCCATTGATCATGGCAACATCCAATGTTTTGGTGAATACTCCGGTGATACCTAATTCATACAAAGGCTTATCTAAAATTAAATCCCCCGTAGATTTTACAGGAACTAATTTTACAGTATGGCCTAATGCTTGTAGTTGATCTTTTACGGTATTTGCCTGCCATAGCGCTAACTCGCTATCGCGTGTGCCTAATCGTATTACTTTACTCATTTTTCGTCCAATTCTAATTGAAAAACTTTTTGGATAAATTCTAAACTTGAATTGGAATCTACCGAGTCATCTTTAAGATGATTTGCAAATTGTTTGGTTATTTTTTGAATGATGCGATTGGTGACTACATCTGCCTGGTGCGAATTAAAATCGACCGTTTTTTTGGATTGGTAGTCAAGCTCTTCATCCTTTATAGTCTTTAACTTTTGTTTTAAAGCTTTGATAACGGGAGCAAATTTTCTGGTTTCCAACCATTGGTTAAAATCATGCTTTACCTCTTCGTTTATAGCTTCCGCTTCTGGAATAAATTGCTTTCTACGTTCCAATGTCTCATCGGTCATTTGAGATAAATGATCTAAATGGATGACGGTTACGTTGTCCATATTTGAAACGCTTGCGTCAACATTTTTGGGAACGGACAAATCTAATATCAATAAAGGTTTATTGGTATAGATCAATTCTTTGGTAATCGTTGGTTTTTGTGCACCTGTGGCAACCACAAGAATATCGGATTTTCTTATTTCCGATTGCAAATCGCCGTAATCTTTTACCATAAGGTTGAACTTCCCCGCAATTTGTTCAGCTTTACCTTTGGTTCTATTGATAAGGGTAATGTGTGAGTTTTTGGTGTGCTTTATTAAATTCTCGCACGTATTGCGGCCGATCTTGCCAGTACCAAATAATAGAATGTTCTTATCGGATACATTTTCAACGTTACGCATAATATATTGTACGGACGCGAATGCTACGGATGTGGCTCCGGAAGAAATCTCAGTTTCGTTTTTAATACGTTTACTAGCTTGTATGATACTATTACAAAGACGTTCAATAAACGGATTGGCAATACCCAATTCCTTGGAGCGCTTAAAACTTTGTTTTAACTGGCTAATGATTTCAAAATCACCCAGTATTTGGCTATCCAAACCTGTACCTACACGAAACAAGTGATTGATAGCTTCTTTGTTCTTATAGACATATGCCACTTCTTGAAATGCTTCAACGGTTCCGTTAGAGTGGTCACATAATAATTTTATAAGTTGAAAAGGGTGTTGGGCAAAACCATGTAACTCGGTCCGGTTACAGGTAGATGTTGCCAATAAACCATCTATGCCCTGATTTTTAGCTTCTTGCAAAAGTGATTTCACGGCCACTTCGTCCAAACTAAATTTACCACGGGCCTCGGCATCGGCCTTTTTGTAGTTTAGGCCAATGGTATAAAAGGAATTATGTTTAGAAATGTGATAGTCCTTCATAAAGCGGATACAAAAATATGAGCATCCTTTCAATAAAAACAACGCTAGAGGTACAATTAATGTCGTCTGCCGAATTTTTGGGCAAAATATGACATTTATCAGTTTATTAGCCATAATTTTATGGTGGTTTCAGTCAATAACTATAATTTTATTTAGATGCTTTCTAAATAGATATAAAATTAATTGAGGAAAATGGATTTAAAAAGTAACGCTCAAGGGTCATATGACGAAGTTATGATCGAGGACGGATTTTACGTTCTTAAATTTCAAAATGATGAAGATATAGCAGTTCAATATTCTCGTGATATCAATAAACGTTTTATACAATTTCACTTCTGTTTAAAGGGTAACGGCACCTATAATTTTAATCAAGGAAATTATAGTTTAGATGTAAAGGAAGAGAACTCTTTGTTATTGTATAACACGCAGTTAGATCTACCGTTGAATTTAAGTCTAAATCCAAAATCATCATTGGTTTCCGTGGTGATGACCTTACGAAAATTTCACTCTCTTTTTACTGCAGAAGCAGATTATATACCATTTTTAAGTGCCGATAATACTGAGAAAAAGTATTATGCTCAAGAACCATTTTCCCCATCGATAGCCGTTATTTTGAGTCAGATCGTAAATTATAATTTACATCCGTCTATAAAAGCGCTGTATGTAAAAGGTAAGATTTATGAATTGATTGCCTTGTACTTTAATAGAAGCCCCAATGCAGATATTGAACAGTGCCCGTATTTGGCAGATGAGGAAAATGTAAAGAAAATCAAGAAAGCCAAAGAAATTATTTTGGCCAACATGGCCGAACCACCAACATTGGCAGAACTGTCAAGTGAAGTAGGCTTGAGTCTAAAACGCTTAAAAGAAGGATTTAAACAGATTTATGGAGATTCTGTATATAGTTTTCTATTTGATCACAAGATGGATTTTGCAAAGCGATTATTAGAAACCGGTCAGTATAATGTCAATGAAATAGGGCTTAAAGTGGGGTATAGTACCTCAAGTCATTTCATTGCGGCGTTTAAGAAAAAGTATAACACGACACCTAAAAAATATTTATTGGCTATGGCAGGGGGCAATGCTTAAAGTGGTCTTGCAACCATAATACCTGTATTGCTTTTAATTCCTTTTAAGTAATCTGCTAAAGGTTTTTTTGATACTTCAACCTCCATAGACCCGGTTGATGCATGTAGTAAGTGAATTCTACCATCTTTTTCGCGCGTAGCGATACCCGTATGGGTAACGTCCAAGCCATTGATGGAAGTTGCTAAAGCAATAATATCACCAGTTTGTATTAAGTGTTCGTTGGCGGCAATATCATCTTGTGGCAACACACAAATAGCCTGACTATTCAAATAGTTTTCGGATGCTTTGATTTTTGAGAAATTAACATCATCTGCCAAGAAGGGATACAAATCTCTGTGCGTGCTCATAAAATTAATATCCTTAGTGATTGCTGCGCCACCAATTTCACCGGTAATATCTTTAAGAAGCCCTTTTTCGGCATTGTTGGCAATCCACTCGGAGAAATAATGGAGGCGAGAGGCATAACCATTTAAAGAACCATCTTTATATCGTATAATTTCAAGATTTTTTAAATAAGCGTCAAAGGACATTTCTAGCTGACGGAGCAGAAGGGAAAAAGCAAGCACGTTCTCCACAAAAGTGGTACAATCCAATCCTTGTAGGTTTACGACCAAGGTTTCTTTGTCACCAATTTCCAACGTTTTGGCAACATACGGTGTTTTCATAAATGTTTTACCAACGCTGACCATAGTGGCGCCAATATCATCCTGAAACATACCGTCTATTTCAACTAATTTGCTCACAACAGCCGCTCTGTCTTTTTGGGAGCATGTGATTTGTTGGGCTTGGACGGATATGTAAGCAAAAAAAGAAAGAATTAGTACTAAATGTCTCATTACGCTAAATTATGAATTGTTATTTTCATCCGAGGATTTTTCCAACAAAACCCTGTTCTTGGCTATACTTTCCGGATAATTTTTCTGTAAAAATGTAATTAACTTTTCACGTACATGAACACGAAGATCCCAAGCGGTGGGCGAATCTTTGGCGCTCATAAGCGCTCTTATCTCTACACTGTTTTGTTTGCTGTCAGTAACTTGAAGTACATTGACCTCTTTGTCCCAAAGCTCTGTGCCTTCCAAAATTCTGGTCAGCTCTTTACGGAGGGCATCAAATGGCACATTATAATCGGTATAAAGAAAAACGGTTCCTAAAATATCAGATGAGGTTTTGGTCCAGTTTTGAAACGGTTTCTCAATAAAATAAGGTGTAGGTACGATCAACCTTCGTTTATCCCATATTTTTACGACCACATAGGTCAATGTTATTTCCTCAATACGCCCCCATTCACCTTCTACAATTACCACATCATCTATTTTAATAGGTTGCGCTATGGCAATTTGAATACCGGCTAGGACAGTACCGATCATTTTTTGGGCAGAGAACCCAATGATAATACCGGCAACACCTGCAGAGGCAAAAATACTGACGCCCAATTCACGAATACTCTCAAAACTCATGAGCACTGCACCAACCGCAAAAATTATAATGATGAAAATAAAAATGCGTTCAAGAATATTGAACTGGGTGTATATTTTTCTAGCCCTTAAGTTATTCTCGACATTAACATCATAATTACTAACTATAATGGTTTTTATAATTTTTAAAAGATTTAGTGACAACCAAGTAAGTGATAGAATAAAGAGAATAGTACTTGCCTTTTTAAAATAATAGGTATAATCTTCTAATTGTAATAATGTTCTTAATGAAGGTGATCTAAGCCAGATAGATACTATAATTAAAAATATTGGGCTGCTTATCTTTTTAAACGTACCGTGCGGTATTAAATACTTAGGGTCTTTACCAAATTTTTTAATGATAAATGAAATGACCCAATAGGTAATTAAGACACCTAAAGTAGAGGCTATAAAAAAGTAAAGTGCTTTTGTTGGCACGGTATCAAAAAAAGTATTCATTATAAAATGTGTTATAGTTTTTGATGAATTACAACTTACTAAAATTAAATAGCACTAAAAATTATTTGACCAGTTATTAGATTGCTTTATAAGAGTATAGAAAAACTATTGTCAAAAATTAAAATATCATCGATTTGCAAGTGTTATTTTTGCAATCGAATAACAAACACATGCGCTATGAAAGGAGTATTATTGGTTAATTTGGGTTCACCTGATAGCCCTACCCCAAAAGATGTTAAGCCTTATTTAGATGAATTTTTAATGGATGAGCGTGTCATAGATGCGCCAAAGTGGCTAAGAACAATTTTGGTAAGAGGAATTATTTTGCAGACCAGACCTAAAAAATCTGCAGAAGCCTATGCTAAAATTTGGTGGGAAGAAGGTTCTCCACTAGTGGTAATTTCTGAGCGTTTTACCAATAAATTGAAGACACAGACCAATATGCCGGTTGCTTTGGGTATGCGTTACGGTAGCATGTCTATCAATAAAGCTATGCAAGAGTTGAAAGATAAAGGAGTTGATGATGTGCTGTTGGTGCCTTTATATCCACATTACGCAATGTCTAGTTTTGAAACTGTTGTTGTAAAGGTGTTAGAAGAGCAAAAAGCTTCTTTCCCTGGAATGAAGATTACAACGTTACCTGCTTTTTATAAGCATCCTGAATTTATCAAAGCACTTTCAGAAAGTATAAAAGACGGGTTAGAAGGTTTTGATTATGATCATATTTTATTTTCATACCATGGTATACCGGAACGTCATATTCGTAAAAGCGATCCCACCAGTTTTCATTGCAAAATAGATGGTACTTGTTGTAACGTAAATTCTGTAGCGCATAATACCTGTTACAGACATCAAGTATATGACACTACAGAAATGGTAAAAGCCTATTTGGGTCTAAAAGAAGAACAAGTAAGTTCGTCATTTCAATCTCGTTTGGCAGGTGACCCTTGGCTAAAGCCGTATACAGATTATGAGTTTGAGCGATTGGCAAAAGAAGGCAAGAAGAAATTAGCTGTTATTACTCCCGCTTTCGTGAGCGATTGTTTAGAAACCTTGGAAGAAATTGCTATGGAGGGTAAAGAACAATTTATGGAAGCTGGTGGTGAAGATTACAAGCATATACCTTGTATGAACGATAATGATGCCTGGGTGAGCGTCATGGCCAAATGGGTAAACGATTGGCAAGCTACTGATAAATTAGATGTAGTACCAAGTACCTAGTGTCCTCTAAATTCTAACAAAATCACTGCTATGAAAATTGAAGAAATAGAATTAATACTAGAACCGTTAAGAGAACAATTAAGAAATCATGCCCTTTATGGGAAATTGAAGTCCGTTGAAGATATAAAAGTATTTATGGAGAGCCACGTGTATGCCGTATGGGATTTTATGTCGCTCTTAAAGGCTTTGCAAATTAATCTTACCTGTACAACGTTACCGTGGAAACCGGTAACGAATACAAATACCGCACGGTTTATTAATGAAATTGTTTTAGAAGAAGAAACAGACGTAAATGAATTGGGGGCATTAAAAAGTCACTATGAAATGTACTTGGATGCTATGGTAGAAGTAGGTGCGGATACTAGTAAAGTAACCGATTTCCTAAGTAAAATTGATTCGCTTGATACGGTTTTAGCAACAATTAGTAATGCCAATTTAAATGATGCCGTACAATCATTTTTGTCATTTACCTTTAAAACGATACAAACGCAGGAACCACATAAAATTGCAGCTGCATTTACTTTTGGTAGGGAAGATTTAATACCAGATATGTTCTTGAAAATTGTAGATCAGGCTGGTGCTAATGCATACCCTAAATTACAATACTACCTAAAAAGACATATAGAATTAGATGGGGATGAGCACGGTCCGCTTTCATTAAAAATGATCCAAGAATTGTGTGGTGATAATGAAGCCAAATGGCACGAGGTATTGGAATGTTCTGTTACTGCATTAAAAGAGCGTATTAATTTATGGAATTTCATTGCAGATTCAATTGTAAAGGAACAAGCAATAGTGGTATAGTTATATTATTTCTCAAGGAATGAAAAATTAAAAGTTAAAACTCAATGCAATGGCAAACGTTTCCGCAGAACAATTAGGAACGGAATCAATATCTAGTTTGCTTATAAAACAAGCATTGCCTGCCAGTATCGGTATTTTGGTAATGTCACTCAATGTTCTAGTAGATTCTATCTTCGTTGGTAATTGGATAGGATCTATTGCTATTGCAGCTATAAACGTAGTTTTACCCATTTCTTTTTTTATAGGTGCTTTAGGTATGGCCATTGGTATTGGCGGTGCCAGTATTATTTCAAGGGCCTTAGGTGCCGAAGATAAAGAGAAGGCATTACGCACTTTTGGTAATCAAATTTCATTTACCATTTTGATTACCACAACAATGGTTGCCGTAGGGCTTACTTTTGTTGATACTCTAATCCCTGCATTTGGTGGTAAGGGCTCTATTTTTGAGTTGGCTAAAATCTATTATGTTATTGTGCTGTATGGTGTCCCTTTCTTAGGTCTTAATATGATGGGTAATAATGTGATTCGATCGGAGGGCAAACCCAAATTTGCCATGATCGCCATGATAATTCCGTCAATTGGAAATTTGATTTTGGATTATTTGCTTATTAACGTGATGGATTACGGTATGGTAGGAGCCGCTTGGGCCACCACCATAAGTTACTTGCTATGTTTCCTTTACATCGTTTATTTTTTTCTATCCCATAATTCAGAATTAAAACTGAGTCCAAAATATTTACGCATCAAGTTTTCACTAATCAAGGAAATAAGCTCACTTGGGATGGTGACCCTTTCTCGACAGGCTGTAGTGAGCGTAATTTATCTATTGATGAATAACATTCTTTTTGATTTGGGAGGTGAGGCAATGGTAGCGGTATATGCTATAATCGGTAGAATGTTAATGTTCGCCCTTTTTCCGGTATTCGGTGTCACACAAGGTTTTTTGCCCATTGCAGGGTTTAATTATGGTGCTGAAAAGTACGATAGGGTAAAAGAATCTATATACACCGCTATAAAATATGCGGCAATATTGGCAACAATCGTTTTCGCCGGACTCATGATTTTTCCTGCTGAAATAGCCGGACTCTTTTTGAGCCATAAGCCTAATATGAGCGAATTGGAATTGGCAACCAATACTTTTGTTTTGGAGCATACCCCTTCTGCCATGCGATGGGTATTTGCCGCTACTCCCATTATTGCCTTACAGCTTATTGGTGCGGCTTACTTTCAGGCCATAGGAAAAGCGGTGCCGGCACTATTATTGACCTTATGCCGACAAGGGTTCTTCTTTATTCCGTTAATACTGATCCTACCAAATTTTCTAGGTGAACTAGGTGTTTGGATCTCCTTCCCCATTGCAGATGTACTTGCAACCATTGTTACAGGGTATTTTTTGAATAAGGAAATTGATAAGAATTTGGTTTAATTCAATGGTAAATCAAACCTTTCAAAACATATTCCGTAAGTAGCTTTAGAAACGCTAAAGAATACGAATATGATTTTTATTTTATCACAATTGATCGCGGTTGCCATATTTCTATTGGTATGGAAACTGAAAGAGTTGATTTCCAATCAAAATACATATATGAAGCTGCTAAAGGAAGAAGTTCCTAAAGCAGCTAAATTGAGAAATTAGGTTAGTTTGCAGGTTGTGCATGTAACAACTCCATTCCGGTAGATGACCTAGGTTTAAAACCTGTCCAGTCTTTTTCGTTGGAATCTTCCTGAACGTCCAAAAATTTGGTGTTGTCTTTGTTTTTTAAATGCTTACCTATGAAGGCAGTTACAAAATGCTGGTTGATATTATTCATTTTGCGCTGATCCCAAGATGGCTCTGCGTATCTGTAATATTCATCTATATGTAGACCTGGTGCCAAAGCCTCCGCTGGAGGTGGGTTAGGGGCTACATTATGTCTTGCATTCATATAGGTCAGTAAATAACGGTCGGCATTTACTGCGCCCTCGTATATGGCTTTTATTCCCTTTTCATAACCAGAGATATCATCTTGGCTGCCGGCAATAAAAAAAGTAGGGGTTTTTAATCCTTTTAATCCTTCGGCATCCCAAACACCACGTTCCATTCCCCATGGTGCAAATGCTACGATTGCCTTAATTCTGGCATCGGTCATTTTTTCGTAAGCAGCATTTCCGGCTGTATGTACTGAGATTGCAGTGCTGCCGCCGGTCATTCCTGTAAAGAATTGTGACAGACCAGCGCTATAACCGGCCCCGCCAACATTTAATACACCGTAGCCTCCCATAGAGTACCCTATAATTGCGGTATTGTCAGCATCTACTACACCTTCTAAATTATTCTTAGAGCCTTTTGCACCCATTTTCTCCATTTCATTGATTACAAAACGAATATCCTTTGGTCTATTCAATAATGTGCTTTGAAATGCATTGGCGTCTTTGAAAGTAGAATCGGTATGATCTATGGCGGCAACGATATACCCTTTAGATGCAAGGTTTTCGGTTAAATAGGTCATTAAGTATCTAGAGCCAACATAACCGTGAGAAACAACAACCAAAGGAAACTTATTCCCGGTCTTTGGTGTGGCATCTCTATATGCCCGTCCCTTAAAGGTAAATGGAGTTAAAGGTCTTAACGAATCTCCCCTAGTCCCCATGACTTCATCATATACAACGGTTTTGGCATCGTCGCCTACATTGGCAGGATACCAAACTTCAATCGTAATTGGTCTGTCATACGTTGGGTCGTTACCTTCTTTTGAGTTTAAAATATCTACTTGGTTGGGGTTAACAAGTTTTACCGTCTTTACACCTACCTTATATTCCCCTCTGGCACTTAGCTCTGGTGCATCTGGTAATTGGTCTCCGTAAAGAAAATCATTGGTTTGGGCATTAACCGTATTCATTGTCAATCCGTTGAATAGAATGGCAATTAACGATGCCGAAAATAATAGTGTTTTAAATTTCATAATTGTTAGTTTGTTGCTCTAAATATAAGAATACTTTAATTGTTCGCATATTTTATTGTTAATGTTATAGAACTGATTTTTTTTACTTTCTGGAAATACTTAATTATTTAAATAGGAATAGTTACCCTTCTTTTTGAAGATTGAATTTGTAAATGCCTAGTAAATTTTCATTTTGATAATAATCCTGTTCTAGAGATGCTAATAAAATCTTAAAATCAACATTTACTCAACTAATTGTTTAATTTTAGAGAAGACTAACTTCAAACTATCAAAATGAAAAAGCACCTTACCAATGCTGGCATACTCTTGCTGGCATGTTTGCTATTGCCGTTATCGGTACTATCTCAAAGAAGAAACAAATCACAAAGTACTGTACCGACCTACCCAGAAGAATTATATTCTAGTTTAGATTATAGATTAATAGGTCCGTTTCGTGGTGGCCGTTCTGCAGCGGTAACAGGAGTACCCGGGGAACCCAATTTGTTTTACTTTGGCGCAGCTGGTGGCGGAGTTTGGAAAACACTGGATGGCGGCCGAACTTGGGATAATATTTCCGATGGATATTTTGGTGGAAGTATTGGTGCCGTAGAAGTTGCAAAAAGCGACCCTAATGTCATTTATGTTGGTGGTGGTGAAAAAACCTTAAGAGGTAATGTATCTTCTGGTTACGGAGTGTGGAAAACCGAGGATGGCGGTAAAACATGGGCTACCGCCGGATTGGAAAAAAGCAGGCACGTACCTCGTCTTCGCGTGCACCCTACAGATTATAATACAGTTTATGCTGCTGTGCTTGGTGATATTTATAAACCAACAAAAGACCGTGGTATATATAAAAGTACCGATGGTGGAAAAAATTGGAAACAGGTACTTTTTGTAAACGAACAGGCCGGTGCGGTAGATCTGACTTTTGATCCTAACAACCCAAGGATATTATATGCATCTACATGGCATGCACAACGTACGCCTTACAGTTTAATTAGTGGTGGCGATGGTTCTGCACTTTGGAAAAGTATGGATAGTGGTGAGACTTGGACAGAGATTTCCAAGAATGATGGTTTTCCTACCGATACTTTAGGTATAATAGGAGTAGCTGTTTCGCCTAAAAACTCGGAAAAAGTTTGGGCAATTGTTGAAAACAAAGATAAAGGTGGATTATATCGTTCAGAAAATGGAGGTAAAACATGGTCTCTTGTAAATGAAGAACGTAAAATTCGTCAGCGCGCATGGTATTACACTAGAGTGTATGCCGATACTCAGGATGAAGATGTTGTTTATGTGCTGAATGTAAACTACCATAAGTCTACCGATGGTGGTAAAACGTTTAATACCTTCAATGCTCCGCATGGGGATCACCATGATCTGTGGATTTCTCCTGAAAATTCTCAACGTATGATCATTGGTGATGATGGTGGTGCACAAATTTCCTATGATGGCGGAGAAACGTGGAGCACCTACTACAATCAGCCCACAGCTCAATTTTATAGAGTCACTACAGACAATTCTTTCCCGTATAGAATTTATGTGGCACAACAAGATAATTCAACCTTGCGAATAGAGCATAGAAGTGATGGTCGTACTATTGATGATAACAACTGGGAGGAAACTGCAGGAGGTGAGTCTGCATGGATTGCCGTAGACCCAACCAATGATGATATTGTCTACGGTGGTAGTTATGACGGATTTCTAACTCGTGTTAATCATGAAACGGGTTCTGTAAGAGGAGTCAATGTATGGCCGGACAATCCTATGGGAGCCGGAGCAGAAGCAATGAAGTACCGTTTTCAATGGAATTTCCCTATTCTGTTCAGTAGACATAATCCTAAGAAACTATATACCTTTTCCAATTATGTGCATGTAACTGAAAATGAAGGTCAAAGCTGGGAAGTTATAAGTGGTGACCTTACAAGAAATGACCCTACAAAATTAGGTTCAAGTGGCGGTCCAATTACTCAAGATAATACCAGTGTTGAATATTACTGTACCATTTTTACGGCAAACGAGAGTCCTTTAAAAGAAGGTTTGCTTTGGGTAGGTAGTGATGATGGATTAATACACGTTTCAAAAGATGCCGGTGCAACGTGGGAAAATGTTACTCCGCCGAATATGCCAGAGTGGAATATGATCAATAGTATTGAGCCATCTAATTTTGATGAGGGTACCTGCTATGTTGCGGCAACGAGATATAAGCTGGGCGATTTTCAACCCTACCTCTATAAAACAACGGACTATGGTAAAACATGGTCAAAAATAACGAACGGTATACCTGCTGAACATTTTACAAGGGTGCTTCGTGAAGATCCTAAAAAGGAAGGTTTGTTATATGCCGGTACGGAAACCGGTATGTATGTTTCGTTCAACGACGGGGTTAGCTGGTCTTCTTTTCAAATGAATTTGCCAATTGTGCCAATTACGGATTTAACGATCAAAGATGATAACCTCATAGTAGCTACACAAGGTAGAAGTCTATGGATTATTGATGATCTTACTGTTTTACATCAGTTAGATGAAGCTAAGAAAAGTGCAAGTACTGTATTGTTTAAGCCAAAGGATTCTTATAGAACTAAGGGTATGGCAGCTAAAAAGCCCTTCAAAACATCAGGTCAGAATTTAGAGAACGGTGTAATTACGCATTTTTTACTTAAGAATTATTCAGAGAAAGATACGGTTCAGCTGACCTATACTAGTATGGCAGGTGATACCTTGGCGCTATATAAAAATCATTTGAAGAAAGATGGGTTGCTGAGCGGAGTAGAAGCGAAAAAACTTGAAGTTAAAAAAGGCGGGAACACTTTTGTTTGGGATACGCGAGGTAAAGGAGCTACCAAATTGGAAGGTATGATTTTCTGGTGGGCTAGTTTTGACGGGGCAAAAGCAGTGCCTGGTGATTATAAAGTTCATTTGAACGTAAACGGCAGCAATAGTAGCGAAACGTTTACCATTTTGCCAGACCCAAGAGCGGAAAGTTCAGTGGCAGAAATGCAACAGCAATTCGATTTTATTACCGATATCAACACTACCATTGAGAATGCGCATCAATCTATAAAGAAGATTAGAGATGTCACCAAGCAACTGAATTCATTTATGGAGCAGTATAAAGATGACGCTAGAACCAAAGATTTGATCGAAAAGGCAAAAGTGATGAAAGAGAAACTTGGCGAGGTAGAGAAGGCGCTGTATCAGACTAAAAATAGAAGTAGACAAGATCCTTTGAACTTCCCTATCAAGCTCACTAACAAATTGGGACATTTAAATAGCTTGGTTTCTATAGGGGACTTTCCACCAACTGAACAAGACATTGCCGTAAAGAATGAACTAACGGCCAAAATCAATAAAGAACTTCAGATTTTTAACGAGGTAATATCATCAGAACTCAAAGAATTCAACAAAGAGTTTAATGAATTGAACTTGAACTATTTGTTTATTGATGACAGTAAGTAAGGTTCAAAACTGTCATTTCGAGTGAATTTTTGAAGTATGAAAAAATTAGTATCGAGAAACCTTTTGTGTTCCCAATGGTTCTTGATACTAATTTTTCTTTAGTCTTTACTCTAAGAAAAACCACTAGAACAGACAATTTAGAATATCAGAATTAACCACCTAACTACCACACATGAAAAAACAACTATACTGCTTTGTCACGTTACTGGCAACCACCTTAACTTTTGCACAAACTGCCAATGATTACTTTGAACCTTTAAAATTTAGAAATATTGGTCCGTTCAGGGGTGGGCGATCGGTAACTGCTACGGGCGTTATTGGTGACCCCATGACGTACTATATGGGTACGACAGGTGGCGGAGTTTGGAAAACCGAATCTGCAGGGCAACGGTGGGAAAATATTTCTGACGGATATTTTGAAATGGGTTCCGTTGGTGCTGTTTCGGTATCGGCATCTAACCCTAATATTGTATATGTTGGTATGGGTGAACATGCGCCACGTGGTGTAATGACATCTTACGGCGACGGTGTATTTAAATCTACGGATGCCGGAAAAACATGGAAGAAAATGGGACTTGAAAAAACCCAGCATATATCACGAATTATCATTCATCCTACAAATCCAGATATTGTTTATGTTGCCGCACAAGGAGTCCTTTTTGAAGGCAATGCCGAACGTGGAATCTACAAATCTATAGATGGAGGAAAAACGTGGAAAAACACGCTTTTCGTTAATAATTTGACCGGTGCTTCTGAACTGTCTATGGATGCCAATTATCCGGAAATTATGTACGCTGCTATGTGGGAACATCAACGTATGCCCAATATGATGGTAAGTGGCGGACCCGGTAGTGGACTTTATAAATCTACCGATGCAGGTGAAACCTGGCAAAAAATACATAAGGGATTACCTGAGGAAAAAGGAAAAATGGCTATTGCCGTTAGTCCGTCAAACTCTAACAAAGTATATGCATTGATTGAAAGTGATTCCAATGCGGATAAAGGCGGACTTTTCGTTTCAAATGATGCCGGAGAATCTTGGAGTATGGTCAGTGGAGATAATCGTTTAGTACAACGCGCTTGGTATTATATTGAGGTTTTTATAGACCCTAATGATGAAGATACGGTGTATGTTCTAAGTGCACCGGCGCTACGTTCTGAGGATGGTGGAAAAACATGGGAAACGCTTTCTGGCACTCATGGAGATTATCATAACCTATGGATCAATCCAGATAATTCTAAGAATATGGTGATTGCCAATGATGGTGGGGCTGCCGTTTCTTTCGATTATGCAAAAACTTGGTCTACACAAGATAATATGCCCACAGCTCAATTTTATAGAATTAGTGTAGACAATCTATTTCCGTATAATATTTATGCCGGTCAACAAGATAATACCGCGGTCAAAATTGCAAGTGCATCTATGGGTAGAAGAAGTATAACGGAACAAGATTGGACATATACTGCCGGTGGCGAAAGTGCTTTTTTAGCTTTTGATCCAGATAATCCCCGTTATGTTTTGGGCGGTAGTTACCTAGGTACTATTGAAGTATTGGATATGGAATCGAAGGCATCTACCAAAATTATGGCGGCACCCATTCAATATTTGGGTAGGGAAGCTAGAAATATGAAGTACTTGTATAATTGGAACGCACCTATAATTGGTTCTAAACATGAGCCTGGTACATATTATCACGGTGCACAATTGGTTTTGCGTACCAAGGATATGGGTGTAACCTGGGAAGAAATATCTCCTGACCTTACGCGTGATATCGATGCAAAACAAGGAAATGGTGGAGGTCCGTATACCAATGAAGCTGTTGGTGCGGAAAATTATGGTACGTTGGCATATATCTTGGAATCCCCACACGAAAAAGGATACATATGGACCGGAAGTGATGACGGATTGGTGCATTTGACCAAAAATGGTGGCGAAACTTGGGAGAACGTTACCCCTAAAGGGTTAAAGGAATGTTTGATCAATGCGATTGAAGTTTCTCCGCATGATCCTGCTACGGCTTATATTGCTACCACAAGGTATAAGTTTAATGACTACACGCCTGGATTTTATAAAACAACCGATTATGGCAAAACATGGACGGCAATAAACTCAGGGATTCCGTACGGCGCATTTACCCGCGTAGTTCGTGAAGATGAGTTTAAGAAAGACCTGTTATATGCAGGTACCGAAAAAGGAATGTATGCATCATGGAACGGAGGTAAATCTTGGGAGCCTTTTCAATTGAATTTGCCAAAAACCCCTATTACCGATTTAAAAGTTCATCAGGGAGATTTAGTAGTGGCTACTTCTGGACGCTCGTTTTGGATTTTGGATGATATTATTGCCTTAGGCCAATATCAGCCTTCTAAAAAAGGACTTCAGATGCTAAAGCCAAAAGAAGCCTATAACGGTTCTTGGGGCAGTCCTTTAAATGGTGATTCTTCAAAATTTACGGGCAGTGATCCTTTTGAAGGTATCAACCCTGCAAATGGGGTGGTATTGTATTATGAGCTTCCAAAATTAAAAGATAGTACGGCTATAACTTTAGAAATTACAGATGCTAAAGGTAATGTAATCAGAACCATTAGTTCTGAAAAAGATCCTACTTACACGCCTCATAATGGTGGTGGCGCTCCACCGGCACCGGTTTTAAGTAAAAATGAAGGTTTAAACCGTTTTGTTTGGGATATGAAACATCCTATCATGCCAGGTATACCAGATGTCTATATTGAAGCTGGGTTTTCAGGTCATAAGGTTTCTCCTGGTAGCTACACGTTTACATTAAACGTTGATGGTCAAAAAGTGACTACTACGGGTATTATAAAAGAATTGCCTACCTATGAAACAAAACCTGGACAGTACGAAGAGTTCGATGTATTTATGACCGCTGCCGAAGCAGAATTGACCGTAATGCACAATATGGTCAATCAGTTATATGCTGCTCAAAAAGAGTTGACAGCGATTTTAAAAAAAGTAACGGATCCAACGGTGAAAACTGCCGGTGAAAAACTACTGGCCGATATGAAGGCCTGGGATGCTGAAATGGTGCAACGTAAATCCCAAGCTTATGATGATGTGGAGAACTTCCCTAATAAATTTACGGCTGAATATCTGTTCATGATCAACCAGACCAATAGCAGTATTCCCAGATTGAATAAGTCAAGTATAGACAGAAAGACTGAGTTAGACGCGCAATGGACGGGTCTAAAAGCTAGGGGAATTCAATTAAAGGATACGACAATACCTGCTTATAATAAAACCCTGTGGGATGCAGGAATTGGGGCAATAAGATTATAAAATAAGTTCTATCCGCTTTTGCTAACTTTGAACATCATTATAATAAGAAATGAGAATTGAGCTTGAGCTTGTTTTTTGCTCTTGAACTTGTTTTTAAAACTTGAGTTTGTTTTATAATCCTATGTCAGAATATTACAATTATATAAAGTCCTTGCATCTCATCTTTGTAATCACATGGTTTGCAGGGCTTTTTTATATACCTAGGTTATTCATTTACCATATTGAGGCGAATGCTAAACCATCACTTGAAAAAGAGATTCTTTCCAAACAGTTGAAGTTGATGACCAAACGCTTGTGGTATATTGTTACATGGCCATCGGCGGTATTGGCAGTGTTCTTTGCTATTTGGTTGCTGGTCATTTATCCAGGATGGTTATCACAACCTTGGATGCATGTTAAACTAGGTTTCGTGGTCCTATTGATTTTATATCACTTAAAAAACCATCAAATTTTCAAGAAGTTTCAAAGCGATGATATTCAGTATACTTCTAAATTTATGCGAATATGGAATGAAGGTGCTACGTTGATTTTGTTCGCCATTGTATTCTTGGTGATTTTAAAGAGTTCTTTTAATTGGATTTTCGGAGTAATAGGTATTATCGTTTTAGGTATCCTTTTAATGTTAGGTATACGACTGTACAAAAGAATTAGAAGTAAGAATCCTGAAGCTTAGTTATTTATCTTTAATTATGATTTTATAGATTTTTTTGCCGCAATTTTGGCTTTTGGCAGTATAAGTTTAAAAGTAGCCCCTTTACATTTTCCTTCTGATTCTGCGATTATGGTACCACCATGTGATATGGCAATCTGTTTCACCATATACAAGCCTAAACCCGTTCCTTTAATATTGTCATGAAATCGTTCAAATGGGGTAAATAATTTATCTAACGCATTTTTATCCATACCCAAACCATTATCCTTGACCAAAAAGATATTATTGTCACCTTCCTCTTCAAAATCTACATCAATTCTAGGGTTAGGTTGGTCTCCCATATATTTAATGGCATTATCCAAGAAATTACCAAAAACCTGTATTATTCTATTACGATCTCCAAAAATATTTGGCAGATTCTCAGCTATGTTAAGTTGTATGTTTTTGTTTTTTAGCTGACCTTTAATAAGATTTCTTGATAGCGCCAATATTTCATTGGTTTTCAACAACTCATTTTTATTCTCAATTTTACCTAATCTGGCAATTTCCGTAATGTCAGAAATTAATTCGTTCATATTATTACACGAGACATCTATTAGGCTCAAATACTCCGCTACATCCGGATGGTCTTCCAATTCCATTTCTAACGGTATAAGACTAGCTAATCCTTTAATGTTGCTTAACGGACTTTTTAAATCATGTGATACGGCAAAAGTGAAACGTTGTATTTCTTCGTTTTTTAATTTTAAGTTGTTTGCAGCCTCTACAAGTTTGTTTTTTTGAAGTTGTAATTCTTTGGTGCGTTCATCGACCTTTAGCTCCAGCCTTTTTTGATTTTTTCGAATATTCAATAATTTAATATGTTGAGCTATATAGAATAATAATAAGACCAGGGCAACCATTAACAGTTTAAACCACCAGGTCTGCCAATAAGGCGGGGTAATTGTTATATGAAGGTCAATTTCATTATCTACCCAAACGCCATCAGAATTGGTTGACTTCATTTTAAGCTTGTATTCCCCGGGGTTTAAGTTGGTGTATGTTGCTGTAGGATTGTTGCCTACGTAATTCCAGTTTTTCTCAAATCCTTCAAGGTAAAAAGCATAGTTTACACTTTCTGGTCTTCTAAATGTAAGTGCTTTAAAATCAATATTAAAAACAGATTGATCGTGACTAAATGTTAATGAGTCTACTTGGCTGATATCTTTTTTTAAAACCCCAAACTCATCATTGGGTAAAACGGGTTGATTAAAAATTTTAAGTCCAGATACAAACAACCTAAGCGTATCTTTTCGCTTTTCAACATCTTTGGCGGTAAATACATTTAGTCCATTTATCCCTCCAAATAGGAATTCCCCTTTTTTAGTGGTCATTGATGAACTTGCTATGTATTCTTTTGCCTGTAGACCGTCACCTATATCATAATTTATAGTTTCACCTGTTTTGGTATTGTATCTAATAATACCATCTTCGGTGCTAAGCCATAAATTACTGTCTTGGTCATTGATAATGCCTTTTACAGCATCGTTCTTAAGACCCTTTTCTTTTGTAATTGCTAAAAAGGAATCTTTTTCGGGGAGATATTTTAATAGTCCGCCCTGGGTACCCACCCATACATTGTTTTCATTATCTTGTATAATGACATTGACGAATCTATTGGTTAAGCTGTTTTTGGTATGATAATGAACAATTGACCAATCATTATCATTCTCTGTTAGCTTAAACAGACCTGAGTTTAAGGTGCCGATCCAAATATTACCTTGATTATCTTCGAATATTTTATGTAAAGAATTTATGGTAGTACCGTCTATGTCAGATATGAGCGTTATATTTTCATACTTATCCGTCTTAGGATCATATAGTTGAACTCCCGCAAAATAGTTTACGACCCATATTCTTTCCTTTCTATCTTTTAATAGGTCTATAACTATATTGGATTTTAAAAAAGAGTTTTCTGAGGTTAGTACACTATAATTTTTGGTTTTAGTATTCAGAACCGATATACCATGGGTCCAAGTTCCCGCCCATAATTCGTTTTCTTTAGTTTCTAAAATGGAAAGAACAACATCGCTATTAAAGGTTTTGTTCTTTAAAGAGTAGTTTTCAAAAGTATTTAGAGACCTATTCCAATAATTAATACCGCCACCATCTGTACCGATCCAAATGTTGCCCTTGGGGTCTTCCAAAAAGCAATTGACAAGTTTGTTACTAAGTGATTTTGGATTAAACGGATCAGATTCTATATGTTGAAACTTGTAATACCCCTTGTCATAAAAATTAAGCCCACTTTTGTAAGGTGCTACCCACATGGTGCCATTTCGTGTACATAATATTGCCCATATAGAGTTTCCTGCTAACGAATGGGGCTTTGTTACATCGTATTCTACGTGGTTCTTTAATTCTAAATTTTTAGAATAGATATATAAACCTCTGTTTTCTGTACCGACCCAAAGTTCATCATCCAAATTTTTTTCTAAAGACCGAATACCAAAACCGGGACTAGTTTCTTTTTCTTTATGAATACTTACCGTGTCTTCCTCTACCGTCAATTTATATAACATACCATTACCGGAACCTAATAAGAAGTTCTTTTTGGAAAACTCTATACCTGTAATGATTGCTTCTGTCTCTAGAATGTTACTGGTAATATTCATGTCAAAATCTAGCAAAAGCGTATTGTAGGTAAAAATGACCAGTACCCGCTCATTATCTAATATTTCAACCTTTACAACTTTATTTAATCTTGGGTTTTCTAATTGTACAAGCTCATTGGGTGGTGAAAAGTGTTTTAGTTTTCCTGTTTTCAACTCATATTTGTACAAACCTGTTGATTCTGCACCTAACCATAACACATCATCTTTTCTTACGATAGTTTCAAAAACTTCATTACTTATTGTTTTGCCCTCATTTTTAAATGGATATGGAGTTATTATATTTAGACTACGATGGTAAAGGCTTAGTCCTTCATTGGTACCAATGATTATATTTTCATCATCTTCATATAATGATACAATATATTCATGGGTCAACCCCGTTTTTCCGTCCGAGCTCTTGATATATATTTCAAAATCTTTACCATCATATCTATTAAGCCCATTACGGGTGCCGATCCAGAGAAATCCACAACTATCTTCTAAAAGAACCGTAGCGGTACTTTGAGATAAACCATCTTGAATATGTTGAAATTCAAGGTTTTCTTGTTGTTGGGATCGTGTTATATGCGACACTAAGAACACTACCAAATAAGTAAGAATGATAGGGAATTGTTTTATTTGCATGCTTGTTCTTTAATAATCTACTACGTACTAACGCAAATAAATGTAAGAAATTACTTCCAAATCATTTATTAACCTGTAATAATTTTTATATAGCAATTTATTTAAAAATAAGGTTAGTTTTATTTGAAATGATATTTACTGAATTGAATGAGATATCAGCAGCTTTAAACCATGTTTATTTATTATCACGCCTTTTTTGAGCTTAGGATATATTTGGTGTAAAGCGCATTGTTTTATTTGGTGGATGTTGCTATTACAAGATAAAAATTGATCTAGCTAAATGAAACATATAATTAGAAAGTGCAGCAAAAAAAGTAGTGCTACGCTTTTTTTTGAATTTTTTATTTGTGCACGTATTGCCCAGTACATAGCATAACGATAGAGATGGTCGTCTATACATTGTGCAAGACCAGTTCTAACATCATTTTTAATTGAGTTAGGTTTATCAGAAGAAAATAAAATTACCGTTAGTCCAATTAAAGTAATGTTAGTAATGAATGGGTACATACAATTCTAATATAAAATGTATCATTTTCTAATTTACATTTGGTGGCAATAGGTTTTTGATTTGCTAACTTGATTTTTTTTGGTGCGATATTTGCTAACTTTAGACGAAATAACAACAACTTGTTAACTAGAGTATCTTTACGGTCACGCATTTTCCTATCCATGATATTTTTGGTGCTCATTGCATCTGTATTAATAGCTGGGGTTACGGTATACCAATATCGTGAACAATCAAAGGATTATCATGAAAATAGAATGGAGCGTAAAGAGGAACAAATACGCCAAAGTATTGATCTTGCCATTCAAAAAACTACCTATCCTGTTACTACAGAAAATCTTGATCTTATTTTTAAAAATGAAATCTATGAGATTGCCGTAGTACAGAACATGAACTTCAATATTTATAGTTTAGATGGTGAGCTTATTAAAAGTTCTCGCCCAAAATTTGCAAACGACTCAATTTCCATGTGCCTAGATCCAGAGGTTCTTAATAAGTTGGAAATTAGTCCAAATAAAAGATATATTCGTGAAAATGCCTTGGCAGGAGATAAATATCAGGCATCATTTACCTATATAGCCGACCAAAAGTTTAAACCGATCGGTATCCTTAATTTGCCTTATTTTGAAGATAATTCATTTAATGATTATGAGCTAAAAGAGTTTTTATGGCGTTTGTCCGGCGTGTATTTGTTAATGTTGCTTATGGCCATTGCTTTTGCATTTTTTATCTCTAAATACATTACAAGATCTTTGGAGACCATTTCTGATATGATGGAAAGAACGGGTCTAAGCAAACAGAACAAGAAAATATTCATTGAAAACCCGGGGGAGGAAATTGAAAAATTAATAAGTGCCTATAATGGCATGATCGACGAACTTGGCCATAGTGCGGTAAAACTGGCAAAGAGTGAACGTGAACAAGCTTGGCGAGAAATGGCAAAGCAAGTAGCGCATGAGATAAAGAATCCTTTGACACCAATGCGATTGACCGTACAAAGTTTTGAACGAAAATTTGATCCAGATGATCCACAAATTCACGAGAAACTTAAAGAATATTCAAACACTTTAATTCAACAAATAGATACGATGAGTAGTATTGCCTCAGCGTTTTCTAATTTCGCCGAAATGCCGGCACAACAGAACGAGACACTGAACGTGGTTAAAATTGTAAAGTTGGCTTTGGATATTTTTAATGAAGATTATATTCATTTTATATCGGAAGAAGAGGAAATTATTGCGAAATTAGATCGAACACAATTAATTCGTGTAGTAACCAATTTGGTTAAAAACGCAATACAAGCCGTACCGGATGTTGAATCTCCAAGAGTTTTGGTAAGTGTAGCATCTGAAGGAGATATGGTAAAAATATCCGTGGCAGATAACGGTCACGGTATTGAAAAAGATAATGAAGAAAAAATATTTGAACCTAAATTTACCACAAAGACCAGTGGAATGGGTTTAGGTTTGGGTATGGTCAAAAATATTGTGGAAACGTACAAAGGATCCATCAACTTTACATCTCATTTGGGTAAGGGTACGGTGTTTTGTGTTAAGTTTCCTAAAGAAAATATATAACTCAACAAATCAACAACAATGTCATACGAGACTTTATTAATTGAAAAGGAAGATACAACTGCAATTGTAACTATTAATCGCCCCAATAAATTAAATGCCTTAAACAAGCAAACTATTGGCGAATTACATGATGCTTTTAAAGATTTACAAAAAGATAAAAGTATAAAGGCCATTATTTTAACTGGTAGTGGTGAAAAGGCATTTGTTGCCGGTGCCGATATCTCTGAATTTTCAGATTTTAGTGAGAAAGAAGGAAAAAAATTAGCGGCCAAGGGTCAAAAACAGTTGTTTGATTTTGTTGAAGATCTTTCCAAACCTGTAATTGCAGCGGTCAACGGTTTTGCATTGGGCGGTGGTCTGGAACTGGCTATGGCTTGCCATTTTAGGGTAGCGAGCGACAATGCTAAAATGGGATTGCCGGAAGTTTCTTTAGGTGTTATACCTGGTTATGGTGGTACGCAACGTTTACCCCAGTTAGTGGGCAAGGGAAGAGCTATGGAAATGATCATGACCGCAGGTATGATTTCTGCAGATCAAGCGCATGCCTATGGTTTGGTAAACCATGTAACTTCCCAAGAAGAATTACTACCATTGTGCCATAAAATTATCTCTAGAATAACCAATAACTCATCTGTAGCCATATCTCATGCAATAAAAGCAATAAATGCTGGTTTTAAGAATACTGTAAATGGTTATGAGCAGGAAATTGAAGCCTTTGGAGCCTGTTTTGGAACAGATGATTTTACCGAAGGTACCACTGCATTTTTAGAGAAAAGAAAAGCAGAGTTTCCAGGTTCATGACATAAACCAAACCGGTTATGTTAAAACGTAGCGCTTTATTATTTTTATTGGTCATTAATGTACTAAGTTCTTTTGCACAAGAAGAATTGGTTTCATATACCATTGGCGAAAAATTCCATGATAAATATAGGTATTCCAATATGCTTGCCATTGCTGATGACGGTAATGACGGTACCGTTGTTGTACGTGCCTATTACACAGGTATTGTTTTAAGGCCTAAGGGTTATTTTATTGAACATTACAATAAGGATCTAGAGCTTGTTTCTGAATATAACTATAAACTTAAAAATGCCAATTTTATAGATGCCTATGTACGTAATGGGCAAGTTTATTTGTTGTTTTTAGAGTATAACTATAATTCTAGAAGTTATCAGTATGAAGTGCATAGAAGTCCGTTCTCTCAATTTCAGTTTACTAAAGAAACGCTATTATCTATAGCGTCAGACCCTGTAGAGCAGCCTTTGGACAGAAATTTTTATAACAGAAACTTTTCTTCTGGCTTTACTACCTCTATTTTGTTCAACGATGAAAAGTCGGCATTTGCCATTACAACACACTATAAAAAAAGAAAGATAGATCAGCACTATATACATGTGTTCGACGCAGGTCTTAATAAAATAATGGAGCATGATTTTTCTGATGAGGTAGAGGAAAAAAACTATGCTTTTGAAAATATTGTTTTTTCCAAAGATTTACAGAACGTCTATTTGGTAGGTAAAGCTTACTTTAAAAAGAAGCGTTTTAATGCTACGGAACGAAAGTTTCAGTATGAAATGGTCAGAGTTTCTAAAAGCGGTAGAAGTGTACAGTCTTTCTTTACTCCCGGTAAATTTCCTGAGGCCTTAAAGCCTATTTTTAAAGGAAACGAGTTGTTATGTGTCGGTTTTTACGCAGATAGAAAGGACAATAGGTATAATGGTATCGCTTACTTTAATTTAGCACCCAATTCCCTTGAATTAAAAGCTGAAAAATTTAACCCGTTTTCAGAACAGTTTATGATGGATAAGTTTGGCCGTGAAGATGATAAGGCTATCAAAGATTTGGTTTTTAAGGGAATGAATATTACCAAGGAAGGGAACATTCTATTCAATGCCGAGGAGTATTTTACAAGTAAGAGTGTACAATCTAACTCTAGTGGTGGTCGTGTTGCGGTAACTAGATATCACCATAATGATATTATCAGTGCAAAATTAAGCGCAAACGGAGATATGGTATGGGCAAGGAATATTAACAAAACGGAGGTAACGCAAGGTGATGGTGCATATGCATCTTATAGTGCCTATACTAAAAACAATACTACCTACTTTTTCATCAGTACATCTTCAGAGAATCCGCAACAATTGAGTGAAGACCGTATTATGTTTAAACAAGGATTAAGTAGAAATAGAAATGTCTTTTTAATCCGTTTGGATGAAAACGGACATATGAAATACAACAAGGTTATTGACGATACCGAAGCGCGACTACCTTTAATGGTATCTGCACCTTACATTGATAGACAGAATGATGAATTAATGTTCTATGCTAAAAGAGGAACTAAAAAGCAATTGGTTCAAGTAGGTGTTAAATAAATATATTATTAGGATTTATTCCATAATTTTGGACTAAATCCTAATAATGAATTTAAACTTTCCGTTAAAGGGTAGGGGAGCCCAAAAAAATACTAGCAATAAATTTTCTACTTATAGCTATGAGACAAGAGATGATTTTCTTGAGTTTTGTCGGTTAGAAGGAGAAATTGCCGATAGAAATAAAACACAGTACCTGCCTATTTTTCCAAAAACAATAATCAATAAAGTTGCCAGCCCAGATGTGGGTATGAGTTACTCTATGAACATGTATCAAGGTTGTGAGCATGGCTGCATTTATTGTTATGCTAGAAATGCTCATGAGTTTTGGGGCTATAGTGCCGGATTGGATTTTGAGCGGAAAATTCTGGTAAAACATGATGCTCCAAAACTACTAGAGGCTAAATTGAAAAGTAAAAGCTGGAAAGCTACTACAATAGTAATGTCTGGCAATACAGATTGTTATCAGCCTGCAGAAAAGGAATTTCAGCTAACAAGAAAATGCTTGGAGATTTTCTTGAAATATCGCCATCCGGTAGGGATAATAACTAAAAATGCATTGATATTACGTGATCTGGATATTTTAAAAGAACTTAATGAATATGGCTTAATTGGCATCAATATTTCAGTTACCTCATTATCCGAAGAAACAAGAAGAATTTTAGAACCTAGAACTACTACCACTAAGAAACGTTTGGAAGCTATACGTGTGCTATCTGAAAACGGTATACCGGTAAATGCCATGTTGGCACCAATTATTCCTGGAATAAACAGTCATGAAATTTTAAATTTGGCTAAAGCGGTTTCAGAAAGTGGTGCTGTTTCTATGGCGTTTACGGTAGTTCGTTTAAATGGGGCAATCGGTGAAATATTTACGGATTGGATCCGTAAAACGTTACCCAATAAAGCTGAAAAGGTATTGCATCAAATACAAGAGTGCCACGGTGGCAAATTAAACGATAGTAGATTTGGAGTAAGAAGTCGTGGTGATGGTAAAATTGCTACTCAGATTCATGATATGGTTCGTTTAGCAAAAAGAACCTATTTTAAGGATAGATCGTTTCCTAAATTGAATACCAATCTACATGAATCTTATAAAGACGGGCAGTTGAAATTATTTTAGTATAAGTCTATTTGGGAGCATGTGTTAAGCAGTACAATGAATATTAGCGATATTATCTTAACCATTAAGGTAAAGACGTGTATATGAGTTAAATAATGTAAATAAGTCAAAAATTTATCCATTTAAATTAGCAGGTAAATTTAAAATAGTATGCAAAAGCATTGGATAATTAATTTCTTTGAAAAGTTTTGTTAAAATAAAGTCCAAAGTATCATTCTAAGCGTAGATAGGGAGAAATAAATATTAGAACTATTTATCAATACCAAAACACTACCAAGGGGAATATGAAAACTTTAAAGAATACTACCAAAAACACAGACAAGAAACCGTTCTTTTCTAGAATGAAACACTTAATTGAAAATGCCAATGCATGGGGCGTTTTTGTAATGGGCAGCACGTTTGTGCTCATGTTTGGTTCGGCTTATTTAGCGTATATATTACAAAACGACTTTACCCAATTGCATTTAGAGCGTAGAAGCACCATGATCGGGTTTATATTCATGATTGTTGCTGCTGCTTTTTTCGTTTTTAAATTGAGTTTCTTTATTTACACATTTATTAGATTTTTAAAGTACAAGGCAATACCATCTGTTTCTGATGAAGAATTGCCAAAGGTTACCGTTATCGTTCCTGCCTATAACGAAGGAAAGCAAGTTTGGGCAACATTGAAGAGTTTAGCGGAAAGTGATTATCCAGAAGATAAGATTCAGCTCCTTGCCATTGATGATGGTAGTAAGGACGATACTTGGACTTGGATGAAAGAAGCCAAGAAAGAATTGGGCGATAGAGTTTCTATTTGCCAACAACCTAAGAACATGGGTAAACGTCATGCTTTGTACAGGGGTTTCAATGAAGGTACCGGTGAAATTTTTGTTACGGTAGACAGTGATTCAATAGTAGATAAGGATACTTTAAGAAATTTAGTAAGTCCTTTCATTATTGATGAAAATTGTGGAGCTGTAGCCGGTAATATTCGTGTGCTTAATAACAAGAAAGAGATTTTGCCAAAAATGCTAGACGTTAGTTTTGCACTTAGTTTTGAGTTTGTACGTTCTGCGGAAAGTACCTTGAATTCTGTATTGTGTACACCGGGTGCTTTAGCGGCTTACAGAGCAACTGCCGTATTTGGTTGTTTAGATAAATGGATCAATCAAACATTCATGGGGCAAGCATCTGATATCGGTGAGGATAGAGCAATGACAAACATGATCTTAAAGCAAGGTTTCCACGTGTTGTTCCAAAGAAATGCGGTTGCCTACACAAATGTTCCTGAAAAATATAAAGGGCTTTATAAAATGTTCATTAGATGGGGCAGAAGTAATGTACGTGAGAACATACAAATGTCTAAATATGTTTTTACAAACTTTAGAAAAGGACCAAAAGCAGGTACGCGATTATTGTTCTTTAGCCAGTTTTCTAGAATTGTATTGTGTTATCCTTTTGTTCTTTTCATGTTGATATTTGTACTTACACACCCATTACTGTTCTTAAGCTCCACTTTTGTAAGTATATTGGTGTTATCTACTTTTCCTGTTTTGTTCTATGCCAAAAGATACTCTTTGTCAGAATCTTTTTGGGCATACTCCTATAGCGTACTTTTTACGTTCGGTCTTTTTTGGATCACACCTTATGCGATAGCAACTGCAAGTAGAAGTGGTTGGTTAACAAGAGAGTTGCCACAAAAATAATCTACTTCATTTATAAAATATAAAAAGGGTCTTAACGAAAGTTAAGACCCTTTTTTAAATGGTTTGATGTTGTTGAATTATATTGTAAACTTAACTTAAATTTTTTAAAGGATTCCATTCCTGGTAAAATTGCTCCAGAAAATCAATCATATATTGGTGTCTTTCTTCAGCTAATCGCTTACCTGTTTTAGTGTTCATTTTATCTTTAAGAAGTAATAATTTTTCGTAGAAATGATTTATAGTAGGGGCTTTTGACTTTTTATATTCTTCCTTGGTCATATTAAGATTAGGTGGTATGCTAGGGTCGTATAGCGCTCTATTCTTAAATCCTCCAAAATTAAAAGCCCGTGCTATACCAATGGCGCCAATGGCGTCTAAGCGATCGGCATCTTGCACTACTTTAAGTTCTTTAGAGGTAAATGGTTTTCTTTTCATCTTACCATCTATCAGGCTGGCTTTAAATGAGCTATATTTTATAATATTGGTTACGTGGTTAATCGTTCTTTTTGGTACACCAAGACTTAATAAAAAATCTTCCGCCATTTTTGGTCCCAAGGTTTCATCACCATCATTAAACTTGGCGTCGGCAATATCATGAAGAAGTGCGCCTAGGCTAACGACCAAAAGATTTAGGTCATCTTCCTCTTTTGCAATTAGCATACTGTTATTGAAAACACGTTGTATATGAAACCAATCATGCCCACCTTCGGCATATTTCAATGTTTCCTTAACAAATGTTATGGTTTCTTCTACAATTTCTGAATGGGTCATTTAAAGGAATTTATACCGCTAACTACGGATGCTTCAATTTGTTGAATAAGTTCGTCTAAGTTGCCTCTGTTCTCTAAAGGTTGTTGTACATCTAAACGAACTTTGGCACCTAATCCCATTGGAAATTGACCAAAACGAACCAGTTTCCACGAATTATTGATACTTATGGGAACAATCAATGCGGAAGGCGCTTTTTTAAGAAGCATTTTTAGGCCCATAGGCTTGAATGGTTTTGGATGCCCGTCCCTACTTCTGGTTCCTTCAGGAAAAATTACCGCACTTCTATTATGTTTTTCAATATAAGAACCTAGTTTGCCAATTTCCATGATGGCGGATTTACCATCTTTTCTATCAATTAGTACAGAGCCTCCGTGAACTAGGTTAAATGAGACGCTTGGTATGCCTTTTCCCAATTCCTTTTTGCTTACGAACTTGGGGTGGTATTTGCGCATATACCATATTAGTGGCGGAATATCGTACATGCTTTGATGGTTGGTGACAATGATCAAGGGCCTATCGGTCGGTAAATCAAAATTATTTGTAAAGTTATAGGTAGTCCCTAAAATATTAGTGCTACGCATTAAACAAAAGTTCAATTTGCTAACCGTTGGTTTTAGACCATTATAGCCAAATATTTTAAAACCTAACCATTGAATAGGGTGAAAGATAAGCAGGCATAGCCCAAATGCCACGAAAAAAAAAGGGGTTATGATATATGAAAGCAACTTCTGCATCTTACAAAAATAAAAAACCGCTCAATTAGAGCGGTTTTTTAATCCCATTATTTTGTGGGAATATATAGTGTATTTAAAATTTAGCAGAACTCGTCATAAGCCTGAGCCAAATTCTGAGCGATCATTTCAGCTGGTCTACCTTCAATATGGTGGCGCTCTATCATATGAACCAATTCACCGTTTTTGAACAATGCCATAGATGGTGAAGAAGGAGGGAAAGGGACCATTAGGTTTCTTGCCGCATCAACAGCTTCTTTGTCTACACCTGCAAATACAGTTACTGCATGATCAGGTCTTTTGTCGTTTTGCAAGCTCATTTTGGCAGCAGGTCTTGCATTTGCCGCTGCACAACCACAAACAGAATTTACAACCACTAAAGTTGTTCCTTCTTTATTGATGGCATTTGCTACTGCATCTGCTGTATATAATTCTTCAAATCCGGCAGAAGCCAGGTCATCTCTCATTGGTTTTACTAATTCCGCAGGGTACATATTCTTAATGTTTTAATTAAACTGTTACAAAGATAATCAATTAGTCGCAGCACTGCTTCAGACCTTAACTTTTCATTGGCCTAACTTTCTCTGCGTAATATTTTATCTTTGGCAAAATTGAGATTTAGAAATGATTAAATGGTTGGGAGCTATAGTAGGCTTTTCTTTTAGAGGATTATCAGGAGCGGTGTTAGGTTTCTTTGCCGGTAGCATTATAGATAGTTTTTTTGGGTCTAATAAAGGTAGCGCACGTAGTGTGTTCGAAGATTATACAAGACCTAATGTTACCGCGGCAGATTTTGAATTGAACCTGTTGTCACTTTGTTCTATTGTTATTAAAGCGGACGGACAGGCCAGCCAGTCGGAAATGGATTATGTTCGTCAGTATTTCGTTAGTACCTATGGTAAAGATAAGGCCAATGCCATTTTTAGAAGTTTTAACGAAATAAATAAAAAGGGACAGATATCCGCACAGAAGGTATGTACTTTTTTGGCACAACGTACACGTTATGAAGTGCGTTTACAATTATTGCATTTTCTATTCGGTATAGCTCAGGCCGATGGTAATATTAGTAATCCTGAAGTTCAGAAAATTAGGGAGATAGCAGGGTATCTAAGGGTTTCTCTCAACGAATTTGAAAGTATTAAGGCCATGTTCGTAAAATCTGCGAACAACTCCTACAAAATTTTGAATATAGAAAAATCGGCAACGGATGCCGAAGTGAAAAAGGCATATCGAGAAATGGCTAAAAAATACCATCCGGATAGGGTAAATACAAAAGATGAGGCTATAAAGAAGGGTGCGGAAGAAAAGTTTAAGCAAGTACAAGAGGCTTATGAGACCATTCAAAAAGAACGCGGTTTAAATTAAACAGGTAACTTTTAAGGTAGTTTGGAATGCAAGAATTTTGGTTTTACATTAAATTAGGTTTACAACATGTGTTGGATATCAATGCATATGATCATATATTGTTTTTAGCTGCACTGGCACTTCCATTTACTTTTAAAAGTTGGAAGAATGTATTGCTTTTGGCCACTGTTTTTACCTTTACGCACTGTTTGGCATTAGTATTCTCCGTTTATGAAGTATTGGTTATAGATGCTAGTTATATCGAATTTTTAATTCCTGTAACCATAGTTAGCACGGCACTCTTCAATTTAGTGGAAAGTAGAGATAGAAAAGATGATAAAGCTATTTGGTTTCATGTACTCGTTACTGGTATTTTTGGACTAGTTCATGGTTTTGGATTCTCTAATTATTTTAAAATGATGATTATGGGAGAAGAAGATAAGTTTGCACCATTATTAGGATTTGCAGGCGGTATTGAATTATCTCAAGTAGTTATCGTTTTGTTGGTATTGATGTTAGCCTATGTAGTTCAAACCATTTTTAAGGTAAAACAGAGCTTATTTGTAATGGTAGGTAGTATTTTGATCATATTAATAACATTGCCATTGATTTATGAAACATTTCCTTTTTAGATTGTTAAAGTTTAGCTTAACATATTGTTCTAACTGAACAAAGCGGTTACTTTAGGGTAAGTGCTTGAACAAAGTTTACTATAAATGAAAAAAGAGAAGCAATTAAAATATGATAGGGCGTATTTACGTATGGCCAAAGAATGGGGTATGCTTTCTTCATGTAAGCGAAAGCAAGTAGGGGCAATTATAGTTAAAGATAGAATGATTATCTCTGACGGTTACAACGGTACCCCAACAGGTTTTGAAAATTATTGCGAGGACGAGGATGGATATACCAAATGGTATGTCTTACATGCAGAAGCAAATGCAATCTTAAAAGTTGCCAGTTCTACACAATCATGTCAAGGGGCTACTTTGTACATCACTTTATCACCCTGTAGGGAGTGTAGTAAACTAATTCATCAGTCTGGCATTAAACGTGTAGTATACCAACTAGGATACAAAGATGATTCAGGACTAAAGTTTTTGGCAAAGGCGGGGGTTGAAATACAACATATGCCAGAAATAAATGTTACTATCTAACGTTTACATCTATGATGAATAAAAAATACAGTGCTCTATTTCCTTTAATTATCGCTTCTGCGCTTGCATTGGGATTTTTTATAGGCGGAAAACTGAATTTTAACGATTCTCCCGAACGTCTTTTTTCTACGAATTCAAAGAAAGATAAACTTAATAGACTTATTGATTACATTGACTATGAATATGTAGATGATGTGAATACGGATAGTATTGTAGACGTTACCGTAAATAGTATTCTAGAAAAATTAGACCCGCATTCAGTTTACATTTCAGAAAAAGAAATGTCTGGTGTAACCGAAAATATGAAGGGTGATTTTGTGGGTATTGGTATCAATTTTTATGCTTACAAAGATTCTATAGCGGTTATTAAGACTGTAAAGGACGGACCAAGTTATTCTAAGGGAATTTTGCCCGGTGATCGTATTTTAATGGCGGATAACGATACGTTGTTCGGTAAAGACTATCCTAGCGAGGTCATTGTAGAAAAATTAAAAGGAAAAGAAGGCACTTCTATCGATCTTACCGTTTATAGAAAATCTGAAGACAGAACGTTTAAGGTAAAGGTTAAACGTGGTATTGTTCCTTTAAAAAGTGTTGATGCATATTATATGCTTACAAAGGACATTGGGTATATAAAAGTAAACCGCTTTGCAGAATCTACGTATAAAGAATTTAAAGATGCTTTGGTTGAATTACAAAAGCGTGGTGCTGGCAAGTTGGTATTAGATCTTCGTGACAACCCTGGTGGTTATTTGGGTATGGCAGAAGAAATGGCAGATGAGTTTCTTGAAGATGGTAAGCTTATTTTGTTTACCAAAAACAAAAAAGGTAAGATCAACAAAAGTTATGCTACAGATGAAGGTAGCTTTGAAGATAAGCCAATCTATGTATTGATCAATGAAAGGTCTGCCTCTGCAAGTGAAATTGTAGCAGGTGCTTTACAAGATAACGATATAGGTACTATAGTTGGCCGAAGATCTTTTGGTAAGGGCTTGGTGCAACGCGAAATGGCCTTGGGCGACGGTTCTGCAGTAAGGTTAACCGTTTCTAGATATTACACACCAACAGGTAGAAGTATTCAAAAAACATACGCAAACGGAACTAAAGATTATTATCAACGTTTTACAGATAGATTTCATAGTGGTGAAATGATTTCTGTTGATAGCATTAAAGTAGCGGATTCTTTGAAGTTTACAACACCTAAGGGAAAAGTGGTATATGGTGGCGGTGGTATTATCCCAGACGTATTTGTACCTATTGGCAGCAATGAAAAGGAAGCTGTTGAGAGTATGGATAATCTAGGGTTTTTATCGTTCTTCGTATTTGAGCATTTAGATGAAGATCGAGAAAGATATGCCCATTATACGCAGGAAGAATATGTGAAAGATTTTAGGGTTGACGACATCCTTTTTGAGAAATTTGTATCGTATTCCATAGATAGAAATTTAAGAATGAACTTCTATGATTATGAACAAAGTATAAAACGATTCTTAAAAGCGAGTATTGCAGAACAGTTGTTCAATACGAACATACATGCCAAAATAAAGTCAGACGAAGACCTAATGTTACAAAAGGTTCTTGAACTAGATGCCGGCACTATTCAGCAACAAGAATCTGGTGAAATTAAAGCCAATAATTAATCTTCATTAATTTTATCTCGAATCTTTCTACTGGTAATGAAAACCAAAAGAAGCACAATGGCGCATAATGAAGCCATTATACCAATTAATGCTATGGTACTATTTTTTTCAAAAGGGTCGGCAAAATTCACTAGAGTTACATTATAGGCAATAAGCGCTATTGCAATTACAATGAATATTATGGATAATGTCTTGCTCATAAACTTGTTTTTATAAAAGTACAACCTTCTATCGGTCTAGAAAAGTTCATTGATATTTGCGGCGAACAATTTAACAGCTATGGCCATAAGAATTACTCCAAATACTTTTCTAATGACGTTTACCCCATTCTTACCTAACATTTTTTCAATCTTAAGAGATGATTTAAGTACTATAAAAACAAAAATAATGTTCACCACGATCGCTACTATAATATTCTCTACATAATATTCTGCACGTAAAGAAAGTAACGATGTCAGCGTACCTGCACCGGCAATTAAAGGGAAGGCAATTGGTACAATGGAGGCACTTTCCGGTTCATCATCTTTGTACAATTGAATGCCTAAAATCATTTCAATGGCCAAAAAGAATATAATGAACGCACCGGCAACGGCAAATGAATTTACATCAATGCCGATCAAACCTAATATTTCATCTCCTAGAAACAAAAATGCGACCATAATCACTGCAGCTACGATCGATGCCTTTTCAGACTGAATGTGACCTACTTTTTTTCTAAGACCAATAATAATGGGTATACTGCCTAAAATATCAATTACGGCGAATAAAACCATACTAGCGGTTGCAATTTCCCTCAAGTTAAAATGAAATTCCATCTTTCAATTTTTTTGCAAATTTACGTTTATAACTATGCACTTAGATGTTTATTGTTAAAATTTTCTAAGACCTATACTTTTTAAAAAATGTATCTTGCGCCCTTTAAATTAGGTTATGTTTCAATTAGGGAAAACCATAGTATCCGAAGAGATAATAGAAAACGATTTTGTGTGTAATCTAAGTGCATGCAAAGGTGGTTGCTGTGTTGATGGCGAAGCAGGTGCGCCGGTGGAAGATTCTGAAACTGAGATAATGGTAGATATCTATGCTAAAGTGAAGCCTTTTTTAAGACCAGAAGGTGTTGCGGTTATTGAAGAGCAAGGTGCTTTTATCAAAGGTGAAGATGGTGAGTGGGAAACACCTTTGGTTAACGGTAGTGAATGTGCCTACGTTATTTTCGATGAAAAGAAAATAGCTAAATGTGGTATTGAAGAAGCCTTTAATCAGGGAGTAATTGATTGGAAAAAACCGGTTTCATGCCACCTATATCCTATTAGAGTACGTGAATACACAGAATTGACCGCTGTCAATTATCATAAATGGCAAATCTGTGATCCCGCATGTGCCTTAGGTGACGAGTTAAAAGTGCCGATCTATAAATTCGTAAAAGAGGCTTTGGTTCGCAAATTTGGAGAAGAATGGTATGCTGAATTAGAAGAAGTGGCAAAAGACCATCTTAAATAGTAGGTATATAAATTACGATCTGTGTACCGATCGGGTTTGTGTTATCATCAAATTTATCAATGATATCCACATGGAAGAAATTCTCATAATCACGAGAAAAATTTGCAAGTCGTTCTTTAGTGATATCAATACCTACAGACTTTCTTTTTAGTAGTTTACTGTCTTTAATTTTCTCTGCGGCATCTCTACCTACACCGTTATCGGTAATAACAATTTCTATAAATCCGCTTTTACCTTTTTTTACTTCTAGGTAAATATTCTTTAAGCCGTCTTTAGATGATAGTCCGTGCCATAGCGCATTCTCTAAAAAAGGCTGTAAAATAAGTGAAGGTATTTTAATGTTATGCGGGTCTATGTCATCTTTAATATGAACATTGAAGTTAATTTCATTTGAAAATCTAATATTCTCAATGTTCATATATAATTCTACTGTTTCCAGTTCTTCTGCCAGCGTAATTTCTCTTTGGGAAGATGCTTCCAATATTTTACGTACTAGTTTTGAGAACTTGTTTAAATAATGAACGGCATTCTTTTTCTCATTGTTTATAATATATAATTTTATGGAATTCAAAGAGTTGAATAAAAAATGCGGATTCATTTGACTACGTAACATACTCTGTTCTAAAGTCAATAGTTTTTTGTCCGCATTAAGTTGACTTTGACGATAAAGAATATATAGTATGCCGATCAGTAATATTAAGGATATACCAATGATAATAAGCATGGTCTTATTCTTTTTCAACCTTAATCGTACAGATTCGTTTTCTTGGGCAAGCCGCTCTAGCTGATTGGCTCTTATTTGAGATTCATACCTTAAGATCATATCATTTACATATCTAAGGTTAAGCGCATTCGTTATACGTTCTTCATACTTTTTAGATTCTTTGAAATACTTCATACCCTTCTCATAATCATCTTTTTTTATCCAAAGTTCAGATAAGAATTTATTGGCATCTGCTATTTCAATATTAAATTCATATTTCTCTGCAAGTGCTAAACCAGATTCTAGGTTGGTTTCGGCAGCATCATAGTCTTCCAATCTAATATTTGCCCAGCCAAGGTTAATGTAAATTGTAGTAATTATCTTTTTGTCATTTAGGGATATGGCTTTTAGTAAATTGGTTTCTAGTATATTGATTGCTTCTTTAACCTTGCCTTGGTGAACATAGACGTGGGCTATGTTATAATTGGCTTTTATTTTACCCGTACTGGAGTCCATAAGTTCATAATAAACCAATGATTTACGGAAATTTTTTAAACCAGGCTCTAGTTTACCTTGAGATTCATAACACTCTCCTAAGTTGAGGTGATTTATGGCCAAACCCAATTTATCATCAAGTTCTTTTTCCAGTAGCATTGCTTTTTCATACTTCTCTATGGCCAGTTCATACTGCTCTAGCATTTGATAGATACTACCAATGCTGTTCAATGATACGATAATACTTTTTTTGAGCCCTAAATTAGGATTTGCAACCGTTTCGGCTAATTCTAAGGCATCTTGACTGTAATCCAAAGCAGATTTGAAAGCATCTGTACGTCTATGTACCGTACTTATCATATTAAGGCTATAAACCCTAAATTCTATATTGTCTGCCTCTACAGATGCCTTTAGCGCTTGTTGATATAAGTCAAGCGATTTAACATATAATGATTGATCGCGGTAAATACTGCCAAGATTATTTAGGGCATATGCCTGTCCTAAATAATATTTATTTAAAAGTGATTTTTGCTCTATATACCGCAGTGCGATAGTGTCGTTGCTAAATGTGCCCAGTAGTCTATCTATTTCTTGACAAGTTTTAGGAGTTGCCTTTAGCAAACTATCCGTACTTCTTTGTAAGCTTAGAGGTATGTCTTGAGAGTGGACAAGATTCGTTAACACTAAGGTGTGCAGAAGAAGGAATAGAATTTTGTACTTGAGTTTACGCACTATTAATTTAAGAAAAGCTGAATAATATTTATGAGAGCCAAGTTAATGGTTTAAAGCATGTCTAAAAAATCTGATTTTTTTTGCCTGGATACAGGAATTTTATGATTTGATTTTAATACCACATAGCCATCTGTCTTAAGAAACTCTTTTATCTTATTTAAATTAATGATGTATGAATTATGAATTCTAAAAAATGAATCTGAAGGTAATAGTTCATTTACTTCTTTCAGCTTTTTTGTAAGTACTATTTTTTGCCCATCATTTAAAAATATGGTGCTATAATTACCATCAGATTCAGCGTATAATATTTCATCACTTTCCAAAAACAATATCTTACCATCCGTATTTAGGGTAATGCGCTTGTGTATTGCTTTGGAATTATAATTTATAAGTGCCATTTCTAAATTTTCCACAGAAAAATTTGAACTATGGAATTTTTTTATTTTTACAATGGTTTCTTCCAAATCATCCGTATCAATGGGCTTTAAAAGATAATCTAATGCCTGACTTTTTATCGCTTTCAACGCATATTGATGATACGCGGTGGTAATAATAACGGGGAAATTTTTATTTGTAAGTTTTCTAATAAACTGAAAACCGTCCATTGTTGGCATTTCTATATCTAAAAAAAGGCAGTCTGGCGTGTTTTTTTCTAAATAGGACAATGCTTCATGGGGGTTTGTAAATGATGCTATTACATTGATTTCATCACTAAAATTTGTTAGTTCCCAGGTGAGGCTTTGAAGCGCTTTAATTTCATCATCAACGATTACGGCTTGTAACATAAAAGATCGGGTATCAAGTTAGAAAGTTATGAAAAATTAAATGCTTGTCTAATTTTCTGGTATTAATTTGTATCAATGGAGGAAATATTGGTGTAATCGGTAGATTTTGGTCCCAGGGTTTTAAATCACATACCATTAATAAAAAGAAAGAAAAAGACTACAAAAGTAAAATTTTGTGAACTGGACTAAATTTTTGTTTTCCGATTATACAAAAAAAGGCACAGGTTATACAATATAGGTCTACCAGTTTTGAGCTTAAATTTACCTTTAGCAAAGAACTTCAGGTTGTTATAAATGAATTTGATATGAGGAAATGCAGCATTATGTTGGCATTATTTATAGTAGTCTTATTGATTGCTTCTCAGTTTATGAAGGAAGAAGGGCGTTTAAATGAAAATTTGGCTGTAGCGAACAAAGTTCAAGACCAGAATTTTAATAGACCTTAATTATAAATCCATGCAGAGCATTATTAGATTTATATACAAGTCTTTTAAAATAGTTTGTTTTTGGTTTGTACCATTCATTTTACTTGCGGGCGGTTCAAAAGCGGATTTTGAAACGTCAAGTTTAAGAGACGGTACTTGTAGTTTTGATATTGAAGGTAAAATGAGCTTCCATTTAGACGGAATAGCAACCTTTGAAAATAGTATTGAAGAAGATAAATTTTGTAATACAACAGAAAAATTGTTGTTGCGTTTTGTTACTTGTGATGATGCGCAGTTGCAAACTTTAGAGTTTATAATTGCATCTAAAAAAAAAGGTAATTATGGGGTGCAATCAGGAACATATAGTGTTCAAAATATTGACCGACTGATGAAAAGTTTCAGTGGGGTTTTTGGTTTTGCAGATATGGGAGGTTTAAGTGAATTGCCTTTTTTTGTAAAATCCGGGAACATTATTATTGCCGATAGTTATGCTAACATTATAGATGGTAGATTAGAGGTACAATTAGAAAATACAAAGGGAGAAGCATTATACATTAATGGTTCTTTTAATGCAGAAATAAAGGTTTAAAATTAGTACGGTTCTTTATAAGATAGTGTATGTTATCTTATATCTAATGTTTGAGCGCCAAAATAAGTATAACTACGATTCGTCGTACGATTACATTCTAAGAAAAGGTTTCGGGGGAACTACCTTTATTAGACTTGGTGGGCATTTTTCATAATAGAAGCATTAGTGGGACCGTACATTTTTTTTGTCCTGTATATTATGAGCATAAATTACTATTGATTGGGCGATATGGATTTAAATTGTGAAAGCTTAAATGATTTTAATCCTGAATTATATAACAATTAGTGTTACATGTTCTATTGGTAATAGAGGTTATTTCAAAGAAATATTTAATCGGAATTTTCTATAAAAAATAAAAAAGACCCCGCATAATGGGGTCTTTTTTATATACGGCTAAGCCGAGGTTAAGTAAGGGGGGTCTTATTTATCGTTAGTGATATATGGCTTTAATACTGTTGAAAAAACTAACGCAGCTGCATATATCATCAATATTGTGATGTAATTATCCATAACTTAAGTATTAGAGTATAAGTTATATACGTAGAAAATCTGTGTTTGGATTACGGAAATTTAATCGTATCGTTAAATAAGGTATGGTACGTTAATCTTATGGCACTTTTAAGGTTGTACCACTTATAACTGAGTCTCATTTTAAACAATTCTATTGAATGAGACTTTATCTTTTTATACAGATAGAAAGATAATTTTGATGCCAAAAATAAACCGGCATAAACGAGTAAGGTTTGTAGGTATTGGGACATATACAAAGAAACGTATAAGTAGGTAATTTCTTACAATATAGATATGCATTTCATCGAAAAGTGTTTCGTTTTTCGATGAAATGCAATTTTGATCATTTGTATTTGTCCTAAATCTTAAGGTATAGATTTATAAAAAAGCATCAACTTTTTTATAAGCCTCAATAACGGCTAGCTCACCTTCCTTGCCATCTCTAGAGTTACCATGTTCCATACCTAAAACCCCGTTATATCCTTGGGCATGTATCCATTTAAATACATTGTGGTAATTAATCTCCCCTGTCGTAGGTTCATTTCTACCAGGGTTGTCTCCAATTTGGATATATGCAATTTCAGACCAAGAGGCTTCCATATTAGGTATTAGATTGCCCTCTTGTATTTGCTGATGATAAATGTCGAACAATATTTTACATGAAGGCGAATCTACCGCGCTACAAATTTCAAATGCCTGTGGTGAATCCGTTAAAAATAAACCTGGGTGATTTCTGAAATTTAAGGGCTCCAAAACCATAGTAATATTATGTGGTTCCAATAATGCCGAAGCTTGTTTTAGACTTTCAATTACATTGGCGGTCTGGTAACCCATTTTTAGTTTTAAGTCTAAATGACCTGGTACAACGGTCATCCATTTGGCGTTTACCCGTTTTGCAACCGCTATAGAGTTTTTGATGTCATTTAAAAACTCTTCCCTTTTGGTTTTATCTCCAGATGCCAAGTTGGGTGTTTTCCAATGTATTTCATGTGCTACAAATACACCCATTTCCAACCCACGTTCTTTCATGGTTTTCGCCATTTTTTCTTGCAGCGCTACAGGTCGTTTTCGCATTTCATTATCTTCAAATGCCGTATAACCTTGATCTGCCATAAAGTTGAGTTGGTCTATAGGGTCGTCACCGGCCAAATGTTTAAACATGCCCAAATGAGGTGCGTATTTTAAATTGTATTTATGGGCAGATCCCTCATTGGTAAATGCATTTGCATAAGATAACGTGCTGCCTATTGAGATTGCACCCGTGGTCAGGGCAGATTTTTGAATAAAGCTTCTTCTTTTCATGAGTATTGTATTTAAATGAAAATAGCCAAGAACAATGAAAAACTGTTCTTGGCTATTGAATTATAAATTATCGGTTATTTATAACGACCAAGCCTTACCTTCTGTAAGCTCTTGAAGGTCGCCACATGCTACATATTCACCTGGTACAGGTAAGTATGCCAAAACATTTTCACCAACATATTCAGAAGCTTTATAGCCCCAAATAGTCATACCTCTTAAATTATTTGCAAAAGCAAATCTTGAAACTTCGTCATCTAATTCAGCTGTATTACCATCTGCAATAGCTTTTGTATAACTGTTTATAGTCTTGAACATCTCTGCTTGTTCATCCTTATTATACTTTAAGGATGCAGCCAAAACTGGTTCAAGGTCCTCTACGGTCAAATCTTCAACTTTTTCTTTACCAGAATCTGCCAAAGCTTTATTTGTAAACTTGGACATGGACATTTTAAGAAAATCTTGTTGTTCCTTTTCCATAACATCTTTTGCAAATCTGTCAATAAAAATATCAACTTGCACTTCTGAGGCAGAAGGTGTATCTGTTTTTGGTAAAATAATATCTACTAATTTAGAAAGAACCGCTCCTTCGTTTTGAGCTAAAAATTCTGGAGTCCAAGTAAGGGCAGGTTCACTTTTACAACTTTGTACAATTGATAATAATGTTGGGGTGGCCACCATATATCCAAGTGACATTCCCATATTTTTTAATACACGTCTTCTATCCATTATATGTTTCCTTTTTTAAGTTGTTCAATTGCGTGGTTTGCAGCTCTGGCCGTAAATGCCATATAGGTTAAAGATGGATTTACACAGCTGGCAGAAGTCATAAATGATCCATCGGTTACGTATACATTTGGTACATCATGTAATTGGTTATTACCGTTTAAGACAGATGTTTTTCTGTCCCTACCCATACGTGCAGTTCCCATTTCGTGAATTCCAAGTCCTAGCGCGCTTTCTTCATCATACCCTTTTACGTCTCTAAGACCTGCTTTTTCTAGCATCTCTACTGCAGATTCTAACATGTCTTTACGCATTTTTAGTTCGTTTTCTTGTAGCTCTGCATCGAATGTTACAGTAGGTAGGCCCCAATCATCTAGTTTATCATAATCTAGTGTAAATCTATTGTTCTCGTATGGCAATACTTCACCAAAGCCCATCATACCAAATGTCCATCCACCAGGTTTTAAAACGGCATCTTTTAAGTCTTTACCATGAGACAGTTCAGCAATAGATTCTTGCCAGTTGCCTCTAGATGCACCGCCCTGATATCCAAATCCTCTTAAGTAATCCTTTCTATCGGAATCGCCACCTAGATTTCTAAATCTTGGAATATAGATACCGTTAGGTTTTCTACCCTTGTAGTACTTGTCATCAAATCCGTCAAATTTACCGGACGCACCAACTTTTAATTGGTGGTCCATTATATTACGGCCCAATTGATCAGATTCATTACCCATACCGTTAGGGAAAGTTTCAGATTTTGATTGCATCAATATAGAGGTAGATGCAATTGCAGAAGCACATAAGAAGATAACTTTAGCCTTGAATTCAAAAGTTTCCTTTGTATTTGCATCAATAACTTTTACACCTGTAGCTTTCTTTGTGTTTGGGTCATAAATTACCTCATGTACAATTGAATCTGGTCTAAGTGTCATATTACCTGTAGCTTCTGCCGCTGGTAACGTTGATGAAAGACTGCTAAAATAAGCTCCAAAAGGACATCCTCTAATACATCTATTTCTAAATTGACATTTGCTTCTTCCATCAAATTGTTTTGTTCCGGTAATATGTGCAACTCTACCAGAGGTTACTACGCGGCCATTAAAATTTTCTGCCACTTTCTCCCTGAACACTTGTTCTACACAATTGAGGTCCATCATTGGTAAAAATTTACCATCTGGCAACTGTTCCAAACCTAGGTTTTCTCCACTTACACCAATATATTCTTCTACCTTGTCATACCAAGGTGCTATATCTTTATAACGTACAGGCCAATCTACGGCAATACCTTCTTTTTTATTCGCTTCAAAATCTATGTCACTTAAACGGTAACTTTGGCGCCCCCATTGAAGAGAACGTCCACCAAGGTGATATCCTCGCATCCAATCAAAACGTTTAGTCTCGTTGTATGGGTGTTTCAGGTCATTAACAAACCACATGTTGCTAGCTTGGTTTGTAGTATAACCTGTTCTGTTCTGTTTTGGTTGCTGCTCTATTATTTCTTTCGTCGGCTCACCGGCATTAGGAAAATCCCATGGGTCTTTGTTGGCCGTTTCATAATCTTCAATATGTTTTACCATTCGGCCCCTTTCCAAAACCAGGGTTTTAAGGCCTCCTTCACATAATTCCTTAGCGGCCCAACCGCCACTAATTCCGGTACCTACAACTATAGCGTCATAGGACTCTTGTTCTTCGTTATAATAAAATTTGCTCATAAAAGTTGTTTAATCTATAAATTTATTAAATATTATATTAATTCTATACATTTATTGTCCATTCTTATTGCGAAATTCGCTAAAATTAACCTTCGGTTAGATGAATGAGCTTATTCATGATTTTAACGTCAGTGGTCAATATTATATTTCAAACAACAACAAACTACCAAAACATGAAAAGAAAAAGTTTTATTCGGTTCGCATCTATTGCAGGTATCGGTATCTCGTTATTAGGAACTTACGCTTGTAAGGAAACTAAAAAAGATAAAGTAGATAATACAGAAATTGTAATGGAAGAAAGTACTACAACTCCATTTTTTAAAATATCATTGGCACAATGGTCTATGCATAAAATGATAAGGGAAGATGGTGTGGATCCGTATTCATTTGCAGAAAAAGCCAATGATTGGGGATTTACCGGATTGGAATATGTGAGCCAGTTATATAATCCTGAACTGGAAGATGCAGATTATTCTGAAGAAGCAATGGCAAATTTTGTAGCAAAATCCAATGCAGAGGCAGAAAAGTATGGAATGAAAAATGTATTGATCATGATCGATGGTCAAGGTAATTTGGCCGTTGATGATGAGGTTGAAAGAAACCAAACCGTTGAGAAGCACAAAAAATGGGTAGACGCCGCCGCCGCAATGGGTTGTCATGCCATTAGGGTAAACCTTAATGGAAGCAATGTTCCTGAACAATGGATAAAGAATTCTGTTGATGGGCTTACAAAATTAGCTACCTATGCAAAAACCAAAGGAATTAATGTGTTGGTTGAAAACCACGGCGGATTATCATCTAATGGTGAACTTCATGCCCAGGTAATGAAAACCGTAAATATGGATAATTGTGGTAGTTTACCTGATTTTGGAAACTTTTGTATAGAACGTAAACCAGATAGTAGGGACTGCCTTAAAGCGTATGACAAGTATAAGGGTGTTAAAGAATTAATGCCCTATGCAAAAGCTGTAAGTGCAAAATCCAATAATTTTGATACTGATGGTTATGATACCGGCATTGACTATGTAGAAATGCTTAAAATCGTAAAAAATGCAGGTTATACAGGTTTTATAGGTGTAGAATATGAAGGGTCTGAAATTAGCGAGGCAGACGGTATCATTGCAACAAGAGATCTTTTGTTAAAAGCAGCAAAAGAAATAGAATAATCAATAGTATGATTTATGGAGACTTTTTTTAATGAAATATTCGATTATAATTTTCACTGTAATAAAAAACTTATTGAACAATGTTTGGCACTCGATTCTGTATCACCGGAAACCGTACGTCTGTTCAGTCATATTTTAAACGCACACCATATTTGGAATGCAAGAATTTTAAACAAGCCTAGTGAATACGACGTTTGGCAAGAGCATGACGTAAAAAATTGGGCAGATATCCATTATGAAAATCAACGCAGCTCTTTTGAGATAGTTACCAATGCCGATAATTTTGATAAGCGTATAGATTATGAAAATTCTGAAGGGCGTTTATTTACAAATACCCTGCAGGACATTCTTTTTCATATCATTAATCATTCTACAAATCATAGAGGGCAAATTGCCGTAGATTTTAGAAATCATGATGAAATACCTATAAGCTCTGATTATGTTTATTATAGAAGATAAATGATATAACATATTTTACAGCTTTTATGTTATTTAGTTCATTACGGTTTTCATAATTTTATTTTTTATTAATCTCAGTACATAATTTTATTTATAAAATTCAATTTAAACAACAACAAAATGCCAAAGAAAATACGATTAGGAATATTAGGTGGGGGTGGAGACTCTCTGATAGGAGTGTTACATAGAGTAGCATCTTTCATTAATGATAATTATGAAATTACGGGTGCTGTATTTAACCCTGATTTTGATGCTAATATGGCTTTTGCCAAAGAAATAGATGTACCATTAAATAGGATATATAAAGATTTTGATACCTTGATTGAAGAGGAATTGAAATTGCCTGAAGATGAGCGTATACAAGTTTGTTCAGTACTTACGCCAAACTTCTTACATTACCCAATGGCAAAGAAGTTATTGGACAATGGTTTTAGTGTTATATGCGAAAAGCCAATGACCACAACCTTAGAAGAAGCCAAAGATTTACAAAAGGCACATGCCAAGGCAGGTACTGTTTTTGCTTTGACACATACATACACCGGTTACCCTATGGTGCGTCAAATGCGTGAAATGATCAAATCTGGTGCTTTGGGTAAAATTCATAAGGTAGATGCCGTTTATTACCAAGGATGGATCAATACTATTATACATGATAAGGAGAAAAGATCATCTGTTTGGAGATTGGATCCTAAAAAAGCAGGTATAAGTTCATGTATGGGAGATATAGGTGTTCATGCTTTCAATATGGTAGAATATACTACAGGATTAAAAGTTAAAGAGCTGCTTTGTGATTTCAATTACCTATATGAAGATAACCAAATGGATGTGGATGGTACTGTACTAATACGTATGGGGGATCATGTAAAAGGTGTTATTAGAGGTAGCCAAGTTGCTACTGGTGAGGAGAACGGATTGGCTATTTCTATTTATGGGGAAAAAGGAGCGTTTAGATGGGAACAAGAAAGACCTAACTTTTTATATAAATTAAGTGATACTGAACCAACACAAATTTATAAGCCTGGTCATGCCTATAACTCTGAGCTGTCTTTAGACGGAACAAAATTACCGGCCGGGCACCCAGAAGGAATTTTTGATTCTATGGCTAATATTTATAAAGGTGTGGCTAGGGCCATTAGAGGAGAAGAATACAATGATGGTGAATTCCCTACTATGGCAGACGGCGTTCGTGGAATGAACTTCATTGAAGCAACCGTTGATTCACATAAAGGTGGAAATACTTGGGTTACTTTAGAGAATTAAACCTAAACGATACACTATAAAAAAGAGCCGCAAATTGCGGCTCTTTTTGTTATGTAGTTTTTTGAAAACCTATTTTAATTAACTTTTTTAAATGTCTGGCAAACAACAATCATACTGTCCTTTGGTTCTCTTTTAAATTCTTGTAATTCCTTTGTGAAAAATTCCCAATGGTATTTTTTCCAACTATCCAAAGACCTGTCACCGTTTGCTTCTAATTGCGCATAAGCGGCATCAATACTAAAATAGGGTTTAAGTGTTACGGAGGTTGTGACAACAATGCATTGCGCTTCACCGTTCCAATCCGTAACCACAATATAATCACCAATTTTGGGTAAAGGTTCGTTTCTGTTTTGTAAGCCTAACAACGAATGGGATATTGCCTTTTTATCACCACTTTGTATTAATCTAACGCTTTCATTGGCATCATGTTCATTATTGCCAAAACACATGGTTTTTGGTGTCTCATGAAAGACATCTTCGAGATGATTTTTTAAATAATTACCCCACATATTTCTGGCCGAAGTATTTTCCATAAGCTGATATTTTCTTTAATCTATAGGATTTAATAAACGTAATTCTTTGTAATTAATTTCAACATCAAGAAAATTTACCTGCTTTAAGCTGTTCGGCCGCATGGTTTGCGGCTCTGGCAGTAAATGCCATATAGGTCAATGACGGGTTTACACAACTAGAAGAAGACATGAAGGCGCCATCCGTTACATATACATTTGGTACTAAATGTACTTGATTGTGCTTGTTAATAATAGAGGATTTTGCGCTATGTCCCATTCTGGCCCCGCCCATTTCGTGAATACCCAAACCTGGTCCGCTAGACTCTTCATAAGAAGCTACATCTTTAAAGCCTGCAGCTTTAAACATGGTAACAATCTCTTTTTTGATGTCTTCACGCATATTATACTCGTTTTCCTTAAACTCTACATCAAAAGCTAGTTGAGGTAAACCCCATTTGTCCTTTTCGGTAGGGCTTAGGGTTACTCTATTATCATCATAGGGTAAGAACTCACCAAACCCCGTTACGCCAATGGTCCAGCGACCTGGTTTCAATACAGACTCCTTTAAGTCCTTGCCATATGAAAGTTCTCCAATATCTTTTGACCAATCTCCTCTGCTGGCCGTGCCTTGGTAGCCAAAACCTCGTAAATATCCATTCCGTCTTGTTTTTTCGCTCAAGTTTACAAAACGTGGTATGTAAAACCCGTTGGCTCGTCTTCCTTTATAATATTTATCTAAATAACCATCTACTTTTGCAGTTGCACCTAATTTGTAATGGTGGTCCATAATACCTCTTCCCAAAGCATCGGAATCGTTTCCTAATCCGTTCGGGAAGCGCTCAGATTTAGATTGTAATAGAATACCGACCGATGCCATTGCAGATGCGCATAGAAAAATCACCTTTGCCTTAAATTCAATTTTCTCATTCGTTTCTGCATCTATTATTTTAACACCAGTTGCTTTTTTGGTAGTATCATCATAGATGATTTCATACACTATAGAGTTTGGTCTTAGGGTCATATTTCCGGTTCGTTCCGCTGCCGGTAATGTTGACGAGTTACTACTGAAATAACCGCCAAATGGGCAGCCACGCCAGCATCGGTCTCTGTTTTGGCAAGTACCACGGCCTTCAAAAGTGGCATTGGGATCGGTAATGTGTGCGGCCCTACCAATGGTAATCAATCTTCCGTCTTCGAATTTTTCTGCAATGTTGTTTTTAAAATCCTCTTCTACACAATTTAATTTCATGGCAGGTTGAAAAATTCCGTCAGGTAAAACATCTAATCCTAAGGTTTCTCCACTTACACCTATATATTTTTCAACTTTATCGTACCAAGGAGCAATATCCTTATATCTAACGGGCCAGTCTACGCCAATACCTTCTTTTTTGTTGGCTTCAAAATCAATATCGCTCCAACGGTAACTTTGTCGACCCCAGGTAAGTGATCTACCGCCTACTTGATATCCACGAATCCAGTCAAAACGTTTGGTCTCTACATACGGGTGGTCTAAATCGTTTACAAAGAAATGCTTGGAATCTTCTTTTGGGGCCCATCCTACACGAGATTGAACATGATACTTTTCTTTATCTTCTTTAGAAAGTTCCCCTTTCAACGGGTAATCCCAAGGGTCATCATTCACGGTAGGATAGTTTTCAATATGCTTTACCATAGGACCACGTTCCAAGACAAGGGTTTTTAAGCCCTTCTCTGTTAATTCCTTAGCGGCCCAGCCACCACTTATTCCTGTGCCGACCACGATTGCGTCGAATATTTCATCTTTATTCATGCCTGAATTTTTATCTTTTTCTGATGGTAATCCCTATATTTATAGCAAATCTTTAAAGTTTAGAGAAGAACTTGATATAATTCTTAAATATAAGATTTTTCAAGAGATTTGATAACTCATGGTCAACAACAAATTCAAACAACAATAGATAGTATTTTTTTATGAAAACAATTAAAGGACCAGCCGTTTTCTTGGCACAGTTTGTAGACAGTAAAGCTCCATTTAATTCTTTGGACGGAATGTGTAAATGGGCAGCTGATCTGGGATATAAAGGCATTCAAATTCCTACATGGGAAAGTTTTTTGATCGATTTGGACAAGGCTGCCGAAAGTCAGACCTATTGCGATGAGCTAAAGGGTAAAGTAAACTCTTATGGATTAGAGATTACGGAACTTTCTACACACCTTCAGGGTCAACTTGTAGCGGTACACCCTGCGTATGATTTAATGTTCGATTCTTTTGCTCCAAACAATGTACACGGTAAACCAAAGGCAAGAACGGAATGGGCAATTGAAACCGTAAAGAAAGCAGCGACTGCAAGTAGAAGGTTAGGGCTAAAAGCGCATGCTACTTTTTCTGGGTCGTTGTTATGGCATACCATGCACCCTTGGCCACAAAGACCGGCCGGTTTAGTGGAAATGGGCTTTGAAGAATTAGCAAATAGATGGTTGCCTATCTTAAATCATTTTGATAAAGAAGGTGTAGATGTCTGTTATGAGATTCACCCTGGCGAAGATTTACATGATGGGGATACTTTTGAGCGTTTTCTAGAAGCTACAGGCAATCATAAAAGAGTAAATATTCTTTATGACCCAAGTCACTTTGTATTGCAACAGTTAGACTATATCACGTACATCGATCATTATCATGAGTTTATAAAGTCTTTTCACGTGAAAGATTCTGAATTTAACCCAACAGGTAAAAAAGGTGCTTTTGGTGGCTATAACGATTGGGGAGATAGAGCTGGTAGATACCGTTCTTTAGGTGATGGACAGATAGATTTTAAGACCATCTTTTCTAAATTGACACAATACGGTTGTGATGTTTGGGCGGTAATGGAATGGGAGTGCTGTATAAAAAGTCCGGAGCAAGGTGCTCGTGAAGGGGCTAAATTTATATCGGACCATATTATTGAGGCAACAGAGAAAACTTTTGATGATTTTGCCGGTGCAGCGACAGATAAGGAAATGTTGAAAAAAATGTTAGGTCTGTAATTTGTTGATGATGAAAAAGTATATCGTTAGTGCGATGTGTTTTTTGTTTTTTGTTGCATGTATGCAAGAGAAAAAGCAAACATCAAAAACGGTTTTGAACGATGAAGCTGAAATTGTTGTTGATGATTGGCAAATATTGTTCAATGGTACTTCGTTAGATCAGTGGAAAGAGTTTAAAACAGACGGTATTAGCGATGCTTGGAGAATAGAAGGTGATGCTTTGGTATACATGCCACCTGAAGATGAAGAGCATAAAAATCATGATCTTGTTACAAGGCAAGAATTTACCAATTTTGTTCTAACGTTAGATTGGAAAATATCAGAAGCAGGTAATAGCGGTGTTTTTTGGGGCATTAGCGAGGATGAAAAATTTGGAACAGGGTATCAAACCGGACCTGAAATTCAAATATTGGATAATCATAAGCATCCAGATGCAATGGTAGGTACAAACCGTCAAGCGGGTGCATTGTACGATATGGTTTCTCCTTCAAAAGATGTTACCAAACCAATAGGTGAGTGGAATACTATGACCATTTCTGTCAATCACAAAGAGCAAAAAGGTAGTGTAATTTTAAATGGTATAGAAACGGTATCCTTTCCGTTAGCAAATGAAGAATGGAATGCCATGGTGGCAACATCAAAATTTGCTGAATGGGACGGATTTGGGGATTACACCACGGGTAAAATAGGATTGCAGGACCACGATAATAAGGTATGGTTCAGAAATATAAAAATTAAACAACTTTAAATTGCATTAGGTGATGATAAAGAATACTACATTAATTATGTTCGGAGCTATATTGGTTTTGGGGTCTTGCCAAGAAAAAGTAACTACCGATGTTGTTGAAACTATGCAGGCTAAAGATAGTGTTATAGTTTATGAGGAATATATGGGCGAAGAGCCTACCAAGCCCGAGCAAACCGAATTTTACGAGCCTAAAGTGCCAGTTGTAAAGCCTGGTAGTACTGGGACTGCCCCAAGTGATGCCATTGTGCTTTTTAACGGTACTGACTTAAATAATTGGATAAGTACAAATGATAGTACGGCTGCTAAATGGCACGTGAACAAAGATGGTAGTATGACGGTTAATGATAAGACCGGAAACATACAGACCAAACAGAATTTTGGTGATGTGCAATTGCATATAGAATGGAAATCTCCGTTACCCGTTCAGAGAGAAGGGCAGAACAGAGCAAATAGTGGTGTGTTTTTAAATGGTTTGTATGAAGTTCAAGTATTAGATCAAAATGATAACCCAACCTATGTAAATGGGCAAGTAGGTTCTATATACAAGCAACACGTGCCGTTGGCTATGGCTTCTGTTCCAACAGGGGAATGGAATACTTATGATATTGTTTATCATGCGCCAGTATTCAATAAAGACGGCGGTAAAATAAAATCTGGCACTATTACCGTAATCCATAATGGCGTGTTGGTACAAGACCACGTTGAACTGAAAGGTACTACGCCTTATATTGGGTGGCCTAAAAACCCCGCTCATGGAAAAGGTCCTTTAATGTTACAAGATCACGGCGACGATAGTCGTGTAAGTTTTAGAAATATTTGGGTAAGGGAACTTTAATATTATTATCAATTATAGATTAAGGGGCAGACAAGAATAATTTTGTATGCTCCTTAATTATTTAAGTAGGGTAAGTTGTTTAACGTATAATTTTTCAATTACCTTACCTTTGTCTTAATCTTAAAAAGTATTTATGATTCAATCGATGACCGGCTTCGGAAAGCATGTAGTTCAATTACCTAATAAAAAAATTACGGTAGAAATAAAATCGCTTAATAGTAAGAGTATTGATTTAAATGCACGTATGCCGTCAAGTTATCGTGAGAAAGAATTGGAATTAAGAAAATTGGTAGCTAATTCATTATTGCGAGGTAAGGTAGATTTTAACTTGTATGTTGAACTCACCGGTAATGAAACCTCTACCCAGGTAAATGAAGTAGCTGTTAAACAATATATGGGCCAATTGAAAAATATTGCCGATGGTGATGACCTTAGATTGTTAGAAATGGCATTGCGTTTTCCAGATGCCATGAAAACAGATAAAGATGATATTGACGAATCTGAATATGAGGCTATTAAAGAGGCGTTAAAAGGGGCTTTGGTAGAAATTAATATGTTTAGGTCTGAAGAGGGCAGTGTTTTAGAAAAAGATTTTTTAGCGAGAATAGCTTCTTTGGAGAAGTTGCTAGAAAAGGTAGTTGCTATTGATCCAGACAGACAGGCAACAATACGTGAGCGTTTAGAAAAGGCGGTTCAGGATATAAAGGCAGATGTTGATGCAAACAGGTTTGAACAAGAGCTTATATACTATTTGGAAAAGTATGATATTACAGAGGAGAAAGTTCGCTTGGCAAATCATTTGGATTACTTCAGTAAAACGTTACAATCAGACGATAGTAATGGTAAAAAATTAGGTTTTATATCTCAAGAAATTGGTCGTGAAATTAATACGATCGGGTCTAAGGCCAACTTTGCCCCAATGCAGCAGCTTGTGGTACAGATGAAAGACGAGCTTGAGAAAATAAAAGAACAAATGTTAAACGTACTATAGATGAAAGGTGGAAAACTAATCATTTTTTCTGCGCCCTCAGGAAGTGGAAAAACAACCATTGTACGCCATTTATTGGCACAGCCAGAATTGAATTTGGCTTTTTCGGTATCTGCAACTTCACGCCCAAGAAGGGGAAAGGAAAAGAACAAAGAGCATTATTATTTCATGTCGGTTTCAGAATTTAAGAATCATATTAAGAACGATGATTTTCTGGAGTGGGAAGAGGTGTATAGAGATAACTTTTATGGTACGTTAAAAAGTGAGGTTGAGCGACTTTGGGCAGAAGGCAAGAACGTTATTTTTGATATTGATGTTGTTGGCGGATTACGAATTAAAAAGAAATTTCCTGAACAGACCTTGGCGGTTTTTGTAAAACCCCCTAGCGTTGATGAACTTAAAATAAGACTTAAAAAGAGGAGTACAGAAAGTGAGGACAAAATTAACATGCGTATTGCAAAGGCATCGGTAGAATTGGCGACGGCACCTCAATTTGATAAGATTATTAAAAATTATGATCTTGATGTGGCTTTAAAAGAAGCGGTGGATCTAGTAGCAGATTTTGTTTCTGAAGACAAAGACTAGTATGTTATGAAGAAGGTAGGATTATACTTTGGTACCTTTAACCCTATTCATATAGGTCATTTAGTCATTGCGAACCATATGGTAGAGTTTTCTGATTTGGATGAGGTTTGGTTCGTAGTTACCCCACAAAGTCCGTTTAAGGTCAAGAAAACGCTTTTAGACAACCATCAAAGATTTGAGATGGTTTATGAAGCCACAAAAGACTACGATAGGTTAAAACCTAGTAATATTGAATTTAACTTACCCCAGCCGAATTATACGATAAATACCCTTGTTCATTTGGGGGAAAAGCACCCAAATGGATATGAATTTTCGTTGATAATGGGTGAGGATAATTTAAAAGGGCTGCATAAATGGAAGAATTATGAGGCAATTTTAGAACTGCATAACATTTATGTGTATCCTAGAATTTCAGAAGGCGCTATTGAGCATCAATTTCAAGACCATGAAAAGATACATCGGGTAAATGCTCCTATTATGGAAATCTCTTCCACGTTAATACGAAAGGAGCATAAGAACGGTAAAAACATTAAACCATTATTACCACCAGAAGTTTGGAAATATATGGATGAAATGAATTTTTATCGCTAGTCAATTACATTCGCTTTGCGTAAGTTATCGGTAGCTAAGTAAACATCACCTTTATTATAATACCAGGCACGTACTTTAGGAATTTTTATACCGTTCACCATAATCATTTCTGAAAGTAGAATGTACTCGCCATCATTTTTACTTTCATCATGAAAGAACTGATATACTTCCATGGCGTAGGTTTTAGGGTCAAAGTAAAAATACCAAGTATCATTACCTACTTCTTTTTCATACGTAGCTTTTAATACTAAATACTCCTTTCCCTTAAAAGTCTTCTTAATTACGTTATTATCTATTATTGTGCCCTTATCTTTTAATTTCATAGGAAGACCATATAAAAAAGTATAATAGTTTTTCATCATCTTTGCGCGATCACAGCTAATATTCAAGCTATCCTTGATCTTTGGAAATATAGAAGTACTGCCGTTTAATTTTAGGGTACATTTACTATTGTCCAATTCAGATTCAATTGTGTAATTGTTTTTTTTGACTGTTGTTTTAAAATAATTGTTTGGAAGCTTCATTTCAATAACAGTACTACGTGGACTGTTTTTTGGGCTTTCCATTTCAATCAGCATTTTTCCTTTAAAACTAGACCAGTTGTTTTCTGGGTCGTGATAGGCAATGGCACGTTCTAGCAATTGAGTTCCGGTGATTTCTTGTGCATAATTTAATACTCCTTGCAGCAAGAAAATCGTTAGCAAAACATATTTCATAAAACGTGTTTTTTAAAGTGTATCTCTTTTAGTCTAATGTTGCCGGTTTAACATCTGCATCATGTTCCTTATAATACAGTTCCAGTAAATCCATGGTAGCTGTCATTAAATCTTTAGTTTCAAGTAATATAGTAAAGTATAATGTCGTGTTTTTAGGGCTAGATTCCTCTGACCTTGTACGCTCTACCTGTGCGCTAATTTTTTGAGAAACCAAATCGTATAATTCTTGCTTATTGTTGAGTATGTTACCAATTTTTTCGAATGATCTCTCTTCAAAAGCGTGATAAGTATTATCTAAAATCTCGGCTAGTTTAATATCTATTTGTTTAAGCTCTTTTATTTGGTTGTACTTTAATTTCTTGTGGTTATTGTTCACATGTTTATGGCTTACTTTACCAATGTATTCCAATGATTGTGAAATATCCGTTAAGTGTCCCATGGCATTAATGTAGAAATTACTGGCACCAATGTGGGCTTCTTCTAGATTTTTAATGAAATAGAAGGTATGATTTCTTAGATCCTCAATTTCGTTTGCCAATTTGGCGCCTTGCTTCTTGTTTTTTTGAAGTGAGCTGAGGTCTTGTTTTGCTAGTCCGTTTATTGAGTTGGAATAAATTTTATTCGCTCTTTTTACAACGTTGGCAATGTTTTTTGCACTTTCTTCAATTACACCTTGTATAGAGCTACTTTCTGCACGCTCTAATATTTCCTCTTCTTTGGTTTCTTTTAATTTTTTGGTGTGAGACAAATAGTTTTTGCCGATCAGAACAAAAGCAAATACCAATAAGATACTTATGGCATAAATACCTCCTAAATGAATAATGTAGGCTATGATGGCCGCAGCTACGAAAGCTACGATAGCCGTAAAGAACCAACCGCCAATAACATTTAGAACACCGGCAACTCTGTATACGGCACTTTCAGAACCCCAAGCTCTATCTGCCAATGACGTACCCATTGCTACCATAAAAGTTACGTATGTAGTAGATAAGGGCAATTTTAACGAGGTAGCCAAAGAGATCAATACACTGGCCACCATTAGGTTTACAGAAGCCCTGATAAGATCAAAAGCGGGTTGGTCTTTAGCCTTTGCCTTTTGTGCATATGATGTTGGCTTTATAAATTGAGTATCAATTTTCTTTTGTAATGATACAGGAATTAAACTGTTCAAATTTTTAGATGCAATTATTGAAAATTTCACTATTTGTCTTGATAGATAGTTTGGCTCAAAACGTTCGTCACCTTCGTCCTGTCTAGATAGGTCAACACTTGTTTTTACTACATTCTTAGCTTTTGAAGAAAACCATAATGTAACTACCATGATAACCCCAGAAGCCAACAATAGGTATGTTGGGGTTTGTACGGCAACCGCTAATCCTTTCATATTATAGTCGGAAGCTAACTGACCAGAAGCGGACCAACTTTGAAATGATTCATATGCAGCTAAAGGAACACCAATAAAGTTTACCAAATCATTACCTGCAAATGCCATGGCCAGGGCAAAGGTGCCCAGAATTATAATGATGGTATAGATATTCCATTTCATGAAAGTTGTGGCAAACCATGATAGTGCAAACCATACAAAGAAATTTCCCAATAAAAATAATTCAGGATTATTACCAATGAACATGGTTGCTTCAGGGCTTAATATTGAGGTTCCCTTGAGCCCTTTGATAAGGATAAAATATATAATTGCCGTAATGGCCATACCACCAAAAATTGCACCAACCCACTTTGGTTTTTCGTTGAACTTGAAGGAGAGTAATATTCTGGTAATAAATTGTACAATTGCTCCAATGGTAAAGGCTATGACCACGGATAAAAGTATACCAATAATAATCTCTGTTGCCTTATCTGTATTTATATAATTTGAAAGATGGGTGAAATTGCCGTCTCCCGAATAAATTTTCACCAATGATATGGCTACGGCGGCACCTAACAGTTCGAAAACGATGGACACTGTAGTTGACGTGGGCATACCCAAGGTGTTAAAGAAGTCCAGTAGTAGAATGTCCGTTATCATAACGGCCATAAAGACAATCATGATTTCTGCGAAGACAAACTCAGATGGATTGAAGATTCCTTTTCTCGCTACTTCCATCATTCCGCTTGATGATACCGCCCCAAAGGCGATGCCTACACTGGCTACAAGCATTATGGTTTTAAAGGAAATTGCTTTAGACCCTATTGCTGAATTTAAAAAATTGACGGCATCATTACTAACACCAACAATTAAATCTGTTATGGCTAAAACCGCCAACGCAATAATCATGAATAAATATATGTTCTCGCCCATCAAAAATTTAAATAAGGAACAAAAATGACATTATAAATTATCATTAAGGTTAAAATAAGGTTATGAAGTTAATATCGTATACTTTACATAGATTTTTACCTTTGCAAAGAAACTAAGTTTAGTGGATGAAAATACTAATTTCTTTTCTAAAAAGAATTTTTGTTTTAACATCAAAATCATTTACCTGATAGAAGAGTTTGTAAATGGTAATTGACGCCGCCCTAATTTTAGCTTGTTTTATTAGCTGCTAACTTTAAAGTGCTTTCAGTGGTGGCGCTAACTTTGGCCGTAGAAGGTAGTGCTATTCTTTTGGCATATAATGTTTCCAGAATTTCCGTTTGCTCACCTTCATTTACCGTAATTTCCAAGTGCATAGGTTCATAGCCTACAAACTGAATTACCATGTTATGGGTGCCCACGGCTACATCGTTAAATTCAAAATTGCCCCTAAAATTGGTTTGAGTAGAATATGCAGCGTTGTCCATACTTACAGAAGCCATTAGTAACGGCTCGTTAAAAAACTCGCCGTCTAAAACTTTACCTCTAATTGAACTGGTCTCTTGTGCAAATGACAAGGAAGTTATTACAAGAGCAAATAGAACAAATAATTTCTTCATTGGTTATTTATATTCTAGTGCAAAGAAAGAAAGCTAAGGTTAAGTTAAGGTTATCATAGGTTTATGAATATATGTTTTAAAGGTTAAGATTCTGGTGTATAATTGTTTATCGCAGCCAATGCTTTCGGTATCAAAATGAGTAAATGGCGTATCTTGCAAACTTTAAATTAACGAACATGAATTGGGAGCAGTTACTTTCTTTACGAAGACAAGGCGATAAGAACAAGAGATTAAGAAATGAACAAGACGAAACAAGGTTGGGTTTTGATGTTGATTATGATCGTATTATCTTTTCTTCTGCATTTAGAAGTCTACAGGATAAAACCCAAGTAATTCCATTATCTAAGACAGATTTTGTTCATACAAGATTGACCCATAGTTTAGAGGTATCAGTGGTCGGTAGAAGTCTAGGTAGGTTGGCAGGGAAAAAAATTATTGAAAAACATCCCTATTTAAAGGAAGTTCATGGCTATCAGTTTAATGATTTTGGAGCTATTGTAGCCGCCGCAGCTCTGGCACATGATATTGGAAATCCGCCTTTTGGCCATAGTGGAGAAAAAGCTATTGGTGAATATTTTAAAACTGGAAACGGATTAAGGTTCAAGGAACTACTTTCTGAAGTGGAATATCAAGATATTATCGATTTTGAAGGTAATGCCAACGGATTTCGATTATTGACACAGGATAGGGCAGGTGTATCTGGTGGGCTTCGTTTAAGTAATGCTACCTTGGGCGCCTTTATGAAATATCCTAAAGAGTCTCTGCCTAAAAAACCTACAAACCATATCTGCGATAAAAAATTTGGATTTTTTCAAAGTGAAAAATACATATTTAAAGGAGTTGCGGAAGATTTGGGTTTACAAAGTAGAAGTGCTGACGGAAGCTTTTCTTACAGTAGACACCCGTTAACGTTCTTGGTAGAGGCCGCAGATGATATTTGCTATACCATAATTGACTTTGAGGATGGTATAAATTTGGGACTCATTTCTGAGGATTATGCTTTGGAATACCTAATAAAACTAGTAAAGGATTCCATAAATACCAAAAAGTATAATTCTTTGGAGTATATGGAAGATAGGCTTAGCTATTTGCGTGCCTTGGCCATAAATACGCTGATACAGGATGCAGTTTCTATATTTATTGAAAATGAAGAAAGTATCTTGAACGGTACTTTCGATGTTTCATTACTGGAAAAAAGTAAATTTAAAGCACAAATTGAGGATATTATAAGTTTAAGCGTTCAAAAAATTTATCAATCTCAAGAAGTTGTGGAAAAAGAAATAGCGGGTTATACTATTATTTCTGATATTCTAGAGGTCTATATCAACGCCTTGATCGGCAAAAAGAACAACAATGCCTCTAACTACCATAAACTTATATTAAGGACCTTACCTGGGTTTTATAGAGAAACAAATGTATCGTTATATAAAATTGTATTGAATACTTGTTGTTACGTTGCTAGTCTATCTGATAGTGCCGCAGTACATATGCACAATAAAATCAAGGGTAAAACACTTTAGAAACCATATAAAATACCTACGCCCAATACTTGTTTAAATTGAATTTTTGGTACACCAGGGTTTACTATAGTGCCGTTATCGTTTTTGACCACATCAAAAAGAATATCGTCATCATAGATCATTTGTGTGCCCAAACTCGTACTTATAAATTTATTGACCTTCATATTAAGGGTAAGCTCCCAATCTATATCAACGTTTCCAAAGCTTTTTATGTAATCTGTATAAAGATTCAATCTACTTTTCATTTCAATATTATCCGCTATGGTATAATTAAAATTGTTGGTAATCAAAATACCTAGTTCTAATAAATGATTTTCACCTGGTGTAATTATATTGCCATCTGCATCTAAAATGGCTTCTTGAACACCAAAAGCCCCATTGTCAGCCAAATCTTGATCCAATACAAAGGTTGATTTTTGTGTCAATGGTGATAGGTAAAGATTAAATTTTTCATCCTTTGTAATATAGGACGTACCTGCACCGAACAGTAAATAGCCAGGTGCCATAAATCTTGATATGGGCGTGTCTCTGTCAGGGTATTTATAACCGTTGGAAAATTGTGTGTTAAAATTTAATTGAACCGAATAGAACCACCTACTATCATTGTCTTTTTTGAAACCTAAGTTAGAACTTAAACGGATTACATCTTCGGTTTTTCTAAGTTTACGCCCTTCTTGGGCATTTAATCCGTAGCGTAATTCTAATTTATTATCCCATTGAAAATTATTGAATTTATACTTTCTTGCAAATTTTAAAAAACCTAGCCCACTTATGGCATTGTCACCACCTGCATTCCAGTTTACAAAGGCCACTTCACTGATGTTTATGCCAAAACTATTTTCCGTTTCCCAAAAAGAAGGAACTCTAAAACGTTGAAAACCTTTCTGTAGGGTTTTTGTCTTTTTAAAGTCGATATTTGGTATTTGAAGGTTGACATCTTTTTTGGGAGTATAAATTTTGTCTACCGTTCTGCGAATTACAATAGTGTCAATGGCAACGCTATCTACGGTTACACTGTCTACAATAATTGGCGCTGGTATTGTGTCTTGTGCAAATGCTAAAGAAGTTACCAAAAGAAATAACGCAATTGAAAGCTTAAGCGATTTAAAAACCATCATTTTCATAGAAATTGTTGTACATATTGTTTTACGGACATCTTATCTATTCCTGCTTTTTTATACAGTTTTTCGGTGGCACCGTGCGTAATAAAGACATCAGGAATGCCAAATATCTTAATTATTTTATGGATTCCAATATTATTTGCATATTCTAACACACTACTCCCAAATCCGCCAATGGCAGAACCGTCTTCTAGTGTAATAATATGATTGAATTTCTGAAGTATTTCTTTCAATAGATTAGAATCCAAAGGCTTTATGAAAGGGAAATTATAATGGGCTATTGCATCGGGTCGGTTTAGTTCTTCTATCATTTCAGATATCATATTGCCGATCGGTCCTGTACTTAAAATTGCAATTTTATTTCCCTTCTTTAATTCTACAGCTTTACCTATGCTCAGTTTTTTCATTGGTAATTGCCAATTCAACATCTTACCTCTACCGCGCGGATATCTTATTGCAATAGGATTTTTTAGTCCTAACTGAGACGTATACATGATGTTTCTTAATTCTACTTCGTTCATAGGAGAAAAAATAATCAGGTTGGGAATACATCTTAAGTAAGAAATGTCAAATACGCCATGATGTGTAGGTCCGTCCTCACCTACTAGACCTGCGCGATCTAAACAGAAAATAACCGGTAAGTTTTGTATAGCTACATCATGGATTACCTGATCATATGCACGTTGTAGAAAAGTGGAGTAAACATTACAGAATACAACCAACCCATCCGTGGCCATACCTGCAGCTAAGGTTACCGCGTGCTGTTCTGCAATGCCCACATCAAAAGCACGTTCTGGAATTGCTTGCATTAAAAATTTTAAAGAGCTGCCCGTTGGCATTGCGGGAGTTATACCTACTATTTTAGTATTTCTTGTTGCAAGCTCTACTAAAGTCTTGCCAAATACATCTTGAAATTTGGGTGGCTCGGCAATACTGTTCTTTTTTTGCAATTCGCCCGTTTGCTTATCAAATTTACCTGGGGCATGGTAGGTAACCTGATTTTCTTCTGCCTTTTGCAGGCCTTTACCTTTGGTGGTAATGACATGTAACAATTTAGGACCCTCAACTTTTTGTAATCGTTCCAACTCTTTTATTAAGGTAGGTAAGTCATGGCCGTTTACAGGCCCTGAATAATGAAAATTTAGGCACTCAAAAATATTCTCTTCTTTTGCGGTACCAGTTTTTACATTGGTCAAATATTTTTTCAATGCTCCTACGCTTGGGTCAATACCCATGGCGTTATCATTAAGCACCACTAGAATATTGGCATTGGTGACCCCTGCATGATTTAGGCCTTCAAAAGCCATACCGCTGGCTATAGATGCATCGCCTATTACAGCAATATGTTGTCTTCGAAATTTTCCATGTAGTTGGGTGGCTAAAGCCATGCCCAATAAAGCTGAAATAGAGGTAGAGCTATGCCCGGTACCAAAAGCGTCATATTCGCTTTCTTGCATTTTAGGAAAGCCGCTTATACCACCAAACTGACGGTTGGTATCAAAAATATCTTTTCTACCGGTCAGTATTTTATGACCGTAAGCTTGGTGGCCAACATCCCAGATGAGTTTGTCCACTGGTGTATTGAAAACGTAGTGTAATGCAATGGTCAATTCCACAACACCTAAGCTGGCACCTAAATGCCCTTCTTTTACAGAAACAATGTCAATTATAAACTCACGTAATTCACTAGCCAATTGCTCTAAATCTTTTTCTTTTAGAGATTTAATATCATTGGGCGAATTGATATGTTCTAGTATTGATTTCAAGCTGTGCATATAATGAAGACAAAAATACTTTTTTAAAAATGAAACTATCGTATTTTTGAACCTATGGTTCTACCCTACGACGATACTTATTTTATGAAAAAGGCACTTCAAGAAGCAGCATATGCATTTGAAGCCGGTGAAGTGCCCGTTGGTGCAGTTATTGTAGTGCAAAATAGGATCATTGCAAGGGCGCATAATCTCACTGAAAAATTAAACGATGTTACGGCACATGCAGAAATGCAGGCAATTACTTCGGCCGCTAATTTTTTAGGTGGAAAATATTTAAAGGACTGTACGCTATATGTAACCTTAGAGCCATGCCAAATGTGCGCCGGGGCGCTTTATTGGAGCCAAATAGGAAAAATTGTTTACGGAGCAAAAGACTTGCAACGCGGATGCGGGGCAATGGGAACTACCTTACACCCAAAAACCAAAATATTGGGGGGCATTCTTGAAGAAGAAGCGGCAAGCCTATTACAGCAGTTTTTTTTTAAAAAAAGAAAGTAGTGGCTTGGGTATAAACGAATAACCACGCATAAGCGTGGTTATATATTTCTATAAAAGAGATTTATAGTACCTGTATTTGACCGGCAACAGTACCTTTTCTTCCTTCTTCCTCTTCATAACTCACTTTGTCGCCCTCCCTAATTTCCGTGCCATGTAAAGCGGTGGCGTGAACAAAAATATCTTTTCCAGTTTCTTCGTTGGTTATAAACCCATAACCTTTAGATTCGTTGTAAAATTTGACGGTACCAATCATTGTATTGAAATTTAAATATTAACATTCTAATTTAATATTTTTTCCTGTTGATTGGTAGAAAATAAAGGAATTAATTTTATGGAGTATCTTGATTATCAGTGTTTCTAGGCTTTTTTCCTTGCATTTTTCTCACATTCTCATCCGTAAGCATGTAATCATTGAACTTTTTGCCCCTGCTTTCCTTTATCAAGAAAAGTGGCATTGCCAATAAAAATAGACCCAATGTGCCGGAACCAATATATTTATGTGACAAAGCTTCTTGACTCACATCTAACGTGAATCCGTAAATAATTAATCCTAAGGATATTAAAACTATTATGCTAATAATATATTTCATCTTTTGTTTCTTAGTTAACAGCCTTAGTATTAGGCTGTTTATTTGGTAAATTGTATTAATTCTCTTCGGTAAGCGGTCAGTAATTTTGATTTTGATACAAAGCCCATGTATTTTCCGTCCTTTACCACCGGTAGGTTCCATGCGCCGCTATCTTGAAATTTTTGCATTACTATTTGCATACTGTCCAGCCCGTAATATATATGATCCGGTGCTTTGTGCGTAAAGGTTTCAACTTTTATGGTATTGTACAGTTTGGTGTCGAACATAAACTCCCTAATATCATCTAACAATATAATACCTAAAAATTTATGATGGGCATCAACTACAGGGAATATATTTCGGGTAGATTTTGCAACGGAATCATGTAACATTTCCCCCAAGGTCATCTCTGGGTGTACCGTTTTAAAATTGGTTTCTATCACGGTGTCTAGATCCATAAGAGTAAGTACGGCTTGATCTTTATTATGGGTCAACAATTCACCACTTTCTGCCAGTTCTCTGGTGTAAATGGTGTAATCTATTGTGTTTTTTGTAATAATGTATGAAATCGATGCGGTAATCATTAACGGAACAAACAAGGCGTAACCACCAGTTATTTCTGCAATAAGGAAAATAGCCGTTAAGGGTGCATGTTGTACACCTGCAATTAAGCCTGCCATGCCTATTAAGGTAAAATTACTTTCCGATACTGAAAATCCCAAGCCCGAATTATTGATCAGTTTAGCTACTACATTCCCTAAAGCGCTCCCCATGACCATGGTAGGAATGAAAATTCCACCAGCCCCACCGGCCGCTAACGTAGTGGTCATTGCTACAGCTTTAAAAATGGTGATACCGAACAGTAATGCAATAACGATCCAAATATTATCAATGTAATCGTCAAAAGGGGTTTTTCCTAAAGCATTTATATGGTCTCCTTTTAGCAAGTCGTTAATAAAGGAAAAACCTTCACCATATAACGGAGGTATAAAATAAAGCATAATTCCAATAGCCAAACCACCTACTAAAAGTCTGTACTTTGGACTCTTCAATGGTTTAAACAAGTTGATAATGCCAAAATACATTTTAGTAAAATAGATAGATGCAACGGCGGTACCAATGCCTAAAACAATGTAGAATAGTGTGTCTTTTACTTGGAACGGTTCATTGATCGAGAAATTGAACAATACTTCATTACCCATAAAGAAGTATGAGGTAAGTACGCCACTTATGGATGCCAATAATAATGGTAGCATTGATATCATTGTAAGGTCTAGGCTAAATACTTCTACCGCAAAAATTATAGCCGCAATGGGCGATTGAAAAATGGATGATATTGCACCGGCAGATGCACAGGCAATTAATAAGGACCTTGTCTTAGAATTGATATGAAACAATCGCCCAAGGTTAGAACTTATTGCAGCACCGGTTGCCACAGCAGGACCTAATAACCCCACCGAACCACCAAAACCGACAGTTAAAGGTGCAATGATCAATTGAGTGTAAACTTGCTTTACGGCAATTCTGCCTTTGTTTTTAGATAATGAAAATAGTATTGAAGAAACAGCATGGTTAAGTTTCTCTTTATGAACGTATTTTACATATAAATAGACAAAGGTTAAGCCTAGAATAGGCAGAATAAAATAGAGTTGATTGCTTGAAAATATAATTCCTTTCTCTAAGGATGCTTCAATAAAATAAGTAATATTCTTAAGTGTTACCGATGCTAAACCGGCCAATAAGCCAACAACAACACTTAAAATGTAAATAAAGGTCTTTTGTGAGATGTTCTTATATCTCCACTTATAAATACGCCTTAAGAAATTGTTCGTTTGTATGGGCATTGTATAACCATATCATTAGTAGCCATCAAAGGTATTTAATTACTTGCTATGATTTTTGATTTAAGTTCTTCTAAATCCTCAAGGTAAATTTGACGAAGTGTTTCAACATATGCTCTATTGTTATAATAGCCGTTGTTAAAATCTACAATGGCATCTTCGATCATATTTAAAGCCGCTTTTTTGTCACCTTCGCTCCGTAATAGCTGCGCCTTGTAATATTTGGCATCTGCAGAGTTGGTGAAGTATTGAATGACTTTGTCAAAATTCTCATTTGCTTTCTCTATGTTATCAGATTCGTAGTAGGCTATACCTCTATAAAGAAACGCTTCTAATTCTACCCAATCTTCACCGGAATCTTCAGTTTCTCTGGTAATATGTTTATCCCAATATACAATAGAGTTCTCATAGTCTTTAGCGCCTAAGTAAGCAATACCACGCCAAAAATCTACACTATGCCCTTGTGGATAATCTAAATACGGAGTTAACGAATCTGATGCATTAAAATCTGCAATGGCTTTTTCGTAATCTCTGTAGAACCACAGGTATAAATATCCTCGCCATGGTTGCCAAGTTATAGGGTCATACTCTACTGCACCATCATACCAAGATTTCCATTTATGTGGAATGCCTCTTTTTAAATAGGTGACGGAAAGTTCTCTATATGTTTCTGCTTTTGTAGAATCTAACTCTAATGCATAGGCAAATGCATTCATGTGAAAGCGGCTACCTTGATAATGCCTAAAGCCTACATCGTATGCATCTTTAACTTTCTCTTCTTTGGTTTGGCAAGAACTTAAAAGAAAAACAAAAATAATACTAAGGAATAATTTCTGTGATTTCTCCATTTACTATTCTGTATGATATGTACATATATGAATCCCTCTCTGCACCATTCATGTAATTAGGTTTCCATTTTTTTAATTCAACTGTAATGTTCAAAAGTTGGGATACTAAGGCTGTATTTAGTTTTTTAGGATTTAAGTCTAAATCATTTTCGTGAATAACATATGCGCCGGCTTCACCTTTGCAGTTAACTATAAATCTAAAATTCAAATAGCCTGAATCTTTATAGTCTTTATTCACGTATTTAGATAATACTTCTTTTCTAAGACCATTTTTATTAGTAATATACTGAGTTCTTCTATGTATAGAGTCATCTTTTAAATGGTTGTAGTAGTCCACAATATGGGTGCTATCACAAATTTTAAAATTTTCAGAAAATAATGCTTTTTTAGTATCTATATAAGCAACTCTTTTCTCGTATAAATCTTTTGAAGGAACATACTTTATTTTATAAGTATAGTATAGATATCCATATCCTGCTGCGGCAATTAGAAGTAAGCTACTTATAGCTATTACCGTAATTTTAACCCATTTTTTCACAAAGTGAATTTAACAAAAAATATCTTACTTGGTGCAGAATTGATTTGTAAGGTATCTAATTGAAGAGGAGACCAAAAATAAAAATCCCGCACTAGGCGGAATTTTTACTTTTATATCAAAAAGACTTTATTTCAAATCTATATCTAGCTTTAAGTTCAATTCTTTTAATTGTTCGTCGTCAATTGCTGCAGGCGCATCGATCATGACATCTCTACCACTATTGTTCTTAGGGAATGCAATGAAATCACGTATGGTCTCCTGTCCGCCTAAAATAGCAACGAGTCTATCTAAACCAAATGCCAATCCGCCATGAGGTGGTGCTCCGTACTGAAAGGCATCCATCAAGAATCCAAATTGTGCTTTTGCCTCCTCGGGAGTAAAACCTAAGTGCTTGAACATGGTTGCCTGTGTTTCTTTATCATGAATACGAATAGAACCACCGCCTATTTCATTACCGTTCAATACTAAATCATAAGCATTGGCGCGAACAGCACCTGGATCGGTATCCAATAATTCTAATTGACCTGGTTTTGGTGATGTAAATGGGTGGTGCATGGCGTGGTAGTGACCCGTTTCTTCATCAAGTTCCAATAAAGGGAAATCAACTACCCATAATGGAGCAAACTCGTTTGGCTTTCTCAACCCTAATCTGGTGGCCATTTCCATACGTAGCGCACTTAACTGTGTTCTTGTTTTATTGGCGTCGCCGGAAAGAACGCAAATAAGGTCTCCTGGTTTAGCACCGGTTACCGCTGCCCATTTTGCTAAATCTTCTTGGTCGTAAAATTTATCTACGGTAGATTTAAAACTTCCGTCTTCATTACACTTTACGTACACCATTCCGTTAGCACCCACTTGTGGGCGTTTTACCCAATTTACCAAGGCATCTAATTCTTTTCTAGTGTAAGTTGCTGCGCCAGGTACCGCAATACCCACAACCAATTCAGCGGAATTGAATACACCAAATTCTTTATGTTGTGCTACAGTATTTAATTCCCCGAACTCCATTCCAAAACGAATATCTGGCTTGTCGTTCCCATATTTAGACATAGCTTCGTCATAGGTCATTCTTGGGAAAGAGTCTATTTCAACACCATTAACTTCTTTTAAAAGGTATTTGGTTAAGTTCTCAAATACATTAAGAATATCTTCTTGCTCTACAAAAGCCATTTCGCAATCTATCTGTGTAAACTCTGGCTGCCTGTCCGCACGTAAATCTTCATCCCTGAAACACTTTACAATTTGAAAATATTTGTCTAAACCACCAACCATTAGCAATTGCTTGAAGGTTTGTGGCGATTGTGGCAATGCATAGAACTGCCCTTCGTTCATACGGCTAGGTACTACGAAATCTCTTGCACCTTCTGGAGTGGATTTTATTAAATACGGAGTCTCCACTTCTATAAAGCCTTCGCCAGATAAAAACTTACGGACCTCCATAGTTACCTTACTTCTAAAAATAAGGTTGTTTTGTACCGGTTTTCTACGGATGTCCAAATACCTGTACTTCATTCGCAGGTCTTCGCCACCATCAGTTTCGTTCTCAATGGTGAATGGCGGAGTCTTAGATTCGTTTAAAATGGTTAATTCAGAAACTAAAACTTCTATATTCCCTGTTGGAATGTTTGCATTTTTTGATGCTCTTTCAATAACCTCACCTTTTATTTGAATAACAAACTCTCTACCTAAGTTTCTTGCTTGCTCCAATAATTCTTTAGAAGTACGATCTTCATCAAGCACTAATTGTGTTATACCATAGCGATCACGAATATCTACCCAAACAACAAAACCTTTATCTCTTGTTTTGGAAACCCACCCAGAAAGGGTAACTGTTGTACCAATATGTGATTCTCTTAATTCCCCGCAGGAATGGCTTCTATACATAATACTTGCTTTAATGAAAGGGCAAATTTAAGAAGTCTATTTCATAGTAGGTCTATATTAAATGCAGGTTTTACTCGATGACTGGTTTTATGAAACAACCTTTGTAAATAAGGTTAATGTACTGATAAATAGTTTCTTATGTTTACTATGTTAATTTAATGTTATGTAAAAGTTACCTAAACATTGATTAATTGCAAAATAATTGTATCTTTATACCGTTATCATACAAGAAATCAGTAATCAAAAAAAATATATAATTATGAAAAAGCTACTAATTATTGCCGTAATGGCATTGTCTTTTGGAGCATATGCTCAAATTGATCCAGTTTTTGAAAAAGAAGGAGATAAAGTAAAAGCTACTTATTTTCATGCTAATGGAGAGAAATCTCAAGAGGGGTTCTTTTTAAATGAGAAATTGGAAGGTGAATGGAAAATGTTCAATGAAAAAGGAGAAAAAATTGCCATGGGTAATTATGAAAACGGTGTAAGAACCGGTACATGGTTATTCTGGGAAGGTGATGTGAAAAGTGAAGTAAGTTTTGATAACAACAGAATTGCAAGTGTGTCTAAAGCTGGCAAAAAAAATCCTGTTGTTAGTAATAGATAAGTTAACTAACTCAAATAAAAAGCCCGTATCAATTGTGATACGGGCTTTTTTTATGCAATTAATTTAAAGTATATTATGATACACTTTCAAGTTGTTCGTTCGAGTCTTTGCTCTTGTTTCCAAAACTACTAAACTTGACCTTAATACGATATACTATGTTAAATAGTACCGGTACAATGATTAATGTTAAGAAAGTAGCCACCAGTAAACCAAAGATTACCGTCCATGCCAATGGACCCCAGAATATGACGTTGTCACCACCTATATAAATATGTGGGTTAAATTCTGAGAACAATGCAAAGAAATCAATGTTAAGGCCTATTGCCAACGGAATCAATCCTAAAACTGTTGTTATTGCCGTAAGTATTACCGGTCTTAACCTTGCCTTACCACCAACGATCATTGAATCTGTTGCATCTTCCATGGTTAACAAATCACTGTCTTCAATACCAAGGCGTACCTTTTTACGATCTATTAGAATTTGGGTATAATCCAGTAGTACCACTCCGTTATTTACCACAATACCGGCTAATGAGATAATACCCATCATGGTCATCATAATTACAAAAGACCATCCGGTTATCATTAACCCTCCAAATACACCTATAAAACTTAAGAAAATGGCAATCATAATGATCAATGGTTTAGATATGCCACCAAATTGGAAAATTAAAATAAGCATAATCAATCCTAATCCTGAGAAAAATGCACCAACTAAGAAAGCTTGTTGCTTTGCTTGTTCCTCTAACTGACCGGTATAGTCAATTTTAACGGTAGCGGGTGTTCCTTCAAAACTGCCCATTTCATTTTGTATCTCGGCAACAATGGCACCTGCATCGGTAAAGCCAGGCTTTAAACCAGAGTAGATAGTTACAACTCGTTTACCATCACGGTGTTTTATGGCACTGTAACCAGATGTATTCTTCTCTTTGGCTACAGCAGAAATAGGAATCTCCTTAATCTGTCCGTTAGAAGGGTCTCTAAAAATGATATTCTGATTGAATAGCGCACTTTTATTGTATCTCAAATCTTCATTGAATCTGATGTTGATATCATAATCCTCACCATCTTCTTTGTAAACACCAGCTTTTTCACCAAAAATAGAACGTCTTAATTGGTTGCCTACTTGCCCAACGGCAACACCTAATTCACCCGCTTTTTCGCGATCTACAATAACTTGCATAGCAGGTTTGCCTTTGTTTACATCAATCTTTAACTCTTCAATACCTGCAATATTTTTGGTGTTGATGAAGTTTTTAATATCCTCTGCAGTATTGATCAGCTCGTCATAATCATTACCTTCAAGTTCAATATTTATAGGAAAACCGGCTGGCGGACCATTGGCATCTTTTTCTACGGAAATTGCAACACCTGGATAAATTCCCTGTAATGCAGCTTGTACACGACCACGAATATCCTCTGTATTAAGACCGTTACGATACTTATATTCACTGAAGTTTACCGTAACCTTTCCTTTATGTGGCATTTCTGCAGAAGAACCACCATCTGTAAGTGGATTACCTGCACCTTCACCTACCACGGACACAGCGGATGACATCATAAAGTTTTCACCCTTTTCATTTTTATACTTATCATCGTTCATGATAGCATATACCTGATTTTCTACCTCTTTGGTGATTTCATTGGTCTTCTCAATAGATGTTCCTTCAGGATATTCTACATATACGTAGATTTCGTTCGGTTTGTTATCTGGGAAGAATTCAATTTTTGTACGACCGCTACCTACGGACATACCAAATAACATGAAAACTCCGATCAACATTAAAAAGGTAATGCCAAAATACCAGTAAACGTTGCCACCTCTTAGGGCATGCTTTAAACGACGTTCATACCAATTTTCAAAACGGGACATGGTTCTCTTTTGAAACCTAATAGCTGCTCCTTTTATTAGATATTTATAGGCCCAGAACATAATAGCAGTAAGAATCAATACAGTACCTAAACCGCGCATAGCACCGCCAAAAATCAATATTAAAATACCTAAACCACCCATGATCACGCTCATTCTGATCAGTTGCTTTAAAGTAAGCTCCTTTTCGTCCGTACTCATGAATTTAGATACCAACATTGAATTCATAAAGATTGCCACGAACAATGAAGAACCCAATACAACAGATAGTGTAATAGGGAAGTAAATCATAAACTGTCCAAAAATACCAGGCCATAAACCTAATGGAACAAATGCCGCAACTGTTGTTGCCGTAGAAATAATTATAGGGTAAGCTATTTCACCAATACCTTTTTTAGCGGCCTCGATTCTGGACATGCCTTCATCCATTAATCTATATACGTTTTCTACCACTACAATACCGTTATCTACCAACATACCAAGCCCCATGATCATTCCAAAAAGAATCATAGTGTTTAGGGTATAACCTAACCATGATAATATTACAAATGACATGAACATTGACATGGGTATAGCAAAACCGACGAACAAGGCATTTCTAAAGCCTAGGAAAAACATTAAAACGCTTACAACGAGTATGATACCAAAGATGATATTGTTTACCAAATCGTCAACCTGATTCAATGTACGTGTAGAAGAATCATTGGCAATAGAGATGTTTAAATCTGGTGGAAAGTAATCTTCTTTTTCCTTTTTTACCAAGGCTTTTATCTTATCTGCCGCTGATATTGAATTTCTACCTGCTCTCTTTTTAACATCTAGCATTACTACGTTCTCGCCAAATTCTCGGGCATAGGTAGTTTTATCTTTAGACTGAAAGTTTACGGTAGCAATATCTTTTAAGTATACTGCACCGTTCTCAGATTTGACCACAAAATTGTTCAATTCTTTAGGGTCTTCAACTTCACCTAAAATACGAATGGTACGTCTTTGCCCAACTGTTTTTAGATTGCCGGCAGACATGGTCATGTTACCGTTGCTTATAGCGCTAATAACGTCTTGAAAGCTGATTTTTGCCGCCATCATTTTGTAGATGTCCACACCAACTTCAACTTCCAGATCTTGGGCCCCACGAATGTCCGCTTGCTTAATTTCAGGTAAGTCTTCTACCTCATCTTGTAGGTATTCCGCAAACTCTTTTAGTTTCTCTACAGGGTAATCTCCGGTAAAATTGATGTTCATGATAGGAACTTCTTCAGAGAAATTTAAATCGAAAACATTAGGTTCTACCTTGGCACCGTTGAATGTTGGCCAGTCTTCACTTGCTTTTTCACTATCTACCTCATCTTTTACCTTTTGCTTGGCTTGTTCAACCGTAATATCTTCATCGAATTCTATGGTTAGAATAGCGTAATCTTCCTGTGATGTTGAAGTAATTTCAACAACGTTACTAATATTCTTAAGCCTATCTTCTAAAGGATCGGTAATAAGTTTTTCAATATCCTCGGCAGTGTTACCGGGGTAAGGTGTGCTAACATATATCTTGGTTTCTATAATTTCAGGAAAATCCTCTCTCGGCATAGCCATATAGGCGCTAAAACCCAACCATAGAAAAATGGCTATCATGACATAAATAACCGAAGGGTTATCAATGGCCCAAGACGATAGGCCGAATTCCTTGTCGGCGTTCTTTTGTACTTTGCTCATCGATATTTATTTTTTGATTTTTACTTTTTGGCCATCTTTAACGCTTCTGGCACCTTCTTTTATAATTTGGTTACCATCGGTTAAACCGGATAATACTTCAATATTGGCCCCTTGGGTTTTACCTGTTTTGATAACGCTTCTTTTTACTACCGCTTCGCCATCCGCATTTGGTTCCTCTGCAACAAAAACATACTGCTCGCCATCTGCATTTTCAGAAATTATACTTGTTGGTATTAATATGGCATTGTCGCTTGTATAATCATTTATAGCAACCTTTGCGGTTAAATTTGGTTTTATTCTTCCCGCTTTGTTCGGTACAGGTATTTCAGCTTCAAAAGAACGGTTGGAAGGATTTATGAAATTACCGGTTTCCCTAATTTTTGTAACGATACTGTCACCTAAAACCGGAAAATAAACCAATGCCTCTTTCCCCTTGGTTACATTGTCTATGTACGATTCCGGAACTTCAACTTCAATGTACATATCAGATAGATTTACAATACGGAATACTTCTGACCCTGGACCAGGAGCCACCACTGTACCTTGTTCTTTGATAACATTATCGATAATACCGGAAAAAGGAGCTCTAATTGTAGATTTTCCTAATTGGCTCTGTGCTTGCGCTACCATGTTTTCAGCAGCCTCATAATTGGCTTTTGCCTGTAAGAATTGTATTTCTGAACCAATATTCTGGTTCCATAAACGCTCTTGACGTTCAAAAGTAGTTTTAGCTAATTCAGCTTGCGTTTTCAATTGACTTAATTGGCTTGACATACCACCATCATCAATAGTTGCCAATACCTGACCTCTAGAAACTTTAGTACCTTCTTTAACATAAACCCTTTGTAGCGTACCCGCCATTTCTGGGTAAATAAGAACATTTTGTTTGGTAGAAACATCGCCCTGTAATTCTAGATAGTGATTAAATACTTCTTTTTTTGCGGTCAATGTATTTACCAAAGGCAACTTTTCTTCATTACCTAAAATTCCTATAGCAGAATCTAATGATTTAAGTTGGGCATCGATCACTTTTTGCTGAGCGGTAATTTCATTTTTCTTCGCTCTTATTGCTTCTAGGTCTTGTTGCGCTATAATATCGGCTACCGTTTGCTCACCACCACCGCACGAGTAAATGCCTATGGTCGTAATTAATAAAACTAGTATTTTTTTCATGATTGTATTTTTAGTGATTGATTATTTAGCCTTTTGTATTTAAAATAATTTCTAATTCGGTCTTTTTATTGATGACCTCTACCATAGATTGTAAAAATTCTTGTTGTGTGGTATAGAGTTGTGTTTGTGCTTGTCTTAGTTCAAAACTGGTAGCCAAACCTTCTTTATATTTTATCTGGTTCTTGTTTTCTATTCGTTCAGATAGCATTAGATTTTGTTTTGCAGTTTCATAGTTATCTATGGCCAAGGTGAAATTGTTCTTGGCATTTTCTAACTGAAGTCTAATTTGTTGCTCTGCTTCGGTCAATTGTGTTTTTGCTTTTTCTAATGCAATTTTTGCACGTTGTGTGCTTGCACTTCTTTTTAAAGAACTGAAGATTGGAATATTCAGGTCTAGACCAAGTATAGAAGAATCGAACCACTGTTGGTCTCCATTGAAAAAATCAAAATTTTCTGAGTAGGCGGCACTACCATAATTAATGTATGCATTTAATGTAGGTAATGCACGGCTTCTAGCTAATTTCCATTCAAAATAACGTTGTTCGTTTAAATTTTCTGCAAGTTTGTAATCTACGTTATCTTCAATATTAAAATCTGTACTAAGAATGTTAAGGTTCATTTTAGAAACTGTAAGGTCCTCTAAGTTGTCTTTTAACTGTGTAGGTGCGTTTAAGTCCAAACCTAAGCTAACGTTTAGCATTTGAAGTGTAATTTCCTGTAGTCTAATGGCGTTTTGTAATCGGTTTTCTACAGATGATAATGTAATTTGAAGTTGGTCTACACTTTCTTCTTCTCCTAATCCGTTTTCAAATAATTTGGTAGTTTCATAAAGTGTTTTTTCTAGTGTTGCTTTATTTTTCTCTAAAATTTTAACACTCTCTTCCGCCAATAGAACGTTGCCGTATGCTTCTACGACTTGCTTTCTAATATCTAATTCTGTTTTTTCTTTATTGTTGTCGCTATAGCTTAAGAAAGCTTTTGTTGCCTGAACCCCAACAATGTAGGAACCGTCAAAAATTTGTTGTGTAAGGGTAGCGGTAGCGGTCATTGATTGTGGTTGAGAGAATACTACGGGAATAAATTCCCCTGCTGCTCCACCAACTAATTCTGCAGGTAATAACGTAACAGGTTGCTTTAATTGGTTTGAGTACCCTACAGATCCATTTATCTGAGGTAGACCGGTTGCAATAGTTTCCCATTTTTGCTTTTGTGCATCTATAATATCCCTATTTGCATTAATGGCCGAATAGTTGTTCTCTAAGGCATACGTAATAGCTTCCTCTAGGGTGAAGGAGGATGTTTGCTCTTGTGAATATCCCAAGCTAATACTTAGAATAAAGATTAATATTACTAATTGATTTCGCATTTATTCTTGATTTGAATTGATGATGTTATTTAAAATGGTTTTTCCTTTTGGGGTGACAATTCCTCTTAGGTGATATTCTAAAAACGAGTCCATAAGTTTGGCTATTGGAAATTGGTCTAGAGGAAAAATGTTTTGGTCTTTTATACTGTTCATGCCGGTAAAATATATTCTAGCAACAAACTCAGGTTCAATGTTATCCCTAAATAAACCCTGTTCTAGTCCGCGTTCTACATTTAATAACACGCAGCTATGCATTTTATCGAATTGCATTAGTTTTAGGTTTTTATGAATTTTGGGATAATATTTCATCAATTGATATTGCGGAGAGCTTTTTTCGTCGTTTAAATGAGACATAACATATTTTTTGATCTCATATAATTCTTCTATAGCGTTCTTCTCCATCGCTATAATTAAATCTATGCCATCACTTAAGTGGCAAAATTTGTTCATTACACAATCTTCCACAAGGGAAGTTTTGTTGCCGTATTCGCTGTAAATCGTTTTTTTTGATATACCAATTTCTTTGGCAATATCATCCATGGTAATACTCTTAAAACCGCGTTCCAAAAAAAGTTGTGAAGCCGTTTCCCTAATTTTTTCTTTCATAACAGCTGCAAATATACATAAGGAAACTATAGAAACTTAAAAAGTTTCCAAAGTTTTACAATTTAATAATGTGCTGTGTTTTTATGAACTAATTAAGGATGGCATCAGTACATAGAAGATACTAATGTATAGAATACGTGGGAATAAGATATGGACATGGGGTCTATAACTTAAAAACGTTACATAGAATATAGCTAGTTGCTATCTTCTCTTTTTATATATAATGTAAAATAAAACGAGAAGGATGGAGCCCCCCACAATGTACCATAAGGTAAAGGCTTGTTTTTTGGGGCTGTTGACCTCAATAATTTCTAGTTGTTGGTTTGCCTCTATATTGGTCAATACTTGAGTATTGCCACCTGTCCAATTAACTATGACGGAATCTACTTTTTTATTCGTTCCCAAACCGAAGTGCGCAATAACAGAGTTTTGTGATAAGTGACTAGATCCACCGCCATCTATTTCCCTAATAGTTCTCTTTCCATCAGCAACTATCGTAACTCTAGAGCCAATACCATTAGCTTCAGATTCAATACCTTTTAATGCTATTTTTAACCAATTACCATTGGCAATGTCATTTCTAAACAGGCGGGTGGTAGATGGGATTGGGTAATTTAAGATCGGTTGTTGATTTACCACCAACAAATCCATATCACCATCATTATCCATGTCAAAAATTACCGATCCTCTACCTATTCCGTAATCGTTAATAGTTAGTTCTCTTCCTTTTTCGGTGTATGTGTTATCATTATTCTCAAAATAGAAATTGCCCATAGGCGTGCAATTGGGGTTCAAATCTCCGTTCGAAACAAACAGATCTAAATCTTCATCATGATCAAAGTCTGCAAAATTGGCGCCCCAACTAATGGCTAGGTTATATGTACCTAATTCTTTCGCTTTATCTACAAACGGCTTGCCATTACCTTGGTTTTCCATAAGCATGTTGAACTTGATGTTTGTAATGTAATAATCCATCCACCCGTCACCGTTGTAATCACCAACAGCAGCACCCATTGCGTTTATCTTTAAATCCATTTCGGTTTGTTCACTAACATCCTTAAAATGATCGTCTGGATATTCATTTTGATAAAGAAAATTAGGGACGGCCTTATATCCAAAATCCTGGTTTACCAATAAATCTTGATCTTGGTCATTATCATAATCCGTGAAAACCCCACCAAAGCCAAAACCTTTATGACCTAAACCATATTCATCATATACATTTTTAAAACTTTTGCCACCTTCATTTTTTAGTAAGTAGCTTCTAGCTGTTTGGTTGGCACTTACTATGGTTGCGTCTTTTATAATGCCCAGTTTACCGGTAAATTCTTGAAAATAATTACCAACAAATAAATCAGGATATCCGTCTGCGTCAATATCTCCAAAACTTGGTCCTGTACTGAAAGAGTTTAAGTCCTCTAAGCCGTATTCATTAGTGACATCTTTAAATGTAGCATCTCCATTATTTAAGAAGAGTAAATTTTTAGCTCTTGGTATAACATTTTTGCCATCTGTAGTAGTAATGGTTGTAATGAACAGATCCCTGTATCCATCTTTATTAATATCTGCACTTACAACACCTTGGGTTACATACTCATTGGTTACTTCTAGACCAGATCCTTTAAAAACATCCGTAAACGTACCATTACCATTATTAAGGTAAAGTCTGTCAGATTTTATACCGCTAGTAATATACAGATCTTCAAATCCGTCTTTATTGAAATCAAAAACGGTAACTCCGCCGCCAAATGTTCCTTCGTATACTTCGTATTGGTGGTCCAAACCAGCTTCGGCGGTAACATCTACAAATTTTTGTTGCGCATTGGCAAACTTGCCGCAGGTAACAAATAATATTAGTGTTAAAGTAAGTGATGATAATCTATTTTTCATTTGTGTTCTTCCATTCTAGGCCGTAAACGTTTTTTGCTATTTCAATGCCTTTTTCTAATCCTACTTCGTTATCTAATTGCGTATGTATACCGCCATAAAATCTTGAGTCTGCCGTTTCTTGAGCGGCATCCCAAAAGCTATCAAAAGATCTAATAACAAAATCGGTTTCTTTTAATTCATCACGTTCCCTGCCTTCATGAGCTCTATCCGTAAAAGTAAATTCCTTTCCAAAATTATGCTCCAAAACGGTTGCTGCGGCAGCCGCTTGTATTGCATGCCCGGAAGGGAAGGAAGGAAATGGTGGGTCAGGCCAAAAAGACTCCCATTCTTCATCTATATATTTTGGTATAAAAGTATTTGGTCTCTCGGTAAAAAATTGATATTTCCATTTCCAGCAGTTCACGAACGCATCCGATACGGCCATGCCTACCTGTGCATAGACCTGTGTAGTTTCAATAAGCGATATGTCATGTCCTTCTACGGCCAAGGTTGCAAAATAATAAGAATGTCCTGGTGGTGTAAAGCTTACATCTGGGTCATCTCCCCACCAAATGGCTGCTTCTTTTTCTAATTGGGTCAATTCTAAATCCTTGAGATATACATTTTCAAATTGTTTATAGTACGCTGAACCAGGCGTGGTGTCATACGGAATCATTTTTGGGTCTTCAATCGCTTTATTTTTAGATGCAAAAGTTCTATTTTCACCCCAGTGTGGGTGTAATGGGTGATGACTAAAAGATTGTGCAAATAGGGGTGGTTTCCAAGAGCCAGGTCTGTCCGGATGCACCATGGTCTTATCAAAATTTTTCAAATATCCTCTATGTCCGCCATCGGTTTTTGACCACTCAAAAATGATTTGCGCTACTTTTTTACCGAATGCCACGGAACGTTCTGCTGTTTGTTGATCAACATCCGTTGTAAATTGATTGTAAATTACTTGTTCTAATGAATCTATTTTTTGAATATTCTCTTCGGAGGTTTGTACGTAGATGTTTTTTAGAATTTCCGATTGTCCGGCATTTAGTGCCAGTACCCAATTATATTCTTTAGAGGCATCCGCTATTGGGAGTTGATCAAAGACGTTTAACTGCCCGCCCATTGATTTATAATCAGGAAAACCTTGTACAGTGGTTTCGTACATAGTTAAGCCCGTATAACCAAATGCCCTAGAAGCAAAAGTGGGTGAATTTGACGGTGTATATCTGGTAATGAACAAAGTCATGTTGGCCCACTCTAAGGCAACTTCCTTTTCGCTTAATTTGGGCTGTTCTTTGGTAGTACATGATGTAAAAAGTACAATAAGAGCTACAAAGGTTATTATGTATTTAGATTTACTGAAAAAAGTCATGGTTAATTAAAAAGCTATTTTAATAGTTGATAAGTTTCGGTTGCTGCACCGTAACTTGTAAGTATAAGTTCGTTATTTATGAGTAGTGCATGGGTATCACTACCTTTTATGGATAATCCTGATTGTGTCTGTGGTAGGTACTTAAAGTTGCCATCAGCCTTGCCCAGAAGCACAGTACCATAATTAGCATCAAATTTTCCAATTCTTAATTTATAAAAATCATTGTTTCCTAAAAGTAGTAAATCCATAATACCATCGTTGTTAAAATCTGAACTAACAATACTGGAAATAGGGGAGTATTGTGCTTGTATTGGCAATGATATGTTTTTATATCTATCACTTTTATTGCTCATTAAAACTGTTGTTTTTTGATGCGTAATAGCCAATTTTTTTGCTTTTTGTAATTCAGTTTCATCGAGAATATCATTTATGGTTGCTACGGCATACTTTTCATAGCTATTAAATATTTGGCGTTTTCCAGAAAGTTGACCTAGTAACTCGTCCCTGGTCACATACGGATAGCTCTTGCCATCTATATAAAAGTTTAAAATAGGGTCTATTGAACCGTTATGGTCAAAATCGGAATAATACAGCTCGGCAGGTCTTTCAATACTTAGTTTAAATTGCGTATTTGTACCAATATTACCTGCTATAATATCTGGTTTGCTATCTTTATTTAGGTCGGTAACATGAAGGCTTGTCCACAAACCGGATAAAGATTCGTTGAAAAAATTATGCGTTTCATTTATCAACTTCCCGCTTTTGTTCAAATAAATAGAGATAGGCATCCACTCCCCAACTACAATCAGATCATTTTGTTGGTCACCATCCATATCTGCCCATACGGCATCGGTAACCATTCCTACATTTTTCAGTTCCGGTTGTATTGTTTCGGTATGGTCGGTAAATTTTCCTGTACCATCATTGATGAGAATATAGCTTCTTGGTATTTCAGGAAAACGCCCCGGTATACTATAGCCGCCCACAAAGATATCCATATATGAATCATTGTTAATATCAGAGAATGTTATGGACCCGGTACTGGTTAACATTTTTGGTAAGGCATTTTCATATTTTTTAAAATTTCCTTTCCCATCACCTAAATAAACTCTGTCCTGTAGTAATGGATCGTTCGGTGCCAGTTTATGATAACCACCACTAGCAATATATGCATCTAAATTTCCGTCCTTGTTAATATCGATCAGTGATATGTCCGTATCTGAATATTGTTGATCCTGTTCAAGATCAGCACTTGTTCTGTTATTAAACATTTTTTGTGAATTCTGAATATACACGGCAGTAGCTTGACCAATACCGCCTCCAATAACAATATCTTCTAGTCCATCATTATTAATGTCGCCTTTAGCCATGGGCGGACCGTAATGTGATAATTGTTTTAATAATAATGATTGTCTTTTAAAGTCATTCATTGAAGATGATGGATGCGTGTAATTAATTGCATTAGGTACTTTACGAAATAAAGGTTTAGATTTATCTTTTAAGATAGCGGTTTTGGTAGCATTACTTTCTTTTAAAACCAATAATTGATTAGTGGCAACTTCCCTTAAGGTTTCAGTTTTACCTGAATTCCATTGAACCGTTACGGAATCTATAATGCTAACATCATTAAACCCAAAATGTAAAATAGATGAAACTGTTGAAAGATAACCTTGTGTAGGCATTTGTTCTACAACTTGAGTTTTGTCTTTGCTATATACACTTACTTTTGATCCAATACCGTTGGTATTTTTATCAGCACCTTTTAATTGAATACTTATTTGATGGGTGCTTTCTTTTTTAGTATCATTTCTATAGATGAAAGCCGGTTTGTTTATATTGTTCACCACTAGGTCCAAATCACCATCATTATCCAGGTCAACATAAATTGAACCGTTACTATTAGCTGGTTGGTCAACACCTGCTTTGTCTGTTTTATCGCTAAAATTTAGTCCATCATTATTGCTGTAATAGAAGTTGGTCAGGTTTGAAGCTGGCATTTCTTTTATCAATTCCAAAACATCTTGTCGTTGTAGCCTACCTTTAGATTGTACATAACTATCCATGTAATTGATAAAATCTAAATTGGTATAATCCCTATAATATCCGTTGGAAATAAATAAATCTTTAAAACCGTCATTATCAAAATCTGCAAAGAGGGGAGCCCAACTCCAATCTGTGTTTGAAATACCGGCTAGTTGTCCAATTTCACTAAAGGTGTTATCGCCATTGTTCAACTGAAGCATGTTCCTCATGTATTGATGGTGAAACCCACTTCTAATATTTAAATCGAATTTTTCATAATTATCAGGTGACAATAATAGTTTTTGACGCTTATTATCTTTAGGCAGCATGTCTAAGGTGAAAATATCCTGTAGGCCATCATTATTGATATCTGCAATATTGTTACCCATAGAAAAATGGCTTGTATGCCCCATTTGTTCCCCTAATTGGTCAGTAAACGTTCCGTTTTTATTATTGATGTACAGGTAGTCAGGAATTGTATAGTCATTGGAAATATAGAAATCTTGCCAACCATCATTATTGATATCGCTTATACCTATGCCTAAACCGTAGGTAAGTGCAGAGCCACTGATGCCGGCATTTACAGTTACATCAACAAACGTATTTCTTTTTTGCTCAAAGAGACGTATACCTTGAAGAGGGTCGTCTTTATTGAGAAGTTTTTTAGTGCTTACTTCGTTTAAAACGGGTAAAGACTTTGGATTATGGTTTAGTAAAAGCATATCCAAATCACCATCTTTATCATAATCAAAAAAATATCCTTGATTACTAAAAGCAGCGCTGGCCAAACCATATTCTTCCGCTTGTTCTTTAAAAATAGGTACGTTATTGGCATCGTTTCCTTGATTGATGAACAATTGATTTTTACGCTTTACATCTGGTAAGGCACCTGAATAGCAAAGATAGAGGTCCAGTTTGCCATCTCCGTTTACGTCAGCAGAGGTAATGCCTGTTTTCCAAGGTCCAGGTCTACCGCTAACTTTAGAAGTATTAGTAACATCTTTAAATGTAAAATCACCTTGGTTTAAATAGAATTTATTTTCACCCATGTTAGAAGTGAAATACAAATCTTGAAGACCGTCATTATTGAAGTCTCCAGTAGCAATACCACCACCATTATAAAGGTATTCATATACCAATACGTTGGCATTTAATCCTTCTTTTAAAGTGTTCTGAAAAGTTACTTTCGTTTCGTCTTCTGACAAAAGAGTGAATAGGGTAGGTTCTTCAATTTTATTTATTGTTGAAGGGGTTTCATCTTTTTTAACTTTCTCGGTACAGCTTTGGTGTATTAGGAAAATTAAAAGGATATAGAAGATTTGATTTTTTGTCATTTGTTTAAAAGTAAAAGATCTATTCCAAAAAGGAATAGATCTTTAATTTAACTCAATTTAAACTAAACTAATAACCTGGATTCTGAATCAAAAGGTTATTTCTATTGATTTCATCTCTACTAATAGGCATGAAATACATTTTATCGTCCCAAGTTCTGGTTTCGTTATCATTATTGTCAACTACCGTATAGGTGTAATCATACACTGTTGGATCATATTTATATGGTGTCCTTGGTGTAGCACCTGCTTTTAAAGTTGCACTAACTTTCATTACCTTAATACCTCTACCAAGTGTTTGATCTGCAATCATCCACCTTCTTGCGTCATGGTATCTATGCTCTTCATAAGCTAACTCAACTCTTCTTTCGTTGATGTAATCTTCTAAAAGCTCGTTACCTGAAGATGAAATTGCGGGCATACCGGCTCTAAAACGAATTTTATTTAACCAATTTCTAGCTTCGCCTTCATCGCCTAGTGCAATAGATGCTTCCACATAGTTCAATACGATTTCAGTATATCTGATAAACGGCCAAGGTACTACTTGGGCACTAGATTGGTTATCTACCAAAGATGGGTCTGGATCAATAAACTTTCTTACATAATATCCAGTTCTACTTCCGTTCCAGTTTTCAATGGGCGAATCTCTCATGTCCACACCAGGTATTATTCCACCGCTACCGTCTGCGTATGTTCCTGTCTGTATTTCATCATAAGGATCAATTGAAGCAACATCATCCGGTCTAGGTTTCCAAGGTGCGCCGTCATATAGAATGGTAGCGGCCAATCTTGGATCTCTATTCTCATATGGAGCAGCTGCGTGTTCTTCATTGCTCCAGTCGAAATCCGAACCGTCCATCATTTGATAGTCGTCTACCAATTGTTGAATAGGTGTGTTCCCTGCCCAGTTGTGGTAGCCATTAGGTCCGTTGTTTATTCCTTGGTGAATACCACCTAAAGGCCAGTTACTTTCTTGAGTAAACAAAGGTGAGTGTGTTCTTTCAAACAATAGTTCAGACCTTGCAGCAGCATCACCAACGGCACTTCCACCTCCCATAGCAATAGAGATGTAGGTCTGTGTTGCTTCTTCTGCACTTGCAGGTTCCGTTAAATCTAGTTTATAACCGGTAGTTGCGTCTAAAACAGCCTTGGCAGCAGTTTTTGCAGCGTTCCATCTTGCATCTCTGTCCCCAGAAGTATATGCAACCAGTTCTAAATTTGAATATGCACCCAATGTTGCCGATTTAGCGCTCGCAGTAGGTCCGTCGCGTAAATCACTCGCTGCATATGTCAGCACTCTAGATTTTAATCCCATAGCACCTAGCATAGATGCTCTACCTGGAGTAACTTCTTTACCATCTAACAATGATATAGCCCTGTCTAGATCATCGGTCACAAAGGTTACGTTTTCGGCATAGGTTCCTCTAGCTATAGTATAGTCATCATCTAGTCCATATGGCGTGTCAATTAATGGGGCTCCACCATAGTAACGCATTAATTGATGATAGTAATAAGCTCTTAAAAAATGAGCCTCTCCTAGTAACCTATCCTTTAGAGTCTGGTCATCAAAGGTTGAGTTAGGCAATTCTTGTATGGCTATATTCGCTTTTCTAATGGCTGAATATAACTCGTTCCATTGTGGAATGATATTCACATTTCCCGTACCTGATGGGGAAAGAGAACCTTCTGTAATAACATTGACTCCTCTACCGGAGTGTGTAAACATTGCTTCGTCCGTTAATGAAGACAGACCTTCTTCTTCAAATCCTCCATAGCCGAGGGATCCGTACACATTAAATACAAATGCTTGTGCCAACGCCCCATCTGCCCAAGTAGCATCTGCCGAAATTGAATCTAATGGCTGCGTTTCTAAGAAATCTTCATTACACGAAATAGGAACCAGCGCTAGGGCCAGTAATCCTAAAAGTATTAATTTTTCTTTTTTCATGATTTTTTTTTAAAATGTTAAACTAAAACCTGTATTGATAATAGTCTGTTGTGGATAAAACTGACCATTATTACTAGTCGATTCAGGATCATATATATCTTGAGCTGCCCATGTAGCCAAGTTTAGACCGCTCATATATACTTTAAAATTAGATAAGCCAAATTGCTCAATCATTTCTGAAGGGAAGTTATATGCCAATTGAACATTTTTAAGCCTTAGGTAATCTTTACTAAAAAGATTATAGGTGTTGTTTCCATAATCACCGCCGGTATAATAGGTGTCTCCACGACTTGCAAGTCTTGGATGAACGCTACTTGGATTATCAGGACTCCATCTATTATCGAAGCTGTATTTTAAGAAGTTACCAATATCACCAGATTCTGTCTGGATGAATAATTTAGCACCTGTTGCTCCCTGCAATAATACCGAAAGGTCAAAATTCTTATAAGAAGCATTGAAAGTAACACCAAAGTTGAAATTAGGATTAATACTGTTCTTTAACCTAACTTGATCTAAATCATTAATGGCACCATCACCATTAATATCTTTGAACTTCATGTCTCCTGGCTCTAATGTAGGCTTAACGGCACTGTAATCCAGTGGATTTGAGTCTATGGCAGCCTGATCAATAAAGACACCGTCAGATTCATATACTAAATAGGAACCAATAGGCTTTCCTTCTTGTAATTGGTAACTTGGTGCACCAGGAATTTCGTCTAAGAACTCAACTGTGTTCTGTGCATAACCTCCATTAACACCAACATCCCATTTAAATCCTTCTACATTTCCACCAAAATAGTTTAATGCGAATTCAAAACCTTCATTGTTTACTTTTCCTGCATTCACAGGTGGTAGTAGTGTAGAAATACCAGAAGATCCTGGTGTAGAACCAGTTTTCTGAATAAGTATTTGATCACGCTTGTTCAAGAAGTATTCTAAAGTGAAACTTAGTTTACCATCTAGTACAATACCATCTAAACCAATATTATAGTTTTTGGCACGCTCCCAGGTAAAACTTGGGTTGGCTAAAAGATTTTCGAACAATGTTGTCTGTACTTGTCCGTTAATTGGATATTGACCAAATTCATAAATAGATTGGTAAGCATATTCCTGTAATTCGTCATCAGTAATTTCGCCATCACCGTTTGTGTCAAAAGAAACTTGATCATTACCCATTTCACCGTAAGATCCTCTTAACTTTAAGTAGCTTATAGAATCTACGTTGAACCAATCTTCATTATTAATGTTCCAACCAACCAATAAACCTGGGAAGAATCCAAAACGATCATTACCTGGGAATATATATGAACCATCATATCTCCAAATAAACTCAGCTAAATACTTTTCCTTAAAGTTGTATTGAGCACGACCATAGTAACCCAAACGTGTTCGGTTATACCCAAAACCATCGGTTTCCTGTGCAATTTCGCCACCAACACCAAGCTGGTCAACTGCTGTAGAAAGATAGTTTCTTCTAAAAGCCGAGAAAAATTCTCCTTGAAAATTTTCCCGGGTTACACCTGCCAATAAATTAATAGTGTGATTATCACCTATTGTTTTGTCATAACTTAACAAACCGGTAAGGTTGGTATTTAAAACGTTGTTAGATGATTGTAATAATCTTGCATCCGTAAAGTTGGAACGTATAGAACCGCTAAGTTCCGGTACCCCGGTAGCAATATAGTTTGCGCGGTCTAGAGAGTAAAGTGTCCAAGGTGTCTGCCATAATTTTCTACGTAATTGACTTTGATCTACACCAGCCAATAAAGTCATTTTCAAACCTTCTATCCACGGGTTTGTAATGTCTACGGAACCGGTAAATTGTAAATAATCGGTTGGTTGTTTGTCATAACCTGTAGCATTGGTAGTAACGACCACTGGCTGTTGCCCGTTTTCAATATCAGGTCCTGGTAAGCCATTTGGCCATATTGCAGGTTCGTTAGGTCTACCTCTCATTAACATTCTAAAAATAGCACCTGCACCTTCAGTAGGAAAGGTTCTATCTTCCTTTCTATATCCCATACTTAATTTAGTGGATAGATAGTCATTAATTCTAGCATCGGTATTGATTCTAAAATTATATTGTTGGTATCTGTTCGCCGAATTTTTATAGATAGCACCTTGGTCTGCATAACCTATAGAGGCATAGTACTTTAAATCTTCATTACCTCCGCTTATGGATAAGTTGTGTCTCTGTTGTTCTGCCCAATCTTGAAAAGTAGCGCCAAACCAATCCGTATCTGGGTATAACCATGGATCGGCATTCGTTCTATGGTTATTAATCGTTTCTGGACTAAATGCAGCGTTTACGGTTTCTGCCGGGTCGCTTCCTGGAATGGTATAACTTCCAGAGTTTTGAAAAGCCGTATTTGCCGCTCCCCACTGAGAAGATGGAATGTTACTATTAAAAATCGCCAATTCGTTCATAATAGTTTGGTACTCTACAGCACTAGCCATTTCTGGAGTTCTTGTTGGTCTGGTTATACCAAAATCTGCTTTGTAATTGATCTGCATTTTACCGGGCTTACCAGTTTTAGTGGTAACGATAATTGCACCATTTGCCGCTCTAGCCCCATAAATAGCTGCAGAGGCATCTTTTAGTACAGATATATTTGCAATATCATCTGGGTTAATACGACCTATGCCACCATCTCTATCTGGTATACCGTCAATTACAATTAATGGCTGGTTGTTACCCAATGTGTTCGTTCCACGAATGCTAATGTTAGATTCGTCATTACCAGGCTCTCCACTGGTCTGAACAATTACAACACCTGGTAGTCTACCTGCAAGGGAGTTAGATACACTAATGGCCGGAGAACTTTCAAGTACAGGTCCTTGTACAGCTGTTACCGCACCTGTTACCGTTGCCTTTTTCTGGGTACCGTAACCAACGACTACAACTTCGTCTAGGTTGGCAACATCTTCTTCAAGTGATACATTAATGGTACTTTGGTTGTTTACCGGTACCACCACTGCCTTAAAACCAATGTAGCTAAATCGTAAACTGGTACTACCATCATCTACGGTAATGGTAAAGTTACCATCAAAATCTGCTTGTACCCCAGTCGTTGGGTTGTTTGCATCAATGACCGAAACACCTGGTAACGGCATGTTGTCCGATGCCGAAGTAACAGTTCCGGACACGGTCGTCTGTGCGTGGAGGTTCATAAAAAGAAATCCACTAAAAAATAAAATCATCGTTAAGCTCGCATGATTTCGAATCATGGAAAACTTAGGAAAGTTTTTTTGATAATTCATAAAGTTAGTTCTTACAGTTGTTAGTTATTAAGCTGGCACGGATATTATAATCTCTTCAGGAAGCTTTTGAGATAAAAAGACTATGATACACTATGCTACTGCAAACAAATATATAAATAAATGTTAATTTAATAAATTTTGGTAGCTTATTTTTTCAAATTATGATTTAGATCATAAATTATTATTAAAATACAACCATTAGTTTATTTTGTTAATTATTCTTCAATACTCAAAAAAGCTTATTTTCCTTGCTTTTTGGTAGAATTGCCATGTGCAATAGCACTATATATCCTTGACAAAATTTTGATGTCTTTTATTAAATTGTATATTGACGGCTGCAAATTTGACTAGAATTTATGGCGGTTATTAGTAAAATTTTAAACCTGACCCACAACAACAATCTTACAAAACACGAGCAATTGGTTCAAGGTGTCATTGAATCTATTGAAGATGGTGAATTACTGGTAGGTGATCAACTACCCTCTATAAACATTATGGTTGAGGAGATTGGATATGCTAGAAAAACAATCTTTAAGGCTTATGAAGAATTAAAGAACAGAGGCTTAATTGAGTCTAGACAATTAAAGGGGTATTTTGTTATAAGTCAGGCTACGAATATCACCAAAAGAATGGCTTTGTTATTGTTCGCTTTTCAAAGTTACCAAGAGGAATTTTACAAAACATTTAGAAAAGAAATGGGTAAACGATTTCAAATCGATGTTTTTTTTCACCATAATAATCTTACCGTTTTTGAAACAATACTCACCAATATTAACGGTAAATATGGTATGTATGTAATTGCACCCATACAGCATGAAAAGGTGACCCAGTTATTGCAAAATATTGAAGCTAAAAAATTATTGGTGGTAGATCGTTATTTAAATCTAGGAAAGTCTTTTTCATATATTTCTCAAGAATTTGAAAATGTAATCTACTCTTCATTGGTACAGCTACTTCCGGAAATAAAAAAGTATTCTAAAATTATACTTTATTTTAATGAGGAAAGTGATTTTTCCCCTATAAGTATCAAAAATACCTTTGAAAGATTTTTAAAAGAACATTCCGTTAACGGAATGGTGAAGAACAACTATACCATAGGATCTGCCGCCAAAGGCAATCTTTATTTTGCCTTAGGCGATACTATTTTATGGCATATTTTACGTGATGCCGTGCGAAAAAAATTAAGTATTGGTGAAGATATTGGTATTCTTTCCCAAAACGATAATGTTTCTAAAGAGATTGTTTTTGGAGGTATTACTACTATTTCTACGGATTTTAATGAAATGGCAAAGCTGGCTGCAAAACATATTAAAAATGAGAGTACTACTCAGGTAATTATACCTTCTAGGTTAATTAAACGTGCTTCTTTATAATAAGATTTAAAATTCCCTTTTTAAGCCTCAAGTATCCATACTTTTTAAATGGAGTAAAATATAGGTGTTGACATTTAATTCTTATAGTGGTCAAATCACCTTATTTCAATCATATTTATTCTATTTTTGAAAAAAATTGCCTGTAATGCACACTATTGAAGAATATAGAGATGAGTTTATTGCGTATTTGGACTCAAAAAAAATCACGAAGGAACCTAGAAACCTTTATGAGCCCATTACTTATATTCTCGGTTTAGGGGGGAAACGTCTTAGGCCGGTATTGGTTTTAATGACAGCTGAAATTTTTGATGCGGATTTTAAAGAAGCTTTGGATGCTGCTGTTGCTATTGAAGTATTTCATAATTTTTCTTTGGTGCACGATGATATTATGGATGATGCCCCTGTGCGTAGAGGGCAGACTACCGTTCATGAAAAGTGGGATATTAACACGGGTATTCTTTCTGGTGATGCTATGTTGATTATGGCTTATCAGTTATTTGAAAATTACGAGCCAAATGTTTTTCGCGATTTGGCTAAACTTTTTAGTAAAACGGCCTTAGAGGTCTGCGAAGGTCAGCAATATGATGTTGATTTTGAAACTAGAGATGATGTCATGTTGCCGGAATATCTGAAAATGATCGAATTTAAAACGGCTGTTCTTGTAGCTGCTGCTTTAAAAATGGGTGCCATTGTTGCAGGTGCCTCTGAAAAGGCACAAGAGCAAATGTATAATTTTGGACTAAACCTGGGCATAGCTTTTCAATTACAAGATGATTATTTAGATGTATTTGGTGATCCAGAGACTTTTGGTAAGCAAGTGGGCGGTGATATTATTGAAAATAAGAAAACATATTTATATTTAAAAGCGCTTAACTCAGGTTCTGAAATGATGGTGAAAGAGTTAGAACATTTATACTCTATTCAACCAAAAGAAGCAGACGCTAAAATAAAGGCCGTACGTTCAATTTTTGAAAGAACAGAGGCTGATAATGCAACTAAAATGGCTATTTCAGATTATACGGCAAAGGCATTTGAGGTTCTTGAGGAGATGGATATTGTAGAAGAAAATAAAAACTTGTTAAGAGAATTTGGTAAAAATTTAATGAACAGAACTGTTTAAAAAATTCTTTTGAGCAGGGCTTTTATGAAGGGTGTTTTAGGACAGGAATTGATATAGACAATATCTTCTTTTAAGCTTGTTTGTTCATCTAAGAATTTAAATACCATTTGTGGTTTTAAAGTTTTAAAAATAGACTCGAATATGGTATGCCCTTTTGCATTATTATTATGCAAAACATCTAAAAATAGCATATCATAAAACCAAAATTTACCTTTTAATTTCAACTTTTTAAGTGGTTTTTCTTGTTTTAAGAAATCTATAAGTTTAGGAACTTTAGTTGCGGTGCTCATTAAAGTATATCCAGTACTAGGTTTGGCCCAACCGCCTGCCGTACCAATATATCTAACTCTATTGGTGTGGTGCTCCCTAAAATCATAGGCTGTCATGGGTATGCTACCAGCTTCTTTTTCAATTATTTCATAGGTTTCACATGCAAATCGCTCTTGTATGTAGTGTTTGATCGCTTCAGTATATTCCGCTTTTTCCAACAACTCTTCAGAAAACAAAGTATATTCAATTAACGCCGTGTTATTGGCATAAGGTAGTACATACATAAAGCGTGTATTTCCTTTTTGTGGAATAGAAAAGTCCATATATGTAACTTCATTACTATCAAAGATAGGCTTGTCGGTCTTTATTACCCAACCTACAAAATGCTGTTGCAATACAGGATATTTCTTCTGACCGGTTGCCATTCTATAGTCGAAAAGGCTGTTGAATATGTACTTTCCAGAATAGGTTTTTTTAGCAGTATGAACAGTTACTTTGCTTTCAGATTCTTCAAAGTTAATTAAAGTTTCTTGAGCAAAGGTAATGTTAACCGATTCTTTAACGCGACCTAGATAATGATTATAGAAATCAATGCTTCTTATCATTTTATAGGTATACGGACTTATATCTGTTCGCTTTAAAACATCTTTTCCTTGAAAGTGGATAGAATTCCATTTTTTATGTACAATATCTTCAAACTTACCATTGCCCTTTTCCCAAAAACACCATGTTCTATCATTGGTGTCTTTTGCATTTTTGTCAAGTAACAGAATTTTTTTTTGATCAAAAAACGAATCGTTCAACATGGCATCAGCAAGTAATAAACCAGATGCACCTGCGCCAATAATAATATAATCGTATTCGTTCATAGTATGTAAGCATCAATCAGAATCTTGTTCTGCTGAGCTGTTCAAAAATACAAAATAGCAATTGTCTTTTGTGCTTAATTCAAGGTGTAACGTACTCCAAAAAATGATCGTATGCCTTGGTTAGGTCCATAAACATAAGATGGGTCAAAAGTTAATGCATTTGGGTTGTTTGGTGTGGCAACGGCATTGCCATTGGCATCAAAGGTAACTTCTTTATCAAATGGATCGTTTGCGCGGGCAATAATGAACGGATTTCCTCTATTAGGTGTCCAATCTAACAGATTTTTTACACCTCCGTAGAATTCAAGATTTTCTATTCCATCATAAGATAATTGTATATTTTGAATACTCCATGCCGGAGAAAAATCACTTCTAGGGTCGTTGTCGCCTAAGGTAGGTAGTCGCATAGGTCCATACAAATTTCCGGTATAATCAATAGTTAGGTCCCAGGTACGGATATCATAGCTAACACTCCAGTTTGCTGAATAACTTTCTGTAAGAATCTGTCTTTCCTTTACGCCGTCTTCCGTATTACTGACATCTTGTATGGTACCGCCTATCATCAGTTTTAAACCGTTGTAGAAAGCTACGTCTACGTTGGCACTTATCCCTTTTGAAATTGAGGTGCCGTTTAGATTATCATATATAATCTGATTAGGATTGGTGTCATAATCAGGAATAATTACATTTTGGAAATTTGTGTAAAATAAAGAGGCATCCAAACCAACGAAAGTACCGTTATCACCATAAATTTTCTTTAAATAATTTAGGTTGACATTAAATGAACGTTCGGGTTTCAGTTCTTCTGCAATAATAACATCTCTTGATCCGGTTAACGCTGCGTGATCTTCTGTAAATAGATTCACTACCCTAAAACCGGTACCGGCATTTAAGCGAATGATATCATTATCAGTAAACTTGAACCTGTATGCCGCTCTGGGTGTAAATATGTTTCCATGGCGGCTGTCGTAATCATATCTTCCTCCAAGAAGTAAAGAATGTTTTTTATTGAACGCTACTTCATCTTGAATAAATAAACTGGGTATTAATACTTCATCTGGCTCATTCCCCTCTGTACTAAATGTAGCGGGAGTGCTGTCGTCATAGTAATTATAGCGTAAGGCAGAACCCACTAATAAGCTGTGTTTTCCTATAGTTTTATACCATGTTAATTGGGTAAACCCAATTCGTTGATCTGCCAAGTAAGGAACATCACCATAAACCGAATTCTGCTTGTGGTCATTATAGGAGAAAGACAGCATCATCTGTTCTTCAATCGGTAATTCATATTTCCCTAATACTTCCCATCTTCGGGTGTATATACTTTCGCCATATACTTCGTCTCCGCCTCTAAATTCCGGTGTCCATTGCATTTCTCCGCCCCACCGATCTTCGTAAAAAAAGCGACCTGCCAAAGAAAAGATGCGTGAGTTTTTTCTTGTGAAGTTCCATTTCTGAAAAACTGAAATTCTATCTTGTAAGGTTAGGTCTGTAAAATTATCTCCATTATTATCAATAGGGTTGTCGTACTTGAAGTAATTGGCGCCTAAAAGCACATTTGCTTTTTTACCTACATTGAATTTTGTCCCTACATCTAGATTAAATTCACCCCAATCGGTCACAAAACTATCGGCAAAAAATTTAGGAGCTGTCAAATTGTTTTTGGTGATGATGTTAATGAGTCCGCCAACGGCTTCACTACCATATAGTGTAGAAGCAGGACCTTTGACTACTTCAATTTGTTCAATAAGAGAGTTGGGTATTCCAGATAAGCCGTACACGGTTCCCAAACCACTTACAATGGGCATACCATCTATCAATACCAATGTATACGGACCTTCCAGTCCATTGATATGAATATCGCCCGTATTACAAACGTTACAATTAATTTGTGGCCTAACTCCGTTAACGTTTTGCAGGGCTTCAAAAATACTTGCCGTTGGGTTTTTCTTGAAAAAAGTAGGTTTATAAACTTCTACTGGTACCGGGCTCTCTAATCTACTTACAGGTTTTAAAGTTCCGGTAACGACCATTTCGTCCAAAGATTCTATAGAGGGTTTTAAATTAATATCAATTATTTTATCCTGGCCTTCTGTAATTGTAAGTATTTGGTAAAATTTCTGAAAACCAATATTGGAGGCAATGAGGGTGTATTTGCCAGAGGGAACATTTTTAAGTGAATACTTACCATTTTCATCTGAAGCGGTACCAATTTGTGTACCTTTTAAATAAATGTTCACATATGCTTCAGGCACACCGTTAGATGATATTGTGCCAGATATCTCAGAATTTTGCGCATTTAGCATGCCGAAATAAAGAATAGTGTAGGCAAAAAATAAAATTTTAACCATCTAAAATAAATTTTAGACAAAACTAAAAAATTGTTTTTACGTATAAAAATGTATTTTTGTGTTATTATTGTTTGCAAATGACGTTATCAGAAGAAGATTACATAAAAACAATCTATCACTTAAGCGATTTTAATAGTAAATCTGTGGCTACCAATGCCATTGCAGAGCAGATGAAAACGAAGCCATCGTCTGTTACGGATATGGTGAAGAAGCTTTCTGAAAAGTCTCTTGTCAACTATAAAAAGTACCAGGGTGTCTCACTTTCGGAGAAAGGGAGGTTGGTTGCGCTTTCTATAATCAGAAAACATCGCCTATGGGAAGTGTTTTTGGTAGATAAGTTGAATTTTTCTTGGGACGAGGTCCATGTTGTGGCAGAGCAACTGGAACATATTAAAAGTGATACTTTAATAGATAAATTAGATGCGCATTTGGGATATCCTAAGGTTGATCCTCACGGTGATCCAATACCTAACAAGGATGGTGTGTTTACCAAATCCGTTAAAAAATTGATAAGTGAATTGCCGGTTGGTAGTCAGGGGGTTTGTGTTGGGGTCAATGATTCTTCGGCGGCATTTTTAAAATTTTTGGACAAGAATAAAATCGCTTTGGGCGATACTTTTAAAATATTGGAAATTGAGGAGTTTGATGGTTCCGTAACTATTTCAACAAGATCAGGGTCCATAAGTATTTCTAAGCAAATAGCAACAAATTTATTCTTGGAAATTGTAGATGAAGAATAGGTTTTTAACCGTTGAATTATCAAGATTATGAATGAAATTATAGCATATTTTGAATCTATAGACCCAGTGTTGGCTGCGTTTTATGCAACATTGTTTACCTGGGGGCTAACAGCTGCCGGCGCTGCTTTGGTATTTCTGTTTAAAACAATGAACCGTGCCGTTTTAGATGGTATGCTGGGTTTTACTGGCGGAGTAATGGTAGCGGCAAGTTTTTGGAGTTTACTGGCGCCAGGTATTGAAATGAGTCCTGGAGAAGGTTTTGTGAAGGTCATACCTGCGGCAATTGGTTTTTTTCTAGGCGCTATGTTTATTTTTGGGTTGGATAAAGTTCTGCCACATTTACATATAAACTTTAAGGAAAGCGAAGCGGAAGGGGTAAAAACTCCTTGGCGTAGAACAACACTGTTAACCTTGGCAATTACTCTGCACAATATACCTGAGGGTTTAGCGGTGGGTGTTTTATTTGGTGGTGTTGCGGCTGGTTTTGACGGAGCTTCTATTGGCGGTGCCGTAGCATTGGCATTGGGTATAGGTTTACAGAATTTTCCGGAAGGTTTTGCCGTTGCCATGCCATTACGTAGACATGGTCTAAGTAGAACAAAGAGTTTTATGTTTGGGCAGGCATCTGCTATCGTGGAGCCAATAGCCGCAGTATTAGGTGCTTGGGCGGTAATGACTTTTCAGCCTATTTTACCTTATGCACTCTCATTTGCAGCAGGGGCAATGATCTTTGTCGTTGTTGAAGAAGTAATACCTGAAACCCAGCAAGACAAGTACACTGATATTGCAACTATGGGCTTTATTGGGGGCTTTATAATAATGATGACTTTAGATGTTGGTCTAGGCTAAGATCAAGGTGTTTTAATACCACAATAATTTAATGTCAATTTTAGCGTTTAAGGCAATAGTATTATTAACTTGATACTTTAATTTTTATGCATTCTTCTAAGAAAAATTGGATTTGGACCGTAACGTTGATCGTAACGGTTATTTGTTGTGCGTCCGTTTTAATACTTCATGTTAAAAATTGGGTAACTGATGATGCTACTAGTTTAGGTCTACGTTCAGGGTTTTATAACGTTGAAGTTCCTTTAAGTGAATTGGATAGCGTAGTGTTCGTTAACAGAATTCCGCCAATGCAGCGTTTGCATGGGTTTTCTGCCTTGGAAAAGGAAAAAGGCGTATTTAGGGAGTTTAAAGATTCTTTGACCAATAAGAAGGTGCACGTATTTGTAGATAATATCAATAACAATAAAATTAAGTTGGTCTATAAAGATTCTGCTTATGTATACTTTAACCTAAAAGATTCCGTTGAAACTGTTCAATTATTTCAGAAACTTAGCTCCTATACGGGTACTTTAAGTGAGCCTAATTAAGGTTGGTAATTGTAAGGTTGGGTAAAGGATAAAATATAATTTAGCTTTGGCATAACTATTGAAACTAATTTTAATCGATATTAGAGATTTAAATAAAATTTAATTTATTGCTTCTTAGACTTGTCCTAAGATGGTTTAATTTTAGTGAGCGCCCATGATCAAAAAAACTCTTTTAACATTGTGTGTATTAGGTTTTCTGTCTACAGGTCTGTTTGCACAACATAATGTAAGTGTAAATATTGACGGAGTTACTTCTGAAAAAGGCAATATCTGTTTTGCCGTCTACAATAATGAAAGGTCTTTTTTAAAGTTCGATGAAGTTTATAAGTCAGGTTCGGAAAAGGCCGTGAAAGGTAAAACGGCTTTTGATATCAAAAATCTACCGGAAGGGGAGTATGCTATTGCTATTTTTCATGATGCCAATGGTAATAAAAACTTAGACACCAATATGTTGGGAATCCCTAAAGAGCAAATTGCTTTCTCCAAAGGAAAAATGAAAATGTTCGGACCGCCAAAATATAAGGAATGTGTATTTACCGTAAATTCTCATATGGAAATGAACATTAGGTTAAATTAGCAATTAGTAACTTGTTATCTTGATTACACCATTAGAACCTTGGGTGCCATAACCTGCAGCATCTGCACCAGATAGAATTACAATTTTCTTTACGTTATAACTGTCTATAAGCTCATTGACTGAAAGAAAGGAGTTTCCTATAACCTGATTGTTTAAAATGTATAAAGGCTCCTGATTTCCGCCTGAATCAAACGAATTTGTGGTCTTGTTTAAAATAGGAACGTTGTTTTGAAGCACTACGCCAGGCTTTTGTCGAATACGTTGTAATAGAGAAACATTCGCTCTATTCTTTTCCCTTAACTCGGTATCTAAAGAAGATGTGTTACCGCTCGTATGTTTTACAGGTCCACAACTGCAGATCAAAACGAATGTTATACTATAGATTAAGAGATACGATTTCATACTTTATGAGATTATGGTTTCTGTAATTTATGAATTAAAAGAAGATGACAGTATCTTTGAAATAAAAAGATATGGTTTTGGTAGCGCAATTGATAGGAGCCTTGTTGGGTTTATTAGCTGTGGTATTTGGTGCCTTTGGTGCACATTTACTTAAAAAAACGTTTACAGCTGATCAATTAAATAGTTTTGAAACGGGAGTAAAATACCAAATGTATCATGCGCTATTGATACTGATGTTAAGCTTTAATTTAAACTTAGAAACGGGACTGGAAAAAGCAATTATCTATTGCTTAATTATAGGGACAATTCTTTTTTCTTTCAGTATTTACGGTTTGTGTATTTCTGCATCTAAAGGAAACAAAATAAAATTATTAGGTCCAATAACCCCACTTGGCGGACTATTTTTAGTATTAGGTTGGGGGCTTTTATTTTATAATTTTATTAAGAATCTTGTTTAATCTTAATTTTCTGAAGTTGCGGTAAACTCTTTAATGGCCGTATTGGGTTCCATAATGGCATAACCCTCCCAAAAAGTAGGGTCATATTTAGGCATATAAGTGGGCAATACGGTATTGTTTTCTTTAAAAGCATCAAAGGTTGATTGATTTATATTTTCTGTATCAAAAACAATCATTTCGTTCTTTTCAGTACCTATAACTACAAAATCCATATCTCCCGATAATTCGTTTTGCTTATTTCTACCTTTAACAATTTTATTTTTTTCAATAATTTTTAGTGGTCTTTTAACACCATAGCGCATACCGTTTTCAGATTCGTAATAGCGTATTCCGTACAAGCCATCATTACCCTTGTTGTAAATTATTTTGCCCTTAGATAGGTAATTGTTGCTAGATATACCTAAAAGGTTAAAGTTGCTAATAGGCTTTACATTGCTATAGTCTACTTGCAATACGGCAAAATCATCTGCATTTACATATAATGTACCTTCATAATCTGCGGACCCACTTGGAACAAATGAGATTACATAAACGGCGTCATTGCCTAGATAAGTGAATTCTTCTAAAGTGTACTCATACTTTCTTTTCTTGTTTATGAAGTTGAGTTTACTTTTTTCTTGAGTAGGTAATCCACTAAAAATATTGGCTAATTGTCTTCTTTTCCAATTGCCATAATTCTTTTGTCTTTCTTCTTTATTTTTCTTTTTCTCTTCCAATTCCTTATTAAGTGCCGCAACATCGGTAGAATCTACTTCTTCTTCAAAAAGGGAGCTTACTTCTTCAGAATCTACCTTGAACGATAACAAACCTGATTTAATTTTAAAATATGATCCGGGCTTTACATTTTCCTTCAGAATAGTATTTAGTTTTTCTTCCATTCTTTCAAAATCAAACTCCGTGTTTTTGTCGTATAATTTTGATGCTTTCAGCAAATTAAATTTTTGAACTTCTTCATCATAATTACCATATAAATCACCGACTACCTCAGAATAATAAGTGTCGTTCTTAGGTACTGTATTAATGACGCTATCTATAAATTGTTGATTTAATACGGCTATAGAAGATTTTTTGACTTTAAAACCGCTTTTAGTCCATCTGTCAGTGTTGGTTGTTCTATGGAACAGTCTTTTCTTGGATAGATCATTGGTATAATTTTTTTCCAGATTGTCTTCCACGAAATCCATAATCTCGTCAGCTGTGTAATTCTTGTTTGAGACGATAACCTCTTTCAGCTCTATAGCTTTTGGAACAAGTAAAATTTTGGTTGAAGTAAATTCTGCTATAGGTCTTGTTAATGTTTCATACCCCATTGATGATATCATAAGGGAATCGTTTTCTGTGATAACCTCATCAAATATTAAATTGAAGCTACCTTCTTCATTGGTGATTGCCCATTTCTCCTTTAATTGAACCGAGGCGAATGGTATAGGCTGTTGACTTACACTGTCTATTACCGTAGCACTTAAGCTTTGGGCATTAATGTTAACTACATTTAAAAATAGAAAAGTTAATAAGGGTAACAAAAACGGTCTTGAGTTCATAGTATAGATTATTCCTACGCAATCTAGACGAACAAATGTAAGTAGCGTTACAATTTTAGAAATTGTTATGAACTTTTTAAAAAAGGTTTAACAGAAATATAAAATTTAATGACAGCCACAATCATCTTGACCACAAGCTTTGGAATTATTTTTTTTACCCGCCCAAACAGATTTTGGAAGTAAAAATTTATTGATCAAATAAAAAGCGGAAATAGCTACTGTAATGTAAACCAATATGTGTTGTATGATATCCATATTTATTTTAATATTTGATAGGCTATTAAAGCTACAATATAAGCAAAAAGGCTCATAAATACCAGTTGGCCTGCCGGCCATTTCCATGAGTTGGTCTCTCTTTTTACAACTGCCAAAGTACTCATACATTGCATGGCAAATGCATAGAACAGCAATAAAGAAATGCCCGAAGCTAAATTGAACAATGGTCTTTTGGTTCTGGGGTTTATTTCTGCCGCCATTCTATTTTTAATGGTTTCCTCTTCATCGTTTCCTACGCTGTAAATAGTGGCAAGTGTACCAACAAAAACTTCTCGTGCAGCAAATGATGTAAGTACGGCTATACCAATTTTCCAATCATAACCCAATGGTCTAACTATAGGTTCTATTGCCTTGCCCATGTAGCCCATGTAAGAATGTTCAAGCTTGTAACTTGCAATCTCTTGGCTAAGCGCTCGTTCTTCTAAATCTTTTAACTGCGTTACGGCAGCTTCTTTGTTCAAGTTATTTCCAAGTGTCTCTTGTTGATTTTCAAAGTAAACCTCGCTATTGGCGCTAAAACCCTTTTCTTTAATTCTTTGTGCTACTATGGTTTCTGCATTTTTAAATTCATCAGAAAATCCGTTAGAGCCCAAAAACCATAGCACAATAGATATGGCCAAAATTATTTTACCGGCACCAAAAACAAAACTTTTTGTTTTTTCAAGAACGGTGTAGGCAACGTTTTTTATCAACGGTAGTTTATAGTTCGGCATTTCTACTACAAAGAAAGACCTACTTTTAATTTTTAAGATCTTGTTCAGAATTACCGCTGACAGAATAGCAGCTCCAAAGCCCATTAAATATAACGACATTAAGGTCAAGGCTTTATAACTTAATCCAAGAAAACTGCCTTCGGGTATGACCAAGGCAATGATAATGAGGTAGACCGGTAACCTTGCGGAACAGGTAGTGAACGGTGTTACTAGAATTGTAATTAATCTTTCTTTCCAGTTTTCAATAGTTCTAGTGGCCATTACCGCTGGTATAGCACAAGCGGTACCTGATATTAACGGCACCACACTTTTACCGCTTAAACCAAAGGGTCTCATTATTCTGTCCATTAAGAAGACTACCCTGCTCATATAACCTGTTTCTTCCAATAGGGCTATAAATAAGAATAAGAAAGCTATCTGTGGTATGAATATAACAATACCACCAATACCGGCTAAAATACCCTCTGCAATAAGATTTGTAAACACACCGGGCGGCAATGTGTCTTTTACCCATTCTGTAGCAGAAGCAAAAAAACCGTCAATTAAATCCATTGGGTATTCACTCCATCCATAAATTGCCTGAAAAATGGTAAGCAGAATTAAAAAGAAGATGAGGTAGCCAAATACTTTATGTGTCAATACCTTGTCTAAAGTAGCTCTAAATCCTTTGGCGGCATTGGCATCTATTTTATAGGTTTCCTTTAAAATGCCGTTAATAAACTGATAACGTAATATGGTCTCTTTTTGCTGAAGACGTTTAAGCTCTGATTTTGATTTTGTGGTAAATGAGGAAGTATCCTTAATAAGGGTTTTCTCCAATGGCATAAAATTCACATCTTGTGTGATTACCAACCAAAGTTTATAGACATCTTCTTTGGGGAAAGCTTCTTTTAATCGCTCAAAATAATCAGGTGCAATAACCGATATATCTACATTTTGGCTTTTTGGTAGATTTTTATAATCTGCAATAAGGTTTCTTAATCTGTCTATGCCGGTTTCTTTTCTAGTGCTTACCAGAGCAATTTTAGAGTTTAACTTTTGCTCCAATAACTCAATATCTATGGAAATACCTTTACGAACCATACGATCGGCCATATTAATGACCAAAATGGTAGGTATCTTTAAATCTTTTATCTGTGTAAAAAGAAGAAGGTTTCTTTTTAGGTTTTCAACGTCAGATACGACAATGGCAACATCTGGGTGGTCTTTGTCATTCTTGTTTAAAAGAAGTTCAACGGCAACACTTTCATCCAATGACGTAGTGTTTAAACTATAGGTACCCGGTAAATCTAAAATATGGGCTTTGACACCACGGGGCAGTTTACAGATTCCTTCTTTTTTCTCAACGGTAATTCCTGGGTAGTTACCAACTTTTTGGTTTAGGCCGGTAAGCTGATTAAAAACAGATGTTTTACCGGTATTTGGGTTTCCTATAAGGGCTACATTAATTTGTTTACTCATACTACAGCATTGTCTTCTATAATATCAAGTGCTATATGTAAGGCCATTTCTCTTCTAATGGCAATATGTGATCCGTTGACATTAATATAAATTGGATCTTTTAACGGTGCTACTTGTACCAATTCTACTTCGTTACCAGGCAGACAGCCCATTTCAAGTAGCTTGATCGGCAATAAGTCTTGAGTGAATTCTTTTATAATTCCCTTCTGGCCTCGCTTTAAATCTGCAACAGTAGTTTCCAATTTTATTTAGATTCATTATAAGTAAGGCAAAAGTAGTGGAAATATAGTTATTCCCTATACTTTTTAGAATAAATAACTACTAGTTCTAACGTAGATCGGTTAATGCGGTTGCCAATATTTTAACAGATGGGAATTTGTGAAATATTATTTTAACATATGCGTTGAATATTAGTCTTTTCTAGATTAGTAAGATTTATACCGCTGAATAAAAATACTTTTAAAATTGCTTTTAGCTGTTTTGTATTGTTGCGCATCTACAACAATTCTAACATAGAATACAGCAATGCAAGTAATCTAAAAGACAGGAGAAGAGTAATCAACTTAATTAAATAGATAAACAACCAATCATGAAAAAACCATTACTAGTATTATTCCTTTTTGGAGCAGTATCCATTTTTGGACAGTCTACCAAAGGAAAGAACATTACGGTCGCAATTCCTAGTTATGCAAAAAAACCTGTTCCCAAAAACGTAAAAACATATATGGGTGGCTTTGCAAACTCCAATGACGCTGCTTTGCCATTTACTGAAGAAGCATTTAATAATGCTTTAAAATTTCAAGATTTTACGAAATTAACAGATGAAAACGGAACGCCGGATTTTCTTTTTGCTTTAAAGGGATTGACTATAAAAGACCTTGATATGAAATTTACTCGAAATAAGGGTGAAGAAAAATACAGCGTATCAATTGTACCTAATTCAGATGCAGCCATATCTGTTTTGACCATGTTGAATGGAGAAAGTGTGCACTATAATCGTATTCCCGTGCTTGCAAAGGCAGACTCACAGGGTAAAATTATTCCTGAGGTTATTACATTTGATTTTGAAGAAGAAGAAAAGTTCTTGATTATTTTTGGCGAAGATAAGGTTAAGGGAACCCCGTATTTAGTTGAAGAATATTTAAGAAGAAGTCTTGGCGAAAATTTTTTAGCCAAGGAATTGACTCCATTACTTTATGCAGATTATGATAATAGAACTAATAGCGAAGCAGAAAAGTTTTATTTTATAAAAGATAAGAAAACAGAAGGTCTAGAAGATGAAACAAAAGCTAAAGTTATGGCTTTTGAGGAAATGTCTGCTGCTTTTACCAATCTAGAAGAATTAAGGGCAGGTAAAGAACAATTACAGTCTTTTAGAACGTATTGGGAAGAAAAATTAGCTACTTATAACCTATCAAGTAAAGTTGGTAAAAAAGCGGGATGGGGACTAATTATGAACCTATATAATGTTGCGTTAATGCAAGAAGATTTTGACGCTGCATCTAAGTACATGGATATGGCTTTAGAGACAGAAGAAAAGAAATGGATAACAAAAGCCAAAAGAAACGATTTCAATAAACATTATGAAAGGTATACTTTCAATTATGATACGGCTACAGGTGAGCGTATCTATTCTGAAGGGTATACTGTTGATCCCGTTTTAGCTGAAATTGCAAGAAAAGAAGCTATTGAGGGTAATAATATAGATAATGAGGTAGGTTATGTAATTAAAGATGATGGAGAAAAGATGGAAGGTAAAATGTCTATGCGTTTTTCTCCTCAAGAAAAAGAAGCTGAGGGTGGTAATATAATGGATGTTAGTGGTGATACTACTGCAAAAAGAGTTACCGTAACTTATGTAAACGCAAAAGGTAAAACCAAAAACTCGTCTTTAAAATGTAAAGAGGTCTCTGAAATAGTTATTGAAGACCGAGTATTTGAACCGGTTAATCCTAAAAAAGGTTTTATCAAATCTACAGAAGCCGGTTTGTCCGGTTTTAACTTAAATAGTACAATTTTTATGGAACGCGTTTACGTTGGTACAGGTATAAAGCTATTTAAAGACTTAACCGATACCGATACGTACTATTTTAGTATAGAAGGCGTTAAAAAGGCTGAAACAGCTAGTGCAGAATTTTTTGCTAGTTGCCCAGTACTAGCAGAGCGTATTGATAGTGGCGAGTTTTCAAAATCTGAAGAAGATCAGATTAAGATTGCAAAAGCATTCTCAGAAGCCTGTAAATAAAATTCTAAATAGATAAGATTATGTAAAGTCCCCATACGATCTGTATTGGGGGCTTTTATTATTTATGAGATTCTTTTAGTAGTTCAACATCTTTCAATAGTTTCTCAATATCCTCTTTTTTAGTGCCATCATAAAAGCCCCTTATGCGTTTATCCTGATCCACTAAAATAAAATTTTCGGTATGTATCATATCAAATGGTCCGCCATCGCCATCGGTTTTAACAGCTAAATAAGATTTTCGTGCCAATTCATAGATCTGTTTTTTATCACCGGTAACTAAGTTCCAATTCCTGTCATCTATCCCTTTTTCAACAGCATATTTTTTAAGCTGTGCTACCGAGTCGATCTCTGGAGTAACGGAATGTGATAGCAACATAACATCAGAATCTTTGCCCAGTGCCATTTGTAGGTCTACCATGTTTTTGGTCATGATAGGGCAAATAGTAGGGCAGGTGGTGAAAAAGAAATCGGCTATATAGATTTTACCTTTGTAATCTTCTTGGGTAATGGTCTCGCCGTTTTGGTTGGTCAATGAAAAATCTGCAATGGTATGATACTTTCTAACATGTTGAATTTCTTCTGCCACCAATTCTGCGTTAACCATGGCAGGAGAATACACAGGCAACAGTTTTACAGGCTGTAGGGCATTATAGAATAAATATATGATTATGACGGAAAGTATTAAAAGTACTATTCCAAAAATCTTGAATTTTGCGAAGAAAGACCGCATACTATTTTTTTTACAAAGGTACGCTAGGGGTGTCAAGATTTCAAGTAAATATAGATGTCCTGCTTATAAATTATTCATAAAATACCATAAGGTCAGTGGGTTTCTTTTTTTTAGCGGTTGTAAAAATGTACTTTTGTGCGATTTTAATTTTCACGAAATAAGGATGAGCCCCATTGTAATAAAGACAATTCAATTTTTTTTAAGCCTTTCAATATTAATAGTACTACACGAGTTAGGGCATTTTATACCGGCAAAATATTTTAAGACCAGAGTTGAGAAATTCTACTTGTTCTTTGATGTTAAGTTTTCACTTTTTAAAAAGAAGATAGGAGAGACCGAATACGGTATTGGTTGGTTGCCATTGGGCGGATATGTAAAAATATCTGGTATGATAGATGAGAGCATGGACAAAGAAGCCATGGCCGAAGAACCTAAGGAGTGGGAGTTTAGAAGCAAACCGGCTTGGCAGCGTTTAATTATTATGTTGGGCGGCGTAACCGTAAATTTCATTTTGGCCGTTGTTATTTTCATTGGTCTGGCATATGCCTATGGTGAAACATACATTGCAAATGACAGTCTAAAAGACGGAGTATGGGTTACCGATACTACCTTGGGTAATGCCCTTGGAATAGAAACGGGAGATAAGGTAATTGCTGTTGACGGTAAGAAGATCAAAGCTTTAAATGGTATTATGCCTGAAGTGGTTTATGGTGAAAAAATAACTTTAGAACGTGACGGTAATATAATTGAAAAGGATATACCTGTAAATTTTATTGAAACAATTTCTGATAATAGGGAAAATGCTAGGTTTATAAATTATAGGAATCCGTTTGTAATTAGAGAAATCCCTGAAGATTCTCAAAATAAGAATAGTGGATTTAAAGCTGGCGATGCTGTTGTAGAAATTGCCGGTACGCCCGTAGAGTATCAAGATCAAGTAATACCGGTTTTGGAAGCCAATAAAGGAAAAAGTGTTCCCGTATTAGTAATTCGAGATGGGAAGAAGGTTAACCTGAATGCAAATGTTTCTGATGAAGGAAAGTTTGGAGTGTATGCTGGGTTAAATTCATTAGAGGAATTTGAGGAAAAGGGGTATTTTAAATTTGAAACATTAAACTATACTTTTTTAGAATCTATCCCCGCCGGATGGAACAAAGGTGTTAAGACACTTACAGATTACATTAAGGGAATGAAGAAAATCTTTAACCCAGACACCGGTGCTTATAAAGAGGTTGGTGGTTTTGCTGCCATTGGCGGTATGTTCCCAGATACTTGGAACTGGCCAGCATTTTGGGGTACCACTGCGTTTATATCCATTATTCTAGCATTTATGAATATTCTGCCGATACCTGCTTTAGACGGCGGTCACGTAATGTTTTTGCTTTACGAAATGATTACAGGTAGAAAGCCAAGCGATAAGTTTTTAGAGTACGCACAGATTACCGGATTCTTTATTTTAATAGCACTTTTACTGTTCGCAAACGGTAATGATGTTTATAAAGCGATATTTAAATAAAAAAAATAATTTATTTGTTTGGCGACTTTCAAAAAACTACTATATTTGCACCCGCTTTAGGAAACTAAAACGGGTTATTTTCCTCCTTAGCTCAGTTGGTTAGAGCATCTGACTGTTAATCAGAGGGTCCTTGGTTCGAGCCCAAGAGGGGGAGCAAAAAGCGAAATCCAATCTATTTATTTAGGTTGGATTTTTTGTTTTTGGTCAATGTTTACGGTCATTTTCGCTGTTTTTCCCGACACCTCTACTATTATAAATAAAATCAATTCTTCGCTATATTACCTGATATTCGGTGTTTTATTCGGTATACCATTTTAAATTATAGGTATCCCTATTATTCAAATAATTAACGGAGCAGGTCATTTCAATACTTTAAAATTCATCCACAAACTTTTTCGATATCTTTGGTTTACTTAACTTTTGCATTTATAAGATCCAAATATGTCAAATTACCTAATTACCGTAAACAAAGAAGAATTACAATGTAGCACTAATGATGTAGATTCTTTAGATAGTATATTGGTCAATGAGAATACGCTTCATGTTTTAGATAAGAATAGCGCTTTTGACGTAGAAATAATTCATTCCAATTTTTTGAACAAGACCATCACCCTTTCCATCAACGGAAATATTTATGATGTTAAACTTGAAGATGAGTATGATCAGCAAATTAAAAAGATGGGATTGCTGGCGGTAACCACTCAAAAACTAAACGAGGTAAAAGCACCCATGCCCGGGTTAATTGTAGATGTTTTGGTAGACGTTGGGCAAGAGGTCATAGAGGGTACTCCTTTACTGGTACTATCTGCTATGAAGATGGAGAATGTTATTCTGGCTCAGGGTGAAGGTGTAATAAAATCAATTGAAGTTAAAAAAGATGATGCTGTTGAGAAAGGGCAGTTAATTATTGAAATGGAATAGACACAATCTTATAGCCACCATTGTATAAAAGGAAAATTAAGTTTTAATGAAAAAAATACTAATAGCCAACAGAGGTGAAATAGCATTACGGATAATGAAGACCGCTCAAAAAATGGGCATTAAAACCGTAGCTGTATATTCTGAAGTTGACCGTCATTCTCCACATGTGAAGTTTGCAGATGAGGCAGTTTTACTTGGTCCTGCCCCTTCATCAGAATCATATCTTGTGATGGAAAAAGTAATTAACGCAGCAAAGGATACAGGTGCAGATGGTATTCACCCTGGTTACGGATTTTTAAGTGAAAATGCGACTTTCGCACAAATGGTGGAGGACAACGGAATCACTTTTATTGGACCCAAACCTCATGCCATTAAGGTAATGGGGAATAAACTGGCGGCAAAAGAGGCGGTTCGTGATTATGATATTCCTATGGTTCCCGGTATTGAAGAAGCTATAACAGATGTGGTCTTAGCCGAAAAAGTTGCAAAAGAAATAGGATTTCCTATACTAATAAAAGCATCTGCAGGTGGTGGTGGTAAGGGAATGCGGGTAGTTGAAAACTTGAAGGATTTACCAGAGCAGATGCAAAGGGCAATAAGTGAGGCACAAGCGGCATTTGGCGACGGATCTGTTTTTATAGAAAAATATGTAGGCTCGCCCAGACATATAGAAATTCAGGTACTTGCCGATACCCATGGTACTATTGTTCATCTATTTGAACGTGAATGTAGTGTTCAGAGAAGACATCAAAAAGTAGTAGAAGAAGCTCCTTCAGCTGTACTTACTCCAGAAATAAGAAATGCAATGGGAGAAGCCGCCATAAAAGTAGCTAGAGCTTGCGATTATGTTGGTGCAGGCACGGTGGAGTTCTTGTTGGATGAAAACAAGAATTTTTATTTCTTGGAAATGAATACAAGGCTTCAAGTGGAGCATCCGGTGTCTGAGTTGATATCTGGGGTCGACTTGGTAGAGCAACAAATAAAAGTAGCTCGTGGAGAAGCGTTGGCTTTTACCCAAGAAGATTTAAAAATAAATGGTCATGCACTTGAAGTGCGGGTGTATGCAGAGGATCCTTTGGCAGATTTTATGCCCAGTATAGGAACATTAACCACCTATAAAGTACCGGTAGGTGAGGGTATTCGTGTTGATGACGGTTTTGAAGAAGGTATGGAAGTGCCTATTTATTATGATCCCATGCTTTCCAAGTTGATTACCTATGGTAAAACCAGGGAAGAAGCTATCCAATTAATGATTAGGGCTATTGAAAATTATAAAGTAGAGGGTGTTGCCACAACCTTGTCTTTTGGAAAGTTTGTCTGTGAACATGAAGCCTTTACTTCAGGGAATTTTGACACCCATTTTGTTAAAAACTACTATTCGCCAGAGCATTTAGAAATGCAATATGCCGAAGAAAGAAGAATAGCGGCCTTGGTAGCATTGAAGTTGTATAAGGAAAATGAAAAGGTTTTAAAGGTTCCGTCCAAAAATTCTTCTAATTGGCAGAAGAGTAGAGTGTAGAATTGCAAATAAGATTTGAACGAGTAGCATGAAAGATAATAAAGAGATTTTAGCGGAAAAACTGGCATTGTCCAAATTGGGTGGAGGTCAAGCACGTATTGATAAACAGCATGCCAAAGGAAAGTTAACTGCTCATGAAAGAATTCATTTTTTATTGGATGAAGGTTCATTTGAAGAAATGGGTGCCTTGGTTACCCACCGTACCAAAGACTTTGGAATGGAAAAACAAGGTTTTTATGGTGACGGAGTAGTCACTGGTTATGGTACGATCAACGGAAGGCAAGTTTGCGTCTTTGCACAGGACTTTACCGTTTTTGGTGGTGCCTTGTCTGAAACACATGCCGAAAAAATCTGTAAGATTATGGATATGGCCATGAAAATAGGTGTTCCAATGATCGGTCTTAATGATAGTGGCGGTGCCCGTATTCAAGAAGGTGTTCGTTCCTTAGGTGGTTATGCGGATATTTTTCATAAAAACGTAATGGCATCGGGAGTAATTCCTCAAATTTCGGCTATTATGGGACCTTGTGCCGGTGGTGCGGTATACTCGCCAGCCATGACCGATTTTACCTTAATGGTAGAAAACTCTAGCTACATGTTCGTTACTGGCCCTAATGTGGTAAAAACGGTAACCAATGAAGAAGTAACATCAGAAGAACTTGGTGGCGCATCGGCACATGCCACTAAATCTGGTGTAACACATTTAACGGCTGCCAATGATATTCAATGTATTGAACAAATTAAGCAGATGATTGGGTATATGCCTCAAAACTGTGAAGATAAACCCGCAGATGTTCCTTATGCACTTGGTAATGAGGTACGTGATGTATTGGAAGATATTATTCCTGAGAATGCAAATCAACCCTATGATATGCGCCATGTCATCAATGGTATTGTTGATGAGGATACTTTCTTTGAAATACATAAGGTCTATGCAGATAATATTGTTGTAGGGTTCGCTAGGTTGGCAGGCAAAAGTATTGGTATTGTTGCCAATCAACCTATTAGTTTGGCAGGGGTGTTAGACGTTGATAGCTCTAAAAAGGCTGCGCGCTTTACTCGTTTTTGCGACTGTTTTAATATTCCGCTTTTAGTATTGGTAGACGTTCCTGGGTTTTTACCGGGCACTGATCAAGAATGGAATGGTATTATCACAAACGGTGCAAAATTACTGTATGCCCTAAGTGAAGCAACGGTACCTAAGGTAACCGTAATTACTAGAAAGGCATACGGCGGTGCGTATGATGTTATGAACTCCAAACATATTGGTGCCGATCTAAATTATGCGTGGCCTGGAGCGGAAATTGCCGTTATGGGAGCCAAAGGTGCAAGTGAGATCATTTTTAGGAAGGAAATAAACGCTGCTGATGATCCAGAAGCAAAATTAGCTGAAAAGGAGGCGGAATATGCAAAGTTATTTGCCAACCCCTATAGTGCCGCCCAAAGAGGATTTATAGATGAGGTTATTCTTCCTAAAGACACCAGGAGGAAACTCATAAAAGCCTATACCCTGCTTGAAAATAAAGTGGCGGTCTTGCCAAAGAAAAAGCACGGCAATATTCCGTTATAACAAGTGTTCGTATTTTAAGCTTTTAGTGAAGAGTCCCTAACGATCAAACTGGTCTTTATCTCAACAGTTTTGGTATGTACTTCGTTGGGTTGACTTTCTATTTCCTTGATTAGAAAACGAACTGCTGTTCTGCCGATCTTGTCGCCAGGTTGGTCAACAGTGGTCAAAGCCGGACTGATGATGGTTGAGTTGATAGAGTTGCTAAAACCTACTACGGCAATTTCATCGGGTATTTTGATCTTAAATTTATGTAATGCCTTTATGGCGCCAATAGCAGCATTATCGGTGATGGCAAAAATGGCGTCTGGACGTTTTTTCATACTAATGAGAATATTGGCCAAACGTCTTCCATTGCCCAATGAAATATCTTCGGTGCTTAATATTAGCTTGTTTCGTACGGGTATTTTATATTGGTTTAAAGCGCGTAAATAACCGGCAAATCTTTTTTCTGAGTTGTATGAATTTTCGGTTTCTTTAATTATGGCAATTCGTTTTTTGCCAAGTTCTATTAGATGTTCAACAGCGTTAAAAGCAGCTTCTTCTTCATTGATAACAACTTGGGTGCAAGGTATTTTACTTGATACCTTGTCAAATAATACAATAGGTATTCTATTTAAAACCTTTAATACTTCTTCTACATCTTTTGTCTTTCTGGCCAATGACATTAGCACTCCGTCAACTCCAAATTGGGTCATGGTATTTAGCATTTCTGTCTGCTTGGTGTCGTCATTATTAGATTCAGATATAATTACTCTGTACCCCCTTAATTCGGCTTCCTCAATAATTCCTTTTATGATCGTAGAAGTAAATAGGTGTGAAATGTTGGGTACAATAACACCTAGTATATGTGTTTCTCTTGAACGGAAGCCTCTGGCAAATAAATTAGGAACGTAATTCATTTGCTTGGCTAGTTTTTTAACTTTCTCCTTGGTTGCAAGACTGATATCCGGGTGATCGTTCAGTGCCCTTGAAATTGTTGAGATAGATAAACTCAATTCTTTAGAAAGTTCTTTTAAAGTGGTATTTCTTTTTTTGCTCATGATTGGAAATGAGTAAATTATGTTGAATTTGAGAGAATAACAATATTACAAATTAAATTGCAAACGTTTTCGCAAACGTTTGCATAGGTAATTCGTTATTTTTAGGTTAATAGAATACTATATTCATATAATTTGGCTTAAAAATCAACGATTTGATAATTTAAATCGACTCAACTTAAAAAAAACTCAAACATTATGAAGAAAATTATTTTTGCGGTAATCGGACTTCTTATCAGTGTAAGCTCCTTTGCACAGACCGATATTTCTGGAACCGTTACGGACAATTTAGGAGACCCTATTCCCGGTGCAAATATTTTAATTGTAGGTAGCACTTCGGGTACAACATCAGATTTTGATGGTAATTTTTCTTTTTCAACAGACCTTACTGGTGAGCAGATATTACGTATATCGTATATCGGTTTTACTTCGGTAGATAAATCTTTGACCTTAAATGGTACTAAACAAACGGTAAATGTCGTGCTTCAAGAAGGTGGTCAGTTATTAGATGAGGTAGTTTTAACCGCATCAAGTACATTTCGTTCTCAAAAGCAGGCTCCCTTATCGATCAGTTCTGTGAAAATGAAAGAAATAACCAAGCTATCCGCTAACAGTCAGGCAGATATTCTTAGAAGTGTCCCAGGTATTACCGCTGAAGGTGGTGGTGGTGAAACGGCAAGTAATATATTCGTTAGAGGTTTGCCTTCCGGTGGTCAGTATGTTTTTAACCCACTGCAATATGACGGAATGCCTTTAATTAGTTCTTTCGGACTAAATTCTTCTGCGCATGATGTCTATGCAAGACCAGATATAGGTTTTAAAGGTGTTGAATTTGTTCGTGGTGGTGCAGCGGTATTATATGGTGCAGGTTCTGTTGCCGGTATTATAAATTACACAAGTAAAACGGGAGATACAAACCCTGGTAACATTATTAATATTGAAGTGGCCAACCAAGGTAGAATAAAAACGGACTTCTATTCCGGTGGTCAACTAGGTGGTGAAGATTCTAACACGTATTACGCTTTTACTGGTTTTGTACGTCATGATAGAGGTCCTATAGATGTTGGTCTTCCAACAAAAGGTGTTCAGTTTAGAGGTAATATTAAAAAGAAATTCGATAACGGTTCTTTTACGTTGAGCGGACAGTTTATTGACGACAAAGCTCAATTTTACCTTCCAATTCCATTAAGTGGTGGTAGTAGAGAACGTATAAACGGTAATGATGGTGACCCGGTTGAACAATTGTTATCCGGTGATTTGGCAAATACCTCGTTCAACACACCAGGCGGAACCTATAATAGTCCTATTTCGGATGGTGTTGCTACCTCAGGTGGTTACCTTATGGGTGATTTCAATTACAGATTTGAAGATGACCTTAAATTGACCTCCAAAATTAAATATGCAAATTACAAGCACAACTTTGCCCTTTATGTTGGAGGAAATGGAACAAACGGAAATCCGATAACATTAGATAATTATGTAGAAAGTATAGCTCCTGGTAATTTAGGGTATACTGCTGCTTACCAAAGTGGGTCAGGTGCTCAAATTAACGGTAACGACTTGGTAATAGATAATTTGCATGTGGATCGTTTACGTCCAATGACAGATTATTCTGGTGAGATCAACCTTACTAAGTCTATTGAAACGGCAAATGGTGGTAACCATAACATAACCGTAGGTTCTTATATAGCCCGTACTGAGACAGAAGATGTAAATTATCAATATAGAGTGTTGACAGAGTTCAATAATAACCCTCAATTGGTAAACTTAAATTATACCGATGCCAGTGGAAATAATGTAGTGTATTCTCAAGGCGGTTTATATAACCGTATTGGTCAAACTGCCAATAACTATCTTTCTCAAAATAGAGTAGCATTATATGTTACAGACGAGATGATTTTGGACAAATGGCGTTTTGATGTTGGTTTTAGATGGGAACATACAGATGGTATCAATAGCCGTGGTGGTATTATGAGCGAAACGGTATATGCTGACCCTGAACTTACAGCTGCATTAAGTGATGTGCAAACTGCAGATGGTACGTTTTTAAGAACAGAAGTAAATGCAAATGCTTGGGCGCTATCACTTGCAGGTCTTTATGAGTTAACCGAAACTACCAATCTATACGCAAACTTTTCTAAAGGATACTTTTTTCCACAACTAAGAGGTTTTGCTCCGGTTCCTGGTATTTCTGAAAGTCCGTACGATGCTGAGAACATTATTCAGTTTGAAGCTGGTGCCAAATTCGGAAACCAAAAATTCTCAGGTTCAGTTGCAGGGTATTACGTAGGTCTTAAAGATCGTATTTCCATTAGACAGGCAATTGTTGGTGGTCAATTAATAGATGAAACCAGAGCTGAGCAAAACACAAGGACTATAGGTATTGAGGCAACTTGGGATTACAGCCTTGCACAATATTTAAATCTACGTGGTAATGCTACATATCAAAACCACGAGATTACAAAAAATACCGATTTCGATTTGGTAAACGGTACGTCTACAGAAGCTAACGTTGGTAATGAATTGGCTAGACAGCCAAACTTGTTGGGTGGATTGGGACTGTATTATGACAATGCTGCTCTTGATGCCAATTTCGGTTTCAACTACACAGGTTCAAAATTCACCGATGATACCAATAATATAGAATTAGATGCCATAACAATTGGTAGGTTAGGTGCCGGTTATACATTCTCAAAAGAGGATAACAATAATTCGGTTCGTTTGGGGGTATCGGTCTTTAATTTGTTTGATAGTGACGGAATTACGGAAGGGAATCCAAGAGCAGGTTCAGCAGGTCAAACAGAATCTCAATTCTTTGTAGGTAGACCAATTCTACCTAGAAGATTATTTGTGACGGCCACCTTTAATTTCTAAAAAGAATTTGTTGTTCGTTTAAGTTTATTGATAGGCACATTGGTAGTCTAGACAATTGCCAATGTGTTTTTTTACTCGATATTTCAATAATTAATATGTTGATACTTATGTCGATAAAAGGACTAAGTTTTCAATTCAATGCCTCGTAGGTTAGTTGCTGAGGTTGTTTATTACAAAATATGAAGAAAGAAATATATAAGAAGGCTATTGCGATCTTGGATGCAAATTTTCAAGAAGGTGGATTTACAATACCTAGTGCAGGGCTGTATCCTTTTCAATGGAAGTGGGATTCAGGTTTTATAGCTATCGGTTTTGCACATTACGATGTAGAAAAGGCTAAAACCGAAATGAGAACCTTGTTTGATGCACAGTGGGAAAACGGATTTATACCACATATTGTTTTTCATACGGAGAACGATTCCTATTTCCCTGGGGCAGATTTTCATCAATCTGAATTGCATCCTTTATCATCAAAAAAATATAGATCTACTGGTATGACACAACCACCGGTTTCTGGTTTTGTGTTACAAGAAATGTATCGTATTGCAGAAGATAAGGATGATATGTTGCACTTTATCAAAGAAGAGATTGATAAGGTATTTGACAATCACGTGTATTTCTACAAAAATAGAGACCCAAAAGATGAAGGGTTGGTCTACATTTATCATAACTGGGAATCTGGTACGGACAACTCCCCAGTATGGGATGATATCTGGAAAACCATGAATCCGCCGGAGTATACATTTGTTAGAAAAGATACTACGCATGTAGATGCTTCCCAGCGCCCTACCAAAAGGGAGTATGATCATTATCTGCACCTTATCGATATTGCTAAAGAGCACAATTATGATGATGCTAAAATTGCCGAGTTATCCCCCTTTTTGGTTCAAGATCCATTGTTCAATGCAATGCTTATAAAATCTAATCAGGCGTTAATTGAATTATATGAATTGATCGGGGGTCATGAAGATAAAATTGCAACGCTATCTCAATGGCAATTAAAAAGTATTAAAATTTTCAATGATAAGTTGTTCGATGCGGCATTAGGGGCATATGTGCATTATGATTTAAGAAACGAGAAACCTATTCGTCACATTACTTCATCGTCTTTTTCACCTTTGTTCGCACATATTCCATCTGAAGAAAGAGCTCAGGTTTTAGTGAAAACAATGATGGAGAAGTTCGGTGGAGAAGATAAATACCTATGTGCATCGTTTGATCCTACTGATGATCGTTTTAATCCTAGAAAATATTGGAGAGGTCCTGTGTGGATCAATATGAACTGGATGCTTTTTCGTGGGCTAAGAAGTAACGGTTACACAGATCTAGCAGAGCGGATTAAAAAAGACAGTTTAGAACTGATTGAGCAATACGGTTTTTACGAATATTTTGACTGTAGACGAGATACCGGAGATAAAAATCAGACGGGATACGGAGGTAACAATTTTTCGTGGAGTGCAGCTTTGTATATAGACATGGTAAATACAGACTAAAATTATAAATCATGTATTATATTGATTACTTTTTAATTGCATTCTATATGTTCAGCATTGTATTGGTTGGTCTATTGATTCTAAAAACTAAAAACTAAGGTATGAACTACGTTGACTATATCATTATTGTTGTTTATTTAGCAGGGTTTTTAGGTTTGGGCTTCATGTTCAAGGAAAATAACTCTGGTGGCGATTACTTTTTGGGTGGTCGTAAAACATCATGGCTGCCATTAAGCTTATCGGCAATGGCAACCCAACTGTCTGCCATAAGTTTTATCTCGGCACCTGCTTTCGTCGGTTTAAAAGATGGTGGGGGTATGCAGTGGCTTACGTATGAATTTGGTGTACCATTGGCAATGGCATTTTTGCTTATTGCGGTATTACCAACACTGTATAAGTCAGGTATTGTTAGCGTATATGAATATTTAGAGAAAAGATTTGATTCTTCATCGCGTTTATTAATAAGTTTCGTTTTTCAAATTAGCAGGTCTGTAGCTACAGGGGTTATGGTATATACTATGGCCTTAATCTTACAGGCCACAATTGGATTGGATTTTTGGATTTCCATTTTAATTATCGGACTCATTACCATGGTCTACTCTTTTCAAGGAGGAATGAAAGCGGTTATATGGGGCGATGTCATTCAAATGAGTATCCTGTTTATAGGTATAATCATTTGTCTATATTTCGGATTTAACGAACTTGGCGGAGTAGATAATTTTCTTACCCATGTAGATACTGATAGAATTACAGCGGTAGATTTTAATAAATGGGGGTTTAACAATGCCGATGGTAATGATGAATTTGGTTTTTGGCCCATGGTCATTGGCGGATTCTTTTTGTATGCTTCTTATTACGGTACCGATCAAACCCAATCGCAACGATTGTTATCTTCAAGTAGCATGTCTAACCTTAAAAAACTGATGATGGCAAACGGATTATTGCGTTTTCCGTTTACATTGACCTATTGCATTATGGGGCTTGTGTTGGGTACATTGATGTTGCAAGATGTTAGTTTTCAAGAACAGATGGAAACCGTGTACCAAGCCAATATAACTTCATTACAGGGAAAAAAGGCAGATTTAATGGTGCCGGTCTTTATAATTAAGTATTTGCCAAATGGGGTAATCGGTATTTTGATCGTAGCCATCATGTCAGCAGCTATGTCTACCTTGAGTTCTACGGTAAACTCCTTATCTGCGGTAACTATGGAAGACTTCGTAAAAAGATTCAACCCTAATATGCCAGATAAAAAATACATGACCTATTCAAAGTTACTGTCTATTTTTTGGGGTCTGGTCTGTTTGTTTTTTGCATTTTTTGCAGGTAATATAGAAGGTACGGTCATAGAAGTCATCAATAAAATAAGTTCTGTTTTTTATGGTCCAATTTTGGCAGCTTTTATTTTGGCAATTCTTACTAAGAGAACTCATGCTCTTGGTGCCAATATAGGTATAGTATTTGGGGTATTGTTCAATGTTTACCTATGGCTATATGTGCCTCAAATCTTTTGGTTCTGGTGGAATGCACTGGGGTGTTTAGTAACCGTATTGGTAGCGCTTGGGGTTAGCTACACGGTTAAAAGAAAGGTGAACGAAGGGTTAGAGGTCGAATATTACAGCGGTAAAAAAGAAGTAGCAATTTTAGTTGCGTATTTTATTGCAATAGTTGCTTTTAGTGTTGCATTACCAAGTATTTTAAATTAATCTTATAGCAATGAAATTTGTAATAGCACCAGATAAGTTTAAAGGCTCACTAACCGGATTCGAATTTTGTGATGCCGTAGAGGAAGGACTCCTAATGGTGTTCAATGATGCCGAAATTTTGAAAAAGCCTTTAGCAGATGGCGGTGATGGTACCATGGAAGTCGCTAAACATTATATAAAAGGAGAAACGGTAACCATAACTGTAAACGATCCTCTTTTTAGACCTATAAATGCTTCTTATTTATATTCTGATGAAACAAAGATTGCCTACATAGAGATGGCGGAAGCATCAGGATTAAAATTGTTGAATGTAGATGAGTTTGACTGCATGGAAACGACAACATCTGGAACAGGCGAATTAATTTATGATGCGCTTGAAAAAGGAGCAACAGAAATTATTTTAGGTATTGGCGGCAGTGCTACCAATGACGGTGGTATGGGCATGGCAAATGCGTTGGGTTTTAGGTTTTTGGATGAAAAAGGACTGGAGTTATCCCCAATAGGAAAACATCTTTCAAAGGTGAAAACTATAGATGATTCCAACAAGCATCATAGATTAGATGGGGTAAAAGTGAAAGTCGCGTGTGATGTCACCAATCCTTTTTATGGGCTACAAGGTGCCGCCTATATTTATGGGGCACAAAAAGGTGCTTCTGAAAATGAGATTATATTTCTAAATCAGGGTTTGTGCAACTTTGCAGAAATTATCAAGAATCGCTATGAAATCGATTTACAGAAGGTAAGTGGCTCCGGTGCAGCAGGTGGTGTTGGTGGTGGCGCCCTTGTTTTTCTCAATGGCGAATTAATTTCTGGTAATAATTTGATAAAAGAATTGGCAGATTTTGATAATGCTATTGAAGGAGTAGATTGGATCATTACCGGCGAAGGTCAGTTAGACAAGCAAACGCTTTCTGGTAAGACCATAGATGGGGTAGTAAAATCTGCTAAATCTAAGAATATACCGGTTGCCGCACTCTGTGGCTCGGTAAGTATTAGCGTTGCACAACAACAAAAATTCGGGTTAAATTATGTGGCATCGATCGTAAGAGGCATTTCTACTTTAAATCAAGCTATGGAGCAGAGTAGGGACAACCTTGTAAATGCCACCTTTAATTTTGCAAGTTTAATTAAATAGGTTACAATTATTTTTACGGTTTAGCAAGGAATTAATTTTGATTATTCTTTGCTAAATACAGTCCGTTTTTTGTAAACCTGTACTTTTTTCCTCTCTTTTTTTTAGTGACGGCCCTATTTTTTTAAAACGATAATATCCATCGGTAAACAAATACATGTAATCGATTAAATTCACTTTTTAGCAGACGAATTAACTGCTTCGCTTATACTTTCCACAGGTTTAACCTAGTATACCGTTCTTTTCGGTGTATTGACAACAATTAGTTTAGTGGTCACTATGCTACTGTTACCTTTAATTAACGTAAGACTTATATCCATTAAAACTGAAAATTGTATTAATGGATTTTTTTTAGCATATGATCCAAACTAAATCAAGACATACTATTGAAAATACTATATGGAAGGGGATTTTCTGCTTTTTAGTAATCTTTCTTTTTCCTATATCATTATTTTCTCAAAACACGACCAGTTGGGTGCAAAAACCAGCATCTTCCACTTGGGAATCTATAAGTTCAGATGGACTTGTAAGAGTTGAATGTAGAATTACGGGCGGAGTCTCAATTACGGGAAATGAGATTATGGGTTGTATTTCTAACAACACTTATGGTAATCCAGATCCTGCGGTTTTTGGGGAAACTTCATTAGGTGTTTCCATCAATCCATTATTTACGGGAACAATAGCATTTCATTTTTTTGATGCGATAACCGGAGATGAGGTGTTCATTACCAACCCGTTTTTAAATGTAGATAAAGTTGGTACATATGGTCTTCTTCCTCTGGGTATTTTAACAGGAACAAATGCAGGTGTGTTTGAATCTACCAACGGCTCATGGACCAATATTGGTAATAATGGCGATATTTTTCAATTCACAAATACAGAATTTACAATAGATGCCGATGCTCTTTTGAGTTTTAATGGGGGCGAGTGTGGTGATAATTCATTTTATGGTACAGGCGGAGGAACCATGAGAATGGATGAAGCGGTAAATTCTATAGATATGGATGTTTCTGTATCGGGGTTACTTTCACTTTTTCAAGAAGATGTAGAATTTGTGATATCTAACTTAATTATTGCAGAACCTGAGATTGAAATTACCAAAACTGTAGTTAATAATTTTAGTTCTCCTGTAGAAGCAGGAGATTCAGTGGATTACACTATAACAATTGAAAATACCGGTAACGTAAAAGTTACGAATGTTGATGTAACCGATACTTTTAAAGATGCTAGTGGAAATAGTATAGGATTAAGTACCCCGCCAAATTTCTTATCTTCTACAATGGGTTCTCTAGAAGGAACTCTTTTGCCAAATGAAGTGGCGACATATACTGCTGGCCATGTATTGACTACAAATGAAATTGATGAAGGAGGAGTAATCAATCAGGTAAGTGTATTGGCAGATAGTCCATACGGTCCAGATGATACGGTTGACATTTCAGATGATGGTGATGATACAGATGGTAATTTACTTGATGATACTACAGATAGTTTTTTTCCTGTTCCTTTAGATGATGGCGCTACGGTAGAAAAGAATAATTCCATTGATATTTTAGTTACCAATAATGATGATTTTGGAGGCAACGGTCCTAATTCAGGAGCTATATTTATCGTTAGTACACCCACCAACGGTAGTATTTCGTTAAACGAAAACGGTTCACCCACCGATCCTCAAGATGATTACATTACTTATACACCAAGTACAGACTTTACAGGTCCTGATTCTTTTATTTATGGAATAACGGATGCAAGAGGTTATACACAATATGCTACAGTTAATATTACAGTATATACTTGTCCAAACGCGGGAATCGATGGAACATTGAATATTTGCGAAGGCGATGCATTCACGAATGCAGATTTGTTCGCACAGTTGACCGGTTCCCCGGATACCGGCGGAACATGGGTCGACAATGGCAATGGCACCTACACGTATACAGTAGCAGCAACATCACCTTGTACAACCGATGACGAAAGCATCGTAACGGTAACCGAGCAACCACAACCAAATGCAGGCATTGATGGCACATTGAACATTTGCCAAGGCGAAACATTTACGAATGCAGATTTGTTCGCGCAACTGACCGGTTCCCCGGATACCGGCGGAACGTGGGCGGACAATGGCGATGGTACACATACGTATACTGTAGCAGCGACTGCTCCATGTACGGTTGGTGACGAAAGTATTGTAACCGTAACCGAGCAGGCACAACCAAATGCAGGAATCGACGGAACATTGAACATTTGCCAAGGTGATACATTCACCAATGTGGACTTGTTCTCACAGTTGACAGGTTCACCCGATACCGGCGGAACATGGGTCGACAATGGCAATGGCACCTACACGTATACAGTAGCAGCAACATCACCTTGTACAACCGATGACGAAAGCATCGTAACGGTAACCGAGCAACCACAACCAAATGCAGGCATTGATGGCACATTGAACATTTGCCAAGGCGAAACATTTACGAATGCAGATTTGTTCGCGCAACTGACCGGTTCCCCGGATACCGGCGGAACGTGGGCGGACAATGGCGATGGTACACATACGTATACTGTAGCAGCGACTGCTCCATGTACGGTTGGTGACGAAAGTATTGTAACCGTAACCGAGCAGGCACAACCAAATGCAGGAATCGACGGAACATTGAACATTTGCCAAGGTGATACATTCACCAATGTGGACTTGTTCTCACAGTTGACAGGTTCACCCGATACCGGCGGAACGTGGACGGACAATGGCGATGGTACTCACACGTATACAGTTGCAGCAACTGCTCCATGTACAACCGATGATGAAAGTATCGTTACCGTTGTAGAGCAAGCACAGCCAAATGCCGGAGGCGACGGAAC
>NZ_JARKMS010000001.1:871-2274 GCF_029350945.1 Maribacter huludaoensis | reverse complement strand
GATGGTACCCATACGTACACAGTAGCAGCGACAGCTCCATGTACAACCGATGATGAAAGTATCGTTACCGTTGTAGAGCAAGCACAGCCAAATGCCGGAGGCGACGGAACATTGAATATTTGCGAAGGTGCAACATTCACGAATGCAGATCTGTTCGCCCAATTAACAGGTTCACCTGATACCGGCGGAACATGGACGGACAATGGCGATGGTACCCATACGTACACAGTAGCAGCGACAGCTCCATGTGTAGTAGATGATGAAAGTATCGTAACCGTTGTAGAGCAGGCACAACCAAATGCAGGAATCGATGGAACATTGAATATTTGTCAGGGAGCAACTTTTGACAATGATGATCTATTTGGTCAGCTTACAGGTAATCCAGATACCGGCGGAACATGGGTCGACAATAACGATGGTACCCATACGTACACAGTAGCAGCGACAGCTCCATGTACAACCGATGATGAAAGTATCGTTACCGTTGTAGAACAAGCACAGCCAAATGCAGGAATCGATGGAACATTGAACATTTGTGAAGGTGCAACATTCACGAATGCTGATCTGTTCGCACAGTTGACCGGTTCACCTGATACCGGCGGAACATGGACGGACAATAACGATGGCACGCATACGTATACAGTGGCAGCGACTACTCCATGTACGGTAGACGATGAAAGTATCGTAACCGTAACCGAGCAGGCGCAAACAAATGCCGGAGGTGATGGAACATTGAATATTTGCGAAGGCGCAACATTCACCAATGCTGATCTGTTCGCGCAACTGACCGGTTCCCCGGATACGGGCGGAACATGGGTCGACAATGGCGATGGTACTCACACGTATACAGTAGCAGCGACAGCTCCATGTACGGTAGATGATGAAAGTATCGTAACTGTTGTAGAGCAGGCGCAACCAAATGCGGGAATCGACGGAACATTGAACATTTGTGAAGGCGAGACATTCACCAACGCAGACCTTTTTGCACAGTTAACGGGAAATCCAGACACTGGAGGAACTTGGGTGGACAATAACGATGGCACGCATACGTATACCGTAGCAGCGACATCACCCTGTACAATAGATGACGAAAGTATCGTAACCGTTGTAGAACAAGCACAACCATATGCTGGAATCGATGGTACACTGAATATTTGTGTAGGCGATACTTTTGATAATAATGATTTGTTCGCGCAACTGACTGGCAATCCAGATACAGGTGGAACGTGGACGGACAATGGCAATGGAACACATACGTATACCGTAGCAGCGACTGCTCCATGTGCAGTAGATGATGAAAGTATCGTAACCGTTGTAGAACAAGCACAGCCAAATGCAGGAATCGATGGAACATTGAACATTTGTGAAGGCGCAACATTCACGAATGCTGATCTGTTCGCACA
>NZ_JARKMS010000001.1:0-771 GCF_029350945.1 Maribacter huludaoensis | reverse complement strand
GTTAACCGGTTCCCCGGATACCGGCGGAACGTGGGCGGACAATGGCGATGGTACACATACGTATACCGTAGCAGCGATTGCTCCATGTGCAGTAGATGATGAAAGTATCGTAACCGTTGTAGAACAAGCACAACCATATGCTGGAATCGATGGTACACTGAATATTTGTGTAGGCGCAACATTCACGAATGCTGATCTGTTCGCACAGTTAACCGGTTCCCCGGATACCGGCGGAACGTGGGCGGACAATGGCGATGGTACACATACGTATACCGTAGCAGCGACTGCTCCATGTGCAGTAGATGATGAAAGTATCGTAACCGTAACCGAGCAAGCACAACCAAATGCAGGAATCGATGGTACATTGAACATTTGCCAAGGCGGTACATTCACGAATGCAGATCTGTTCGCACAATTAACGGGAAATCCCGATACCGGAGGAACATGGACGGACAATGGCGATGGTACCCATACGTATATAGTATCAGCAACATCACCTTGTACAGTAGATGATGAAAGCATCGTAACCGTTGTAGAGCAAGCGCAACCAAATGCAGGCATTGATGGTACATTGAATATTTGCGAAGGCGCAACATTCACGAATGCGGACTTGTTTGCCCAATTAACGGGTTCCCCGGATACCAGTGGAACTTGGACAGACAATAGCGATGGTACTCATACATATACGGTGTCGGCAACATCACCTTGTACAACCGATGATGTAAGTATCGTAACCGTAACCGAGCAGGTACAACCTAATGCGGGAATCGA
>NZ_JARKMS010000015.1 GCF_029350945.1 Maribacter huludaoensis | reverse complement strand
TCGCATGTCTTTGGGGTTTGGTCTGCGCCGCTTAATGCCGCTAACATAACCTATAAGTAATGCGTGGCTTAAGGTTTTTAAAATGGTTTGGCTATATTTATAAGGTCGCTAAATCTGTTGGATTTAGCTTTGGACAAAAAAGAAACAAATCAAAACCAAAAGCTTTAGCTAAGCGCGTTTCCCGAAATCCGTCGGATTTCCCAAACGCACTACTCATAGCTTTGGTGTTAGCATTTATTTCATAAAATATTTTATTTCAAAAGTTGTAACAAATTGACTTGTAACATTACCTATCAACTGAAATCATAAAAAACTAGCATGAAATTCGGTAAAGTTTTACAAATCATTGGATACGTTTTATTTGGAATAGGAGTAGTAGCTAGAATAGTTTCAAGACTCTCTGATGGAGAAACATCAGACATGATTTCGGACTTTCAACTTCTAAAATTTCTTGGATTTGTTTTTTGGATAACTGGATTTGCCATTATGGAAATCAGAAAAAGAAGAACCAAGAATAAAAGTGAAAATGAACTCAATAACCCTTCTACAAACCAATAGTAATGGACAAGAATAAAAACTATGTGGTAACATTTATTATTGGAATTCTAGGCTTTTTTATCGCCTTATGGTTATTAGTCCAAGGTCGATTTTTAATCGGGATTTTTGGAGGAATTACATGCATTCAACTTCTTAAGAATGGAATTAAAAAAACAAATGCTAACAATGGCTAAAATTCATTGCTTGCGGATTTCCTAAACGGAAATCACGCGCAAAAAGCTATCTTTAGGTTCGGCTGGATTGTCCTTCGGACGAATCACAGCAACGAACCTTAGCCGAGCCATTGGCAGTAATTATGAAAACAATATCAATTATTATATTACTACTCTTATTTAATTCAAATTTAATGGCACAAACATTAAGATATTCACCTTTGGACTATTCATACGAATTGAAGTCAGACGATTTTAATTCAATGAGAATTAAAGGTAATATAAACACAGTTGAATTTTGGACCATTTCAAACCAAAACTTTCACTCAAAAAAAGATTCTATAAAAGAAAAAAGTGAAAAGGAAGACCATCAAAAGTTTATATTTAAGAAGTCTGCTTTAATCAAGATTGAATACTATTATAAAAATGGTAATATTAGGGCAGTCCAGAAATTTACAGACTCTTTAATCACCGAATTTTCTTTTTTCCTAGAGGGAGATAGAAAAGCAAATGTTACAACATTTGAATACCAAAATAAATTCTTAAAAAAGAAAACAGAAATTACAGATAAAGATGAAAAAGTAACAGAATACTTTTACAATAAAGAAGGATATTTAGAGTTGTGCAAAACTGGAAACATTGGCTACAAATACATTTACAACTCAAATCAAGAATTTTATCAAATTCGAATGTTCTTTCCTAGTCAGAAAATATATGAAATAAATTATCAGAAGTTGAATGCTAATAAAACTAAACTGATTAATCGAAATTTAATACTGACAGAAAATATAAGTTTTGATTCGCTAAACACACTTTTACCATCTTTCGAACAAATTAGAGAATTCGATATGGATGGCAATGTTCTTCTTGAAGAATCTTATGACAAAGAAGAACTTCAGTATAGAAAAAAATCAAAATATTCGAGTAATAAAATAATAGAATTATCATATCAAACTAAAAATGGAACTAACGATAAAACCATTTATGATTACAATGAAAATGGACTATTAATTAAGCGAACTGCTTTTAATAACGATAATATCATAAACTTTAATGAGGTAAATTCGTATAATTCAAACCAAGATTTAATTTCACAAAATCAAGAAAGTTCGTTTAATGGAAATGAATTTAAAAAATATAAATACAAGTATGATATTAATGGTAATTGGATTGAAAAGAAAGAGTACATTAATGATAAATTATTTAAGACTGAATATAGAATAATTACGTATAAATAAACTACTGCCAACAATGGCTATAATTAATACGGGGTTTAGTGCTTAACCCAAAGTTTAGAACTATTAAAGAAGTCCGCCAAATCTTTTTGATTTGGCTTTATAAAGAAAAAGATAAAACAAAATAAAAAGTTTTGGCTAAGTGCTAAATCGAAAGTTTAATGCTTTTAATTCCCGTACTAACCATAGCCGAGACGTTGTAAAACATTTAAAAAAGAAGTCTGAATGAAAAAATATTTTATTTTAATTATTGCGTTAGGTTCTTTTCTATTTATTGCCTGTGAAAAAGAAGCTGAAAGTCCTTTAGAAGTTGACACAGATATTATTGATTGGTGGATCTTGCATTCAAAAACAATTGATGATGTTGAACAAGAAATAGATAGATGTGAGTCGGAATCCTATTTAATTTTAGATGCGGATGAACGTGTAACGAATCAAATCGGTTATTTTGACCCGCAATTTGGTTGTAGTATTAAAGGAGGTAGTGGATGGTATACCGTTAGTGGTAATGATGTTACTTTCGACTACGTGGATACAAACAACGAGATTATAGAAACACTAACCTATACTTTTGAACTAAATGATGATAAGCTGTCACTAGAAATATCGAATAATGAAGTATATACTTATCAAAGGAAATAGAAAATATCGAATTGCGTTAACTGGAATTACTGAAATTGAGGTAGTTGAGCCAATTAACAATGGACTAATAAGTAAAACTCTAAATATCTAGACTTTTGCCAAAAATGAAAATTATGCTGAAGAAACCCACTAGGCGTAAAAACACTACACACAACACAACCTATAAACAATACGGGCTTACGGCTTAATCGCAGGGTTTGTGTATTTTTATGAAGTCCGCAAAATCTTTGGGATTTTGCTTTTTAGCGGGATAAAGAAAAAAGAAAACCAAAAGATTTCGCTATGTGCGTGGCGGAAAGCAAACGCTAGTTTGCTCCCGTACTGTTCATAGGTACTGTGTCAAAAAACAAGTTTTTTCTTTTATAATTTAGGAAACTGGTTGATTTATCAAACTGTTATCCCGCGCAGCAAGGGCTTCATGCTTTTGCTGCTTTTTTATTTCATATTCATCATCATAGTTTTCTTCGTTCTTCCATAAGGTGTACATCAATATCAATAGTTTTCTCTGCACCGCTACAAGTGCCACTAACGGCTTTGCCTTGTTCGGCTTCAGTCTGTTATAGTACTGTTTCAATGTAGGGTTACAGCGTACACAGGTCATCGAGGGCATATGTAGTACCGCCCTGATATGGCTGTTCCCTTTTTTACTGATCCTGGTCTTCCCTTTGTAGTTGCCGGATTCCCTCAATACCACGTCATAACCGGCGTAGCTGGCCAACTGCTTGGCGTTGACTATCGATTCAAAACCTAAGGTTTC
>NZ_JARKMS010000014.1 GCF_029350945.1 Maribacter huludaoensis | reverse complement strand
CTAGCTCAACCTCTTAATCTCTCTCCTTATTTATATAATTAATAGTATATTCAAACTGAAAATCAAACATACGAGCCGGAACGTTAGGCACAATTAGAAATGAAAATTAAGATAGACGAACAGAAAATGAAAAAAAAGCGCTTGACGTTCTCACTTTTGAGTGTAATATTCTTGAGTATTTCAATTCTAATATTGATAATGAATTTAGTTAAAGAAGACGGATTCAAAATCGATAAACTAGTTCCAATATTAGGAACATTAACATTTGGTGCTTTTTGTCTAATACCTGTAATTAACCTCGCAAAACGAAGAAAATTTAGTTCGGAAATTATTTCAATCGAAAATGAATCCTTAGTAATCCGTAGCCAACTGTTTTCACCCGTAAAGACAATAGAATTAAGTGATATAAAATCGATTAAATTATGGAGAGAGACGAGATCTAACAAGCAGTATCTTATATCTCAAACACTCCAGGACAAACCGAATATTTTAGATCAATTACGAGGAAAACATTTGTACATCACTGACACTATTGTAGACGTCCATGATCTAGACGAATTAATAACTGAATTAAATAAAAAAGTGCCTAACAATAGCTATAAAGCATAGGCCTTACCAACCAAACCGTTCCTACGCTTCATAGCCGGAACGTTACCATACATTGATGAATAGAACTAGACTACATATTTTAACACTCTTCACGTTTCTCTTCATGGTTAGTTGTAGTGGACAGAAACAAACGGAAATGGAGGAGCGAGTCAAAAATCTTGGTGTTGAAATTTTTCAATTTGCTCAAAATGGAAATTATAACGCTTCACTACCACAAGACTTAGTGTTTATAGGTAACAACACATTTTGGAACATTCTGGAGATAACAGAGCCTGTTGACTCAATTGAATTTACTGTTCATGATGCCAAAGGAATAGATGACAAGGCAGATTACCTGCTCGATATTGGTTCATATATCGGATTAAGAATTAAATACGATAAAGAAATTGACAAATTTCACATTATAGGATATCATGGAACACAAACAAAAGTTGAGAGTTCTAGGCAAAATCAAATTTTTGAACTTGACCAAGATTTATATAAAGTTGGAAATATAAGACCCGGCATTGGGCTGGATGGATTCGAAATTAATGAATCAACAGAGAAAGAGATATTTAAAAAGTATGATGAACAAATGTTTAATAGACTAGGGATTTGGTTCGAGTTCCAAAATGACACTCTAAAATCTCTTTACATTTCCAAATACCAACTAAAAACGGAAAACGAGATAAGACCAGAAACAAGTTCGAAAAGTGAAATCCTAACCAAATACGGAACCCCACATAAAACTAGAAGCAGTTTCACTTTTTTAAATAAGGATATTAAAAATATTGATGTTCTAGAATATGAAGGAATAGAATTTGTAATTCTCAAGGACGAACTAATGGTAATTAAGGTAAAATAAAACGTATGGTAACAAGGTGTATAGGTCATAGCTTCCCTTCGGTCAGCAACGCCCCATACACAGAACGTTGGCAATAATATAACAGAACGCAGATGAAACGAATACATTTTGATAATTTAGGAAAGAAAAACTATTGGATTTTGTTAATAATTCTATCTCTGATTTTTATTTTCATCGGACTAATTGAACCGTTTGAATTTGAAAATAAAAAAATCTATAAATATATAAGTTCGTGCGGATTTTTCTTGCAGGCACTTTATTTCAGCAAACTATTTTGGTATAAAAATACTGTACAATGGAATGATAAAGGAATAGTTATCCGAATTAAATCATTTCTTGGAAAATCATTGAGATTTGACGAAATAAAAGCGACTGAACTGAATGGAAAGGAAATGACTTTAAAAAAAATTGACGGTCGAAAAATCCTGCTTGATTTAAATGAAATTGCTGAATCAGATATTCAAAAACTGAATGAAATAATGATTAAAAATACTATTGCCAACAATGTATAAAAATAATTGCGGTTTAGTGCTTAACCAAAGGTAGTTGCAAGTTTACTACGTCTGATTTTCCTTCGGAAAATCCTCGCACGCAAACCCGCAACTATTCTTATACGAGACCGTTGTAACCAATTTGAGAAATCCGAACTACCGAGAATGTTATTTATAAAAAAACATAGTTTAGTTACCGAAAAACCTATCAATATTGTAAGGGATGAATTAAAATCATCAACTGACAAAATAAGTGTTACGGAATTGAATGAAACCAAATTACACGGATTAATGAAAAACAAATACGGAACTGGATATGATATAATATCTGATATTAATTTAAAATCTATTTCGTCTGACAAAACAGCTGTTGAAATTAAAAACGAATTTGACTTATTTACAAACTTGTTTCTGATTGCAATATTTGTTGCACTTTGGGGGATTTCAATCTACAAATTAATCAACGGAGAAAGTATTTTAAGTTTTGAACTGATTTTAATGTTGGCTTTTCCAATTATTGGAGCTTTAATTACAAAATCATCTTTCGGAATTTATGACAAACGAATAATGAAAATTTACTCTTCGTTACTGAATAATAAAGAAGCGAATTAAAAAAAACTGGTTACAACAAAGTATAAAAATAATTGCTATTTTAGGCTTAATCAAAGGTCGTTGTGCTTTTGTTACATCTGATTTTCCTTCGGAAAATCCTCGCACACAAAACCGCAACTATTCTTATACATAAACGTTGTGTTGCATTAAAAACAAAGTAATAACAGAAGATTGAGTCTATAAGATTATGTATGAATTACGAACAAAAATAGATGCTCCGGTCAATAAAGGCTTTTATTTGGAAGGCTCATTTCTATTATATCAATCTGGAAAAAAATTAATAAAACAAAACCTTGATAACAATAAAATACTGTTTGAGAAAGAGGTAAACCATAACTTTCAATCAATTAAACCATACAAGAATGGTTTCATATGTTTATCAAGTTCTAATTATTCAATTTTAGATAATGACTTAAACATAATTTCAGATAATAAAATTAATTATTATGAATATAGATTAATCTCTGAAGAATTTCTATTTTCAGTGGTCGACTATAACTACAACACATTTGAAAAGAAAAGTGGATTATATGAAATTGAAACAAGAAAGAATATTTGGGAAACTGACTATAATAAAGGTACTTTAAAATCTGTTGATGGTATTAACTTTTTCATATCAAGTCCTACAAAAATACAACGATTAAATAATGAAGATGGTGCTATAATTTGGTCATATGAAATTAATAATAAAAATTTCATTCCTGAATTATTAGGAGTAAATGACAATCTTGCTTTCTTTGGATTACAATCAATAGACAAACTAATAGCTATCGAGATAACCACTGGAAATATTAAATGGCAAAAAAGCACAATAATTGGGGGGTATTTTTTTGATTATAAAGAGAAAAAAATTCATCAAATGATGGTGAATTATACTTGCGTTGATTTGTCTACTGGAGAAAACATTGATTCTTACGTAGATAATGATTTTTTCGAGAAGAATAAATTTGAAACTCAAAGAAAAAATTATGGATTTATTGATAATCATATTATAACAACAGATTTCAGAAAAGGAACAATTGGTGCTTTTAATACCTTAACAAAGGAAATTGACTGGAAATATGAATCTGATAATGAGTCATTTCCTGCGACTTCACCAATTGTCTTGAATGACAAATATTTGATAGTTCAGAATAATAAAAATTCATTAAATATATTTCACAGAAAACAATAACGCAACACAACAATGGCTATAATTAATTGCTTGTTCTCGCATACTTCTGAAAATCCTCGCGGATTTTCAGTTTGGTGTGTACTTGCTAAGTTAAGTGCTAACCCACGCAACTACTCATAGCCTAAACGTTAGCGGCAATAAGCTATTAATAAATTATAGCGGCTACGGGGCTTTCCCATTTTTACTTTTTGCACTATATTTTCTTCTCGGTTCGCAAGTCATAACGTTTATCGGAAAAGTAAAAAATCTACGGTT
>NZ_JARKMS010000013.1 GCF_029350945.1 Maribacter huludaoensis | reverse complement strand
AATCCAACAGATTTAGCGACCTTATAAATATAGCCAAACCATTTTATAAAACCCCAAGCCACGCATTACTTATAGGTATTGTTAGCGGTATTAAGCGGCGCAGACCAAACCCCCATGCGCAAGCCAAACGGACAATACCCGTAGTTTTGCCGCTTTTTCAGTCCGACGACATTCATTGGCGGACATAAACACAGTTTGGTCAACTTAAGAAACCTAAACAAAGCATGACGAGCCATAGATCCGTCCGCATAACGATTGCGTAGAGATTGCGTGCTGGCGGCAAAAGGAAATACCCCGAAAGCTGCTTTTTTTTAGCCCGAGCCACAAGAATTTGACTTACTTAAAATTCAAGAACCGTAGATTTTTTTGCTTTTCAGATAAACGTTACTACTTACGAACTGATAAGAAAATATAGAGTAAAAAGTAAAAAATGGGAAAGCCCCGTAGCTGCTCTAATTTATTAATAGCTTATTGCCGCTAACGTTTAGTATAAGAAACGTAGGGCACGTGACAAGCACTTCGTTTCGGTTTATTACTTAGCTAAATATAAATATTTTGCTTTTATCTATCTTACTGTTAACGTCAAATTTTATATTTGGCGGACTTTGTAAATAGACACATAGCTTTAGAGTTAACATTGAAGCCCTATGTTTTTTATACATTGTTGTGGTTAGTTATTTAATCTATTCATTAATTTTTGCCAAAAAGACAATTTTTTTTCTGCTTGAATTAATTTCTCAACATTATCAGATTCATTTTTAGAATTATCAGTTGTAGGTATTTTATTTTCAAGTTCTTTTCTGACGGGTAAGTCAACTTTTCTATCATAGTATTTAACTTTAAATTTTTGAAAAGTTATGGATTCATCGAAAATGTCTTTTCCATAAAAGTTAAATAATACATCTTCAGTCAGTTCTGTACCTATTTCGTGAATTTCATATTCTTTTCCGTTGTAAGGGATTTTACCATTCTCATTTATTGTTTTTAATAAAACTTCTTCATCTTGTAACTCTCCATAATCACCTTCAAAAGCAAGTCCTTCATAATTCCCCATTAAATGTCGATGTTCTCTGTTTTCGTTAGAAAATTTAGAAAAGAGTGAATAACCAAACCCATTAATCGAACTTATTAGAGTGAGAGATAACATTCTTTCTGTATTATTCCAGAATCTATCCAAAGGATGACTATAATTTTTTCTTGAATATCCACCATGAATAAAATATGTAGGAATTTCATAATGTTTTATTAAGATGTGTCCATCTTGAATCGCAATTCCAATTTCGTCTTCTTCAATATTTTTAGAAAATAAATCTATTGAACCTGTTTTTTCTAAAATCTCAAAATTCATTTCGTGCAACAAATCTTCCATGTTACCAGAATAATTTTCTCTGGAGATAACTAAATCTATACTCAGTCCCATTTTTTATTTTTTTTAAAATTAACCACAACGTGTTTGTATAAGATTAGTTGCGTGTTTTGAATACCCAATTTAGCAAATACAAACCGAATAGAAAATCCGGGAGGATTTTCGTAAGTATGCCCGCACTAGCAATTAATTTTATACGGTGTTAGGTGCAGTACTTATATTAGATTTATATACGCTCTAATATTTCTTCCATCATATTTTTCAATGTAGACAGGAAATATTCCATCTCCAAATGCTGTATTTAAAGATACTCCTGCGCAGTCTCCTCCTTTTGAGTATTGAAGTTCTCCATAACCATTTTCGTTCATAGTTGCATAGCAAGAACCTGCAAAAGAATAATTTAAATCTCTTTCTATTTTTACTGGAACAAATCTCTTAGATTCTACTAATTGATTTACAGTTTTATCAAATCCAGTAATTATATTTTCATAGTTATTGAAGTCTTTTTGATATTGATATATGTGTTGTGTTTCTATATCTTTATATATTCTTAAATCTTCAAATTTTTCTTTTTGCCAATCTTCGTCAATAAATATTGGGTCAGTTATTAATAATTGTCCACTTGCAACATTAACATAACCAGCTTTTTCTACTTCCATTTTGCCATCACGTTCAAAAAGGTATTCTTCGAAATCTTCTCCAACAAAAGACAACGAAGTTTGCATTTCTTTAGCTTTTTCTAACTCGGATTTAAGAATTTCTAATTCCGCACTTTTTCGTGAATGCTCATCTTCGTGATAATCTTTATCAGAACTCAACCTTTCGATTTCATCTTCTCGAATTTTTATTCTTTGATTTAAAGCATTTTCCATAAATTCAGGCGTTTTTCTCTCCAATTCTGATACTCGGTCTTTCCAAAGATTAAGATTTTTTTCAACTATTTTAACTTGCTCATCTTTTGCTGAAATACTCGCTTTTAAATTCAGAATATATGCTCTATAAATCCAACCTGCTGCTCCAAGAGCAAAAGCATTAATTATTAATTGAATCCATTTAATATAATCTTCTGGGTTCATAGTTTATTCGTTTTTTTGTATTGCACCTAACGGTTTAGCTATAAACAGTACGGGAGCAAACTGGCGTTTGCTTTCCGCCACGCACATAGCGAAATCTTTTTGTTTTGATTTATTTTTTCCTGTCCAGAGCAAAATCCCAAAGATTTTGCGGACATCATAAAAATACGTAAACCTTGCGACTAAGCCCAAAGCCCGTATTGTTTATAGGTTGTGTTGGCATTCGTTATTTTATTTATCCCAGAGGAACATAAACAATATAAAAGAGAAAATGGGAAAGATAAAACCTATAGATACAATTAAATTAGAGCTTAGATGTTTAAATACATTTTTATTGTTCAAAATAATTAATCTAATTTCCATAAATAGGAACAAAATGTAAATCCAAAAATATATAGCAATTAAGAAGTACATTCCAAGATGTTGAATTCCGTCTGTTAACATGAATAATCCAAATATTAGAGCGCCAATTAAATTAATAATTCTTAAATATTTTGGAGCTCTAATTTTTTTTGAACTTTCCATATTTTAATTACCTATGAATATTTATTTCAACCATTCTTGCCATTTGCTTTACTCGATTTTCATAATGAATGCCAACGCCCGAGCTATGAGTAGTGCGGGAGCAGAGAAGCAATTCCCATTCCGCCACAACGCTTAGCAAAAGCTTTTTGTTTTGATTTATTTTTTGTCCTAAGCAAAATCCCAAAGATTTTGCGACATTCTAAAAATACGCAAACCATTCGGTTAAACAACTTAGCCCGCATTATTTATAGGTTTTGTTGCCATTAGTAGTGAAACATAACAGTAAGCACAGGCTCTTTACGCAGCTTAGAAAACGATTAGAAACCGATTCAATTTCGATTGCGCAACGATTCCGCAGATTGGAACCTTTGTAGCACGTAAATCCATAAACATAATCAAGCTAAAAAGTCCACCAACATAACAGTTGCACTTAACTTGGTATAATTTTTGAATTATGAGTTTTCATGAGACAAATAATCGTATTCTTTCTTGTTGTTTTTAGCCTTTCTGTTTCTGCTCAGGAAGAGGAAATAAAATATCTTGATATCATTGGTTGTTGGACAAAATCTTTAATTCCAAACGAAAACAAAGATTTGAATATTTACAGTAGATGTGATACTGGCAATGGTTCAATAATAATGGATTTTAGAGAAAGTGGTGTATATCGGGTTTACTCAAGAAATCTAAATACACCAAGTCGATGCGGAAATTATATTACCAAAAGAATTGACCATTGGGGAAAATATGAGTATGACAGCGAAAAGCAAACTATAGATGTTTATTCCTACGGTGGTGAATTTGAATATACTTGGGAATTACTTGAAGTTGAAAACGGTAAAATTGGACTTATAAAAAGCTAAGTACAAGATAGTGTTTGAGTAAAGTCCATCTGCGTAATATTATTCAAAACGGCACCTCTTTTTTACGATTAATTTTCGCTTTAAATAATTTTTCGAGCTATTAATGGCAACGGTTTGGCTCGTATGTTTGATTTTCAGTTTGAATATACTATTAATTATATAAATAAGGAGAGAGATTAAGAGGTTGAGCTAGATACAAGTTCCTTGATATCGTTTCATAGATTGACAAATCTTCTTAAGCTACTACTTTTATAAAAGTAGTAGCTTGGATATTAACAACAGCTAAAATAGAAGGGACAGAGAGGTCTCGGCTAGATACACTTTAGGGTGATATCGTTTCATAGAAATCCCGCCCTTCTATAATTTTCTTGGAATCCGGACAGTACCTAGGTCCTTTGGATAGAGACCGAATCAAATGCGAGCAAGGATGATAAAGGGAATTATAGCTTAAAAACCGAAGAAATGGAAAAGCGTTTAAAACAGAGTCTTGGTATCGATGTTTCCAAATCGAACCTGTCATTGTCACTAGGGTTTCTA
>NZ_JARKMS010000012.1 GCF_029350945.1 Maribacter huludaoensis | reverse complement strand
CGGGATAACAGTTTGATAAATCAACCTGTTTCCTAAATTATCAAAGAAAAAACTTGTTTTTTGACACAGTACCTATGGCAAGTAGGGCAGGGAAGGAAACTTTTCGTTTCCGTCTGGTCTGCGAGCCAGAGCTTTTTGTTTTGTAATTATTTTTTCTTTTTTAATTGCCAAATCCAAAAGATTTGGCGGACTTAGCAAGCAAGCCGAAGCCTTTAGATATAACACTTTATGCCCTATTTGTTATAGCCATTGTTGTAACACGTTTTATTTTCTTTTCTCTATGTTTTCTATATAATGTCTTTTCTTAAACTCCCTGTCCAATTCAACCATTATTAAATCGATTAACTCTTTTAGATGTTCAATATTATACTCCTCAAATAGCTTATTATAGTGAGTTTGGTCGTTACCAAGCCAAGTTGCTCTTTCCAAAATTTCTTTCAAATCTCCTTTGAAATACTTCTTAATAATTGACGAAAGCCAAAGACCCAAAATTTCATCTTTTTTAGCAGGGTTTGTCTGAATTGACCAATCTTTAACTAAATACTCAATTGCTTTACGGTAGCCCATTCCAGCAATTTCATCATAACCATTCGATTCTGTCTCTAAACTTTGTAAATATGTCTTAATGAATTTTGACTCTTTTTCTTCTTCAGTTCCAATGGTTCTTCCGTCTTTTAAATTCAAAATTGGTTCTGGCCAAATTGGTCCTTTTGGCAGTCCATTCAAGGTTCTTTCGACCTTATACTGTCCGCCAACCTCTTCTTCTTTGTGAGATACGACGAATATCCTTCCACATTTATGATTTTTACATTCCCAAGTTGATAAAAGTCTATTTTCTTTTCTATCGAACCATTTAAAAAGTTCCCTCGGTTCATTAGCGACATGGCAATGAGGACAAATATTTGGCTGCTCTGCTATATGGCTGTTCCCTGATGTACTATTATTTTTTCTAAAATGCATCTTTTTTTGTCAAATGTGTTACAACGGTTGGGCTATGATTAGTGCGGCGCAGAAATCCGACGTATTTCCAGCTACGCGCTAAGCAAAAGCTTTTGGTTTTATTTTTCTTTTTCTGTCGAAAGCAAAATCCCAAAGATTTTGCGACTTCATAAATATACACAGACCTTAGCCTAAAACTCGAAGTCCGTATTAATTATAGGCTTTGTTAGCAACTGGCTTTTTCCAGTTCGTTTCCGCACCATGGACAAAACTTTATTTCTATTATTGAACTTCCGCCATCGTGAATAGGAATCCCATAAGTTCCGTCGTCCCATTTCCGCATTACAATGTCCACATTACCGTATTCCGTTTTACCTTTTTCGTCTAGTCCTTCATAAATTTTATCCGCCATTTCCAAACAACAATACTTTGAAGATTCGAATCCAGATTTTTCAAACTTGTCCATTAGAGTCCAATTGAAAAAGTCCTTATTATCATGAAGAAGGTCAGTATATAATCCATATTCTTCCGATTCCCAAACCTCTTTTGGAAGCGGTAATTTTGAAAATCTATAATGCAATAGTTTAAATTCCTCTAAAGTCATTTTGAGCTTGTTGCTAACGTTCCGGCTATGGTTAGTACGGGAATTAAAAGCAGTTAACTTTCGATTAAGCACTTAGCCAAAACTTTTTATTTTGTTTTATCTTTTTCATTTTAAAGCCAAATCAAAAGATTTGGCGGACTTCGTAAATATGCCTGAACTTTAGGTTAAGCACAAAACCCCGTATTAATTATAGCCTTTGTTAGCATTAGTTTTCATTTAAGTGATTTCTAATTTCCTCATCACATTTTCGAACTGCCTTTAAACGGGTCTCGATTATATCGAATGTTTTCGCATTTAATATTTCTCTCAATAGAAAATGGACAGATATAGAACCACTATATTTTGTATTAACACAAGGTAAGTTATAATAAACATTAGTTTTATCTTTAGTATAGATAATCCATTTTGATTCTGGAAGTAAGCGAATAAGCGTTTCACCTATGTACGAAACAATTCCGTCGAGTTCAATATTTTTTTCTTGATTTTTTAAATCAATTGGGCTGTACTTACTAATTATGTAATTTTCCAATTTAAAAAGAGAGTTCTCTGAAAAGTCTAACTCTAATTTTTCATCATCATCAATGAGTCCCTTTTTCCAACTTTTTATTCTACTCGATGTGTTTTTTTTCCAGTTTTCAAATTGTTTTTCCTTTTGATTCATTATAACACAATTGGATTTTTAATTAATGCTAACGCCAAAGCTATGAGTAGTGCGTTTGGGAAATCCGACGGATTTCGGGAAACGCGCTAAGCTAAAGCTTTTGGTTTTAATTTGTTTTCTGTTTTGTCCAAAGCTAAATCCAACAGATTTAGCGACCTTATAAATATAGCCAAACCATTTTATAAAACCCCAAGCCACGCATTACTTATAGGTTATGTTAGCGGCATTAAGCGGCGCAGACCAAACCCCAAAGACATGCGAAACGGACAATACCCGTAGTTTTGCCGCTTTTTCCATCCATCGACGAACTTTGGTAGACATAGATATAGTTTAGAAGGCTTAAAGAACTTAAACAACTAGTGACAAACCATCAGTCCGTCCGCATAACGATTGCGCACAGATTGCGTGCTGGCGGCAAAAGATAAAGTCCCGAAAGCTGCTCTTTTTTAAAGGACAGACCAAAGCATTCGGACAAACTATGAATAAGAAAACCGTAGATTTTTTACTTTTCCGATAAACGTTGTCACTTGCGAACCGAGAAGAAAATATAGTGCAAAAAGTAAAAAATGGGAAAGCCTCGTAGCTGCTCTAATTTATTAATAGCTTATTGCCGCTAACGCCTGGGCTATGATTAGTGCGGGGCAGAAATCCGACGGATTTCCAGCTACGCGCTAAGCTAAAGCTTTTGGTTTTGATTTGTTTTTTGTTTTGTCCAAAGCTAAATCCAACAGATTTAGCGACATTATAAATATACACAGACCTTGCGAATTAGACACAAGTCCGCATTAATTATAGCCTTTGTTGTAATCAGTAGCGACACGTTCGAGTAAGCACGAATCTTTGGGTTTTCATATTTTCTCCATCCGAGTAAAGTCCATCTGCGCAACAGTTGTGACTGAGTAAAGTCCCTCCAGTATTTTATTGTTTAATCATCTGAGGAATAAATTCATCTTCTTGTCCGAATCTATAGTCGATATTCTCTTCTTTAAGAAAAGTCAATACTGCAATTAATTCGGATTTATTCACTTGACTTTCTAAAGTCACATAAATCCAATCTTTTTCTTTAGCCTTGTTTTCCCTACTCGGAAGATTTGCAATGATTTCATTTTTACAAGATTCAGCAGAGTGAAATTTTAAGTCTTTCATCATTAATCCATTTTCGGAAAACAGAATGAAATTATTTATCATTCTTTCGGGTTTGAAATCTGTTTTGAGAGAATCATTCTTGATTGACTTAATCCAAACATTGAACTTTTCTTTAAATATTTGAAGCTCTCTGCTAGATGGTTTATCAGCTTGAATTTCAAAATTATTATCATTTTGTCCGACCATTATTATAGGAAAAAGGACAAGTATTAATAACAAGTTTTTTTTCATTTTGAGCTATTGATTACAACGTGTTTGTATATGGTTTGTTGCGTGTTTTAAGCACATAATTTAGCAAATAAAAACCGAATAGAAAATCCGCGAGGATTTTCGTAAGCAAGCTCGAACTAGCAATAAATTATATACGGTGTTGTACGCAGTTTATTTTCTTTTCATTAAATAACAATTACTCTTTAATTGAATATTTTCTCCATCATAAAAGTCAATTTTCGATTCTAATTCGTCCATAAATTCAATTTCGTCACTTGGACAGATTATCATAAAACGTCCTTTTGTTACAATGTCTCCATATTTATCATAAATAGACAATGTCGCATTGTTTTTGTGATTATGCATCCAATCGACATTGTACCAGTTTCCGTTTCCATTTTTCTCAATCCAAAATGCTGTTTTCGGAATGTTAGCGAGCTTCATCAAAGAGTCTATTTCTTTTTTGTATTCAGATTTCCAACCAATTCCGTTTAATTCATCCAAATAATTGTCCATTTGGGAATTGTAGTTTTCAATTCCGTTTTGTTCTGATTGACTAATTAAGCAACCATAGTTCACAACTTTAAATCCGTATTTTTTGCTGACTTTATTAATATCTGAAGATGTTAGCATTGATTCTCCAATAAAAACAATTTGAGGATTATTATTTGAAATGTCAGACTTTGCAGTTAAATAATTATAGCGATTAAAGAATCCGAAATTCCAGAGTAGAAGTCCAATTCCGACTAACAGAATTACTATAAAAATCAAATTTTTCTTCTTTCTCATTCGGTTTCTCAAATTGCGTACAACGCCAAAGCTATGAGTAGTGCGTTTTAGAAATCCGACGGATTTCCGGAAACGCGCTAAGCTAAAGCTTTTGGTTT
>NZ_JARKMS010000011.1 GCF_029350945.1 Maribacter huludaoensis | reverse complement strand
GGACGAGGGGATATAGAAATATCCAAAGCGGTTACCGCCAACGGAGACGGTGTCAATGACTTCTTTGAAATTAGAGGTGTAGAGTATTGTGCATTCAGTTTTGATGTTATGATATTTAACAGATGGGGTACCAAGGTAGCCGAAGTAAAAGATTACCAAAACGATTGGGGCGGAGAATCTCCGGATGGTTCTTTCGGGCAATCTGGAATGCTACCAACCGGGACGTATTATTACATTATTAGTGCAACAGATAAAAATACCGGTACCATTTTAGAACCTTTTAATGGTTATATCTATCTAGGCACAAATTAAAAATTACAAATATTTATTTTTAAAAGCCTCACCATAAAAATGGTGAGGCTTTTTTATACGTTACAAAATGACCACTTTATTAAAAGAGGACCTAAAGTACCCTATAAGAATAATAAAACCGTACTAAATAAACGTGGTAGAAACAGTGAACACTCATAAATTAGTAACCTAAGTTATTTCCAATTTTCAATAATGCTTATATAATGAACTAACAATTAGTACTGAAACCTTATAAAGCTAGCTACTGTTATGTATTTGGCTATAGCACCTGCCCCCTTAACCTTAAGCTCCATTATAATCAAGGATGTAAGGATCTTAACTTAAAAAACAATCCAACATTCCAAAAGTTTAAATCAACACTATTATTAAGTAAGATTCGCTTTCATTCAAAAATTAAAACAATAAAATATCAATAAAATTGAATAAAGCAGAATGTCCAAATCATTCTTTTCATTTCACATCAAAATCAGTAGGTTATACAACAAAAAATAGACATCGACCAATATTGAGACTAACTTTGTATGAGCTAAAGATTCTTTAGTTTTTAGATAAATTATTTGTTTAGAAAAGAATATGATAAAATTTCTAACTACCGTTGCTTTTCTATTTCTATGTACAATGTTATCTGCACAATTAGATTTGACTTTATCGCAATCGGAGTCTATTTGTTCATCTGACGGTAGTATTGTGGCTAATGCCAACGGCGGAACTCAACCCTATCAGTACAGAATTGCAAATGGTCCCGAGATTAGAGGTTTTCAGAACTCGGACACCTTTCTAGCTTTACAACCCGGAAATTATACGGTTGAAGTACGCGATGCTACTTTCACTACTGTTTCTGGAAATATTACGGTTACTGGTAGTTATGTACTTCCAAGTCTAAACGTTGCTATTACCCAACCCTCATGCTCTAGTAGTTCTGATGGTCAGGTCATACTTACAGGAAGTAATGGCAATCTTATTGCTACTTCGGCTTTTCCAACCTATAAATATCGCATTGTAGATTTAAGTACCAGCCCACAAACCGTACTTCAAGAGCAAAATTCAGATACTTTTACAGGTCTAACCGAAGGCACGTATACTTTTCAAATTGAAGATGGTTGTCAAAATACGGTAAGTGAAACGATAACCCTAAGCGCTCCTACTATCACTACGTTAGCTAGTGCAATTAATTTTATTGAAAAAGTAGCTTGTGATACTTACGAAGCGGAATATGCACCTTTTGGTCGTGGCGTTTCACCTCATCAAGTTACGGTTACTGAAGATGCTACAGGTACTGTAATTTTCTCAAATTTAATAGATACTAGTTCTGGTCTTTCTTATAGTCTCGGCACTGACTATAATTTTGGAAACGGTTATACAGCAAACATAGTTGATGCTTGTGGGCAAACTGAAACTAAGAACTTTACATTCACACCGGATATTGATATGTGGAGCCAGAAAGCATATGATTGCTCTGGCGAAACAGCTTTTTTTGTATTCGCCTCATTAATGAATTCAAGTTCTCAAGAAGCTAGTATTTTAGTGCCTGCAACTCTTACGCTAACCAACCAAACGGATCCAAGCGATGTTCTTGTATATACCTTTACAGACCCTAACGACCTCGAGGCAGAAATTCGTGAAGCCGATATTCAAGTTGGTGGTACTTATGATGCTGTTTTACAAGATAGTTGTTCATATACCATGAATACTGCCCTCACATTTACACCTGTACCAGTAACCACATTTGAAGCGAATGTGCGACCAGAACGCGGGTGTATGGACGGTACTACAGGTATGGGTTTCCATGTTAGAAACGGGGGAACCAATTATGGCAGGGTTACAATATTATCAGGTCCCACAAGCTTCACATCAGAAGGCGGTATTGTTACCAACTACAGCTACCCAAGAGTATTTGTCAATCCGAACGGAAGTTCTGTTTATCCAGAAGCTTTTCCTCCCGGTATTTATGAAGCAGAAATTACGGACGGTTGTGAATCAGGTATTGAAACCTTTGAAATTTTAGCTTCGCAGACAGTGCAACATGACTTTAGCTTAGATTATTTACAAGGCTGTGGTAATTCTAATACTCTAATTATCAATCCGAACGTAATAAGTAATATCAACAACACTTTCTACACCAATGTTACTATAACCAATCTAGATACAGGCAACTTAGTATTTCGTGAGAGTATATATTTTTTTACCGAAGGAACTCCTGTTACGGTACCTAATCTGCCAGCCGGTAACTACCAATTGAATCTTGAATTTCAAAGTGGTGGTGATTGTACCTCTGGCAATGCATATACTTGTCCTTGTGAACCCCAAACTAGAAATATAACTATACCCGGGTACGTTTCTACTTCGTTTGACAATATAATAGGTTATGCATGTACAGAAGGGTCGGGAGTTATTATCGCTGAAGGTTCAAATGGCATAGCACCATATCAATACGAAATAATAAATTCATCGGTTCCCTCTAATATTGGGCGCACTTCCACGGATGGAATTTTTACAGCAACAGATGAAGGCACCTATACGGTTAGAATAACAGATAGTTGTGGCAACTCTGCTGATGGCGCTTTCGAAGTTGTTCCTTATTTACCAAATCTAGTAGCTAACTGTGATGCTTCAGGAACCCAGGTTACGCTCACCGCCAACCCGGTTACCAATGCTATATTTACTTGGATCGATGACACAGGTTCTTTGGTTCAACAAAGCACTAGTAATGAACTTGTTTTTAATCCTTTTGATGCTTCTCAAGGTGGAGAATACACCTTGCAGGTTGAAGCGCCAGGCTTGAGCTGCACCATTTTTGACGGTTCTATTACAGTACCAAATATGCCTTGTAGTTCTAGTATTGATGTAAGCAAAACAGTTGAAACTGGTCCTGTCTATAATAGTAATACTGATGAATATACCGTTACCTATAGAATTACAGCAGAGAATATAGGCGGGCTAGCAGGTACTTATGATGTTATCGACACCTTTATTTTAGGTAGTGGATTTACTTTAATCAACGCAACTTTGGCTTATGGAGGCGAAAGTGACGGAGTTGACGGTACAATTTTGAGTCCGTTTACAAGTGGTGACCAAATTATAACAGGTGAATCAATTGCCGGACTTCGAACAGAAAGTTGGCTGATAACCGCAACTTTTACTATCGATAAAGATTTATTCGATCCCACACAAGATTGTACAAATGGCGGTGGATTTGGAAATCAAATTACTGTTACCAACGATACTGACACTTCAAATAATACAGCTTGTGTGCCTGCTGAATTTGGAAATTTGGAAATTACAAAGGATGGTGTTTTTTTTGATGCAAATACGAATGGTCTTACCAATGTTGGCGATGCAGTAACCTATACCTTTAATGTTACTAATACTGGTAATATTCCTATTACAAATGTAGTAGTATCAGACCCATTATTAGGAGGTACAATTGTTGGTCCGGATTCTGGCGATACGGATTCTGACGGGCAATTAGGTACTTCTGAAATTTGGACTTATAATGCAACATATTCCATAATCCAGACCGATATAGATAATGGCCAGGTAAACAACTTAGCAACTGTAACCGGCGAGGATACCAATGGCAATACTATCACAAATACTTCAACAGATCCAAGCCCATGTTCAACATGTACCCCTGCCCCTACTTGTGCTGATTGTACTTTAACGGAAATTCCTGATAACCCTAGTTATTCCATCAATGATTCTTCGGCAATAGAGGGAACGAATAATGTGTTTACCATTACCGCAACTAATACTATCAACCAAGACATCGTTTTTGATCTAGCCTATATAAATAATACTACCACTAATACTGATTATAACGGTCCCAATACGATTACACTTTTAGCCAATACCTCTACCGTAACATTTAATGTTGCTGCATTTGATGACGATCTAATTGAAAATAACGAAACACATGAAGTTCAATTTTACACCTCAGGAGGTTCCGTCAACATCACGGACGATACGGGTATAGGAGAAATCGTGGATAACGATGCAAACCCATCTTTATACGGTGTTCAATTTGATACTGCTTCCGTTACGGTAAACGAGGATGCAGGTACGGTTACATTGAACGTGGTACTTAACGCGGATGTCCAAGATGAATTTACGGTTGAATTCTACACTGTAGACGGTTCTGCAACAGACGCTAACGATTACACGGGTGTTCCCCGTAATTCGCAGACATTGACATTTGGTGGTACCAACCCTAACACCCAACCAATAGTTATTCCTATTATCGATGATATCCTTATTGAGGACCCAGAAACGTTCAATGTAATTCTTGAGAACATTTCCAGTGCTATTGTAGGTATCCTATCTGACAATATTGCTACGGTGACCATTATTGACAATGACGGTAACGAGGGCTGGCCTGTAGACGAGACCATCGAGGCCTGTGATACTATACCAGACGCTTTTGTAATAACTTCTGATAGCGATTGTGCCATCACGGTAGATTATACCGAATCGATTGAAGGGCAGGACGATGAATGTGCTACGGAATATACCATTACCAGAACATGGACCATTACGGACTGTGTAGGCAACGTACGTAATCATACACAGGTAATTACCGTTGAGGACACGGTAGCACCTACGTTCAACGAAACGCTGCCACAGAACATGACCGTTG
>NZ_JARKMS010000010.1 GCF_029350945.1 Maribacter huludaoensis | reverse complement strand
ACTTTAAGGTATAAAAAAAGCCCCTTACATTGCTGTAAGGGGCTTTCGAAAAAGGCGGCTACCTACTCTCCCACTTGGTATAGCAGTACCATCGGCGCAAACGGTCTTAACTTCCCTGTTCGGAATGGTAAGGGGTGGGCCCCGTCGCCATGGCCACCTAAGTTTTGGATCGGATATATCCGACCGCGGCCTTCGCCGCAATATCGTTGACATGTATGGAACAGGATCCTATAAAGGAAAGAAGCACTTATATTATAAAAGTATGTTTCGGTATAAAAAGAAAGAAGTAAAGATCGTCGTGCGCCCCTCCACAAGGAAGGGACGTACGTATGCGCAAGCCTGACGGGCAATTAGTACTACTCGGCTACGGACATTACTGCCCTTCCACCTATAGCCTATCAACGTGGTCATCTCCCACGGCCCTTTAAAGAAATCTCATCTTGTGGCCGGTTTCGCGCTTATATGCTTTCAGCGCTTATCCGATCCCGACATAGCTACCCAGCGATGCTCCTGGCGGAACAACTGGTGCACCAGCGGTCGGTCCAACTCGGTCCTCTCGTACTAGAGTCAGATCCACTCAAATTTCTAACGCCCGCAGTAGATAGAGACCGAACTGTCTCACGACGTTCTGAACCCAGCTCGCGTGCCACTTTAATGGGCGAACAGCCCAACCCTTGGGACCTTCTCCAGCCCCAGGATGTGACGAGCCGACATCGAGGTGCCAAACCCCCCCGTCGATATGAGCTCTTGGGGGAGATCAGCCTGTTATCCCCGGCGTACCTTTTATCCTTTGAGCGATGGCCCTTCCATGCGGAACCACCGGATCACTATGCTCTTGTTTCCAACCTGATCGACCTGTATGTCTCTCAGTCAAGCGCCCTTGTGCCATTGCACTCTACACACGATTGCCAACCGTATTGAGGGCACCTTTAGAAGCCTCCGTTACTCTTTTGGAGGCGACCACCCCAGTCAAACTACCCACCACGCACTGTTCTCTCAGAAGAGAGTTAGGCCCCGGACAAGCAAAGGCTGGTATTTCAACAATGACTCCACCACACCTGGCGATGCAGCTTCAAAGTCTCCCAGCTATCCTACACATTGCTTGACCAAGGTCAATACGAAGCTATAGTAAAGGTGCACGGGGTCTTTTCGTCCCACTGCGGGTAACCGGCATCTTCACCGATACTACAATTTCACCGAGCTCATGGCCGAGACAGTGTCCAGATCGTTGCACCATTCGTGCAGGTCGGAACTTACCCGACAAGGAATTTCGCTACCTTAGGACCGTTATAGTTACGGCCGCCGTTTACTGGGGCTTCAATTCAATGCTTCGCCGAAGCTTACATCTCCTCTTAACCTTCCAGCACCGGGCAGGTGTCAGGCCCTATACTTCATCTTTCGATTTTGCAGAGCCCTGTGTTTTTGATAAACAGTCGCCTGGACCTCTTCACTGCGGCCCCCCATAAGGGGGCGACCCTTCTCCCGAAGTTACGGGTCTATTTTGCCTAGTTCCTTAGCCATGAATCTCTCGAGCGCCTTAGAATACTCATCCCAACCACCTGTGTCGGTTTACGGTACGGGCTGCTTCACTCGCTTTTCTTGGAAGTCGATATGCTGGATTATCACCTTGGCCGTGGCCTCGGTGTACTATCGGGGCGTTACCGCTCCCTTCAACGTACAATTCCGTCTGTACGCACCAACTTCTCGCCTCCGTCACTTTTAGCGTGAGCAGGTACAGAAATATTAATCTGTTGTCCATCCACTATCCCCTTCGGGTTCGCGTTAGGTCCCGACTGACCCCCAGCTGATTAGCATAGCTGGGGAAACCTTGGTCTTTCGGCGTGCGGGTTTCTCGCCCGCATTATCGTTACTTATGCCTACATTTTCGTTTGTAACCGCTCCAGCATCCCTCGCAGGTACGCCTTCGACGCAGTTACAATGCTCCCCTACCCCTTGTATAAATACAAAGTCACGGCTTCGGTGATATGCTTATGCCCGATTATTATCCATGCGGAACCGCTCGACCAGTGAGCTGTTACGCACTCTTTAAATGAATGGCTGCTTCCAAGCCAACATCCTGGCTGTCAATGCAGTTCCACCGCGTTATATCAACTTAGCATATACTTTGGGACCTTAGCCGGTGATCTGGGTTCTTTCCCTCTCGGACATGGACCTTAGCACCCATGCCCTCACTGCGCAGAAACATTTTATAGCATTCGGAGTTTGTCAGGAATTGGTAGGCGGTGAAGCCCCCGCATCCAATCAGTAGCTCTACCTCTATAAAACTATCTACACGCTGCACCTAAATGCATTTCGGGGAGTACGAGCTATTTCCGAGCTTGATTGGCCTTTCACCCCTACCCACAGGTCATCCCAAGACTTTTCAACGTCAACGGGTTCGGTCCTCCACTATGTGTTACCACAGCTTCAACCTGCCCATGGGTAGATCGCACGGTTTCGCGTCTACTACTACTGACTATGGCGCCCTATTAAGACTCGCTTTCGCTACGGCTCCGTTCCTGAAGAACTTAACCTTGCCAGTAAAAGTAACTCGTAGGCTCATTATGCAAAAGGCACGCCGTCACCCATATGGGCTCCGACCGCTTGTAAGCGTATGGTTTCAGGATCTATTTCACTCCGTTATTCACGGTTCTTTTCACCTTTCCCTCACGGTACTGGTTCACTATCGGTCTCTCAGGAGTATTTAGTCTTGGCGGATGGTCCCGCCGGATTCATACAGGGTTTCACGTGCCCCGCACTACTCAGGATACCACTATCTTAATGCTCTTTACCTATACGGGACTATCACCCTCTATGGCCGCTATTTCCAAAGCGTTCTAGTTCATCACATCTCGAATGTCGTGGTCCTACAACCCCGCACATGCCGGAACATGTACGGTTTGGACTAATCCGATTTCGCTCGCCGCTACTATCGGAATCACTTTTGTTTTCTCCTCCTCCGGGTACTTAGATGTTTCAGTTCCCCGGGTTTGCTTCTCTTACGAGATGACATATCTTCAATATGCCGGGTTGCCCCATTCGGATATCTACGGATCATATCGTGTGTGCCGATCCCCGTAGCTTTTCGCAGCTTATCACGTCCTTCTTCGCCTCTGAGAGCCTAGGCATTCCCCATACGCCCTTTTCCAGCTTGTCGCCAGATCTTTAATCTATTCTATTCTTAATTCGTACTCTTTACTTAATAAAGATTCGTGTTTCTTTCTTTTTTAGTCGATAAAACATTAAAAATGTCTTACCTCCTGTTCCAATATGTCAATGAACGTTGTCGTGAGCCACGACAGGCAATTGAATACCTATCTCTCTCATCCGCGATACTTGGAGATAAAATAAATTATCCCCGGGCATCGCCCAGTGGAGAATATCGGAGTCGAACCGATGACCTCCTGCGTGCAAGGCAGGCGCTCTAGCCAGCTGAGCTAATCCCCCAATTCCATAAGTCGGCTGTTGCCAGTTTACAGTTGACAGGTAGCACAACTTCTAAAATTTCCTTCAATATTTCAATATATGAACGTAATGCCCGATGGGCACCCTTTCTTGTTTGTAGTCCCAGGCAGACTCGAACTGCCGACCTCTACATTATCAGTGTAGCGCTCTAACCAGCTGAGCTATGGGACTGTCCCTACTCTTCCTCTTCAGTATAAATACCTTCCCGGAAAAGCAATTACTTATATATCATGATTATGGAGATCTTTATTCTTATCCGAACACTTTATCTTAAAAAAAAACAATTGTATTAAACCAAAAGACCGGGACCGTTATTCCGATTCTTCGTTTCGCCAGGGACCGTCCTTAAAAGGACAATCTCTAGAAAGGAGGTGTTCCAGCCGCACCTTCCGGTACGGCTACCTTGTTACGACTTAGCCCTAGTTACCGATCTTGCCCTAGGCCGCTCCTTACGGTGACGGACTTCAGGCACTCCCGGCTTCCATGGCTTGACGGGCGGTGTGTACAAGGCCCGGGAACGTATTCACCGGATCATGGCTGATATCCGATTACTAGCGATTCCAGCTTCACGGGGTCGAGTTGCAGACCCCGATCCGAACTGTGACAGGTTTTATAGATTCGCTCCGCCTTGCGACGTGGCTGCTCTCTGTACCTGCCATTGTAGCACGTGTGTGGCCCAGGACGTAAGGGCCGTGATGATTTGACGTCATCCCCACCTTCCTCACGGTTTGCACCGGCAGTCCCGTTAGAGTCCCCATCATGACATGCTGGCAACTAACGGTAGGGGTTGCGCTCGTTATAGGACTTAACCTGACACCTCACGGCACGAGCTGACGACAACCATGCAGCACCTTGCAAATTGCCCGAAGGAAAAGTCATCTCTGACCCTGTCAATATGCATTTAAGCCCTGGTAAGGTTCCTCGCGTATCATCGAATTAAACCACATGCTCCACCGCTTGTGCGGGCCCCCGTCAATTCCTTTGAGTTTCATTCTTGCGAACGTACTCCCCAGGTGGGATACTTATCACTTTCGCTTGGCCGCCCAGGTCTCAAGGACCCGGACAGCTAGTATCCATCGTTTACGGCGTGGACTACCAGGGTATCTAATCCTGTTCGCTCCCCACGCTTTCGTCCATCAGCGTCAGTCGATAGTTAGTCACCTGCCTTCGCAATCGGTGTTCTATGTAATATCTATGCATTTCACCGCTACACTACATATTCCGGCAACTTCACTATAACTCAAGACCGACAGTATCAAAGGCAGTTCTACCGTTGAGCGGCAGACTTTCACCCCTGACTTATCGGCCCGCCTACGGACCCTTTAAACCCAATAATTCCGGATAACGCTCGGACCCTCCGTATTACCGCGGCTGCTGGCACGGAGTTAGCCGGTCCTTATTCTTACGGTACCGTCAGTAAGCTACACGTAGCTCTTTTTCTTCCCGTATAAAAGCAGTTTACTACCCATAGGGCATTCTTCCTGCACGCGGCATGGCTGGATCAGAGTCCCCTCCATTGTCCAATATTCCTCACTGCTGCCTCCCGTAGGAGTCTGGTCCGTGTCTCAGTACCAGTGTGGGGGATCCCCCTCTCAGGGCCCCTACCCATCGTAGCCTTGGTAAGCCGTTACCTTACCAACTAGCTAATGGGACGCATGGCCATCTTGTACCGCCCGAAGACTTTAACCGTATAACGATGCCGAAATACGGTGCTACGGGGCATTAATCCAAGTTTCCCTGGGCTATTCCCCTGTACAAGGTAGGTTCCATACGCGGTGCGCACCCGTGCGCCGGTCGCCGGCGGAAAAGCAAGCTTCTCCCCGCTGCCCCTCGACTTGCATGTGTTAGGCCTGCCGCTAGCGTTCATCCTGAGCCAGGATCAAACTCTTCATCGTTGTTTTGTAAATATTCGTCCCAACGAAACCAAATCTCTCCCGGCCCCGACTCTCGATTCAATATATCCAAATATGCTCAAGGCACATTATATGGTATGTTTCTTAATTCGTGTTCCTCTCGAACAGGTCCTCACCTGTTCTCGATTCTTATAATCTCCACAATATTTCAATGAACTTCTATCCACTCCGCTCCAAATATCCTACGACATTTTTTACTTCGTTTTCCTTAGGTGTTTCCCTAAGCGGCTGCAAATATACAACTGTTTTTTAACCTGGCAACTTATTTCGAAAAAAAATATTCTTTCTTTTTTTCCCAGACCAACCAACATATAAATGAACCTTTTTCCC